>NZ_SOHM01000002.1 GCF_004403945.1 Cryobacterium lactosi | reverse complement strand
CTGCGGCGGGCCCCGGCGGCGCGTGGCCCGGCAACGGCTCGGCGCCGCGCCGCACCGGCCCCCTCCCGGGCTGGGCGGCAGACGAGCCCGCCCCGCCGCTTGAGCCCGCCGGCCCGTGGCTGTTCTGGGTGTGGACGGGGCTCTACGTGCTGGCCGCCGGCATCTCGTACATCGGCGGGCCGCTGCCCCAGTCCACGCTCGATCTGTGGCTGCGACTGGTGCCGCTCGGGCTGGCATCCGTGGCCTTCGCCCGCACCGGACGCACCGGCTACCTCGCGATCGTGCTGGCGTTGGGCGCCGCCACCGCCGTGCTCACCGTGATGTTCGCCTCGTTCGGCCCGCTCGTGGCGATGCAGCTGCTCATCGCCCCGGTGCTGGGTCTGGTGGCCCTCGGCCGGCCCAAACAGCTGCGGCGTCGCACCCCGCCCCGCCCCGCCGACTAGCGCCCCGCCCAACGGGCCCATCTCGCGAAAGCGACGGGCCCATCTCCCGAGAGCGGGCTTGTGGTCACCTCGCGAGCACCAGGCAACCACACGGCCGCTCTCGCGAAAGAACCACCTCCAGGGGCCGCTCGCGGATGGTGGCGGGCGGCCTAGACCAGCGCGCGCTCCACGAGCGCCCGGCGGCGTTGCACTCGGCTCCAGATCACGAAGCCGGTGATGGTGAACGCTCCGTAGAAGAGGTACAGGATGGCCGAGGCGTAGTAGCCGGCGCTGATCAGCAGCGGCACCCCGACGATGTCGACGGCCACCCAGATCAGCCAGAACTCGGTCCAGCCGCGGGCCATGCCGTAGGTGGCCAACAGCGAGCCGGTGAAGATCCAGGCGTCGGCCCAGACCGGTTCGAACGAACCCAGCGCCCGGAAGATCGGGGTGAGAACCAGGGTGCCGACAACGAGGCCCAAGCCCAAGCCGATGCGTGCCCGGGTGCCGGCCCAGTGCGGGGCCACGGCCACGGTTCCGGCCGAGCGACTGCGCGACCACTGCACCCAGCCGTAGACCGACACGATGATGAACATGATCTGGCGGCCGGCCTGCCCGAGCAGGTTCACCGGGTTGGGGGTGCCGAAGACGGCGCCGAGGAAGACCGTGAAGAGCAACGCGTTGCCGAGGATGCCCACCGGCCAGGCCCAGATCTTGCGGCGCATCCCGCCGACGGCGCTGGCTATGCCGAACGCATTGCCGATGATCTCGCGCCAGAGGATGGTCTGGTTGCCGATCTGCAGCTGGGCGTCAAAGAGCCAATTGATCAGGGACACAAGGTACTTCTCTCCCGGATGGGTCGCATCCGTGCACGTCCCAATGTAAGGCGTTCGGGCGCGGGACTATTCCGCGGTGCTGTCCAGCGGGCGGCTAAGCCCGGCGTGTCACCAGACGATGGCGGCGGAGTCGGCCGAGAGGTTGGCCGGGAGGCTGGCCCGCACCAGCGGCAGCCCGCGCCGGATGGCCTGGTCGATACGATCGCTGAGCTCGGTGTTGGTCACCCGGTAGTCGGTGAAGTCGGAGTCCTTGGCGTACACCCCCAGCGGCAGGGTGAGCGCCTGGAAGAAGCTGAACAGCGGCCGGAACTGGTGCTCGAGGATCAGCGCGTGCCGATCGCTGCCGCCGGTCGCGGCCAGCAGCACCGGCTTGTCCACCAGCGAGTACTGCTCGACGAAGTCGAAGACGTGCTTGAACAGGCCGGTGAACGAGGCCCGGTACACCGGCGACGCCACGATGAGCAGGTCGGCGCCCTCGATGCGCTGCAGGTCGGCCTCGGCCGCGGCGGACAGCTCGTCGCGGCGCAGCGCACCACTGAATTCGCGGCCCACCTGGCTGAGCTCGATCAGGTGCACGTCGATCGAGAGTTCGCGTTCGAGCGCGTCGAGGATCGCCCGCACCAAGGCGGTGGTCTTCGAGGGCGCGTGCAGGCTGCCGGAGACGGCGACGACGTTCAGGGTGTACGACATACCTCGACGTTAAGTGGCCAGTGCGGATGCCGCCACCCGCGCCGACACACGGCGTAAGACGGCGGATGCGCGCCGGTCCCCCGGCATCCGCCGTCCCGGCCTCACGTCGACACGCGTCGTGCTTTAGTTCACGTCGTTGGGGTGCGAGCCGACGCGGCCGCCGCGCTCGAGCGCCGAGATGGTGGCGACCTCGGTGTGGCTGAGCTCGAAGTCGAACACGTCGAAATTCTCGACCATGCGCTCGCGGCGGTTGCTCTTGGGGAAGACGATGTTGCCGGCCTGCAGGTGCCAGCGGATGATGACCTGCGCGGCGGTCTTGCCGTGCGCCTCTGCCGCTGTGGTCACGACAGGCTCCTCGAGCAGCGGGTACTTGCCCTGGCCGAGCGGACCCCAGGCCTCGATGTGGATGCCGTGCTGGCGGGCGAAAGCGGTGATCTCCCCCTGCTGGTAGGCGGGGTGCAGCTCGATCTGGTTGACGGCTGGCACCACATCCGTCTCGGTGAGCAGGCGGTCAAGGTGCGGCACCAGGAAGTTCGAGACGCCGATCGAGCGGGCCCGGCCGGACTCGCGGATCTTCTCGAGCGTCCGCCAGCTCTCCACGAACTTGTCGTTCGCCGGGGCCGGCCAGTGGATCAGGTACAGGTCGACGTAGTCCAGGCCGAGCTTCTCCAGGCTCGCATCGAACGCATCCAGCGCGGACTGGGTGCCCTGCTCGTCGTTCCAGAGCTTCGTGGTGACGAACAGCTCGGAGCGGTCGAGACCAGCGGAGGCCAGAGCCCGGCCGACACCCTCCTCGTTGCCGTAGACGGCGGCGGTGTCGATGTGCCGATAGCCCACCTCGAGCGCGTCGGCCACAATGCGGGTGGTCTCGGTCGGGTCGACCTTGAAGACCCCGAAGCCGAGCTGCGGGATGGTGTGGCCGTCGTTCAGGGTGATGGTGGGTACGGGTTTCGTCATCCACTGAGCCTAGGGACCGGGCGGATGCGCCGCACGTCACGCATGCCGACAGCGTAATCCGGCTGCCCTCGGCGTCCGCCGCCGGCCCCGTCCCGGGCCGACTGTGCCCGGTGACCAGTTGCGGCTCAGCGGTAGCGGCGGCCCTCGTCGCGGCGGAAGAGCAGCAGGGCCAGGGCGAACGTCGCCGCTGTCCAGACCAGGATGCCGATCCATACCCACGGCTCCAGCTCGCCGCCCTGCACGGCCCAGATCACGAACTCGCGGGCCTGCCGCGACGGCAGGAACTTCGACAGGGTGTCGAGCCAGTCGGCGAAGAGGTACGGCGGCAGGAACAAACCGCCCGCGAAGGCCAGGCCGAACATCACGATCTGCACCACCGCGATCGCCGCCTTGGACGACATCGAGTAGCCGATCGAGATGCCGATGAACATGAACGGCAGCGCCGAGATGCCCAGCGCCACGATCCCAGCGAGAACCCCCAATACGGATGCCTCCGCCGCGGTGAACAGGGCCCCGATCGCGATCACGGGCAGGATCGACACCAGTCCCATCAGCCCGGTCGAGCAGATCTGCCCGAGCACCCGGGAGACGCCCGGCACCGGCAGGGTGCGCAGGTACGGGTCCCAGGGTTGCTCGCGGTTGGCCGAGATGTTCAGGCCGAAGCTGAACAGCGAGTTGGACATCAGCGCGAACACGCTCAGCGCGATCACCGCCTGGGTGGCGAACTCGGGGTTGTCGGCGACGGTGCGCTGCGGCACCACGAAGAACAGCAGCGACAGCCCGGGGAACACCAGCGACCCGATCAGGGCGGCCGGGATGCGGAACGTCTCGACGAGGATGATCCGGGCGTGCACGAGCGTGAGGGCCAGGATGCCCGTGCGTCCGCCGAGAACCGGGGCGCGGCTGCCGGGGGCAGTGCCGGTCGGGGTGGGGGTGAGGGTGCTCATCGGTTCATCTCCTTCTGGGCGGAACGAACGTGCTCGCCGGAGGCGGCATCCGTGGCCCCGGTCAGGGTGAGGAACGCCTCCTCGAGGGTGGCGCCGCGCACGGTGAGATCGGTGAAGGGGATGCCGGAGCGCACCAGCTCCACGATCAGCCGGTCGCTGTCGTTGGCGTAGAAGGTGGTGCTGCCGTTGTCGCCCTGGTCGCGGCCGACGACGCCGGGCAGACCGCTGACCCGGTCGGGCTGGTCGGTCACCAGGCGCACCTGGCGAAGCGAGACCTGGTTGATCACGGCGGTGACGGTGTCGTCGGCGATCACCCGGCCGTGCCCCATCACCACCACCCGTTCGGCGAGCGCCTCGATCTCCTCGAGGTAGTGGCTGGTCACCACCACGGTGGCGCCGCGGTCGTGTTGCCGGCGCACGGCGTCCCACAGGGTGCGGCGGGCATCCACGTCGAGCCCGGTGGTGGGTTCGTCCAGCAGCACCAGCCGCGGCTGGCCCACGAATGCGAGTGCCACGCTGAGCCGACGTTTCTGGCCACCCGAGAGCGCGCCGGTCTGGCGTTTGAGCAGCTCCCCCAGGCCGAACTCCTCGGCCACGGCCGCGGTGCTCAGCGGGTCGTCGAAGTGGCGGCCGACGAAGTCGATCACCTCGCCCACCCGCAGGGTCGGCGGCAGGGCGGTCTCCTGCGGGGTGCCGCCGAGCTTCTGGCGCATCCGGTAGTCGCCGGGCGAGCCGCCGAACAGGGTGACGGTGCCGGTTGTCGGTTTGCGGAGCCCCTGCAGCATGGTGAGCACGGTGGACTTGCCGGCGCCGTTGGGCCCGAGCAGGCCCAGGATGCTGCCGGAGTGGATGTCGAGGGTGACGTCGTCGACGGCGAGCACCTCGCCGAAGCGGCGGGTGACGTGGTCGAGGCGGGCTAGGACTGTCATGCGGATTCTCCCAACAGGTCGCGCAGGGCTTCTCGGTAGTCTTCGAACGCGCGCCGGCCCGGGCGGGACAGGGCCAGGTAGGTGGCCGGGGTGCGGCCCTGGTGCGACTTGATGACGTCAACATAGCCCGCGTCTTCGAGCTTGCGCAGGTGCGTGGACAGGTTGCCGGCGGTCATGCCGAGCAGTTCCTGCAGCCGGGGGAAGGCGATCTGGTCGCCCACCTCGAGTGTGGCCAGGGTGGCGGTGATCTTGAGCCGGGCGGATGCGTGGATCACCGGGTCGAGCTCGTCCATCGTCAACGCCCCTGCCGGCGCCGCACCGTCAGGGCGGCGGCGGCGATGAGGAAGGCCCCGCCCACGCCGATGGCGAGCACAAGATCGTTGCCGGGCGACCCGGCGAAGGCGGATGCCGCCCCGACCGCGAGCAGCACCAGGCCCAACACCAGCTGGGAGACGTCGCGCCAGAGTGCGGCGCCGCCGAGGTAGATGGTGCCGCACATCAGGGCGTACGCGGCCGGAAAGTAGAGGTTGGCGAGTTCGGGCGAGAGGCCCTGGCTGATCAGGCCGGTGCCGAGCACCGCGAACGCGGTGCCGCAGGCACTCCAGGAGATCCCGTAGACGGCGCCGGAGAACACGGAGGCACCGCGCACACCGCGGTTGATGCGGATACCGAGCACGGCAGAGGCCACGATCGAGGCCACCAGCATCACGATGAACACCGGCGTGGCCACGTAGGCCGGGATGGTGAACCAGGGGTTGCCATCGGCGTCTCCCGACCAGAGAGCGAGGAAGCCGACGAACCAGGTGATGCCCCAGATGAAGTACATCCAGATCACCGGGGCCTGCTGAGCGTTCAGCACCTCGCGCTGCTGGCTTTCGAGCAGGGCAAGCATGGCCCGTGGGTCACCGATCGGCTCGTCGAGATCGGCGGCGGCAGGTGTTCTGTTGTCATCCATGAGTACTTTGTAACACAAAGTACTTTGCGCCACAACGGTTCAGCCCGAAGTGGGGTGACCCCGGGAAGCAATAACATGGAGGGCTAATGATTCCCGTCACAATCACCTTCCCGCCCGAGTTGCCGATCAGCCAGCGCCGCGACGACATCGCGCGCGCCATCCGCGACAACCAGGTCGTGATCGTTGCCGGGTCCACCGGGTCGGGCAAGACCACCCAGCTGCCCAAGATCTGCCTGGAGCTGGGGCGCGAGAGTATCGGCCACACGCAGCCGCGCCGGCTCGCCGCGCGCACCATCGCCGAGCGCATCGCCGAGGAACTCGGCCAGGAGGTGGGCGAGCTCGTCGGCTACCAGGTGCGCTTCACTGACCGCGTCGGCGCCGACACCCGCATCAAGCTGATGACCGACGGCATCCTGCTCAACGAGATCCACCGCGACCGGATGCTGCGCAAGTACGACACCATCATCATCGACGAGGCGCACGAACGCAGCCTCAACATCGACTTCCTGCTCGGCTACCTGCAGCAGCTGCTCCCCCAGCGGCCCGACCTCAAGCTCATCATCACCAGCGCCACCATCGACCCGGCAAGCTTCGCCAAGCACTTCGCGGCCGCCGACGGCACCCCGGCGCCCATCATCGAGGTCTCCGGCCGCACCTACCCGGTCGAGATCCGCTACCGCCCGCTCGTGGCCGAGGCACCGATCGACGACGACGACGAGATCACGGATGCCGCGCCCAGCGTGGACCGCGACTACATCGAGGGCATCTCGGCCGCGCTCGACGAGCTCGAGCGGGAGTCCAACGGCGACGTCCTGGTGTTCCTCTCCGGCGAGACCGAGATCCGCGACGCGGCCGACGCCCTGCAGGGCAAATTCGCCGGCGGCGACCGCACCAGCCCCACCGAGGTGCTGCCACTCTACGGCCGGCTCTCTTCCGCCGACCAGCACCGGGTGTTCCAACCCTCCACCGTGGCCGGGGTGCGCCGCCGCATCATCCTCGCCACCAACGTGGCCGAGACCAGCCTCACCGTGCCGGGCATCCGTTACGTCATCGACGCCGGCACCGCCCGCATCAGCCGCTACAGCGTGCGCTCCAAGGTGCAGCGGCTCCCGATCGAGGCCATCGCGCAGGCCTCCGCCAACCAGCGCTCGGGCCGAAGCGGCCGCACCAGCGACGGCATCGCCATCCGCCTGTACAGCGAAGAGGACTTCACCCGCCGGCCCGAGTACACCGAGCCGGAGATCCTGCGCACCAACCTCGCCGCGGTCATTCTGCAGATGATCTCGCTGGGCCTGGGCGACATCGCCCAGTTCCCGTTCCTCACCCCGCCGGACTCCCGCAACATCAAGGACGGCCTCGACCTGCTCACCGAGCTCGGCGCGGTCAAGGCCGTCGTGGCGGCCACCGGTACACCCACGGAAGACCCGAGCCAGGCCGGCCGGTCCGGCCGTGACGGTGGGGGCGGGCGCGGCGGGCGCGACAGTGGCTCACGTGGCGGCGGGCGGATGGCCGTGACGGCCGGCACCCACAGCCTCACCCGGGTGGGCCAACAGCTTGCCCAGCTGCCCATCGACCCCCGGTTCGGCCGCATGGTGATCGAGTCCAAGGTGCAGGGCACCAGCCGTGAGGTGATGGCCATCGTGGCCGGTCTCACCATCCAGGACGTGCGCGAGCGCCCGCTCGAGCGCCGCGGCTCCGCGGACGAGAAGCACGCCCGATTCGCCGACCCCACCAGCGACTTCCTCTCGCTGCTGAACCTCTGGAACTACCTCGAGACGCAGCAGAAGGAGCTCGGCTCCAGCGCGTTCCGACGGCTGTGCAAGAACGAGTACCTCAACTACCTGCGGGTGCGCGAGTGGCAGGACGTCTACAAGCAGCTCCGCCAGCTGGCCAAGCCGCTCGGCCTGCACATCGGCGACCCGGCCGTGAACCCCGACGGCATCCACCGATCGATGCTCTCCGGCCTGCTCTCGCACATCGGTTTGAAGGATGTGGCCAAAAAGGACTACATCGGCGCCCGGCAGCAGCGTTTCGTGCTGTTCCCCGGCTCCGCGCTGGCCAAGAAGCAGCCGAACGCCGTGATGAGCGCCGAACTGGTGGAGACCAGCCGGCTGTTCGCCCGGATGAACGCCGTCGTCGACCCGGCCTGGGCCGAGCAGCTCGCCGGCGACCTCTGCAAGCGCAGCTACTCCGAGCCGCACTGGGAGAAGAAGCAGGGCGCCGTGGTCGCCTACGAGCGGGTCACCCTCTACGGCGTGCCGATCGTGCCGCGCCGCCGGGTGCAGTTCTCCAGGGTCGACCCGGCCTACGCCCGTGAGCTGTTCATCCGGCACGCCCTCGTCGACGGCGAGTGGGACCTCGACAGGGTCGACCAGCGAGTCACCGCGTTCGACCGCGCCAACACGGCGCTCCGCAAGGAGCTGGCCGAGCTGGAGGAACGCACCCGGCGTCGCGACATCCTCTTCGACGACGAGGCCGTGTTCGAGTTCTACCACCGCCGCATCCCGGCCGAGGTGCACAGCACCCGCACCTTCGAAACCTGGTGGCGCGTCGCCCGCGCCGCAACGCCCGACCTGCTCACCATGACCGCCGAGGCGCTCGTGCCCGAGGATGCGCCGGAGATCGATGAGTCCCTGTTCCCGCCGTCCTGGCAGCAGCGCGACCAGCGCTTCGCGCTGAGCTACCGGTTCGAACCGGGTGCGGAAGACGACGGCGTGACCGTGCAGATTCCGCTGGCCCTCCTGGCCCGGGTCTCCCCCACCGGATTCGACTGGCAGGTGCCGGGCCTCCGCGCCGACCTCGTCACGTCGCTGATCAAGTCGCTGCCCAAGGCCATCCGCCGCAACGTCGTGCCCGCCGCCGACTGGGCCGTGCGCCTGCTTGCCGAGCTGCCCCCGGCCCCCGGTGTGGTCCGTTCGTCGGTCGAGCTTGTCGAGACCCCGCAAGGTGCCTCGAATCGAGCCCACTCGCTGGTCGAGCCTGTCGAGACCTCCTTCGCCGAGACCCTCGCTGCGCTCATCCAGCGCCTCACCTACGTGCCCGTCACCGTGCGCGACTTCGACCTCACCCGGGTACCCGCGCACCTCCGCATGACCTTCCGGGTCGTCGACGAGCGCGGCAAGAGCGTCGCCTCCGGCAAGGACCTCACCGAGCTGCAGCGGCGCCTGGGCAACAAGGTGCGCGAGTCCGTCGCCAAGGCCTCCGCCGCCGTGCCCACGAACGCGATCGAGCGCAGCGGCCTCACCACCTGGGACTTCGTCGAGCTGCCCCGCTTCATCGACACCAAGCAGGGTGACAACACCATCCGCGGCTACCCCACCCTGATCGACGACGGCTCGTCGGTGAGCATCCGCATGATGAGCACCGTCGACGAGCAGGCCCGCACGCTGCCCGGCGGCGTGCGCCGGCTGCTGTTGCTGGCCACGGCCTCACCGGTGGCCTATGTGCAGCAGCACCTCAAGGGCGGAGAGAAGCTCTCGCTGGCCACCAGCCCGTACCGCTCCACCCAGGCCCTCTTCGACGACTGCCTCGCGGCAGCCGTCGACGATGTGCTCTACCGGGTGCGACCCGATGGCCAGGTGTTCATGAAGGCCGAGTTCGACAGCATCCGCGACCGGGTCTCCGGCGTGGTGATGGACTCGATGTTCGAGACCGTCGGCCTCGTCGCCCGGGTGCTCACTGCGTCGCGCGCCGCCGACAAGGCGCTCAAGGCCTCAACGAGCATGGCCCTGCTTGCCACTCTCACGGATGCCCGTGAGCAACTGAACGGGCTCGTCTACCCCGGTTTTGTCAGCGCCACGGGTCTCGCCCAGCTGCGGCACCTGCCGCGCTACCTCGGCGGCATCACTGCCCGCATCGACAAGCTCCTCGACAACCCCAACCGCGACAGGGTGTGGATGAACGAGGTGCAGGCGGCCACGGCGCGCTTCACCGACGCGGGCGGACGCATCCCGCTGCCGGAGACCGCGGCGCCCAACCTGGTGCGCGCGCGATGGATGATCGAGGAGCTGCGCATCAGCCTCTTCGCCCAGGAGCTGCGAGCCGCGGAGAGTGTCTCCCTCCAGCGCATCCAAAAGGTCCTCGCCTCCTAGCCATCCCCTCGCGAACTGTGAGTTATGCCCCATAATTTCGCGTTTTTAGGTGCTTAGCTCACAGCTCGCGGAGTCGTCGGGGTGCGCGAGGGCGCGGGCGACCTCGGTGAGGGAGAGCACCTGGGCGGGCGTGAGGCGGTCGAAGACTTGGCGGCGCACCTGGGCGACGTGGCCGGGGGCCGCGGCGACGAGCTTGGCCAGGCCCGAGTCGGTGAGGGTCGCGATCACCGCGCGGCGGTCATCCGGCGCCATCTCGCGGGTCACGTACCCCGCAGCCTCCAGCCGGGCCACGATCCGCGACAGCCTCGACTGCGACGTGCTGGCGGATGTCGCGAGCTCGCTCATCCGCATGCAGTGGTCGTCCCGCTCGGAGAGCATCACCAGCACCATGTAGTCCGCCATGGCGAGGTCCGCGTCGCGCTGCAACTGCGACTCCAGGGCAGCCGGCAGCAGGAAAAGCACTTCGGCCAGCGCCATCCAGGCATCGTGCTCCACGGGGGTCAGCCACTCCGGTTCAGCCATGAGCCCAGCCTACCGAAATTTAGTTGACACAGAAAGTAGTTCGCGCTAACTTATTTGACGCGTCAACTAATTCGGATGCAATCACCTAGGCCCAGAGTGGCCATCACCCCAGGAGTCCCCATGAACATCGCCATCTGGATCATCACCGGCCTGCTCGCCCTCGCCTTCATCGGCGCGGGCCTGATGAAGGTGGCCCAGCCGCGCGCCAAGCTCGCCGCCAGCGGCATGGCCTGGACCAACGACTACTCGGATGCCGGCGTCAAGCTTGTCGGCCTGGCCGAACTCCTCGGCGGCCTGGGCCTGATCCTCCCGGCGGTCACCGGCATCGCGCCGATCCTGGTGCCCATCGCCGCGGCCGCCCTCACCGTGATCATGATCGGCGCCGTTGTGTGGCACGTGCGTGCCAACGACACCAAGGGCGCGCTGCCCAGCCTGATCCTGGGCATCCTCGCCCTCGTCGTGACCCTCACCCGCTTCGGCCCCTGGGCGTTCTAGCCCCCGCGCGCATCCCGCGAGCTGTGAGAAAAGCCCCAGAATCGTCAAGATTCTGGGGCTTTTCTCACAGCTCGCGGAAGGAGAACGCGGGATCTCAGAGCACCTTGGAGAGGAACGCCTGGGTGCGGGCGTGCCTCGGGTTGGCCAGCACCTCCGAGGGGAGGCCGGACTCGACCACGACGCCGGCGTCCATGAAGACCAGGGAGTCGGCGACCTCGCGGGCGAAGCCCATCTCGTGGGTGACCACGATCATGGTCATGCCCTCCTTGGCCAGGCCCTTCATCACGTCGAGCACCTCGCCGACGAGCTCGGGGTCGAGCGCGCTGGTGGGCTCGTCGAAGAGCATCAGCTTGGGCTCCATCGCGAGTGCGCGGGCGATCGCCACCCGCTGCTGCTGCCCACCGGAGAGGTGCGCCGGGTAGTAGTCGGCCCGGTCGGCCAGGCCCACCCGGGCGAGCAGGTCGCGAGCGGTCGACTCGACCTTCGCCTTGGGCAGTCCCTTGACCCGCAGCGGCGCTTCCATCACGTTCTGCAGCGCCGTCATGTGCGGGAACAGGTTGAACCGCTGGAACACCATGCCGATGTCCCGGCGCTGCTTCGCGGCTTCCTTCGGCGCCATCTCGTAGAGCTTGCCGTTGGACTCGCGGTAGCCGATCAGCTCGCCGTCCACACTCAACCGGCCGGCCGAAAGCACCTCGAGGTGGTTGATGCACCGCAGGAAGGTGGACTTGCCCGAGCCCGAGGGCCCGACCAGGCACATCACCTCGCCACGCTTGACCTCCAGCGTGATGCCTTTGAGCACCTCGTGCGAGCCGAAGCTCTTGGTCACCTGTTCGGCGAGAACCATCGGTACGTCCAGGGATGCGACGCCCCCCGCTGTCGTAGCGCTCATCGTGCTCCTCCGTCGCCGGTCGTGTCCGGCGCATCCGTCTTCGGCGGCACGATCACGGTCGCCTGGCCCGCCCCGACTATGGGCACCACACCGGTGATGGCGCCGGTGCTGGGTGTCGGGTCGTCCTTGTCGGTCTGCCGGTCGCCCACGCCGCGGGAGAACCGCTTCTCGAGGAAGTACTGGCCCACCATCAGGATCGAGGTGAAGAACAGGTACCAGATCGACGCCACGATCAGCAGTGGGATCGGGTTGAAGGTCTCCGCCGAGATGTCTCGCGATCTCGTGAACAGCTCCAGGCTGAACGGCACGGCGGTGACCAGGGACGTGGTTTTCAGCATTGAGATCACCTCGTTGCCGGTCGGCGGGATGATCACCCGCATCGACTGCGGCAGGATGACCCGGGTCATCGTCTGCGACCAGCTCATGCCCAGGGCGACCGAGGCCTCTTCCTGGCCCTTGTCGACCGAGAGCAGACCGGCCCGAACGATCTCGGCCATGTACGCGGCCTCGTTCAGTGCCAGGCCGATCACGGCGAGGGTGAAGGTGTTCAGCGCCGCGTTGGTGCTGAACGAGATCCACGGGGTCATGAACGGCAGGCCGATGTCGATGCTCGTGTAGATCAGCGAGATCAGGCCCCAGATGGTCAGCTGCACGTACACCGGGGTGCCGCGGAAGATCCACAGGTAGAACCAGGCCACGCTCTTGACCACCGGGTTCGGCGACAGCCGCATCACGGCCAGGATCACACCGAGGATGATGGCGATCACCATCGAGAACACGGTCAGTTCGATGGTCACCAGGGCGGCCATCGAGATGCGCCGGTCGAAGAGGTACTTGCCCACCGCGGGCCAGTCGTAGGCCGGCCGGAATGCGGCGTCGATGACGAAGAACGCGAAGATCGCCACGAGCAGCACGGCGAAGACCACGCGCCAGGGGTGCCGCAACCGGATGGCCTTGATCGGCTCCGATGTTGATGCGGCCTCGCGCAGCGGCGGGGTTGAACCCGCCGCCGCGCCGTTGACGTTCGTGGTGCTCATGGGTTAACCGTTCGCGCCCGCGTTGATCGTGATCTCGTCGATGCCGCCGTCGGCGACTCCCCACTCGTCGAGGATGGCCTGGTAGCTGCCGTCGTCGACCATGGACTGCAACGCGGCCTGCACGGCCACGGTCAGCTCGGAGCCCTTGGCGACGACCATGCCGTACGGGGCCACGTCGAAGGTCTCACCGGCCAGCTGCAGCTTGTCGCCGGTCTGCTCGATCGCGTAGAGCGTGACCGGGGAGTCGGCGCTGAGCGCGTCGGCCTGGCCCAGCACAACCGCGTTGGTGGCGGCATCCTGGGTGTCGAACTTGAGCTTCTCGATGGCGGGCTTGCCGGCGGCCACGCAGGCGTCGCTCTTGGCGGGAACCTCGTCGGTGTCCTCGAAGGTGGTGGCCTGCACGGCGACCTTCAGACCGCAAGCGTTGTCGGGGTCGACGTCCTTACCGGCCTGCGAGGCCCACTGGATGCCCGCGGTGTAGTAGTTGACGAAGTCGACCTGCTGCTGACGCTCCACGGTGTCGGTGAACGACGACGAGCCGATGTCGGCCTTGCCGCCGGTGACGCTCGGGATGATGTTGTCGAACTTGGCCACCTGGAACTCGGGCTCGAGGCCGAGCTTGGCGGCGATGCCGCTAGCGATCTCGATGCCCCAGCCGATCGGGTCGCCGGCCTCGTTCTTGAACTCGTTGGGCGCGTACGTCGGGTCGGTGCCGATGACGAGCTTGCCGGTGTCGGCGACCGCGGCGGGCACCAGCGCCGCTGCCGCGTCGTCCGTCTCGATGGTGGGGGTGCTGCTGGTGTCGGTGCCGCTGGTCGCGGGTGTCGAGTTGTCGACACAGCCGGTGAGCATCAGCGCGGCGGCGGCAGCGAGGGCGGGGAGTACGTATCTAGCGCGCATGGCACGACCTTCTTCGTAGGGTGTCGAGGTTTCGATTCGACTGAATGGCAGTGAACGGTACGACTGCAGTGAGCCTAATACACCCCTGCGCTGGGGGAACGGCTCGGCGATATCGGTTCGGGAACAGCCCAAACGACGCCCGCCAAGGCTACCGCGTCCCGCGGCGGCGGACTCCGGCGGTCTGAGGGTCAGCCGTTCGCGGCTGCGTTGATCGTGATCTCGTCCACGCCACCGTCCGTGACACCCCAGGCATCAAGAATGGCCGTGTAGCTGCCGTCATCCACCATGGACTGCAGCGCGGCCTGCACGGCGGCGGTGAGTTCGGACCCCCTGGCGACCACCATGCCGTACGGCGCCTCATCGAACGTGTCGCCGGCCGGCTGCAATTTGTCGCCGGTCTGGGCGATCGCGTAGAGCGTGACCGGGGAGTCGGCGCTGAGCGCGTCGGCCTGGCCGAGCACAACCGCGTTGGCCACGTCGGCCTGGGTGTCGAACTTCAGCTTGTCGATCGCCGGCTTGCCGGCGGCGACGCAGGCGTCGCTCTTGGCGGGCACCTCATCGGTGTCCTCATAGGTGGCGGTCTGTACGGCCACCTTCAGACCGCAGGCGTTGTCGGGGTCGACGTCCACGCCCGTGGCCGACGCCCACTGGATGCCGGCGTTGTAGTAGTTGACGAAGTCGACCTGCTGCTCGCGCTCGACGGTGTCGGTGAAGGAGGATGCCCCGATATCGGCCTTGCCGCCGGCCACACTCGGGATGATGTTGTCGAACTTCGCGACCTGGAAGGTCGGCGTCAGGCCGAGCTTCGCGGCGAGGCCGCTGGCGAGCTCGATGTCCCAGCCGATCGGGTCTCCGGCTTCATTCTTGAACTCGTTCGGTGCGTAGGTCGGTTCGGTTCCGATGATCAGGGTGCCACGATCGGCCACCTCGGCCGGGAGCAGTGCCGCTGCCGCGTCGTCCTTCGTGATCACAGCGGCGCTGCTCTCGGGCGAACCCGATGTCGCCGGAGTCGAGTTGTCGACGCATCCGGTGAGCATCAGCGCCGCCACGGCGGCGAGGGAGGGGAGGACGTATTTAGCGCGCATGGCACAACCTTTTGCATGGGACTCGAGGCCTCACGGGATCGAGTCGACTGAGCGGTCCGTGGATGGTACGACTGGAGCGAGCCTGAGGCACCCCTGCGCTGGAGTACGGCTCGTACAGTATCGGCTTCGGGATCAGTCGAATCGGACGCTTCTCAAGGTTATCGTGCTGCAGACAGCGCACAGCGCCCGGCCGGATCCGGCCGGGCGCTGTGCCCGTGAGCGGTGCTGCTACTTCGCGGCGTCGGCCGCCAGCGCCGCGGTGGAGAGCAGGTCGACGTAGTCGTCGATGCCCCAGGTGAGCGAGAGGCCGGTGGGCGGCGAGACCGATGAGACGAAGGCTGCGCCGACCGGGGAGGCCACGGCACCGTTCTGCACCTGCGGCAGCACCTGCGCGTAGCCGGCGTTCAGGAACGTGTCGGATTCCTCCTGGGTGGCACCGAAGTTGACGATCACGTCGCTGGTGAGCTGGTCGAGCTGCTCGTAGCTGAGCGTGTAGTAGAACGACGACTCACCGTTGGCGAGCTCGGCCACGCTCGGGGCGCTCTCGAAGCCGAGCTCGGTGGCGAAGGTCACGCGCGGGTCGGCATCCGTGTAGACGTAGAACACGCCGCCGCTGTCGGAGGTGAGAGCGACGGTCTTGCCGGCGAACTCCGGATGCGCCGCGGCCTTCTCGGCGATCGTGGCGTCGATGTCGGCGAGCAGGGTGGTGGCTTCGTCGGACTTGCCGAGCGCGGTACCGGTGATCTCGACCAATTCGCGCCAGTCGGTGGACCAGGGCTCGTCGGGGTAGGCCACGACCGGGGCGATGTCGCTGAGCAGGTCGTACTGCTCCTCGGTGATGCCGGAGTATGCGGCGAGGATCACGTCGGGCGCGGCGGCCGCGATCTCCTCGTAGGGCGGTTCGGTGGAGTCGGAGAGCACGGTGGGCGTTTCCGCACCCTGTTCCTCGAGGGCCTCGGAGATCCACGGCAGCACACCGTTCTCGTCGCCGCCGTAGGCCTGGAACGGGATGGCGACCGGCACGACGCCGAGGGCGATGGCGTCGTCGGCGCTGCCCCAGCCCCAGGTAACCACGCGGGTGGGTTCGGCGTCGATCGTGGTCTCGCCGAAGGCGTGCTCGATGGTGACGGGGAACGACCCGCCGGCGGCGGCGTCGGAGCCGGAGTCGTCGCTGGAGGAGGCGGAGCATCCGCTGAGCGTGAGGGCGGCGATGGCCGCGGTGGTGGCGAGCACGGTGGTCAAACGTCTGGGCACAGGATACTCCGGTTCTGAAAGGGTACGGCTACTAACAATTAGGATAGCCTCACCTAATATAGCGGGTCAGGCGGTGCCGTGGAAACGGCCGATGGGCACAACCAGCGGAGAACCGCAGACCGGGTCGGGCACGATGCGGGCGGTGAGCCCGAACGCTTCGAGCACCACGGCCTCGGTGAGCACCTCGGCTGGGGCGCCCTCGGCGATGATCTTGCCCTGCCGCATGACGACGAGCCGGTCGGCGTACCGGGCGGCCAGATTGAGGTCGTGCAGCACCATCACCACGGTGGTGCCCTGGTCGTGGTTGAGCTCGTGCAGCAGGTCGAGCACCTCAACCTGGTGGGTGACGTCGAGGAAGGTGGTGGGTTCGTCCAGCAGCAGGATGTCGGGATTCTGCGCCAGCGCCATGGCGATCCAGACCCGCTGGCGCTGCCCGCCGGAGAGCTCCTCCATGCGCCGGGAGGCCAACTCCAGGGTCTGGGTGGCGGCCATGGCCTCGGCCACGATGGCGTCGTCGGTGCTCGACCAGTGCCGGAACCAGCCCTGGTACGGGTAGCGGCCGCGGCCGACGAGGTCGGCCACGCCGATGCCCTCCGGCGCTATGGGCTGCTGCGGCAGCAGGCCCACGATGGTGGCGACCTGCCGGCTGGGCAGGCCGGCGATGTCCCGGCCGTCGAGGGTGACGGTGCCGGCCTGCGGCGGCAGCAGTCGGGCCAGCCCGCGCAGCAGGGTGGACTTGCCGGAGGCGTTCGCGCCCACGATCACGGTGATCGCGCCGGGTTCGATCGCGAGAGTGAGGTCGTCGACGATGCGGGCGCCGTCGTAGCCGAGGCTGAGGCCGGTCGCGGTGAGGGCGTGGCGGGCGGAGGCGGCGGGCGCGGCAGCCTCTGCGGCGGGCGCGGCGGCCGGCCGGCCGGAGGCCTGGCCGGGTGTCTGGTCGGTGGTCTGGGGCATCAGGCTCCCTTTCCGATTCGGTTCTGGGTGGCGAGCAGCCAGAGCAGGTAGGGGGCGCCGATCGCGCCGGTGATGATGCCGGCGGGCAGCTCCAGGGAGCCGGGCAGCAGGTGCTGGGCGGTGAAGTCGGCGACGGTGGTGATCAGCACACCGATCAGGGCGGCCGGCACGAGCGCGAGGCTGCCGGTACCCACCAGGCGCCGGGCGATGGGCGCCGAGACGAACGCGATGAACGCGAGCGGGCCCACGAACGCGGTGGCGAGGGCGGCGAGGGCCACGGCGGCCATGAGCAGCGCCAGCCGGGAGCGTTCGGCGCGCACGCCCAGGCTGCTGGCGGTGTCGTCGCCCAGCTGCAGCATCCGCATCCGCCCGGCGAGCACCGCCACAGCCGGCAGCAGTACCGCCAGGAACCCGGCCAGGACCGCGATCTCCGGCCAGCGGGCGCCGCTGACACTGCCGACCAGCCACGTGAGCGCGTCCTGCGCGTTGCGGAGGTCAGCACGGGAGAGCAGATAGCCGAGCAGGCCCTGCACCATGAACGCGACGCCAACCCCGATGAGCACGAACCTGTAGCCGACCACGCCGCCGTGCCAGGCGAGCAGGTAGATCGCCGCGGCCACCACCATGGCGCCGGCGAAGGCCATGACCGAGGTGGCGACACTGCCCAGGCCCAACACCAGCATGCCGAAGACCGCGGCCGCGCTGGCGCCACCGGTGACGCCGATGATGTCCGGGCTGGCCAGGGGGTTGCGCAGCACGGTCTGGAACAGGGCGCCGGAGACCGCGAACGCGACACCGACGAGGATCGCGAGGGTCAGCCGGGGCAGTCGCAGCTTGAAGACTATGAAGTTCTCGCTGCTCGACCCCTGGCCCACCAGGGTGCGCAGCAGGTCGGGCACACTGAGGTTGTAGGCGCCCACCATCAGGCTCACGGCGGCGACGACCAGCACCAGGGTGGTCAGCACCATCACGATGCGGCGTTCCCGGCGGTGCCGCAGGGTGCGGGCCAGCGCGAGCGGCGCGGCATCCGCGGCCGGCCGGGTGGCGGATGCGACGGCGGCGCTCACAGGCCGGCCAGCTTCACGCGGCGCACCAGCGCAATGAGCATCGGGGCGCCGAGGAACGCGACGACCAGGCCGGCCTCGATCTCGCCGGGCCGGGCGATCACCCGGCCGAGCACGTCGGCGGCCAGCAGCAGCACCGGGCCGAGCACCGCGGAGTAGAGCAGTATCCAGCGGTAGTCCGGGCCGGTGAAACGGCGGGCGATGTGCGGCACGGCCAGGCCCACGAACACGATCGGGCCGGCCATGGCCGTGGCGGAGCCGCAAAGCAGCACGACAGCGACGGCGCAGACGATGCGGGCGGCCACGAGGTTCTGGCCGAGTCCGCGGGCCAGGTCGTCACCCAGGGCGAGGGCGTTGAGCATCCGCCCGGCGACGAGGCACAGCAGCACGCCGACGGCGATGAAGGGGGCCAGCTGCAGGGTGGAGTCGAGGTCGCGGGCCACCAGGGAGCCGGCCGACCAGAACCGGTACTTGTCGAAAGCCTCCTGGTTGCTCAGCAGCACAATGGTGATCAGCGAGGTGAGCGAGGCGGTGAGCGCGGTGCCGGCCAGGGCCAGCTTCACCGGGGTGGCGCCCTCCCGGCCGAGTGAGCCGACGACGTAGACGATCACGGCGGCCACGAACGCGCCGGCGAAGGCGAACCACACGTAGCCGAGCGCCGAGGTGACCCCGAACCAGGCAATGCCGGCGACGACGAAGAGCGAGGCGCCGGCGTTGACGCCGAGCAGGCCGGGGTCGGCGAGCGGGTTGCGGGTGATGCCCTGCATGAGGGCGCCCGCCAGGCCCAGCGCGAGGCCCGCAAGCAGGCCGATGGCGGTGCGGGGGACGCGCAGGTCGAGTACCACGGTGTGGTCGGTGACAGTGAGGTCCGGGTGCAGCAGGGCGTCGAGCACCGTGCCCAGCGGGATGCCGCGGCTGCCCACCACGAGCGAGGCGGCCACGGCGAGCACCAGCAGGATGACGGCGATCAGGAGGCCGGTCAGCTGCCTGCGGCGCGGCACTCTCACGGCGTCGCCGGGCAGGGCCGAGCCGCGAGCGGGCGCGCCCGTCGTCCCCGGATCCACTGAGGTAAGCATTACCTAAGTATGACAGGCGTGGCTGTGGCCACGGCAACCCGGGCGGCCGGTTCGACACTGGCAAACGGCCACGAATCCTCGGGCGCCAGGTTCAGCGTTCGCAGGAGGCTTGCGATCCGGGACCCCGAGTTGGCGGGCGCCGGAGACGTCCACCGCTTGCGGATTGGACCGTCGCCGTCCGGGCTGTGGGCTGGCAGCATTGGGGCATGACCGTGCCCGTGCTGCGTCTTGCCGCCTTCACCGACCCTGACCGCGCCGATGCGTCCGCCGGGGGCAACCCGGCCGGCGTGGTCCTCGACGCGAGCGGACTCGACGACGCCGCGATGCAGGCCATCGCGGCCGAGGTCGGCTACGCCGAGACCGCGTTCGTCACGGAGCCCTCGCTCGGCGGCGACCCGCGGCGCAGCCGGTTGCGGTACTTCTCCCCCGTCGCCGAGGTGCCGTTCTGCGGGCACGCCACCGTCGCCACCGCGGTGGCGCTGGCCCGCCGCGACGGCGTGGGCGCCCTCACCTTCGAGACCAGCGTCGGCCCGATCATCATCCAGACCCGGGCCACGGATGCCGGCCTCACCGCGTCATTCACAAGCGTCGACCCGCAGGTGCGTCCCATCGCACCCGAGGTGCTCGCCCGGGTGCTGGAGTTGCTCGGGGCCACCCCGTCGTCGCTGCATCCCGGGTACCCGCCTCGGCTGTCTTTCGCGGGAAACTGGCATCCGGTGCTGGTCTTCGCCGCCCAAGCCGACTTCGACGCCTTCAGCTTCGACCCCGCGGCCATGCGCGCCCTGATGGACGAGCAGGGCTGGGCCGGCACCGTGACCACCCTGTCGGTGCGCGGAGACGCCGAGTTCGAGGCGCGCAACCTGTTCCCGGTCGGCACCCTCACCGAGGATCCGGCCACCGGATCGGCCGCGGCTTCGGTGGGCGGCTACCTGCGCGAGCTCGGGCTGGTGCGCCCGCCGACCCGGGTGGTCATCCGCCAGGGCCGGCACGTGGGCCGGCCGAGCCTGCTCCTGGTGGACAGCGGCGGCATCGTGGTGAGCGGCGCCGCCGCGGAGATCGCCTGACCACGCGTGCTCGCGCGGTGACGTGCTCCGGACTAGTGCCCGGGGGCGTCCCCGGTCGCAACCGGGCGGTCGAGCAGGTTCGACCACTGCGACCAGGAGCCGGGGTAGAGCGCGGGCGTGAAGCCGGCAAGCGTGAGCGCCACCGCCTCGTGCGCCGCCGTGACGCCGGATCCGCAGTACACGCCCACGTCGAAGCCGGCATCGGGCACCGCGCTGGTGATACCGGATGCGCCCGGCCCAGCGGCCGCATCCGCCGCGCCCCGGCCGCGCACCCCGAGCACCTCGAACCGTGCGCGCAGCTCGGCGGCCGGCAGGAACCGGCCCTCAGCATCCAGGTTGCCCCCGGTCGGCGCGCTCACCGCGCCCGGGATGTGGCCGGCGCGCGGGTCGATCGGTTCGGTGTCGCCCCGGTAGCGTTCGGCGGCGCGGGCGTCCAGCAGCACGCCGTCCCGCGCGAGCGTGGCGGCGGCGGCCGCGTCGAGGGTGGGCAGGGCGCCCGGCGTGAGAGTCACCGACCCGGGCACCACCGGCTCCTCGCCCGCCAGCAGCGGCAGGTCCGCGGCGCGCCAGGCGGCCAGGCCGCCGTCGAGCAGTCGCACGTCGGCCACGCCGGCGTGCCGCAGCAGCCACCAGGCACGGGCGGCAGACATATTGCCCAGGTCGTCGTAGACCACGACGGTGTCGCCGTCGTTCAGGCCCCAACCGCGGGCGGCATCCTGCAGGTCGGTCAGGGCGGGCAACGGATGCCGACCGTCGGTCACCGCGCCGTGCCCGGCCAGCTCGGAGTCCAGGTCCACATACACGGCCCCGGGCAGGTGCCCACGGCGGAACTCGGCGCGGCCGGGAGGGCCGCCGAGCTTCCAACGCACGTCGAGGATGCGCGGGGTGGGGCCGACAACAAGGAGTGCGGCCAGATCGACCGCCGAAATCAGTGTGTGCACCCGTTCACGTTAGCGGGCTGCACGGCCGCCCGGCTGTGCGCTGCGGGTCGCCCCGGCCATAGACTAGACGGTTGTGAGCAGCTACTGGACCCTATTGAAAACTCCGGGCGTTGCCCGACTCATCGGAGCCCAGCTCACCGCTCGATTCCCGTTCGGAATGCTCTCGCTGGCGTTCCTGATCCACATCGAGAAACTCTTCGACTCCTATGCCGCCGCCGGCCTGGTCCTGGCCGCCATGAGCATCGGCCAGGCCATCGCCGGTCCGCTGACATCCCGACTGATGGGCCGGCTCGGCATGCGCCCGGTGCTCATCGTCACCATGATCATCTGCACCACGTCGATCGTGGTGATGGCGCTGGCGCCACTGCCGATCGTGGGCCTGATGATCGTCGGCTTCGTCGCCGGCCTGTCGATGCCGCCCGTCCAGCCGGCCGTGCGCACCATCTACCCCAAGGTCGTCAACTCGCGCCAGCTCACCCCGCTGTTCTCCCTGGATGCCTCGGCTCAGGAGATCATCTGGGTTCTCGGCCCGGTCATCGCCACCTTCGTGGCCATCCAGGTCAGCTCCACCGCGGGCATCCTCCTCGCCGCGTTCTTCCTCGTCGCCGGCGGCATCTGGTTCGTGGCGCTGCCCGAGGTGGGCCGGGTGCGCATCCCCCGCAGCCGCCGGAAGCTCGGCGTGGTGCTCAAGAAGCCCGAGGTGCTGCTGAGCACCGTCGTGGGCTTCATGCTCGTCGCCGCCTGCGCTGCCGTCGAGGCCGGAGTGGTCGCCGTGTTCGGCCACGGCAGCGCCAACGCCGGTTGGGTGCTCGGCATCTTCGCGATCGGCTCGCTCATCGGCGGTCTCGCGCTCGGGCACCTCCCGATCGGCCCGTGGGCGCTGGCCTCACGGATGCTCATCGTCACGATCGGCCTGTCCGTAGCGGGCCTCTTCCTCAACTTCTGGTGGCTCTCCGCCGCGCTGCTGGTCGCCGGCATCGGCATCGCCCCGTCGTTCGCGGTGCTGTTCGGCATCGTCTCGGCGAGCGTCAAGTTCAGTGACACCGCCGAGGCCTACGGCTGGATCGGCACCGGCCAACTCATCGGCGCGGCCCTGGGCTCGGCGCTGGCCGGCTTCGCGATCGACCACTCCGGCGCCGGCGCGGCGATCTACGTCGCGGCCGGGTTCGCCGCTCTCGGCACGATCATCCCCGCGCTCGGCCGCCGGTGGCACCCCGACCTGCGAGGCCGCGACGCCGGTCCGATCCCCGACACCGAGCCCATCAGCATCCAGGTCTCCTAGCCCCCTCCCGCGAACTGTGAGCTAAGCACCCAAAAACTCGAGTTTTCGGGGCTTTTCTCTCAGTTCGCGAGGCTGAAACCGCCGTCGCTCGTGAGTACCTGGCCCACCAGCCACCGGGCCTCCGGGGTGCACAGCCAGCCGATCAGGCGGGCGGGGTCGGTGGGTGCGCCGAACCGGCCGAACGGGATGGTGCGCAGGTACTCGAGCATCCCGTCCAGGGGACGGTCGGTGGTCTCCGGATCGAGGTAGCCGGTGTTCACCGGGCCGGGATTGACGGTGTTCAGGATGATGCCGCGGCCGAGCAGCTCGGCGGCCACGGTGGGGGTGAGCCCGGCCAGCACGGCCTTGCTGGCCGCGTACGCCACTTCCCCGGGCATGGGGCCGTGGATTTGCCCGGAGGTCAGCCAGATCACCCTCCCGGTGGCGAGCTCGTCGATGGCGGCGGTCTGGTCACCGCGCTCACCGGGCCGCCGCGGTGCCGGCTGCGCGGCCGCGGTCGCCGCCCCGTCCGTGGTCGCAGCAGCGAGGTCCTGGCTGGGCACGTGGGCGGGAGCCGCATCCGGGCGCGCAGCATCCGGGCGAGCAGCATCCAGGCGAGCCGCGCCCGGGCGAGCAACATCCGGGCGCGCAGCGTCGCCGAATTGCTCGGCGAAGACCCGGGTGAGCAGCAGAGTCGCGCGGGCGTTGACCTGCCAGTGCCCGTCGAGCATGTCGGCGGTGAGATCGAAAATCGACCCGTCACCGCCGCTGCGGGCGTGGTTGGCAACGAGGATGTCGACCCGTCCGGTAAGCCCGGCGGCCGCGGTCATCACCGCCGCCGCGGCATCCGGCTCGGCCAGGTCGGCGCTCACGTCACCGAAGACGGCGCCCTCGGTCAGCGCCTCGCGGATGCCTGCCCGCACCGCGTCGAGGTCGTCCCCGCCCCACGGCTGCGAGAGGTCGTGCGGGGCGAAGTGCTGGATGAACACGCTGGCGCCCAGCTCGGCCAGGCGCACCGCGACGGCGTAGCCGATGCCCTTGCGCCTGGAGACCCCGGTCACGAGCGCTGTCGAGCCCCGCAGGGCGGGCAGTCCATCCATCGGGGTCCCCCATAACCGTTTCACCGTAAGCTCCCGACACTAGCCCCACCCTCCCCGCGAACTGTGACCTAAGCACCTAAAAACGCGAGATTTAGGGGCTTTTCTCTCAGTTCGCGGGAGGCACGGCGGGCCCTGTGGAGAGATTCTCCGGCGGCGGGCGCACATTTGGCATCCTCTGTGCATGCCACGACGCACAGCCCTTCCCCCGGAGCTCCTGGGCGAGCCCTTCCCGGTCGCCCTGGCCCGAAGCCTCGGCCTCACCCGACGGCGACTCCAGGGATCGGACCTGTGCGCCCCATTCCGAGCCGTGCGCGTCGCCGGGCCGTCCCCGACCAGCGCGCTCGACCTCAGCCGCAGCTATGCCGAGCGGATGCCGCCCACCCATGTGATCAGCCACCACACGGCAGCGCTCCTGCACGGGCTTCCCGTGCCGGGCTGGCTCGAGTCCGACCGGCGCATCCATGTCACCGTGCCGGCCGGCACCCGGCCGCCGCAGATGATCGGGGTGGTCGGTCACGAGCTGCGCACCGAGCTGTTGAACGTCGAATACCTGGGCGGTATCCCGGTCACGTCGCCGCTGCAAACCTGGGCTGACCTCAGCACGGTGCTGCCACGAACCGCGCTCGTCGCCGTCGCCGACGTTCTCCTCGGCGGCGACCACCCCGCGTTCACCCCGGACGACCTACACCGCACCGCCCTCGCCCGCACCGGCCGCCGCGGCGTGAAACGCCTGCGGATGGCCGCAGCCCTGGCGCGCAGCCGGGTCGAGTCGCCCAAGGAGACCGAGACCCGGCTGCTCCTGGTCGATGCCGGGCTGCCGGAACCGTTCACGAACTACGTGATCACCGATGCCGAGGGCAACTTCGTCGCCAGGGTCGACCTGGCCTGGCCGCGGCTGCGCGCCTGCGTCGAGTACGAGGGTGACGGCCACCGCACCGACCGGGACCAGTTCCGGAAGGACATCACCCGGCGGGAGCGGCTCGAGGATCACGGCTGGCGAGTCATCCGGATCACCGACGATGACCTCAAGCACGGGGGCGAAGAGTTCATTCGCCGGGTGCGCAGCGTCCTGCAGGCCCGCGAACTGTGAGCTGAGCACCACAAACTCGAGTTTTTAGGTGCTTAACTCACGGTTCGCGAGAGGGGCCGAGCACCCATGCGCGAGGGGTTTAATGGGAGGCATGAACCATGTGTTGCAGCTCAACGACGGTCACACCATCCCCCAGCTCGGCCTCGGGGTCTACAAGATCCCGGAGGACCTGGCCGCCGGCGCCGTGGAGATCGCGCTGGAAGCCGGCTACCGGCACATCGACACCGCGGCGCTCTACGCCAACGAACGCGGCGTCGGTGAGGGCCTGGCCCGGGTGGCACTCCCCCGGGACGAGGTGTTCGTCACCACCAAGGTCTGGAATGCCGACCACGGCTACGACAACACCCTGCGCGCCTTCGACGAGAGCCTGGCCAAGCTCGGCCTGGACTACGTCGACCTGTACCTGATCCACTGGCCGGCGCCCCGGCAGGACCGCTACATCGACACGTACCGCGCGCTGGAGGCCCTCCGCGCCGACGGCCGGGCCCGGTCGATCGGGGTGTCGAACTTCCACACCCATCACCTGGACCGGTTGCTGGCCGAGACCGACATCGTGCCCGCGGTCAACCAGGTGGAGTTGCACCCGTGGCTGCAGCAGACCGAGGTGCGCGCTTACAACGCGGCCCACGGCATCCTCACCGAGGACTGGTCGCCGCTGGCCCGGGGCCGGGCGGTCGGCAACGCCACCCTCGACGCCATCGGCGCCCGCTACGGCAAGACCGCCGCCCAGGTGGTGTTGCGCTGGCACATCGAGCTCGGCAACGTGGTGATTCCCAAGTCGGTGACGCCGTCGCGCATCCGCGAGAACCTCGACGTTTTCGACTTCACCCTGGATGCCGCCGATCACGCCACCATCACAACCCTCGACGCGGGCGAACGCACCGGCAAAGACCCCGACGACCTCGACTGAAAGCCCCCGCGAACTGAGAGAAAAGCACCTTCCCAGCGCGTGGGAAGGTGCTTAGCTCACAGTTCGCGAAAGGGGGACGGGACTACCAGCGCTCGTGGATGGACTCGCGCAGCAGGCGGTCGTAGATCGACTGCACGCCTTCCATGAACTCGATGGGCAGGGCGGGCACGGCGCCGGCGGATGCGTTGCCCTCGGCCTGCTTCACCGACCGGGCGCCGGGGATCACCGAGGAGACCCCGTCGATCTGCGCCACCCAGGCCAGCGCGGCCTGCGCCGGCGTGAGGCCCTCCGGCACCAGCGCGGCGAACTCGCTCGCCGCGATCAGGCCGGTCTCGTAGTCGACGCCGGAGAACGTCTCGCCCACATCGAAGGCGCTGCCGTCGCGGTTGTAGTTGCGGTGGTCGTTCTCGGCGAACACCGTCTCCCTGGTGTACTTGCCGGTGAGCAGCCCGCTGGCCAGCGGCACCCGGGCGATGATGCCCACACCCGCGGCCCGCGCAGCCGGCACGACCTCGTCGAGCGGCTTGAGCCGGAACGCGTTGAGGATGATCTGCACGGTCGCGATGCCGGGCCGGGCGATGGCCGCCAGCGCCTGGTCGCAGGTCTCCACACTCACGCCGTAGTTGGCGATGACGCCCTCGTCGACGAGGGTGTCCAGGGCGTCGTACACCTCCCCGGACTCGACGACCGCGCTGGGCGGGCAGTGCAACTGCACCAGGTCGAGGGTCTCGGTGCCGAGGTTCCGGCGGGACCGCTCCGTCCAGGCACGGAAGTTCGCCAGCACGTAGTTCTCCGGCAACTGCTCGGCCCTGCGGCCCATCTTGGTGGCCACGGTGATGTCCGCACCACTGTGCTCGAGGAAGTGCCCGATGATCTGCTCACTCCGGCCGTCGCCATAGACGTCCGCGGTGTCGAAGAAGGTGACGCCGGCCTCCACGGAGGCGGCGAGCACGGCGGTGGCGTCGGCTTCGGTGACGTCGCCCCAGTCGGCGCCCAGCTGCCAGGTGCCCAGTCCGATGACGGAGACGGTGCGGCCGGTTCTGCCCAGTGTTCTGTTATCCATGTGTCAAGCCTAACGACGCGGGCTGACAGAACCCGGTCGACCTACCGGGTCCAGTTGTACGGCGTGGTCGTCGACACGCGGATGAGCCCGGATCGCTCCAGGATCGGCCGCGAGTCCTCCGTGGAGTCACTGTGCACGAAGTTCTTGCCCAGCGCGAGGGCGGAGCGTGCACGAGCGGCCGTCAACGCGCGGTAGATGCCGCGCCCGCGGTAGGCCGGGAGGGTGGCGCCGCCCCAGATACCCACGAAATCGGTGCCGGGGACCGGTTCGAGACGACCGCCGCAGACGATCCGGCCGTCGGTCTCCGCCACCCACAGTTCCATTCCGTCGTCACGGGCGAGGCGATCAAGCAGCGCCTGGGCCATCCGGGTGTCGACGGCTTCCCCGAACGCTTCGTCGACCGCTGCGCTCATCGCGCGCACGTCGGCCTCGGCGGTGACCCGCCGCAGGGTCACCCCGGCGGGTGCGGGAGCGTCACGGCAAAGCGCCTCCAGCGGCCCGATCATGATCGACTCCGGTTCGTCGGCGCAGAACCCATTGGCCAGCAACGCCTCGTGCAACCCCGGCGCCCGGTCGTGGCCTCGGGTCTTCCATTCCACCGTCCTGATCTCCGGATCGGCCCGGAAATGATCCAGCGCCCCCGACACCAGCTCCGCGATCGCCGGTTCGTCGGCACCGGCAAGATCTTGGTAGGTGATGAAGCCTCGCCCTCCGGCGAAGGTCACCAGCCGCAACGGGCCCAGCGGGGCGACGTTGAGAGCGCTGGGGGTTTCGGCATCGGTTCGGAGCTGGGCGTCGTAGGCCTGCAGGTAGTCCGTGGCAAGTGTCATCGCGACCATGCTGACAGCACCCCGGTTCCAGGGCAACTCGGCCGAGGCCAGTCGCGCAGCTGGATCTGCTCCTCGCCGCCCCAGACGGGGAACGCAGGCACGAACGACGTCTCAGCCGGCCGCCGGGGCCGGCGTCTGCCCGCCCGATGTCCTGGTCGTCGCGGCGGGGGCACCGTCGATCACCCGCACCAGCACCCGGGCGATGCGGCTGCGTACGATGTGATCGTTGGCCTCCACCCGGTGGGTGTTCACGTGCCGCATCCGCTCCACGACCCGCAGGCTGCCCGGTGCCACGAAGGCGTCGAGGGCCCCGTAGATCAGGTCGACGGGCACGTGCAGACTGGCGATGTCGCTCACCATCGTCTGCGATTCGATGCAGTGCTCGAGCGACTTCACGAACGGGGTCCAGGTGTTTTCGTTCAGCTCCAGGATGCCCTTGGGCAGCAGCCGTCCGAGCACCGCGGCGTTGGCGAGGGTGAAGTCCTTGTTCGACCGCAGGAATTCGTAGGCGCGCAGGTACGCGGTGACCCTGGCGCGCACCCACGGGTCGCCGATGTCGGTGGGCGAGAGGTAGATCGGCGGTCCCACCAGCACCAGGCGGGCGACCCGGAGGCCACGCGGTGTGTACCAGCGGTGTTCGGCGGCGTACCGGGTGGCGATCAGGCTGCCGAGCGAATGCCCGACCAGCACGAACGGCTCGCGCAGGTTCAGCGCCCGGATGGTGGCGGCCAGCGCCGCGACATGGTCGTCGAGTGTGTACTCGCAGTCCGGCGGTGCCGGTGAGGCACCGTGGCCGAGGATGTCGACGGCGATGACCCGGTGCCCGGGGGCCAGCAGCGGCACGACCTTGCGAAAGGTGACCGCGGTGGACGCGATGCCGTGCACCAGGATCACAACCGGGCCGGTGCCGGTGTCGGTCTGGATGAAGAGGTGGGGAGCGCGGCGCCGACGGAGTCGCTCCGTCAGCGCCGCCCAGCGTCGCGATCTGTCGTCCACGGCGCTGCTCCCGGCGGCCGCGGCTAGCGCAGGCCTTCCTTGTAATCGTTCTTGGCCTTGGTGGAGTCGCGCTCGGCTTCGGCCTTCTTGACGTCGGCCTCGGCCTTCTTGACCTCAGCGTCGGCCTTGGCTTCGTCGAGCTTGTCCGAGACGCGTTCCTTGGCGTCTTCGGCCGCGCGGCCGATCTTCTGGCCGGTGGCCGCGATGGCGTCCTTGGCGTCGTCTGCGAATCCCATGGTTCCTCCTCGAGCGAGAACTGAATAGTTGTGCGGGCAAAGGCGCCGTAAAAAACCGGCGCCTCTTCGAGCGTACGACCCGGCCCCTGGCCGAGACTCGATTGTGATCCGACTCCCAGAAACCGTCCAGATTGCGGATGCGGCCCGACCCTACAGTTGGCCCATGAGCTACAGCACGGAGACAGACGGCACTGCGGCGAGAGGCCCGCAACAACGGCAGGGCCGCCTGAGCGGGCGGATCGGTGCCACCGCCGCCCTGGCTCTCGCCGCCCTGCTTCTGGCCGGCTGCACGGCCTCCGGTTCGAACAGCGCCACCGACTCCGGCGTCCGCTCCGAGTCAATGGATGCCGGCAGCGTGCCCGGCGAGATGACCGCCCCCGGCGAGGCCGCCGCCGGGGACGCCGCCATCGCAGATCGCTCCGTGATCACGACAGGTTCCGTGTCGCTGACCGTGGCCGACCCGATCCGGTCGGCCGAGGATGCCGCGACGATCGTCGAGGAGGCCGGCGGCCGGGTCGACAGCCGCACCGAGACCCCCGAGACCGACAACCAGTCCGCGAGCGCGAACCTGTCGCTACGCATCCCGGTCGGGGACCTCGACCGCACCCTCGACGCGCTCCGGGCGCTCGGCACTGTGAACTACGTGTCCCTCAACGCCTCCGACGTCACCCAACAGAGCCAGGATCTCGACGCCAGGATCACGGCCCTCACCACCTCCGTCGACCGGCTGCTGGCCCTGATGGCGCAGGCCACCACCACCACCGACCTGATCGCCATCGAGGGTGAACTCTCGACCCGCCAGGCCGAGCTCGAGGGTCTGAAATCGCAACGCGACTACCTCACCGACCAGGTCGAATACTCCACCATCGCACTGGACCTGTACTCCACCGGCACCGTCGCCCCCGGCGCCCCTGACAACTTCTGGACCGGCATCGTCGCCGGCTGGACCACCCTGGTGACGGCGCTCGGAGCCCTGCTCGTGGGCATCGGTTTCGCCCTGCCGTGGCTGGCCATCGTGGCGGTGGCCGGCGGGATCGTCGTTCTCATCGTGCGCCTGGCCACGCGGAAGGGAAAGGCTACGTAGGCTTGCACGTGTGACCGAGTCTTCCCGCCCCGCAGGGCCCTCCCCCACCGTTCCGACGGTCCTGCTCGACGACGCTCTCCTCGGTCGCATCCGCTCCCGCGCCGCCGCGCACGACGCCGCCAATACCTTCCCGTTCGACGACGTCACCGAGCTGGCCCAGGCCGGCTACCTGCGCGCCCTGGTGCCCACCCGGTTCGGCGGCCTGGGCCTCACCCTGCCGCAGCTGGCAGCCGAGCAGGCCCGGTTGGCCGCGCACGCCCCGGCCACCGCCCTCGCGGTGAACATGCACCTGGTCTGGACCGGCGTCGCCAAGGCCATGCACGACCGCGGGGATACCGCGCTCGAGTTCGTTCTCACCGAGGCCGCGCAGGGCGCGATCTTCGGTTTCGGAGTCAGCGAGCCGGGCAACGACCTGGTGCTGTTCGGCTCGTCGACGGATGCCGTGCCGCAGCCCGGCGGCGGCTACAGGTTCACCGGCACCAAGGTGTTCACCTCACTGTCACCGGTCTGGAGTCAGCTGGGCACCATGGGGCTGGACAGCTCCGACCCGGCCCACCCGCTGATCGTGTGGGCGTTCCTGGACCGCACCGACCCCGGCATCACCCGCAAGGACGACTGGAACACCCTCGGCATGCGCGGCAGCCAGAGCCAGACCACGCTGCTCGACGGTGCGTTCGCGCCCGCGACCCGGGTGGTGCGCACCCTCCCGCCCGGACCGGTGAACGACCCGCTGATCTTCGCCATCTTCGCCACCTTCGAGATCCTGCTCTCCAGCGTGTACACCGGTATCGCCCAGCGGGCCCTGGAGCTCGGTGTCGAGGCCGCGAAACGGCGGCGTTCGGCCAAGAACGACGGCCGTCCGCTCGCCCAGGATCCGGACATCCGCCGTCGCATCGCCGAAGCGGCCCTGCTGCTGGATGCCGTGTACCCCCAGATTCAGACGCTGGCCGTCGACGTGGACGCCCTCGCCGATCACGGCCCGTTCTGGTTCGCCAAACTCGCCGGGCTCAAACATCGCAGCGTGGAGAGCGCCAAGCAGGTCGTCGACCTGATGCTGCGGGTGAACGGCGGGGCCAGTTACTTCGCCGGGGATGAACTCGGCCGGCTCTACCGTGACGTGCTGGCCGGGCTGTTCCACCCGTCCAACGCCGATTCGGCGCACGCGACCGTCGCGACAGCCTGGCTCGGCCCGCTCGATGACTGAGCCCACACGCCCGCTCCCCTCCCGCCTCACCGACCCCCGAAGTGTTGAAGTTGTCCAGTTGACTGCCGTGCCCCAGACCCACCCGTCCACGACCACCCCACCCGTGACCGTGCCGACCGCCACGGCACCGATCAACACCACCCCGGTCAGCGCCGCGACGGCGCCCATCCCCAAGCAGCCGTACCGGGCGCCGCACCCCACCACCCCGCGGCCGGTCACCACGAGCATCCCGATCCTGCGCGCCGACGCCAGCGGGATCGCCGCCGTGCGCGCCTACGAGGATGCGCCGAGCACCTCCACCACCGCCATCCCGGTCATCGACATCGCCGCCTACACCCGGTCGGTGCTCGACCTCACCATGCGCCTGGCCGAAGTGATCTTCTCCTCCGGCGCCGGCGCCGAAGACGCCTCAGCGGCCATGTTGGCCCTCACGCGGGCGTACGGGCTGCGCGGCACCGAGGCGAACATCACCCACACCATCATCACGCTCACGCACGAGGACCAGTCCACCCACGAGTCCATCTCGCGCAGCCGCGACGTCAAGTACCGCACCCTCAACTACGCCAAGCTCACCGCAACGTCCGAGCTGATCGCCGACCTCATCGAAGAGCCCACGGATGTCGCGGAGGCCCGCAAGCGCCTCGCCACCATCGTCTCCTCCAAGCCCCAGGTCACCCTGCTGTACCGGCGGGTCGGCTGGAGCCTCGTCGGCGCCGGCGCCGCGGCGCTCATCGGCGGTGGCCCGATCGTGATCCTCGCCGCGTTCGTCGCCGGGTTCGTGATCGATTTCCTCACCACGGCGCTGGACAGACGACGGGTACCGCTGTTCTACCAGACCGTCGTCGGCGGGGCCATCGGGCCCCTCTTCGCCGCGATCGTTCCCCTGATCGACCCCTCCGCCAGCCCGTCCCTCGTGGTAGTTGCGACAATCATCATGCTCCTGGCCGGGGTGACCACTTTCGGAGCGGTGCACGACACCCTGTCCGGCTTCTATCTCACCGGCACGGCGCGGCTCATCGAAGCGTTGCTGATCACCGGCGGTCTGGTTGCCGGGGTGGCGGGGTCCTCATTGGTGCTGTCCAAGTTCGGTCTCGACCTGCGCATCAACGCCGACGTGACGCCTACCGTGGGCATCGTCGCCATCCAATTGACCGCCGCCGTGGTCATCGTGGTGGGTTTCGGCCTGGCCACGCAGGTGCCCTGGCGGGCGTTCTGGGTGCTCTGCCTGCTCGGCGCGGTGGCCGAGATGATCTACCTCGGCGCCACGAATACCGGCTTCGGCCTGGTCTGGTCGTCCGGCGCCGCCGCGATGGGGGCCGGTCTGCTCGCCGCGGTCGGCGCGCGCATCGTGCGCACCCCACCGCTGGTGCTCATCGTCTGCGCCCTGGTTCCCCTGGTGCCGGGTCTGGCGCTATTCCGCGGGCTGCTGCAGATGTCCGACGGCGACATCAACGGGCTGCTCAACATGCTCACGGCCGGCGCGATCGCCGTGGCCTTGGCGGCCAGCGCCATCCTGGCCCAGCTGATCGTGCAGTACGTCTGGGGCCCGGGCCGTAGCCTGCAGCGCCGCTTCGTCGGCCCGCTGATGGCCCTGCCCGTGCGGCTGAGCCGCAGCACCAAGCCTGGCGCCCGCATTTAGCCGGGCACGCCGAGAACTCCGGCGGCAGCGCATCCCGCGCGACCGTCGGAGCTCCCGGCCGGCCGCCTAGTTGGGAACTTCACCCTCCGCGGTCTCGTCCGAGACGTCCTCGTCAACGAACCGGTACGGGATCGGCTCCTCGGTTTCCCGGCCCTTGCGGTAGGTGCGGGTGATCGTCTGGCCCTCTTCGACGGCCTCGAGCACCACCACGTCCTGGTAGCCGCCGTTGGTGAAGTGCAGTTCGATCTCGGTGCCGGACCCGATTACGTTCGGACCGAATAGCACTGCCTTGTACGTTTCCTGTGCGCTCATGATCTCCCGGCTCTCCGTAGGACGTCCCGTCCCAGTGACGGGGCGCCTCATCGCAGACAGCCTACGTCGACAGCCTCAAAAGGCACAGGGCACGGCACGGCCCCAAATCGGCCGGTCCGCGGCGCGCTCCGGTCTCAAGATGCCCTTTGTGCCGAACCCGCGTAGGGTCAGATCATCCGTGCCGCCCAGGCTCAGGTCGAAGGAGTACACATGGCTGACAAATCACCCAAGAAGGATGCGACCAAGAAGGTCGCCGGCAAGTCACTCAAGGAGAAGCGCGCCGACAAGCAGCTGAAGTCCGCTGAGACCGAGAAGGCCCGCAAGCGCTGACTCGCGTCCTGCCGGGTTTCTGCCCGTCCAGCGCTCGAAACGTACCGGTGTCGCCCGTTCAACGGGCGGCACCGGTTTCTTCGTTTCTCAGACCACGAAACGCACCCCGGCCGCCACCGCGCCGCCGCCGGGCATGTCGTCGGAGCGCACCGCGAAGATCTCCGCCCCCGACAAGAGTGCCCGGCGCAGGATCTCGTCGACGACGCCGTAGCTGACCGCGTCCTCAGTGTCGCTGAGGGTGACCACCCCGGTCTCCTCGTCGACCAGCCCCGGCACGCTCTGGTCGATATCCACGAACAGGGTCTCCACGGCACCGTAGGTGGCGGCGCGCGCCACGTCGCTGAGGTCGGTGACCGCGCGGCCGTGCGCGGCGCGGCTGGCCATCCGGTCCACGAGCTCGTTGAGCTCGGCAGCATAGAGCTCATCCAGAATCCCCCGAGCGGCCCGGCCCAGCTCCTCATCGGGGGTTTCCTCCGGATTGCCGGCGATGATTCCTTCGGTGAGATTGGGGTAGCTGTTCACAGACCGGTAGATGCCGGCGAGCGGCTCGGCCGCGGCGAGGATCAGGGGCAGGTCGAGACCGCTGACCACCGGGCGTAACGCCCGGTCGATCGCTCGGGCGTATTGGCGCATCCGCACCTTCTGGCCTTCGCCGCCCTGGATCCGTCCGCCCATGATGTGGCTGTCCTGGGTGCGGCCGTTGATCGACGGCAGGCCCACGGCGTCGGCGACATCGCTGGGCAGCCCGGGCACCGAGACGGCGTAGACCGGGCTCTCCGCGCTGATCTCCAGCAGTCGCACCGAGTTCTGCGCCAGGGCGAGCACAAATGCGGCCTGCGGGAAGGTGACCGCACGGAGCAACGGCTTGAGGTAGAACCGGTCCGAGACCTCCAGGGCCGTGCTGAGCCGATTGGGCAGCCGAAAGGTACGCACACTCGTGGGAGTGGCGAAGATGGCCAGGCTGTACGACAGCAGCCGCCAGAAGTCGACGTCCTCGATCAGGTCCACCAGGATTTCTTCCTGCTGCTCGATCAGGTGCCTGTCGGTGCCGGCGGCCCGCAACTGCTGCACCGCCTCGGACAGTTGGTTTTTCAGCTCCACCCTGGCCATGTCGGCGTCCTTGGGCAGCGGGGTCGTGCTGAGGTAGATCGACACGCACGGATGCTCGCGAACCGCGGCCAGGGCGTCAACGTCGTCTCGGGTGGGTATGTCGGTGTGAAGCACGACACGGGCTCCTTTGCTTGCGGTTGGCGGCCCACCCGCCGACCCCCAGCTCGACCGTGAGCCTCTTACCCGGCCCACTCTAGCCACTCGGCTCCCTTCCCATAAGGGCGGCCACGGCCTCCTGGCCGCGGATGGCGACGAGCATGGCCAGGACCTCGTCGACGAGGCCGACGCTGACCCCGGAGCAGACGATGCTGTGCGGCCCTAGCGGCTCGAGGCCGTCGGCGCGCACCCGGATCACCGCCCAGCCCACCTCCTCCAGGGCCGCGTCCTTCTCCCGGTCGGAGACCTCCTTGAGGCCGCGGTGCGAGGTCTTCTGCCGCCCGGGCGAGTCGTATTCGATCGCCACCCTGAGGGCGGGGATGATGATGTCCGGCCACACCTCCGGCTTGCCGTAGAAGGTGCGGTTGATGCGAATCGCATTCACCCGGTGCGGCAGCCGGATGCGTTCGCCCAGCAGCATCCGCAGCTTCTGTTCGGCCTGGGACGTTCGTGTCTTCAGCCCGGGCTTCATGAACGGCACGCCGCCCTCTCCGCGGGCCGCGGGCGCCCGGGCGTTCTTCTGGCACTTGGGGCAGCCCGGCCCGGTGAGGGTCTCCCGCACGCTGGCCCGGTACCTGGAGTGCCCGCGGCTGCAGATCCACTCGTACTCGACGCCGATGCGGGTCTCCCGCGCCAGAGCGGCCCGACCGGCCGGCGCCACCCGGCGCATCAGCTGCTCCCGGCTGCGGGCGGTCTCGGCCAGCAGCATGCACAGCGGGCAGTCCCGGCGCAGGGTGACGCGCGCCTCGGCCGCATCCGCGCCGTGCCCGCAGCGGAACCGAACGGCGATGCCCGCCGGGTCCGCTGTTCCTGGCTGGTCCGTTGTGCCCGCCGCGTCGCTGTGTCCCGCCGTGTCCGGGTCCTCGTGCATCCTCATCCGCCCGTCGCCGCCTGTGCCCTCGAAGTACAGGTGCGGCCACGCTAACAACCACCGCCGACATCGGCACCGGCTCGCCCGGCGGATGCGCCGGTCGGTCGCGGCGCTCAGGCGTCGGTGTGCGCCTCGATGACCGCGCGCATCCGCGGCAACCCGAACTGGTCGGCGATCTGGATGCCGGAGTGGCTGCCGAGGTCGGGGTCGGCCCCCGCCGCCAGCAGGTCGAGCAGAATCGGTTCGTTGCCCCGAAAAACCGCGCAGGCCAAGGCGGTCTGGCCCATGGAGTTCACGGTGGCGGTGTCGGCGCCGCGGCGCAGCAGCTCGCGCACGGTCTCGACCTGCTGCCCGTACGCGGCCACGATCAGCAGGCTGTCGCCACGCGCGTTGACCACGTCAACCGGCACCCCGGCGTCGATCATCTCGCCCAGCGGGCCGGTGCGGCCATCGCGAGCCAGCTCGAAGACGCCGTGGACGATGGCATCAGAGGGCACGGCGGCCGTGCGGGTCTCGTGTGCTGACATGTAGTCTCCCTTAGTCTCGACCAACACTAACTATCGTGCAGTCAGTCCCTATCGTTCAGTCAGTCCGGGATTTCTGAATCGGTTCGCTCCGACAGACCCCTTGACGGTGCCCCCGCTGAGCCATCGGACCGCTTCCGACGCGGCCGGTCGAACCGTTTCGGCTCGGGGCCCTCACAGATTCAACAGAGCAAGCACTCTCTGTGCCGCACCGGTCGCGTCTTCGCGCAAGATCTCGAATTCTTCTTCGCTCCCGTTTGCTGTCATCTGCTGCGCGAAAATGGCTGCGCCGGGTCGTTGGCCGTCGATATAGCTCAGGAGCGCCATTCGTAGTGAGGACGAATGCGAGCCGGCGTAACCCGCTTCGAGACTGTCACGCAGCAAACGCGCTGATTCCGCGGAGCCACCGTCGCCGTACAGCAGCACGTACATGAAGTCGTAGTAGTCCTTGGCCGCTTTTCTGTTCACAAGCGCGGCAGCCTTCGCCAGCAAGTACCCGCCGACGCTGGCAAAACGGATCGTCACGTCCAGGGGCGCATCGGGATAGGCGGCTCGGACCGCGTCGGAAACATACAGAAGTCGCTCCACAGGCTCATGAAGGGCCGGGGCCGGGCCATCCAGGTTCATCGCGGCGATTTGCGACGCCCCTGGCAATGCGATTGCCTGCCCGCGGTTGTCGTAGACATCACACAAAAGTTCGATGACCACGATTTCACGACCGGAATCAAGCATCCACCGCCACCCCGCGTTGTCCAGCGAGACTGTCTCCTGGCCGGCGAAGACTCTGTCCAGCCAGCCGAAATCAAGTTCATCCCTGTCGATGATCACGCCAAGCTTGAGGAGCACGTCGACGTCGGTTGTGCCCATGTGCTTCTCCGGCGCGTTCGGCGCGAGGTAGTCGGGATTCAATCCGCCGATCACCACGAAATCTGATGCATGCGGCCCGGATTCGAGAACGAGGCGCACGAGCGCGTCCTCGGCTCTGGCGCGCGAAGCGCGCGTGCGCGGCTGATCAGAAGCCAATTCTGGTCTCCCTCAGATGGTCGGCCGCATCGTCCCCGCGAACACCCAATCGCAAGAGGTCACCATAGAGCCGGATCGGCGAGACGACTTTTCTCCCGTCCACGAGGCTTGAAAGGGTGAGCACCTGCGGTTCGGCGCGCAACAGCGTGAGCCGCCCGCCGCCGTCTACCAACCGAAGCTCGCTGTGCCCCACCAACCGTTCCTCGATCGCATCGAGACTAGTCGCTTCTACGTAGACGGTGGCAGTGGGAATCGTCGTCATGAAGGGAGCCACCTCGTCAAGTCCAAGCCATCCCGATATCGCCACGGATTCGACGCCGAAGATGCTCTCCATCTGGCGAACGTAGTCCTGAGGGTCCCGTGACTCCCCCGACACGACCGCCGCAGAGAGTGGTCTCCTGCGATACCAGCTTGCCCACTCGCTGAGTAACCGCGGCGCATCCGCAATCGTTCGGTGAGACGTTCTCCCACGCTCCGGGCCGACCTTTCTTGTGTAGCCGATGGCGTCGAACTGCTGCAGGATCTTGCCCACCTGGGGGTATGACCAGCCTGTTGTGGCAGCAATCAGTGCCGGACGCGGGGCCTGTCCGGCCTCGCGATTGCCGCCGTTCCGCACCCCCTCCAGCGCTGAGTGAAGCAGCATTTCGGCGACTGCACCCGCGGACTCCGTCCAGAGGAAGGCACGCACTTCCGCAGCCCGCTTGCGTCGGCTTCCGGTCAGCACAAACAATCCATCGCCCGTTTCAATGTGAGCGTTGCCTTCCATATCGGCCCAGCTCACTCCGGCCGACTCGAGGGCTTGCCGCGCACCTGTCGACATTTTGTTCGCAGTCATGACCGCGTTCGTGTGGGCGGCGGAGTCATGGGAGGACTCCCCCATCGCTCGCCGCACATCCTGGGGAAAGCCTTCGCCTATCCACACCGGATGGAGCTGCCAGCGTCCGCTCCGCGACTCCAACGCCACCGAGCCATCGAGGCCTTCCCTCACTGTGACGTGGGGTAGCGCGCCGAATACTCGTGAGATGGCGACGACTGCCGAGTTTTCTACTTCACGCATATTTCTACTATATGTGAGATTAATAGTTATATCGAGATAATATGCATAATCCTGCTCAGGATTTAACTCCAGAGACGAGAGAGAACATTCGGTCCACGTACGGCCAGAAACACAGAAGGACCGCAGCCCGGGGGCCGCGGTCCTTCTGTTTCAGTGGTGGAGCTAAGGAGATTCGAACTCCTGACCTTCTCATTGCGAACGAGACGCGCTACCAACTGCGCCATAGCCCCAGACTGCGTATTTACATTATCACGCGAGCACGAGCGGTTCGAACCGTTGCGACGGTCAGCCGACGGCGCGGCGGCGGCGCAGCACGTCGTCGAGATCGGTCATGCCGGGCTCGGTCTCGCCGATGATGCCCATGTTCGCGAACCGGCTCGGCGCCGCCTGCGGGGCGGCCTTCGCGGCGGTGGCGGCCGAGGCACGGGCGACGACGGGGCGGGTGATCGGGGTGACCTCTGACGGGGCGATGGCCTCGGCCATGGCCAGGGCGCGGCGCTGCAGCTCGGCTTCGGCGGCAGCCTGGCGCAGCTGGGCGGCGGCATCCACCGACGCCATCGCGGCCTGCGCGATCGACCCCGGCGACAGGTGCAGGGGCTTGGGCAGCGGCTGCGGGGTCCACGGGCTGGGCTGGGCGACGGGGGTCTCGTCGACGAAGTGCACGGGTTCGAAGCGCTGGCCGCGGGCACCTGCGGGCGCTCGGCGGGCGGCGGTCGCGGCGGCATCCGTTGCGGCGCGCGGGGCGCGGGCAGATCGGCTCACCGCGGCCAGACGGCCGAGGGTGGCGACGGCGGTCACCGCGGCGACCAGTCCGCCGGCCAGGAGCGTCCACACGCCCGAGGAGAGCATGGTGGCGCCCACGACGGTGAACACCAGGCCGACGAGCAGCAGCAGCGAGGTCAGGGCGCGCATGGTGCGCAGCCGGGTGNCAGCGAGGTCAGGGCGCGCATGGTGCGCAGCCGGGTGGCTTTACCGGCCGGGGTGAGGGCCTTGGGGCGGGCGGCGGCGGCGCGCAGCACCGCGGCGCGGCGGGCGGCGGTGGCCGCGTCGCCGGCGGCCTTCGACGCGATCCGGGCGTCTTCCTCGGCCTGGGCGAGAAGTTTGCGTTGGGCGGACACTCCGCGTGCGTTGGTTTCCACGCGTACCTCCTGGGGGATTTCCGACGTCTCGGCCAGGATGCGCAGGGTCTGCTGCAGGCGCACGGCGTTGCGTTCGGTGGCGAGGTATTGACGTCGTCTCGCCCATGTCGGCATGAGATACGTCACCCAGAGCGCGGCGGCAACGGCCACCATCACTCCCCCACCCAGGACTTCGCTACTCATGCTCCCTAACGTATGAGTTGCGGGACCATCCGTGCCTGATTACCGGGGGGTGTGTCACTTGTCGGCCACCTGCAACGGATGCGCCGATGCGGCCCGGTCGTACTCGTTCACGGTGGCGTTGCCCGGCGGCACCTCGCCGTCCTGCCAGCGGCGCAGAACCCCGCCGCGCACCTCTTCGGCCACCATTCCGAAGGCGAAGTGGTCGCGCCAGGCACCGTTGATGTGGATGAAACGGCGGCGCAGCCCCTCGTACCGGAAGCCGAGCTTCTCGACGACCCGCAGTGACGGTGCGTTCTCCGGCCGGATACAGATCTCCATGCGGTGCAGGCCGAGTTGGGCGAAGCAGTAGTCGGTCGCCAGGGCCACCGCAGTCGGGGTGATCGAGCGGCCGGCGAATTGCTCGCCGACCCAGTAGCCGATGGACGCGCTGGAGAGCGATCCCCAGGTGATCGACGACACGTTCAGCTGGCCGGCCAACTCACCGTTGTACTCCACCAGGAAGGGCAGCCCGCTGCCCGTGCGCGAGTGTGCGAGCAGGCTGCGGATGCTGGCCCGGGTGTCGAACGACATCGGCGCATACGGGCTGGTGGCCTCCCAGGTGCGCAGCCACGACCGGTTGGCCATCAGTTCGCGCTCGAGGGCCCTGGCGTCGCGTAACCGGATCGGGCGCAGCGTCACTGCGCCCTCGCGGAGGGTAGGTATCGCGGTCGGCACGATGAGCCTGTCTACTTGGGGGCCGAAGCCCGATGATGATGCGCAGCTTAGCCCGCGGCTGACCTACTCGAGAGTGGAGGTGAACTCCTTGAGCCAGGGGCGCAGTTCCACACCGAGGTCGTCGCGGTCGACGGCCAGCTGGATGATGGCCTTGATGTAGTCGAGCCGGTCACCGGTGTCATAGCGACGGCCGCGGAAGATGACGCCGTAGACGCCGCCGGTGGTCTCGGGGTTGACGGCCATCTCCTGCAGGGCGTCGGTGAGCTGGATCTCGTTGCCCTTGCCCGGTTTGGTGTGCTCGAGCACGTCGAACACCTCGGGGCGCAGCACATAGCGGCCGATGATGGCCAGGTTCGACGGCGCATCCTCTGCAGCGGGCTTCTCGACCAGGCCGGTGATGCGCACTACATCGGGGTCGTCGGTCTTCTCGATCGCGGCGGCACCGTAGAGGTGGATCTGCGACGGGTCGACCTCGAGCAGCGCGACGACGCTGGTGTTGCGGCTGATCTGTTCGGCGAGCATCTTGTCGAGCAGCGGGTCGCGGGCGTCGATGATGTCGTCACCGAGCAGCACGGCGAACGGCTCGTGGCCCACGTGCATCTTGGCGCGGAGCACCGCGTGGCCCAGGCCCAGCGGGTCGCCCTGACGCACGTAGTGCATGTCGGCGAGGTCGGTGGACTCGTTCACCTTGGCCAGACGGTCGCGGTCACCCTTTTGGATGAGCACCGCCTCGAGCTCGGTGACCCGGTCGAAATGGTTCTCCAGGGCGTTCTTGTTACGGCCCGTGATCATGAGCACATCGGTCAGTCCGGCGGCAACGGCCTCTTCGACGACGTACTGGATGGCGGGCTTGTCTACGACCGGCAGCATTTCTTTGGGCATCGCCTTGGTTGCCGGCAGGAACCGGGTTCCCATACCGGCAGCGGGAATAACGGCCTTTGTGATGTGAGTAACCATGGCCTTAGGTTAGCGGCAACCTGTATTGGTTACGCACCTAGGATGACTTGTATGGATTCTGACATCGAGCACCGCAAGCGGGCGCTCCGCGCAGACCTCCGGGAGCGCCGCCACACCATGACTGCTGCGGAGCGTGAAGCCGCCACCGCGGGGTTCACCGAGAACCTGCAGAGCATCGTCACCGACCTCTCGGCGCGGTCGATCACCTGCTATCTCTCCAGCCCGACCGAGCCGAATACCCGGCCGTTCGTCAACTGGGCCGAGGCCAGGGGCATACGGGTGCTGTTCCCGGTCTCCCGTGACGACGGTCTGCTGGACTGGACCGTCGGCGAGGAGGAGACCGAGGTGCAGGGCTTGTCCGGCGCCCCCGAGCCCCAGGGCGAACTGCTCGGCCCGATCGCGATCAACGACGTGGACCTGATCATCGTGCCCGCCGCCGCGATCGACACGACCGGCCTGCGGATGGGCTGGGGTCGCGGCTACTTCGACAAGACGCTCGGCTCGATGGAGAAGTGCCCGCCGGTGTACGCCGTGGTGTACGACAATGAATACGTCGACGAGGTTCCCCGCGAGGTGCACGATCAGCCGGTGAACGGCCTCGTCACTCCCACTCGCATCGTCGTCTTCTAGACTTTCCCGACCGGCACCTGCCGGTCAGAGCCCCGAACACCACAAACCGAAAAGACGCAGTGCCTACCTATTCCTACCGTTGCACCGAGTGCGACACCGCTTTCGACATCCAGCAGGCGTTCACCGACAACACGCTCACGGAGTGCCCCGCCTGCGGTGGCAAGCTGCGCAAGGTGTACTCATCGATCGGCGTGAGCTTCACCGGCTCAGGCTTCTACCGCAACGACTCGCGTGCGGAATCCAGCGGCAAGTCGTCGCTCTCTGCCGAGAAGGCCGCAAAGAAGGCCGACTCCTCCTCGTCCGAGTCCTCGTCGTCGTCGGCCAAGCCGGCCGAGAAGAGCAGTTCGCCCGCCCCGTCGACCGGGGGCTCGTCCTCGAGCGGCTCCGGCTCGTCGTCCGGTTCCAGCTCGACGCCCACGCCGGCGCCGAAGGCATCCTGACCCGCTCCTCGTCTCGTACCCGCATCGCACCAGAAAGCACATAGCCATGATCAACGGTTTCAAAGAATTCATCATGCGCGGCAACGTCATCGAACTGGCCGTCGCCGTCGTCATCGGTGCCGCGTTCACCGGCCTGGTCAACGCCATCGTCACGGGAATCTTCAATCCCCTGATCGCAGCGATCTTCAACGCCGACAGCCTGGCGAAGTCGATGGTCGTGCCGTTCTTCTCCGGTGAGCTCTCGTTCGGCCTGGTCCTCGCCGCGCTCATCCAGTTCCTCCTGGTCGCCGCCGTGGTGTACTTCGCGTTCGTGATGCCGCTGAACAAGCTCAAGGAGAACCAGGCCCGCCGCCGTCAGGCCGGTGTGCCGCTGGACCCGAAGAAGAACCCGGTCACCGACCTGGACCTCCTCACCGAGATCCGCGACCTGCTCGCCGCGCAGAGCGGCGCCGTCTCCCCCGTTGCCGCGACGGATGCCCCCGCACCGTTTGCTGCGTCGGCCGGCACCGAAAGCCCCAAGCACACCCTGTAGACCCCGCCGCGGGATGCACAACTCCTGCAGATTTCCGGCGCCGAGTTGCACACCCGCGTGATTACGGCATCCGCTGCCCGTCGTGATGGGAATTGCAGGAGTTGTGCAACCGGCCGGCCGGACGCGTTGGCGCGGCGCGGCTCGCGCGTTGGGAAAAACACGCCGAGATGACAGTTGAGGCCACTTGGGCGCTCACACACTGGCCCCAATTGGCTTTTCGCCGTCACGGGCGGGCGGGCGCGGGCGGGCGGGCGCGGGCGGGCATGGGCAGGCGCGAGAGGACAGTTGAGGGCACTGGCGCACTCACACACTGGCCCCAATTAGCTTTTCGCCGTCACGGGAATCGCCGAGATGGCAGTTGAGGCCACTTGGGGGCTCACACACTGGCCTCAACTGGCTTTTCGCGCTCGGGATGCTCGAGGCTGCGCGGCTGCGGGCGGGGATGACGGGAGCTGCTGCGAGTGCAGGATCTGCTACCAGTGCGGGGGTTTGTCCTGGCGCAGGCGGGCGTCGTTCGCGCTCGTGGAGGAGCCGTCACCAGCGGTCTGGCCGCCCTCTTCGCGGGAGGGCGGCTCGGGGCTGGTGTCGGTGTCCGGTGCGGGCGTCAGCCGGGCCCGGCGGGCGCCGGCCGACTTGACCACCGACTGACGCGGCGCCGCGGTGTCAGTGGATGCCGCGGCCACCGCCGTGCCATCGGGCACAGCCGCCGGGCCAGACCCGGCAGCCGGGTCAGGCACGGTGCGCCGGACCGTCCGACCCTTCGGTCTGCGCGACGCCCGCGAGGGCGGCGACGCGGGCGGCGACGGCATCCGGGTTGCTGAACAGTTCGAAGCTGTGCACGCGCAGGTAGTGCCAGCCCAGGCGGCGCAGCACCTCGGGGCGCAGCCGCAGGGACTCGCGCAGGCTCGCCCGGTTGACCACGGCGTCGGTCTCCACGACCACGGCGCGGCCGGCGTGTGAGGCTGCCAGCGCGAGTTTGCCGCGGTGGCCGAGCGAGACGGTGAGGCCCTTCCGTTCCAGGCGGCGGGCCAGGTCGACGAGCATGGCTTCGCGGGCATCCGGCACGGCCACCTCGTTGCGGCGCGCCTCGGTCTCGGTGAGCACCTGCGACAGGGCGAGGATGCCGTGCCGCTGGCGGTCGGCGTCGATGTCGATGGGACGGAAGCAGGAGACGATGTCCATCGCCCGGCGGGCGCGGGTCATGCCGATCGCGAGGAGGCGTTCGCCGCCGGGTTCGCCCAGCGAGCCGAAGTTGCTCAGCAGCCGGCCGTGCGGGGTGCGGCCGTAACCGATCGAGAAGATCACCCGGTCGCGGCTCTGCGCCACGGCCTGCTCGAGGGTGAGCACCGTGAACGGTTCGGCGCGGTCCTTGAGGATGAAGTCGGAGAGGTCGGTGCGCTTGGAGAACGCGGCGAGCACAGCCTGGTGCACCCGCACGGCGTGCCGGGCGCTGGCGGTGATCACCATGAGCGATTCGCGAGGACGCTTGACCGCGTGGTCCATGACCAGGTCCACGACCTTCGCGACCTCGGCGTCGACGCTCTCCACCGCGCCGCTGTCCACGTCGGGCATGCCGTGGCCGCCCTTGACGTAGTTGAGGGTGAGGCTGCCGTGGCCGAGGAAGCTGCCCGCCCAGGGCAGCGAGTCGATCCGGCCGCCGTAGAAGCGGTGGTTCACCAGCTCGGCGAGGTCTTCACCGCCGGCTCGGTAGCTGCGGGTGAGCGTGAGCGTGGGCAGCAGTTCGCCCAGCCGGGCCAGCGCGGAGTCGGCGTGCAGCGCGTCGACGTTGGTTTCCTGTGGGGTGGGCACATCGGAGGGCTCGACGATGCCGGTCTCGAACCCGGACGGCGTCTGGGTGACCGGGTCGCCGAACGCCACGACCTGCTTGGCGCGGCGGATGGCGCCGACGTTCTCGGCGAGGGTGGTCGCGCCGGCGTCGACGAGGAGCACGGCGTCGAAGGTCATCTTGTCGTCGAGTGCGGCGACCTCGTAGGGCGAGGCGAGCCAGACCGGAGCGAGCACGCGGCCCAGGTGCGGGGACACCTCGTTGATCCGGGCGGGGGTGGCCCGGTCGGCACGCAGCAGCCGGCGCAGCTGGTCGGCTTCTTCGGGCCAGTCGACCACGCCGATCTTCCAGGTCTCGGCGAGCAGCCAGGCCAGGATCTGCCCGGTGGTCGACGCGTGCGCCTCGTCGACGAGCTTGAAGTCAGCTTCGAGCCGGTCCAGCACCTGGGTGTTGGCGTTGAGCAGGGCCTTGTCGCCGCTCAGCATCACCTCGAGCACGGACTGCCACCAGGCGAGCTCGAGCTCGGCGGCGACGTCCTTCTCCGACACGTGGCGCTGGGAGAGGTCGGTCATCAGCGGGTCGAGGTTGTGCTCGCGCAGGGTGGCGAGCAGGGCGGTGCGCTCGTGCAGGTTGGCGAGCACCTCACTCTCGGCGGCGAGGCCGGTCATGGTGTGCACGAGTTCGCGGATGGGCCGGGAGACCAGCTGGCGCGGGGTCCCGGCGTTGCCGAGCGGCACGTCGAGCTTGCCGAGGTCCTCGGCCACGCGCTGGAACGCGACGTGCACATCGTTGATACCGACCGGCACCTCGGGGGTGACGCCGGCGGCGGCGTAGCGCTGCCACAGGGTGCGCTGCTGCTGGATGCGCCGCAGGCTCTCGTTCATGTCGCTCACGTGCACGCCGGCACGCAGGTATTCGTCGGCGAGCTTCCGCAGCCGGCGCCGGTTGGCGCTGGTCATCTCGGGCGAGTCGCGACGGGCGGAGGTCGCGGCGATGAGTTCGGTGAGGGACCGGTCGAACACGGCGGGCTGGAACTTGTCCAGCGTTTCGCGGATGTCCAGCAGCAGGCGCAGGTAGATGCCCAGCTCGTGCACGGTCTCGAAGGGGCGCAACCGGGTCTGGCCGACCAGGTGACCGGCGCGCTCCAGCAGCCGGGGCAGGTCGGTTTTGCTCAACCGTTTGGCCAACTCGTGCGACGCGGCGGCATCCGCGGTGGAGGTGAACGCGGCGCCGTACCAGGGCGAGTCGCCCGGGCCGTACCGGAACTGGCCGAGCACGGCGGCCTTGATCAGGATCGCGGCGGCGCTGGCCCGGTCGTGGGCGAGGCGCTCCAGGGCGACCCGGTCGAGCCGGGCCGTTGTCGACGGCGGGGCCGGCAGCTGGGCGAGCCTGGCGAGTTCGCCGAGCGCGTCGAGCACTGACACGCCGAGCGCGCCGTCCTTGCGGGTGAGCGCAGAGCGGTAGTCCAGCAGCACCTTGCGCAGGCGCACGAGGGCGTCGTCGACATCGCCGACGCGCGGCTGGGTGCACTTCTCGTTGCGGGTGATCGACTGGATCAGGTCGCGGCGCAGCGTGCGCGGGGTGACGGCCACGCCGGGCAGGCCCACCTGCACGAGCCGGTGCGCGATGCCGTCCAGGCTGGAGCGGCGGGCGCTGACCACGAGCACCCGCTTGTGCTGGGCGATGAGCGATCCGATGGCGTTGACGATGGTCTGGGTGCCGCCGGTGCCCGGCAGGGTCTTCACGACGAGGGAGTTGCCGGCGCTGATCTGCGCGACGACGTTCTCCTGCTCGGCGTCGGCATCCAGCAGCAGTGTGTCGGTGCCGGGCGGGCGCACGTCCTGCGCGATCGGCAGCACCGGGTTGTAAGCCATCTCGATGGCCCGCTTGGCGGTGGGGTTGCCGGCGACGGCGTCGAGCACCGGATGCGTGAGCTTGTGCGCGTCGGTGGCCATGGCCCGGCCGACGTCGGCGAAGGAGGATGCCACCAGGCGCGGCACCACGTTGAACCAGGGCAGGTGCGAGGTGAGCCCGCGCAGCCGGTCGATCACCGGTTGCGGTTTGAACGCACCGTTGGTCACGGCGAGCGCCACGAATGCGTCGGCGTCGAGGGTGATCTGGAACTGCTCGTGCAGCGCCCGAGCCAGCTCCGGGTTGAGGAACGGCTGGCCCTTGAGCTTGAGTTCGAAGTCGCGACCGTACCGGCGGATGGCCAGGGGGCGTAGCAGCACCGGCGCGGTGAACTCCACGTCGCCGTAGCGCCACTGGGCCAGCCCGATGGCGAGGTGCACCGATTCGATGCCCCGCATCGAGCGCAGTTCGATGCCCTTCTGGGTGATCTCGTTGGCGGCCAGGCGGGCGTTGCGCAGCGCCAGCTCGTCACGGATGAGGTTGGAGAGCAGCGTGGTCTTGCCGGTGATGAACTGCGGCAGGCCACCGGGGTGGGTGGCGGAAAGTTCGATGCGGGAGCGCGGGCTGTCCCCGAAGTGCAGCAACGGCGAGTGGCCGCCGACGGCGCCGAGTTCGTCGCGCCAGCGTTGCCAGGTGGGTTCGGCGATGTTCCCGGCGACCAGCGCCGGGTCCCCCAGGCTCACCGAGTCCGGGGACGTCGCGAGACGCGAGTCGGCAGACGGCGCGTCGGAGTAATCCGACACAAAGTCGTCATCTTCTGGTTTTCTATCGAGGCGCCACACACCCACACCCTATTTCTCTGCCGACCGGTTCTCGGTTAGGCCACCCGGTTTTTTCCCGCATTCGCAGCATTCTCTGCGAATACAGCCGAATTCGGGCCTCTAGAGCCAGTCCTTGCGCTTGAACACGGCGTAGAGCCCGAAACCCATGGCAACCATCAGGGTGATCGCGAAGGGATAACCGAACTGCCATTTTAGCTCAGGCATGTGGGTGAAGTTCATGCCGTAGATGGTGCCGACCAGGGTGGGGGCGAAGAGGATCGCCGCCCAGCTGGAGATCTTCTTGACTTCTTCGCTCTGCGCCAGGCCGGTCTCGCTCAGTCGGCGGGTCTCGTCGTTCTGCCGTTGCGCGACGAGGGTGCTGTGCACCGTCAGGGCGTTCTGCAGCAATTGGCGAAACGCGTCGCCGCGTTCCACGACCCGGATGGTGTGGTCAAGCACATCGCGCAGGTGCCGGTGCAACTCCACATCCACGCCGTGCTTCTCAAAGCCCTCCTGCAGCGACTCGAGCATGCCGATCAGCGGCTGGGTGGCCCGCTGGAATTCGATGACCTCCCGGGACAGGGCATAGATGCGCCTGGACACGGCCTGGTCGCCGTCGAAGAGCTGGTCCTCGATCTCGTCGATGTCGTTCTCCAGCCCGGCGACCACCGGCGCGTATTCGTCGATCACCTGGTCGAGGATCGCGTAGAGCACAGCCTGCGGCCCGAACGCGAGAAGGTCGGGGGTGCTCTCCAGTCGTTGCCGCACCGACGCAAGGTCGGGCGATTCGGCGTGCCGGATGGTCACCACGAAGTCCGGGCCCACGAAGACGTGCAGTTCGCCGAACTCGACCCGTTCCTCCCGGTCGAGGTACCTGGCCGGCCGCAACACCAGAAACAGGGTGTCCGAGTACCGTTCGATCTTGGCGCGCTGGTGACCCTTGAGCGCATCCTCGATCGCGAGGTGGTGCAGGGTGAACTCGTCAGCGACGCTCCTGATCTCGTCATCGGTCGGCCGGTACAGTCCGATCCAGGCGAACCCGGCCTTCTCCTTCAGTACCTCGAAAACGTCCTGCAGGGTCTCCGGGGTCGCTACCCGTCGACCATCCACATAGATCGCGTCATCAATCAGCGCCACTGCCGCTCCTCACTCGCCGTACAAGTGTGGCACCGGCGGGTGTGTGCGGCGCGCACCGGCGTGGCGCACCGGCGTTTCAGTGCAGCTGACTGCCCACGCGCTGCGGACCCTCGTGCTTGCGATAGCTGGGGCTGAAGGAGAGCAGCACCAGGCCTACGCCGAGCACCGCCTGGCCGAGCGCCCAGCCGGGCAGCAGCGAGATGGCGCCGCCGGCGAGGATGAAAACGGCGGGGAGAATCCGGTACACGCGAGCGCGCAGGATGGCGCTGCCCAGCAGCAGCCAGCCGACCCCGAACACCGCGGCGGTCAACAGAAGCCCGAACGCGAAGGAGCCGGGCCGTTCGGAACCGTCGAGGAGGGCGGGTGCGACGCGGCCGAGGGTGGGATAGAGGAACGCCTCCGCCCAGAACTGGCCGCTGAGCAGGATCGTGCCGGTGCCGGCAACTACCGCGGCGGAGAAGCCGAACGGGCCGATCTGCTTGGCATGGCGCTCATAGATCGACACCAGCGAGAGGATCAGCAGCAGCGTTCCGCCGAGCAGGGCCAGCGACCGCACGGCGTACACCGGACTTTGCGCGAGTTCACTGAGCGGGGCACCGGTCAGGCGTAACGCCTGGTCCAGGATGCCGCCGATCAGGAAAACCGACCCGGCGGCGAGAGTGGATGGCTTCGCCAGACCTTCGAACCTCTTCACTGCAACCTCACCCACCGCCTGGAGCCTCGACAGCCCCGCACGCCGGTGTGCATCCAGAAGGGCTGGTCCCGTTGATTCTCGCACCGTCACGGACCCGGAACAAGGTCCCTGCGGGTCGGCCTGTTCGGGCACCGACCGCGACGGATGCCGACGGCGTTAGGGTGAGGGCGTGCCCGATGCTCCTGCCCCCGTCAACGGCCTGCCGGCGACCGGTTTGCCGGGCAGCGCCCGGCCGGGCGGCAGCCCCGGGGCGATCGATCTGTCGCGCACCGTGGCCGTGGCCGTGGGTGAGCGCGCGAACACCAAGGCCGGCGACCATGCGCTACTCGCTGACCTCGTGGCCCGGTTGACCGGCGTGGACGCCGCATCCGTCAGCCTCACCCAACGATGCCCCCGCTGCGGCGCGGGCGAGCACGGCCCGCTGCGGGTGAGAATCGCCGGCTCCACCTCCGGCGTGCCGCGGGTGAGCCTGGCCCGGTCCGGCGACCTGCTCGCCCTCGCGGTCACCGCGGCCGGCCCGGTGGGCATCGACCTCGAGTCGCTCGCCGACCTCGCCCGCGCTCCGCTGGACGACGTGGCGCTCTCCCCCGCCGAAGCCGTGGCCCTCGCCCCGCTGCAGCCGGCCGCCACGGCAGCGGCCCTTGCAACCATCTGGACGACGAAGGAGGCCGTGCTCAAGGCCGCCGAGGTGGGTCTCCGGACCGACCCCCGTGACCTCTCGGTCACCCTCGAGTCGGCTGGCAGGCTCCACGATCGCTCGCCTGGCCCGACCGATCGCCGAACCGTGTCCTGGCCCGAGGCCCCCTTCTCCGTCAACGACGTACAGGTGTGGCCTGTGGCCGCCCCGCCGGGCGCAGCGGCCACCGTCGTCGTAGTCTGCGCCCGGCGCCCCGCCCTGGTCATGGTCACGGCACCTCCGCCGCGGTGATTGCGCAGATGGCCTCGGCGTCGGTATTTTGGGCGCAAGAACGGTTCGGCCTGCCCTGTCGGTTCGGCGGAGCGGAGCCTGGGCCCCGGTGAGGAGGAACCGTCGATGACGGGTCAGGAGCATCCGCGGCGCCCCGGCTGGGTGACCTGGGCCGTGATCGTGATGTACATCGGCGGGATCGCCCAGATCGCGCTCGGGATCGTGACCCTGTTCTTGCGCTACGCCCCCGACGTGGCCGCCGACGGTATCGCGTTCGGGGTCACCCTGGTCGGAGCCGGCATCATCCTGTTCGGCCTGTTCGTGATCGCCCTCGCCTCCGGGGTGGCGCGCGGCAGCCGGGCGTCGCGGCTGAGCGCGACGGTGGTGATCCTGCTGGGATTGGCCCTGGCGATCACCGATCTGGTGGTCGCCGACGACGGGGACTGGTCGGGGGTGACGATCCAACTGGTTCTGGTGGCAGCCGTGCTCCTGCCGCTGTGGGTGGGGCCGGGCCGCCGCTACTTCGCCGTGCGCTGAGACGACGCCCGCTCCGCGTCGCGGCGGGAGACCCGCCGGTGCACGAACCGCACGACCTCGATGAGCGCGATGCACACCAGCGAGGTGCCGAGCGCGAGCGCCGCCGTGGGCAGGGTGAGGTCGACCAGCTGGAGGAAGTCGCGACTGATCGGCAGGCTGTACATCAGGATCAACCCGATCATCATGGCGCCGATGACGACCCCCTTGAAGCGAGTGACGGGACGGGACAGCACCACGAGGATCCACAGGCCGACGATGGTGAGGATGAGAGTGGACCCGCTGCGGATCTCCGGCTCCGGAATCGCCAGGTCCGCCGCGAGCCGGGCATAGACGGCCAGGCCGAGGGTCACGGCGAGGCCGGCCGGCACCGCGAAGGTCAGCGAGCGGCGGAGGAACCCGGGGATGTACCGCTGCGCGTTGGGCAGCAACGCGAGGAAGAACGCCGGGATGCCGATGGTCAGCCCGTCGGTGACCGACAGCTGCCTGGGCAGGAACGGGAATGGCAGCAGCAGGATGCCGAAGGTGATCGCGAGGAACGTCGCGTACGAGGTCTTGGTGAGGAAGAGCATGGAAACACGTTCGATGTTCGCGATCACCTGTCGCCCCTCCGCGACGACACTGGGCAGGTGTGAGAACCGCCCGTCGAGCAGGATCAGCCGGGCAACGGCCTTCGTGGCGGCCGCGCCGGAGTTCATCGCAATGCCGATGTCCGCCTCCTTGATGGCGAGCGCGTCGTTCACCCCGTCGCCGGTCATGGCCACGGTGTGCCCGGCCGATTTGAGCGCCACCACGATGCGGCGCTTCTGGTCGGGTGTGACCCGGCCGAACACCAGGTAGTCGTCGAGCACCGTGAGCAGCCCGGCATCGGTGTCGGGCAGCTCGCGGGCGTCAAAGCCGGACGGCGCATCCAGACCCACCTCGCGGGCGATCGCCGCGACGGTCTGGGGGTTGTCACCCGAGATGATCCGCACGCCCACTCCCTGCGCCGCAAAGAAGGAGAGCGTCTCGGCGGCGTCGGGCCGGATGTTCTCCTTGAAGGTGAGCAGCACGACGGGCACGGCGTCGACGGGCACGGTTTCGTCGTGGGTCGGGCGGCCGTGCGCGAGAACCAGGGTGCGCCGACCGGTCGCGGCGAGCTCGCCGGCCCGGCGGGAGAGTTCCTGAAGCACGGGGTCGCCGGTCGCGGCGGCCGGGAACACCATCTCGGGCCCGCCGAGAACCCACATCTCGTCGCCGAAGACGACGGCGCTCCACTTGCGTGCAGAGGAGAACGGAACCCGGTCCGTTGGTTCCTCCTCGACCGGTTGCTCGAACCGGCCGGCCAGGCTGCGTGCGGTGGCGTTCGCATCGTTCTGCACCCCGTACCAAGCCAACACCCGCTCCCAGCCGGCAACAGCGGTGAGCGGATGCGCCGCGTCGAACACGATGTCACCCTGGGTGAGGGTGCCTGTCTTGTCGAGGCAGATCATGTCCACCCTCGCCAGCCCCTCGACAGCGGCCAGCTCCTGCACGAGCACCTGCTGCCGGGCCAGCTTCACGGCACCCACCGCGAAGGTGATGCTGGTCATGAGCACCAGGCCGAGCGGCACCATCGCCACAACGGCGGCGATGGTGGCGGTGACCGCGTCCCGCCATGCCCCGCCGGCTGTCGCCTCCTCCCAGCCGCCCTGCGCGATCATCTGGGCGTTGAGCACCAGCAGCGCGATCGGACCGATGATCCAGGCCACCCAGGTGAGCACCCGGTTGATCGAGGACCTGAGCTCCGACGCCACCAGGGAAAACTTCTTCGCCTCGGCGGCGAGGGAGTTGGCGAAGGAGTCGGCGCCGACCCTGTCGACGGCACCGGTGCCCTCCCCGGCCACGACGACGGAGCCGGACAGCACCCGGTCACCCGGTGCCTTCTCGACGGCATCCGATTCGCCGGTGAGCATGGATTCGTCGAGTTGTAGGCCGCGGGAGCCGACCACGATCGCATCGGCAGCGACCTGATCACCGGCCCGCAATACGAGGATGTCGTCCAGCACGACCGCCTCGACGTCGATCTCCTCCTCGCCCGTCTCGCGGAGCACGCGGGCGTTCGGGGCGTTGAGGAGCGCCAGCCGGTCCAACGCCAGTTTCGCGCGGTACTCCTGCACCGTGCCGATAACCGCGTTCGCGATGGCGCTGAAGCCGAATAACGCATCCTGCCACCGCCCGATCGCGAGGAGAACGAGGAAGCAGGCCAGAATGATGCCGTTGAACAGAGTGAGCACATTGGCCCGCAGGATGCTCCAGATGCTGCGGCTGGTGTCTTGTACGAAGACGTTGGTGCGGCCGCTGGCCACGCGTTCCTCAACCTCAGCGGCAGTCAACCCGGTCGCAGCAATGGTCACCGTGTGTCCCTTCTCACCCGACCGGCCAAGCCCGGCAGCGGCCACATTACCTCCGGTCATCCCCGTGTGCACCCTCGCTGTCGTGACGTCCACGCGACCGGGGCCGGCAGCCGAATCAGCGTGGGGCTAGCACCCCGTGGGTCTTCGGGATTAGCGTGAAGAGATGGACGACAACCGGTTCGCCGCAGCCCCGCCGGTGGAGGTGCAGGACTGCATCGCCGCCTGCACCGAACTGGAGAGAATCAGCGAGGACTGCGCGGCGGCCTGCCTGCGGCTGGACGGCGACGACGACGTCACGGACTGCTTCCTGGCCGACCTGGACTGTGTGGAGGTCTGCGCGGCCACGAATCGGCTGCTCGGGTGGCGCTCCCGCACCGACGGGCCCACGACTCAGGCCATGCTGCAGGCCTGCCGGGAGGCCGCATCCGTCTCCATCGCGGCCTGTGAACGGATGCTGCGGGACCGGCCGGACTGGCACTCCTGCGTTCCCGCCGCGCACCGCGCCTTCGCGGCCTGTACGGCACTCCTCGCGGCGTACGAGCCCGACGCTGTGTAGCGCGGCAGCGCTCAGGTCAGCGGTAAGCGGTGAACGGGTCCCTCAGGCCCGCCGGAAGGCGTTCATGCGGTACCCACCTGCGGCAGGCTTTTACCAGCCACCCAGCGGGCGATGATCTTTTCGGCCACGCGGGTCCCGGAGGCCACCTCGAAGCAGCCCAGCAGATCGTCAGTGGTGACGCTGCCATGCCGGTGGGTGCGGCTGTACGCGCGCAGCGCGGTGAAGAAGGCCTCGTCGCCGATCGCCTGGCGCACCGCGTGCAGGGCCAGCGCCCCGCGCTTGTAGACCCTGTCGTCGAACATGTCGTGCGGACCGGGGTCGGCCACGACAAGGTTCTTGGGCAGCAGGTCCAGCTCGGCGCGGTGCAGCACGGCGTTCGCGTGGGCGCTCGGCCCGCCGCTGGCCTCGGCCCAGATCCACTCTGCGTAGCAGGCGAAGCCCTCGTGCAGCCAGATGTCGGCCCAACGGGTGAGGGTGAGGCTGTTGCCGAACCACTGGTGCGCCAGCTCGTGCGCGATCAACCGGTCGCTGCCGTGCAGGCCGTCGACGTGATTGCGGCCGAACACGGCCAGGCCGTGCGCCTCGAGCGGGATCTCGAGCTCGTCGGCGGTGACGATCACCGAGAACGCTGGGAAAGGGTACGGGCCGAACGCCTCGCTGAACACCGCGATCATCTCGCCGAGCCTGGCGAAGTCCACCGCCACCGGCCGGGCCAGCGCGGGCGGGTAGAAGAGGCTGTACGCCACCGGGGTGGCGGTCACGTCCTGCCGGCGGTACCGGCCGATCTGCACGCTGGCCAGGTACGCGGCCATGGGCTCGCGCACCTCGAAGGTCCAGGTGGTGCGGCCGGACCTGCTGCTCTTGGCCACCAGCGGCCCGTTGCTCACGACCGTGTACGGGGCCTCACAGCACAGCTGGATGCGGAAGGTGGCCTTGTCGCTGGGGTGGTCGTTGCAGGGGAACCAGGACGGCGCCCCGCTGGGCTGACCGGCGACGAGCACCCCGTCGGTGAGTTCCTCCCAGCCCAGTTCGCCCCAGTGGCTGCGCACCGGATGCGGCGCCCCGCGGTAGCGCACCACCACCTCGAACCTGTCACCGGCGGTCAGCGGCACGGCGGGGGTGAGCACCAGTTTGCGGGCGGCATGCACGGTCTTGACGGGCGCGACGCCGTTGACCGTGACCCTGTCGACGCTCAGGCCGGCCAGGTCCAGGCTGAACCGGCCGAGCCCGGTCAGGGCCCGCGCCGTGATCGTGGCGATCGCGGTCAGCCGGTTCGTGGCGACCCGGTAGTCCAGCTCCAGGTCGTAATGCTCCACCGTGTACCCGCCGTTGCCGCTGGCCGGAAGGTAGGGGTCCCCCGCGGACGCGGACCCCAGAATGGTGGGCGTGGACTGCAACATAAGGATCAAGTCTTCCATGGCGGCCGGTGCCACGGCGCAATCGGGTTGCCGGACCAGAGCGAATCGGTGGGCACCCGCTCGCCGCGCATCACCAGCGACCCCGGTCCGACGGTGGCGTGATCATCGATCCGCGCCGCCGGCAGGATCACGCTGTTGGGGCCCAGGGTGCCTCCGGCACCGATGTGCACGGTGTCCAGTTGCATGATCCGGTCGTGGAACAGGTGGGTCTGCACCACACAGCCCCGGTTGACGCTGCTACCGGCGGCGAGGGTGACCAGGTCGGCCTCCGGCAGCCAGTACGACTCGCACCAGACGCCGCGGCCGACGGTGGCGCCCAGCGACCGCAGCCACAGCGCCAGCCACGGGGTGCCGGCGGCGTTCTGAGCGAACCAGGGCCGCGCCACCATCTCCACGAAGGTGTCCGACACTTCGTTGCGCCAGATGAACGACGACCAGAGCGGATGTTCGGCGGCCCGGATCCGCCCCACCAGCAGCCACTTGGCGGCGGTGGTCAGCGCTGCCGCCGCCGCTCCGGCGGCGATCAGCACAATACCGGAGACGAGCAGGGCCAGGCCGGGGCCGCCGAGCAGCCAGAACACTTCGAGGGTGGCGAGCACACCGAGCGCGATCCATGCCGAGGCGAACACCGGCACCAGCCGGAGCACCTCCCAGAGCGACCGGGCCAGGCGCAGCCGGGCCGGCGGGTGGAAGGTTCGACCCTCGTCCATGTCGGTCACCCGGCGGCGCAGCCGCGCCGGCGGGTTACCGAGCCAGGAGGAGCCACGCTTGGCCTTCTTCGGGGTGGACGACAGCACGGCCACGAGGCCGTCCCGCGGCACGGTGCGGCCGGGCCCGGCGATGCCGCTGTTGCCCAGGAACGCCCGCCGGCCGATCTTGGCCCGGCCGATGCGCATCCAGCCGCCGCCGAGCTCGTAACAGGCGACCATGGTGTCGTCGGCGAGGAATGCGCCGGGGGCGATGGTGGTGAGCGACGGGACGAGCAGCACCGTGGAGGCTTCGACGCCCGGGCCCACCTTGGCGCCGAGCAGCCGCAGCCAGACCGGGGTGAGCAGGCTGGCGTAGAGCGGGAAGAGCAGGGTGCGGGCACCGTCGAGGAGGCGTTCTGTCATCCAGACCTGCCAGCCCACCCGGCTGCGCACCGGGTGGTGACCCTCGGTCAGGCCCAGGCCGAGCAGCCGCACGGCGCCGATCACGGCACCGGCGTAGAGCAGGCCGGCGGCGAGGACGGCCGGCGGCACCGCCAGCGCGGCGCGGCCGGCCGCGGTGCCCAGGCTGGCGGCGTCGCCGATGACCAGACCGATGATGAGCACCCCGAGCAGCACGGCGGCGGTGGGAATGGCGGTGAGGCCCACCGAGCCGGCGCCGTAGGCGAGCAGCCAGCGGCGCGCGTTCGCCGGCCGTTCGGCGGGCCAGGCCCGGCGGGCGGAGCCGACCCGGCTGGCGGGGGAACCGGCCCAGCGTTCGCCGCGCGGCACCCGGCCGGAGACGGCGGAGCCCGGTTCGATCTCGGCGCCCTCGCCGATCTTGGCGCCGCCGAGCAGGGTGCTGCGGGAGCCGATCACGGCCTCGGCGCCGATGCGCACCCGGCCGATGCGCAGGGTGTCGCCGTCGAGCCAGTAACCGGCCAGGTCCACCTCGGGTTCGATGGCGGCGCGTTCGCCGATGCTGAGCAGCCCGGTGACCGGCGGCACCGAGTGCAGGTCGACGCCGGGTTCGATGCGGGCGCCGAGCAGCCGGGCGTAGTAGCTGATCCACGGCGCCCCGGCCAGGCTGGCGGCGTCGACGAAGTGCGCCACCTGCTCGGCGAGCCAGAGCCGAAGGTGAACCGAGCCGCCACGCGGGTAGTTTCCCGGCTTCACTCCCCTGAGCAGCAGCCGGGCGGCCGCGACCGAGATGCCCATCTTGCCCAGCGGGGTGACCAGCAGCACGAACCCGGCCAGGACCGCCCACCACGAAACGGTGGGGGCGAAGGATGCGCCGGCGGCGGCGAGAACGTTGTTGGCCGCTGCCAGGTAGACCAGCCATCTGGCGCCCACGAGCAGGTGCAGCGGCACGCTCAGCAGGCTCTGCAGCAACCCGGTGCGGGCGGGGGTGGGCAGCACCTGCCGGGTGGCCCTGGCTGCCGGTGGGGTGCGGCCGTCGAGTTCGTCGGCGAGGGAGCCGATCCGCGGGTGGTCGTAAATGTCGCTGATCCGGGTGTCCGGGAAGCGTTCCCGGATCGCCGAGACGAATTGGGCGGCCGAGAGGGAGCCGCCGCCGTAGGCGAAGAAGTCGCTGTCGGCGTCGGCGACGGGCAGGCCGAGGATCGCGGCCCAGTGTTCGGCGAGCCAGGCGGCGGTGGCGCTGAGCGCATCCGTGCCGGCCGCGTCGGCACCGGCCAGGCTGGGCAGCGGCCAGGGCAGGGCGGCGCGGTCGACCTTGCCGGAGGTGCGGGTGGGGATGGACTCCACCACGGTGAGCAGCGGCACGAGGGCCGCAGGCAGCGCCACCCGCAGGGCCGCGGTGGCGGCGGGCAGGTCGAAGGCCCCGGGGTTCTCCGGCACCGAATCGACCAGGGAGAGGTAGCCGACCAGCACCTGGTTGCCGGCCGGGGTGGTCTGCACGACCGCGGCGGCACCGGCCACGCCGGGCAGCGCCTGCAGGGCGGCGTCGATCTCGCCGAGTTCGATGCGTCGGCCGCCGAGCTTGATCTGGTCGTCGGCGCGGCCGACGAACACGAGCCCTTCAGGGTCGAAGCGCACCAGGTCGCCGCTGCGGTAGGCGCGCTCCCAGCCGAGTTCGCCGTGCGGGGCGTATTTGAGAGCATCCTGGGCCGTGTCGAGGTACCGGGCCAGGCCCACGCCGCCGATGATCAGTTCCCCGGTCTCGCCGGCGCGCACCCGCTGGCCGGCCGGGTCGACCACGGCCAGGCTCCAGCCGTCCAGCGGCAGGCCGATGCGCACCGGGTCGCTGCCGTCGAGCAGGGCGCCGCAGGCCACGACGGTCGCCTCGGTGGGGCCGTAGGTGTTCCACACCTCCCGGCCGCGTGCGCTGATGCGGGCGGCGAGCTCGGGCGGGCAGGCCTCGCCGCCGAAGATCACCAGGCGCACGTTCTCCAGCGCCTCCTCAGGCCAGAGGGCAGCGAGGGTGGGCACCGTGGAGACCACGGTGATGCCGTGCGCGATCAGCCACGGACCGAGGTCGGCGCCGCTGCGCACCAGCGAACGCGGGGCCGGCACCAGGCAGGCGCCGTTCCGCCAGGCCAACCACATCTCTTCGCAGGAGGCGTCGAACGCGACCGACAGGCCGGCCAGCACCCGGTCACCCGGGCCGATCGGTTCGTTGGCGAGGAACAGGCCCGCCTCGGCGTCGACGAACGCCGCCGCCGAGCGGTGGCTGACGGCAACGCCCTTGGGCACGCCGGTGGAACCTGAGGTGAAGATGATCCAGGCGTCGTCGTCCGGGCCGGGCATCGGTTCGCCCCAGTGCGCCAGCGACGGATCCTCCTCGGCGGCGAGGGGCCGGTCGGTGAGCACCCCGGCGTCCAGGCCGTCGCGCACCGTGAACACCCCGTGGGCGCCGATCACGCCCACCACCCGGGCTTCGCCGAAGACCAGGCGGGCGCGTTCCTCAGGGTCGTCGGCGTCGACGGGCACGTAGGCGGCGCCCACGACGAGGGTGGCCAGAATAGACAAGTAAAGCTCGCGGGTGCCCGACGGGATGCGGATGCCGACCGTGTCTCCGCGGCGCACGCCGGCCTGGCTCAGCCGCACGGCCTGGTCGTTCACCAGGCGCACCAGCCTGCGGTAGCTCAGGGCCCCTGCGGCGTCTTCGAGGGCGAGGGCGGTGGGGTGTTCCTCGGCGGTGGCCAGCAGGATCTCGACCAGGGTGCGCTCGGGGTGAACCAGGTGGCCGGCATCCAGCACGCCCTGCTCGTGTGCGACCTGCTCGTTGTCGGCCTGCTCGTTCTCAGGCGTCGCCACAGTGCCGGTCTCCGTCGCATGGGTACGCGGGGTGTTGGCCGCGGCCGTGCTGGCCGGCGCTGTGACGGTCTGGGCGAGGGAGTCGGCTGAGCGCTTATCGGGCTCTGGATGGTTCGGGGGCACGCACGCTCCTGTCCGGCTTTCGCGACAACCGCGACGCGGCCAGCCTAAGGCGATCAGGTAACCGGCGGGTGAACGCACGTCACACCCGTTCATTCTGCTCCGCAACCCCCGCCGTGTCCCTGTTCCCGCACCTTCCAGGAAGGAAAAAGTGAAACAAAAAGGGCGAGATTGCCAATTCGGTCCCTTTCAGCTCACGTTCTCCTGAGACGCGTTCGTCGCCCCGGCGGGGATGCGGGTCAGCGGATGCGGGCCCGCACGGCCGTAGCCGCGCAGAGGATCACCGCAAGCGCACCGACCAGTACGACAGGATCGAGCCGTTCGCCCAGCAGCAGGGTCGCCCAGACGATGGTGAGCACCGGTTGCACCAACTGGATCTGGCTCACCCGGGCGATCGGGCCGATGGCCAGGCCGCGGTACCAGGCGAAGAAGCCCAGGAACATGCTCACCCCGGCCAGGTAGGCGAAGGCCAGCCAGGCCGGCGCATCCGCCTCGGGCCAGCCGGAACCCAGGCCCGCCAGCATCAGCGGCAGCATCACCGGCAGCGCCACGATCAGCGCCCAGCAGATCGTCTGCCAGGAGCCCAACTCGCGGGAGAGCAGCGCTCCCTCGCCGTAGCCGATGGCCGCGAGCGCCACGGCGCCCACCAGGAGCAGGTCGGCCGGCGCCAGAGTGTGCAGGCCACCGCTGGTGAGGGCCACGAAGCCCGCCACCGCCACCACCCCGAGGCCGCTGGCCAGCCAGAACCGTGCCGACGGCCGCTCCCGCGCCCGCAGCACGGCCACGATGGCCGTGGCCGCGGGCAGTAGCCCGATCACGACCGCTCCGTGCGCGGCCGGCACGGTCTGCAGCGCGTACGAGGTGAGGATCGGGAAGCCGGCGATGACCCCGGTAGCCACAACCGCCAGGCGCACCCACTGCCCACCGCGCGGCAACCGCTGCCGCAGCGCCGCGAGCACGCCGATGGCCAGCAGCCCGGCCAGCACGGCTCGGCCGGCGCCGACGAACAGCGGGTCGAGCTGGTGGACTGCGACCCGGGTGAGCGGCAGCGTGAACGAAAACGCGAGCACACCCAGCAGGCCGAACAGCAGGCCGGCGGTGGACGAGGCGTGCGGTTCGGCCGGATCAGCCGGGGCGGCGACGGGCGTCCCCGCGGGGGTTACGGCCGGCGCGGATAGCAGTGGCGGCGAGGACACGATAGCGCTATTCTCTGGTTTCATGGAAGAGGATAGCACCCGAGTGGCCGGGACCGACGGCGAGTCCGCCCACCTCGCCATCGAGCGCCGGCTCCGCACGTTGACGGCCACCCGACCGGCCGGTGAACGGCTGCCGTCCACCCGCACTCTGGTGCGGGAGCACGCCGCCAGCCCGCTCACCGTGCAGCGGGCGTTGCAGCGCCTGGTGATCGAGGGTCTCGTGGAGACCCGGCCGGGCGCCGGCAGTTTCGTCGCGCGTCGGTCCGGTGTGCACCGGGCCGATTTCGGCTGGCAGACCACGGCGCTGGGCCCGGCGCGCACCGGCGCAGACGCCATCGGTGCGGCCATGGCAAGCGCCGGCCCCGGCGTGATCTCGCTGCACTCCGGCTACCCGGCCGAGGAACTGTTGCCGACCCGGCTGGTGCGTTCCGCCCTGGTGCGAGCGGCCCGCACAAGCACCGCCGTCGAACGGGCCCCGCTGGCCGGGCTGCCCGAGTTGCTCAGCTGGTTCGCGGCGGAGCTGGCGCCCGCCGGGGCATCCGCCGTGGCCCCGCCGTCCGCCGACGACGTGGTGATCACGCCAGGCGGCCAGAGCGCGCTGTCGTCGATCTTCCGTGCCTTGGCCGCCCCTGGCGACGCCATCGTGATGGAATCGCCCACCTATTGGGGCGCGATGGCCGCCGCCCGGCAGGCCGGCCTGCGGGTCGTGCCGATCGGCCGCGGGGCTGCGGCGCCGGATCCCGGCGACCTCGACGATGCCCTCGGCGCCAGCGGTGCGCGCCTCTTCTACGCCCAGCCGCACTTCGCCAATCCCACCGGTGCGTTCTGGACCAGCGACGAGCGCGCCGGGATCCTGGCGGTCATCCGCGCGCGGGGCGTCTACCTCATCGAGGACGACTGGGCCCATGACTTCGGCATCGACACGGATGTGGCGCCGCTGGCGGCCGACGACGCGAACGGCCACGTCGTCTACGTGCGCTCGCTCACCAAGAGCGTCTCCCCCGCCATCCGCGTCGGCGCCGTCGTGGCCCGCGGCCCGGCCCTGGCCCGGATCCAGGCCGACCGCACGGTGGACGACCTCTACGTCAGCGGCATCCTGCAGGCCGCCGCGCTCGACGTGCTCACCGACCCCGGCTGGCGCAGCCACCTCACCCGGTTGCGCGGGTCACTCCGCGCCCGGCGCGACGAGCTGGCCCGGCAGGTGCGCGGCCAATTGGGGGCGGATGCGCTCGAGCTGGTTCCCCGGGGCGGCCTCAACCTCTGGCTGCGCCTGGCGGACGGCGTCGACATGCCCGGCCTGGCCCGACGCAGCCGCACCGAGGGAGTTCTGTTCTCCCCCGGCGACGACTGGTTCCCCGCCGAACCCACCGGCTCGTTCCTCCGGCTGAACTATTCCAGGGCCCGCCCCGAGATCTTCGAAGAGGCCGTGGCCAGAATCGCCCGCCTGCTGCCCTAGGCCAGCTGGCCCGCGCGGCGGCCGAACACCATGCCGGCGGTGAGTCCGGAGCCGCCCGGGTAGTTCTTCGAGAACAGGCCGCCGAGCGCTTCGCCGCAGGCGAAGAGGCCAGGGATCTCTCTGCCGTCCTCACGCAGGACCCTGCCGTGGGTGTCGGTCTTGAGCCCGCCGAAAGTGAAGGTGATTCCGCAGGTCACGCCGTAGGCATAGAACGGGCCCGTCTCCAGCGGCGAGGCCCAGTTGCTCTTCGGCGGCAGCACTGCCGCACGCCGGCCGTCCTTGACCGTGGGGTCGAAGGCCGTGGCGCGATCGATCGAGCCGTTGAACTCCGCCACCGTGCGGGCGAACGCCGCCACGGGGATGCCGATCTTCTCGGCCAGCTCCTCGAGGGTGTCGGCGACCTCGACCGAGATGCCGGGCATGTCGTATTCCTCGGTGCGCAGCATCGGGCGGAGCGTTGCGTCGAAGATCTGCCAGGCAACCGATCCGGGCTGCGCGAGGATCTCGCGGCCGTATTTGGCGTAGGTGTAGTTGCGGAAGTCGGCGCCCTCGTCGAGGAAACGTGCGCCCTCGCGGTTGACCAGGATGCCGAGCGGGTAGGACTGCCGGGTGAGGCGGTTGGTGAGAACCCGGTTGGACTCGTTCTGCGCGGTGAAGGCATCCCACTGCACCGAGTGGCAGGTCGTCCAGTCGCCGCCGCGCGCCGCGCCGTGCCGCAGCCCGGCCTCGAGCAGTTCGCCAGTGTTAAACGGCGTGCCCCGCACCTTGGCGTTCTGCCAGCCGGGGCCCATCTCGGATTCGCGTAGGGTCGGGCTGGCCTCGAAACCACCGGATGCGATGATCACCGATTGCGCGTGGAGCTCGCTTCCGTCGGCGAGACGCACCCCGACGACCCGGCCCGCGTCGGTCAGGACCAGGTCGACGACGTGCTGGCCGTAGCGGATCTCCACGCCCTCCTCGAGGGCGACCCTGGTGTGGTCGGCGATCAGGCCCTCGCCGCCGCCCACGTTGCCGATGTGCAGACCACCCCAGAAGAGGTACGAGCCGTCGGGGCGGTCGTAGGCCTGTCGCTCGTACATGAGCCGGTAGTTCAGCCCAAGACCCGCGAGCCACTCAACGGTCGGGCGGGCCTCGTGCACGAGCACTTCGGTGAGGTCGGGGTCGTTGCCCCCTTCGGTGACCTTGACCAGGTCGGCCCGGAAATCGTCGATCGAATACGGTGGCACGATCGAGCGGTCGTGTCGTTCGTCCGGCTGCACAAGTGGCCGCAGGTCGTCGAGCCCGTCGTGCGGCACCCGGGTCGCGCCCGCGGTGTAGAAGCTGTTGCCCCCGGCCTCGTCCTGCTCACCGCGCTCGAGCAGCAGCACGCGACGGCCGCGCCGCGCCGCGGCATGCACCGCGCTGAATCCGGCGTTTCCGCCGCCCACGACGATCACTTCGACTTCGGTCGCTGCTTTGCCAGTCACTTCATCCTCCTTGACGAATATCTCGACATCGAGATTCTTCATCGATCGTAGGACGCCCGGATTCGCCGACGTGATTTAGGCCATATTGGACGTAGTGGCCGCGGGATTGGTCATAAGCGCTCCAGGCCTTTCCAGCGGTAGAGGTTCTGCGGCCGGCCCACGTCGCCGTACTTCGCGGTCACCTCGACCTCCTCGAGCAGGGCGAAGTGTTCGAGGTATCGTCTGGCGCTGACCCTGGACATACCGAGCACCTCGGCGAGGGCCGCTGCCGTGATCGGCACGCTGTTCGCGCGCAGGGCCTCGATGACGAGCCGGGCCGTGTTCTCGGAGAGCCCTTTCGGTAACGCCGCCCGCGCCCCGGCGACCTTCCGCCCCTGCATCGAGTCGATTTGGGCCTGGGTGAGATCGGTGGCGTCGAACGAGGAGGTGTCCGCTCGGCGCGCGGCGTAGCGGCGCATCCGCGCGGTGAAGTCCTCCGGCCGGAAGGGTTTGAGCAGGTAGTCGACGACCCCCAGCTCCAACGCCTGCCTGACCAGCTCCGGGTCGGGCGCTGCGGTGACCATGATGACGTCCAGCGGCGCAACCGACGCCGAACGCACTGTGCGCAGAAGGTCAAGGCCCGAAGCGTCCGGCAGGAACATGTCCAGCAGCACGAGGTCCACGCCGCCCAGCGCGATCCGCGCTGCGGCAGCGGCGGCCGTCAGTTCGGTGCCCACGGCGTCGAAGCCGTCGATCGCGGCAAGGAACCGCCGGTGCAGGGCGGCCACGGCGAAGTCGTCTTCGACGATGAGCACCCGGATCGGGTCTGTCATGCGGGTGACTCCTCAGGGTGGGGTGATGCAGCGGATGGCGCTGGCAACTGCACCTGGAATCGTGCGCCGCCGAGGTCGGCACGGCCGATGCTGATCTCGCCGCCTCGCTTCGCGACGTGGTCGTGGACGACGGCAAGACCGATGCCGTGCCGCCAGCCGTCGGAGTCCTTGGAGGTCTGGCCCGCCTCGAAGATGCGCAGCGCGTCGGCCTCGCTCACCCCCGGCCCGTCGTCATCGATGATGAGCTCGAGCCCGTCGGCATCGCCGAACAGGAAGACGTCGATGCTCGTCCGGGCGGCCTCGATGGCATTCGAGAGTAGGTTACCGACGACGGTGAGCTCCGCCGGCCCGACCGCGACATCGGGCGCCACCCGGCTGTCTTCGGAAATCGTCAGCGTGAGGCCTTCAGCGTCGGCTTGCGCTTGCCGCGAGGCGAGCAGCGCCGCGAGCATCGGCGATTCGATGCGCTGCCACTGCCGTGAAGCACCGGGGCGCTCCGCGCGCGGCAGGCTGTCCAGGTAGGTGCGGGCGTCGTCGAACTCGCCGAGCCTGAGCAGGCCGGCGACCACGTGCATCCGGTTGTCAAAATCGTGAGCCTCGACCCGCAGCACGCCGGACCGAGCGCGCTCGTCGCCCAACGTCGCCAGCATCGACTCCAGCTCGCTGCGGTCCTGGATGACGAGGGTGCTGCCGACGTCGCGACCGTCGGCCACTGCCGTCGAGCGTGTCACAACCAGGGTGCGCCCGGCGGTGACCAGCTCTTTCGTGTCCGGTCGGCCTGTTCGCTCGAGCAACGCGGCGACGGCGGCGGGGAGCGCCCGGCGCGCGTGCATGCCCTCGACCGGCCCATCCACGGCCAACAGCCGCTTCGCCCCGGCGTTCATGAACGCGATCCGACCGTCATCGTCGATGCCGATGACGCCGTCCTGCACCCCGTCGGTCATGGCCGCCCGGGACTGGACGAGGGCGAGCATCTCCCCCGGCTCGACCCCGTACAGCCGGCGCCGCAGCCGGGCAGTGACGGTCCACGACACCACCAGGCCGAGAAGCACCGCGACGAGGGTCGGCAGGATGATCTGCAGCGCCCGCCCGGCCACCTCCTGCTGCACGGCTCGCAACGGCACGCCTGCCGAGACCGTGCCGACGATCCGGCCGTCCGGCGCGATCACGGGAACCTTGGCGCGCAGGGTCAGCCCGACGGGACCGTCTTCCTCCGAACCCACGAACCGCTCCCCGGCGCGCACGCCGGAGTGGTCGCTCGAGACCGGTTCACCCACAAGCTCCGGCCAGGGGTGGGCGACGCGCAGATTGTCCAGGTCCACGACGGTGATGTAAGACACTTCCGCCGCCTTCTGCATGGCCGACGTGACGGGTTGGATGGCGGCGTGCGGATCCGGTGATTGCAGGCCCTCGATGACGACGGGAAGAGTGGCGACGCTGTCGGCGAGAACCTCGAGGTCGCCCTCGGCCGAGTGCCGGACCTGATCGGCCTGCACGAAAACCGCGATCCCCGCCGCGACGGCCGCGATCACCGTGATCACGCCGACCTGCGCGACGAACAGGCCGAAGGCGAAGCCCCGGCGTCGTGCGGCCGTCCGTTCGTCGGGGCGCATCCGCAACCGCGGGCGCCGCAGCCACGACTCTCGAGCGTTGTGTTGTGGTGAGTTCATCGCGACCGAATTGTCCAATATGGCTAGATATGTGCGCAACGGCGCTCGGGGCGATGAGTCGACGTAGGTTTGGGCCTCAATCGATCTCCTACAACGTCGTAAGGGTGTTCTCTCGTGAAACAAGTATTACGCACCATCGCGTTCAGCTCGGCGGTGGCGTTGATCACAGGCCTCGCCGTGGCCAACGCTGCCGCAACCGGATCGTCCTCGACGGTCCGCAACAAGTTGACCGTGATGGCCCCCGCCTCGCCCGGTGGCGGCTGGGACGGATTCTCCCGCGAGTCGCAGGCTGCCCTGCGCTCGGAGGGCATCGTCAACAACGTTCAAGTGGCCAACGTCCCCGGGGCCGGCGGCACCATCGGGCTCTCCCAGCTCGTGCAGATGAGCGGTCGTGACGACATCCTGATGGCCACCGGTGGGGTGATGATCGGTGCGGTCTCGCTCGGCGACACCCCCGAATCGCTGCAGGACGTCACGCCGATCGCCCGCGTCGCCGACGACTACGCAGCCTTGGTGGTGCCGGCGGACTCCCCGATCACCTCGCTCGACGACTTCATCGAGGTGTGGCAGGCCGACCCCGAGGGAACCTCCATCGCGGGAGGGTCGCTCGGCTCCATCGACCACCTGATGACCGGCCTCCTGGCCGGGGCCATCGGGCTCGACCCCGAACAGGCCAACTACATCGCCTACTCGGGCGGCGGCGAGGCGCTCTCGGCGTTGCTCTCACACACGACCACCGGTGGCATATCGGGCTACAACGAGATCTCCGGACAGGTGGAGGCCGGCCAGTTGCGGGTTCTCGCGGTCTCGTCGCCCGAACGCATGCCCGGCGTGGAGGTGCCGACGTTCATGGAATTGGGTGTCGACGTCACCATGTCGAACTGGCGCGGCTACGTCGCCCCGCCGGGACTGGACGAGGCGCAGACGGCGGAACTGGCAGCGATTGTCGAGGAGATGCAGGCCTCCTCCGCCTGGCGCGAGGTTCTCAAACGCAACAACTGGACCGACTCGTACCTGGTGGGGCCCGATTTCGAGGCGTTCCTGGTCGAGCAGCAGACGGAGATCGACACGATCATTGAGGAGCTGGGACTGTGACCACCGCATCGACCGCACCCGCTGGTGCCCATGCCCCACAGGAGCTGGGCGGCCCTCGCCGGAGATCCTGGTGGACCGGCCGTGGCGAGCTCTCGGTGGGGCTCCTGGCCCTGACCGCCGCCGCCCTGCTGATCGTGGGTACCGTCACGATGAACGTGCGCGGCGACCAAGAGCCTGGCCCGCAGTTCTTCCCGATGATCGTGATCGGCCTCCTGCTCGTCACCGGCGGCTGGGTCACCGTGCAGGCACTGCTGCCCCGCCGTTCACCCGCCCGGGTATGGCACCGCCCCGATATCTCGGAGGACATGCTCGCGGATGTCTCCGGCACCAACACCGAGCTCATCAAGCTCGACCACCTGCACGCCGCAGCCGGCGCAGAAGAGGAGACCACATTCGACTGGCGCACGTTCGGGCTCGTGCTCGGCGCTGTCGTGCTTTTCGCCGTACTGCTCGACCCGGTGGGCTGGATCTGCAGTGCCGCGATCCTCTTCTGGCTGATTGCGTACGCGCTCGGCAGCCGTCGTCCGGTCTTCGACATCGGCGTCGCCCTCGCTCTGAGCTCGGCAGTGCAGCTCGCCTTCAGCGCCGGACTGGGCCTTGCCCTGCCTGCCGGCTTCTTCGGATGGATCTTCTGACATGGACCAGATCACACTTCTCCTCGAGGGATTCTCGGGTGCGCTCACGCCCATCAACCTGCTGTGGGTGCTCATCGGCGCCGTCCTCGGCACCGCCGTGGGCGTCCTGCCCGGACTCGGCTCATCGATGGCTGTGGCACTGCTCCTGCCGGTGACCTTCAGCCTCGACCCGACGGCGGCGTTCATCATGTTCGCCGGTATCTACTTCGGCGGGCTGTTCGGCGACTCCACCGCCGGCATCCTGCTCAACACGCCGGGCAACTCGTCGGCGATCGCGTCCTCATTCGAGGGCAACCGGATGGCCAAGAGCGGTCGGGCAGGCAAGGCGCTCGCCACCGCGGCTCTCGGCGCGTTCTTCGGCGGCACTCTGGCCACACTCGTCACCGTCTTTGCGATGCCCCTGCTCGTGTCGATGGCAACGATGTTCGGCCCGGCCGAGTACTTCGCCCTGGCGGCGTTCGCCTTCCTCGCCGTGAGCTCGGTCGTCTCCGAGTCGATCGTGCGCGGACTGCTCTCGCTCGGGATCGGCCTCGCACTCATGCTGATCGGCATCGACGGGCCCAGCGGCACGGAACGCTTCACCTTCGGCATGCCGCAACTATTCGACGGCCTGTCCATCGTGGTCATCACCGTGGGGCTGCTTGCCCTCGGTGAGGTCTTCTCGGTGGCCTCCCGCATCCACCGCGAAGACGGCTCCGTGCAGATCATCCAGCAGGGGCGCGCCTGGCTCAACCTCAGCGACGTCAAGCGCGCCGCCCCGGCGTGGGTGCGCGGCACGGCGTTCGGGCTCCCGTTCGGCATCATTCCCGCCGGCGGCGCCGAGGTGCCCACCTTCCTGGCCTACGGAACCGAGAAGCGGCTGGCGAAGGCCCGTGGTGACAAGAACTTCGGCACCGTCGGCAGCATCCGGGGTGTCGCGGCGCCGGAGGCGGCGGCCAACGCCACGGCCGGCACCGCGATGGGCGCCCTGCTTGCCCTGGGCCTGCCGACCTCGGCCACGGCGGCGATCATGCTCGCCGCATTCCAGCAGTACGGCCTGCAGCCGGGACCGCTGCTCTTCGCGCGCACACCCGACCTCGTCTGGACGCTCATCGCGTCGCTGTTCATCGGCCTGGTCGCGCTGCTCATCCTCAACATGGGATTCGCCTCGCTCTGGGCGAAGCTCCTGCTGGTGCCCAAGCACTACCTTTACGCCGGCATCACCGTGCTCGCCGTGCTCGGCGTCTACGCCATGGGTTCATCGGTCGTGGACGTCTGGGCGCTCATCGCGATCGGACTCATCGGTCTGTTGATGCGACGCTTCCGCATTCCGCTGGCGCCGGTCATGATCGCCGTCGTCCTGGGACCGCTCGCCGAGACCGAACTGCGGCGCGCGCTGGCGGTGTCGGCAGGCGACGCGAGTGTTCTGGTGTCCAGCCCGTTCACGATCACCCTCTACGCGATCCTCGCGATCATCACCGTGGTCTCGGTTGTGCAACACCTGCGCAAGCGGCAGCGCACGGCCCGTGCGGCCGTGGCCGGCTCCGAACCGACCTCGGAGGACGCGCCGGCGAGCGAGAGCTCGACGCGCAGCTGACGCGTCAGCGGGATGCGCAACTCCCGCTGTTTCGACGGGCGCCGCGGTCCGCCCCCGGAATCCCGGGGCGGGCCGGGGCCCCCGTGCTCGGCACGAGAATACTGGGGGTCCGCTGCCAGGTCCGGCGCCGGGCAGCCGGGGCGACGTGACGGACTCTCGGACTCCCTAGACTGAGAGAGAGAAGGGGACGATTCCGGATGAGCAAGGACAAAAGCAAGGAACCGCGCGACGAGTTCGACCGTATCCAGATTCCCGAGTTTCTGACCCGGCCGTTCGAGCGCCTCACCGGCGGCCCGGCCGTCAGCACCCCGACCCGGCCCGGTCCCGGAGACCGCTCCGAAAGCAGCACGAACGTCGACAGCGACGCGGATGCCGATACCGGCGAGAATCCCGACGACACCGAGCCCGTGCAGCGTCAGTGGTGGGCCGGCTACAAAGGCAAGCTGCTGCTCTACGGCGCTGGCACCCTCGTCATGGTCTTCCTGCAGTCCCGCGGCTGACCCCGACTACATCGCACGCAGTACACAGGTTCATCCCTTCAGGGGATGCCTGCCTCGATGGGATTCGGGACTATGGATATACCGATCCAGTCCACCCGATCGGCAGCCGCCCATCGAGAGGAATTTCATGACCACGATCCTGCACACCCTTCCCTCCAGCCGCTCGCTTCGTCCCGTCGTGATGACGGCGAGCGTCGTGACGGTGTCGCCCGGTGGCCACGGCCCCGCCGACCTCCCCGTCAGCATCGACCGGGCACCCGCGCACGCCATGGACCGGATCGCGCTCTGGGCGGACCAGCCCGGCGGCGTCGAGCGCGCGGCGTAACACCCCGATCAGGGCCCGACCAGCACCAGCAGCACGTGATACACGACGTACGCCGGCCAGACGATCGCCTGGAGCAGACCGAGGATGAACGCCCAGAATGATCCGTCCGACGTGGAGATGAAGTAGATGGCGGCGCCGACGTAGGCCAACAGGAAAAAGAATCCCCACGACCCGTCCCGCACGATCACACTGCCTCGACCATCCGTTGCCATCAGACCCTCCGCTCCGCGGAAATTACCTGACTAACCGATGGAACACAGGGTAACCGCGCTGCCCGCAAAGCGATACCGGCACCGGTGCGTTCCGGCCGGCACTTGCGGCAGGCGACGCATCGGGGATGCTGGCGTCCGGGGTCTGCGCGGGCGATGATGGTGCCATGGTCGCTGCCCTCGCCGTGCTCGCCCGGGAGCTCTACGGTCTCCAGCCGGAGGGCTTCACCGCCGCGCGCAACGCCAGGGCCGGGGAGCTGAAACCCTCGGACGCCGCTCTGGCGAAACAGGTCGCGGTGCTGCGCAAGCCCGCACCCGCCGCCTGGGTGGTGAATCTTCTCGCCCGGGAGCACCCCGACGATCTCACGGCGCTCCTCGACCTCGGCGAGCGGATGCGAACCGCCCAGGAGCAGCTGGACCGGGACGCGTTGCGCCGGCTCGGCAGCGAGCGCCGGGCCGCCGTCACCGCCCTTGCCCAGGCGGGTGCCGCGCGAGCCGCCGGACTCGGCCACCCGCCCACCCCGGCCGTGCTCGGCGACGTCGAACAGACCCTGTTGGCCGGCACGTCGGATCCCGCCGCCGCCGGGGCTGTCGCCAGTGGACTGCTCATCAAGCCGCTACGGGCCGGCGGTTTCGACCCCGTCGACCTGCACGGTGCCGTCGCCGTGCCGGATGCGGCGCCCTGGGTCGCGTCGCCTGGCAGCGCCCAGAGTCTCGCACCGCCGGACCCCGTACAACTGGCCGATGTCCGGCGACGCAAAGAGGCCAGGGCGAAAGCCGAACGCCGGGAGCACGATGCGGACGCCGCCGCCGCCGAGGTCGACGCGCTCGAGCGTCGCGCCCACCGGCTCGAACTTCGCCGGGCCAGCCTGGAGGCGGAGATCGCGGAGCTTCGGGAGCAGCTCGGCACGGCCGAGGCGGCGCTCGCGGCTGTCACCGACGATGACAGCGCGCTGACCGAGGCCCGTGCCCAGGCCACCCGTGCGGCCGACGACGCCAGCGCCCGCGCCCGGGATGCCCGAGACGCCGCCGACGCCCTCGAGAAAACCGACCGACACGCCGGGCCGCCAGCCTCTTGACGGCGGCTAGGATACCGCCATGACTCCCAGTGATGAGGTCAACGCGGTCAGCCGGCTCAAGGCCAAAGCGGATGCGGCCAGAGCCGCCGCGCTGCGCGCCCAGGCCGACGCGGAGGAAGCCGAAGCCCAGCTGCGCCTGGCGGAGGACGAGGCGCACACCGTCGCCGAGTCGCCCGCGCCACCGTCCGGCCCCGTCGGCCCCCTCGACGAGACCCAGGTCGAGGCGATCCGGTCCGGCTATGGCTTCGACGGGCCCGCACTCGAGCTCGGCGCCCTCGTCAACGGTGAGGTCCGTCCCGACGTGCAGATCCGCATCCCGTTGGCCATGACGAACCGGCACGGGTTGGTCGCCGGGGCGACAGGCACCGGGAAGACCAAGACGCTGCAGGTGCTCGCCGAACAGTTGTCGGCGCACGGGGTGCCGGTGTTCGCCGCGGACATCAAGGGCGACCTCTCCGGCATCGCCAGCGCCGGCACGCCCAACGACAAACTGCTCGCCCGCACCTCCGCGCTCGGTCAGGACTGGGCCGGCGCCGCCTCCCCCACCGAGTTCTTCTGCCTGGGCGGCCTCGGCCACGGCATCCCGATCCGGGCCACCGTGGCCGGCTTCGGCCCCTTGTTGCTGAGCAAGGTCCTCGGGCTCAACGACACCCAGGAGTCCAGTCTGGGCCTGGTCTTCCACTATGCCGACGAGGCCGGCCTGCCGCTGTTGGATCTCACCGACCTGCGGGCGGTGCTCAGTTTTCTGATCAGCGACGACGGCAAGGGCGAACTCACCGGCCTCGGTGGGCTCTCCAGCAGCACCGTCGGCGTCATCCTGCGCGAACTGATCACCTTCGCCGACCAGGGCGCCGATGTGTTCTTCGGTGAGCCCGAGATCGACACCAGCGAGTTCCTCTCCGTCACCGCCGACGGCCGCGGCCTGGTCAGTCTGCTCGAGGTGCCCGGGGTGCAGGACCGGCCCGCGCTGTATTCCACGTTCCTGATGTGGTTGCTCGCCGACCTGTTCAACGACCTGCCCGAGGTGGGCGACCTGGAGCGGCCCAAGCTGGTGTTCTTCTTCGACGAGGCGCACCTGCTGTTCCAGGACGCATCCAAGGACTTCCTGGCCGCGATCACCCAGACAGTGCGGCTCATCCGCTCGAAGGGGGTCGGCATCTTCTTCGTCACCCAGACACCGAAGGACGTGCCCGGCGACGTTCTCGCCCAGCTGGGTTCGCGGGTGCAGCACCAGCTGCGGGCGTTCACGCCCGATGCTGCCAAGGCGCTCCGGGCCACGGTCTCGACCTTCCCGCGGTCCGGCTACGATCTCGACGACGTGCTCACCGGGCTCGGCATCGGCGAAGCCGTCGTCACGGTGATGAACGAGCAGGGCGCACCGAGTCCGGTCGCGTGGACCCGGTTACGGGCGCCGTTGGGGTCGATGGCGCCCACCCCGGCCGCGCAGATCGAGGCCGGCATCGCCGCCTCCCCGCTGCTCGCCCGCTACGGCCGACCGGTCGACCGGGATTCCGCCCGGGAGATGCTGGCCAGCCGGCTGGAGGCCGCCACCCGGGTCGCCGAAGCCGAGCAGCAGGCGATCGACCAGGCCAAGGCCCACGCCGAGCTCGCGAAACAGCAGGCGGCCGCGGATGCGCAGCAAGCCAAGGCCCAAAAGAAGGCCGACGCCGACTACGAACGGCTCCGACGCCAGGCCGAAACCAGTTCCCGCACCCGCGCTCGCTCAAAGCCGCAGAAATCGGTGCTCGAAGAGGTGCTCGGATCCCCCGCCACCAAGACCATCCTCACCGGTATCGTCACGGGCATCTTCGGCACCCGCCGGCGGCGCCGCTGACCACGCGACCCGACTGCCCGCCATGCCCGCCGTCTGCTGGCAGCGAACGGCGCCCACGGTCGCTCCTCACCGACGTACGCTCTGGTGCCATGAACGATATGCCGCCGATGGATGACGACGGGCTGCTCGACGCCTACTCGAAAACCGTGATGGCCGTGGCGACGCGGGTGCTGCCGAGCGTGGCCAGTGTCACCGTGCGCAGTAGGCAGGGCGCCGGCACGGGCAGCGCGAGCGTGATCACCGGCGATGGCTTCCTGCTCACCAGCGCGCACGTCGTCGAGGGTGCCGGCGTGGCCGACGTCGGGTTCGCCGACGGCACCGGCAGCCGGGTCGACGTCGTCGGCCGCGACACTCTCTCCGACCTGGCCGTGCTGCACGCCCGCGGCCCCACCCCGCCGCCGGTGCAGCTCGGCGATGCCTCGCGGCTGCGCGTCGGCCAGGTCGTCATCGCCCTGGGCAACCCGCTCGGCCTGGCCGGCAGCGTCACCGCCGGCATCGTCTCGGCGCTCGGCCGGTCGCTGCCGACCCGGTCCGGGCGCGTGATCGACGAGGTGATCCAGACCGACGCCGCCCTCAACCCGGGCAACAGCGGCGGGGTCCTGGCCGACAGCGCCGGGCGTATGATCGGGGTCAATACCGCTGTGGCGGGCATCGGGGTGGGCCTGGCGGTGCCGGTGAACGTGTCTACCCGGGCGATCATCACCGCCTTGATGACCACAGGGCGGATGCGGCGGGCCTGGCTCGGCATCGCCGGCGCTCAGGTGCCGCTGCCGCCGGCCCTGGCCGCCCGGATCGGGTCGCCGACCGGCCTGCAGGTGGCCGGCGTCTCCCCGGGCAGCCCGGCGGCCCAGGCCGGGCTGCACCGCGGCGACATCGTGGTCGAACTCGCCGGTCAGCCGGTGGTCACGGCCACAGCCGTGCAACAGCTGATGGTCGAGGACGCGATCGACAAGCCCATCGAGATCACGGTCTGGCGAAACGGTGCCTTGGTCGACGCCATCACTGTGCCGCGGGAGCTTCAGGAGTCCTGACGCGGGCTCGCCGACCGGTTGGCCAGGACCGGTTGATCAAGCGGCGGCGAACCGTTTCGCCGAACGCTCCTTGGCCTTCTCCGCCTCCACCTCGCGGTTTTTCGGTGGTGCGGTCGTGACCAGGTCCTCCAGCAGGTGCCGCGAGATGTGCGCGATCTCTTCCACCGCCCGGTCGAAGGCCGCTTCGTTGGCCTTCGACGGCTTGGTCGAGCCGCTGATCTTGCGCACGAACTGCAGCGCCGCCGCGTGCACCTCGTCATCGGTGGCGGCAGGTTCGAAATTGTGAAGTTGATGAATGTTCCGACACATACTTCGAGGCTACCCAGCCGGGCCCGAGCACGGAAGTGCGAGAAAAGTGTTGCGCCGAGAGCGGATTGCCCACTACGGTGAGGCCTACGCCATACGACGAAAGGAGCTCAGCGTGATTACTCAGAAGATTGCATTCGCACTCCGTACCACCGCCGGCTTCGTCGGCGTCTTCACCGCCTGATCGGCCAGTAGGTAACCCACCGGTCCAGACGGTGGTGACGCTCTCGAAGCCCGACCAGGCAGCATCCGCACCCGTGTGAATTCGCACCCGTTCGCATCCCTCTGCCCGGGTCACTCACCCCGTGAGCGGCGCGCACTCCGCGAGTCGCCCTCATGCCGCCCTGCGCGGCCACCCTTCATTCGGCGAGCCCGAACGCGCTGTCGAGCGCCCGGGTTCTTCCGAACCGTCCTATTAAAGGAATGCATCATCATGAATACCCAATTGGCGCCCGCTGAGGGCCGCCACGACCACCCACCCCAACCCGTCCGCTCCCCCGAGGCGCATCCGCTGCGCCGCGTGGGCCTGGTCGATCGCGCCGCCATGCACCTCGGCGTCGCGCTGATCCATTGGGGACGTCGGCCCGTCCGGGCACGCCGCCGCGAACGCCCCACTCTCGCCCCCGAATCGATCCAGGCCCGCCGGGAGCTGGACCGGGTGAGAGACGAGTACCTGGTGTTGAAGCTGACCCAGTTCCGATGACCGGCGCACCCAGCACCGCCGCCGCGGCTCCGGTCGCGGCGGCGGACTGCGGTCTTACCTTGCCGGACCCCGTCGCACCCCGTCGACGCCGGCGGGCGGGTGCCGCGCCGCTAGGCGGGTGGCGCGCCACCCGCCTAGCGGCGCCTGACCCGCATACCGCCTCGCGACCCCGCCGTGACCGCCGGGAGAACGTTGTGAGCACGCCGCGACCGCGTTGTGGCCGCGTCGTGACCGGCTCCGGATGTGCTCAGCCGCGTGGCGCCGCGTCGAGTCCGGCCCGCCACTGGCCGAGCAGCCGGGCGATGGTGCGGCTGTGCGCCCACGGCACCTCAGGCGCCTCGGTCCGGCCGTCCCGCAGCGCCAGCGACACGGCGTCGGCCTCCGCGGCGAACGGATCCACCGTCGCCGGCTCGACGACACTGTCGCCGCCGGAGGTGCGCACGCTGAATGACGCCGCCGATGCGGACCGGCTGCCGAACACGTCGGGCAGCTCGATGATCCCGGCGCTCCCGCTCAGCGTCGCCGATCTCGGCAACTCGGTGACGATGGAACACGCCACCTCCGCCGTGAAGCCGTGCGCCGACACCGTCGCGGTGGCCTGCTCATCCACCCCGGTCTCTCCGACCCGTCCCTCGACGGCCGTGAGCGTCAAGTCGGCCGGGTCGAGGCCGGCGGCGGCGGCGAGTCCCACCGCGAGTGACACCGGGTAGCCGCCCACGTCGAGAATGGCGCCGCCGGCCAGGTCCGGATCGAACAGTCGGCCCGTGCGCTGGCCCGCGGCGAAGCCGAACGACGCGGTCAACCGCAGCCCGGTACCCACCGCGTTGTCGGCGACCGCCGCGTCCAGCGCCCGCGCGAACGGTCCGAAGCGGTGCTTGTACGCCTCCACGAACGGCAGCCCGGAGGCCGCCGCCTGCGCCAGGACCCGCTCCACCTCCGCCGGCGTGGGCGCCACCGGCTTCTCGCACAGCACGGCCTTGCCGGCCAGGAGCGCGGCCACCGCGAGATCCGCGTGGGTCGTGTTCACCGTGGAGATGTACACGGCGTCGATGTCATCCCGGGCGAGGAGTTCCTCGTACGTCCCGGTGATGGGCGCACCGTGCTCCGTGGCGAATGCGGCCGCCCGACCGGGGTTCGTGCTGCCGACAGCGTGCAGGATGCCGTGGGCCGAGTTGGGCAGCGCCCGTGCGAACCAGCCGCCGATATCGCCCGGTCCAAGGATCGCCCACCGCGTAGTCTTCATCCCTCGACGGTACAGCCTTGGCCGGTGAACCGGCACTTGGCCGGCTGTTCGGTGTCGTGCGTGGTGCCCCTGGAGGGACTCGAACCCCCAACCCTTTCCTTAGGACGGAACTGCTCTTCCATTGAGCTACAGAGGCTGACCGGGAAAGTTTAGCCGGTATCCGCGCCCGATGAGCCCACCCAGGCCGCGTTCCCCGAGTTGCCCTCGTGCGGACCACGTGCCCGGGTACAGCAGGGCAACTCGTCCGCAGCGGGGCAAGCGGCCGGACTGGCGCCTTAGGTCGGCGGGTAGAGGTAGACCGGCACCTCGCTGATCGGCACGGTGCGCGTGTGATAAGCGTGCGAGCCCATCCAGTTGTATTCCTCGAGCACGACGGTGCCGTCGCCCGGGACGGACTGCACGTAGGCGACGTGGTTGTAGGTGAACCAGGCCACAGCGCCCACGACGGGCGCCTTGCTGCTGGCCCACCCCTTGTTCGACCAGGCGTTGGCCCAGGCGGATGCGTTGCCGCCGCCGGGCGTCATCGTCGACCAGGTCCACTTGAACGAGCTGGTGGCGCCGGCGTCACGGTTGAGCCGCCAAGCCACGAAGTCCACGCACTCGCGGTAGTAATAGCCCAGCGGGGAGAGCCCGCCACCCTGGGATTCCGTGGCAGCCTCGCGCCACGGATAGTCGTCGCCCTCGGCCCGGATGCCGATCACGGCATAGTCGGCCGCGGCGGCACGGGCGTCTTCTGCGGCCTGCTGCTGCACGAGATCCGCCTGAATGCCGGCCTCGATGTCATCGAGTTCGGCCTGGCTCGTGGCGGTGAACCCGTCGGCCGAGATGCTCACGGCGGCAGCGGCGGCGGCCACGGTGAGCGCCTGGGTGTCGCCGGAGGCCTTGGCGCTGACGAGGGCCGAGCCGCCCTGCGGCGAGAACGCGTAGGCGGGGAGGGCGGCGGTGAGGAAGATCGCTGGGATCGCCAGCAGGGTCACGATCTTCGCGACCGATTTGCGGCGCTTGACGGGACGGCTGGTCCGGGCGCCGGCCGGTGACGTGGGTGCCGCGGTGACGGAGCGGAGCCGGACGGGGCGCAGGCGGCCGACGTGCGGGGGAACCGGGCTGGTGGGCGCCGTCGGCGCGGAGGCGGACGACTGCGGGCCGAGGTCGGAGGTCGGGGTGCTCGCGCTCTCGACGACGACGGCCAGGTCCGGCGATACCGACAGGACCGGGACCGGCGGGACGGGAACGGCGGGAATGACGGTGGTCGGAGCCGGCGGAGTGTCGACGGCCTCGGCGGTCGGCGTCTCGGCGGCAGTCTCTGCTGTGGCGGCTGCGGCGGTCGAGGCCTCAGCGGCTTCGCGCTGCGCTCGGGCCTCGCGGCGCGTGAGAAGCGGGCCGACGCCCTCGGGCGAGCCGGCGGGGCCGGAATGAGTCACAGATAATCCTCTAAACAGCCGCTACCGGAGGGGGACTTCACAACCTTAGGCGATGGGCAGGGCCCGTGTCACCTTGAGCGTTACGTTTTCGTGACAATGGCACGACAAAGGGGTGCACATCCACAAATCCTTGTCGATCGAAGGGTCACGCGGCGGCGGCCGGAACGAGGAACTCGTCCCACTGCGGCACCGAATGCTCCACCCCGCTGACCACCCAGGTGGTGCCCTGCGGCATCCGCGGGTTGAAACGCAGGTCCCAGCCCATCTCGGCGGGCGTGCGGTCGCTCTTCAGATTGTTGCAGCGCAGGCAGCAGGCCACCAGGTTGTCCCAGGTGTCCCGGCCGCCGCGGGACCGCGGCTGCACGTGGTCGATGGTGCTGGCGCTCTTGCCGCAGTAGCAGCAGCGGTGGTCGTCACGCCGCAGCACCCCGCGCCGGCTCACCGGCACGGCCCGCGACCGCGGGAGGCGCACGTAGCGGGTGAGCAGGATGACGCTCGGCCGGTCCCAGGACTCCGTTGCCGCCCAGACCGGGTGACCTTGATCCGCCTGAATGATTGTTGCCTTCTGGTTCATGACGAGTACGAGTGCCCGTTTGAACGACACGACTGCGAGGGGTTCATATCCCGCGTTGAGGACCAGTGTGCGCATGCGCTCCCTTTCGAAAAAGGCTGGACGGCTTCCAGCCATTCGAACTGCTGCCTGGCGTGCGCGGGGAGGAGATTTGGGCAAACAAAAAGGGCGTCGTCATCATGACAACGCCCCGCGGGCTTCAGTGTGCTGGCGGCACACGAACTCGCAACAGATTTGACTGCCGTGCCGCAGCGCGAAGTGTCCGCGCACATCCATGGTGTGGATCGTGCGTAGCTTGCGCATTGGCTCTCCCAAAATCCCGCAGAACATCAGGGCATCAGGTTAACCCACAAATGGTGCACCACGTAAATCGTGGCGCACCATTTGTGCTAGGCGTTACCCAGTGTTTACCGAAGGCGGGTTCTCAGCGTGTCGTTCGGCGGCTCAGATGCCCAGGCGCACGATGTAGTAGTCGCTGGTCCAGATCGGCTGCACCCGCACCGACGCCCCTTCATACGGGGCGTGCAGGATGTTGCCGTTGCCGGCGTAGAACCCGTCGTGTCCGTCCATGATCACCAGGTCGCCCGGCTGGGCGTCGGCCAGGGCGATGCGGGTGCCGGCTGCGCCCTGCCCGGTGGAGGAATGCGGCAGAGAAATACCGAACTGCGCATACACGTACATCACGAAGCCTGAGCAGTCGAAGCCGGCCGGGGTGGCGCCGCCGTAGACATAGGGCACCCCCTGGTACTGCAACGCGACGTTGTACACGGATGAGAGGCTGAAACTCGGATACGCCGGGCTGGCCAGGTAGTCCGCCGCGGACGGGCCGGTGTACGACGCCGCGTAGGTGGTCATCGAGGTCGCGGCGGCGGCACGGGCGGCTTCGGCCGCTACGGCCGCTTCCGCGGCGTCGGCGGCGTCGATCTCCGCCTGCGGCGTGGCCGAGAAGGCGTCCTGCGCGACCGTGACCGTTGCGGCCGCCTCATCGACGGCGACCTTCTGGGCGCCGGCCTTGGTGAGCTCGGTGGCATCCGTGGCAGCGAAGTTGCCCTCGGCATCCGCCGGGGCGAACGCGTAGGCAGGCAGAGCCATGGTGGCAACGAGGCCGGCTGCCAGGGTCATCATCACGACGTGACCCGTGGCGCTACGCCGCTTGGAGCGCTTGACTGGCGCCCCCGGCGGCAGCACGACACGGGGTCCCACCTCCGTTTGCGCTGAGCGCATCGGATCGGTGGTGGCGGGTCGCACGGTCACAGCCGTGGAACGTCGACCGCTTCGGGGCAGTCTTCTACCTAATGGGGACAAGTCGAACCTCCGGCGCCTCGACAACACTAGGTAGTTGCCCCGTCCGATGCGCGTGAACGCGTGGAGTTTCCGCGGCAAGAGACGGGCAGGGTAGAGGCGTCTTGCGCGGGCCCGATGACCGGTCTCTGATCTGTGGGCAGATCCGAGGCTACGTGACCAATTCGCGTTTGTCACCCCAAATGGACGAAATCTAACGAATTGGTAACGAGACTGTGAATTTCTGCAGAACCCCTGGTGCGGTCAGGAGACGGCGACGGGGGTCGTCACAAAGATGTGACCGGCGACCTCATTGGGCAACTCCAGGCCGTCGCCGAAACCTTCGACCTGCACCAGAACGTAGGAACCGACCGCGGAGAACACGCCGGTGTTGCCCGGCAGCACGCCGGACTGCTTGAGCTGGGCCAGGAGTTCGGGGTCGAACTGCACGGGCTCCCCCAGCCGACGGATGACGGCGCTGACGGGCGCAGCCGATGCCGCCACGACGTCGAGCAGGTTGGTGACGCCGGCCATGAACGCCACGGCCGGGGAGTCGCCCAGCTCGTCGAGGCCGGGGATCGGGTTGCCGTACGGGGATTCGGTGGGGTGACCGAGGATTTCGAGGATCTTGCGTTCGACCTGCTCGCTCATCACGTGCTCCCAGCGGCAGGCTTCGTCATGGACGAACTCCCACTCGAGGCCGATGACGTCGCTGAGAAGGCGCTCCGCGAGTCGGTGCTTGCGCATCACGTGCACGGCCTTGCTGCGGCCGGTCAGGGTGAGCTCGAGGTGGCGGTCGCCGGAGACGACAACGAGACCGTCGCGCTCCATCCGTGCCACGGTCTGGGACACCGTCGGGCCGGAGTGGCCCAGCCGCTCGGAGATCCGGGCGCGGAGGGGAACGATGTTCTCCTCCTCCAGGTCGAGGATTGTGCGGAGATACATTTCGGTCGTGTCGATAAGGTCAGTCATCCGCAGCCTCCCGCTCGGCCATATGTGCAACGCCACAACACTACCCGTGCGAACCGGGCAACTAGAATCCTGTTATGCCGGACATACAGATCCCCACAGAATTGCTGCCCGCCGACGGACGTTTTGGCTGCGGCCCGTCCAAGATCCGCCAGGAGCAGCTTGACTACCTCTCTGGTGCCGGCGCGAGCATTCTGGGCACCTCCCACCGCCAGGCACCTGTGAAGAACCTGGTCGGGCGCGTTCGCACCGGCCTCACCGACCTGTTCCGCGCCCCGGCGGGCTACGAGCTCATCATGGGCAACGGCGGCTCGACCGCGTTCTGGGACGCCGCCGCGTTCTCGCTCATCGAAACCCGCGCGCAGAACCTCGTCTTCGGCGAGTTCGGCGGCAAGTTCGCCGCAGCCGCCGCCGCCCCGTTCCTCACCGCTCCCGATGTGATCAAGTCGGCGCCGGGCTCACGTGCCACCGCCGTGCCCACCGAGGGCATCGACGTCTACGCCTGGCCGCAGAACGAGACGTCTACGGGCGTCATGGCTCCGGTCACCCGGGTGCAGGGCGACGCGGGTGCGCTCACCGTGATCGACGCCACGAGCGCCGCCGCCGGCATCGACTTCGAGGCCGACCAGGCGGATGTCTACTACTTCGCCCCTCAGAAGAACCTCGCCTCCGACGGTGGCATCTGGTTGGCGCTGTTCTCCCCCGCCGCCATCGAGCGGGTCGAACGCATCGCCGCCAGCGGCCGGTACATCCCGGAGTTCCTCAGCCTGAAGAACGCCATCGACAACTCCCGGCTCAACCAGACGCTGAACACGCCCGCCGTGTCGACGCTGCTGCTCATGGAGAACCAGCTCGACTGGATCAACGGCAACGGTGGACTCGCCTGGGCGTCCGCACGCACGACCGAGTCCTCGTCGGTGCTCTACGACTGGGCCGCAACCGTCGACTACGCCACGCCGTTCGTGACCGACCCGAGCCACCGCTCACAGGTCGTCGCCACGATCGACTTCGACGACAGCATCGACGCCGCGGCCATCGCGAAGGTCCTGCGCGCCAACGGCATCGTCGACACCGAGCCGTACCGCAAGCTCGGCCGCAACCAGCTGCGTGTCGCGACCTTCACGGCCATCGACCCGGCGGATGTGCGAAAGCTCGTCTCGTCGATCGAATACGTTGTGGCCAACCTGGCCTAGTCGCCCATGCGCCTCTGGCTCAAAGACAGCGAAAGACGGCCGGACCCGCTGCCCGCCCGCGCTAATGCGCGTAAAGCGGTGGCAGCGGGTTCGGCCGGCTGGCTAGTCCTGCTGGTGCTGACTCTCGTTTTCCGAGCTGAACTGGATGACGCCGGCCTGGGCTGGTGGCTGTGGTGCGCCGTCATCGGTCTGGGCCTCGGCCTCTGCGGCCTCGGCTTCGTGATGTTCAGACGCCACTAGAGCCTCGTCCACGTCGATCCCGTCGAGAACGTCGACGCCGTTGTCGACGGCGTCGTCGGACTCGGCGCTCTCGTCGTCATCGTCACTGTCATCATCATCGTGGTCGTCATCGTCGTCGTCGTCGTCGTCGTCGTGGTCATCGTCGTCGTGGTCATCGTCGTCGTGGTCATCGTCGTCGTCGTCGTCGTGGTCGTCATCGTCGTCGTCGTCGTCGTCCCCGGCCAGTCCGGCGGCGGCGAGTTCCTCGGCCACCTTGGAGTCGGCGAGCCGGTCGCTCCACGGCACCCACTCGGGAGCGAGCAGGGAATCGTCGCCGGGCATCAGCTCGGTTTCCAGAACCTGCGGCGCGGAGTCCTCGTCGACGCGGGTCAGGCTGACGGTCCAACGCCAGCCCGGGTACCCGGTCATCAGGCAGTCGAAGAGCAGCGACAGTACGTGCTCGCCCTCGACGATGTAGCCGAGCGGTTCGCCGATCGTGTCGGCCGGCGTGATCAGTTCGAGGGCCGTCCTGGCCTGGTCGACCGCGTCCACGAGCACCTCATCGGCCTCGAACACCTCGTCGTCGTCCAGCTCCGCGACGTCCTCGACGGACTCGGCCGGTGCCGCATCCGTCTGGCCGGGCTCGGCGGTCGCCGCTACCTCGTCGACGGTGGTCTCGACGGCCGGGTCCTTGGCCGCAGCGACCGGCGTGGCCTTGGGCGGAGTGGGGTCGAAGGGATCAAGCATCCAGTTCCTCGGCGACCTTACGCAGCACGGCTGCGATCTTCTTGCTGTGCGCGGCGTCGGGGTACCGGCCGCGGCGCAGGCTCGACCCGATGCCATCGAGCAGCTTCACCAAGTCCTCGACGATGATGGCCATGTCGTCGGCCGGCTTGCGGCTCAACTTGGCCAGGCTCGGCGGAGCCTCGATCACACGCACGGACAGCGCCTGGGCGCCCCGCTTGCCATCGGCGATGCCGAACTCGAGCTTCATCCCGGCCTTCACCGTCACTCCGGCGGGCACCGCAGACGCGTGCAGGAAGACTTCGTGGCCGTCATCGGAACTGATGAAGCCAAAACCCTTCTCCTCGTCGTAGAACTTGACTTTGCCGGTGGGCATCTGAACCTCGCTGTGATTTTGAGGCGCGCAGAATACGCGCCGCTTCACTCAGCATATTCTGTTGTAGCTGACTATGCCCCGTATCCTTAGGTCTGTGACCACTCAAACTCCACACGACCCGGGCCGGCTCGAAAAGATCCTGGCGTACATGGTCGCGGGCGTGGTCGGGCTCTCGATCCTGGCCTTCCTCGCCGTGATCCTCGGCACCGCTGCCGGTGCCGGCGACAACGACGGGTTCAGCACGGGCGTCTGGCCCGCCGTGCTCACCCTGCCCCTGTTCGGTCTTCCCCTCGGCTTCCTGCTGATCATCACCTTGATGGTCGTCAGCGGAATCCGCCGCGCTCGCGAGGCTCGACAGAAAATGGAGTAGCCACCATGCTGACGCTCGCCTCACGCCTCCGCGCACTGAACGACGCAGCACTGCGCCGCACGATCGCTCTCCGATCGGTGAATCCCCACGGCATCCACGACTTCTTCGACCTCGCCGAGGCCCTCCTCGACCCCGCCGCGATTCAGGTGACGCTGTCGCATCTGGACCGCAGCACGCTGGCCGTCCTGGCGGTGGCCTCTGATCTCGGCGCTCCCTCGCTGGACGAGCTGGTCGAACGGCTGGCCGACCTCGGCCACGACACCCAGGACGCCGCCGACATCTGTGCACGCGTCACGCACCTCGACGAGCTGATGCTGCTGACCCGCACGGACGACTCCGTGCGACCGTATCCCGCCGTCACCGCGCGCCTGCGCGCCTGGCCGGAGGAAGGACTGCCCGGCACCGCCGACCTGGCCGGTGTGCCCGCACCCACCGCGCTGGCCCCGCTGTCGGCGACCGACGGCCGGTTCACCGAACGGCTGGCCGCCGAACGCGCCTTCGCCGCCGTCTCGTCGATCGCCGAACTGCTCACCGAACTCGGTCAGGAGCCGGCCCGGGAACTCAGCCGGGGCGGCCTCGGACTGCCAGACACCAAACGCCTCGCCATGGCCATGCGGGTCGACATCGACGCCGTCGCCCCGCTGGTGGGCATCGCCGCCCGCGCCGAGCTGGTCGCCCTCGGCGCCGGTTACTGGTCCCAATCCGCCGCCGGGGTCGACTGGCTGGTCATGAGTGCCTCCGAGCGCTGGGGTGTCCTCGCCGCGTCCTGGCTCGGCGTCCTGCCCGCCGACGTGCGGCAGATCCTCGCCCAGCGACCCGGCGTGGCCTGGGGCGACGCCATGCACCGGTTTGTGGCCTGGCTGTACCCGGCCGGCGGCACTTGGATGGACGAACGCATCGCCGCCTTCGCCCGCGACGCCGAGTTGATCGGCATCACGGCGAGGCAGACGACCAGTGCGGCCGGCGCATCCGTGTTGGTCGGCGACATCGACGCCGCCATCGCCACGATCACGGCCTCGCTGCCCGCCGAGGTAGGCACCGTCTACCTGCAACACGACCTCTCGATCGTCGCGCCCGGCCCGCTCTCGGCGTCGATCGACGCCCGGCTGCGCACCTTCGCGGATGTTGAGAGCCGCGAGTTGGCCTCCAGCTACCGGCTGAGTGGCGCGTCGGTCAACCGGGCCCTGGCCGCCGGCGACGACGCGGAGTCCATCCTGCAGTTCCTGTCCGCGATCTCCCTCACCGGCGTTCCCCAGCCGGTGGACTACCTCATCCGTGACGCCGCCGACAGGTATGGCCGGGTGCGGGTGGGCAGCGTCGACCCGGCGGACCCGGCCGGGCCCAGCTACGTGTCTTCCGACGACTCCGCGGTGCTCGGCGCCATTGCCGTCGACCAGACGTTCACTGCCCTGGCCTTTGAGTCGGTCTCCGACACCCGGCTGACCAGCGCGCACCCGGCCGACGCCGTGTTCTGGGCCCTCACCGACGCCCGGTACCCCGTCGCCGCCGAGAACGCGGCCGGCGAGGTGGTGCACCCGCGCCGGCACCCTGTCGTGCGGCCCACCCGAACCGAACTGCCCGACCCCACGATCGCTCTCGTCGAGGAGTTGCGCGCCACCGACGGCGGCGAAGCCAAGGCCGCGAACGCGTGGCTGGCCCGGCAGTTGGACTCGGCCATCAAGCACCGGGAGACCGTGCTGGTGAGCGTGCGGATGCCCGACGGCGATGTCGTGGACTACCTCCTCGAGCCGGCCAGCGTCGGCGGCGGCCGTTTCCGAGCCAGGGACCGGCGGGCCGATATCGAACGGACCCTGCCGCTCTCCAGCGTCGTCAGCATCGTTCCCGCCCCCTGACCGGCGGCGCACCCCCGGACGCGGGTAGGCACGCTCGCATCGCACGGGCGTAGCATTGACGCTTATGTCCGATGGCCCGCTGATCGTCCAAAGTGACCGCACGGTTCTGCTCGAAGTCGCGCATCCTCTGGCGGAGGATGCCCGGCACGACCTGGCCGTCTTCGCCGAGCTTGAGCGTGCACCTGAGCACATCCACACCTACCGGATCACCCGGCTCGGCCTCTGGAATGCGCGGGCGGCGGGGCACGACGCGGCGAATATGCTCGCCACTCTCACGAAGTACTCCAAATTCGCGATCCCGCAGACCGTCACCGTCGATCTCGAGGAGACGGTGGGACGGTACGGCCGCCTGGTCATCGACCGGGACGCCGAGGGAGCGCTCGTTCTGCGCAGCCTGGACGCCCCGGTGCTCACCGAGGTGGCGGCCGCGCGAAAGATCGCCCCGTTGCTGGTCGGCCAGCCCACCCCGGACTCGTTCCTGGTGGCTCCGTGGGCCCGCGGCCAGCTCAAACAGGAACTGGTCAAGCTCGGCTGGCCCGCCGAGGACCTCGCCGGCTACACGCCGGGCACCCCGCACGACATCGCCCTGCTCGAAGACGGCTGGGCGTTGCGCGACTACCAGAACAAAGCCGTGGCCAATTTCTTCGAGGCGGGCTCCGGTGTTGTGGTGCTGCCCTGCGGCGCCGGCAAGACCCTGGTGGGCGCGGGCGCGATGGCGACCGCCAAGACCAACACCCTGATCCTGGTGACCAACACCGTGTCCGCCCGGCAGTGGCGGGACGAACTGCAAAAGCGCACCACCCTCACCGCGGAGGAGATCGGTGAATACTCCGGTCAGGTGAAGGAGGTCAAACCGGTCACCATCGCCACGTACCAGATCCTCACCGCCAAGCGGAAGGGCGAATACGCGCACCTTGAGCTGCTCGACGCCATGGACTGGGGCCTGGTGATCTACGACGAGGTGCACCTGCTTCCCGCGCCGGTGTTCAAGCTCACCGCCGAGCTGCAGGCCCGCCGGCGGCTCGGCCTGACCGCCACCCTGGTGCGCGAGGACGGCCGGGAGGGCGACGTGTTCAGCCTCATCGGGCCCAAGCGCTTCGACGCCCCGTGGAAGGAGATCGAGGCGCAGGGCTTCATCTCCCCCGCGGCCTGCTTCGAGGTGCGCATCGACCTGCCGCACTCCGAACGGCTCAGCTACGCCGCGGCGCCCGACGACGAACGCTACCGGATGGCCGCCACCGCTCCGGCGAAGCTCGACATCGTCAAGCAGCTGGTGGCGATGCACCCGGGCGAGCGCATCCTGGTGATCGGCCAGTACCTCGACCAGATCGACGAACTTGCCGAGACGCTAGGGGCCCCCAAGCTCACCGGCGCCACCCCGGTCGACGAACGGGAACGGCTGTACCAGGCGTTCCGGGTGGGCGAGGAGAATCTCCTGGTGGTGTCGAAGGTGGCGAACTTCTCGATCGACCTGCCCGAAGCGTCGGTGGCCATCCAGGTGTCGGGGTCGTACGGGTCCCGGCAGGAGGAGGCCCAGCGGCTCGGCCGTCTGCTGCGCCCCAAGGAATCCGGTCTCACCGCGAGCTTCTACACGCTCGTGGCTCGCGACACGGTCGACCAGGACTTCGCCCAGAACCGCCAAAGATTCCTCGCGGAACAGGGTTACTCGTACACAATCCTCGATGCCCACTCCCTAACGCGCCCCACCGTCTCCGCGAACTGAGAGAAAAGCCCCACAAAACGCGAGTTTTCGGGGCTTAACTCACAGTTCGCGGGCGGAGGTAGCGGAGGAGGAGGGTGTCTCCGGCGGGGAGGGCGTGGGCGAGGCGCATCCGCCTGGGCGACGCCTCCGGGGCGCCGGCGATGCGGGGGGCCCGGCCGGACTCGAGCAGCGGAGCCAGGGTGAGGCAGAGCTCGTCCACCGCGTCGGCGGACAGCAGCGAACCGAACAGGCTCGGGCCGCCCTCGCAGAGCACCTGCGGGTAACCGAGCCCGGTGAGGGTCTGCACCATCAAGGCGTGGTCAACGGATCTCTCCCCGCAGACCAGCACGTCGGCGACCGCGGCGAGCGCCGTCCGGCGGTCCGCCGGGGCCTGGGCGTGGGTGATCAGGATCGGGCGGGTGGCGGCGTCGGTGAACACCGGATGGGTCGGGTCCAGGTCGAGCCGGCCGGACACGATCGCCACGGGAGGGTGCTCCGGCAGGGCATGCCTGACTCGCCAGGCCACCGCGTCGGCGCTGAACCGGATCCCGCCGTAGCCCTCGGCGCGCACGGTGCCGGCGCCGACCAGGATCAGATCGGTGAGCATCCGCAGCGTGTCGAAGACCAGCCGGTCGGCGTCGTCGCCGAGCCCGCCGCTGAGGCCGTCGTGAGTGGCGGCGCCGTCCAGGCTGCTGATGAAGTTCACCCGCAGGTGTGGGGTCGTCCGGTCGCCGACCGTGTAGCGGGTCAGCACGTCGCCGGGATCGAGGGTGTGCATCAGGCGAGGTTGTGGCGCAGGTAGGCCGGTTCGCGCCAGCCGAGAATGGCCTCGGTCATCCGCACGGCGTCCACCGCGGCCGACACGTTGTGCACCCGCACGATGCGGGCGCCCTGCAGGATGCAGTACACGGCCGCGGCGAGGGTGCCCTCCACCCGGCTGCCCCTGTCCCGGTTGAGGGTCTCGCCGATGAAGTCCTTGTTCGACACGGCCACCAGGGTGGGCAGGCCGAGTGCGGTGATCTCACCCAGCCGGCGGGTCAGCTCGAGGGAGTGCCGGGTGTTCTTGTTCAGGTCGTGGCCGGGGTCGATGATCAGCCGCTCGGCCGGGACCCCGTGGGCCAGTGCTCGCTCCACCCTGGCCTGCAGGAAGCCGGCGACCTCGCGCACCACGTCGTCGTACTGCGGTGCCGGGTAGGGCGTGCGCGGCCGGGCCAGGCTGTGCGTGATCACCAGGGTGGCGTCGCTGTCCGCGACGACCTCGGCCATCCGCGGGTCGTGCACCCCCGTGGTGTCGTTGATCACATGCGCGCCCGCGTCGATGCTGGCCCTGGCCACGTCGGGGTCGAAGGTGTCCACCGAGATCACCACACCGGCGCCACGCAGCGCGGCGACCACCGGGACCACCCGCTCGATCTCCTCGGCAACGGGCACCGCGGGGCCGGGCGCGAATTTGGCCCCGCCGATGTCGACCCAGTCGGCGCCGTCGGCCACGGCCTGCAGCGCCGCGGCGACGGCGGTGTCGAGCGCGAAGGTGGCGCCCCGGTCGTAGAACGAGTCGGGGGTGCGGTTGATCACCGCCATCACCGCCACTTCGCGGTCGAAGTCGAAGTCACGGCCGTTCAGGCGGCGTACGGGCACGTCCAGCCGAGGCAGGATGGTCCCGGGTGCGGAGGTCGGGCTGGCCATCTGACTCCTCGTGGTGCCGGGCCGCAGCGGGACTGCGACGGGTGTGTGCTCAGGCCGTGCCGGGTGTCGGCTCGAGCAGGTCTTCCAAGGCTATGCTCTCATCCGCGAGTCGGCGCGGGTCCACTCTGACCCTGGACCTGATGAGTCGCTGCACGGTCTCGTTCACATCCCAGACGTTCACGTTCATCCCGGCGACGACCTGCCCGTCGGCGAGCCAGAACGCCACGAATTCCCGGCCGGGCCTATCGCCCCGGAAGACGACATCCGCGTCCCCGGCGAGGTCGGCGAACCCGGAGTACTCCATGCCTAGGTCGAACTGGTCGGTGTAGAAGTACGGGATAGCGGCGTACTCCGTGGTGTCGCCCAGCAGCGCCCGCCCGGCGGCGGCGCCGGCCGTGTCGGCGTTCGCCCAGTGCTCCACCCGGAGCCGGTGGCCAAGGCGGGGGTGGAAGACACTCGCCACGTCCCCGACTGCGAAAATGTCGGGGTCGTCGGTCTGGAAGGTGGCCGACACCGCGATGCCGTTGTCCACGACGAGGCCGGCGCCGAGGGCGAGCTGGGTGTTCGGCGTGGCGCCCAGGCCCACCACCACCAGATCGGCACGAACCAGGGTGCGGTCGCTCAGGCGCACCCCGGTCACCCGGGTGCCGCCGCTGCGGGTCTCCCCCTCCAGCTCCACGACGTCGGTGTTGTTGCCCAGGTGCACCCCGTGGTCACGGTGCAGCTGGTCGAAGACCAAGCCCACCTCGGTGCCGAGCGCGGACTGCAACGGTACGGCGCCGCGGCCCAGCACGATGACATCGTTCCCGTAGCCCTTCGCGGCGGCAGCCACCTCCAGCCCGATCCAGCCGCTGCCGACGATGACCACCCGACGGCCGCCCTCCGACAGCGCGACACGCAACCGGTCGGCATCCTCGACGGTGCGCAGGTAGTAGACCCCGGGCAGGCTCGCCCCCGGTCCAGGGAACGGCCGCGGTGACGCACCGGTGGCCAGCAGCAGTCGCGAATAACGCAGCTCCCGTCCGTCGTCGAGGGTCAGCCGGTGGGCGGCCCGGTCCAGGACCGCGGCCCGGTGCCCGGCAACCCGCTCAACCGCATGCTCGGCGAACCAGCCCAGCGGATGCACGTCCACCGAGTCCCGGTCGGCCGACCCGGCGAGGTACTCCTTCGACAACGGCGGGCGGATGTACGGGGCGGGGACTTCCTCTCCGACCAGCACCAGCCGCCCCTCGAATCCGGCCGCCCGCACGGCCTCGGCCGCCCGCGCACCGGCCAGGCCGGCCCCGGCGATGACCAGGGGTTCGGCATCGTCCCGGCGGTGTCGCGGTGCCGACTCGCTCATGACTGTCCACCCATCCGTCGCCCCAGACCGGCACGCCTCATGCCGGTGCTCTCGTTGCCCGTCGCGGTCGTTCTGTGCGCCACCGTACGGGCAAGTGGTCCTTGACGGAAGGGCCGCCCGCGACAGAGCGTCGGGTTCGCTCATCCGTACCCCAAACGGGGGACTTTGCTAGGCTTGGCAACTTTGCGCCGAAAACGGGCGCACCAGGCCGCGTCCGCGGCCACGTCAGATGATACGCAAGCGCCAAGCTCCAAGGATGACATGCCCACTTCTGAACTAGATTCATCTGTTCCCGCACCGCCCATAAATTCCGCGGCTCCGCCGGAAACCAAGACCCGCGTCAACAAGACCGTCTTCATCGGCTCCGCCACCGGAGTCATCGCAATCGCCCTCTGGTCGATTCTCGCCCCCGCCACCGCCAGCGATGTGATCGGCTCCGTCGTCGGCTGGGTCTCCACCAATCTCGGCTGGTACTACTTCCTGATCGTCACCCTCGTGCTGGTCTTCGTGATCTACATCGCAATCTCCAGGGTGGGCAAGACCAGGCTCGGCCCCGATCACTCCAGGCCACAGTTCAGCATGTTCACCTGGACGTCGATGCTGTTCGCCGCCGGGATCGGCATCGACCTGATGTTCTTCTCGGTCTCCGAACCCATCACGCAGTACCTCGCGCCGCCCACGGGTGACGGGAGCACCGTCGAGGCGGCCCGCCAGGCGATGGTGTGGACACTGTTCCACTACGGCATCACCGGCTGGGCGCTCTACGCGCTGATGGGCCTGGCCCTCGGGTACTTCTCCTACCGGCAGAACCTGCCCCTGAGCATCCGGTCGGCGCTCTACCCGATCTTCGGCAAGAGGATCTACGGGCCGATCGGCAACATCGTCGACATCGCCGCCATCCTCGGCACCATCTTCGGCATCGCCACCAGCCTGGGAATCGGTGTCGCACAGCTCAACTACGGGCTCACCTTCATGTTCGGCACCCCGCAGACCCTGTTCGTGCAGGGGTCTCTCATCGCCCTCTCGGTGGTGATGGCGACGATTTCCGCGGTCACCGGCGTGGAGAAGGGCATCCGGCGGCTCTCCGAGCTCAACGTGTTGCTCTGTGTGGGGCTCATGCTCTTCGTGCTGATCGCCGGGAACACGTCGTTCCTGCTCGACGCGGTCGTGCAGAACGTCGGCGACACCCTCAGCCGGTTCCCGGCGATGACCCTGGACACCTTCGCCTATGACCGGCCCGACGCGTGGATGAACTCCTGGACCCTGTTCTTCTGGGCCTGGTGGATCGCCTGGGCGCCGTTCGTCGGCCTGTTCCTGGCCCGCATCTCCCGCGGCCGCACCATCCGCGAGTTCGTCGCCGGCGTTCTGGTGGTGCCGTTCGCGTTCATCCTGCTGTGGATCGCCATCTTCGGCAACAGCGCCCTCGCCATCGTGATCGGCGGGGACGCCGGCTTCGGCGAAATCGCGATGAACTCCCCCGAGAAGGCGTTCTACTCGTTGCTCGCGGAGTTCCCGCTGGCGCCGTTCAGCGCCGCGGTCGCGACCTTCACCGGCCTGCTGTTCTACGTCACCTCGGCCGACTCCGGCGCCCTGGTGATGGCGAACTTCACCTCGCACCTGAAGGATTCCGAATCTGATGGCCCGAAGTGGCTGCGCGTATTCTGGGCCGTCACCACGGGTGTGCTCACCCTGGCGATGCTGCTCGTGGGAGGGATCCCCAATCTGCAGAACGCCACCATCATCATGGGGTTGCCGTTCTCGGCGGTGCTCCTGCTGATCATGCTCGGGCTCTACAAGGCCCTCCGGGTGGAGCAATCCCTGACCGACAGCTACCGGGTGAGCCTGCCCGGGCTGCTCTCCGGCCGCAGCGGCGACCCGGCCAAGGCCCGCAACTGGCGCCAGCGGCTGTCCCGCGCGATGAGCTACCCCGGCCCCAAACAGGCCGAACGGTTCGTGTCGACCGTGGCCCTCCCTGCCCTGAAAGAGGTGCACGACGAACTCGTGGCCAAGGGTGCTGAGGTCACCATCAGCGAGGGCGTCGTCGACGGCCTGCAGATCCCCCACGTCGACCTGCTCGTGTCGATGGGTGAGGAGCGCGGCTTCAAGTATCAGATCTACCCCGTGCAACTCGACATCCCGTCCTATGCCGTGCGCACGGCGGCGTCGGGCAGCAAGTACTACCGCATGGAGGTCTTCTCGGCCGAGGGCAGCCACGGCTACGACCTCATGGGGTACAGCAAGGAGCAGGTCATCACCGACGTGCTCGACCACTACGAAACCCACCTGGACTTCCTGCACCTCAACCGTGCAGAGCAGCCAGGGAACACCACCTTCGCCGAAGACCAGGTAGCCAAAGACAATTGGGAAGCCGATTTCGAATCGGACGAGGTACACACATGAACGCACTGAACACCCCCGCACCGACCGAGCGCCCCAGCACCCTGTTCATCGGCGGTACCTGGCGGCCGGCGAGCGACGGCGGCACCCGGGCCATCCACTGCCCGGCCGACCGTCAGCTCGTCGGCCACGTGTCCGAGGCCACGACGGCGGATGCCGAGGCCGCCATCCAGGCCGCCCGCGCGGCCTTCGACAGCCAGGTCTGGGCCGCCGTTCCCGCACCGGAACGCGGTGACTTCCTGCTGCGCGTTGCGGCGGAGCTTCGGGTGCGGAAGGCCGAGTTCGCCAGGGCCGAAACCCTCGACACCGGTAAGCGCCTGCTCGAGAGCGAGATCGACATCGACGACATCGCCAACTGCTTCGCCTACTTCGGCAAGATCGCTGCCGAGGACGCCGGACGCATCGTCGACGCCGGCGACCCCAATGTGATCAGCCGCATCGTGCACGAACCCGTCGGCGTGTGCGGGCTCATCGCCCCGTGGAACTACCCGCTGCTGCAGGCGGCCTGGAAGATCGCGCCGGCCCTCGCCGCGGGCAACACGTTCGTGCTCAAGCCCAGCGAGCTCACCCCGCACACCAGCATCCTGATGATGCGGCTGCTCCACGACCTCGGCCTGCCCGCCGGCGTCGCCAACCTGGTGCTTGGCGCCGGAGCCGTGGCGGGCGCCCCGCTCTCCAGCCACCCCGACGTGGACCTCGTGTCATTCACCGGCGGCCTCGAAACCGGCAAGAAGATCGCCGCGGCCGCGGCCGGCACCGTCAAGAAGGTCGCCCTCGAACTCGGCGGCAAGAACCCGAACGTCATCTTCGCCGACGCCGACTTCGATGCCGCCGTCGACAACGCCCTCAACGGCGCGTTTGTGCACTCCGGCCAGGTCTGCTCGGCCGGGGCGCGCATCGTGGTGGAAGCATCCATCGCCGAACGCTTCGTCGACGAGCTCGTGCGTCGCGCCAACCAGATCCAGCTCGGCGGCCCGTTCGACCCCGCCGCCGAGACCGGGCCGCTGATCAGCGCCGCGCACCGCGACAAGGTCACCGCCTACGTGCAGAAGGGCATCGACGAAGGAGCGCGGCTGCGCTGCGGCGGCACCTGGGGCGAGGGCGACCTCGAGCAGGGCTATTACTACACCCCGACCGTGCTCGACCAGGTGCACAGCGGCATGTCCGTCGTCATCGACGAAGCCTTCGGCCCCGTCGTGACCATCGAGACCTTCGAGACCGAGGCCGAGGCCGTGCGCATCGCCAACGACACCGTCTACGGCCTGGCCGGGGCGGTATGGACGCAGGACGCCGGCAAAGCCCAGCGCGTCGCCCAGGCCCTGCGCCACGGCACCGTGTGGATCAACGACTTCCACCCCTACCTGCCGCAGGCGGAGTGGGGCGGCTACGGGCAGAGCGGCATCGGCCGCGAGCTCGGCCACGCCGGCCTGGGCGAGTACCAGGAAACCAAGCACATCTACCAGAACACGGCCCCGGCAGTCACCGGCTGGTTCGCGGCGCGCTGAGCGCCGGAAGGAGATCACCCATGACAGAGACTGAATTCGACTACATCGTCATCGGCGGCGGTTCCGCCGGCGCCGCCGTCGCCGCGCGCTTGAGCGAGGACCCCGACGTGACGGTAGCCCTCGTCGAGGCCGGCCCCGACGACCGCGACATCGACGTGATCCTGCAGCTGGATCGCTGGATGGAACTGTTGGAGAGCGGCTACGACTGGGACTACCCGATCGAACCGCAGGAACACGGCAACTCCTTCATGCGCCACGCCCGCGCCAAGGTGCTCGGCGGTTGTTCGAGCCACAACTCCTGCATCGCGTTCTGGGCGCCGGCAGAAGACCTGAACGACTGGGCGAACGTCTACGGGGCCACCGGCTGGGATGCGGCGAACACGTTCCCGATCTACCAGCGGCTCGAGACGAACGAGGACCAGGCCGATCACCACGGCCAGGACGGCCCCGTGCACCTGATGAACGTACCGGCCACCGACCCGTGCGGCATCGCCCTGCTCGACGCCTGCGAGCAGACCGGCATCCCGCGGACCACGTTCAACTCCGGCACGACAGTGATCAACGGTGCCAATTTCTTCCAGATCAACCGGCAGGCCGACGGCACCCGCGCGTCCTCGTCAGTGTCCTACATCCATCCGATTCGGGAGCGCGCGAACTTCACCCTGCTCACCGGCATGCGGGCCAAGAAGCTCACCTTCGACGAGAACAAGCGCTGCACCGGCGTGCAGGTCGTCGAATCCAGCTTCGGCAAGACCATCCAGCTCACCGCCCGCGCCGAGGTGGTGCTCTCCGCCGGCGCCATCGACTCCCCCAAGCTGCTGATGCTCTCCGGCGTCGGCCCGGCAGAGCAGCTCGCCGAGTTCGGCATCGAGGTGCTCGCCGATTCCCCCGGCGTGGGCGAGAACCTGCAGGACCACCCGGAGGGCGTCATCCAGTGGGAGGCGAAGCAGCCGATGACCGAGACCTCCACTCAGTGGTGGGAGGCCGGCATCTTCACCACCACCGAAGACGGCCTCGACCGGCCCGACCTGATGTTCCACTACGGTTCGGTGCCGTTCGACATGCACACGGCCCGGCAGGGCTACCCGACCACCGAGAACGGCTTCTGCCTCACGCCCAACGTCACCCGGGCGCGTTCCCGCGGCACGGTGAAGCTGCGCAGCAGCGACTACCGAGACAAGCCGATGGTCGACCCGCGGTACTTCACCGACCCGCACGACATGCGCGTGTTGGTGGCGGGCATCCGCAAGGCCCGGGAGATCGTGGCCCAGCCGGCCATGGCCGAGTGGGCCGGCACCGAGCTCTACCCGGGCGAAGCTGTGCAGACGGATGCGCAGATCACCGCGTACATCCAGAAGACCCACAACACCGTCTACCATCCGGCCGGCACCGTGCGGATGGGCGCCGTGGACGACGCCCTCGCCCCGCTCGACCCCGAGCTGCGGGTCAAGGGTGTCACCGGGCTGCGGGTGGCGGATGCGTCGGTCATGCCGGTCCTCGTGACCGTCAACCCGAACATCACCACCATGATGATCGGCGAACGCTGCGCCGACCTGGTCAAGGCGCACCGCAGCACCCGTTAGGCGGCCACACGGCGCGTTATCGGTGGGCGCCTCAGCCTTGAGGCGCCCACGTACCGCCCACTCACAGGAAAGCACCAGCTAACGCGCAGATACTGGGTGCATGACTGACGGCCCCCGCATCCTTATCGTTGACGACGAACCCAACATCCGGGATCTCCTCACCACCAGCCTCCGCTTCGCCGGGTTCGCCGTGCGCGCCGTGGGAAACGGTGCCCAGGCGATCTCCGCCGTGCTTGAGGAAGAGCCCGACCTGATCATCCTCGACGTGATGTTGCCCGACATGAACGGCTTCGGCGTGACCAAGCGCCTGCGTTCGGCCGGCTACACCGCGCCGATCCTCTTCCTCACGGCCAAGGACGACACCGAAGACAAGATCACCGGCCTCACCGTCGGCGGCGACGACTACGTGACCAAGCCGTTCAGCCTCGACGAGATCGTGGCCCGGATCAAGGCCATCCTGCGCCGCACCATGCACGCCGACGAAGACGCGGTCATCCGCGCCGGCGAGTTGACCATGGACCAGGACACCCACGAGGTCCTCGTCGGCGACCAGCCCATCGAGCTCAGCCCCACCGAGTTCAAGCTGCTGCGTTACCTGATGCTCAATCCCAACCGGGTGCTCTCCAAGGCGCAGATCCTGGACCACGTCTGGGAGTACGACTTCAACGGCGACGCCGGCATCGTGGAGTCCTACATCTCGTACCTGCGCCGCAAGGTGGACATGCACTCCAGCGAGCCGCTGATCCAGACCAAGCGCGGTTTCGGATACATGCTCAAGGCCGCCAAGGCATAGACCCAGTTTCACTTCTTTAGACTGGAACTATGCATGTGGCCCTGATGGACCGTTGGAGCCGGATTTCGCTCCGCTCCAAGATCACCGGTGTGACCGTGCTGATGCTCACGCTCGGCCTGCTCGTTTCCGGAGTGGGCACCATGGTGATCCTGCAGAACTACGTTGTGCAGCAGGTGGATGCCAGCCTGCAGACCGAGGCGCAGACCACCCTGATGGACTACCGCAACTCGATGGAGAACGGCAGCGCTGCCGGTGTGGACTCCGACTACTTCGTGGCGGTCTACGACCAGAACGGCGTGCTCAAGGACCGTACCTGGCGGGACCGGCCCCGCTCCAGCCTGCCCGCTGTAACGATGCCGTTGGACCTGCCCAGCGTGATCAGCATGAACGGCGCCGTACAGAAGCTCTCCGACGCGGAGGGCGACACCGAGTTCCACGCCGTGGCCGTGCCGTTCGTGATCAATTCCACCGGCACTTACGGCACCCTGCTGATGGCCGTGTCCCTGCAGTCGGCGCAGAACACCGTCAACACCTACCTGAGCATCTTCCTCGGCTTCGGTGTCGGGGTGGTGCTGGTGGGCGCCATGCTCACCCGACTGCTGGTCACCACCACCTTCGCGCCGCTGCGCGAGGTCGAGCGCACGGCTGCGGCCATCGCCGACGGCGACTTCAGCCAGCGGCTGGGCGGAGCCACCCCCAATACCGAGGTGGGCCGGCTGAACCGGTCCCTCAACACCATGCTCAGCCGCATCGACCGGGCCTTCAAGGACCGTGCCCGCACGATCGACCAGATGCGCCGCTTCGTCGGCGACGCCAGCCACGAGCTGCGCACCCCACTGGTGTCGGTGCGCGGCTACGCCGAGCTCTACCGGATGGGCGCTCTACAGACCCCCGACGACGTTGCCCAGGCCATGCAGCGCATCGAGAAGGAAGCCATCCGCATGGGCGGTCTCGTCGAGGATCTGCTCGAACTGGCCCGGCTGGATGAGACCAAGCCGCTCTCGCTCACCCGCGTCGACCTGCTGCCCCTCGCGCACGATGCCGCGCTCGACGCCATGGCCTCCTCGCCCGGCCGCCGGGTCACGGTGCTGACCAGTCACCCAGCCGAGTTCACCGAGGAGGCGCAGGAATCCCCGATCGACCTGGCCCACTCCACGGGTGAGGTCGCCCCCGCCCCGGTGTCTCCCGCCCCGGCTCCGGCCGTCGACGGGGCCAGCGCCAAAACCGCCGCCACCAAGAGCGCCGCCGCCAAGGCCGAGCCGTCCGGGTCCAGCACCGGCACGATCTCCTTCGCCGGCGCCACCCTCGCCAGGCTCCGCACCCGCCGCCCCAAGCGCACGGATGCGGCCCTGCCCGCCAGTGAGGTTCCCCCCGCCGTCGAGGCACCGCCGGAACTCGAAGCGGTGATCATGGCCGAGGAGAACAAGGTGCGCCAGGTCATCACCAACCTGATGGGCAACGCCCTGCGGTTCAGCCCGGCCGACAGCCCGGTGGAACTCGAGGTCGCCGTGGACCGGCGCAACCAGCGCGCCTCCATCTCGGTCATCGACCACGGCGAGGGCATCCCCCCGCAGATCCGCGACAAGATCTTCCAGCGTTTCTGGCGGGCAGACACCTCCAGGGCCAGGGAGACCGGCGGCAGCGGCCTGGGCCTGGCGATCGTGGCCTCCATCGTGGCGAGCCACAACGGCTCGGTCGAGGTCGTCGAGACCCCGGGCGGCGGAGCAACTTTCCGGGTCTGGTTCCCGCTGGCCGAGTCGGCCGCGGCCCCGCAGTCGCTCGCCTCGACCACCCTGAGCTGACCCGCCCTGCGCGGCTGAGGGCCGCGGGTGACGCTGCGGTGGAGTGTCGAGCACCTGGCGCCGCTCCTCCACGCCGACGGCCGATGCCGGGTTCTCCCCCGATGCCGGCAGTCCCCGGCTCGGCTGCCTGTGCGCCGTAACGTCGACCGCGGGCGCCATTGGGGCGCCACACGAGCGAACGGAGCGTTCCGATGACCCAGTTCCAGGTCGACAGCGATGCACTGATCACCACCACCGGCGCCGCACGCGCCACCATGTCTCGCATCCAGGCCGAGGTGGCGGCGCTGCTCGGTCAACTCACCGGGCTGGAAGGCTCCTGGACCGGGCAGGCATCCACACAGTTCCAGGCGGCGGTGTCGGCGTGGCGCACCACTCAACAACATGTCGAGCAGAGCGCGGATGCGCTCAACCAGGCGCTCGGGCAGGCCGGCCAGCAGTACGCCGAGGTGGAGCAGGCCAACGCCCGGTTGTTCGCCCGGTAGCGCTCTCCGGAGAGGGCTGCCCGGATCGCCCGGTAGGGGCCGGCTCAGCCGGAGAGACGGGCGGCGGCTCCCACGGCGGTCTGGGTCAATCTGTCGCGTAGGACGTCAGGATCACCCTGGGCAGACGGCGTGCTGAACTGCACCCAGTTGCCACCGATCACGGTGTCGAGGCTGCACGTCTCGGTCGCGCTGCCACAGGCGAACGAGGCCCGCTCGACCCCCGGGATCGATTCGGCGTTCCTTGCGCCCTGGTCGGGTCTTGCGGTCAGGCTCCACATCGCGTCGTAGGCCCAAGCCCCACCGGGAAGTGAGTCGACCGAGAGTACGCCGTTGTCGGAGTTCTCCAGCAGCCAGGAACATCGTTCTGCTCCGCTCATGCTCCACGCGCCCGCGGGGAGACTCCAGCCACCGCCGCCTGCGGGGCCGACCCACAGCTCCTCGGTGCGCTGGAATATCGAACGTGCCTCGTCGGCGGTGGCGTAGACGGTGCAGTCGTCCGGCAGCGCCACCGCGTTCGCGGCCGGTGTCCAGAGCGGTCCGGGCGCCGGGGCCTCCGCCACCGTCGTGACGATGGACTCGATCAGCGGTGCTACCCGCTCAGCCACATCGTCGTTGCTCATCGCAGCGTCGACATCGATGCCCGTCAGCTGCACTTCGATCCAGGTGCTGCCGACCAGGATGTTGCTCGTGCACGACGACTCGGCGCCGCGGCCGAAGCATGCTCCCCCGGCGGAATCACCGTAAGGAGCATCGGTGCCGCTCGTGACGTCGGTGTAGAGCTCCGCATAGCGGGCGTACTGCTCGGCGGCGTCGGGGAGCACGAGCACCGTGTAGCCGGAGACGACCGGCCCTGCCCCGTCTCCCGGCCCGGGAGCTGCAGGGTCTGTCGCGGCGCAGGCCGTGCCGCCGAGCTGCTCGATCGCGAAGCTGAGCGGGCCCACACCGAGCAAGGCTGCGGCATACGGAAGCGGCACCAGCCCGGTGGTCACGGTTTCGGCGGCGAGATCATCCGGCACGAGGGCGGCGCAGTCGAGGCCCAGCCTGGGCGCCGGTGCGGTGACCGCATCCGCCGGTGCCGGGGTGCCGATCGGGCCCGCTGCCGGTTCGACCGGTACTGGCGATTCTGCGGCGCAGCCGGCCAGGAGCGCCACAGCCAGCAACGCCGCCGGCACCAGCGCGCCGGCCGACCTCGACCGTCCCCGAACCCCCATACCGCACGGTAACACCCCAGCATTCGGGAGCAGCACCGGACACACGAATGTGGGCGCCCCCAGAAGGGGACGCCCACATCTATTCGTTACTGCTGGTGAGGCTGGACTTAGAAGTCCATGCCACCCGAGGGGTCGCCGGCCGGGGCCGGGTTCTTCTCGGGCTTGTCGGCGACGACGGCCTCGGTGGTGAGGAACAGTCCAGCGATCGACGATGCGTTCAGCAGCGCGGAGCGGGTGACCTTCACCGGGTCATTGATGCCGGCAGCGATCATGTCGACGTACTCGCCGGTCGCGGCGTTGAGGCCGAATCCAACGGGCAGGTTGCGCACCTTGTCGGCGACAACGCCCGGCTCCATGCCGGCGTTGAGCGCGATTTGCTTGAGCGGAGCGTCGATGGCGACGCGCACGATGTTCGCGCCCGTTGCCTCGTCGCCGACGAGGTCAAGGATTGCCTTGCTCTCGAATGCGGTCTTGCCGGCCTGGATGAGTGCAACGCCACCACCGGCGACGATGCCCTCTTCGACGGCTGCCTTCGCGTTACGAACGGCGTCCTCGATGCGGTGCTTGCGCTCCTTGAGCTCAACCTCCGTCGCGGCGCCGGCCTTGATGACGGCAACGCCACCGGCGAGCTTGGCGAGACGCTCCTGGAGCTTCTCACGGTCGTAGTCGGAGTCGGTGTTCTCGATCTCGTTACGGATCTGCTGAACGCGACCGGCGATGGCTTCGGCGTCGCCGGCACCCTCGACAATGGTGGTCTCGTCCTTGGTGATGACGACCTTGCGGGCGTTACCGAGCAGGTCGAGGGTGACGTTCTCAAGCTTGAGGCCGACCTCCTCGGAGATGACCTGGCCACCGGTGAGGATGGCGATGTCCTGCAGCTGCGCCTTGCGACGGTCGCCGAAGCCGGGGGCCTTGACGGCAACCGACTTGAAGATGCCACGGATCTTGTTCACAACGAGCGTGGCCAGGGCCTCGCCGTCGACGTCCTCGGCAATGATGAGCAGCTGCTTGCCGCTCTGGATGACCTTGTCGACGATCGGCAGCAGGTCCTTGATGTTGGAGACCTTGGAGTTGACGATCAGGATGTAGGGGTCTTCGAAGACCGCTTCCTGACGGTCGGGGTCGGTGACGAAGTATGCCGACAGGAAGCCCTTGTCGAAGCGCATGCCCTCGGTGAGCTCGAGCTCGGTGCCGAAGGTGTTCGACTCCTCGACGGTGACAACACCTTCCTTGCCGACCTTGTCGATGGCCTCGGCGATGATCGCGCCGATTTCGGCGTCGCCGGCAGAGATGGAGGCCGTGGCCGCGATCTCTTCCTTGGTCTCGATCTCCTTGGCGCTGGCGATGAGCTCGGCGATGACCGCAGCGGTGGCCTTTTCGATACCGCGCTTGAGGCTGATCGGGTCGGCGCCGGCTGCGACGTTGCGCAGGCCTTCGCGAACCAGAGCCTGAGCGAGAACGGTGGCGGTCGTGGTGCCGTCGCCGGCGACGTCGTCGGTCTTCTTGGCGACCTCCTTGACGAGCTCAGCGCCGATCTTCTCGTACGGGTCGTCGAGCTCGATCTCCTTGGCGATGGACACGCCGTCGTTGGTGATCGTGGGGGCGCCCCACTTCTTCTCCAGCACGACGTTGCGTCCGCGCGGGCCGAGGGTCACCTTGACCGTGTCAGCGAGGATGTTGAGGCCGCGCTCAAGGCCGCGACGGGCCTCTTCATTGAAAGCAATGATCTTTGCCATATGTGTTTCTCGTCCCTCCCGGACGTTACCAAAACGATGATGGGTTAGCACTCCAAACCGCAGAGTGCTAAACCGATTCTGGCACTCTGGGGTCGAGAGTGCAAGTGAACACGGGGCGTCGGTGCCCGCCGGACGGCTGAGTCAGGGCACCAGCTCCACGCTGCCGCCGTCAGCGGGAACCAGTTCGATCCAGGTGTTCCCAGGTGCGAGCTCGATCGTGGCCCCGGCCGCGTCGGCCAACCGGATCGGCGCGGCCGGGCCATCCTTGAACCAGGTGGCCGGCATCGTCGACCCGCCGGCGGATACCCAGGCCTCGCCGGAGCCGGTCAGGATGGTGCGGGGCACCTCGCCGCTCCGGTCCACCTCCACCCGCAGCACCAGGACGTTGGTGGCGCGCAGCTGGGTTCCAGTGGTGTCGAGGTCGGCGGCGCCGTCTTGGCTGCGGAGGTAGGCCGCGGTGGCCGGGTCCCAGTCCCAGGCCCGCCCGCCGGACTCGGAGAACCGGGTGACGATCGTGGCCGTCGGTTCGCCAGCCAGGACGGCGGTGGTGTCTTCGCCACTGTCGGCATAGTCCAACTGGGCGCGCGGCTCGGCGAGGTCGGAGTGCAACTGCACGGTTTCGGCAGCAGCGAGCACCACGTCATGCGGGGAATCCCGGTCCTCGGCACGAACGAACAGGCCCGTGGCGTCCTCGTCGAAGATGATGTTCAACAGCGGGGTGGCCTTCATCGCGTCGACGAACTGCGGCTGGCCGCCCGAATATGCCACGATCCCGCCGAAGGAGCTCAGGATCTCGGGGTCCATCGGGCGGATGGACCGCACCGGACCCACCTCGGCGGGCACGTCGGAGTGCCAGATGGCGGCGTACCGGGTGAGACCGCCCTCGACCAGTTCCTCGAAGACCAGGTCGGCGCTCTCGAGGCCGAGCTGCGGCCGGGCAGCGGGGTGGTTGTCGATCTTCACGGCCAAAGATGGATGCTCGGAACCGGCCGGGTCCACTGGCGTGCCGCGCAGGGGCGCGACGCCAGGGGGCAGGGTCGGACTCGGCGACGCGGCCGGCTCGCTCGGCGGTGCCGAGCAGCCGATCAGCCCCAGGCCGAGCCCGGCGGCCACCAGGATCGCCACGATCGCCCCCGGCACGCGGGGCCGGGATCGACGGGTGGGTCGAAGGGACATCCGAAACGCAGTCACGCCACACACTTTAGCCCGCCTGGTATGTCTGCCTGGCGGTCTAGGTGGTGGCGTGACTGAGACTCGGTGCTCGATCAGGGTTCGTGAGGATCCCGATCGAGAGGTAGCTGTTCGACGCGTGGCGGTTAAGCCGGGCGGACCGATTCGGCCTGCGGACCCTTGGCACCGGTACCGAGTTCGAAGATGACGTGCTGACCTTCTTCAAGAACCTTGTAGCCGTGCATGTCGATGGCGGAGTAGTGAACGAAGACGTCCTGTCCTCCTCCATCGACAGTGATGAAGCCGAAACCCTTTTCAGCGTTGAACCATTTAACGGTTCCGTTCGCCATGTGAAACTCCCCTAATGCAGTGTTGTATTTCGGCACTCACCCGTTGGTGTTACCGGGCCTGGCGCAGAAACTGCGTCCACCGTCTCGTTGAAGCGCCCTCAGGCTGAGAGCGCTTCGCAAGAAAATGAGCGACCACTGCAGACACTAGTGACGGAAGCCAAGTTCAAAAGGGGGTTGACTGAGCGACCCAATCCCAGTAGGTCGGCAGACGGGTGGTCAGCTCACTCGGCAGGCATGGCGTAGTCGGAGCCGACAACGACGGTGAGGCTGGCGTCTGAGCCCGCGAAGTCCTCGGAGAGCAAGACCTCCGAACCGGGCAGCAAGGCCGCCACACCGCGGGCAGCGCCCTCCAGAGAGGCATCCGCGTAGTAGACGGTCGTCGTGACGAAGTCTTCGGTGTCCGCGTCGCTGGTACTGCCGACGGTCCAGCCACCGGTGGTGAGCAGGTCGCCCACCGACCTGGCCACGCCGGTCGTCGGGGTGCCGTTGAGTACCGTGACACTCGCACTGGGGTCAGTGGTCGGCTCCGCGGTGGGCACCGGTTCGGTCGTCGGCTCCGCGGCGGGCGTCTCGGCCTCGATCCCGGGAATGGTGATGTTCAGCCGGTTGTTCAGCACGGTCAGGCCGACGGCACCCACACCGATCAGCAGGGCGGTTGCGCCCAGCGCCCACCACACCGCAACCCACCGGCGCCCCTTTTTGGCTGGTGCACGGTGCGCCCCCACTCGGTCGAGCTTGTGCGGGAGGTCATCGAAGCGGTCTTTCGGGTACGAAGTGGGCATCGTCTGTCTGGTTCGATCCTCGGTTGGCTGAACACACGGTAGGAGGTTCCCTACTCGATGGGGCGGATGGCTCTGGCCGACCGTGCCTGCGAACGCGCGTCACGCATCCGCTGCAGTCGTTTGACCAGCATGGGATCGTGGGCGAGGGCAAGCGGGGAGTCGAGCAAGGCACCCAACAACTGATAGTACCGGGCAGCTGAGAGGCCGAACTCGGTGCGGATTGCCTGCTCCTTGGCGCCGGGGTGTGACCACCCACGCCGCTCGAAAGCGAGCAGGTCTTCATCGCGCGGGCTGAGGCCCAGAGCGCCGTCGGCGCGCCGTTCGCTCTCGCCGTGCTCGCTGGTCGCCATACGCGTCATCCTATTTGGCACGGACTGGGTTTTCCCTGACCGGTCCCGCCTGTCGCGCAAGACCCGGACCCGATACCGTCAAGGGTGGGAATCGGCTGGGCAATCACCGAGTGTGCCGCACCCGGGAATGCCAAGGCCGCCGGCCGAGTTTACGCTGGAGGCAGTTCTCTGTCGAGACTGGATTTGAAAGGACGCACCATGGACTACGAGGTCACCAAGTCTGACGCCGAATGGAAGGCTGAACTCACCCCGGAGCAGTACAGCGTTCTGCGCGGTGCGGCCACCGAACGAGCCTGGACCGGCGAGCTCCTCGACGAGGGTCGGGCGGGCGTCTACACCTGCGGCGCCTGCAACGCCGAGCTGTTCAAGAGCGGCACCAAGTTCGACTCCGGCTGCGGCTGGCCGAGCTTCTACGAGTCGGTGCGCCCCGAGGCCGTCGAGCTCATCGAAGACCGCTCACTCGGTGTCGTGCGCACCGAGGTGCGCTGCGCCGCCTGCGGATCGCACCTGGGCCACGTGTTCGACGACGGTTTCGGCACCCCCACCGGTGACCGCTACTGCATGAACTCGATCTCGCTCAACTTCACGCCGGGCGAGTAAGCCGCCGGCGGCTGCGCAGTCGCCACTGTAACCCCTGCGTACAAGTGCGCCCGGTACGCCGGGCGCACTTGTTCGTTGCGGCAACGGTTAGGCGCTCGCGCGTCGGCCCGGCCGGGGCTGGAGTGTCAGCCGTCGCGCAGCGGACGCAACCGTGCCATGGCCGTGGGGCCCATGCCGTGCAGCCGGGCGAGAACATCCGGGTCCGCCCTGCGCAGATCCTCCACCGTGAGGATGCCCGCGGCCACGAGCGCGCGCCGGGCCGGAGACGGGATCCCCTCCGCCGCCCAGAGCGCCCCGTCAGCATCGGCGGCGCCACGCGGTGCCGCACCCGCATCCGTCGCCCGGCCCGCATCCTTGCCCATCTCCCCAACCTAGAATCCCGGCCGAGCAGTCGCAACTGTTACCCATGCGGACACAGTTAGCGGGCGGGGGCCGGGTGCAGGCACCCGTGCGCGGGTGAGAACAGCGCAGGACAGAGTCAGGCGAAGGCGTTCACGCCGGTGAGCTCGGCCGAGAAGGCCCAGAGCCTGGCCGCCGCATCCGGGTCGATCGCATGGGCGTCGACTCCGCTGATCCGGGCCGTGGCGCTGCCCGCCACTGTGGGTTCGGCGATGTCGCAGTCTTCGCAGTAGACGCCGCCCATGCCGTCGAGCATCGGCGAGGTGGCTGCCCAGGTGGAGGTGGCCGCGCCCTGCTCCGGGGACTTGAACAGCGGGTTCACGGTGCCGTCCTCGGTCATCCAGCCCGCGGCGATCATCTCCGTCCGGGGCAGGTGTCGCTGCAGCTCGGTCATGATGCCGCCGGGATGCACGGCGAACGCGCGCACGCCGGAGTCGGCGCCGAGGGCATCCAGGTGCACCGCGAAGAGGCTGTTCGCGGTCTTGGCCTGCCCGTACGCCTGCCACTTGTCGTAGCCGGAGCTGAAGTCGGGGTCGTCGAAGCGGATGCCGCTGAGCTTGTGCCCCGTCGACGACAGCGCAACGACCCTGGCGCCTTCCGCGGCCGTGAGCGCGGGCCAGAGCAGGTTGGTCAGCACGTAGTGACCGAGGTGGTTGGTGGCGAACTGGGACTCCCAGCCGTCACCGACCCTGGCCTCGGCGGACGCCATGATGGCGGCGTTGTTGATCAGGATGTCGACGCTGCGGCCGGTGGCCACGAAACGCTCGGCGAAGGCGCGCACGCTGACCAGATCGGCCAGGTCGAGCGCCTCGACCTCCACGGCGGTCAGGCCGCGCGCATCCAGGGCTGCCCAGGCCGCCTCTGGACGCCGGGCCGGCACAACCACCCGGGCGCCGGCCGCGGCGAGCGCGGCGACGGTCTCGATGCCGAGTCCGGAGTAGCCGCCGGTGACGATCGCCGTCTTGCCGCCGAGGTCGATGCCGGCGAGCACCTCGGTCGCGGTCGACTGCGCGGTGAATCCAGAGGGCAGGGCGTGCTGGGGAGTTGTGGTCATCAATCCAGCGTACGCTCGGCCGCGCCCGGCAGCCGCGGTTAGACCGCTCCGAGCCCGATCCGGTCGTCCGGCTCGATCGCGCGCACCACACGGGCCGGATTGCCGGCGGCGATGACCCCGGCCGGCACATCCTTGGTGACGACCGAGCCGGCACCGATGATGCTGCCCGCGCCGATGGTCACACCGGGGCAGACCACAACGTTGCCGCCGAGCCAGACGTCGTCTTCGATGGTGATCGGCGAGACCCGCTCGTAGCCCGCGCGGCGCTCCTGAACATCCAGAGCATGACTCGGTGTGTACAGCCGGGCGCTCGGTCCCACCAGCACGTTGGCGCCGATGGTGATCTCCCCGCCGCCCAGGGTGAGGAAGTCCGCATTGATGAAGGTGTTCGCGCCCACATGCAGCTGGGCGCCGTAGTCCAGGTACAGGGGCGGCCGGAAGTCCGCTCCGGCGCCGACGCTGCCGACCATCTCGGTGAACAGCGCATGCGCAGCGGGCTGGTCGTCGTCGTAGAGCGCGGTGATCTGCCGGCAGGTGCGTTGGGTGCTCGTGGTCATTTCCGCCAGCTCGGGCCCGGAGCGATACCGATACCACTCTCCCGCGACCATCTTGTCGAATTCGGAGCGAACGGGCTGCTGGGGTGTTTTGTTGTCTATGACCACAAACCCAAGCGTAGACCGTCGCCGGCGCTCCGTGTGACGCTCAGCCTCACTCCCCGTCCGCCGGCAGCCTCACGGTTCGTCCGTCGGCCTCCGCCGATCGGCCAGCTCGGCCTCGATACGGCGGATGCGGGCCTGTTCGGTATGGAAGTCGATCTCGCGGTCCAGGTCGGCCAGTTCTTCCTCGGTGGTGCGCACCCTCCGAACCGGCGGCTCCGCGGGCCCCTCGTACGCTGGACGGCGGCGCGGAACACTCACCCGGGGCCGGTCGGCCGGTGCCGGGTACTCCCGGCCGATGGCGAACCAGAGCACACTGCCGATCACCGGGAGGAAGATCACCAGAATCACCCAGAGGACCTTGGGCAGGTGCTTCACCTGCCCCTCCTGCCGGGTGATGATGTCCACCAGGGCGGCGATGAGGAGCACCAGGAGCACGGCAGAGAAGAGCGCATACATGGCGGTCAGCTTAGTGAACCGGACAACCGGGCGACCATCCCCCATTGGCGGTGCGCGGCACCGGCCTTGCGCAGGTGACCCGACCGGGCCAGCGTGGGCTGGGACTCCGCCACGCCCGCCCCGACCGAGGAGGATCGCGACATGCCCGCCCACCCCGATCCGCCGGCAGCGCCACCGAGCGCGGCCGACCCACTGGCGGTAATCCGTTCTCGCGGCTACCTCCGGATCCTCCTCCTGGCCGGGCTGATCGGGGTGCCGGTCTCGATCGCCGCTTACGGCTTCCTGGCGCTGGTGGACTGGCTGCAGGCGTACCTGTTCACCGAGTTGCCCGGCGTGCTCGGCTTCGCCAGCGTGCCGCTCTGGTGGCCATTCCCACTGCTCGCCCTCGCAGGGCTTCTGGTGGCGCTGAGCATCCAGCGGCTGCCGGGCACCAGCGGCCATCCGCCCTCGGAGGGTTTCAAGGCGGGCGGGTTCCCAGCGCCCCGGGAACTGCCCGGAGTGGTCCTCGCCGCCCTGGCCACCCTGGCCCTGGGCGCCGTGCTCGGCCCCGAGGCACCGCTGATCGCCCTGGGCGGCGGCCTGGGCGCCCTCGCTCTGCTGCTGATCAAGAAGGACTCGCCGCCGACGGCCATCGCGGTGATCGCCTCCGCCGGCAGCTTCGCCGCCGTGAGCACCCTGCTCGGCTCGCCCCTGCTCGGTGCGTTCCTGCTGATGGAGGCATCGGGGCTGGCCGGCGCGATGCTCGGGGTGGGCCTGTTGCCTGGACTGCTCGCGGCCGGGATCGGCTCCCTCGTCTTCGTCGGCCTGGACTCATGGACCGGCCTGGGCACCTTCTCCCTCGCCCTCCCCAACCTGCCGGCGTTCTCCACACCCACCCTGGCCATGTTTCTCTGGGCTCTCGGGCTCGGGGCCGGATGCCCGCTGGTCGCCTGGGGCATCCGGGCCCTCGCCCGCATCGTGCGGCCGTTTGTGCACGCTCACCGGCTCCTCGTGACGCCCGTGCTCGGCCTGTTGATTGCGGGACTGGCCGTGCTGTTCGCGCTGGTGACCGGGGAGGACACCACCGAGGTGCTCTTCTCGGGTCAGTCGGCGTTACCCGCGCTCATCTCCGGCGGCGCAGCGTGGCCGGTCGGCGCCCTGCTGCTGCTGGTGCTGTGTAAGGCGCTGGCCTACGGACTCTCGCTCAGCGCGTTCCGGGGCGGCCCGGTCTTCCCGGCGATGTTCATCGGCGCCGCCCTGGGGGTGGCGGCCTCACACCTGCCGGGGATGGCTTTGGTGCCGGCGGTGGGCGTGGGCATCGGAGCGATGTGCGTGTCGATGCTGCGCCTGCCGCTGACCAGCGTGCTGCTGGCCACGGTGCTGCTCAGCAGCGACGCGATCGCCGTGATGCCGCTGGTGATCGTGGCTGTGGTCGTCGCGCACGTCGTCACCGGTCGGTTGCCCGAGCCGCCGGGCCGGCGGGTGAGCGGCGCCCTCCCGTCGATCAGCCCCGCGACGGACTGAATCCTGCGGTCAGGGCGCGGCGTCCCAGAATCCCGCGTGCACGGCGACCGCTTCGGCGATGAGCGCAGGGCCGGCGACGTGCACGGTGTTGCCGCCGCGGGCGAACACCTCCCGGCAGGGCAGGTCCAGCGTGGGTTCCCCGCCCTGTTCCGGCACCATCTGCCCCAGCATCTGTTCGGGCAACGCGTAGACCACCCGGCCGATCCCGGCCCAGTAGATGGCACCGGAGCACATGACACACGGTTCGGTGCTGGTGTACAGGGTGCTCGAGCGCCGTTCGTCGGCGGACAGCCGAGCGGCCGCGAGGCGCACGAGGTTGGTCTCGGCGTGCCCGGTCGGATCACCCGTCGTGACGACGGTGTTCTGGCTTTCGATGACGGCGCCGTCACCGGCAACGAGGATGGCGCCGAACGGGTGATTGCCGTTCGTGCGGGAGCGACGGGCCATCTCCAGTGCCCGGGTCAGATGCACCTCATCGGCCGCGGAGATGAGCGTCGGGTCGGCCAGGAACTCGCCACCCGGTCGAGGTTCCGTCACAGGGTGATGTCTTCCACGGTTTCGAAGAGCAGAGCGCGCGGATCCCGCGTCAGGGCATCCCCCGGCCTCATGCTCTTCCACGCGTCGTAGTCCCCGATGGAGAGTTCGAGGTGCAGGGTGAACATGGGAATCCTCGATTCCTCCGGCACTGCGGCTGGCCGGTACGCGGTCATCGTAACCCGAGGCCTGGCGTGCGGGGCGCCAAAAATGTGGGGCCGGCCACGGGACTTGAACCCGTAACCCCCACTTTACAAGAGTGGTGCGCTACCAATTGCGCCAGGCCGGCATGAGGCAATCGAACCGCCTCGAGCATTCATCCTAAATCACCCGGCGACCAGATGCCGACGCATTCGCGCGTGCGGCCGGCATCGAGCGGGAAACGACCGGCTATCCGGCCGGGGTCTCGGTGGGCGTGGCGGTGGGTGTGGGCGTCGCGGTGGAGTACGCCTCGCTCGCCGCCTGCAGCACGAAGGCCGCGAATTCCTTGGGGTCGTCCAGGGCGCCCACGTACTGCTTGCCGTTCACGAGAACCGTCGGGGTTCCCGTGATCGCCTCAAGGGAGGTCGAGTTGGGGATGGGTCCGCTCAGCGCCCGGTCCGTGGCATCCTGCACCCAGGACTTGAACGTGGTCTCGTCGATGCAGTCGTTGATCGTGGACAGGTTCTCCGACACGCCGGAGCTCTTCACGATGTCCTTGAGGTCCTCGTCGCTCAACCCGGCCGTGCCCTCGACGGGCTGCGCCTCGAAGAGCGCCGAGTTGAAGGCCAGGAAGTCGTCCGGCGAGGAATCCGCCACGCACGCGGCAGCGTTCGCTGCCCGCAGCGAATACTGGGTACCCGCGGATTTGCTGGTCAAAATGGAAATCGGATGAACCTCGACGGTCGCGGCGCCGGAGTCGACCCACTGCGAGATCTGCTCGGCGTTTGTGGTCTCGAACGTGCCGCAGAACGGGCACAGGTAGTCGACGTACACCCGGATGTCGGGGACTGCGCCGGTGGGGTCAGGGGTGGACGGCACCAGCTCGGCACCCGGCTGCAACGCCGGGGTGGTCACTGCGGTCAGTCCCTCGCCGATGAGGAGCCCGTCGCTGGCCATGTTTCGCGGGCCTGGGCCGGCCGGCTGCACGGAGTTGACGATGATCAGGACGATGGCCGTTACCACAGCGATGGCGGCGACAGCGATGCCGCCCTGCAGGAAAACCCGGTTGCGGCGGTCGCGCTTCTTCTGCTCCACCCGGATCTGTGCGGCCTTCGTGCGCGCGGCGTCGCGACGCTGATTCTTCGAGGGACGTGAGTCGCCTGGGCCGCCAGTTGTCATGGATGATCGCTCCGAGTTGAAGGGGGTTGCGCCCGCGGATGTGCGCGTGAGCACTTTCAAATAGTAGGTCCCCAGTCTGGGAAATAACCAACCGGCACCTCACCGTGCTCTCACGGCCGGCACACCGGACCCGGCGGCGCATCCTGGGTGACGAATTCAGCGGACACGCATCCCGGGCATGCCATACTAGAAAGGTCTTGCGCTGGTGCTACGTCAGCCGGACACACAAATCCCATCACAACGGATCGTCCGGCACGTACCTGCCGGTGAAGGAGAATAACGAAATAATGGCTTCAGTAACCTTTGACAAGGCCACCCGTCTGTACCCGGGCTCCACCCGCCCGGCAGTCGATCACCTCGACCTCTCGGTCGCCGATGGTGAATTCCTCGTCCTCGTCGGTCCGTCCGGCTGTGGAAAGTCCACCTCGCTGCGCATGCTCGCCGGCCTCGAAGAGGTCAACGACGGCGACATCTTCATCGGTGAGCGCAACGTCACCGACGTTCCCCCGAAGGACCGTGACATCGCCATGGTCTTCCAGAACTACGCGCTGTACCCGCACATGACCGTCGCCGAGAACATGGGCTTCGCGCTCAAGATCGCCGGCGTCAACAAGGACGAGCGCGCCGCCCGCGTGCTCGAGGCCGCCAAGCTGCTCGACCTCGAGCCCTACCTCAGCCGCAAGCCGAAGGCCCTCTCCGGTGGTCAGCGTCAGCGTGTTGCCATGGGTCGCGCCATCGTGCGTCAGCCCCAGGTGTTCCTCATGGACGAGCCGCTGTCGAACCTCGACGCCAAGCTGCGCGTGCAGACCCGCACCCAGATCGCGTCGCTGCAGCGTCGCCTGGGCGTCACCACCGTTTACGTCACCCACGACCAGACCGAGGCGCTCACCATGGGTGACCGTATCGCCGTGCTCAAGGATGGCGTCCTGCAGCAGGTCGGCACCCCGCGCGACCTGTACGCCAAGCCGAACAACGTCTTCGTTGCCGGCTTCATCGGCAGCCCGGCCATGAACCTGTTCCTGGCCGACGCCGTCGACGGTGGCGTGAAGTTCGGTAGCGCAACCATCCCCGTGTCCCGCGAGACGATGTCCGGCGCCCAGGGCCCCAAGGTCACCATCGGCGTTCGTCCCGAAGACATCCAGCTGTCGACCGCGCAGGGCGAAGGCCTCGCGGTTGAGGTCGACCTGGTCGAGGAGCTCGGCGCCGACGGCTACCTGTACGGCCACTCCACGGTCGAGGGCAAGCGCACCGACATCGTCGCCCGCGTCGATGGTCGCTCGCACCCGTCCGCAGGCGACACCGTCTACCTGATGGCAACGCCGAACCACCTGCACGTGTTCAACGCCGAGTCCGGCGCTCGTCTCGGCGGCGCCGTCACCGACTAAGCACTGATCGACAAACTCGACCGCCGGCAGTTTCGGCGGTCGAGTTTGTCATATCGGCGCCCGGATGCCCTCCGGCGTCGTTTCCACGCCACCGCGCCGATTCCGGCCGCGGCGGCTTGCGGCCCTGCCGGGCCTTCCCGATAGTTAGGCTCCTCATGAGCGGTTCTCTCAACATCACGTCCGCAACGGCCGACCCGGCCCTGCTCGATCTTCCCTGGAACGTGCCGCTGGACGCGTGGCCGAACGAGAACATCGCCTCCCTGCCCAAGGGCCTCTCCCGCCACCTCGTGCGCTTCGCGCACCTGAGCGGCCGGGTTGTCGCCATCAAGGAGACCACCAGCGAGATGGCCAAGCGGGAGTACGAGATGCTCCGCACGCTGCAAGGCCTGGAGATCCCCTGCGTGGAACCGCTCGCCGTGATCACCAACCGCACCGACGAAGACGGCGACCCGCTCAACTCGGTGCTGGTGACCCGGCACCTCAAGTTCTCGCTTCCCTACCGGGCCCTGTATTCCCAGGCCCTGCGCCCCGACACCGCCACCCGCCTGGTCGACGCCCTGGCCCTGCTGCTTGTGCGGGTGCACATGGTCGGCCTGTTCTGGGGCGACGTGTCGCTGTCGAACACGCTCTTCCGCCGCGACGCCGGAGCCTTCGCCGCGTACCTCGTCGACGCCGAGACCGGGCAGCTCTACCCGGGCGGCCTGTCCAACGGCCAGCGCGAGAACGACCTGGAGATCGCCCGAGTGAACATCGCCGGCGAGCTGATGGACCTCGAGGCCGGCGGTCGCGTCGCCGACGAGCTTGACCCGATCAACGTGAGCAACGGCATCGTCGCGGCCTACCGGCTGCTGTGGAAGGAACTCACCGGCTCCGAGTCGTTCGCGAGCAGTGAGCGCTGGCGCATCACCGAACGCGTCGAACGCCTCAACCACCTCGGGTTCGACATCGAGGAACTCGCGATCAAGACCGACGAGAACGGCACGACCGTGCGCATCCAGCCCAAGGTTGTTGACGCGGGCCACCACCAGCGCCGGCTGCTGCGCCTGACCGGGCTCGACGCGGAGGAGAACCAGGCTCGTCGACTGCTCAACGACCTGGACTCCTACGGGGTCGCCTACGGCAACCCGGACGCCGACGAGGAGATGATGGCGCACGAGTGGCTGGTGCGGGTGTTCGAGCCGGTCGTGCGGGCCATCCCGCGCGAGCTCAAGGGCAAGCTCGAACCGGCCGAGGTGTTCCACCAGCTGCTCGACCACCGCTGGTACATGGCGCAGAACGCGAACCGGGACATCCCCCTCGCCGAGGCCGTCACCTCCTACGTTCAGGATGTGCTGCGGCACCGCCGCGACGAGGCCACCGTGATCGACCCGCCCACCACGCCGATCAGCCTGCCCGACCTCGAAGAAGAAGGCCTCACGGCCGACGACGAGGTCGACGCCGACGACTGGCGCCTGAACGTCTAGTCCCGCACCGCTGCCTCCTCGCGAGTTGCGCCACAATGCCCCTTCAGCCGCGCTGAAGGGGCATTTTGTGCGTTCTCGTGAGAGCTGGATGCGCCGAGAAGCCACTTGAGGCCAGTCACGGCCTGCTCAACTGGCCCTAACTGCCCTCTCGCGAACACCCCGTTACGCGAGAAGCCACTTCGGGCCAGTCAGAGCTCGCAGAACTAGCCCCAACTGCCCTCTCGCGGACACCCCGTTTCGCGAGAAGCCACTTGAGGTCAGTCGTCGCGAGCGGTGAGGTTGCGCACCGGCACCAACCAGAAACGGCGCAGACCACCCCAGCGGGATGATCTGCGCCGTTTCCAGGTGCAGGGCGGGCGACTAGGCCTGCGCGGCCGCCTTGGTGGCCGCCTTCGCAGCCGCCGCCGTGGCGCGCAGCTTGGAGATCTCGTACAGCGTGACGCCGGCGGCGATTCCGGCGTTCAGCGACTCGGTGTTCGCGTTGATCGGGATCGACACGATGGCGTCGCAGGTCTCGGTGACGAGGCGGGACAGGCCCTTGCCCTCGCTGCCGACCACCACGACGATGGGCCGCTCGGCATAGCCGATGCCGAGCTCGGGCAGCTCGGTGTCGCCGCCGCCGTCGAGGCCGATCACGAGCATGCCGCGCTCCTTGAGCGCCTTGAGCGTCTGGGTGAGGTTCGGTGCCATGGCGACGGGCAGACGGGCCGCGGCTCCGGCCGAGGTCTTCCAGGCCGACGCGGTGACGCCAACCGAGCGACGCTGCGGCACGATGACGCCGTGGCCGCCGAACGCGGCGGTGGAGCGGATGATCGCACCGAGGTTGCGCGGGTCCGTGATGCCGTCCAGGGCCACGAACAGCGGCTTGTGGCCGCGGCTGATGGTGAGGTCGAGTAGCTCGATCGGGTGCGCATACTCGTACGCGGGCACCTTGAGCGCGAGGCCCTGGTGCACGGCGTCCTTGCCCGAGAGCCGGTCGATCTCGGGGCGCATGACCTCGAGCACCGGGATGTTGCGGGTCGTGGCGAGCTTGAGGACTTCCTTGACCCGGTCATCCATCTCGATGCGCGTGGCCACGTACAGCGCCGACGCGGGGATCTTGGCGCGCAGCGCCTCGAGCACCGAGTTGCGGCCGGTGACGACCTCGAACTCGGCATCCGACTTGGCCTTGCGGGTCGACGAACCGCCGCCGCCGGTGTTGCCGGTGCCGGTGCTGCGGCCCGACCGCGGGGCGCCGGAGCCGGAGCCTCCGGGTGCGCGGCTGCGACCGCCGCCGGCCGCGGCGAAGCGGTCCTTGGCGGCCTTGGCCTTGCCGGCGGGGTGGTACGGACGGTCTTCGGCCTTGGGGGTGGGCTTCTTGCCCTCGAGAGCCTGACGGCCCTGGCCGCCGGAGCCGACCTGCGGCCCCCTGCTGCCCTTGCGTACCGCGCCGGTGCGCGATTTGCGATCTGTGTTCTTCATCAGTCAAAACTCCAATGTGCACCCGACGGGGTGTCTTCGATGGTTATGCCGGCGGCGACGAGCTCGTCCCGGATACGGTCTGCGGCCGCGTAGTCGCGGCTCTGCCTGGCGGTCTCGCGGTCGTCGAGAAGGCGCTCGACGAGGGCGGTGAGGGCCACCATGGCGGGTTCGTCTGTCGCAACGGCCCAGCCGGGCGACAGGGGGTTGATGCCGAGGACCTCGCTCATGGCGAGCACCTGGCCGCGCGCGGCCGCGGCCGCGTGCAGGTCTTCGGCGTCGAGGGCCGCGTTGCCGGCGCGCACGGTGTCGTGCAGCACACCGAGCGCCTGCGGCACCGCGAGGTCGTCGTCCATGGCCGTGGCGAAGTCATCCGGCACGATCTCGACGCCGGAGCCGGCGAAGCGGGTGTCGGCCAGGCGCCGGTCGGCACGGTCGAGGAAGCTCTCGATGCGTTCGAGGGCGGCCTCGGCCTCGGCGAGGGACCCCTCGTGGAAGTCGAGGGTGGAGCGGTAGTGCGCGGCACCGAGGTAGTAGCGCACCACGATGGGGCGGGCCTGATCGAGCAGTTCGGCGGCGTAGACCGAGTTGCCCAGCGACTTGGACATCTTCTGGCCGTTGGTGTTGACCAGGCCGTTGTGCACCCAGTAGTTGGCGAAGGCGTCGCCGGCCGCAGTGGACTGGGCCAGCTCGTTCTCGTGATGCGGGAAGCGCAGGTCGAGGCCGCCGCCGTGGATGTCGAAGTGCGGGCCGAGGTAGCGGGCCGACATGGCGGAGCACTCGATGTGCCAGCCGGGCCGGCCTGCACCCCACGGGGACGCCCAGGCGGCCGAGGAGGGCTCACCCTCCTTGTGGCCCTTCCAGAGGGCGAAGTCGCGTCCGTCACGCTTGCCGCGTGGGTCGGCGTCGGCGGCCGCCTCCATGTTGTCGGGATTCTGCCGGGTGAGTTCGCCGTAGGCGGGCCAGCTCTGGGTGTCGAAATACACGTCGCCGGAATCGTCGGCGGCCGGGTAGGCATGGCCGGCATCGACGAGCCGGCCGATGATGTCCTGCATCTCCTGCACGCTCGCCGTCGCGCGCGGCTCGTAGGTGGGGGCCAGGATGCCGAGCTTCTGGTAGCCCGCGGTGAATTCCAGTTCGTAGCGGTAGGCCAGCGCCCACCACTGCTCGGTGGTGCCCTGGGCATTCAGCAGGATCTTGTCGTCGATGTCGGTGACGTTGCGGACGAAGGTGACGTCGTTGCCGCGGTAGCTGAGCCAGCGGCGCAGCTGGTCGTAGACCAGGGCGCTGCGCAGGTGACCGATGTGAGGGGACGACTGCACGGTGGGTCCGCAGACGTAGATTCCCACCTGGCCCGGAACGATCGGCAGGAAATCGCGAAGGGCCTGGGCCTTCGAGTCGTATAGTCGCATGCTCACTGGTTCAGTTTAGGCGAGGGTCGCTCGGATGCTCGGGTAGATGATTGCGGTGGCCAGTGCGGCGATGCCCTCGCCGCGCCCGGTGAAGCCCAGCAGGTCGGTGGTGGTCGCCGACACCGACACCGGCGCGCCCAGGATGCCGGTGAGCAGTTCCTGGGCTTCGGCCCGTCGTGGGGCGAGCTTGGGCCGGTTGCCGATGATCTGCACGGTGACGTTGCCGACGTGGTATCCGGCCTCGGTCACCAGGCGCAGGGTCTCGGCGAGGAACACCTCGCCGTGCGCGTCGGTGAGCCGCGGGTCGGCGGTACCGAAGACCTGGCCGATGTCGCCCAGGCCGGCGGCGGCAAGCAGGGCGTCGCAGATGGCGTGCACGGCGGCGTCTCCGTCGCTGTGCCCGGACAGGCCCCGCTCCCCCGGCCAGTGCAGGCCCGCCAGCCAGAGCGCGCTGGTGTCGTCGAAGGCGTGCACGTCCAGGCCTGTGCCCACCCGCGGGGCGGCGGATGCCGGCGTCTGGGCGTGCGCCCCGAGCAGCAGTTCGGCGCGGCGCAGGTCCCACGCCGTGGTCACCTTGAAGGCCAGCGGGTCGCCGGGGATGACGGTGACGGTGTTACCGGCCGCCGCGACGAGGGCTGCATCGTCGGTGAGGTCCCGCGCCGCGGCATCCGTGGCCGGCAGGGTGGCGGCCCAGGCGAATGCGGCGTCGAGCATGGCGCGGGGAAAACCCTGCGGTGTCTGCACAGCGCTCAGCAGGGACCGGTCGACGGTGCCCAGGATGGTGGCATTTGCGTCGACGCTCTTGATGGTGTCGACCACGGGCAGGCCGGGCACAATGCCGTGGCCGGTCGCACGCACGGCGGCCACCACCGCGTCGATCAGGGCAGCCGGGGTGAGCGCCCTGGCGGCGTCGTGCACGAGCACCACGGCGACGCCGGCCCGCACCCGGGCGAGGCCCCTGGCCACGGAGGCCTGCCGGGTGTCCCCGCCGGCGACGACGTCGACATACCCGGCGGCGCTGCCGGCGACCCGGTCGGCGATGACCCTGGCCTCGGCGAGCTGGGCCTCGGGGGCCACCACGATCACCTGGGCGGGTTCGGCCAGGCCGAACACCCCGCTGAGGGCGTGTTCGAGGATGGCGCGGCCGTGAAGCGGCACGAACGCCTTGGGCTGGTCAAGGCCGAGCCGGCTGCCGCTGCCGGCGGCGACAACGAGGACCGCGACGGCGGGAACCGGGATTTCAGGCATGTCTGGAGGCTATCTGGTGGGGCGCAGTGATGCGCTGGTGGAAGTGGGCGGTCCGGGGTGGGACCCCGGCGTAGAACGTGCGAAAGGCGGCACCGCTGGGCGCCGCCTGTCGTACGAACAGGAAATACTACGAGGCGAGCACCTCGTCGAGCACCGTTGAAGCCTGGTCCTCGTCGGTTTTCTCGGCCAGGGCCAATTCGGAGATGAGGATTTGCCGCGCCTTCGCGAGCATCCGCTTCTCCCCGGCCGACAGGCCGCGGTCCTGATCCCGGCGCCACAGGTCGCGCACGACCTCTGACACCTTGATGACATCGCCGCTGGCCAACTTCTCAAGGTTGGCCTTGTACCGGCGTGACCAGTTGGTCGGTTCCTCGGTGAACGGGGCGCGCAGGACTTCGAACACCTTGTCGAGACCGTCTTGACCGATCACGTCGCGCACTCCGACAAGATCGACGTTCTCGGCGGGCACCTCGATGGTGAGGTCTCCCTGGGTGACGTTGAGCTTCAAATACAGTTTTTCTTCACCCTTGATGATGCGAGTTTTCACCTCGGTGATGGTCGCAGCGCCGTGGTGGGGATAAACGACTGTTTCGCCGACTTCAAATAACATGTATTGATATCCCTTCAGCAACGTCTATGATACCACCCCTCCCCGCCAGCCTCCGGTGGTCGTATTGGCGGTCGATCCGGCCGCGCCGTGGCGGGTGGGTTCCGTAAGGTAAACTCAACGGAAATCTGCAGCGTTCACGCCACTTCGGCTGAACGCTGAACTCTTGTGGAGGTCTTGTGAGAGCGCGAACCATGGCAACCGTCGTTGTGGCGGCCGGCATCCTGTTGGGCACCAGCGGATGCAATCTGTTCGCCCCTCAGGCGACGACCATCCAATATGACGCCAGCGACGGCGTCAGCGGCAACCTCGGCGACCTGGCTATCCGCAACGCGATGCTGATCACCGACGACGGCGAGAACGCGAACCTCGTGGTGCACGTTGTCAACGGCGGCGACGAAGACATCGACCTGCTGGTGCAGTACGAGGGTGTCGACGAGAAGGTCGACAAGACCGTGACCATCGACGCGAATTCCACCACCGAGATCGGCCTGCCCGGCGGCGAATTGCTCGCCGTGGAGAGCCTGAATGCCTCGGCCGGGTCGCTGTTCCCGGTGTTCTTCCAGTACGGCGACCTCACCGGCATCGAACTGCTCGTTCCCGTGCTCGACGGCACGCTGGCGGAATACTCCACCCTGGTGCCGACCCCGGCACCGGTGCCCACCGTCGTACCCACGGAACCCGCCGGCGAGACCCCGTCGCCCACGGCGACCCCGGAAGCCACCACGGCACCGTAACCGGTCCGCGACACCGCGCAAAAATGCCCCGCGAGCGAAAGCCGCGGGGCATTTTTTGCGTCTCCGGGGGCGGATGCCCGCCGCCGGGCGGGTCAGGCCTCGAAGCGGTAGCCCAGTCCACGCACGGTGACGAGCATGGTGGGCTCGGACGGTGTCGCCTCGATGCGGGAGCGGATGCGCTTGATGTGCACGTCAAGGGTCTTGGTGTCGCCGAAGTAGTCGGTGCCCCAGACCCGGTCGATCAGCTGTCCGCGGGTGAGCACCCGGCCGGCGTTGCGCAACAGGAACTCGAGCAACTCGAATTCCTTCAGCGGCATGTTCACCACGGCGCCGGAGACCGACACTGTGTGCCGTTCGATGTCCATCCGCACGGTGCCGGCGGTGAGGACGCCGTCATCCTCTTCGGCGGGGTCGGCGTGCCGGCGCGACACGGCGCGGATGCGCGCGAGCAGCTCCCGGGTGGAGTACGGCTTGGTGACGTAGTCGTCTGCGCCCAGCTCAAGTCCCACGACGATATCGACCTCGGAGTCCTTGGCCGTGAGCATGATGATCGGCACCGAGGAGCGGGTGCGGATCTCCCGGCACACCTCGGTGCCGGGGATGCCGGGAAGCATGAGGTCCAGCAGCACCAGGTCGGCGCCGGCCTTGTCGAACTCGGCCAGGGCGCTCGGGCCGTCCTCCGCCACGGTCACCTCGTAGCCTTCCCGTTCGAGCAGGAAGCTCAGCGGCTCGCTCAGCGCCTGCTCGTCTTCAACTAGAAGGATTCGGGTCATGGGGTGTCTCCTGTCGCCGCTGGCGCGGGGTGGGTCGCCTCTGGCAGGCGAATGGTGAAGGTCGAGCCGTGGCCGGGCTGGGACCAGACCCGGATGTCGCCGCCGTGGATCTGCACGACGTGCTTGACGATGGACAGGCCAAGTCCGGTTCCGCCGGTGTTGCGGGACCTGGCCTGGTCGACGCGGAAGAACCTTTCGAAGATCCGGTCCAGGTCGCTCTCCGGGATGCCGACACCCTGGTCGGTGACGGTGATCTCGATCACACCGTCGGTGACGCGTGCCCCGACACCGACCCGGGACCCCGGCGACGAATAGTGCACGGCGTTGGCGACCAGGTTGTGCACGGCCATCACGAGCAGCCGTTCGTCGCCGTACACCTGCGCGCGGGACTTCTTGCCCACCGCGATGGTGATCCGGTCGGCATCCGCCACGACCCGGTTCTGGTCGATGCCGGCGGCCACGATGTCGTCGATCTCGAGCAGCTCCGGCTGCCGGAGGGCGTCCTGGGCCTGCAGCCTGGACAGTTCGATGATCTCCTGGGTGAGCCGGGCCAGCCGGCCGGCCTCCGTGGTGAGCCGGTCGGCGAAACGTCGCACCTGCACGGGCTCGTCGGCCGCATGGCCGAGCGCCTCGGCGAGCAGCCCGACGGCGGCGATCGGGGTTTTCAGTTCGTGGCTGATGTTGGCGACGAAGTCCCGCCGCACCTCGTCGAGCCGGAACGCCTCCGTGCGGTCCTCGGCCAGCAGCAGCACGTACCGGGAGCCCAGCCGGGCCAACCGCACCCGCAGGTGCATGCTCGCGTCACCGAACGGACCGCGCGAGAGCACCAGGTCCTCCGAGACGGCTTCGCCGGTGCGACGGACGCCGCGGGCCAGGTCAAGCAGTTCAGGGTGGATGAGCTGCTGGTTGACCACCAGTCCCATGCTCAGCGCCCCGGGTGAGGACTTGATCACGTTGTTCGACGGGTCGAGCACCACCCCGGCGCTCTCCAGGGCGTCGAGGACCTGGTCGATGCCGTCCGGAACCGCGGGGTTGACCACCTCGGCGGCCCGTTTGCCGTGACGCTCCGCTACATAGAGCAGGGTCACGAACCCGGCGCCGACGGTGAGGCCCAGTGCCAGGGACAGCAACACAAGCCAGGATGATTCCATTTGACCAGATTAGTGACTCTGGCACGGGTCAATCGCGACGGCAAGGGTGGGCACACGCTACTTTGGTAACTGTTCAGTCGCACGGCACCTGCTGTTAACCTGCGTTCGCCACTATTGGCCGGGGGCCAGGCGGGTCTCATGCGTTCGCGCGCTTTGGCGCGACCAGGAAGGACCACAGATACATGCGTGAAGTATTTCAGCAAGAGCTCGCCGAGGTGCAGGACCGTCTCGCCGAGATTGCGCGCCTCGTGGCCATCTCCATTGAGAAGGCCACCAAGGCTTTCAACAAGTCCGACGTGGCGCTGGCCGAAGAGGTCATCGCCGACGACGACAAGATCGACGAGCTCACCGTGCAGCTCGATGAGCTGGCCATCACCATCCTCGCCCGGCAGCAGCCGGTCGCCCGCGACCTGCGCATCGTCGTCAGCGCCCTGCGGATCAGCGCCTCCCTGGAGCGGATGGGTGACATGTCCACCCACATCTCCCAGCTGGCCCGGTACCGGTTCCCCGACAAGGTGATCCCCAAGAGCCTGCGCCCGACGTTCGCCGAGATGGGCGCCCTCGACGTGAAGATCGCCAACATGCTCGCCGAGCTGCTCACCACCGAGGACATGGCGCTGGCCGAGGCCATCCGCAATGAGGACGACAAGGTGGACGCGCTGCACCTGAGCGTCTTCGACGCCGTGCTCGGGGAAACCTGGAAGGGTCAGGCCGCCGACACCGTCGACGCCACCCTCGCCAGCCGTTACCACGAGCGCTTCGCCGACCACGCGGTGTCGATCGCCAAGAAGGTGCAGTACCTGGGCACCGGCGACTGGCAGCAGCCGGCACCCTCCGAGGCGTAGAAGCACGACGCCGTCGCTGGTCGAGCTTGTCGAGACCTCTCACGGGATCTCGACAAGCTCGATCAACGAAAGGTAAGCTCGATCAACGAAAAAGCCCCCGTCGGTGACGGGGGCTTTTCTTGTGGTGCTGGGGTTACTTCTTGCCCTGCGCGGCGACGGCGGCGGCGCCGGCAGCGGCAGCGGCGGGGTCGAGGTACTCGCCCGCTCCGATGGGCTTGAGGTCTTCGTCGAGGCGGTAGACCAGCGGGATGCCGGTGGGGATGTTCAGCTCGGCGATGTCGGCGTCGGAGATGCCGTCGAGGTGCTTGACCAGGGCGCGCAGCGAGTTGCCGTGCGCCGTGACGAGCACGGTCTTGCCGGTGCGGAGGTCAGCGGCGATGTCGGACTCCCAGTAGGGCAGCATCCGGGCGATGACGTCCTTGAGGCTCTCGGTGCGGGGCACGTCGTCGCCGAGGTCTGCGTAGCGGGCGTCGCCGGCCTGGGACCACTCGGAGGAGTCGTCGAGCAGGGGCGGCGGCACGTCGAACGAGCGGCGCCAGGTCTGGAACTGCTCGGGGCCGTACTTGGCCAGGGTCTCGGCCTTGTCCAGGCCCTGCAGGGCACCGTAGTGACGCTCGTTGAGGCGCCAGGAGCGCTTGACGTCGATCCACAGACGGTCGGCCTCTTCGAGGGCGATGTCGGCGGTCTGGATCGCGCGGGTGAGGCGCGAGGTGTGCAGGATGTCCGGCAGCAGGCCGGACTCGGCCAGCAGCTCGCCGGCGCGCAGCGCTTCGGCCCGGCCCTGGTCGCTCAGACGCACATCCACCCAACCGGTGAAGAGGTTTTGCTGGTTCCAGGTGCTGTTGCCGTGGCGGAGGAGGATGAGGGTATAAGGAGCAGACATACTCCAACTCTAGCGAGGCGCGTGGGGACACGCCGCACTGGCTGACGTGACGAAAGTCCCGCCGGATGAGAGCGGTTCAGCCGCGCGGAGCCCGCACGCCCAGCCGCGGCAACCGCGGGATCTCCGCGACGGAACCGGCCGATTCGGGCACGATGACCTCCTGGCTGGCGGTGATCGAGAGGCCCTGCGACAGCACGTGCAGCGTCACCGAGCCCGGCACCGTGCGCTTGACCACCGCGAGGGCGATCGGCCCCAGCTCGTAGTGGATCGCGCTGGAGGTGATGCTGCCCACAGTGCGTCGCTCGGGCTCGCCGCCGGCGATGAACCGGTCACCCTGCACCTCGTCGCCGTGCGCCGGCAGGACGGAGTCGGAGCCGTCCAGGTGCAACAGCACCAGCCGGCGCGGCGGGTGGCCGAGGTTGTGTACCTTGGCGATGGTCTCCTGGCCGCGGTAGCAGCCCTTGTTCAGGTGCACGGCGGTGCGCAGCCAGTCCAGTTCGTGCGGGATGGTGCGGTCGTCGGCGTCCAGCGCGCCACGGGGGCGCCAGGCGGCGATGCGCAGCGCTTCGAGGGCCAGGAGCCCGGCGGCCGAGACGGTGCCGGCGGCCACGGTGTCGCGAAGCGCGGGAAGCGCCGACCGCGGGATCAGGACTTCCTGCCAGTGCCAGGTTGCGCCGGGGTGGGAGGTTTCCGCGGCGTACTGCCAGCCGCCGGGCGCCACCTCGGCCCACGGGTCGGTCCAGACCAGCGGCACCCCGTTCGGGCTCGCGGGAGTGAGGGCCACCGCAGCCGGGTCGGCGGCCATGGTCCCGATGGTGGCGTAGGCGAGGGTGTGGTCCACGACCTGCACGCGCAGGCTGAAGCGCATCCGGTCGAGCCAGGTCTGCAGGCCTGGCAGCTCGGCGGCCTCGACGAGCAGCCAGCTCTCGACACCGTCGTCGACGAGGGCGATGGCGTATTCGAGGCGGCCGGCGGGGTCGAGCAGCAGCGTCTCGGTGGACTGGCCGGGGGTAAGCCCGCGCAGCTCCTGGCTGGACATCGAGTTGAGCCAGGTCAGCCGGTCGGGGCCGGCAATGGACAGCACCCCGCGGTGGGACAGGTCGACCACGGCGGTACCGGCCAAGAGCTTGCGCTGTTCGGCGTTCGGGCTGCCGTAGTGGGCGGCCACACCGGAGTCGATGCCATCGGCCTGCACGGCGCCGTCGAGTTCAAGCAGCGGCGACCCTGTGGCGGGTGCGAACGGTTCGGCGGTGGTGGTCATCGGGCTCTCCTTCGGTGAATGCTCCGGGTATGCTGCCGGCGAGACCGCCTGAGCGCTGTCGACAGCCGGGAACTCCGGCCCATATGCTAGCTCAACGGTCTGAGCGGTCCCCGGTATTCCCCCTCATGTCCCGGCCGTCACCCGGCAAGGAGCCACCGATGCGTCTTCCCGCCCCTTCGATCGCCGCGCTCCGCCTCGGTGCCGCGGCACTGACCCTGATCGCCGTCGCCGCCACATTCCTCTCCACGGCGTCTCGGGCCACCATCAACCCGTTCAACTTCTTCGGGTTCTTCACCATCCAGTCCAACCTCCTGGCAGCGGCCGCGCTGGCCGCCACAGCGGTGCTGGTGCTGCTGGGCCGGGCGGTGCCGGCCTGGCTCGTCCTTGCCCGGGCGGCGACCACGGCCTACATGATCGTTGTCGGCCTGGTCTACAACACCCTGCTCGTGGGCCTGGCCGGCGGTGTCGAGCTGCCCTGGGCCAACACCGTGCTGCACGTGGTCTTCCCGGTGTACTGCCTGCTCGATTGGGCGCTGGTGGCCGACCGCGACCCGCTTCCGTGGCGCCGCCTGTGGGCGGTGCTGGTCTATCCGGTGCTGTGGTGCGCGGTCGTGCTGGTGCGCGGCGCGACGGACGGCTGGGTGCCGTACCCGTTCCTGAACCCGGCGACCGGGTACGGCTCGGTGCTGTTCTACGTGCTGCTGATCGCCGTGACAGTCGTCACGGCCGGCGCCGGCGTGTTCGGGCTCAGCCGGGTGCGCCCGATCGTGCGGGTGAGTGAATCGGTCAGGACGCGCGGCTGAGCCGGCCGGACGCGTGCGTGCGCAGGTCCTGGCCGAGCGCGGCGATGTCCCACGCCCAGAGCAGGTGGCTGTCGACGAGGCCGTACAACCGGGTGGCGGCTGCGTAGGGCTTGGAGCCGCTGGTGCGCAGTACCGCATCCGTGGACAGGTCGATGCGCGGACCCTTCACCTGGCCCAGGTACAGTTCGGCGACGCCGCCCGGATGCACGAGGGCCACCTCGATGTCGAAGCCGCCGTCGGCGTTGCGCAGAGTTTCGACGGCCTCGGCGGTCTGGAACGGCGCCGGTCCGGCACCGGGCAGCAGGCCAGGCCCGGGGTCGCCAGGCTGCTGAGGGCGGCTGAGCCGCCAGTAGCCGGTCTCGGTCATCAGCGGGATCGGCGCTCCGGCCTCTGGGGCAGGGCCGGCAACATCCGCACCGACCGGCTCGGGCTCGAGCCAGGTGTAGGAGCTGTAGTTCAGGTGCGGCAGGCCGTCGTGGCTGAAGCTGATCCGGTGGCCGAACTCACGGGTGACCTTCTCGCCGTCGACGGTGTAGTCGAGGATCCCCGACCCCTCCCAGACGCCGATCAACCACGACAAAGGAACGAGTTCGGACGGCAGGCCGACCGGGAGTTCGTACACCTTCGGTTACCGCTGGCCCCGGAACAGCTTGAACAGCACCATGCCGGAGACCCATGCGATCGACAGGCTCGCCAGCCCGAGGAGGCCCAGGAACAGGATTTCGAGTGCGAGGATTGACATGCCCCAACTCTAGCCGCTGACCGGCCCGAAGCCGCCAGGTGAGCCGAAGAGTTATACGAGGCCGAGCAGGGCGAACAGCCCGGTCGCGGCGCCCAGAATCAGCACTGAGCCGACCAGGCTGAGGATGACCCTGTGCACATAGCCCTCCTTCTGCCCGGTGGACAGCTGGGCGGCGAGGGTGAGGATGGTGCAGCCGGCCAGGGACAGGCTGATCCAGACGAGCCGATTCTCGGGGGCGACCAGCACGCCGGTCAGCACCGCGCCCACGACGGCGACCAGCCAAATCATCACTACACTCAAACGCTTCCAGCTCACTGTCCCATTGTGCACGCCCGAGTCTCTTTCCGTGGCACGCTAGGATGAGTCGCAAGATACTTGGAGGACCTGCGTGGCGCAGCTGTTGATCCTGACCTCGGCGGTGAACGACGAAGTTCTCCCGGCCCTGGCGTTGCTCTCACACAGCACACGACTCATCCCGGCCCAGCCGGATCAGCTCATCACCGCGCCCGATTCCGACCTGATCCTGGTCGACGCCCGGTCCAATCTGATGGCCGCCAAGTCGCTGTGCCAGATCCTGCGCACCACGGGAAGCAGCGTACCGCTGCTCCTGGTGATCACCGAGGGCGGCCTCACCGCGGTCAGCCCGGACTGGGGCGTCGACGACGTGGTGCTCAACACGGCCGGCCCCGCCGAGGTCGACGCCCGCATCCGCCTCGCCGCCGGCCGCACCCCGCACAACGAACCCTCCCCCACCATCCGCGCCGCCGGCGTCGTCATCGACGAGGCCAGCTACTCCGCCAAGGTGCACGGCAAACCCCTCGACCTCACCTATAAGGAGTTCGAGCTGCTGCGCTTCCTCGCCGCGCACCCGTCCCGGGTGTTCACCCGCGAACAGCTACTCAGCGAGGTCTGGGGCTACGACTACTTCGGCGGCACCCGCACCGTCGACGTGCACGTGCGGCGCCTGCGCGCCAAGCTCGGCGACCAGGAATCCCTGATCGGCACGGTGCGCAACGTGGGCTACCGGTTCAACGTCTACGAAGAAGATGGCGAACGTGTCGTTCACTCTGTCGGCTCCTGACCTCTCCGACGTCGCCTTCGCGGCCCGGTTCCACGATGTGGCCGACGCGAGCGCGCACACGGATGGCCACCGCCCGTTCAATGAGCAGGCCCTGCTCGACGCCTCGTCCGGCCGGCGCAGCCCGCAGCTGCTGCTCGAGGGTGAAGACGCCGTCGGCGCGGCGATCTTCGGCCGCGGTGAGATCGACCTCGTCGTGCATCCGCGCTACCGTCGGCGCGGCCACGGTACCGCGGCGCTCCGCCGTCTGTTCGAGGACGAGGGCGGCATGTCCGGCGACCTGCGGGCCTGGGCACACGGCGACCACCCCGGCGCCCGCGCGCTGGCCGACCGGTTCGGATTCAGCGCCGACCGCACCCTGCTGCAGTTGGAGCGACCACTCACCGACTCCGACACCGCGGCCGCCCCCGCCCTGCCCGACGGGGTGGAGATCGCCCCGTTCCGTGCCGCGGACGCTGCCGACTGGGTGCGCCTGAACGCGCTGGTTTTCGCGACGCATCCGGAACAGGGCAGTCTCACCGAGGCCGACCTGGCCGCCCGGCAGGCCGAACCCTGGTTCGACGCCGGCGATCTGCTACTGGCCCGCGAGACCGCGGCCGACGCCACCGCCGGGCCCGGCCGCATCGTCGGCTACAACTGGCTCAAGATCGAACCCGGCGCCCACCTCGGCGAGATCTACGTGCTCGGCGTGCACCCGGATGCCGCCGGCCTCGGCCTCGGCCGCGCCCTGATGCTGGCCGGCCTGGCCCGCCTGCGCGAGCGCGGCTGCACCGCCGTCGAGCTCTACGTCGAAGCCGAAAGCACCACGCCGGTACGGTTGTACCGCAGCCTCGGATTCGTCGATCGCACGGTGGATGTGCAGTACCACCGCTGGCCTCGTTAACGTTCCGTTCACCGTAGGCGTCGCGCCCGCTCGGCGCCGGGTGTCAAGATGGACAGATGGACGGCGATAACATCCCAGGCACGTCAGGTCTCGAAAGCGAACTTGACGATGATTTTGACCCCCAGATCGGCAAAAACGATCCGGCCCTACCGAGCGAGCGCTACCTCGACCGCGAGCTGAGCTGGCTGGCGTTCAACCAGCGAGTACTCGAACTCGCCGAGGACCCGGCCCTGCCGGTGCTCGAACGGGCGAACTTCCTGGCCATCTTCGCCAACAACCTCGACGAGTTCTTCATGGTGAGGGTCGCCGGCCTCAAACGCCGCATCCTCACCGGACTGGCCGTGCCGACCAATGTGGGCCGCGCCCCGCAGGATGTGCTCTCCGACATCGCCGCCGCCGCGCACGTTCTGCAGGACCGGCACGCGCACGCGTTCCAGGAGCTGGTGCGCCCGGCCCTGGCCGAACATGGCGTGGACATCGTCACCTGGGACAGCCTGAGCGACGTGGACCGCCGGTCGCTGCGCGGGTACTTCTCCAACCAGATCTTCCCCGTGCTGATGCCGCTGGCCGTTGACCCGGCGCACCCGTTCCCGTACATCTCCGGGCTGTCGCTGAACCTGGCCGTGCGGTTGCACAGCTCCAAAACCGGCAAGCAGGAATTCGCCAGGCTCAAGGTGCCCTCGATGCTGCCGCGCTTCGTGCGGGTCGACCGCACCGAGTCCGTCGACAAGGTGCGCTTCATCACCCTCGAAGACCTCATCGCCAACCACCTCGAAGACCTCTTCCCCGGCATGGACATCCTCGAACACCACGTGTTCAGGGTCACCCGCAACGAAGACGTCGTCATCGAAGAGGACGACACCGAGAACCTGATCAAGGCCCTCGAAAAGGAACTGCTGCGGCGCCGGTTCGGCCCGCCCATCCGCCTCGAGGTCACTGAGGACATGGACGAGGTGACCCTGGGCCTGCTCGTGCGCGAGCTCGACGTCACCGACCAGGAGGTCTACCGTCTGCCCGCGCCGCTGGACCTCGGCGGCCTGTTCGACCTTCGCATCGACCGACCCGACCTGCACTACGTCAAGCACGTGCCCACCACGGCCGCGCAGTTGCTCACCGGCGAACCCAACGACGAACCCGACATCTTCCGCGCCATCAGCCGCGGCGACATCCTTCTGCACCACCCCTACGAATCCTTCGCGACCAGCGTGCAGGCGTTCCTCGAGCAGGCCGCAGCGGACCCGAACGTGCTGGCCATCAAGCAGACCCTGTACCGCACCTCCGGCGACAGCCCCATCGTGGAGGCCCTCATCGCCGCCGCGGAATCGGGCAAGCAGGTTCTCGCCCTGGTGGAGATCAAGGCCCGCTTCGACGAGCAGGCCAACATCTCCTGGGCGCGCAAGCTCGAGAAGGCCGGCGTGCACGTGGTCTACGGCCTGGTCGGCCTGAAGACGCACTGCAAGCTCGCCCTCGTGGTGCGCTACGAGAAGGGCGTGTTGCGTCACTACAGCCACATCGGCACCGGCAACTACAACCCCAAGACCAGCCGGATCTACGAAGACATGGGCCTGCTCACCGCGGATGACCAGGTCGGCAAGGACCTCACCCGGCTGTTCAACGAGCTCTCCGGCTACGCCATCGAGAAGAAGTTCAAGCGACTGCTGGTGGCCCCGCTCCACCTGCGCAAGGCGCTGATCAAGCGCATCGCCGACGAGACCGCCAACGCGCTGGCCGGCAAGCCCGCCGGCATCCGTATCAAGGTGAACTCGATGGTGGACGAAGACATCATCGACGCTCTCTACCGGGCCAGCCAGGCCGGCGTGCCGGTGGACGTGTGGGTGCGCGGTATCTGCAGCCTCAAGCCCGGCGTGCCCGGCATGAGCGAGAACATCCGGGTGCGCTCGATCCTGGGCCGCTACCTCGAGCACTCGCGGATCTTCAGCTTCCACACCCTGGGCGAAACGCAGGTCTTCATCGGCAGCGCCGACATGATGCACCGCAACCTGGACCGCCGGGTGGAAGCGCTGGTGCGCCTCGTCGACCCCCGGCACCTCACCGAGGTCGATGCCCTCTTCACCCGAGCCATGGACGAGCGCACCTCGTCGTGGTGGCTCGACGAGAACGGCGAATGGACCCGCCACCACCAGGATGCCGCCGGCAAGCCGTTGGACGACATGCAGAACCGGTTGATGCAGCAGATCGGGCAGCGGAAGCGCCCGGTGAGCCGCCGATGAGCGACCCGGGCGCCGTATACGCGGCCGGCGCAGTCTGCTGGCGCCTCATCGACGGCCGAATGCACGTGCTGCTGATCCACCGCACGGTGCACGGCGACATCACCATCCCCAAGGGCAAGGTCGACCCCGGCGAAACGCTGCCGGTCACGGCCGTGCGGGAAATCGAAGAGGAAACCGGGCTGGCCATCGCGCTCGGCGTGCCGCTCGGCGTCTCCGAGTACCCGATGCCGAACGGCAAGGCCAAGATCGTGCACTACTGGGCCGCCGAGGTGCTCCCAGAGCACATCCTGCGCTCCACGTTCGTGCCGAACGGCGAGGTGGCCGCCCTGGAATGGGTGACCATCAAGAAGGCCAGGACCTACCTCAGCTACGCCCCGGACGTGGAGATCATCGACGCGTTCGCCCGGCTGGTGGCGATGGGCATCACGAGCACCTTCGCGATCATCGCGCTGCGCCATGCCAAGGCCACGGCCCCGCACGACTGGTCCGGCCCCGACGCCACCCGCCCGCTCAGCGAACGCGGGGTCACTCAGGCCGCCGCCCTCGTCCCCACGGTCAGCGCCTGGCATCCGCAGCGCATCTTCACCAGCACCGCCACCCGCTGCGTGACCACCGTGGCGCCGCTGTCAGCGGCGACCGGGGTGCCGTTCAAGCGCACCGACCTGATCAGCCAGGATGCCTGGGAGCAGGGCACCTCCGATGTGCGCCACAACGTGGGCAAACGCATCCGCGCCCGCAAGACGGCCGTGCTGTGCAGCCACGGCCCGGTGCTGCCCGACATCCTGCGGGAGATCGCCCTGGCCACGGGTTCGCCGATGACCCAGCAGCTCTCCAGCGCTGCCGCGCTCGCGCCCAGCGGTTTCACGGTTGTGCACCTCTCCAGTGACAACCCGAGCGCGGGTATCCTCGCCATCGAGACCCACCCGCCGCGCCTCTAGGCCTTTTCTCCGCCGGCGCCCGCAGATCCGACCTGGACTGCGGGCGCTGTCGTGTCCCCGCGCGAGGCCGACTGGACGGATGTCGTTTACCTGCCGTTCACCAAGTAGGGGGAGTGTCGTTAACCACACGGATTAGCGTCTACCGAGGGCCAGCACCGGCCCGAAGTTCGCAGGATTCTCCTGTGATCGCATTCCCTGTATTCGACCTGAAAAGGATCCTTGTGAATTTCATGCGTTATGGCCGCCCCGCGGTCATTGCTATTGCCGCAGCCCTGGTTCTCTCCTCCTGCGCATCGAACGAAGCCGGCAGCACGGCAACCGACGATGCCGCCGAGAGCACCCTCACCGGCACGCTCAACGCCGCGGGCGCCTCCTCGCAGGGCTCAGCCCAGGAAGCGTGGATCTCCGCTTTCCAGACGGCCAACCCGGACGTCACCATCAACTACGACCCGTCGGGCTCCGGCGCCGGTCGCGAGACCTTCATCGCCGGCGGCACCAGCTTCGCCGGTTCGGACTCCTACCTGAGCGATGAGGAGCTGGCCGGCGAGTTCGCCGCCTGCGCCCCCGGCACCACGGCTGTCGACCTGCCGGTCTACATCTCCCCGATCGCCGTCATCTTCAACGTCGAGGGCGTCACCGACCTCAACATGGATGCCGACACGCTCGCCAAGATCTTCACCGGCGCCATCACCACCTGGAACGACCCGGCCATCGTCGCGCTGAACGCCGACGCCGACCTGCCGGCCACCGCGATCACCGCCGTGCACCGTTCGGACGACTCCGGTACCACCAAGAACTTCGCCGACTACCTCTTCCAGGCTGCCCCCGACGTGTGGACCGAGAAGCCGGCCGACCCGTTCCCGTACGCCACCGGTGAAGGCGCCCAGGGCACCTCCGGTGTCGTCGACGCCGTCACCAACGGCACCGGCACCATCGGCTACGCCGACGCGTCCCGCGCCGGTGACCTCGGTGTCGCCAAGATCAAGGTCGGCGACGAGTTCGTCGAGTACACGGCCGAGGCCGCCGCAGCAGTCGTCGACGGTTCGCCGCTCGTCGAAGGCCGCGCCGACAACGACCTGGCGATCAAGCTCGACCGCCTCACCACCGACCCGACGCACTACCCGCTGGTTCTGGTGAGCTACGCGCTGGTCTGCACCGAGTACGCGGATGCCGAACAGGGCACCCTCGTCAAGGAGTACGTCAGCTACATGGCCAGCGAAGACGGCCAGGCCGAGGCTGCGGCTTCCGCCGGCGCCGCACCGCTGTCAGCTGACCTGCAGTCCAAGGTTGCCGCCGTCCTCGAGACCGTCAAGTAACTAAACATCCGCTGGGCTTCCAGCTTCAGTGACACCGCCCGGCAGGGCGACCGCGTTGCACGCGGTCGCCCTGTCGGGCACACTGAGGCGTGGGGTCCGGCTCAAGATCCACCCTTACCGGAACACCAACCCCCTCCAGGGAGACGCTCGGAATGACGACCGCAGTTGACCGTATTGCGATCAAGGCCAAGGAACGACCGGGCGACCGCATCTTCTCCACCGCAACGGTGGTAGCAGGCAGCCTGATCCTGGCCGTGCTGGCCGCCGTGGCCTTGTTCCTGTTCGTGCAGAGCATCCCCGCCTTCGTGGCGCCGGCTGACGCCTTCAAGGGCGACTTCAGTAATTTCTGGTCCTATGTGGCCCCGCTGGCCTTCGGCACGGTCTGGTCGGCCTTCCTGGCCCTGCTGATGGCCGTACCCGTCGCCATCGCGGTGGCCCTGTTCATCTCGCACTACGCCCCGCGCAAACTCGCGCAGGGTCTGGGCTACCTCATCGACTTGCTCGCGGCAGTTCCCTCCGTGGTCTTCGGGCTCTGGGGCATCGGGGTGCTTGCCCCGATGGTGCAGCCGTTCTACGCCAACCTCGTTGAGTGGTTTGGCTGGATCCCGCTGTTCGCCGGCCCCGTCTCCGGTACCGGCCGCACCATCCTCACCGTGGCCATCGTGCTCGCCGTGATGGTGCTGCCGATCATCACCGCCATCTGCCGCGAGATCTTCCTGCAGACCCCGGTGCTCTACGAGGAAGCCTCACTGGCCCTCGGCGCCACCCGCTGGGAAATGATCACCATGGCCGTGCTGCCGTTCGGCCGCGCCGGAATCATCTCCGCCGCCATGCTCGGCCTGGGCCGCGCGCTCGGCGAGACCATGGCAGTGGCCATGGTGCTCTCCCCCAACCCCGAGGTGATCTTCCAGTTGCTCACCTCGCAGAACTCCAACACCATCGCGGCCAACATCGCGCTGAACTTCCCCGAGGCGCACGGCGTGGGGGTCAACATCCTGCTGGCCACCGGCCTCGTGCTCTTCGTCATCACGCTGATCGTCAACATGATCGCGCGCGTGATCATCAACCGCCGCAAGGCCTTCTCAGGAGCGAATTGATGAGCACCATGACAATCTCGTCTCCCGTCACGAACTCCCTCACCGCCGGCAAACTGCCCAAGCACTCCCCCATGATGGTGCTCGCCGCCAGCTGGATCGTGGTGGGTGCTCTTTTCGCGGTGATCTTCCTCTCCGGCGCCACGGAGACCTTCAACTGGGCGGGCACGCTGTTCTTCGGCACCGTGCTGTACTGCATCGCCCTGTTCCTGTTCTCCTACTTTGTGGAGGGCGCCCGCAGGGCCAGGGACCGCCTGGTCACCGCCCTGGTCACCATCGCGTTCGTCGTGGCGCTGATCCCGTTGATCTCCCTGATCGGCACGACCATCGTCAACGGCCTGCCCGCGTTCCTCACCCCCACCTTCTTCACCGAGTCCCAGCGCAACGTCGTCGGCGCTGGCGGCGGGGCCCTGCACGCCATCGTCGGCACCCTGTTCGTCACCGGCCTGGCCACCCTCATCTCGGTGCCGATCGGCCTGCTCACGGCCATCTACCTCACCGAGTACGGCCGCGGCCGGCTGGCTCGCGGCATCACCTTCTTCGTCGACGTGATGACGGGAATCCCCTCGATCGTGGCCGGCCTGTTCGCCTACGCGCTGTTCTCGCTTCTGTTCAACGACCCGGGCATCCGCTTCGGTTTCGGCGGGTCGGTGGCGTTGTCGGTGCTGATGATCCCGGTGGTGGTGCGCTCGAGCGAGGAAATGCTCAAGCTGGTGCCCAACGAGCTGCGCGAGGCCGCCTACGCGCTCGGCGTGCCCAAGTGGCTGACCATCGTCAAGGTGGTGCTGCCGACCTCGCTGGCCGGCATCGTCACCGGTGTGATGATCTCGATCTCCCGGGTGATCGGCGAGACCGCGCCGCTGCTGATCGTCGCCGGCTTCACCGCCAGCATGAACTACGACCTGTTCAGCGAGCGGATGATGACCCTGCCGGTGTTCGTGTACAACCAGTACGCCAGCCAGGGCGCCGACTCGCAGGCGTACATCGACCGGGCCTGGGCCGGGGCGCTCACCCTGATCGTGATCGTGATGCTGCTCAACCTCGTGGCCCGGCTCGTCGCCCGCACCTTCTCCCCCAAACTCGGCCGCTGACGCTGCCGCCGCAAACTCTCCTGCTTCTCCTGCTTCTCAGATTCGAAGGAACACATGTCCAAGCGCATTGAAGTGAACGACCTCGACGTCTACTACAGCAAGTTCCTCGCCGTCGAGGGCGTGTCGCTGACCATCGAACCGCGCACGGTGACCGCGCTGATCGGCCCCTCCGGCTGCGGCAAGTCCACGTTCCTGCGCACCCTCAACCGGATGCACGAGGTCATTCCCGGCGCCCACGTCGACGGTGAAGTGCTCATCGACGGCAACAACCTCTACGGCCCCGGCGTCGACCCGGTGCTCGTGCGCCGTCAGGTGGGCATGGTGTTCCAGCGGCCCAACCCGTTCCCCACCATGTCGATCGGCGACAACGTGCTCGCCGGCGTCAAGCTGAACAACCGCCGGATGGCCAAGAGCGACGCCGACGACCTGATCGAGAAGTCGCTGAGCGGCGCCAACCTGTGGAACGAGGTGAAGGACCGTCTGGACAAGCCCGGCTCGAGCCTCTCCGGCGGCCAGCAGCAGCGTCTCTGCATCGCCCGCGCCATCGCCGTGCAGCCCGACGTGATCCTGATGGACGAGCCCTGCTCGGCCCTCGACCCGATCTCCACACTCGCCATCGAGGACCTCATCGAGGAGATGAAGACCGACTACACGATCGTCATCGTCACGCACAACATGCAGCAGGCCTCCCGTGTCTCGGACCGCACCGCCTTCTTCAACATCGCGGGCACCGGCAAGCCGGGCAAGCTCATCGAGTACGACGACACCACCACGATCTTCTCCAACCCCACCGTGCAGGCCACCGAGGACTACGTCTCCGGCCGATTCGGCTAAACCCGCACCCACGCGGAGACGCCCGGCAGGCCTCGTCGCCCGCCGGGCGTTTCTGCGTGGTGGGAGGCGGCCGATCGCATCCCACCATCCATTCAATCGGTGGCGGCCAGAATCTCGGCCGCGAGCTGAAGGGTCGCGTCGCACCCTTCACCGGTGGCCGCCAGGGTCACCTCGGTGCCCTGGGAGAAGCCCTGCGCCATCACGGCCAACAAGCTCCCGGCATCCACCGGCGACCGCCCGCCGCTGGCGATCGTGACGGAGAGACCGGACGCCCTGACCACATTAACCAGCTCGAGTGCAGGGCGGGCGTGGAGCCCGTGATCCCGGTTGATCGTCACGAGGCGTTCGCCGTTCATGCCGTCCTCTCGCTCGATCGAAGGGAGTCCAGGAGGGTTCGGCTCGCTTGGGCGATGTCCGGCTGGGTGAACAGGTCGCTTCCGATGCTCACCGCCAGCGCGCCGGCCGCGAGCCAGTCGCCTGCCTCGCTCAGTGAAATGCCACCGGTGGCCGTGATCTGGGCGCCCGGCAGCACCGAGAGCAACGTCTTGAGGTAGCCGATGCCGCCGATGTTGGCGGGGAACAGCTTGGCCACACCGTGTGCCGCTGCTGCCCTGATCTCATTCGGGCTGAACCCGCCCTCGATGAAGAGGATGCCGGCGCGGTCGGCGACCGCACGCGCCTCGGGTACGGCGAAGGGGCTCACGAGGAAGGCGGCGCCCGCGCTGATCGCACGTTCTGCGGTCTCGGCGGTGGTGACCGTGCCCAGCCCGACGGTGGCGTCCGGTTCTGACGCGCTCCAGTGTCGAAGCACGTCCTCCCAGCCTGGGGTGGTGGCAGTGAATTCGAAGGTGTGAATGCCACCGGCACCGATCTGCCGCGCCCACGCATCAGCCTGGGTCGCGTCGGCCGCCCTGACCGTCGGCGTCACCCGGCCAGCCCGGATCCGGGCGACGGTCTGCTCGATGCCAAGTGCCCTCATGCCGCTGCCGCCGCGCTCAAGATGTCGTCGAGCCGATCGAGCAGGATGATCTCCTCGTCCGCCGAGAGCGGGCGGGGGTCGAGGGCGAGTTGCCCGGCTGCTGCCTTGTTGTCGCGCAGGTACATAGGCGGGTGGCTGGACGCCAGCGCGGCCGCGACGCGGGGCGCGGTCGTTCCCGACTCGGGTCGCACGGTGAAGACGGTGCGGAAGATCTGCCGCCCGGCATCGTCCTGCTCGACGAACGCGTCGATGCCCGGGTGTTCGGCGAGGCGGGTGGCGAGCGCCTGCATCCGTGCCCGCTGCCCCTCACCCTCGGCGCGTGCGTCAGTGTCGCTCACGCCGCCGAGGGTGAGGGCGGCGATGAGCCCCATCACCTGTTCCTTTCCCACCTTCATGGGCCGGGCGATTCCGGCGTACTGGGCGCGGGCGGCCGTCATCAGTTCCCGGCTGCCGCAGAGGATGCCGGAGGTCGGTCCGCCGATGGCCTTTCCGCCGCTGAACACGACGATGTCGGCGCCGGACAATGCCCACCGTTGCAGGTCGTCCTCGGCGGCGGCGTCCAGGATCACGGGGATGCCGCGCTCATGCGCGACTCGGATCGTCTCCTCGAGCGAGACCATGCCCTTGTGAACCGTGTGGTGCGATTGCACGAACATCACGGCGGCCGTGTCCGGACCGATCGCCCCGCGGAGGTCGGACACCTCGACCCGGTTGACCGACCCGGCCTCCACGGCCTGGCCGCCGCCCAGCGCGATCATCTGGGTGATCGGTGCGCCGAAGTCCACCGAATGCCCCTTCTGAATCACCACCTCGAAGGGTCGACCCACCCGGCCGGGAAGTCCCTGGATGAGATGTTTGTCGGTGCCCGCGATGAGGGAGGCGACCGCGATGGCCACGCCCGAGGACGCTCCGCTGGACACGCAGGCGTCCTCGGTGCCCACCACACCGGCGATCCACCGGCCGGCTTCCACCATGAGGTCGGCGATCACGACGTGCTCCCGACCAGCGGCGGCCATCGCCTCCGTCACTTCACGGGCCAGCACGCTGCCACCGAGGGCCGTCATCTTTCCGCTCGCGTTGATCGCGGGCTCGAGGCCCAGGTCACTGTAAATACTCATACGTGCTGTTCCGTTCGTTGTCATGCGGGAATCTGAATGGAGAAGAAGGCGCCGGCCGCCATCGCGCCAAGGATGGCGCCTCCGGCCAGAGGCTTCTTCCACCAGTAGAAGAGGCCGGCACCGATGAGAGCGCCAATCCCCACCGGCAGGGACGCGGAGCCGGCCGCGAGGATGATCAGCGGGCCGAGATAGCGGCCCGCGGCGTTGCCTGCGCCCATCATCACGTCAGCGCCGAAGGTGCTCTGCGCACCGCTGGACGCCACGGTTGCCTTGCGAATGGACAGGATGAGGAAGCCCATCCCCAGCCCGATCACGGCTCCCACCGCCAGGGCCAGCCAGAAGTTCTCCAACGGAGCGGTGATCCCGACCGACATGAGCATCGCTGGGATGCCGATACCGACCCCGGTTTGGATGGATCCGCCGATGTCGAGGATGCCGACCATCGGCCCCTCGATGATGCGGGCGAGCATGAAGCCGGCCCCGAAAGCGGCGGCTGCGCCGTATCCGTTGCCGTCGAAACCCTGCTGAAGCAGCGCGCCGATGGCGATCTCGTTGAACAGGCCGGTGCCGTAGACGTAGAACATGTGCGTGCCGGCGAACACCCCGGCACACAGGGCGGCGATGAAGATGGGGAAGGCCAGCTCCGAGAGCCAGAATCCTCCCTGCCACGGCTGAAGTTTTTCCTTGCGAGTGATTCGTGTATCGATTGCCATGATTTATCCCTACTTCGACGGGCCGGTTCCGGTGACCCTGTGCAATTCGGCCAGCCAGTCGGGAATGCTGAGGTTCAGTTGGGTGAGAAGCGTCACGTCGACTCCGCGTAGGAAGCCGCTGACGACGAACAGCAGGGCGACGGCGACGGTGATCGACCGGGTGACCCTGGTCCAGCCGAGATCGTCGACGCCCTTGGCGATGACGATGCCGAGCACGATCCCGGGCACGGCGTTACCGAACACCATGTGAGCGAGTCCGCCGAGCACCGTTCCCCATGCGCCGGCGCGACGGCCTGCGTCGATGGCGGCGAGCCAGAAGATCGCGGGCATCACCGGGTTCAGCAACCAGGCGGATGCCGGACCCAATACCGCTCCTGCCACCGACCTGAGCCCTTCCGGGACCGCGGTCGCTGTGGAGTTGAGGAAGGCGACGAGCACGGCGCCGACGATCGCACCGAGCCAGGCCATGCGTCGGGGATTGTGCAGGGTTTCGTCGAGGTTCTTATTGCGCCAGAGCGACAGTGCTGCTGCCCAGTGCGGGATGATCCGGTGGTCGACATCGCCGGTCAGCGCGCCGGAGCCGACGACGGTGGCCCAGGAGTTGAAGAAGAACCCCAGGCCGAACGAGCCATGCGCGATGGGGTCGTTTTCGCAGGCGTTCAGCTCGCCGAGGGTTCGAAATGCGCCCGCGCCCTGCACCTTGGGAGCGTGAAACATGCGGGCGACGCCTGCCCCAGCGCCGAAGCCGCAGAGCGCGCCGATGATCAACGAGCTGGACAGGATGACAAGCCATTCGCTCATGAGCGGTACCCGGTTTCGTTGTCGCGGATCATCGGAGCTGGAGCAGGTGCTGGGGCACAGTCAGGGCCTCGTGGGTGAGCGTGAATGCGACGTCATCGAGGTCGATGAAGCTGACTTCGACGACGACCACGGCTGTGATGCTGAATTCGATTCGCGTGCGGGCGAATAGGACCCCGAGGAATTTCTCCCGTTTGGAGAACTCGACGGCCTTGCTCACCTCGACCCCGACGGGCTGGATGCGGAAGCACGTTCCTGGAACCTTTTCGCGCACACTCTGGGGAACCTGGCGGAACACATCCGAGAGGGCGCGCTCCTTGGTGTCGCCCTTTCCGACGATGCTCGTGGTGACGGTTTCTGTCTTCACGACGTTGCCTCCCGCTTCTTGATCAGCGCCGTGGCGATCCGAAACCCCAGCTCCTCGGTGTCGAGGAAGCCGAAGCCCAGCACTTGCTTGCCCGTTTGGACGGCCGTCACGCCGGCATCCGCCGATCGCATGTTGAACTCGATTTCATAGCCGTACTTCGATTTGGCGGTCACTGCTCCGGCGCCGCCGCTGCCACAGAAGCTGATGCCGAGGTCGGCGCCCTCTGCGTCCATGACGTCGCCGACACGCATGTCGCCGGCTGGGCCGGGTATCAGGACCACCCTGACCCCTGCGGCCTCCACACCGGTGGCGACTTGTTGGCCTTTGCCGAGGCGGTGTCCGATGACGATAGTGAGAGAGGCCGGTCCCGAGGAGCCCGGCGAGCGCAGATCTGACATAAGAATTTCTCCAGTGGTAGTCACGATTGTTCAAGGGGGAAGAGCACGGTGGTTCAGGGTGCGATGCGAGCGATTTCGACATGCATGGCGAAGAGCAGGACCTCCTCGTCGGTGAGCTCGCTGTCGTGAGTCGCGCAATACGGGTTCAGGGCGTTGCGCAGGGCGTCGACGGTCTTTTCGGGTATCTCCGGAAAATCGTGTAGGTCGATTTCCGGAAGCTGTTCGCCTGTGCGGATCCGGCGACTGAACGCCAGGGCGTGTGCGGCGAGTGCGAGTCTGCGGTCAGCGCTGAGGGAATACCCCGAGTCGGTGAGAACGACCTCGACCGCGGTGATGATGTCGGCTATGTCAGAGCGGTCGGTGCTTGTCACGGCCATGCTGGTGGAGAGCGCCTCAAGGGCAACGGCGGTCGCGCTGCTCACAAGATCGCCCCCTGCCGCTGCAGGACACCGGCCCGGATCGCTCCCCGCGCGGCCAGGGTGAGGCCGGCCCGACGGGTAGCCCCCTGGGAGTCGGTGAGTTCGGCGCTGCCGTCGCCGACGTGCAGGAGGCTGATGTCGGCGACCTTGCCGATCTGTACGGATCCGAGGGTGGCGCTCTCACCGAGGACGGCGGCCGCGTTGGCCGTGGCGTAGCCGAGGACGAGGTCCAGCGGTAGGCCGACAGCGAGGAGTTTGTTGAGCGTGGTGACCAGGCTGTGCACGGGTCCGTCCACATTCTCGGTGTGCAGGTCGGTGCTGGCCAAGTCAGGGGCGAAGCCAGCCACCAACGCCCGTTCGAGCGTCTCGAAGGAGAAGCTGGCGCTGCCGTGGCCGACATCGAAGAGCACTCCGCGGTCGCGGGCCCGTAACGCGGCCGGGTCGATGCGGGATCCCCCGCCGAACAGTCCGCCGCGTTTGCCATGGAAGGCGTGGCTGACCACATCGCCTTCGACGAGCAGGTCCAAGACATCGGCGTAGACGGGAGGCTCGGTCCCGACGTGCACCATCACCGGTAGGGAAAACTCACTGGCGAACCGTCGGGCGACGCGGAGCGGCTCGATGCCGTTTGCTCCGACCACGGATGCGCTCATCCGGGCCTTGATTCCCCGGATGGAACGGTGCGCCTCCTGACCCAAGAGCCGATGCAGAGCCGGCGTCCCCACATCCTCCATGCGACTGAGCTCGGTGCGGCCGGCGGTGAGACCGGTGTCGGAGATGTTGATGAACGAGTAGACGCGGGTCGCGGCCGGTTCGATGACGTGGGCGCGGAAGTCGGCGAAGTCGACAGCTCCCGTGCTGCCGGCGTCGACGATGGTGGTGACACCCTGGTCGACCCCGATCCGGTCCGCATCGACGGCCAGGTCGGTGGACTGGCGGAACACGTGGGCGTGCAGGTCGATCAGACCGGCCGTGACCAGCAGGCCCCGGGCATCGATCGTGGCCGTTGCCTCGACGCGGTGGTCGGCCGAGAAGACGCCCGCGATGAGACCGTCCCGTATGGCGATCGTCGCCGGCACAGGCAGGCCCGTTGTTGCATTCATGACCGCGCCACCCCAGATGGAGGTGTCGAATTGAGGCACTGCTGGGGGCGTCATGGATTACCTTTCGACCAGGTGCCTCGGCGTGATGTGCCCAAACACCCTTGAATGAGACGTGCATTTTCTCTCGCGTTCCGCAATACTGAATGGCGTTCCACTTAAGATTCCTGAAAACCTAGCACAGACATCAAGCGAGGCGAAGATAAAAATGAAGACGGTCGATTCCTCGCAAAACGCCATCTCCAAGGCATTGCGGATGCTGTCACTGCTCGCGCAGTCGCACGATCCACTGCGCCTGGGCGACATCGCCGACGCCACAGGGATGCCGAAATCGAGTGTGCATCGCATCCTCACGATCCTTGCCGACGAGAGCTACATCGAGCCCACGGGTGACGGTTTCTACCAACCAGGCAATGGTCTCCGGGTGCTCGCGGCGGGCATGGAGGGACACAGCGGGTCCGGCATCGAAGCCACACTGACAGGCCTGCAACGCTCCACCCAGCACGCGGTCTTCCTTGCCGTCCTCAGCGGTGAAGCCGTCGTCTACACCCACAAGGTGGATCCAAAACTGTCCTACAGCATCGCGCCGGATGTCGGCTCGCAGCTTCCGCTGTTCACCTCGGCCGCAGGCAAAGCGATGCTGGCTTTTCTCCCCGACGACGAGCGGGACCACCTGATCGGGGACGCCGCCACCCGTGATCTCGCAGACGACCTGGCCAGGGTCCGCGATGCGGGCTTCGCCATCGACCACGGCGGTGCCGACCCCTCGCTGTGCTCGGTCGCCGCTGCCGTGCTCGACAACAACGGCTATCCGGTGGCGGCGGTCTGCGTCAGCTCACTCGTGTTCGTTCTCGACCCCGCCGAGCTCGCAGCAATGGGCCGACCGGTCATCGACGCCGCCGACGAGATCTCTCGCCGACTGTGACGACTCCCCCGGCCACGGGCACGGCGGCCACCGCCCTGGGCGGACTCGCACTGATCGACGCGCTGACCGGGCCGTTTCCCGGGGTGCGGTTCATGCCGAGCGGCGGCGTGTCGACGGAGAATCTCGGCGACTATCTCGCCCACCCCGCGGTGTTCTCGGCTGGCTGCAGTTGGATCGCAAGCCGGTCGACTCTGGCTCGCGGCCAGTTCGACGACATCCGGGCACGGGCGGCCGCGGCGACTGCCATCGCCAGAGCCGCCACGGCCGGGCAGAACTAGGCGGTGCGGGCCAGCAGGGACGCGTTCAGGGCGCGGGTGAGCTCGGTGTCGTGCGGGAACTCCACGCCGTCCAGGGCGGTCACAGCGACGGCGAGGCGCACGCTGGAGACCAGCCACGCCGCATCCGCCGCCCGCAGCTCGTCGATGGTGACGTCACGGTACTCGACGCTCTCACCGTGCGCGGTGAGGTACTCGAACACGCTCTGCTGGGTGGTGCCGTGCAGGATGGCGCCGCTCGGCGCCGGGGTGATGTACCGGCCGTCGATGCGCAGGATCACGCTGGAGGTGGGGCCCTCCATGACGTAACCGTCGTGGGTGAGGAAGATGGTGTCGTCGGCGCCGCGGCGCTTGGCCTCGCGCAGGGCCGCCATGTTGATCGCGTAGCTGAGGGTCTTGGCGCCCATCAGCAGCCAGGGCGCCTGCTCGGCGACGCCGCGCGGGTAGCCCCGGTCGAGCGTGATCACCTTGATGCCGTTCTCACGCACCGCGCTGAAGTCCGCCGCGCGTGTGGCGTGCAGCCAGGCGGTGGGCGCCGGCCCGTGCTCGACGCCGCGGCTGAGCACGAACTTGAGCGCCAGTTCGCCCTCGCCGGGGATGCGGTCGACGGCGTAGGCGATCGCGGCCCGCCACTGGGCGGGGTTGGGTACGGGCAGGTCGCAGATCTGCGCCGAGTTGATCAGCCGGTTGATGTGCGGTTCGACCTCCTGCGGATGCCCGTTGACCACGCTGAGGGTCTCGAAGATGCCATCGCCGCGCTGGGTGCTCAGCTCAGCCACCCGCAACGCGGGGGCGCCGGAATCGATCTCGTGGAAGGTCTCCACGAAATCAGTGCGGGTGGAGTCGGCCGGCTCCGGGTCGATGAGCAACGTGAATGGCAGGGTCATGCACCGAGCCTACCCACCCGTCGTCGTCGGCCCGCGGAACCCGTCCCGTTCGCCGTGCGGCGAGCGAGAAGACAGTTGAGGCCAGTCTCGCGCACCAAAACTGGCCCCAAATGCCCTCTCGGCGCCACGGCGACGAGCGAGAAGACAGTTGAGGCCAGTCTGGCCAGGCGACACTGGCCCCAAATGCCTTCTCGCGGCGCGTGGATCAGCTCTGGATGGCCACGATCGGGTCGGTGGTGGGCTGTTCGGAGCCGCCCTTGGGTTCCACGGTGACGCCCACGGTATCGCCGGCGGTCATGGTGCCGTCGAGCACCCGCCAGGCGGTACCGGAGCCGTCGGAGTCGAACGTGCCGGCCGAGACCGGTCCGGCCGCGCCGATGTACCAGAGCTGGTAGTCCTTGTCGTCACCGAGGGCGGGCAGATCGTCGACGATGATCGCGGACAGACCAAGGTCACCCGACCAGACGAGGGTGGCGTCCTGGCCGTCAGCGGTCTGGGTCGACGCGCGCTGGGTGTCGGCGGCCGCGTTGATCTCGGCGAGGCCAGCGGCCTGCTCCTGGGCGAACTCCCGGCTGGGATCACCGTAGATCGCCTGGCCGGCGAAGGTGCCGGTCACGAAGAGCGCTACCGCAGCAGCGGCCGCGACCAGGTAGCCGGTGGGGCGTTGGAACCAGCGGCGTTGAGCCCGCTCGGCCGCCGAGCCGGAACCGGCCGAGGTCACCGGCGTGGTGTCGGAGGCCGGGGCGTCCGCGGCGCGGCGTCCGGAGCCGATCGGGATGGCCGCGGGCGGAGCATCCGTCGGGACGGCGGGGTCGGCCGGCGCGGCCGGCGCGGCCTCTACCGGCGCTGCCGGAGCGGTGCGCGGTGCGAGCTGCGGGGTGGTGGCGATCTGAGCCATCAGGTTGGCCCTGAGGGCGCTGGAGGGCTGCACGGGGGCGACCGCCAGGCCCAGGGCCACAGCGGTGTCACTGAGTTCGGCCGCTTCGATGCGCGCCTGCTCGGACCGGGCCAGGTAGCGCTCGTAGTCGGCGGCTTCCTCGGCGGTGAGCGCGTTGAGCGCGTAGGCACCGGCCAGGTCGGCGGGGTTCTCGGCGGAACCGTTGCCGGTCACGTTGTTGTTGGGCTTGTCGGTGTCGCTCAAGACGCCACCCCCAGTTCATCTCGCAGACGGATTAACCCGTCGCGTAGCCGAGTTTTGACGGTGCCGAGCGGAATGTGCAGGTGGTCAGCGACTTCACGGTGACTATAACCGCTGAAGTACGACAGGCTCACGGCCTGCCGTTGCAGTTCGGTCAGTCTGGACATCGCCTTCTCCACCCTTTCATGCTCGATTTTCACCTCGACGGTTTCGGCGACGTGGTCATACGGCACCGCGAGGTCGCGGATGCCGATTTTCGTGTCCCGGTCGCGTCCGGCCTGCGACGACCGAATTCGGTCGATCGCACGTCGGTGCGCCATGGTCATGATCCAGGTTGAAGCCCCGCCACGCTGTGACTCATACCGCGAAGCCGTCTGCCAGATCTCCAGAAAAATCTCCTGGGTCACTTCTTCGGACTGTGCGTGATCGATCAACACGCGCTTGACCAAGCCAAGCACCCGCGGAGCGATCTGGTCGTATAGCTCTCCGAAAGCCGTTTGGTCGCCGTCGGCCACCCGGGCGAGCAGCTCTTCTTTCGAAGGCGCTGTCGACGAGGCGTCGAGGTCGAATTCAGCAGTCATGAGATCCAGCATGTCAGGTCCAGTCCCCTTCCATGATGAGGGTTCGGTACCGAGTCCCCGCTGGATTGGTCTGGAGCGAAAAATTGTTGTGGGAATGCGCCGAACCGGCGACGCCGGCGAGCGGGCAAAGTGAAGGCCGGACCGCAGAACGCCTCTCGGCGCGAGGCCGTTCTAGACGGCGAATATTGGAGCCCGGGGTTACTGCGGTCCGGCCAGCATCAAGTGTAAACGACATCGGCTGAGAGTTCATTCCCGGATGCCTCCCATCGCCTATTCCAGGGAGTCGTTGCGCCACAGCCGGGCGCAGGAGGCGAATTCCGACGCGGTGGTGGAGAACCGCAGCGCACGGGTGGTCAGCTCGCTGGAGCGGCCCGGTTCGGTGCTGTCGAAATCGTCGGCCACGCTCGCGCAGCCGGCGCCGATCACCCGGCAGAACGCAGCAGCACGGTCCAGGGCGATGCCGAAGTCTCCGGTGAACACGCCGCGGAGGATCTCGTCGGCGAGCAGGATGATCTCGGCCGGCCCGGTCGGCACCGCGGCGCCCGCGACGAGGGGGTCGATCGTGACCGCAACATCGATGCCCCGCTGGTACAGGTAGGCCGTGCCGTCCGCATCCTGACGGATCAGCAACCGCACCAGGTAGATGCGCCACAGCGCCCCGGGCAGGCTGCGAGGCGTGGCGCGGGACCACAACTCCGCCACGGCGTCGATGCCGTGCTCGTCGGTGTACGCCACCAGACGCTCCACAACGGCGGGGTCTGGGCTCTCCCGCACCCGGTTGATCAGCGCCTGCGCCGTCTCGTGCGCGATCCGGCTGATCTGCGCGGGATCTTCCCCGCCCATCATCGACTCGAACTTCGCACCCGAGAACTGGGTGGGCTTGTGAAAATCGTCGGCCATCGCTCTCCTCCTGGGCTTTGCGGCAGCGTAGTCGGGTACGCCGCCGGATGTGTGGGTGTTGCCGTGCCGGCGTCTCTGGCGGATGCACCCACGCTAGTCACAAAAACCGTCTGCCAATCCACGCTAAGTTATTAACCGCGGGCCTCTAGCTCAGTTGGTAGAGCAAAGGACTTTTAATCCTTGGGTCGTCGGTTCGAGCCCGACGGGGCCCACATTTTTATTGTCAGCAGCGTGCCCGGCGGGTGGGAGAACTCCCGGGTGACTCTGCCGGCGTGATCCACGGTGAGGATCAACGATTCGATCCTGCGGTTCAGGATGCGCAGCAGCACGACGATCAGCCACAGGCCCCAGGTGACGAAGGTCAGGAACACGTTTCCGAAGAACCCGATTCTCTTCTTCCGCTGCAACACGGCCTGGAACCCGGCCACGCTGCTGACCGTCCAGCCTTCCAGCGCGAACCGGCCGACCTCGTAGTTGAGCAGCTCGGTGCGCTGGTCGGCCGTCAAGGCACCCGACTCGATCGACATCCATACCCCCAATCCGTGGCCCTATTCGTTGCTACGGGCAGCATAGAACCGTTCGGTCGCTCACGGAGCCAGCCGCGAGTTTGCTGGGACTGGGCTCTCACCCGGAATGTCCTGCGAATTCGCGGTGTTTCTGTCGGTGTTGACGCTCATTCTGGTGTGCTGTACTTCGGCCCCGGGCGCGCAATCGGCGCATCGGCGCCGATTGGCGCAAACAACGAGCGTCACGGGAGGAGCCCCAGTGCGCAAGAACATCGACGTGGAAGTCGAGACCGGCGTGATCGAGAAGTACCGCAGGCACCCCAACGGCAACGGGTGGGTCTCGGGCAAGTCGACCGTGCAACCCAGCGCGTTCATTTCCGAGTCCGCCTACATCGAATCCGGTGCGCGGGTGGGGCGGGAATCGTGGGTCGGGCCCGGCAGTTGGATCGACCACGACGTCGTCATCGGCGACAAGGTGTTCATCGGCCAGAATGTGCACATCGGCGAGGGCAGCCTCGTCGCCGGCGGCGCCCACCTGGGCAGCCACGTGCGCATCGGCCGTAACGTGCGCATCGCCGCTGGCGTGCGCCTGGACCGGGACACCCGGGTTCCCGACGGCACGGATGTGGCCGCCGGCAACGTGGGAGCGGACGGTCGCCGGTCGCACGGGTTGGCCGCGTAGGCATCCGTATGACCCGGTAAAACCGGAAAAACCCGGCGGGCGCATGTCAGCATCCGGCTCCGACAGGAGCAGGATGGACACATGACACGTCGCGCACCGGTCAAGGACATCAACGAAGACGACCTCGTTATCGGCACCCCGAAGAAGGCCGCCGCCGGCCTCGAGGCGGTGGTGGTGGCGTTGGACCGCGGCATTGCCCAGGCCGGCATCGGCCGCACGGCGCGCGCGCTGCTGCGGCTGAACCAGCGAAACGGCACCGACTGCCCCGGCTGCGCCTGGCCGGAGTCCACCGGGCACCGCAAGACCGCGGAGTTCTGCGAGAACGGCGCCAAGGCCGTGGCCGAGGAGAACACGCTCCGCACCGTCGGCCCAGAGTTCTGGGCCGAGCACTCGCTCGCCGAGCTGGCCGGCAAGACCGAATACTGGCTGGGCAATCAGGGTCGCATCTCCCAGCCCGTGGTCGTGCGCCCCGGCGACACCCACTACTCCCCCATCGCATGGGAAGACGCGTTCGCGCTGATCGGCGAGAAGATCCGCGCCACCACGGCGGACCGCACGGTGTTCTACACGTCCGGCCGCACCGCCAACGAGACCGCGTTCCTGTACCAGCTGTTCGCCCGGTCGATCGGCACCAACAACCTGCCCGACTGCTCGAACATGTGCCACGAATCCTCCGGGTCGGCGCTGAACCCCACCATCGGCATCGGCAAGGGCACCGTCTCGCTCGAAGACATCCACGTGGCCGAGCTGATCCTGGTCGTGGGCCAGAACCCGGGCACCAACCACCCGCGGATGCTGTCTGCCCTGGCCGAGTGCAAGGCCAACGGCGGCAAGGTCGTCGCCGTGAACCCGCTGCCCGAGGCCGGGCTGTTCAACTTCAAGGACCCGCAGACGCCCACCGGACTGGTCGGCCACGGGGTGCCACTGGCCGACGAGTTCCTGCAGATCAAGGTCGGCGGCGACCTGGCCCTGTTCCAGGCGCTCGGCCACCTGCTGCTCGAGGAGGAGGCCCGGGTGCCCGGCTCCGTCGTGGACCAGGAGTTCATCGACGCCAACACCGACGGCATCGAGGCCTACCGGGCCGCGCGCACCGAGATCGACTGGGTCGAGACCGAGAAGGCCACCGGACTCTCCCGGCTCGACATCAGCGTGGTCGCGAAGATGATGGCCGCCTCCAACGCCACCATCATCTGCTGGGCGCTGGGCCTCACCCAGCAGCCGCATTCGGTGAACACGCTCAAGGAGATCATCAACCTGCTCCTGCTGCAGGGCAACTTCGGCAAACCGGGCGCGGGCGCCTGCCCGGTGCGCGGGCACTCCAACGTGCAGGGCGACCGCACCATGGGCGTGTGGGAGAAGCCCAAGGAGGCCATGCTCGCCGCCCTCGACGCCGAGTTCGGCATCGTGTCCCCGCGGGAGCACGGCCTCGACTCGGTCAACACCGTGGAGGCCTTCGAGAACGACGACGTGGACGTGTTCGTGTCGATGGGCGGCAACTTCGCGCTCGCCTGCAGCGACACCGACGCGCTCGAGGCCGCGATGCAGCGGGTGGGCCTGACCGTGCACATCTCCACCAAGCCGAACCGGTCGCACGTCATGCACGGGGTCACCTCGCTGATCCTGCCGACGCTCGGCCGCACCGACACCGATGACAAACATCCGTCGGGCCGGCAGGTCTTGTCGGTGGAGGACTCGATGTCGATGGTGCACTCCACCCAGGGCCGGCTCGACCCCGTATCGGAGCACCTGCTGGCCGAACCGGTGATCGTGGCACGGATGGCCAGGGCCACCCTCGGCGACGACCACCCGGTGGACTGGAAGGCGATGGCCGAGGACTACGACGTTATCCGCGACCACATCTCCCGGGTGCTGCCCGGCTTCGAGGACTTCAACAAGCGGTTGCGCGACAAGAACGGCTTCGTGCTGCCCAACCCGCCGCGCGACACCCGCAGCTTCGCCACCGACATCGGACGGGCCCGGTTCACGGTGAGCCCGCTGGAGTACCTCACCCCGCCGCCCGGGCACCTCATCTTGCAGACCATGCGCAGCCACGACCAGTACAACACCACCTTCTACGGGCTGGATGACCGCTACCGCGGTATCAAGGACGGCCGCCGGGTGATCCTCATCAACGCCGATGATGTCATCGAGCTGGGCTTTGCCGACCGCGACCTCGTCGACGTGATCAGCACCTTCGGCGGGCAGGAACGCCGGGCCGACAAGTTCCGGCTCGTGGTGTACCCCACCCCACGCGGCTGCGCGGCGGCGTACTTCCCCGAGGCCAACCAGCTGATGCACCGGGAGCTCGTGGCCCGGGAGTCGAACACGCCCGGCTACAAGGCCATGAGCGTGCGGTTCATCCCGCACGAGGTGCCGGTGCCCGTTCTCAGCTGACCCGAGCGGCGTGAGTTGCCCATTTTTGCTAGTGCGGGAGGGTATCTGACTAGCACAAGTGGGCCAGTCATGTTGTTGGGTGGCTACACCGCGGCGAGCGCGCCCTGGGTGATGCGTTCCTCGCCGGCGTAAATGACCATGGAGTCGCCGCGGAGGAAGCCGACCAGGGTGAGGCCTACCTCGTGCGCGAACTCGGCGGAGAGCGATGACGGCGCCGACACCGCGGCGAGCACCGGGATGCCCGCCATCAGGGCCTTCTGGGCCAGCTCGAAACTGGCCCGGCTGGACACCATCAGCACGGTGCCGCGCAGTGGCAACAGGTTCTCCTTGACGGCCCAGCCGATCACCTTGTCGACGGCGTTGTGCCGGCCCACGTCTTCGCGCAGCACGAGCATCTCGCCCGTGGCGGCATCGAACAGGGCGGCCGCGTGCAGTCCACCGGTCTTCTCGAACACCGCCTGCGCCTCGCGCAGCTTGTCGGGGAATCCGGTGAGCATCTCCGCGTCCACCCGCACGGCATCCGACCGCACGTCCCAGGTCGACTTGGTGCGCACGGCGTCGATGCTCTCCTTGCCGCAGAGGCCGCAGGAGCTGGTGGTGAGGAAGTTGCGCTGTGTGCTCGGATCGGGCGCGGCCACGCCCGGGGCCAGGCGCAGGTCGAGCACGTTGTAGGTGTTCACGCCCTCGGCGGTGGCGCCGGCGCAGTACCGGGCGACGGCGAGGTGCTCGCCCTGACTGATGATGCCCTCCGATACGAGGAACCCCGCCGCCAGGTCGACGTCGTGGCCTGGGGTGCGCATGGTGACCGCGAGCGAGCGGCCGTTGACCCGCAGCTCGAGCGGTTCCTCGACCGCCAGGACGTCTTCGCGGCGGATGGGCGCGTGGCCCACCGTCAGCCGGGTGATCTTGCGGCGTGCCGTGACTCTGTTCATGGGTGCCCTCCTCGAGAGTGCGGTCCGAGCGCGCCGGGGCGCAGCGGGACCTCCCTTCGAGCCTAAACCTCCATCTGCTCCAGCGGTGCTGAGGCGACCACACGGCCGCTCTCGCGAGCTGACGGGGCCACGAGTAGGCGCAGAGAACGGGAGGAGCGCGGGGCGGCGTGGGCGGACACGGGACGATTGCCGCGTACCGTGGTGTCATGGCACTTCCCCCTCTCGTCGAGCCCACCGGCCCGCTCAGCCCGACCGAAACCGCACGTCTCTCGCAGGTGCGCAGCCTGCCTCAGCTGCGGCTGCCCCCGATCGACGACCTTGGGCACCGTCGCCTCGCGGCAGCCCGGGTTCTGGTGCTCGGAACCACCGGCCTCAGCGCGCCTGCCGTGCGATCCCTGGCTGCCGCCGGCGTCGGCACCATCGGGCTCGCCGACGTGGGCCCGCTGGATGTCGACGCACTGGTGCTCGCGACCACGACCATCCTGACCCTCTCCCCCGACACCGCCGTGACGGCGCACGACGAGGACCTCACGGCCGAGTCCGCCCCGCGCATCCTCGGTGGCTACGACCTGGTGCTCGACGGCAGCGACCTCACCCCGCAGCCGTTCCTGGTGGGCGACACCTGCGCGACCCTCGGGCTGCCGCTGGTGTGGGGCTCCGTGGCCCGCGGCAATGCCGAACTGTCGGTGTTCTGGTCGAGCCCGCCGCGGCGCAGCGGCCAGCGCTCCACCCGGTTGCGCGACTTCTTCGGCACGGATGCGGCCGGCCCGGTCGCCGCCGCCGACCCCGGCGTTCTCGGCGCGCTGCGCGGCCAGGCCGGAGCGTTCCTGGCCGCGGAGGCCATCCGCCTGATCACGGGCACGGGCGAGCCGTTGATCGGCCGGGTGCTCACCATCGACGCCGAGTCCGGCCGCTTCGATGCCGCCCAGCTGCCGGCGGCCCAGCCGGTCACGGCCGGGGCCGTGCCCGAGCCCGGCGACGCGGATTCCGCTCGCGGTGCCGCATCCGTCACCACACCCGCATCAGCCACAGCCACCGCCACCGCCACCGAGGAGTGACACCATGAGCACCAATACCCCGCTGCCTCCGGAAGCCCTCGACGAGTGGCTGGCCGCCCTGGCGGCCCGACTCGGACTCGACGCCGACCTGGTGCCCACCGGGCTGCTCCTCGACGTGGCCCGCGACGTGGCGCACAACGTGGCCCGGCCGGCCGCCCCGCTGAGCCTGTTCCTGGTGGGGCTGGCCGCCGCGCAGAACGGCGGCAGCGCCGAGGACATCACCGCGGCGAGCGCCGCCGCCACCGAGCTGGCCCTGGGCTGGCCCTCCGAACCGCAGTAGCCCGCTCCCGCACCGTACTGCCCGCGTGCGGACGAGTTGCCCCCGCGCATCGGGGCAACTCGTCCGGGTCGGGGCACCTCGGCGTATCCGCGGCGCACGGCCTGCTCGTCAGGGCCGTTTTGCGATGGTCAGCAGGACGGCGGCATCCTCTTCGGCTTCGAGGCTGTGCCGCGCGTTGGGCACGATGAGCAGGTCGCCGGTGCGCGCCTGCCAGGAGTCCTGCCCCACGACAAGGCGCACCCGGCCGGTGACCACGAAGATCGTGGCGTCACCGGGGTTGTCGTGTTCGGCCAGGACGGTGCCCTTGGTCAGACCGATCACGGTCTGCCTGAGCACCTTCTCGTGTCCGCCATAGACGGTGTCGGCCGCCCGGCCGCTGCTGGCGGAGGTGGCCGCGGCGAGCTGCTGCCGGGCGAGGGCATCGATCGAGATCTTCTGCATGTCGCCAGCGTACGACTCCGGCACCCGGTTCGGGCTACCGGGCCGCGGTCGTCGTGGCGCGGATGACCTCGTTGAGGCTGTCCCGCAGCGCGATCAGGCTCTCGGTGGGCATCTCCAGGGAACGGGCCACCCGCTCCGGGATGGTCTCGGCGATCTGGCGCAGCCGGCGGCCGTGCTCGGTCAGCGTGACCTGCAACGCGCGCTCGTCGGTCGCCGAGCGTTCCCGGCGGATGTGGCCGGTCGCCTCCAGCCGCTTCAGCAGCGGTGACAGCGTGGCCGGCTCCAACCGGAGCGCGTCGGCCAGGCTGCGGAGCGTTCGCGGGTTCTCCTCCCACAGCGCCAGCATCACCAGATACTGCGGATGCGTGAGGCCCAGCGGCTCCAGGATCGGCTTGTACAACGCCACGGTGGTGCGCGCGGCCACGGTGAGGGCGAAGCAGACCTGGTTCTCCAGCGCGAGCACGTTCGGTTCGGTCATCGCTACTCCTGGGTCGGGCATCCGTGAATCGGGCATTCGTGGGTCACGACCGAATTCGTTAGTACACTAACTATTATGACGTCAGCCAAGAAGCGCAAACCGACCATCAAGGAGGCCGGCGGTTTCACGGCGTGGCTGAACGGTCGACTGTTGCCGTTCATCGGCCCGCCGCCGCTGGGACCGTACGACGATGAGGTGCCGGTGCAGGAACGCCCGGTGGCCCGCTGCCCGCTCTGTGGGGAGCCGATGACCGAGCACGACATCGACCGCAGCGGCGAGCGCACCCAGCTGCGTTGCCCCCTGCCCGCGCCCACGGCCTGACCAACCGCAGCAACCGCAGCAACCGCAGCAACCGCAGCTTGCCGGAGTTGTGCTCTCAGGGCACCTCGGTGGGCGCGATCAGGGCCCGGCTAGAACTGCGCGTCGATCTCCACCACCAGGTCCCAGGCGCCCTCTTCGGCGTTGCTGAGCACGACCACATCGAGGCCGCTCTTGGGGTAGTGCCGCAGGATGCCGCTGGCACCGGCGTTGACGCCGTCCTTGTAGTACGAGCGCACGGCGCCGTTGTCGTCAAGGTCGAACTCGAGGCCGAAGCCGTACTTCACGTCATCGTCGTAGTCCACCTGCGGGGTGAAGAACTCCTCGGTGTACTCCTTGGAGAGCAGCTGACCGCCGCGGACGGCGTTGAGGAAGTTCATCAGGTCGCCGGCCGTGCTGTGCGCGCCGCTGTCGGGCGAGCCGATGGCCGGGGAGCTGTAGATGTTCGAGATCCAGCTGCCGTCCTTGCGACGATCCCAGCCTTCCGCGACCCGTTCAACGGCATCGCGGCGGTCGAAGAAGCCGGAGTCGGCCATGCCCGCGCGGGCGAAGATCTCTTCACGCACGTAGTCGCGGTAGGTGAGGCCGGAGACCTTCTGCACGGCGAGGCCGGCCAGGATGTAGCCGACGTTGCAGTCTTCGCACTGCACCCCGGGCGGCGCCAGACGCGGTTTGTCGGCGAACAGCGGCAGGAAATCGCTGGTCTCGATCAGCGAGTAGTTAGGCGTCGCCGCCCAGAACGCGTCGTACTCCTCGCCGGCCTCCTCGTCCACATCGTCGGCGATGCCGCTGGTGTGCGTGAGCAAGTGCAGCAGCGTGACGTCGGTGCCGATCGAGCTGCCGCCCAGGTCGACGTACTCGTGGATCGACGCCTCGAGGTCGAGCCGGCCGGCATCCACCTGCTGCAGAACGGCGACGCTGGTGAAGAGCTTGGTGATCGACGCCGTGTCGAACCGGGTGTCCAGGGTGTTGGGCACCTGCCAGCGCGGGGTGGCGAACCCGCGGGCCGCCTCAAAGATGGTGCGGTCGCCGTCACGCACCAACACCACGCCGGAAAAATCGCTGTCATCGAGAAAGGTCTGAATTGCCTGGGTATCCACCCTTCGAGCGTAGCGAACGGCGGCCGGTCGCGGTGCCTCAGTCGGTGTGGCGGGTGCGCTTGGCCAGCGCGGCCAGGTCGATCTTGCCGACGGCGCGCATCCGCTCGGCGCGCGCGGCCGCATAGCCGGGCTGCTGCGGATCGACCTTTTGGGCCAGCAGCCGGTCCGCGAGAGCGTCGTTGATCTCCTGCAGGGCATCCGCGCGCGCCTTCTCGACGATCCCTGCGACCCTGGTGTCGTCTTCGGCGATCTCGCGGAGCCGTTCGGCCACGTGATCGTGCAGGGTGCGGCGCCGCCCCAACCGCACGACATCCCTGCGCTTGTTCTCGAGGTCGCGGCTCTTGCCCTTGCCGGTGGTGCGGGCGAGGTAGGAGCCCAGGCGTTCGACCCGGGTGGAGTCCTCGTCGTTCTGCCGGGCCACCTCGTGCAGTTCCTCCCGGGCGAGGGCGGCGTACAGGGTGGGGTCGTAGTCGTTGTGGTCGCGGAGCGCGGCAACGATGATGCGATTCTTCAGGGCCATCCGCACAGCGGAGAGGGCGATGAGCATACCCTCGTCGACGATCCGCTCGGTGGAGGGCGTGGAGGAGCCCGGGGCGGCAGTGCCCTTCGTGTCGTCCGAACCGTTCTCCACGGCTTAAGTATGGCTCACAGGCCGAACAGCACCACCGCGCCCTGGGCCAGGGTGAAGATCAGCAACCCGGCCAGCGCTCCGACGACGGTGCCGTTGATCCGGATGAACTGCAGGTCCTTGCCGACCTGCAGCTCGATCTTCTCGGTGGTCTCGGCCGGGTCCCATCGCTCCACAGTCTCGGTGATCACCCCGGCGATCTCGTGCCGGTACTTCTGCAGCACGTAGCCGGCCGCATCCGCCAGCCAGCGGTCGATGCGGGCGCCCAGCGATTCGTCGCGCACGAGCCGACCACCCACATCCAGCACTGTCGAGGTGATGCCGGTGCGCACGGCGCTCTGCGGATCGGCCAGGGCGGTCAGCAGCGACTGCTTCACCGATTCCCAGGCGTCGCCGGCGAACTCGCGCAGCTTGGCGTTGTCGACCAGCTCGAGCTTGAGCACCTCGACCCTGTCGATCATGGTGTCGTCGTGCTGCAGGTCGTCCATCAGCTCGGCCAGGTAGCGGTCGATCGCTTCTCGCAGCGGATGGCCGGGGTCGGCCTGCACCGACGCCACGAACCCGAGCACCTCACGGTAGGCCTTGTCGTCGACCATCTCGCCGACGAAGCCGGGCACCCACCGGGGTAGCCGGGTCGACACGGAGGTCCCGAAGGCCTCCGGGTGGGTCTGCAACCAGCTCTGGGCCTTGTCCACCAGCAGGTCCACCGCGGCATGGTGGCGGCCGGAGACCACCAGGTTCTCGCCCAGCCGGCCGAGGCTCGGCGCCCACGACGGTTCGAGCAGGTGTTCCCGGGCGACACCCTCGAGCAGATCCTTGATGTCGTCGTCGCTGAGCAGGTCGAGCAGCCCGGTGCCGGCGTGGGCAAGCTCGTCGGTGAGCCGTTTGGCGTTCGCCGGCTGCACCAGCCAGGCGCCCAGCCGGCGGGAGATGCCGATGGACTCGAGCTTGCCGCGCACCACGGCGTCGGAGAGGAAGTTCGACTCGACGAATTCGCCGAGGTTCGCGCCGATCTCGTCTTTGCGGTTGGCGATGATGTTGGTGTGCGGGATGCGGAGCCCGAGCGGGTACCGGAACAGCGCGGTGACGGCGAACCAGTCGGCGATCGCACCGACCATGCCGCCCTCGGCAGCGGCGCGCACGTACTCCAGCCAGGGGTAGCGGTCCTCGAGCGCGAACGACACCGCGAAGATCACGGCCATGGCCAGCAGCAGGCCGAGCGCGAGCCGTTTCATGCCCACGAGGGCTACCCGGCGGGCCTCGTCGGTGGGGCTGAGCGGTGCTCGCGGGGCCGGCGCGGGCGGGGCGGGTGTGGTCAGGGAGGGTGCTGCCATGGGTCTGGTCGTTCCTCGTCGGGTGAGAGCGCGGCGGGCGCTGCGCTCCCGCCACCCTAGGCCGGGTTGCTCAGGCTGCGAAACCCGTTGGGGTGATTCCCCAGCGAACCACCCAGTCCTCGCCGGGGGCCAGCCACCGCAGGCCCTGGCCGGAGTTGAAGGCATCCGCCGGCGCTGTCATCGGCTCGATCGCGACGGCCTGGCCGAGTTGGGTCGATTCGCCCGTGCGCACCGGGAAGTTGCGCGGTGTGAAGGCCTGCACATAGGCCATATTCTCGTCGCCCCAGAGGGTGACCCGGCGGCCGTCGGGGGCGGTGAGGGAATGCTCGCCGCGGCCGTTTCGCATGATGACGCCGCCGAAGCCCTCGTCGAGGTCGAGGTCGGCCACCCGGGCGCCGGCGCGCAGGTCGAACCGGGTGCCCGCCACCGGGGACACGCCCACCGGGTTGAGCCGGTGGTCCACGTCGATGTGGCTGGTCGCGTTCAGGCGCAGCACCAGGTCACCGGTGGGCACGTCGCCGATCTTGAGATACGGGTGGGTGCCCAGCGCCACCGGCGCGCTCTCGCTGCCGACGTTGCGGATGCGGTGGCTGACGTCCAGCCCCTCGGCCGTGAGCGTGTAAGTGACGGTGGTGTCCAGCTGGAACGGGTAGCCGGCCTGCGGGTACACCGTGGCGGCGAGCGTCACCTCCTCGTCGCTCTGGGCGACGAGCCGGTAGGCCGCGTGGGCAAGCAGGCCGTGGATGGCATTCATCTGGGCCGGCTCGGTGATGGTCAGCAGGTGCCGCACGCCGTGCTGGGTCCAGATGGCGTCGCGGATGCGGTTGGGCCAGGGCACCAGCACCGTTCCGGCGCCGAGCGGCGGCACCGCCTCGGCGGCGAAGCCCTCCACCAGGTCTATGCCGCCCAGCGCATATTCACGGATACCCGCGGCCACCTCGGTGATGGTCGCCGTGGCACGCCCGTGCGGGGTCTGCAGGCTGAGCGTGTATTGGGTTCCGGTGGCGGCGGCAAGCGGCATGGTGGTCTTTTCGAATCAGTGAGGTTGGAGCACGGCGAGGCCGGCCTCACGGAGCGGGGCCAGGGTGAGCGGGTCGGCGGCCGCATCCGTCACCAGGGTGTCGAAGGCGGCAAGCGGGCCGATCCGGCCCAGGTGCACCTGCCCTAGTTTGGCACCGTCGGCCACGATGATCGCGCGCGCCGCGGCGGCGAGCATCAGGGTCTTCACGCCGGCCTCCGGCAAGTTGATGTTGGTGACGCCGCCGTCGGCGTCGACACCGTTGCAGCCGATGAAGGCCAGGTCGGCGTGCACTTGGCTGAGCACGGTGGCCGCGAGCGGGTCGACCAGGGAGTGCTGCAGCGGGCGGAGCGAGCCGCCGGTGACGATGACGGTGAACCGCGGGATGGCTGGTTCGAGGGCGAGCGCGATGCTCAGGCCGTTGGTGATGACCACGACGTCGGTGAGGTCGGTGCGGGCCACCAGCGCTCGGGCGATCGCCAGGGTGGTGGTGCCCACGTCGAGGATCACGCTTTGGCCGCTGGCGACCAGGGAGGCGGCCAGCTCGCCGATCTGCTGTTTGGGGATCACCGAGGAGGCCAGGGCCTCCTCGAAGGAGAACTCCCGGTCGGGCCGGCTCGTGGTGGAGATCCCGGCCGGTACCGCACCGCCGTGGATCCGGGTGAGCGTGCCGGCGCTCTCCAGCTGGTCGAGGTCGGCGCGGGCGGTGACCCCGGACACCCCGAAGGTGTCACTGAGCTCGCTGACACGCACGAAACCGCGTTCGTCGACGAGCCGCTGGATCTGCTCCCGGCGCTGGTGCGCGGGCAGGGCGTCGCGGTCGGGCTGATGTTCGACTGAGGCCATGCCCTCATCTTCACTTAGTTTCTCTCGCTTTTCAATACGCAAGCACTGGTTTCGGTTGCGCAAATCGGCTAGCGTTGATTCCGCCATGACTGACCTCACCAACACCCCAGATTTCGTCGCCGACGCCGGCATCGCGCGTCACCCGCACACCCTGGCCGACGGCCGCGAGCTCATCTACTTCGATGACCCCGACACCACCCTGTCGCCCGACCGCGCGCCCGACCTGCGCGAGCTCGGCCCCCGCCCCGCGAACGCCCGGATGCGCCAGGACCCGCTCAGCGGCGAGTGGGTCTCCATCGCCGCGGCCCGGCAGAACCGGGTGTTCCTGCCGCCGGCGCACCTCGACCCGCTCGCGCCGTCCACGCCGGAGAACCCCTCTGAGGTGCCCAGCAACTACGACGTCGCCGTGTTCGAGAACAAGTCGCCCTCGTTCGGGCCGCTGCTGGAAGACGCCGACGCGCCCACCGGACTCGACGACCTGCGCACGATCGGGCTGGGGCGCATCCGCACCTCGGTCGGCCGTTGCGAGGTCGTCTGTTTCAGCCCCGCCACCGAGGGCTCGTTCGGCAGCCTCACGGTCACCCGCGCCCGCACCGTGATCGAGGCGTGGGCCGAGCGCACCCACAAGCTCTCGCAGATGCCCGGCATCGAGCAGGTGTTCCCGTTCGAGAACCGCGGCGAGGCCATCGGCGTCACGCTGCACCACCCGCACGGCCAGATCTACTCCTACCCGTACGTCACCCCGCGCACCCAGCGGCTCATCGACTCGATCGAGAGCTACGGTCCCACCCTGTTCGCCGACATCTTGGAAAGCGAGCAGGCCGGCGACCGGGTCATCCTGCGCGGCGAGCACTGGACGGCGTTCGTGCCGTTCGCCGCCCGCTGGCCCGTGGAGGTGCACATGTTGCCGCACCGCCACGTGGCCGACTTCGCCGGCACCACCCTGGCCGAGCGCGATGAGCTCGCGGTGCTGTACCGCCGGCTGCTCCGCGGTATCGACCAGCTCTACTCCACACCCACGCCGTACATCGGCGCGTGGCACCAGGCTCCGGTCAACGTGCACCGGGGCGACATCCGCCTGATGCTGCAGCTCACCAGCCCGCGCCGGGCCGAGGACAAACTGAAGTTCCTGGCCGGCTCCGAGGCAGCCATGGGCGCTTGGATCGGCGATGTCACGCCCGAGCAGGCCGCCGACAACATCCGTGCCGCAATCGCGCGCACAGATGCCGCGGATGCGGCAGCAGAATCCACCAGCACCACCGGAGAGGCCCACTCGTGACCGAGACGCAGAGCATTTTGAGCGGATTCCGCGACCGATTCGATCGCGACGCCGACGGCCTGTGGTTCGGCCCCGGCCGGGTCAACCTGATCGGCGAGCACACCGACTACAACGACGGCTTCGTGTTCCCGTTCGCGATCAACCGCCGCGCCGTCGTGGCCCTCGCTGTGCGCGACGACCGGATGCTGCGGGTCGCCAGTTCGTTCACCGATGAGGTCGTGGAGATCTCCCTCGACGAGCTCTCCCCCGAGACCGTGTCCGGCTGGTCGGCGTATCCGCTGGGCGTGGCCTGGGCGCTCGGCCAGAAGGGCGCCGACCTGTCGGCCGTGACCGGCTTCGACGCGTTCATCGACTCCGATGTGCCGATCGGCGCCGGGCTGTCCTCCTCCGCCGCGATCGAGTGCGCCACCGCCGTGGCCCTCGACGAGGTCTGGAACCTCGGCTTCGACAAGCAGGTGCTCGTGCGGGTGGGCCAGCTGGCCGAGAACAAGGTCGTCGGTGCCCCCACGGGCATCCTCGACCAGTCGGCGTCGCTGCTCGGCGAGACCGACTCGGCCGTGTTCCTGGACTGCCGCAGCTTCGAGTCCGAGATCATCCCGCTCGGCTTCGACAATGCCGGCCTGGAGCTGCTCGTGATCGACACCAAGGTCAGCCACGCGCACGCCACGGGCGGCTACGCCTCCCGCCGGGCGTCCTGTGAGACGGGTGCCCGGCTGCTGGGCGTCTCGTCGCTGCGCGACCTCACGGTGGACGACCTGCCCCGCGCCGCCACGACCCTCGACGACGAGACCTTCCGCCGGGTGCGCCACATCCTCACCGAGAACCAGCGGGTGCTCGACACCGTGCGGGTGCTGCGCGAGGAGGGCCCCGGTGCCATCGGCGCGCTGCTCGACGCCTCGCACGCCTCGATGCGCGACGACTTCGAGATCTCGGTCGCCGAGCTCGACCTCGCGGTGGAGGCCGCCCGCGCGGCCGGCGCCCTCGGCGCCCGGATGACCGGCGGCGGCTTCGGCGGCTCGGCCATCGCGCTGACCCCGCACGCGCTCATCCCCGCCGTGCAGCAGGCCGTATCCGAGGCCTTCGCGGCTGCCGGCTTCACCGCCCCCGACATGTTCGTGGTGCGCGCCGCGGCCGGGGCCGCCCGCCTGTCCTGAACGCGTTCAGTTGCGGACTTCCGCCTTTGTTTCATGAACGAAGGTGGGAAGTCGGCAAACGAAACCCAGAATGCGTGCCCGGGTCAGTCGGCGGTGGGCGGCACGACCGGGGTCGCCTCGCCACCGGCGAGGCGCAGCAGCTCGGCGAACGTGGTGGGGAAGACCGTGTGCGCGTGCCCCGCCGCGGCCCAGACCACGGGGTAGCCCGCGAGATCTTCGTCGACCAGCGTGCGAATAGGCGACGGATGCCCGAGGGGCGCGACCCCGCCGATCACTTGGCCGGTGGCCTCCTTCACGAGGTCCTTCGACGCGCGGCCGATGGTGCCGCCGAGCCGCTCCCCCAGCCAGACCGTGTCCACCCGGTGTGCCCCGGAGGTGAGCACCAGCAGCGGCGCCCCGTCGAGGGTGAAGACCAGCGAGTTCGCGATGGCGCCCACCTCGATGCCCAGGGCCGCGGCGGCGGCGACGGCTGTCGTGGTGGCATCGTCGAACCAGCGAATCTCGGGGTCGATGCCCTGAGCGTTCAGCGCCAGGCGCACTCTGTCAACGGCGGGATGCGCGGTGTTCACCATCCCTGAATCCTAGAGCCCGGCATCCGCCCGGCTCGATCGCAAAAAAGGACAAGGGCCGGAAAAAAGGACGCTGAGGCGGATTTCGTCCTTTTTAGCTCACTTCTTCCTTTTTTCGAGGGGCAGCGCGGATGGCTAGGGTGGAGCCATGACCGCCGACAGCGCCGCCCTCCTGCTCACCCTGCCCGACCGTCCGGGGCCGCACGTGGCCGAGACCGCGTTCGTCGCCGCCGGCGCGGTGCTGGTGGGCAACGTGAGCCTGGCCGAGCAGGCCAGCGTCTGGTACAACGCGGTGCTGCGCGCCGAGGCAGAGCCCATCCGCATCGGCGCGGGCTCCAACCTGCAGGACAACGTCTCCTGCCATGTCGACAGCGGTTTCCCGCTGACCGTGGGCCGCGACGTGTCGGTGGGTCACGGCGCCGTGCTGCACGGCTGCACGGTCGAAGACGGCGCCCTGATCGGCATGGCCGCCACGGTTCTGAACGGCGCGGTCATCGGCGCCGGCTCGCTCGTGGCCGCGGGCGCCGTGGTGCTCGAGGGCACCATCGTGCCGCCGGGCTCCCTGGTGGCCGGCGTGCCCGGCAAGGTGCGACGTGCCCTCATGCCCGACGAGATCGACGGCATCCGTCACAACGCCCAGTCGTACCTCGGCCACGCCGCCCTGCACCGCCTCGCGACCTGACCCACTCCCCGCGAACTGTGACTTAAGCACCTAAAACGGCGCGATTTTGGGGCTTAACTCACAGTTCGCGGATTGGGGAGGCTAGGACTTGAGGAGGCGCTCGGAGGCCTTGACCACGTTCGCCAGGAGCATCGCGCGGGTCATCGGGCCCACGCCGCGGGGGTTGGGCGAGAGGTAGCCGGCCACCGACGCGACGTCGGGGTGCACATCTCCGGTGAGCTGGCCCTTGCCGGTCTCCGGGTTCTCCACCCGGGTGATGCCTACGTCGAGCACCGCGGCGCCGGGCTTGATCCAGTCGGCCTGCACCAGGTGCGGCTGGCCCACAGCGGCCACGACGATGTCGGCGCGGCGCACCTCGGCGGCCAGGTCCACGGTGCGGGAGTGCGTCAGGGTGACGGTCGCGTCCAGTCCCTTCCGGGTGAAGAGCAGGCCCAACGGGCGGCCCACGGTGAGGCCGCGCCCGATGACGACGACGTTCTTGCCGGCGATCGGCACGTCGTAGCGGCGCAGCAGTTCTACGATGCCGGCCGGGGTGCAGGGCAGCGGCGAGGTGAGTTCACCCTCGATGCCCAGCACCAGGCGGCCGAGGTTGGTGGGGTGCAGGCCGTCGGCGTCCTTGGCCGGGTCCATCAGCTCGAGCATGGCGTTCTCGTTGTGGCCGACGGGCAGCGGCAGCTGGATGATGTAGCCGGTGACCTCGCGGGCGGCGTTGAGGTCGGCAATTGCGGCTCGCACATCCGCCGTGGTGGCAGAGCCGGGCAGGTCGATCCGGATGGACTCGATGCCCACCTCGGCGCAATCGCGGTGCTTGCCGGCCACGTAGGAGAGCGAGCCGGGGTCGGCGCCGACGAGCAGGGTGCCGAGCCCGGGCACAATGCCCTGCGCGGCCAGCGCGCGAACGCGCTCGGTGAGTTCGAGCTTGACCTGGGTCGCGGTGGCGACGCCGTCGAGGGTGAGTGCGGTCATGCGAAATCCGATCTGTCGGTGGTGCTGCGCGCACGCCCCAGCCTGAGGCTGCACGCCAATCTGGCAACGCCCACCGGCCCCAACGGGCAGGCAACACGATGCCGGGGGCGGCTGGTGACGGATGCGCTCACGCGAGGGCTACGCATCCGTCACCACCCGACGGGCCTACTGGGAGAGGCCGGGGTACAGCGGGAACGCGTCGGTGAGGCCCTTCACCCGGGCGCGGAGGCCCTGGATGTCGGCGCCGGGCTTGAGGGCCTCGGCGATGACGTCGGAGACCACGGTGAACTCGGCGTCGCCGAAGCCACGGGTGGCCAGGGCGGGCGTGCCGATGCGAAGGCCCGAGGTGACCATCGGCGGGCGCGGGTCGAACGGCACCGAGTTGCGGTTGACGGTGATGCCCACCTCGTGCAGAGCGTCTTCGGCCTGCTGGCCGTTGATCTCGGAGTTGCGCAGGTCGGCGAGCACCAGGTGCACGTCGGTGCCGCCGGTGAGCACGTCGATGCCCGCGGCACGCGAGTCATCGGCGGTGAGGCGGTCGGCGAGGATGCGGGCGCCGCGGAGGGTGCGCTCCTGGCGTTCCTTGAACTCGGGCAGCGCGGCGAGCTTGAACGCGGTGGCCTTGGCGGCGATCACGTGCATGAGCGGGCCGCCCTGCTGGCCGGGGAAGACGTTGGAGTTGAGCTTCTTCGCCAGCGCGGTGTCGCGGGAGAGGATGAAGCCGGAGCGCGGGCCGGCGAGGGTCTTGTGCACGGTGCTGGAGACGACGTCGGCGTAGGGCACCGGCGACGGGTGCAGGCCGGCGGCGACAAGGCCGGCGAAGTGCGCCATGTCGACCCAGAGCTTGGCGCCCACCTCGTCGGCGATGGCGCGGAACGCGGCGAAGTCGAGCTGGCGGGGGTAGGCCGACCAGCCGGCGATGATGACCTGCGGCTTGTGCTCGAGGGCCTTGTCGCGCACCACGTCCATGTCGACGCGGAAGGTCTCCGGGTCGACACCGTAGGCGACCGGGTTGTAGAGCTTGCCGGAGAAGTTGAGCTTCATGCCGTGGGTGAGGTGGCCGCCGTGCGCCAACTCCAGGCCCAGGATGGTGTCGCCGGGGGTGGCGATCGCGGAGAGCACCGCGGCGTTGGCGGTGGCGCCGGAATGCGGCTGCACGTTCGCGTACTCGGCGCCGAAGAGGCTCTTGGCACGGTCGATGGCCAGCTGCTCGGCCACGTCGACGTACTCGCAGCCACCGTAGTAACGGCGGCCCGGGTAGCCCTCGGCGTACTTGTTGGTGAGCACCGAGCCCTGCGACTGCAGGATGGCGCGGGGCACGAAGTTCTCGCTGGCGATCATTTCCAGGTAGTCGCGCTGGCGACCGAGCTCCTGCTCGAGGATCGCGGCGATCTCGGGGTCGACGACCTCGAGGGGCTCGTTAAAGGTGGAGGGTACGTTACTGGTAAGCACAGTGTCGGACACGGGAGAACTCCTTGAGACTATCGATGGATGTGTCGTGGCCCAGGCGTGCGGTCACTAACCGTGTCTAGTCGCTCCCCGATGGTGACCCATCTTTCGTGCTACGCCAGTCGCGACCCGGCAATACTATCAGCCGCGTGCATCCCGCAGCTCGTCCAGAACCAGCAGATCGGGGCGCAGGTGGTCGGTCTGGTAGGCCGCACGCGCCACCAGGTGTGCCGCCATCGGCGCGGTGAGCGCCTGGAACACGACGATCGCCACGACGAGCGTGACGGTGCCGACGCTGAAGTTGGTCACCGCGATGTCGAGGGTGACGGCCATCAGGCCGAGGATCTGCGGCTTCGTCGCCGAGTGCAGCCGGGTGAGCACATCGGGGAACCGGAGCAGGCCGACGCCGGCCGCGAGGCACATCAGCGCAGCGAGCAACACCAGCACCGCCGTGATCACGTCACTCCAGACGGCGCTCATGCGCGGTCCCGTCCGGGCAGGAACCGGGCCACGCTGAGTGAGCCGAGCACGGCGAACAGCGCCAGCACGAGCAGCACAGGCAGGTTGTCGGTATGCCGGTTGAACGCCATCTCGGCGCCGAGGGCGCAGATGATGGTGGCCACGAGCACGTCGGAGGCGATCACCCGGTCCAGCACGCTCGGTCCGCGGATGATGCGGTAGATGGCCGCCAGCGCTCCGGCGCCGAACATGAGTCCGGCGATGATGGCAACGATGTCCATGGGGGTCATGGCTGGGCTCCGTTCTGAGGGTCGGAGTGCTGAGGGTCGGACGACTCGGCGGGGTGGGCGAGGTCGGGGCGGCTGTGCGGGCCGGGCGAGCCCGGCGCGTCCACGACCCGGTTCTCTTCCCCGCGCACCCGGCAGACCCGCTCCACGTCTTCGGCCGAGCCGAAAGCCATCACGATGCGCCGCTCGGTGGCGAGCACCCGCGCCCGGAACGCGTCGGTCTCCGCGGCGTCGTGCATGTTGATCACGTGCAGGTAGAGCGTGGAGTCGACCCGTTCGATGTCGACCACGATCGAGCCGGGCACGATCGAGGTGGCCACGGCGGTCCAGGTGAGGATGAGGTCGCTGCGGGTGCGCAGGTGCACCGCGACGATGGCGTTGCTCGGGGTGTATCCCGGGCCCAGGGCGAGCCAGGACACGTCGACCGAGGCGCGCACGATGTCGAAGATCAGCTTGCCGAACAGCCAGGCGGTGCGCCACAGGTTGATCCGTCCGCTGAGTTGCACGGCCGGCAGATAGAACACCACCGAGACCACGGCGGCGAAGACCGCGCCGGTGACCAGGTTCAGCCAGGAGAACTTTCCCCAGAGCAGGGCCCAGAGCAGCACCAGGCCGAGGAACAGCGGCAGCTGGCTGAGCATGCCGCCGAGGCGTTGCTTCACCGAACTCACGGAGCACCTCCGGGGAAGACGGCGTCGATGTACGTGGCCGGCTCGACGATGTCCGCCGCGGCGCGGGCGGTGAGGTCGAAGACCGGGCCGGCGAATACGGTGAGACTCACGGTCAGTGCGAGCATGGTGGCGGTGGCGGCGGTCATCAGCGGCGACGTGGTCTTGGTCTTGACCGTGCCCTCATCGTGCGGGTCGTCCTGCAGCGCGTCGAGCACCGCGGAGTCATAGTTCTCCACGTCGCGCCGCGGCCGCCAGAACGCCATGTTCCAGGCCCGGGCCAGGGCGTAGAGGGTGAGCAGCGACGTGGCCGCTCCCCCGGCGAGCAACAGGTAGCTCAGGGCGCCGCCGACCTGCACACCGGCGTCGAACAGGGCGACCTTGCCAAGGAAGCCGGAGAACGGCGGGATGCCGCCGAGGTTGAGAGCGCCGATGAAGAACAGGATGGCAACCAGGGGCGCGGCCTTGAGCATCCCGCCCAACCGGGCCAGCGAGGTGGTGCCGCCGATGCGTTCGATCAGCCCGGCGCAGAGGAACAGCGTGGTCTGGATCATGATGTGGTGCACCACGTAGAAGATGGTGGCCGCGATTGCGGCTTCGGTGCCCAGGGCGATACCGAAGATCATGTAACCGATGTGGCTGACCAGGGTGAACGACAGGAGGCGTTTGATATCGGCTTGGGCGAGCGCGCCGAAGATCCCGATCACCATGGTGAGCAGAGCCACGATCATCAGTGGAACCTGCAGTGGGTTGTCGGGGAAGAGCAGGGTTTGGGTGCGCAGGATCGCGTAGACGCCCACCTTGGTGAGCAGGCCCGCGAAGACCGCGGTGACCGGGGCCGGAGCGGTCGGGTACGAGTCGGGCAGCCAGAACGACAGCGGGAACACGGCCGCCTTCACGCTGAAGGCGATGAGCAGCATCAGCCCGAGGATCAGCTGCACGTCACCGGGCAGCTGCGGAATGCGTTCGGCCAGCAGCGCCAGGGTCACGGTTCCGGTCGCGCCGTAGATGAGCGCGATGGCCGAGAGGAACAGGATCGACGAGATCAGGCTGACGACGATGTAGGTGACGCCGGCCCGGATGCGTGCACCCGTTCCACCGAGGGTCAGCAGCACGTAGCTGGCCGAGAGCAGCATCTCGAACCCCACGTACATGTTGAACAGGTCGCCCGCGATGAATGCGTTGAACAGCCCGGCGGACAGCACCAGATAGGTGGGGTGGAAGATCGACACCGGGGTTTCCCGGTTGCTGTCGACGATGCCCTGCCCCACGGCGAAGAGCAGCACGCCCAACAGCATCAGCGCCGAGACCAGCAGCATGATCGCCGACAGCCTGTCCACGACCAGCACGATGCCGAACGGCGGCTGCCAGCCGCCCACGTTCACCACGGCAGGGCCCTGCTGGTCCACGAGCACGAGGAGGATGGTGCTGATCACAACGACCGAGACAAGGGTGAGCACGCTCACCGCGACCTGGTAGCGCGACCGACGGCCGAGCGCGATGGCGAGGGCCGCCCCGAGCAGTGGGATGGCGACAACGAGGGGCACGAGGACGTTCATCGGGTGCCGCCCTCCCGGTCGGATGGAGCGTCGCCGCTTGGCGGTGGGACGCGTTCGTCGGATCGGTCGGTGGCGTCGACTCCCGAGCTGTCGTCGTCGCTGCCGTCCTCGCTGGCGTCCAGGGATGCCTGCACGGCGGCCTCGTCATCGGTGGAGGAGCGGAAGGTGATCTGGGAGTCCTCCGTGGTGTCCGCGGCGTGCTCGTCGGTGAGGGTGTCGCCCTCGTCGCCGAGCTGAGCCAGCCACCAGGAGCGGTAGATCAGGGCCAGCAGCAGCGCGGTGATACCGAAGTTGATCACGATCGCGGTGAGCATCAGTACCTGGGGCAGCGGGTCCACCATGGTGTCGTCCAGTGGGGTGCCGGTGACGATCGGCGAACTGCCCGGCCGGCCGCTCATGATGAAGATCAGCAGGTTCGTGGCGTTGCCCACCAAGAGGAACCCGATCAGCACCCGGGTCAGGCTGCGCTCGAGCATGATGTAGATGCCGGCGGCATACATCGCGGCCATCACGATCACCAGGGTTAGGGAAGCGCTCATCGGTGTCCCCCTGCCGGTGCGGTCGAGCTGTCGCCGGGCTGGTCGATAGGGGCGGTCGCCGGTCCGGTGCCCACGGCGGGCGGCTCGGCCGGGGTCCACTCGGATGACGCGTCGAAGCCGATGGCGTCGCCGGCGTCGCTGGAGGCGTTGCCGATCGCCGGCACGGTCGGCTGGTCGGGGTCGTCGTCGCCGGGTTCGTCAAGTTCGCTCTGCCGGTCGATCTCGCTGCCGAGGCTGCGGAGGATGTCCAGGCTCAGGCCGATGACCACGAGGTACACGCCGATGTCGAAGATGCTCGAGGTGCCGAAGGAGAGGTGCCCGAGCACGGGCAGGTCGGCCTCGAAGTAGGCCGATTCCAGCGGTGTTCCCGACACGAACAGGGACCCGACAGCGGTGCCGACGGCCAGCAGCACGCCCAGGCCGAGGATCTTGCCCGGGTCGATGGGCACGGCCTCGCCGAGCTCGTAGCGGCCACCGGCCAGGTACCGGGCCACCAGGGCCAGCCCGGCCAGGAGTCCGCCGGCGAAACCGCCGCCGGGCAGGTTGTGGCCGGCGAAGAGCAGGTAGATCGACACCACGATTGCCGGGTGGAACAGCAGACGCACCAGGACTTCGATGATGATCGACCGGTTCTCCGGGGATTGGGTGCGCCCACCGAGCAGCCAGGACTGCCGGGTCACGGCATGCCCCGCGGAGCTGGCGTGCGGGTCGGCCACAACACGGCGCCGGTTCTTGGCTTCGCGCCGGTTGCGTGATTCGCGCAGGCGCGGCATCTCCTCGCTGCGTCCGGAGACGAACAGCAAGCTGGCGACGCCGGTGGCCACCACGATGAGCACCGACACCTCACCCATGGTGTCCCAGGCTCGGATGTCGACGAGCATCACGTTGACGATGTTCTGGCCGTGACCCTCGACCACGGCCAGGCGGGCGAGGTCGGCGGTCATGTCGGGCCACTGGCGGGCGCCGAGCGAGATGATCGCGATGGTTCCCATCGTGATGCCGACCAGCACGCCGATGATCGCCCGGCGGCGGCGGTGCATCGGCCTGTTGTGCTGGGCGATGCGGCTGGGCAGCCGGCGCAGCACGAGCACCACCACCACGAGGGTGATCGACTCGACCAGCGCCTGGGTGAGCGCCAGGTCCGGGGCGCCGTGGAAGGCGAACAGGGCGACCAGGCCGTAACCGGTGACGCCCGCCAGCAGCACCGCCGTCATCCGCTGGCCGACCCTGGCCGCCATGACCGTGGCGATGATCATGATCAGGCCGATGATCACCTGCGCCGGGTAGTCCCAGAGCACCACGGCGTCCGGCCAGGTGCGGTTGACGAAGGAGGCGGCGCCCAGGGCGAGCACGAAGACCACGAGGATGGTCGACAGGTACTGCGGCAGGCCGCCCCTCTGGGCGAGGTGGGTGGTGCGGGCGGCGACCTTGTCGATGAACCGCACGGTGTGGCCGTAGCCGTGGCCGGCGTCCACCCAGGCGGGCACGGCGGCCTGCCAGCGGGCCACCCGCTTGCGCTGGGCGAAGATGCCCAGGCCCAGCAGCACCACGATCGTGCTGAGCAGCAACGCCGGTTCGAAGCCGTGCCAGAGAGCGAGGTGGTAGTCGCCGCCGCCGGGGACGGTGTCCGCGTACGCGGCCAGCATCGGGTCGAGCAGCATCACGAACGGGCCGAGCAGCACGGTGGCGACGGTGAGGATGCCGGGCGCCAGGTTGAAGTCCCAGCGGCTGGCGTGCAGGGGCGTGTCGCTGATCGCCGGCCGGGTGCCGAACGCGCCCCAGAAGAACTTGGCGCTGTAGGCGACGGTGACCACCGAACCGAGCGCGGTGCCGGCCAGGGCGATCCAGCCCCAGCCGTCACCGGCCAGGCCGGCCTCGATGAACGCGGTGAACACCGATTCCTTGGCGACGAAACCGATGAGCGGCGGCAGTCCGGCCATCGACGCCACGGCGATCAGGGCGATGGCCGCGAGCGCGGGTTCACGGCGACCGATCCCGGAGAGCTTGCGCCAGTCACGGGTGCCGGCACGGTGGTCGATGATGCCGACGACGAGGAACAGGGTGGCCTTGTACAGTGCGTGGGCGAGCAGCAGCGCCGCCCCGGCGAGTGCGGCGTCGCGGGTGCCGAACCCGACGACCACCATGAGGAAGCCGAGCTGGCTGACGGTGCCGTAGGCGAGCATCAGCTTGATGTCGTGCTGGCGCAGCGACCGCCAGGCACCCACGAGCATGGTCCAGACACCGATGGTGACCAGCACCGGCAGCCAGCCCGGTGAGTCGGCATAGCCGGGCGCGAACCGGGCGGTGAGGTAGATGCCGGCCTTCACCATCGCCGCGGCGTGCAGGTACGCGCTGACCGGGGTGGGCGCGGCCATCGCGGCGGGCAGCCAGAAGTGGAACGGGATCAGCGCGGACTTCGACAGCGCGCCGACCAGGATCAGCAGCACCGCCCAGATCGCGACGGGACTGTCGGAGGGGTCCGCGATGATGCTGGCCAGTGAGGTGGTACCCGCATCGACCGAGATCATCACGACGCCGACGAGCATCACCAGGCCGCCGAAGGTGGTGACCAGCAGTGCCTGCAGTGCCGCACCGCGACTCTCCCGCTTGGTGGTGTAATGCCCGATCAGCAGGTAGGAGAGCACACTGGTGATCTCCCAGAACATGAACATCACCAGGATGTCGTCAGCGGTGACGAGCCCGTACATGGTGCCGGCGAACGCGAGCAGCAGCGCGGCGAACCGGCCGAGGCTGGGTTCGTCCTCGTCGAAGTAGCTGGCGCAGTAGATGAGCACCAGGGCGCCGACGCCGGTGACGACGAGGGCAAGCAGCCAGGCGAGCGCATCCACCCGGAACGACAGGCTGATCCCCAGTTGGGGGATCCAGGGCAGGCTCTGGGTGACGGCGCCGCCGTCGGTGATCACGCTGGTCTGCGTCAGGGTGTAGACGAAGGCCGCCGCGGGCAGGAGGGCGACGACATAAAAAACGCGCAACCCGATCAATCGGGTGAGCGTGGGGGTGAGCACGGAAACGAGCAGGAAAACCAGGAGGATTGTCGCCATGGGGCCTCCCGGCTCTCTACAGAAGAGTGTCGTCTCTGGGTCAGAGTGTCGGAACTCAGTCTACAGGAACGGGTCTTTAGACCCTGACCGCTCCCTAGCGGTCGACTAGTGTTGCCGCAACCCCCAGATCGGATGCGTCACGTGACCACCAGCACCACCGGGCCGGATCGGCCGGAGAACTCGCCCACTCCCCCCGACGCTGCATCGCACCACCGCGATCACGACGAATCCCCGCTCGAGCACATCGACGACGCCCTGAGCGTGCACGAGGATGCGGGGCTGCACAAGGGCCTCAAGGCCAGGCACGTGCAGATGATCGCCATCGGCGGCGCCATCGGCACCGGCCTGTTCCTCGGCGCGGGCGGCCGGCTTGCCATCGCCGGGCCCGCCCTGGTCTTCGTGTACGCGATCTGCGGGTTCTTCGCGTTCCTGATCCTGAGGGCGCTCGGCGAGCTGGTGCTGCACAGGCCCACCTCCGGTTCCTTCGTGTCGTACGCGCGGGAGTTCTTCGGCGAGAAGACCGCGTTCGTGACCGGCTGGCTGTACTGGCTGAACTGGGTGATGACCGCGATCGTGGACGTGACCGCGGTGGCGCTGTACATGAACTTCTTCGGCAAGTACTGGGCCCCGTTCGGAGACGTGCCGCAGTGGATGTTCGCGCTGCTCGCCCTTGCCGTGGTGCTGGGCCTCAACCTGCTCTCGGTGAAGGTGTTCGGCGAACTGGAGTTCTGGTTCGCGCTGATCAAGGTCGTCGCGATCGTGGTGTTCCTCATCGTGGGTACCTGGATGGTCATCTTCGGCACCCCGGTGGAGGGCGCGACCGTGGGCTTCTCGCTCATCGCCGAGAACGGCGGCTGGCTGCCGAACGGTCTGCTCGCCTCGGTACTCGTGGTGCAGGGTGTGGTGTTCGCCTACGCCTCGATCGAGCTGATCGGCACCGCCGCCGGTGAGACGGAGAACCCGGAGAAGGTGATGCCCAAGGCGATCAACACCGTCATCGTGCGCATCGCGGTCTTCTACGTCGGCTCGGTCCTGCTGCTGTCCCTGTTGTTGCCGTACACGGCATATGAGGCCGGGGTGAGCCCGTTCGTCACCTTCTTCGGCTCGATCGGCGTCGAGGGTGTCGACGTGATCATGAACCTCGTCGTGCTCACCGCCGCGCTCTCGTCGCTGAACGCGGGGCTATATTCCACCGGACGCATCCTTCGGTCGATGTCCCTGGCCGGGTCCGCGCCCCGCTTCGCCGACAAGGTGAGCCGCAACGGGGTGCCGTTCGGCGGCATCCTGCTCACCGGCGTGGTCACCCTGCTCGGTGTGGCACTGAATGCGCTGGTGCCTGACGAGGCGTTCGAGATCGTGTTGAACATGGCCGCGATCGGCATCATCAGCGCGTGGGGCATGATCGTGCTCTGCCAGCTGCGGTTGCAGGCCTGGGCCAAGGCGGGCATCCTCACCCGGCCGGCGTTCCGGATGCCCGGCGCCCCGTACACCGGCTACCTCACCCTGGTCTTCCTCGCGACGGTGCTCGTGCTGATGGCCTTCGACTGGCCGGTCGGCACGCTCACCATCAGCTCGCTCGGCCTGATCATCCCGGCGCTGGTGATCGGCTGGTTCGCCTGCCGCGGCCGCATCTTCGAGATCGCGGCCGCCCGGCCGCCGCTGCCCACCTCCAAGCGCTGACGCCCCTGCCCAACCGTTCCCCGTGCGAAACAGTGAGCGTGCGGCCGACGCTGGTCAGGCGCGGCGGCGGCGGAGGACGAGGTCGCTGGCCAGCACCAGGATCAGCGCGACCAGGATGATGCCCACGTAAACGAACGGCACCGTGCCCAGACCCACCTGGGCCAGCAGGAACGCCCCCACGAACGCGCCGAGGCCGATGCCGATGTTGAACGCCGTGGTGTACACGGCGCTCGCGGTGTCGCGGATGCGCACCGACGCGGTGTGCAGCAACCGGGTCTGCAGCAGCGGCGGGAACGTGCCGAACGCCAGGCCCCAGAGCAGGAACGCCCCGATCGCGACGGGCAGGGTCTGCGTGAACAGGGCCAGCACGGTCACGCTGACCACGGTGACCGACATGCCAAGGACCAGGCCGAGCTGCGGACGCTTGCTGAACACGACCCCGCTGATGAACAGGCCGATGGCGCCGGCGATGCCGTAGGCGAACAGCAACGGGGCGACGGCGTCGCTGCCGACGCCGAGGGTGTCGCTGAGGAACGGGGCGATGTAGGTGTAGAAGGTGTAGTGCCCGATCATCGTGAGCGCGGTGATCGCACAGACCAGCGCGACCGGTCCGATGGTGGGGTCGCGCGGCAGCTTCTTCAGGGTGATGGTGCCGGTGGCCGTCGTGACGGTTTCGGCGCGCTTGGCCGTGTAGTGCTCGACCTTGGGCAGGAACCGCCAGATCACGACGGCGCCCACGAGCATCAGCCCGGCCAGCACCACGAAGGACAGCCGCCAGCCGAGCAGGTGGCCGAGGAAGGTGCCAAGCGGCACCCCGAACACGAACGCCAGCGTGCCGCCGGCGATGGTGATCGAGACCGCGCGGGCAATCTGGTCCTTGGGCACCAGGTGCGCGGAGTAGGCGCCGACAACGCCCCAGAACAGGCCGTGCGCCAGCCCTCCGATCACCCGCGAGATCACCACGAAGGTGTAGTCGGGGGCGACGGCGGTGAGGATGTTGCTCAGCGCGAAGACCACGAGCACCATCACGATCAGGCCGTGCCGGGGCATCCGCTTGGTCAGCAACGCCAGCGGCGTGCTGGTGAGCACCACCGTGAAGGCGAACCAGGACACGAGCAGGCCCACATCGGACTGGCTGACCCCGAGCGAACTGCTCATCTCGGGCAGCAGACCGGTGGGCAGCATTTCGGAGGTGACCGACAGGAAGACGGCGGCGGAGAGGGCGATCAGGCCGATCCAGGGGAACGGCCCGGCGGCGACGGTGTCGGGGCGGTGCCCGGCATTGGAAGGCAGCGAGATGGGCGCGGTGAATGACATGGGTGCTGTGGCTCACAGACAGGAGGCCGCTTGCCCGACGCCAGCGGCTGTCACGGCTGGCTGTGCGGGATTGGTCAAGCGGTGCGCGCCGACGTGCGCGCCCGGGGTCGGCGAGAATCGTACCGACCACTGACCAGCCTAGCCGAGTACGACCTCAAATGAGGGGTGGGCCAAGCCAAACCAGCCGATCGGCAGCCCGCTCAGCGTGCCCGGGTCGATATCAGGCGGCGGCGCGGGCCCCGGCGCTGTACCAGTCCCGGGTGTTCAGCACGTCGATCGCGAGCTGGTCGACGAGGGCCGGGGTGTCCACGAACGCCAATTCGGCGCGGAGGAACACGCGCAGTTCCACCGACAGCTCCCGGCCATACAGGTCGTCGGCGAAGTCCAGCAGGTGGGCCTCGAGCAGCGGATGCCCGGCGTCGCCGTAGTACGTCGGCCGGGTGCCCACCGACACGGCGGCCAGCACACCCGCGGCGGGCAGCCCGTCCCCGTGCACGATCGCGGCCCAGATCCCGGTGTGCGCCATCAGCCCGGGCACCTCGATGTTCGCGGTGGGAAAGCCGATCACCCGGCCCCAGGCATTGCCGTGGATGACGGTGCCGGTGATCGTCGCCGGCTTGATGTCCAGCGCCTGCAGGGGTGATTGGGTCATCGTCGGACTGCCTTCCAGCTTCGCTTCGTTCCCGGTCTCAGTCAGCTCGCCTGCCTGATGTCCATCTCCAGCATCGGGGAGTTTCGGCTGGGCAGCCACAACATCGCTGGATTGTTGCGCCGCTTTACGCGCGCCTCTCGCCCGGTCGGCACCGATTCGGCCTCCCGGCACGCGGGTGTCCGGGCGCCCGCGGCCCGGTAATCTGGTTCGATGAACCCCAGTCTTCAGGCGCCCTCCCACCATCACCACCTGGTCGTCACCCTGGTCTGCCCCGACCAGCCCGGCATCGTGCACGCCGTCAGCGGCGCGATTGTGCAGGCCCGCGGCAACATCACCGAGAGCCAGCAGTTCTCCAGCGCAGACACCGGCCGGTTCTTCATGCGGCTGCAGGTGGAGTCGCCGGCGAACCGCGACGAGCTGCAGGCCGCGCTGGCGCCGATCATCGACCGGTACGCCATGGCATCCGTCATCGACATCGTCGGCCGACCGCTGCGCACCCTGGTGCTCGCGTCGACGGCGGGACACTGCGTCAACGATCTGCTCTTCCGTCAGCGTGGCGGCCAGCTGGCGGTCGAGGTTCCGCTGGTGCTCAGCAACCACGGCACCCTGCGCGACCTGGTCGGGTTCTACGGTGTGCCGTTCGAATCGCTGCCGATCACGGATGCCGCCAGCAAGGCCGCGTTCGAGGCGCGCGTGGTCGAGGCCGTGGAGGGGCACGATATCGAGCTGGTGGTGCTGGCCCGGTACATGCAGATCCTCTCCCCCGAACTCTGCGCTTACCTCGAGGGCCGCGCCATCAACATCCACCACTCGTTCCTGCCCGGATTCAAGGGCGCCAACCCGTACAAGCAGGCGCACGCGCGCGGTGTGAAGCTCATCGGCGCCACGGCGCACTTTGTCACGAGCGATCTGGACGAGGGGCCGATCATCGAGCAGAACGTGGTGCGCGTTGACCACTCCCGCACTCCCGCCGAGCTCGTCGCGATCGGCCAGGACGAGGAGAGCCGCACCCTCACCCAGGCGGTGAAGTGGTTCGCCGAGAACCGGGTGCTGCTCGACGGCGCCCGCACCATCATCTTCAAGTAACCCGGTCGGTAGGATTGCTGGGTGAACGACACCCACTCCACGCCAGCCATCGGCGCCAACGACATCCTGCGTTTTGTGCTCGAACTGTTCGCCTTCGTGAGCCTGGCGCTCTGGGGGTTCCTGGCCTGGCCGCTGCCGTGGCCGGGCATCCTGGTGGGCATCCTGGCGCCGGCGTTCGCGATCCTGGTCTGGGCCCTGTTCCGCTCGCCCAAGGCCGTGTTCAAGCTGGACCCGTTCGGCAAAGCGATCGTGGAGATCTTCGTGTTCGGCGCCGCGGCCCTGGCCTGGTGGGACCTGGGCCAGCCGATCGTGGCCGTCGTCTTCGCGGTCGTCGCGACCGTCAGCGGCATCCTCTCCGGCCGCAAGGAACTCGGCGCCTGAGCATTATTGCAGTGCGCCGATGATGGCGCCCATCACCGTGAACGACACCACGTTGTACGACCCGTTGATCGCGAACAGCACCGGGCTTCTTCGTTCGAAGAGGTAGTTCACACCGAAGGCGGCTGCCACGAACGTCGCGCCGCTGGCGAACCCGGCGAACAGTCCGAAGGCCAGCCCGTTCGAGCCGATGAACGCGGCCAGGCTGATCGCCATCACGAGCGCCAGGATCAGCGACCCGAGGAACACCCGGGCGGTGCCGGTCTTCAGCTGGGCGTCGGTGACACCCGCGGCCCGCTGCCAGGGCCCGGCGAACAGCAGCGAATACCAGAGCCCGCCGATGACGAACGACGAGATCGCGGCCAGCGCGACCGCCAACCAGTTGAATGAGACGTCCATGAGAACTCCCGGGAGTGGTGGTCCCGGCCGGTCCGGGACACTGCCACGCTAAACCTCACGGCTCAAGGGGTCTTGTAGAAAATTCCGGCACTCCGTCCAGCTCCGCCAACGGCACGAAGGCGGCGTACTCGGGCCCGTAGCGGGCGACGATGTCGAGGTACCGGGTGGGCGAGAGGCCCGTGAACGCGCGGAACACCCGGATGAAATGGGGCTGGTCGTAGTATCCGGAGCCGGCCACCAACTCGGCCCAGCTGGGCATCGGCCCCTGCAACGGCAGGGCGTCGATGAACTGACGGAATCGCACGATATCCGCGTAGGTCTTGGGCGTCACCCCGCACCAGGTGCGGAAGTCGTCGATCAAACGGTGGTGGCTGGTGCCGGCGGCCGCTGCGATCTGCGGGATGGGCGCATCCGGGTTCTGCTGGATACCGGCCCAGGCCCGCAGCACCGCCGGCGGCGCCGCCCGGCTGCGCGTCTGCGCCCGCAGATGCTCGATCAGTAGGCCCACCGCTTCGGCCGGCTCGTCGCTGTGCAGCGCGGCGTGCCGCAGGGCATCGGTGTCGCCGAGCAGACCGTGGCTCTCCCGCACGGTTCCGGTCAGCGCGGCGGCGGGCAGGTCGAGAAACCGGGCGGCCGCGAAGGGGGCCAGTTCGGCGGCGAGGTGACGGATGACCGGTGGGCTCTGGCTGATCAGGTACCGCGGTTGCAGGCCGGAGAGGAACCCGGCCGGCAAAACCCGCACCGCCCCGGTCGGCGCGTCGACCAGCCGGTAGGGGGCGGAGAGGTTCACGATCAGGTGCAGCGCGGGCTGGGGGAAGATGCGCTCGTAGCGCTGCTCAGCCGGCTGCTCGAGGTACCAGAGCCGCAGCACATCGGGGGCCAGGTCGGCCGGGACGGGCACCTCGAGGTAAGCCATGCCCCCACCGTAGGACCGACCGGGGTCCAGGACCACTCCTCCCGCCGGCCCGGAGTGCGCGGCTTACCGGTCGAGGGGCTCGGTGACCGGGGCGGCGGGGGGCTCGGGGGCGCTCTGCGCGGGCAGGCCGGCGGGCATCCGCAGGGCGTACAGGGAGGTGGCGACGAAGAGCAACCCACCGAGCAGGAACGCGGCCGGGTAGGAGACCGTGTCGGCGAGCAGGCCGGCCACGAGCGGGCCGACGATGGCGCCGAAGTCGGAGAACATCGAGAAGATCGCCACCGGTCGCCCGCCCGCGGTGCCGGCCGCGTCACCGACGGATGCCGCAGGCGCGGTCCCCATGAACGCCGCGGCGACGCCGTACACGCTGAGCAGCACGGTGAGGATCACGATGTTCGGGGCGAACGGGATCGCCGTGATGGTCACGGCGGCCACCAGGAACGCTCCGATGATCGCGGGTTTGCGACCGACGGTGTCCACGAACTTCGACGCGGGAGCGAGGGCGAGTGTCTGCGCGACGGCGGCGATGGCGAAGGCGATGCCGGTCCAGGCGCTCGGGCCCTTGAGCACCTCCACCACGAGCACGGGCACCAGGGCGCCGCGCACCCCGAACGACGACCAGCCCTGCGAGAAATTGGCCAGGCAGGCGGCCCGGAACCGTGGGTCGCGCAGAACCGCGCGCAGCGGCAGCAGCGGCGCAGCGGCTCCCGTCGCGCCGACGCCGGCGCGGGTGGCCGGCTGCAGCAACACCAGCCCGATCAGGCCGGCCACGGCCAGGGTGCCGGCGTAGAAGAAGAACGGCGCGGTCAGAGAGATGGTCGCGAGCAGGCCGCCGAGCGCGGGCCCGGCCATGCCGCCGATGAGGAAGCCGCCCTGGTAGAACCCCACCGCGCGACCTCGGATGCCCGGAGCCGTGGTGCGCAGCAGCAGCGTCATCGCGGCGACGGTGAACATCGCCGAGCCGATGCCGCCGGCTCCGCGCAGCAACAGCAGTTGCGGGTAGTTGCCCGCGATGCCGACCAGGCCGCTGGATACCGCCACGATGCCGATGCCGACCGCCAGGATGGTGCGTTCGCCGGCCCAGTCGATCAGCTTGCCGCAGACCGGGCTGGCGACGAAGCGCATGAGGGCGAAGGCCGACACCACGGCGCCGATCTCCAGGTTGCCCACCCCGAAGCTCTTCACATAGACCGGCAGCACCGGCACGACCACGCCGAAGCCCACCATGACAAAGAAAGCGATGACACCGAGCACGTAGACATCCCGGCTCAGGCGGGGTTCGTTCGCCGTTCGGCCAGGTCTGGGGCCGAAGGGGGAACGAAGAAGTCGCATCCCTCCAGATTAGGCGCTCGGCAGCTCCCGGGACGAGCAGGTCAGCGGGTGGGTACCGGCTGCGTCGCCGTGGGCACTCGCGCGGCCACGCCGCGGGCGCGCACGTCGCGGCGCCCGCCGATGGCCCGCAGGGCGTTGAGGATGGTGGCCAGGTCCACCAGCTCCTGCAGCAGCGCACCTACCGTGGCCGGGATCAGGCCGAAGGCGGCGACGATCATCAGGCCGATGCTGAGCGCGATGCCCAACCAGATACTCTGCAGGGCGATACGCACGGTGTCCCGGCCGATGGCGACGGCCCGGGCGGCGCGGGACAGGTCGTCGAGCAGGATCACCGCATCCGCTGACTCGCTGGCCGCCGTGGAGCCCTTGGCGCCCATGGCGATGCCCACGTCGGCCACGGCGAGCACCGGGGCGTCGTTGACGCCGTCGCCGACCATGATCACAGGGCGTTCGCGGATGGCCCGCACCGCATCGACTTTGTCGGCCGGGAGGCAGTCGGCGCGCACCCGGGTGATGCCCACCTGCCGGGCGATGTGGTTGGCGGTGGGCCGGGCGTCGCCGGTGAGCATCACCGATTCGTGCACGCCGAGCTTGTCGAGCGCCTGCACGGTGGCGCGGGCGTTGTCGCGCACCTGGTCGCTGGCGACGATGCAGCCGGCGAAGCGGCCGTTCACGGCGAGGTAGATCGCGAGTTCCCCGCCGACCAGGTCTGCCGGGTAGGCGTCGGCGGCGTGCTCGGCCACAAATGACAGCTTGCCCACGATCACTTCTTGGTCGCCGAATCGGGCTGTGACACCGTGCGCCGGCACCTCTACGGCCGTTTCGGTGCGCTGGAGTTCGAGGCCCTGCAGCTCCGCGGCGGTGATGACGGATGCGGCCAGCACATGCGACGAGTACTGCTCGGCCGAGGCCGCCAGGCCGAGCAACTCGCCCTCGGTGAACGGGGGCTCCGGGCATACCCTGGCGATGGTGGGCGTGCCGTAGGTGAGGGTGCCGGTCTTGTCGAACACCACGGTGCGGGCCCTGGCGAGCTTCTCGAGCACTCCCCCGCCCTTGACGATGATGCCGTTGCGGGCCGAGCGGCTCATGCCGCCCATGAACGCCACCGGAGCGGCGAGCAGCAGCGGGCACGGGGTGGCGACCACAAGCACCTCGGCGAAGCGCACGGGGTCGCCCGAGACGAACCAGGCCAGGCCGGCGATCAGCAGGGCCACCCCGGTGAACGGCACCGCGTAGCGGTCGGCGAGGCGCACGACGGGCGCCTTGCTGGCGGAGGCCTCTGCAACCAGCGCCACGATCTGTTGGTACTGGCTGTCGGCGGCCAGGGCGGTGGCCCGCACGATGGCGGCTGCCTGCCCGTTGATCGAACCGCTGAGCACCGCCTCGCCCGCGTGCCGCTCCACGGGCAGGCTCTCGCCCGTGAGCGAGGACTCGTCGAACGCGGCCGCGGCGGAGACCAGTTCGGCGTCCACGGGCACGATCTCGGCGGGCCGCACCAGCAGCTGGTCGCCGATCTGCACCAGGGTGGCCGGCACATCCTCCACGTCGGAGGAGCCGTCGCGGAGCAGGTGCGCGATCTGCGGCACTCGGTCGAGCAGGGCGTTCAGCTCGCGCTGGGCGCGCCCCGCGGCGTAGTCCTCGAGCGCGGCGCCGCCGGAGAGCATCAGCACGATCAGCAGGGTGGCCACGTATTCGCCCACCAGGATGGTGGCGATGATGGCCAGGATCGCCAGCAAGTCCACACCGAACGAGCCCTGCCGCATCCGCCTGATCATGCCGGCGCCCTGGATGCCGACCACGACCAGGCCGAGGCCGGAGAACAGCCACTGCACGGCGACGGTCAACCCGAGGGCCCATAACAGCAGGCCGAGTAGGCCGATCACGATGGTTGCCGCCACAACCGGATACCGGCGGAATGCTCCCTGGAGCGTGGACATGGCTCCATTGTCGTCTCGGATGCGCTCGCGCACCAGCAAGGAAAGCCTGCCCTTGTCGGCCCCGCGATCCCGGGCTGGGCGCATCCAAGCCCGGGTAGGCACACGGAAGGCCCCGCCCAATGGGCGGGGCCTTCTGTGGGCGCACAGTGCCGGCGGGTTAGGCCAGGCGGGTCTGCAGGTTCTCGGCGATCGCGGCCAGGAACTCCTCGGTGGTGAGGTAGCCCTGGTCCGGGCCGACCAGCAGCGCGAGGTCCTTGGTCATCTTGCCGCTCTCGACGGTCTTCACGACGACGTCCTCGAGGGTGTGCGCGAACTCGGCGAGCGCCGGGTTGCCGTCGAGCTTGGCGCGGTGCGACAGGCCCCGGGTCCAGGCGTAGATCGACGCGATCGGGTTGGTCGAGGTGGGCTTGCCCTGCTGGTGCTGACGGTAGTGCCGGGTGACGGTACCGTGCGCTGCCTCGGCCTCTACGACGCTGCCGTCGGGGGTGGAGAGCACGCTGGTCATCAGGCCGAGCGAGCCGAAGCCCTGCGCCACGGTGTCGGACTGCACGTCGCCGTCGTAGTTCTTGCAAGCCCAGACGTAGCCGCCCTCCCACTTCATGGCGGATGCGACCATGTCGTCGATCAGGCGGTGCTCGTAGGTGAGGCCGGCGGCCTCGAAGCGGTCCTTGAACTCGGTGTCGAAGATCTCCTGGAAGATGTCCTTGAACCGGCCGTCGTAGGCCTTGAGGATGGTGTTCTTGGTCGACAGGTAGACCGGGTAGTTGCGCTCGAGACCGTAGTTGAGCGAGGCGCGGGCGAAGTCGATGATCGACTTGTCCAGGTTGTACATGCCCATGGCCACGCCGCTGCCTGGCGCCTGGAAGACCTCGAACTGCTGCGGGTCTCCGCCGTCCTTCGGGGTGAAGGTCATGGTGAGGGTGCCTTCGCCCTCGAAGCGGAAGTTGGTGGCGCGGTACTGGTCGCCGAACGCGTGGCGGCCGATGATGATGGGCTTGTTCCAACCCGGCACCAGGCGCGGGATGTTGGAGATGATGATCGGCTCACGGAAGATGGTGCCGCCGAGGATGTTGCGGATGGTGCCGTTGGGCGATGCCCACATCTTCTTCAGGCCGAACTCTTCGACGCGGGCCTCGTCGGGGGTGATGGTGGCGCACTTGACGCCGACGCCGTGCTTCTGGATGGCGTGGGCCGCGTCGACCGTGATCTGGTCGTCGGTCTCGTCACGCTTCTGGATCGAGAGGTCGTAGTACTCGAGGTCGATGTCGAGGTACGGGTGAATGAGGGAGTCCTTAATGGCCTGCCAGATGATGCGGGTCATCTCGTCCCCGTCAAGTTCGACGACAGTACCTGCAACCTTGATCTTCGACAATGGATTCTCCTCAGTGAGTCGGGGCGTGGTGGCCGTGAACAATCCTAGCCGAGGCCGGTAACTATCTTGACATCGAGAGAGTTGGCTCTGCGGCACCGGTGCACAGCCCGGTCCCCCACAAACCCGACTATCTGCCGCCGCGGCCGGACGCTACCCTAGATGCATGCCTGAACTCCGACTGGAAGATCTGTCCGCGCGTAACATCGTCGCGGCCAACAACCTGAGCCTCAAGCCCGGTCAGGAGCAATTCATCGCGCCCGTCTCCTACTCGGTGGCGGCATCCGTGATCAACCCCAACACGGCGTGGCAACGGGTGGTGCTGCTCGACGGCGAGGTCGCCGGGTTCATCCACGGCAATTTCGACCCCGACTCCGCCCAGGAGGAGTTCCGGGCCTGCATCTGGCGGATCAACGTCGACGCCGAAGCCCAGGGCATGGGTGTGGGCAAGTTCGCCGCCGAGGCCCTCGCCGAAGAGGCCCGCCGCCGCGGCTTCGAGCGCATCACCGTGATCTGGGAGCCCGGCGAGGAGGGTCCAGAGGCCTTCTTCCACCGCATCGGCTTCGTCGACATCGGTGAGACCGAGTTCGGCGAGGTCATCGGCGCCCTCACCCTGTAGTCCGTGCGTCTGTCCCCGGAGAGCCCGTTCGTCGCGGCGGTGCTCGACATCGTCGACGCCATCCCACCGGGTCGGGTGATGACCTACGGCGACGTCGCTGCCACTCTGGGCTCCCGCGCCGCCCGCGTGGTGGGCCAGACGATGGCGCAGTTCGGGGCGGATGCGCCGTGGTGGCGGGTGATCAGGGCCGGAGGCCTCCCGCCGATAGGCCACGAGACCCGGGCCCTGGCCCACTACCGCGCCGAGAAGACGCCACTTCTGCTCGGCGCCGACCCGGAGACCGGCTACCGGGTGGACCTCAGCCGAGCCCGCTGGCGTCCCTGACCGCTCCGGTCTGGATGATGGCCGGCGCCACCCCGGCCGGCATCGCTACTGGCGGGACAGCGACTGCGCCGGTGGCAGTGGGAGAGGCAGGTCCGTCGGGGCTCGCGCCCGGGTCGGCCAACTTGGCCTGCCACTGGGTCACCTGCACGGTTTGGTCGATGCCCAGCACCGCCACCGGCTGGTTGTCGCGGCGGTAGACGGCCACCAGGTCGCCGGTGTCGACGCCGCCGGACTCGATGGTCATCTGCTCGCCGCCGTGCAGCCGGCCGGCGAACTGCACCAGGGCGCCGGCCTGTTGCGAGGTCAGCCTGGCGGGCGCCAGTGCCTCGCCCGGGTGCACACCGAGCAGGGCCGCCATCGCGATCGACGGCCGGTCGCGGGTGTCGCTCCAGTGGGCGATGCGGTGGTGCTGTCCGGTGACCGGGTCCAGCCAGGCCGCGCAATCGCCGACCGTCACGACCCCGGGCACGCCGGTGCGACCGGCGGCGTCCGCGACCACCCCGCCGCGGAGGTCGAGACCGGAGTCGCCCAGCCAGCCCACCAGCGGTACGGCCCCGATGTCGAGCAGCACCACGTCGGCGCCGACCTCCTCCCCGGTGGTCAGCCGCACGCCGGACACCCAGCCGGGGCCGATCAGGTCGGCCACTCGCAGGTCGGTGCGCACGGTGATGGCCCTGCCCTCGTGCAGCCCGTACACGGCGCCGGCGACGGTCGCTCCGAAGGTCGTGCTCAGGGCATCCGTGGTGCTGCCGAGCACCGTCACGTCCAGGCCCATGTCCCGGGCGGTCGAGGCCACCTCGAGCCCCACCACACCGGCACCCACCACGACCATACGGGCGCCCGGGAGCAGTTCTTCGCGCAGGGCGAGGGCATCCTCCACGGTGCGCAGGGTGTGCACGCCACGGGGCATGGTCGTGAATCGGCGGGCGGCGGACCCGGTGGCGATCACGACGGCGTCGGAGTCGACCGTGCGGCCGTTGGCCAGCGTCACCCGGTGCGCGGCCGGGTCGAGGGCGACGGCTCCGACGCCCAACCGCCAGTCGGCGTCGAGGTCCTCGGTGGGGGCTTCGAGGGCCAATTCGCCGATCGTGGTCTGCCCGGTCAGGAATCCACGGGCGAGCGGCGGCCGGTCGTAGGGACGGTGGCGTTCGCTGCCGAGGACGGTGATGCGGCCGGTGTAGCCGTGTGCGCGGAGGGCGGCGGCACTCGCGTGCCCCACCACCCCTGCGCCCACAATGGTGACGGATTGCATGCTGGGTGATCCCCCGATCAGACAGGCCGACACCATCGGTCCCCGGTGGCACCGGCTCGGGAACGAAGGTGCTCGTTCGAGGCGGTTGTGTTCTCTGGACCAGATTCGCCGCCCGCCCGGGGAGTGTCAAGCGTGTCAGGCGGGTTCTCGGCGAGTGGTCTCCGGCCCTTGACATCCCTGAAACACGCCCGACTCAAACCCCGCCCGCCCAGCCCGCGAACTGTGAGTCAAGCCCCGAAAACTCGAGTTTTCAGGTGCTTTTCTCTCAGTTCGCGAGGGGTGTATCGTGCCGGCATGGCAGAGGAAGAGGCGGAGGCAGCCGACCCGGTCGGCTCGAACCCTGAGCACTACCGGGTCTTGTTCGAGAACGAGCGGGTGCGCGTGCTCGAGTACCGGGATGAGCCGGGCGATGCAACCAGCCCGCACCGGCACCCGGACAGCGTGATGGTGACACTGAGCGACTTCAGCCGCCGGCTCTCGCTGGGCGACCGGGTCTTCGATACGGTTCTGGATGCCGGCGAGGCGCGCTGGCTGCCCGCCCAAACCCACTCCGGCGAGAACACCGGCGCCACGCCCACCCACGCGATCTTCGTCGAGCTCAAGGGCACCCCTCTAGCGAGCCCCACGGCCGCCCCTCCCTTGGGCCCGTCCTAGCCCGCGAACCGTGAGTTAAGCCCCAAAAACTCGAGGTTTTCGGGGCTTATCTCACAGTTCGCGGGATGGTGGCGCTTAGACGAGGGACTCGCGCCAGGCGGCGTGCAAGCGGGAGAACCGGCCGGTGCCCGAGATGAGCATGTCCGGGGTGCCGTCCTCCACGATCACGCCGTTCTCCATCACGAGCACCCGGTCGGCGATCGCCACGGTCGACAGCCGGTGCGCGATGATCACCGCGGTCCGGTCGCTGAGCAGCGTCTGCAACGCCTCCTGCACCAGCCGCTCGCTCGGGATGTCCAGCGACGAGGTGGCCTCGTCGAGGATCAGCACCGCCGGGTCGGCCAGGAACGCCCGCGCGAACGAGATCAGCTGGCGCTGACCGGCCGACACCCGCCCGCCACGCTTGTTCACGTCGGTGTCGTAGCCGCCGGGCAGCCCCGCGATGAACTCGTGCGCGCCCACGGCCCGCGCGGCCGCCTCGATCTCCGACCGGGTCGCCCCCGGCTTGCCGATGGCGATGTTGTCGGCGACGCTGCCGCTGAACAGGTACGCCTCCTGGGTCACCATCACGATGGCCCGGCGCAGGTCCTTGGGGTGCAGGTCGCGCAGGTCCACTCCATCCAGCAGCACCCGGCCGGCGGACGGGTCGTAGAACCTGGAGATCAGCTTCGCCAGCGTGGACTTGCCCGCGCCCGTCGACCCGACCAAGGCGATGGTCTGCCCGGGTTCGAGGGTGAGGCTGAAGGTCGGCAGGATGACCCGGTCGGCCTGGTACTCGAACTTCACGTCCTCGAACTGCACGGCGCCCTTCGACGTCCACAGGTCCACCGGCGTGGCCGGGTCCGGCACTCCGGGCTGCTCCTCGAGCACCCCGGAGATCTTCTCCAGCGCGGCGGCGGCCGACTGGTAGGAGTTGTAGAACATCGCCATCTCCTCCATCGGGTCGAAGAACCGGCGGGTGTACAGCAGCGCGGCCAGCAGGGCGCCGATGGCCAGCTGCCCGTCGGCCACGCGGAAGCCGCCGACCAGCAGCACCGCGGCGACGGTGACGTTGCCGATCAGGATCAGCCCGGGGTCGAACACCCCGAACAGCTGGATCACCCGGGCGTTGACCAGCCGGTACGCCTCCACGAGCTTGCCGAAGACACCCTCATTGCGCTTTTCGGTGCGGAACGCCTTGACCGCGCGGATGCCCGTCATGGTCTCGACGAACTGCACGATCAGGCTCGCCGATGCGGTGCGTGAGCGGCGGAACAGGTGCTGCGAACGCACCTGGAACCACCGGGTGAGCGCGAGCAGCGGCACCAGAGCGACGAGCAGCACCAGCCCGCTGACCCCGTCGAGGGCGACCAGCGCGACGCCGGTGAAGGCCATGTAGAGCAGGCCCTGCACGAGCTGGTTGATGCCGGAGTCCAGCAGTTCCCGGATCGCATCCAGGTCGCTGGTCTGCCGGGAGATGATGCGCCCGGAGGTGTACGACTCGTGGAATTCGAGGCTGAGCCGCTGGGTCTGCAGGAACACGCGCTTGCGCAGGTCGATCAGCACGGCCTGGCTGATCCGGGCGGAGAGCACGGTGTACCAGGCGATCAGCAGGGCCCCGGTGATGCCGGTGACGAGATAGATGCCCCCGGTTGCGGCCAGCGGCACCCAGTCCTGCTTGAGCAGGGCGGGCAGGCCCTTGTCGATGCCGTACGCGATCAGGGCGGGCCCGGCGACCTGCGCGGCCGTGGACACCACGACGACGAGCATCGCCACGACCACTGACCAGCGCACCGGGAACAGCAGGGAGCCGAGCAGACGCAGCGAACGGCGCCGGATCTGGGCGCTCTCAGCCTTGGTGTAGTCGACGCGTTCTTCGCCTTCGACTCCGATGACGCTCACAGTGCTTCTCCCGCTCGTTCGGACTCTCGTCGTTCTTCGTCCTCCAGGCTGGAGATGACGAATTTGTAGTGCGGGCTCGAGGCCAGCAGTTCGGAGTGCGTGCCGACGGCGGTGATCCGGCCGGCTTCCAGCAGCGCCACCCGGTCGGCGAGCATCACAGTGGACGGGCGGTGCGCCACGATCAGCGCCGTGGTCTTCACGAGCACCCGGCGCAGCGCCGCTTCGACGAGCGACTCGGTGTTCACATCGAGCGCCGAGAGCGGGTCGTCGAGCACCAGCACGGCGGGCGCCGCGGCGACGGCGCGGGCCAGCGCTACGCGCTGCCGTTGCCCGCCGGAGAGACTCATGCCCTCCTCGCCGACGAGGGTGTCGACGCCGTCGGGTAGGTCGTGCACGAAGCCGGCCTGGGCGATCTGCAGCGCCTCGGCGAGGACCGCGTCGGCCTCGGGGCTCCGCTCGGTGAGCTCCGGCCGGCCCAGCAACACGTTGTCGCGAACGGATGCCGAGAACAGCGTCGCGTCCTCGAACGCCATGGCGATGTGCCGGCGCAGCTCCTCACGGCGCAGCGCCCGCACGTCGACCCCGTCGAGGGTCACCGAGCCATCCGTCACGTCGTACAGCCGGGTGGTCAGCGCCGTCAGGGTGGACTTGCCGGAGCCGGTGAGCCCGACCAGCGCCATGGTCTCGCCGGGTTCGAGTACCAGGTCGACCCCGTCGAGCAGGTCGGGGAAGCGCTCCGGCGAGTCGGCGTAGCGGAAGTGCACGTTCTCGAAAGCCAGCCGGCCGCGCGGGGCGGTAATGGTGACGGGGCGCGGCGGGTCGGTGATGGTGTTCGGGGTGTCGAGGATGTCGAAGAACCGGTCGGTGGCGGTGCGGGTGTCGAAGGTCATCGACAGCAGGAACCCGATCGACTCCACGGGGAAGCGCAGCACGGTGGCGGTGGCGAAGAAGGCCACCAGTTCGCCCACGCTGAGCTGGCCCTGGCTGGTGAGCCAGACACCGGAGACCAGGCAGAGCGCGAACGCCACATCGGGAACGAGCAGCAGCCACAGCCAGATGCCGGCGATGGCGCGGGCCTTCTCGATCTCGGTGCCGCGCAGTTCCTCGGCCTGGTTGGCGAAGCTCTTGAGCGCGAAACTGCCGCGCCCGAACGCTTTGAGCACCCGGATGCCGTGCACCGATTCCTCTACGGCGGTCGCGAGGTCGCCGGACTGGTCCTGGCTGCGGCGGGCGATCACCGAGTACTTCTCCTCGAAGACGTAGCCGTAGATCCAGATCGGGATCGAGCAGACGAGGAAGATCAGGCCGAGGATCCAGTTCATCGAGACGAGGATCACCACGCCGGCGAGGATGGTGAGGAAGTTCACCACGAGCAGCACCAGACCGAACGAGATCCAGCGGCGGATCATGTTCAGGTCGCTGATGGCGCGCGAGAGCAGCTGCCCGCTCGGCCAGCGGTCGTGGAAGGTCACGGGCAGGTCCTGCAGCCGGGCGTAGAGGGCGTTGCGCATCCGGGATTCGATGTGGGTGCCTGGCACCAGCACGAACCAGCGGCGCAGGGCGATCATCACGGCTTCGAGCACGCCCAGAGCCAGCACCGTGAGCACGGCGGGCCAGATCGGGGTGGTGTCGCCCTGGCTGAGGGCGCCGTCGACGAGCTGCTGCAGCACCTGCGGGATGGCCAGGGCCACGAGCGAGGCGAGCAGCGCCGCGAGCATGCCCAGGCCGATGCGCGGCAGGGCAGGCTTGGCGTAGGGGTAGAGCCGCAACAGAATACGGAGCGTGTTCGAGCGCGCGGCGGGCGTGGGCGCGGTGTGGGGCGGATGCTGTTCAGCAGTGGTGGTCATGAGTTTTCCTGGCTGGGCCCGGTGCGGCGCTGACGCGTCGGCGGGCTGGATGATGCCTGACTAGGTGGGTCGGGAGCCGTGGCGAAGCCAACGGTTGCCCTGGATGGCGCGGGATGAACGCGTCCGAGAGGTCAGGCGCGTGTGCGCCCGCCGATACGTGCCGGCCCGCGCTGGTGCGGGCGGTGTGGTTGCTTGGAGTCGCTCCTAGGCGGAGGCGAGCCCGAGCGCCGGGGCGGCCGGAACGAAGGCAGCGCCGGTTGCAATCGATGCGAACCTGGTGCGAGCTGTCTTAGTCATGTCGGCCTCCTGAGCGTTGCGTATCATCGTCTTGTGCCCCCCTGTTCAGGCAGCCTTTCAGGATAGGGCCACGGGCACGCTGGGCGCAAGAGCGAATTTCGGCCGGGCCGCTCTTTGGCGGTGGATGCGGGCGCGAAGCCGGGCGCATCCGTGCCGGTCGGCGTCAGCGCACCCGCACGCTCAGGCAGGTGACGCAGCCCTCGAGCTTCTCGAACTCGGTGATGTCCACGGTGACCGTGCGGTACCCGAGCCCGGTGAGCAGTTCGGCGGTCTGCGGGGCCGCGGCCGAGAGCAGCAGGGTGGTCTCGTCGAGGATCACGACGGCGGTGCCCTCGGCCTCGGGTACGGGCAGGAATTTCTCGAACCGGGTCGGGTCGTCCACGAGCGGCGGGTAGCCGATGACGGTGCCGTCCGGTAGCGCGGTGATCGCGGTCTTGAGATGCAGGGCGCGGGTCACCGGGACCGGCACGACGGTGTAGCCGAGCGGTTCGACGATGGCGGCCAGTTGCGCGGCGCCTTCGGCGTTGGTGCGGAGGCTCTGGCCGACGTAGACGGTGCGGCCCACCTTGAGCACATCGCCGCCGTCGAGGGTGCCGGGCAGGGCGAGCCGGTGCACGGCGAGGCCGAGGGCGCGCACGGCCGCTTCGGCGCCGGCGGTCTCGCCGCGGCGGCTGGTCGCGCCGGGGCTGCTGAGCACGGCCGTGTCGCCGAACAGGATCACGGCGTCTTCGATGAACACGGAGTCCGGCTGGTCCGGCGCCGGTGCCACCTCCGTGGTGGCCCAGCCCTCGGCCCGAAGCGCGGCGACGTAACCGTCCCACTGGGAGCGGGCCAGGTCGAGGTCGATCGGCACGCGGTCGATGTGGGTGATCTGACCCTCGGCAAGGATGTCGACGGGCCGGCGCACGAGGGCGCGCTTCCCGGTGCCCGTCGATGTCGTGTCGGCAGGGCGGCCAGAGTCACCTGAGGGAGTCATGCGCACAGCCTAACCGCCTGGCAATTGTTGCCGGATCGGACTTCTGCGTCCGGCGTACCGGACGCAAAAGTCCGCTTCGGACACAGTTGCGCGGGGCCGGCGCGCGCGGGGCTAGCGGGGAGCCGGGAGGGACTCGGGGGCGTCGTCCCAGTCCTGCACCGTGATCGACTCGGTGAAGTGCTGGGCGCGTTCCTTGCCGCCCTCGTCGCCGGAGAACAGGCCGGGCGCCTCGATGACCGGGCGGGCGGGCTTGCGGCCGCGTGCCGACGGGCGCACCGGCGCGGCCTCGGGCTCGTGGCGCACCTCGACGCGGCTCATCGGCAGGGCGTCGGGGTTCTCGGCGTTGACCCAGTCGATCAGGTTCTCCCGAACGAAGCAGCGCAGGTCGAAGAGGGTCGGCGCGTCCTGCGCGGTCACCAGCACGCGCACCCGCACGTAGCCGCCCACGGCATCCGTCACCTGGAGCACCACGGCACGTTCGTCCCAGAGGTCGGTCTGCGCGACGATGCGGTTGAGCTCTTCGCGCATCGCGGCCGGGTTGACCCGCCAGTCGAGGTCGAACTCGATCGCGCCGAGCAGCTCACTGTTGTGCCGGGTCCAGTTCTGGAACGGGGTGGTCGTGAAGTAGGTGGACGGCAGCACCATGCGGCGGTCGTCCCAGATGTGCACGACGATGTAGGTGAGGGTGATCTCCTCGATCTTGCCCCACTCCCCCTCGACGATTACGACGTCATCCACTCGCAGCGCGTTGTTGAACGCGAGTTGCATGCCGGCGAAGATGTTCGCCAGGGTGGACTGGGCCGCCAGGCCCGCCACGACGCTGAGCAGGCCGGCGGAGGCGAACAGGCTCGCGCCCACGGTCGCGGCGCCGGGGATGCTGAGCAGCACCGTGCCGATGGCGCAGATGATGAGGATCACGATGCCGATGCGCCGGAGCATCCGCAGCTGAGTGCGCACCCGGCGGGCCACCCGGTTGTCGCGCACGTCGATGCGATACCGGTTGGCGGCCATCTCCTCGGCGAAGTACAGCAGCGCGCAGAGCAGCCAAGTGGCGCTGCCGATGAACAGGGTGCGGAAGATGAAACCAGGCACCCAGGCCACATCATCGGGCAGGACCAGGTAGCTGGTCACGGCGAGCCAGAGCGAACCGATCAGGATGGTCATGCGGAACGGCACCCGGATCAGCTGCACGAGCACCCGCGCCCAGGCCTTGCGTTTGCCGACCATGCGGAAGGCGAAGGCGGCAATCGCGGTGACCGCGAGGGCGATCACGATGGCCGCGACGACGGCAACCGGGAGAGCGGGCAGGGACAGCCCCAGAAGTTCGATCACAAGTGGCCTTTCCGTGTCAGGTCTGTGGAGGTCTGCAACGGCGGTGTCACGTGGACCTCCCATCATGACAGGTGCACCTGAGAGGGGCCACAAAATAACGAACGCCGGTGCCGCAGCCGCATTGAACGGATGCTGCACCGGCGTCGCCGGGTCGCCGACCGGTAGCGGTCGGCGGATGCCTAGTGGAAGAAGTGACGCTCCCCGGTGAAGTACATCGACACACCGGCGGCCGTCGCCGCGGCGATGACCTCCTCGTCGCGCACCGAACCGCCGGGCTGCACGACGGCGCTGACGCCGGCTTCGAGCAGCACCTCGAGGCCGTCGGCGAACGGGAAGAACGCGTCGGACGCGGCCACGGCGCCCTCGGCCCGCTCCCCCGCACGGCTCACGGCGAGGTGGCAGGAGTCGACCCGGTTGACCTGGCCCATGCCCACACCCACGGATGCGCCGGCGTGCGCGAGCAGGATCGCGTTGGACTTCACGGCGCGGCAGGCCTTCCAGGCGAACTCGAGGTCGGCGCGAGTGGCGGCATCCACCTCGGGGCCGGACACCAGACGCCACTCGGAGGTGTCGAGGGCGTCGAAGGTGTCGGTCTCCTGCACGAGCAGGCCGCCGGAGATCTGGCGCAGCTCCAGCGACGAACGGCGGTAGTCGGCCGGCAGCTCCAGCAGACGGATGTTCTTCTTCGCGCTGAGCAGCTCGAACGCGGCCGGCTCGAAGCCGGGAGCCACGAGAACCTCGGTGAAGATCTGGCTGACCGTTTCGGCCATGCCCAGCGTGACGACGCGGTTGGCGGCGATGACTCCGCCGAACGCGGAGACCGGGTCGCAGTCGTGGGCACGGTGGTGCGCCGACGCGATGGCGTCGGGCGCCTTCGGGTTGGCCACGGCGATGCCGCAGGGGTTGGCGTGCTTGATGATCGCCACGGCGGGTTCGGCGAAGTCGAACGCGGCGCGCACGGCGGCATCCGCGTCCACGTAGTTGTTGTACGACATCTCCTTGCCGTGCAGCTGCACGGCCTGGGCGATGCCCTGGCCGCCCTCACCCAGATAGAGCGCTGCGGCCTGGTGCGAGTTCTCGCCGTAGCGCAGCACGGTTGCGCGGGTGGCCTCGATCGCGAGGGTCGCCGGGAACAGCGCGTCGGCCTCAGGGTCCTCCGCGCCGACGATCGCGTCGAAGGCGTCGAGGATTTCCTCGCCGAGCGCCTCGGTGTCGTCCTGCCACTGGTCGTAGACGTTCTCGGTGAACCAGGCCGACACACTCAGGTCGTAGTTGGCCGTGTGCTCGAAGGCGAGGGAGGCGAGCTTCTGGCGCAGGCGCAGGGTGCTGCCGCCGGCGGCGACGGCGGCGATGATCTCCGGGTAGTCCTCCGGGTCCACGGCGATGGCCACGTTGGCGTGGTTCTTCGCGGATGCGCGCACCAGCGCGGGCCCGCCGATGTCGATCTGTTCGATCACGTCGGCCGGCTCAGCGCCGGATTCGACGGTCTCCACGAACGGGTACAGGTTCACCACCACAAGCTGGAACGGGGCGATCGAGAGGTCGGCGAGCTGGTTCTCGTGCGCCTCGAGGCGGAGGTCGGCGAGGATGCCGGCGTGCACGCTCGGGTGCAGGGTCTTCACCCGGCCGTCGAGCGACTCCGGGAACCCGGTGACGGCGGAGACATCCGTCACGTCGTGGCCGGCGGCACGGATGGTGGCCGCGGTGGAGCCCGTGGAGATGATCTCGACACCGGCGGCGGCGAGGGCGTTGGCCAGTTCGACCAGCCCGGTTTTGTCGGAGACCGAGATCAGCGCGCGCTGCACGGGAATGACATCCCGGTCGCGGTAGAGGCTCCGGGCGTTGGTGTGACCGCTCATATGGGGGAATGCTCCTTGAGATCGACGTGTCCGTTGGCGATGTCGAGCACGGCCTGCACGAGCAGGCGGCGTTCGACGAGTTTGATGCGATCGTGCAGCGAGTCCTGGGTGTCGCCCGGATGCACCGGCACCCGTTCCTGGCTCACGATCGGTCCGTCGTCGACTCCGTTGTCCACGACGATGATGCTGGCGCCGGTCTGGCTGGCGCCGGCGGCGAGCGCGTCGCGCACCCCGTGCGCGCCGGGGAACTCGGGCAGGTAGGCGGGGTGGGTGTTGATCAGGTGCGGCGACAGCGCGGCCACCACCCGCGGTGGCAGCAGACGCATGAAGCCGCTGAGCACGGTGAGGTCGGGCTGCCACTGCTGGATCTGCTCGAGCAGCGCATCGCCCCAAGCGTCGCGGTCGGGGTAGGACGAGAACGGCACGGTGAAGGTGGTGATGCCGAACTCCTCGCCGAGGGCCAGCCCTTCGGCATCCCGGTCGGCGCCGATGGCGACGACTCGGGCGGGGAACTCGGCGTCGCTGGACGCCTCGAGAAGCGAGCGCAGGTTCGATCCTCCGCCGGAGATCAATACGACCAGTGACAGCACCATCCGAGCCTACCGTTTCGTTGAGACTTCCTCGGTGCGCGAATCCGTGCTCCGGGCCCGACGGCCACCGACGAGCATACCCAGTGCGGCGGCGATGCCGACTTCGAGGGTGGCCAGCGCCCCCACGAGCAGCGGGTTGGGGCCCACCTCGGCGAGACGGCCCGGTCCCATCGCCCCGGCGGACCACCAGCTGAGTAGGCCCAGCAGGACGCCCGCGACGACGCCCATCAGCGCCCCGGTGAGTAGCATCCGCGACGGCCCGTGCGGGGCGTTGGGGCGTTTGTCGAGGCTTTGCCGCACGAGCACGGCCATCACGAACCCGACCAGGACCGGTACGAGCAGGCCGAGGAAACCGAATTCGAGGGTGCCGTGCGGCAGCGCGCCGAACAACGGCAGGCCGGGCACGGCGTCGAGGGTGGTGCCCAGCGGGGAGACGCTGCTGCCAGCGCCGAGGGCGATGCCGGGGCCGACGAACCAGGCGGCCGCCCAGATCACCAGGTTGGGGATGAAAGCCAGCTGGGCGATGGTGAGGGCGATGCCGCCCATCACATCGGCCTGCAGCGTTTCGTAGAGGCCGATCACGGTGGCGAAGTTGGCCAGCACGGAGACGAACACGGCCAGGCCCGAGATGACCATGATGCCGGCAACGGCGGCGGTGCCGCCGCGGAGTGCCGCGAGGAGTTGGCTGCGCACCTCGGCGGGGATGCGGTGCAGTTGGTCACCGAGGGGCCGGCTGACCCAGCCGGGCAGCGTCGGCGCCACCCTGGGGGTGCCGGTCAGGCCGATCAGCACACCGCAGGCGAAGACCAGGGTGGGCAGCAGGATGCCCTGTACCGGCGCCGGCGTGACGATCGCGGTGCCGGCGGAGAGGGTGAGCAGCGCGGCGAGCAGCCCATACGTGAGCACGGCAACACCCGCGGCGGTGAGGCTGTAGTCGGTGCCGGCGGCGCGGCGGCCGGTGCGCACACCGAGCAGCACCGCGAGCAGGGCGAACCCGAGCAGGCCGATGCTCACGGTGAACGGCAGTTCGGAGCCGGCCAGGCCCAGCGAGGCCGACACGTCGACGGGGAGTTGCACAGCGAGGTCGACGCCGTTGCCGAGCAGCCAGACGTCCACGGCGGCGCGCCAGAAGACGAACCAGTCGATGCCCAGACCGTAGTGGGTGCCCCACAGGATCGTGAGCGGCACCAGGGCGATGCCCACGCCGATGGCGACGACAATGAGCGCCTCGAGCGCGGCGAGTAGGGCAGTCGTTATACGGTTCATATCCGTGTGGGAGCCTACCGTGGGCGGGCTGCGGGTTCGTCGTACCCCGCCGCGCTCGGGCCGAATCCCCGGGCACAACCGCCGTTCTAGATGCCGCCGTCCACCGACCTGGTCACCGGCAGGTCTTCGTCGGGCACCAGCACCGCGGTGTCGCGGTTGAGTGACTCGCCGCGGAAGAACGGCTTGGCGCCGGGGAAGAAGGACCACACGATCATGACGAGCACGCCGGCGAGCAGCGAGCCGACGCCGACCACGAAGACGCCGCCGACGCCGAACAGCACCGTGTAGCCGTAGTCGGGGTCGAGCATGTCGATCACCGAGAAGACGAACGCCGCCGTGAGCAGCAGCGAGCCGAGCAGCGGGAAGACGAAGCGCATCCAGGCGTTGCGCCAACTGGTGAACAGGTCATGCCGGAAGTACCAGACGCAGGCGTAGCCGGTGATGGCGTAGTAGAACGCGATGGCCAGCCCGAGCGAGAGGATGGTGTCGTTGAGGATGTTCGACGACACCAGGGTCATCCCCACGTAGAACGCCACCGCGACGATTCCCATGATCAGGGTGGAGAACGACGGGGTGTAGAAGCGCGGGTGCACCTGCGCGAACCGGCGGGGCAGGGCCTTGTAGATGGCCATGGCGAGGGTGCCGCGGGCGGTGGGCAGGATGGTGGTCTGGGTCGATGAGACCGCGGAGATCATCACCGCGGCCACGAGCAGCCAGGCCCACGGCCCGAACACCGCGTCTTTGAGCGCGAAGAAGACGTCGTCGGCGTTGCCCTCGTTGCCCAGGCCGAACCCTTCGGTGCCCAGGCCCGCGTAGGACATCGCCGCGACGGCGACACCCACGTAGGTGACCAGCAGGATGAGTGTGGTGAGCACGGCCGCCTGGCCCGGGATCCGTTTGGGATCCTTGGTCTCCTCGTTCAGCGACAGGCAGGTGTCCCAGCCCCAGTAGATGAACAGGGCCAGCAGCACACCCTCGACGAGCCCGTTGAACGAGGTGAGGGCGAACGGGTTGAACCACTCGGCCTGCGGGGTGGTGGAGCCGGCCGGGGCGCTGCCGTCGAACACCGCCCACAGGGTGAACACCGTGAACAGGATCAGGGCCAGGTACTGGAAGCCCAGCAACACGTTCTGCAGCCGTTCGCCGATCTCGATGCCCCGGTAGCTCACCCACACCATCAGCGTGATGAACACCACCCCCGTGACCGTGACGATGAGTTCATTCTCGGCCAGGTCCGGCGCCACCAGCAGCCAGAAGTAGATGCCGCCGATCTGCGCGAGGTTGCCGAGCACAACGATGCCGGCCACCGCGACGCCCCACCCGCCCATCCAGCCCACCCACGGGCCGAAAGCCTTGGTCGCCCAGGTGAACGTCGTGCCGCAGTCCGGGATGTCCCGGTTCAGTTCCCGGTAGGCGAACGCCACCAGGAGCATCGGGATGAACGCGATCACGAACACCACCGGAGCCTGGGCTCCCACGGCGAGGACCACGAACCCCAGCGTCGCGGCCAGGGAGTACACCGGGGCCGTGGAGGCGAGGCCGATCACCGTGGAGCCGAACAGGCCCAGAGTGCCGGCCGCCAGGCCCTTGCCCGACGAGGGGGCCGGGTCGGGCCGGACCGGCACCGTCGCGTCGTTGCGGGACATGGTCCTCCTGTCGAGGGCTGCGGTGTCCGTGTGGGTGCGGGCACGCGTGTGCGTGCATAGTACTCGCGGCCTCGCGCACGAGAAAGGGCCCGCCGGATCGGCGGGCCCTTCGTCGTGTGGTGCGCTCTACAGTGCGGCGAGAACCTCGCGCAGCAGGGTCGCGGTCTCGCTCGGCGTCTTGCCGACCTTGACTCCGGCGGCCTCGAGGGCCTCCTTCTTGCCCTGGGCGGTTCCGGCGCCGTCGGAGACGATGGCGCCGGCGTGGCCCATGGTCTTGCCCTCGGGGGCGGTGAAGCCGGCCACGTAGCCCACGACGGGCTTGGTGACGTGCTCCTTGATGTAGGCGGCGGCCTTCTCCTCGGCGTCGCCGCCGATCTCGCCGATCATGACGATCGCGAGGGTCTCCGGGTCGGCCTCGAACGCGGCGAGCGCGTCGATGTGGGTGGTGCCGATGATGGGGTCGCCGCCGATGCCGATGGCGGTCGAGAAGCCGAGGTCGCGCAGCTCGTACATCATCTGGTAGGTCAGGGTGCCCGACTTGGAGACCAGGCCGACCGGACCCTTGCCGGTGATGTTCGCCGGCGTGATGCCAACAAGCGCCTCACCGGGGGTGATGATGCCGGGGCAGTTCGGCCCGATGATGCGGGTCTTGTTGCCCTTCTCCTGGGCGTAGGCCCAGAACTCGGCGGAGTCCTGCACGGGCACGCCCTCGGTGATGATCACGAGCAGGCCGATTTCGGCGTCGATCGCTTCGATGACGGCGTCCTTGGTGAAGGCCGGCGGCACGAACGCGATGGAGACATCCGCGCCGGTGGCCGCGATGGCCTCGGCGACGGTGCCGAACACGGGCAGCTCGACGTCACCGTGGGTGACGGTGGTGCCGGCCTTGCGGGCGTTGACGCCGCCGACGATCTGGGTGCCGGCCTTGAGCATCAGGGCGGTGTGCTTGGTGCCCTCGCCGCCGGTGATGCCCTGAACGATGACCTTGGAGTCCTTGTTGAGGAAGATTGACATTCTCTTGGGTTCCCTTACTTCGCGGCGTAGGCGAGTTCGGCGGCCTTGGCGGCGCCCTCGTCCATGGTGGCGGCCAGCGTGACCAGCGGGTGGTTGGCCTCGTTGAGGATGCGGCGGCCTTCGTCGACGTTGTTGCCGTCGAGGCGCACCACGAGGGGCTTGTTCGCCGCGTCGCCGAGGGTGGCCAGCGCGCCGACGATGCCGTGGGCAACGGCGTCGCAGGCGGTGATGCCGCCGAAGACGTTGACGAAGACGCTCTTGACCTGCGGGTCGCCGAGAATCACGTCGAGGCCTGCCGCCATGACGGCCGCGGATGCTCCGCCGCCGATGTCGAGGAAGTTGGCCGGCTTGACGCCGCCGAACTCTTCACCGGCGTAGGCGACAACGTCGAGGGTCGACATGACGAGCCCTGCGCCGTTGCCGATGATGCCGACCTCGCCGTCGAGCTTCACGTAGTTCAGGTCGTTCTGCTTGGCCTTGGCCTCGAGCGGGTCGGCCGCGGCCTTGTCCTCGAGGTCGGCGTGGCCGGGGTGGCGGAAGCCGGCGTTCTCATCGATGGTGACCTTGCCGTCGAGGGCGATGATGTCGCCCTCTTCGGTGAGCACCAGCGGGTTGACCTCGACGAGGGTGGCGTCTTCGCCGGCGAACACGTTGTACAGCTGCACGAAGACCGGGGCGACCTTGTCGACCAGCTCGGCCGGGAACTTCGCGGCACGCGCGATCTCCGTGGCCTTGGCCAGGTCGATGCCGGCGGTCGGGTCGATGGCCACGTAGGCGAGCGCGTCGGGCTTCTCGACCGCGAGGACCTCGATCTCCACGCCGCCCTCGTAGCTGGCCAGCGAGAGGTAGGAGCGGTTGGACCGGTCCAGCAGCACTGAGAAGTAGAACTCCTGCTTGATGCGGGCTCCCCCGGCGACCATGACCCGGTGCACGGTGTGCCCCTTGATGTCCAGGCCCAGGATGGCGCGCCCGGCGGCTTCGGCCTCATCCGGGGTCTTTGCGACCTTCACGCCGCCGGCCTTGCCGCGGCCGCCGACCTTGACCTGCGCCTTGACGACGACGACACCACCGAGCTTCTCGGCCGCGGCGCGCACCTCCTCGGGCGTGTCTGCGATGATTCCGGGCAGAACCGGAACTCCATACTGCTCAAACAGGTCTCTGGCCTGGTATTCGTAAAGATCCACGCTGCTCTTCCAATCCGCGTCATAGCGTTCCGTGCATGGGGTAGGTGTGGCCTGGTTCCCCCGGCGCGAAAACTAGCTCGACGTCGAGAGATACTGACCATCTCAAACTCTACCTTCTCAGATCGACGGCCGAGTGCTTGGCTGAATCCATGAGTTCATTGAATCCGCCCGCCGAGCCGGACCACGACGTCGAACCGCATTCCCCCGGTCATGCCTCCCGGCTCAATTGGCTGAGGGCCGGCGTGCTCGGCGCCAACGACGGCATCGTCTCGGTCGCCGCGCTCGTCGTGGGTGTTGCCGCCGCCACCTCGGACTCGGCCGCGATCCTGATCGCCGGCGTGGCGAGCCTGCTGGCCGGTGCGATCTCGATGGCGCTCGGCGAGTATGTCTCGGTCAGCAGCCAGCGCGACACCGAACGGGCCCTGATCGGCAAGGAACGCACCGAACTCGCCACCATGCCGGAGCAGGAGCTCGCGGAGCTCGCCGGCCTGTACCGGGCCAAGGGGCTCTCCGCCGAGACCGCCCGCCGGGTGGCCGACGAGCTCACGGCGCACGACGCTCTCGGGGCTCATCTGGAGGTGGAGCTGCACATCGGCACCGAGGAGCTGTCCAACCCGTGGCACGCGGCGTTCGCGTCGGCGCTGGCGTTCACCGTCGGCGCCGTTCTGCCGCTGCTCGCGGTGCTCCTGCCCCCACCCGAGTGGCGGGTCCCCGCCACCTTCCTGTCGGTGGCCGTGGCGTTGATCATCACCGGCTGGGTGAGCGCCGCGCTCGGTGACAGTCCGCGGATGCGCGCGATCACCCGGGTTCTTGTCGGCGGCCTCCTCGCCCTCGGCGTGACCTATGCCATCGGCGGTCTGCTCGGAACCACGGTCTGACCGCCTGCTCACTGCTGCCAATCCCCGGCTGCCCGCGGGCCGGCCCCGCCCGGTAATCTGGTGCCATGCCCTATCGCAACGCCAGCCTCGCCCTCATTTCCTTGGCGGCCGGCCTGGATGCGGCCCTGCTGCTGCTGTTCGTGATGATCGGCCGGGCCAGCCACGGCGAGGGGCTCTGGGGCGTACTGGGCACCTGGTGGCCGTTCCTGGCCGGGCTGATCGTGGCCTGGTTGGTGTTGCGTGCCTGGCGCACCCCGCTGCAGATCGCCTGGACCGGCCTGGGTGTGTGGATGATCACCGTCATCGTGGGTTTGCTTCTGCGCATCGTCAGCGGTCAGGGTGTGCAGCTCAGCTTCGTCATCGTGACCTTCCTCGTCACCGGCGCGTTCCTGATCGGCTGGCGCGCGATCGCCCTCCTGGTGGGGCGCCTGCGTCATCGCCGCACCGTCTGAGCCCGCCGCCCTGTGCCAGGCCACGCGGCTGGGCCACAATGCTTTGCGAACGGTTCGCCCACCCGGGCCCCGCCCGGCCTGGACCGACCCCGCGGAGGATGAGTCATGAGCACCCTGGCGATCGACCCGAAAACCCTGGCCGCCGAGGCCTACATCTACCTGTACCCGCTGATGCTGATGGAGGTCACCCGGCGGCAGAGCATCAACACGCCGCCAGGCCGGGTCTTCGGCCGCGGCCCGGAGAACACCTTCGTGCACACTCGCACCTTTCCGACTGCCGATTTCCGCGACGTTGTGCGGCCCAATTTCGACACCCTCTACTCGATCGCCTGGCTCGATCTGGGCGCCGGCCCGGTGGTGCTGCACTTGCCGGACACCGCCGACCGGTACTACCTCATGCCGCTGCTGGACATGTGGACCGAGGTCTTCGCCAACCCCGGCAAGCGCACCACCGGCACCGCGGCTGCTGACCTGCTCGTGGTGCCGCCCAGCTGGAGGGGCCCGGTGCCTGCCGGGTACGGGCTGATCCAGGCGCCGACCCCCCACCTGTGGATCGTCGGCCGGTTCCAGACCAACGGGGTTGACGACTATCCGGTGGTGCGGGCACTGCAGGACCAGCTCTCGCTGACCCTGCCGCCTGAGTACGACCAGGTCCCGCTGAACCCGACAGTGGATTCGAGCACGGCGCCGTTGCGGACCGTCGCTGACCTGAGCGGGGTGGAGTTCTTCCGGCGCGCCGCCGAGGTGCTCCAGAGAACTCCGGTGCACGCGACCGACTTCTCGGTTCTCGCCCGCATCCGGCACCTGGGCATTGTGCCGGGTCTGCCCTTTGCCGACCACGAGCTGGATGCCGCGGATCTCGAGGCGCTCGAGGCCGGGGTGGCGGAGGCCAGGGCGACCCTGCTCGCCTCGCTGCCGCTCATGGGCAGGCGGGTGAACGGCTGGCTGCTCAACGTGGAGACCATGGGCAACTACGGCAACGACTACCTCAAACGGGCCGTGGTGGCGCTCGTCGGCCTCGGCGCCAACCCGCCCGAGGACGCGGTCTACCCGATCCTGCTCACGGATGTTGACGGGCATCCGCTCAGCGGCGAGAACCGGTACCGGCTGCACTTCGACAAGAACGAGTTGCCGCCCGTTGAGGCGTTCTGGTCGCTGACCATGTACGACGCGGAGGGTTTCCCGGCCGCCAATCCGATCGACCGGTACGCCCTCGGCGACCGGGATGCGCTGCGGTACAACCCCGACGGCTCACTCGATCTCCACCTGCAACACGACCGGCCGGCCGATGACCTGGTGCCCAACTGGCTGCCGGCGCCGGCGGGGCCGCTCGGGGTGACGATGCGGTTATACGGCCCGCGCCCCGAGGTGCTGGAGGGCGCCTGGGTTCCGCCGGCGGTCACCCGGCTGCCCCCGGGGTCCTGACTAGCGGTCGAGGCCGTCGTCCTCGTCAAGGTCATCGCCGAGGTCAACGAGACGGTTGTCGGCGTCGTCGCCCCACTCGTCGGTGTCCTCAACCTCGGTCGGGGCGGTGTCCTCCTCGTCGGGAAGCAGGTCCACGTCCTCGGGGATCTCCAGGTCGTGCACCAACCGATTGTCATCGAGCGCTTCGGGGTCGTGCGGCCACAGACCGCCTGTGTCGTTGGTCATCATCGAGCCTCCTCTGCTTTGCTCCGGCGAGATTGTTGGGGCGAGATGACGCGGTGGCGTGAGTCCCGGCACACGGCACGGGTGCCCCAATGCGAGACAACGTACCTGCGTCGCGGCGCGGCGACAAGGCGCAACCGGCGAGTTGCCCTCAAGCGGACGAATTGCCCGCGCGCACCAGGGCACCTCGTCCGCAGCGGCGCAAGTCGCCGGGCCGGATCAGCTCGGCAGGCCGCCGCGCCGAGCCGCCGCACGGGCCAGAGCGGCGCGGGTGGCCACCACGATCACCAGGGCGACCGCACCGCCGAGCGCCGTCTCCACGACCCGGTCGACCAGCAGGCCGGACACCGGCGCCGGGTTTCCGAGGTGCGACACCGTCAGCGCCAGCGGGGTGATGAACAGCAGCGCGGCGCCGTAGTGCCGGCCGATCAAAATCTCGGCGCCGAACTGGCCGATCGCGATCGTGAGGATCAGCACCCAGACCGGCGGCCCGGGCAGCAGGATCAGGGCGGTCACCAGCACTCCGGCGACGGTGCCGAAGATGCGGTGGAAGGCGCGGGAGGTGGAGTGCCTGGCGCCGGGCGGCGGCAGCACCGCCACGACGCTCACGACGGCCCAGTACGGATGCCCGATGCCCACGAGCACGGCCAGGCCGCCGGCGACGAGAACGCCCACCAGCATCTGCCCGATCGAGAGCCAAACCAGCTTGTCGCGGTACGCGGCCAGGTTCACCGTGGGCTGCCGTGGCAATGGTTTGAAGAGGCTGCCACCGCGATCGGGAGCGGCGCGCCGCAGCAGCCATCCCGACATCGTGACGAGCCAGGCGAAGGCGGCGCCGGCGACCCCCACCAGCAGCCGGGGCAGCACCTGGTCGAAGTCGGTGGGTACCTGGGCGCACACCGTGTAGGCGAAAACGAAGAACAGTGGCGTGCCGGGGAACAGTCCGGCGGTGCTGATCAGCAGCACACCGAGCACGATGACCAGCATCAGTCCGAGCGTGAGCGCCGCCAGCGGCGCGCCGAGGGCGGCCATGACGAGCCCGAATCCGATGCTGCCCAGCATCCCGAGCATCGCGATGCTCACCGAGCGGGCGCGCAGCCGATACGGTTCGCTGCGGCCGAACAGCGCCGTCATGCCGCCGAAGGTGGCGTAGACGGCCCAGTCCACCCGCCCGGCGACGACCAGCACCGTCAGCGGGATCACCATCGCGAGCGTCGCCCGGCTGGCGACCTCCAGGTCGAGGGCGCGCAGCGAACGCGCCCACTGCCTCAGCGTTTCCGGCCGGGCGGGCGCATCCGCCGCATCGTCGTGGTGGGGCGTGCTCACTCGATTTTCTCGATGGGCGCGATCTTGATCAGCAGCTTCTTCGCCCCGCTGGTGTCGAATTGCACGTGGGCGATGCGTTTGGTGCCCTCGCCGGTGACCTGGTTGACCTTGCCGTCGCCGAAGTCCACGTGGCGGATGCGGTCGCCCGCGTTGAGGGTGAGGTCACCGTTGTCGCGCACCTGCGCGGTGACCCGATTGGCCCACTCGGTCTTGGGCTTGGGCGCCGGCGGCAGCTGCCCGGGCGTTCCGCTGCGGGAGCCGAAGCCGCCGCCGTCCCGCCGGGCGTTCAGCGCCCGCGGCTGGGTGCCACCGCGGGAATTGGCCATGCCGGGTGACTGCTTCCAGTCGATCAGCGTCGCCGGGATCTCCTGCAGGTAGCGGCTGGGCATGGCCACATTCACCTCGCCGAACTGGGCGCGGGTCATCGCCAGCGACAGGTACAGCCGCTGCCTGGCCCGGGTGATGCCCACGTAGAACAGGCGCCGTTCCTCGGCGGGCCCACCGGGTTCGCCGGCCGACATCTGGTGCGGCAGCAGCCCCTCCTCCACCCCGGTGAGGAACACGGCCTCGTACTCGAGTCCCTTGGCGGTGTGCAGCGTCATCAGCGACACGGTGCCGGAGGCATCGTCGAGGTCGTCGGCGGCGGCCACCAGCGACACCTGGGTGAGGAAGTCGACCAGGCCGGCATCGGGGTTCTCCCGGTTGAAGTCCTTCGTCTGCGCGACGAGCTCCTCGATGTTCTCCGCCCGCACCTCGTCTTGCGCGTCACGGCTGGCCCGCAGCACGGCGAGCAGCCCGCTGCCGTCGAGCAGGAAGGTGAGCAGATCGCTGACGTTGGCGGCGCCGGCCGGGTTCTCCGGGTCCATCATGAGCGCCGCCGAGTCGAGCAGGGTGGCCAGCTGCAGGATGGCGCCGGTCACCTTGGGCCCGAGGCCCAGGCCGCCGGAGTCGCGCATGGCCTGCCGGAAGGAGATGCCGTTGGTTTCGGCGAAGCTGGCCAGCTGGGTTTCGGTGGCGGGCCCGATGCCGCGCTTGGGGGTGTTCAGGATGCGGCGGAGCGCGAGTTCGTCCACCGGGTTGGCGACCGCGATCAGGTACGCCAGCGCATCCTTGATCTCGGCGCGTTCGTAGAATTTCGTGCCGCCGACCACCCGGTACGGCACCGCGGCGCGCACCAGGATCTCTTCGAGCGCTCGGGTCTGCGCGTTGGTGCGGTAGAACACCGCCATGTCGCGGTAAGCCATGCCCGCGGAGTGCAGCACCTCGATCTCGTCGGCCACGAACTGGGCCTCGTCGTGACCGTTGTAGGCGGTGTAGCCCACGATCTTCTCGCCGTCGCCGCCGGCGCTCCAGAGCCGCTTCTCGCGGCGGTCGAAGTTGTTGCCGATCACGGCGTTGGCGGCCGAGAGGATGTTCTGGGTGGAGCGGTAGTTCTGCTCGAGCAGGATCACCTTGGTGCCGGGGAAGTCCCGTTCGAACTCGGTGATGTTGCGGCTGGAGGCGCCGCGGAACGCGTAGATGGACTGGTCGGAGTCGCCGACCACCGTCAGTGAGGCGCCGGGGATCTGGCCGGAGGCGTCCTGCAGGTTCTTCACGTGCAGACCCTGATCCTCCATGTCGTCGGCCAGTTCGGCCTCGACGGGGCGGGTCAGCTCGCGCACCAGCGCGTACTGGGCGTGGTTGGTGTCCTGGTATTCGTCGACCAGGATGTGCCGGAACCGGCGCCGGTACAGCGCGGCGACCTTGGGGAAGGCGCGGAACAGGAACACCGTCTCGCCGATCAGGTCGTCGAAGTCCAGGGCGCTGGCCTCGCGCAGGCGCCGGGTGTACTGGCGGAAGATCTCGACGAACATGACCTCCTGCGGGTCGCTCATGTTCGCGTTGCGGGCGTAGGAGTCGACATCCGCCAGCTCGTTCTTGAGCTTGGAGATCTTGGACGACACGTTGCCGGGTGTGAAGCCGAGGGTGTCGGCGTCGAGCTGCTTGATGATGCGCTTGATGGTGACCTTGGAGTCGGCCGAGTCGTAGATGCTGAAGTTCGTCGACAGGCCCGCGCTCTCGGCCTCGCGGCGCAGGATGCGCACGCAGGAGGAGTGGAAGGTGCTGATCCACATGCCGTCGGAGGCCTGACCGAGCAGGCCGCGCACCCGGTCGCGCATCTCGGCGGCGGCCTTGTTGGTGAACGTGATGGCGAGGATCTGGCTGGGCCAGGCCTCGCGGGTCTCGATGAGGCCGGCGACGCGGCGGGTGAGCACGCTGGTCTTGCCGGAGCCGGCGCCGGCCACGATCAGCAGGGCGGGGCCGCGGTACTTGACGGCCTCGAGCTGCTGCGGGTTGAGCCCGTCGAAGAGCGGACTCTGCTGCTCTGACCCTGCGCCGGGGCCGGCACCGGGTCCCGCTCGTCCGTCGAGGATGATCGGGGTCGCCGACGACCTGGTTGCGGGGGTGTTGGGCAGGTCTGGAGACAAAGTCATGGCGAGCCAATTCTAGGCGCAGCCGCCGACATCCGCCCGGCGTGAGGCGAGGTCTCAGACGTGCGAGAGCGGATGCGGCAACCCGGCGGGCAACCCGTCGCGCACGAAGACCGCCAGGTCGGGTTGGTCGGCGAAGACCCCGTCGATGCCGGTGTCCATGATCGTGCGGAACTCGGCCTGCCAGTTGCCGAAGTCGGCCTTGCGGGTGCCGACCCGGAAGCTGGGGGCCAGGAACCGGTTCTCCGGGCGCAGAGTCCAGGTGTAGATCTGCAGGCCGGCGGCATGGGCGGAGTCGACGAGGTTGGAGGCGCCGTCGACGACGCCGTCCGCATCCGTGTTGAGGATCAGGGATTTGGGCACGCTGATGCCGTCGACCTGGTGGCCGAGCTGGTAGAGGGCCAGGTCGGTGAGGTAATCCGAATATTGGGTGGCCCGGTCGCCGAACCTGGCGACGAGGTCGGCGGGGGCGCCGGTGGCTTCCAGCAGGAACACCCGGCGGCCGAAGATGCCGCGTGCCTGCACCTGGGCCAGCACGGTGCGCTCGAAGCTCTCGATGGTCAGCCGGCCCTCGCCGGTGTTCCAGCCGGCCTCGTTGACCTCGGCGGCGAACAGTTCGTCCAGGGGCAGCCCGATGGACTCGAAGTAGCTGGCGTGCTTGATCTCGGCCACGAGGCCGAGTTCGCGGTCCAGCGGCGCCTCCGCCCGGTCGACGAGGCGGAACACGTCACGCAGCCGCAGGATCGGGAAAAGCCCGTCGAAGCTGGCGCTCAGGCCGCGCAGGGCCGGCAACCGTTCCCGGGCGCGCAGGGTGCGCAGCTCCGCCCAGGTGAAGTCCTCGGTGAACCAGCCGGTCAGGGCGACGCCGTCGATGACCTTCTCGGTTCGTCGGCCGGCGAATTCGGGGTGGGCGGCCACATCCGTCGTGCCGGAGATCTCGTTCTCGTGCCGCACGACCAGAATCCCGTCCTTGGTGGCGACGATGTCGGGCTCGACGGCGTCGGCGCCCAGGGCGAAGGCGAGCTTGTAAGCGGCTTCGGTGTGTTCTGGCCGGTAACCGCTGGCTCCGCGGTGTCCGATCACGAGGGGTGGCATGACTCAAGATTAGCCTCGGCCTGTGCGAATCTTGGCTTATGACCACTCGGATCGAACCGGCCCCGCGCGTGCGCTGGGGCGACGCCCGATGGCGGTACGGGGTGGGCCTGGTCACGATCGTGCTCGGCGCGGCCCTGACCAACCTGATCAGCACCTACAGTCTGTGGTTCCTGCTCGTCGGGCCCTGCGTGCAGCTGCTCGGCTGGTTGATCCTGCCCGGCGCGCTGTGGCGCCGGCTGCTGGTGCTGCTGCCCTGCCTGCTGGCCGCCCTGGTGCTCGTCGCCGGCCCGGACTTCGCGGGGGCATTCGCGGTGCTCCTGGCCGGATGGCTGTTCGCCCGGCACCGGCCGGGGCTGAGCTACCTGGCCCTGATCCCGGTGATCGTGCTGAGTTTTGTGCTCAAGGGCGCCCTGAACGAGTACGGCCAGAACTGGGTCGGCCTGGTGAGCGGCTCCGCGGCCTGCGTGGCCTGCGCGTGGTTGGCCTGGGCGCTGGATGTCTGGCGGCGGCGCCGGGTCACCGCGCGGCGCCTCCGGCGGGCGCAGCGGGATGCGGCCGAACCGGTCTACACCCCGGGTCCGGCGGTGCCGACCGGGCCCGCCGCATCCGCCGCCGACAGCCCCGGCGCAGCTGAGTAGACTCTCAGCAAACTACGGGTTCATCCAGTAGATTTACTACACAGACTCGAGCGCCGGTGACGGCGCGCATCCCTTCACCCCAGCTGATTGTTAGGCAGGAAACCATGGCTACCTCCAACCCCGCATTTAGAAACGCCGCGTTCGGCGCTCCCGGCGCCGTTGCCACGTCCAAGGTGCTCTCCGACAACGACCTGCAGGCGCTGTACAACTCGCCCTCCGCCGGTTCGCAAGAGACCGACCGGATGACCTACGAAGACACGATCGGCAAGACCGTTCTGGCCTTCGCGATTCTGCTCGCCGCCGCGGCCACCGCATGGGTGCTCACCCCGGTGATGCCGTTCCTGGTCATTCTCGGCGCGATCGGCGGGCTCGTGCTCGGCCTGGTCAACGCCTTCAAGAAGGAGCCGTCGCCGCCCCTGATCCTGGCCTACGCCGCGCTTGAGGGACTGTTCGTCGGTGGCATCTCCCGCGTTTTCGAGTCGATCTCTGAAGGCGTCGTAGTGCAGGCCGTCCTCGCGACCCTCGTCGTCGTCGGTGTGACCCTGGCACTGTTCTCCAGCGGCAAGATCCGCGCGTCGAAGAAGGCCACCAAGGTCTTCCTCATCGCAATGGTCGGCTACGCGGTCTTCTCCCTGGTCAACTTCGGCATGATGATCTTCGGTGCCGGCGACGGCGCGTTCGGCATGCGCAGCGGCAGCATCGAGATCGCCGGCTTCGAGATCAAGCTGGGCCTGGTCATCGGCGTGCTGGCCGTGCTGATGGCGGCGTACTCGCTCGTTCTCGACTTCGACTTCATCCAGCGCGGCGTCAACAACCGCGCACCCCGCAAGTACGGATGGAGCGGCGCCTTCGGCATCATGGTCACCGTCGTGTGGCTCTACATCGAGCTGCTGCGCATCTTCATGATCGCCCGCGAGTAGCGCTCCCCCGCTCCCGCAGCATCCGCACCACCCGCAAGGGCCGGCCCACCACGGGCCGGCCCTTTGTGCGTTGTGCGGGGTAGGCGCCGCTTCGCAGGTGGCGCGCCACCCGCAGAACGGCGCCTACCCCGCGTACGAGCCCTCGCCCGCGCCGCCTGCCCGCGCCCTCTCCAGCCCGCCCTCGGGCGCCGGGGTTAACGACGGAAGCACCCTCGCTCAGGGCGAGGGTGCTTCCGGAACGGCTAGCGGAGCGGCGTGACGCCTACTCCCATTCGATGGTTCCCGGCGGCTTCGACGTGACGTCGAGCACCACGCGGTTGACCCCGTCCACCTCATTGGTGATCCGGTTGGAGATCTTCGCGAGCAGGTCGTACGGCAGGCGGGTCCAGTCCGCGGTCATGGCATCCTCGGAGGAGACCGGACGCAGCACGATCGGGTGCCCGTAGGTGCGGCCGTCGCCCTGCACGCCTACCGAGCGCACGTCGGCGAGCAGCACCACGGGGCACTGCCAGATCTCCCGGTCCAGGCCCGCGGCGGTCAGCTCGGCGCGCACGATCGCATCCGCCTGACGCAGCAGGTCCAGGCGCGCCTGGGTGACCTCGCCGACGATGCGGATGCCCAGGCCGGGTCCGGGGAACGGCTGGCGCTGCACGATCTCGGCGGGCAGTCCCAGCTCGGCGCCGATCGCGCGCACCTCGTCCTTGAACAGGGCGCGCAGCGGCTCGACGAGCTCGAACTGCAGGTCCTCGGGCAAGCCGCCCACGTTGTGGTGGCTCTTGATGTTGGCGGTGCCACTGCCGCCGCCGGACTCGACCACGTCGGGGTACAGGGTGCCCTGCACGAGGAAGCGGATCGGGTCGCCGTCGATCTCGGCGGACTCCTTGATGAGCTCGGCCTGGGCCTGCTCGAAGGTGCGGATGAACTCGCGGCCGATGATCTTGCGCTTGGTCTCAGGGTCGCTGACCCCGGCGAGGGCGTTGATGAACTGCTCGCGCACATCCACCGTGACCAGGCGGATGCCGGTGGCCTTGACGTAGTCCTCTTCAACCTGGCGGCGCTCGTCCTCACGCAGCAGACCGTGGTCGACGAACACGCAGACCAGCTGGTCGCCGATGGCCTTGTGCACCAGGGCGGCCGCGACGGCGGAGTCGACCCCGCCGGACAGTCCGCAGATGACCTTGCCGGTGCCGACCTGGGCGCGGATCAGCGCGACCTGCTCGGTGATGACGTTGCCGCTGTTCCAGTCGGCGGGGATGCCGGCGGCGCGGTGCAGGAAGTTCTCCAGCACGTGCTGGCCGTGTGCGGAGTGCTTGACCTCGGGGTGCCACTGCACGCCGTACAGGCGGCGCTCGTCGTTGGCGAACGCGGCGACCGGCGTGGAGACCGTGGAGGCCAACACCGTGAAACCGTCCGGGGCCTTGGACACCGAGTCGCCGTGGCTCATCCACACGGTCTGCTCGGCCGGCTGGTCGGCGAGCAGCGCGTTGACGCTGTCGGAGACGACCACCGGGGTGGAGCCGTACTCGCGCTGGCCGGTGTGCGAGACCTCGCCGCCGAGGGCGGTGGCCATCACCTGGAAGCCGTAGCAGATGCCCAGCACCGGGATGCCGAGATCGAAGATGGCCGGGTCGAAGGTGGGGGCACCCTCGGCGTAGACGCTGGAGGGCCCGCCGGAGAGCACGATGCCGATCGGGTTCTTCGCGGCCACCTCGGCGGCGGTGATCGAGTGCGCCACGATCTCCGAGTACACGGATGCCTCGCGCACGCGCCGGGCGATCAGCTGCGCGTACTGCGCGCCGAAGTCGACCACGAGCACCGGGCGGCTGATGCCGGAGGCGGCGGGCACGGCGGTCTCGTCGCTGATCAGGTTCTCCAGGCCCTCAGCGCCTTCGGCGCCGTCGGCGCCCACGATGTCCATCGGGTTCACCGCGCTCATGCGCTGACCCCGCTTTCCACCGAGGCGACGGGGTGTGCGGCGAGGTACGCCTTGACCCGCTGGCCGACCTTCACCTCGAGGAAGAAGGACAGGAACGGGATGATGCCGCCGAGGGCGATCACCAGGAAGGTCAGGAAGGGCCAGCGCATGATGCTCCAGAGGCGGAAGTCGGCGAACAGATACAGAACGTAGAACCAGCCGTGCACGATCAGCAACCCGGTGCTCAGGTTGACGGCGGTGACGGTGCCCTCCGGGACAAGGGCCAGGAGGCCGTTCGGGCCACCGCCCTCGAGCTCGGTGCCGAAGAAGTACTTGGCAATCACCTCGGCGCACAGCAGCAGCAGCAGGACACCGGTGATGATCGACGAGACCTGGTACAGCCGAAGCGCACCGGGGATTCTGGGCAGGTCGGCGGGCTTGGGTTCAAGTGGCATGGGCTAATTCTACGGGGCGTTCGCGTGCGACCGGTCGGCGCCCGCGGGGCCGGAGGTCTCATCCGGCGAACCCGCAGACGTCTCGGCAGCGGCCGCGGCGGCGATCTCGGCCTCTTCCACTTCGCGCTCCCAGGCATCCCGCACCAGGCGGTACCAGAGGAACACCGCGAAGCCGGCGAAGACAGCCCACTCGAGGGCGTAGAAGATGTTCAGCCAGTTCAGCGGCACCTCCACCTCCGGCTCCGGAGAGTCGATGACGGCGAGGCCCTCGGGCGCGACGCTGTCGACGATGTACCCCTGGTACACCGGCTGGTCGGACCAGTTCGCCCAGAGGTTGATCAGCGCCGCGGTCGACACGGTGGTCATGGTGTGCGGGTCGGCGCCGTCCTCGGGCAGCACGGGCGCCTCGGAGGAGAGGAACCGGCCGGTCAGCGGCTGCAGCGACAGGATCGACATCTGGGTGGCGAGCCGTTCGCGGATCGCCTCGGCCTCGTCGGCGTCGGCGGTCCAGCCGCGGGCGACCGGGATGCTGAAGCCCTCGTCGGTGACGAAGTGGCTGACCACCCAGAAGCCGGTCTCGCCGCCGTTGTGCCGGCCGCTGATGATCTGCTCGTCACCGGGCACGTACGAACCGGTGGTCTCGATCATCTGCCCTTCCGCGACCTTCGGGGGCGGCCCATCCGGTGACACGGTGTCGCTGAGCGGCTGCACGATCTCGGTGCTGCGCTCCACGACCTCGCCCGAGGAGATGGCACGGTCCAGCTGCCACTGGCCGAGCAGAGCGAACCCGGCGGCGATGGCCAGGGCCAGCACCAGAGCCGCGATCCACTGCGGTCGCAGCATCATGCGCATCATGAGTAGTCACCCGTCTGGTCGTCCTGGCCGGCCTTGTCGGTCTTCTTCTTGGCGGTCGGGTAGGTGTCGGAGATGAAGTCCATCATCGGGTCACCGGATTTCTGGTCGTGGGTGGCCGCCTCCACGAGCGCGATTTCCTCGGCGCGCATGGCGTCACGCTCGGGCGTGCGGGTGGGCGGATGCGCCGCACGGGAGCGCCGGCCGATGGCGGCGCCGATCTTTTCCGAGTTGGCGGTGAATAGCGGCCCGAGGATGGCCATGGTCAGCACGTAGAGACCCGCGAACGGTTGCAGCCGCGGGTCGAGGCCGGCGCTGACCGACAGTGTCGCCAGGATCAGGGTGAACTCCCCGCGGTTGACGAAAATCGCGGCGGTGTTGAGGCCTTCCCGCACACCCATCTGGTGCATCCGGGCCAGCAGCATGCCGGACCCCAGGCTGAGCGCGAACGTCATCACGATGGCGATCAGCACCACGCCGATCACCGAACCGAACTCGGCCACGTTCAGCGCCAGGCCGAAGTTGAGGAAGAAGAACGCGCCGAAGACGTCCCGCAGCGGCACCGCGACCCGTTCGATGCGGCCCCGGTAGGTGCTGGCGCCGAGCACCACACCGATCAGGAAGGCGCCGATGGCGTCGGTGACGCCGATGATCTCGCCGATGCCGGCGAAGAGCACGGCCAGGCCGAAGAACAGGATGGTGAACAGTTCGTCGTCCTTGGTGCGCATCAACCTGGAGACCACCCGGCCGCCCCACCGGGCGACGGAGAACATCACCACGAGGAACAGGAACGCGATGGCCAGCTGCAAAACGATGGGCCAGATCTCGGTCTTGCCGCTGAGCACCACGGACACGATGGCGAGGTAGACGGCGATGAAGATGTCCCCGACCACGGTCACCCCGAGGATCATCGGGGTTTCCTTGTTGGCCAGGCGGCGCAGTTCGATGAGCAGTTTGGTGATGATCGCGCTGGACGACGTGCCGGTCATCCCCGCGATGACCAGTGCCTCCCTGGCCCCCCAGCCGGTCATCAGGCCGAACGCGAAGCCGGCGCCCATGTTGATCAGGATGTAGGAACCGCCCGAGATCAACAGTTTCCCGGCGTCGCCGAAGAAGGCCTCCTGGTCGAACTCGAGGCCCAGGCTGAACAACAGCAGGATCAACCCGAAGACCGCGATGAGTTCGATGTCGGCGGAGTGGAAGTCCAGCGGGAACCATCCGCTGTACGGGCTCGCCAAGAGGCCCACGATCATGTAGATCGGAATCGACGGCAGGCCGATCAGCTTGCCCAGGCGGCCCAGGACGTAGGCAACCACCAACAGGATGCCCAGGGTGAGGAGGTCTTCACCGAGGTTCATCGGCTAACCTCCAGGCGGCGAGTCGACGGGCTTCGCCTTGATCTCACCGGTGCGGAAGAAGGCGAACGCCTTCGCTACCTTCTCGGGAGAACCGGCCACGACGAGAGTGTCGCCGGGGAAGACCTTGAAGTCGGCCGCGGGGGCCGGGTTGGCGGATTCGCCGCGGACGACGGCCACCACGGTGAGCCCGGCGATGCCGCGCTCGGCCGGGTTGCCCAGCGGCTGGCCGGCTATGTGGTCTTCGTAGTCCACGGTGAACCAGTCGATGCTGAGCCCGGGGATCTGGTCGAGCGCGGTGAGCGACTCGGTGATCTGGGTGCCGCCGAGCAGCTCGGCGAGGGTGTGCGCCTCGTCCTCGCTCAGGCGCAGGGAGACCTTGCTGGCGTCGGGGCCGCCCTCGTCGTCGGCGAAGGTGATCAGGTCGCTGTGGCCGGAGCGGTGCGCGATGACCCCGACCTTGCCGCCGTCGTCGGTGATGAAGGTGTGCAGCACACCCACACCGGGGAGTTTGACCCGTCGAACGTCAACCATGGTGCGACTCCTGAAGCTTGTGGGCGGTCCCACCATTCTACCGGAGGCTTTCGGCCGGTTGCCCGGGCCGCGGCGGGGCCGCATCCGCTCGGCTCGCGGGCTGCTCGTGGGCGCATCGGCTCGGCCCGCGGGCTGCTTGTGGCCCGTGGCTGCTCGCTGTTCAGGTTCGGTGCACCCCCTCTGGCCCGATGATCCCGCTTTAGCAGGCTCATCCAGCCAGAGCGGGCGCATCCACCCGTCATGGTCGCCTTCCAGAGCCCCACACACGATTGCCCACGAGCGGGAAAGATGTGCACAGATGTCTTTCGCCTGCCGGCGGGCTCACCGCATTCTGAGAGCCTCTCGGCATGGACACCATTTCATCGGCCACCGTGCAGGTTCTCACAGCGCTGTCCGTGCACAGCGGTCTCATTCTGGCCAGCGACGCGGCGCGGGTCGGCCTCCAGCACGAGCTTCGCAGGGAGTTCGACCGTCACACCGTCGTTCGCCTGCGCCGCGGTGTGTATGTGCTTGCTGCCGAGTGGGATGCTCTCGGTGCGGATGAGCGCTACCTCCGACGCATCCGCGCTCACGCCGCAGTCGCGGAGGAGCCTGCGGTGTACTCTCACCTGTCGGCGGCCGCGCTCTGGGGCCTCCCTATCGTCGGCGCGTGGCCCACCGAGATTCATGTCACCGTCACGAATGCGGCCGGGGGCCGGGCCCGCCACGGCGTGGTGCGCCACACGCAGGAACACGACCTCGACCCAATTGTGCACGAGGGGCTTCGCGTTACCTCCGTCGCCGCCACGGCGGTGACTCTGGCCAGAGTGCTCCGGTTCGGCCAGGCGGTAGCGGTGATGGACAAGGCCATCCACGAACCCCGCGGCGGCCAGGCCTTGACCACCAGGGCGGAACTCGAACGAGCCCTCGCCCAGCTCGGGCGGGTTCACGGGCGAACCGCGGCGCGGCGGGTCTTGGAGTTCGCGTCGCCGCTGTCCGGGTCTGCCGGCGAGTCGATCAGCCGTGCCGGCTTATTTATGCTCGGTTTCCTCCTGCCCGAGTTGCAAGTGCCGCATTGGGATCGCGACGGCTTGATCGGCTTCACAGACTTCTTCTGGCGCTCTGTCGGCAAGGCCGGCGAATTCGACGGGCTCGGCAAGTATCTGCGCGACGAGTTCACCGGCGGACGCTCCACCGCCGACATCGTCATCGCCGAGAAGATAAGGGAAGACCGGCTGCGTGCGCTGGGGCTGGGCGTGTTCCGGTGGGACTGGCCGGTTGCCAAATCGCTTCCGGCTCTCGGAGACCTCCTCGCCCGCAACGGCATCCCCCGCGCCCGCTGAGGTATCGCCACACCCCGACGGTCACCCCGGTGGCGACCGTCGCCGCACCCCATACGGCGGATCGCGTCCGCTATAGCGGGCGCGGCTCGCCATAGGAGGTGCGCATAGCCTCGGGCTCGTGGCAGGTGGGCGGGCCGCGCACGAACACGAAAAGACCCGCCCTGCGGCGAGCCCTTCGTGTTCGTTCAGCGTTGATGCCGGGTTGTACCCGGCTCGCTCACGCTCTGCACAGCACTACTGAGCGGTGCGGCGTCGCTTCGTCACCAGCTGGAACGCGCCGATGCCGAGTCCGGCGAGCACCAGCAGCCCGGCGAGGAGTGCCGGCATGAGTGCGTCGAACCCAGTACTGGCCAGCGCACCCGACACCGACTTTGTGTCGGTGGCAGCCTTGACGTTTGTTGCGGCCGCTGCGGGGCTCACAGTGAACGCAGCAGACGACACTGTGAAGCCAGTGACGCTGTCAACGAGAACAATGTGGTGAGTACCGGCTTCGGCGCCGGCCGGGATTGTCACCGTCGCCTTAACTACTCCGAGAGCGTCGGCACGGAATGTGCCAAGCAACACGGGAGTTGAGTGCAGGAAGACCTGCACGTCACTGTTGGGTGTGAATCCGGAGGCGGTGAAGGTAAACGAAGATCCCGGCGCGGATGGCGCCGTCGTAGACGGCATGCCAGTTCCGACGACCGGCGCGACGACAGGCGGCGTCGTCGGCTCTACCGGCGGCGTGGTCGGTTCCACGGGCGGCGTGGTCGGTTCCACGGGCGGCGTGGTCGGTTCCACGGGCGGCGTGGTCGGTTCCACGGGCGGCGTGGTCGGTTCCACGGGCGGCGTGGTCGGTTCCACGGGCGGGGTGGTGGCCTTCGGCACGAAGTTGTAGCGCACACCGTCCCACAGCACGCTCTCAACGACCACGGGGTCTGTGGCCTCAGCAAGAATTCCGAAGCCGAGGACCTTGATATTGCCGTGCGCTTCAAGCGCACTGATCATGGTGCCGAACGGAACCGACGTGTTCGCAGCAATGGCAGGGGTCGAATCCGTGGCCGGAATGGCCTTGGAGGAGATGTAGGCGCTGTACGGCGAGAAGATATAACCCCAGACTGTGTTCTGGCGCAGGGTCGTGAAGGAGTCATCCGCACCGTACGTGAGCGGGAGCTGGAAGTGAGCCGTGCCGCTGACCTTTTCCATGTCACCCGAGATGATCAGCGAGGCGAGGTCAGAGGTCACCGACGGCGCCGTGAATCCGTTGATGATCTGGGAGTTTGCACCGTTACCGAGGCTCAGACCCTCGCCGGTGATGGAGAACGCGGGAACGGAGTTCTCATAACCCTCATGCCAGCCCGCGTAGGTGCTTTCATTCGCACGAATATCGGCGGCCGCGACGTTGATCGTCTCTCGTTCGGCGACCTTGGTGAATGACGGCGAGAAGAAATACTGCCAACCGTCCCAAACCATCGATGAGACAAGTGCTGGCGCTGACGCCTGAGCGAAAAGGCCGAATCCCGAATAGCGGAGGTTCCCCTGCAACCGCAGGTGTCGACCAACCTCTTCAAGCGTCACAGGAGTGTTGGCAGCGAGTTCGCCAATCGGCTTGCTCGACACCCAAAGGGCCGTGTACCTGTCCGAGAAGGGGATTTCTGTCGCCGACGTCTCAGGAGCAGCGGGACGCAGGGTCGCCCAGCCGCTGGTGCCGAAGGTGACCGGCACCTGCTGGTAGACCGCGCCGCTCGTGATCCTGATCTGAGAGTGCGTGATGTTGCTCAGAAGCTCGTCGGAGGTAATTTCAATGCCCGGGGCACCAGAATCGACGAGTCCGTTCAAGATCTGAGAGTCCGCCCCGGTTCCGAGACTCAAGCCTGCCCAGCTCAGCGAAGAGGCCGAAGCACCGTTCTTGGTGCCCTCGTGCCAACCCATGTAGGTGTCCTCATTCGGATTGATGCTGGTGACACGGACCGCGCCCGGCTCCGCGTTGGCTGGCGCCGCGAGGGCGAGAGATGCACCGCTGAGCAGCAGGGCAACAGCCGTGATGCTCCCGATTCCGCGTTTGACTCGTAGGTTGACCATCGGGTTCCGTTCTACTGGCGTTCGTTGAGTGGCCGTCGGGCGCGCGGCACGGTATCGGAACAAGCCGGAAAACGGCATCCCCCCGAGGTGAGGCTATTCCTCAACGGTGCTCGCCACGTGCCACTTGAAACGGTCAGAATGAACTTTGCCCAGGGAAATCAACGGTTCCGAGACGCACGCGTCCCTAGCACTGGGGGGCCGGTGCAGCCGGGGCGAAAGCCATTCGGCCGCAAACGAGAGCGCAGAGCAAACCGGGGACCGCCCTCACGGACGATCCCCGGTCGTACAGCTCTCACCGAACCCGCGAGTTCAGCTCGTCACGATGTCCGGGGCCTCCAAGCGCACCCGGTCGGCGGACTCGTCGTCGGGCTGGGTTTGCGAGGCTCGCTCGGCGGCGACCCGCTTGAGGTAGATCGACACCTCCCGCTCCTCCCGTTCGGTGTCCCAGCCGAGCACATCGGCCAGCAGCCGCGCAGCGACCGGCGCGGCGGACACCCCGCGGTCCCACGCCTCGATCGAGATGCGGGTACGCCGGGCGAGGACGTCCTCGAGGTGCAGCGCGCCCATGTGGGTGGCCGCGTACACGACCTCGGCCTGGATGTAGTCATCCGCACCGGGTAGCGGGTCGGCCAGCTCCGGCCGCTCCTTGATCAGGTCGAGGAGTTCGTCGGTGAGGGTGCCGTACCGGTTCAGCAAATGCTCGATCCGCACGGTGTGCAGGTTGAACGCGTGGGCGATCTTGCCGCGCTTGTTCCACGCCGCCCGGTAGCCCTCGGCGCCGAGCAACGGGATCTCCTTCGTCGTGGACGGCGGCACCAGCCCGTCGAGGGCATCCACCGCCGCGTCGATGGCGTCCTTGGCCATCACCCGGTAGGTGGTCCACTTGCCGCCGGCGATCACGACCAGGCCGGGAACGGAGTGGCCCACGAGGTGTTCACGGGAGAGCTTGGAGGTCTGCTCGCTCTCCCCCGCCAGCAACGGCCGCAGCCCCGCGTAGACGCCCTCCACGTCTTCCCGGGTCAGCGCCACCTGCAGCACGGCGTTGATGTGCTCGAGCAGGTAGTCGATGTCCGCGGCGGTGGCCGCCGGATGCGCCTTGTCCAGGTTCCAGTCGGTGTCGGTGGTGCCGATCAGCCAGTGCCGGCCCCAGGGGATCACGAAGAGCACACTCTTCTCGGTGCGCAGCAGCAGACCCATCGAGGACTGGAACCTGTCGCGCGGTACAACCAGGTGGATGCCCTTGGACGCGCGCACCTTGAAGGTGCCGCGCTCCCCCACCATCCGCTGGGTGTCGTCGGTCCAGACACCGGTGGCGTTGACGACCTGCTTGGCGCGCACCTCGAAGCGTTCCCCGGTCTGGAGGTCGTGCGCCTGCACGCCGACCACCCGTTCGCCCACCTTGATGAAGCCCTCCACGCGCACCCGGCTGGCGACGTGGGCGCCGTATGCGGATGCGGTGCGGGCCAGCGACGCCACGTAGAGCGCGTCGTCGACCTGCGCGTCGTAGTAGGTGATCCCGCCGACGAGGGCGTCGTGGCTGAGGCTGGGCACCAGTTTGGCGACCTGGCCGCGACTGAGGTGCCGGTGGTGCGGCACGCCGGGCCGGCCACCCACGTAGGAGAGCACGTCGTAGAGCAGCATCCCGGCACCCACATAGGCGCGTTCGACCACCCGTTTCTTCAACGGGTAGAGGAACCGCACGGGCTTGACCAGGTGCGGCGCGATGCGCTTGAGAAGCAGACCACGTTCGGTGAGGGCCTCCCGCACCAGCCGGAAGTCGAGCTGTTCGAGGTAACGGATGCCGCCGTGCACCAGCTTCGACGACCGGCTGGAGGTGCCGGACGCCCAGTCCCTGGCCTCGAGCAGGCCCACGCTCAGCCCGCGGGTGACGGCATCCAGGGCGCTGCCGGTGCCGACGATGCCGCCGCCCACCACGAGGATGTCAAGCTCCTTGGATTTGAGGCGCTCGATCGCCGCCGTGCGTTCCTCAGGTCCGAGCTTTGTGGACCTGGTCACCGAATTATCGTGCGTCATCTGCAAACTCCCATCGCCATCGGTGGTGCTTGCTTCGACGCTAGTTCACTCAGTACGGCGCGACAACTACCTCTACCCGCTGAAATTCTTTGATTCCGCTGTAGCCGGTGGTGGCCATCGAGCGGCGCAGGGCGCCGACCAGGTTGGCGGTGCCGTCGGCAACGGGTGCTGGGCCGTACAGGATCGCCTCGAGCGGGGCCACGGTGCCCACCTCCACGCGCTTGCCGCGGGGCAGCTGCGAGTGGTGCGCTTCAGCACCCCAGTGGAATCCGCCACCGGGGGCGTCGGTGGCGCGGGCGAGGGCGGTGCCGAGCATCACAGCATCCGCACCGCAGGCGATGGCCTTGACGATGTCGCCGGAGGTGCTCAGGCCGCCGTCGGCGATGACGTGCACGTAGCGGCCGCCGGATTCGTCCATGTAGTCGCGGCGCGCGCCGGCGACGTCGGCCACCGCGGTGGCCATGGGGGCGTGGATGCCGAGGCTGGTGCGGGTGGTGGATGCCGCGCCGCCGCCGAAGCCGACGAGCACACCCGCCGCGCCGGTGCGCATCAGGTGCAGGGCCGCGGTGTAGGTGGCGGCGCCGCCGACGATGACGGGCACGTCGAGGTCATAGATGAACTTCTTGAGGTTCAGCGGCTCCTGGTTGCGGGAGACGTGCTCGGCGGACACCGTGGTGCCGCGGATGACGAAGAGGTCGACGCCGGCGGCGACGACGGTTTCGTAGAGTTCCTGGGTGCGCTGCGGCGACAGGGCGGCGGCGACGGTGACCCCGGCGGCGCGGATCTGGGCGAGGCGCTCGGTGACGAGGGCCGGCTGGATCGGAGCGGCGTAGATCTCCTGCATGCGCGCGGTGGTCTTGTCGGCAGGCAGCTCACGGATTTCCTTGAGCAGCGGTTCCGGGTCCTCATAGCGGGTCCACAGGCCCTCGAGGTCGAGAACTCCCAGGCCGCCGAGCTGACCCATCATGATCGCGGTCGTCGGGGAGACAACGGAGTCCATCGGGGCGGCGAGGAACGGGATGTCGAACTGGTAGGCGTCGATGGACCAGCCGACCGACACATCCTCGGGATCACGGGTTCGCCGGGAAGGCACCACCGCAATGTCGTCGAAGGCATATACGCGCCGTGCGCGCTTGGACCGGCCGATCTCGATTTCCATACTCACCCGCCCAGTTTAGTCTGAGCGCGCCCTCAGCCCCGCCATGGCTCCCCTCGCCCGCCTTCCGCGAGCTGTGAGAAAAGCCCCGAAAACTCGTGGTTTTCGGGGCTTAACTCACGGTTCGCGGATGGTTAGCGGCGGTAGTTGGGTGCCTCCACCATGATCTGCACGTCGTGCGGGTGGCTCTCCTTGAGGCCGGCGGCGGTGATCCGCACGAACTTGCCCTTCTGCTTGAGCTCGTCGATGGTGCGTGCACCCACGTAGAACATCGACTGGCGCAGCCCGCCGATGAGCTGGTACGCCACGTTCGACACCGGGCCACGGTAGGGCACCTGACCCTCGATGCCCTCGGGGATGAGCTTGTCGTCGCTGGGCACATCCGACTGGAAGTAGCGGTCCTTGGAGTAGGACGTCTTGGAGCCGCGGGTCTGCAGCGCGCCGAGCGAGCCCATGCCGCGGTAGGTCTTGAACTGCTTGCCGTTGGTGAAGACCAGTTCGCCCGGGCTTTCGTCGCAACCGGCGAGCAACGAGCCGAGCATCACAGTGTCGGCGCCGGCGACGAGCGCCTTGGCGATGTCACCGGAGTACTGCAGTCCGCCGTCGGCGATGACAGGCACGCCGGTCTCCCTGGCGGCCAGTGAGGCCTGGTAGACCGCGGTGATCTGGGGCACGCCCACGCCGGCGACGATGCGGGTGGTGCAGATCGAGCCGGGGCCCACCCCCACCTTGATGGCATCCGCACCGGCGTCGATGAGTGCCTGCGCACCCGAGCGGGTGGCGACGTTGCCGCCGATGATGTCGACGTCGGCGAAGGCCGAGTCGCTCTTGAGCTTGCGGATGATCTCCAGCACTCCGGCACTGTCGCCGTTGGCGGTGTCGACCACGAGCACGTCGACCCCGGCCTCGAGCAGGGCGGAGGCCCGGCGCCAGGCATCACCGAAGAAGCCGATGGCCGCGCCGACGCGCAGTCGCCCGGCGTCGTCCTTGGTGGCGTTGGGGTATTCCTCGCTCTTGTCGAAGTCCTTGACCGTGATCAGCCCGGTGAGGCGACCGTTGTCGTCGACGAGCGGCAGCTTCTCGATCTTGTGGGTGGCGAAGATCGCCACGGCGTCCATCGGGGCCATGCCCACCTTGCCGGTGATCAGCGGGGAGGTGGTCATGACTTCGCGCACCTTGGTGGTGTGCTTCTTCACGCTGGAGACGAAGCGCATGTCGCGGTTGGTGATGATGCCGACGAGCACCCCATCGTTGTCGACGACCGGGAGGCCGCTGATGCGGAACTGGCCGCATAGGGCATCCACCTCGGCCACGGTGGCATCGGGCGAAGTCGTTACCGGATTGGTAATCATGCCGGATTCGCTGCGCTTGACCAGGTCGACCTGCTCGGACTGGTCGGCGATCGACAGGTTGCGGTGCAGGATGCCGAGGCCACCTTCCCGAGCCATGGCGATGGCCATGCGGGTCTCGGTGACGGTGTCCATGGCGCTGGACAGCAGTGGTGTCGCGACGCTAATTCTGCGGGTTAGCCGGGACTTTGTCTCGGCCTCACTCGGAATTACGTCGGTGTGTCCAGGCAGGAGAAGGACGTCGTCGTAGGTGAGCCCGGTGAAACCGAACGGATCTGGCTGATCCATGAAACCCCTTTTGCATTCGCGGATATGGAAAAAAGTCCGGAAATCTCGAGGGATGCAACCGGTAATCAATGTTAAGCGACGTTGCCCTCTATGCATTCCGCGATCGCAAACAGACCAACTAAATTCAGCGTACGAAACATATGCGACATAATCGGCACGTACTGTCAGCAACGTCGCTGGCAGGTAAGCCCGCCGGCTCGAATTCGCACCGACGGTGCCCACTTGGAGGTGCAGTGAGCAATACACACGCTGTTCGTAGATTCGCACCGAGGAAGCTGGTGCTGTTACTCGGCCTGCTCCTTGCTGCCTTGACCTTGTCCACGCTCGGCGCCGGAGCGGCTCACGCGGACGAGATCAACACGGACCAATATGACTACGTCATCGCCGGCAACGTGCAATTCGATGGTGAACCCATCGAAGACGTGCTGATCTCCGTCGAAGGCTCCGGCTACGAGGCCGAAGTCGTCACCGACGCCGACGGCAAGTGGCGTATCGGAGTGCCGGAGAAGGAGACCTACACGGTCACCCTCGACGAGGACACCCTGCCCAAGGGCGTCGTCGTGGCCAAGGGCGGGTCGACCATCGATGCCGAGTTCGGGCTCACGAAAGTGAAATCGGTGAACTTCTTCCTCGGAGAGGGGGAACGCACCACGGTCAGCTTCTTCGACCAGTTCGTGAACCGGTTCGTCAACGGCCTGAACTTCGGGTTGCTGCTGGCGCTGGCCGCTATCGGCATGTCGCTGATCTTCGGCACCACTGGGCTGAGCAACTTCGCCCACGCTGAGATGATCACGTTCGGTGCCCTGGCCACCCTCACCCTGTCCGTCACCCTTGGTGTGCCGATCTGGCTGGCGATCATCGTCGCCATCGCGCTCAGCGGCGTCCTCGGCTTCGGTTTGGACGCGGCGATCTGGAAACCTTTGCGAAAGAAGGGCGTCGGGTTGATCCCGCTGATGATCGTCAGCATCGGCCTGTCGCTGGCGCTGCGGTACACCTTCCAGCTGTTCTACGGCGGTGGCACCAGCCAGCTGCCCGGCTCCGGAATGACCGACCTCAAGTTCGGACCGATCTCCCTCTCGCCGATCGACCTCGCCAGCATGGGCATCAGCGTCGTGGTACTCCTTGCGGTGTCCTACTTCCTGCTGCGCACCCGCATCGGCAAAGCCACCAGGGCCGTATCGGACAACCCCAGCCTGGCCTCCGCGAGCGGCATCGACGTCGACGGCGTCATCCGCATCGTCTGGATCGTCGGCGGCTCGCTGGCCGGCCTCTCCGGTGTGCTCTGGGCGTACTTCCGTCCGGGCGTCAGCTGGGACATGGGCTTCCAGATCCTGCTGCTGGTCTTCGCTGCCACCACCCTCGGCGGGCTCGGCACCGCGTTCGGCGCCCTCGTGGGATCGATCATCGTGGGCCTGTTCGTCGAGCTGTCGACGCTGTGGATTCCGTCCGACTTGAAGTACGTCGGCGCACTTGTCGTTTTGATCCTGGTCCTGCTGCTTCGGCCGCAAGGAATCCTGGGTCGCAAAGAGAGAATTGGCTAGGGGCTGACGATGATCGACTGGGGAGCAATCTTTAGCAACGCGGCCGTCGAGCTGATCAGCCCGACCACCGCCGCCTACGCCCTCGCGGCGCTGGGCCTGGCGGTTCACTTCGGCTATACCGGCCTGCTCAACTTCGGCCAGGCGGGCTTCATGGCCCTCGGCGCCTACGGGTACGCCATCTCGACCCTGACCTTCGGGTTCCCGGTCTGGGCATCCGTGCTCGTCGGTATCGGCGCATCCGTGATCTTCGCGTTGATTCTCGGTATCCCGACCCTGCGCTTGCGGGCGGACTACCTGGCAATCGTCACGATCGCGGCCGCCGAGATCGTGCGTCTGCTGTTCACGACGAACACCTTCGAGCCGGTCACCGGTTCGGCCAACGGGCTCAGTGGGTACAAGGGCGGATTCGCCGCCCTCAACCCGATCCCCGACGGCACCTACGGGTTCGGTCCGTTCGAGTACAACGCCTACGACTGGTGGCTGCGCATCGTGGCCTGGACGATCGTGATCCTGGCCTGCCTGTTCACCTGGCAGATCATGCGCAGCCCGTGGGGCCGTGTGATCAAGGGCATTCGTGAAGACGAGGACGCCGTGCGCGCCCTGGGCAAGAACGTCTATTTCTACAAGATGCAGTCGCTGATCCTCGGTGGCGTCTTCGGCACCATCGCCGGCATGATCTTCGTGCTGCCGCGTGCCGTGGTTCCGTCGAACTACCAGACCTCGCTGACGTTCTTCATCTACGCCATCCTCCTGCTCGGAGGCGCGGCGACCATCCTCGGTCCGGTCATCGGATCGATGGTCTTCTGGGTGCTGCTGTCGTTCTTCTCCGGGTTCATCGCCCGGGCCGTGGAGGCCGGCTGGATCCCGTTCATGACGAGCATCCAGGCCGGACAGCTGCGCTTCATCCTCGTCGGGGTGGCGATCATGTTGATAGTCATCTACCGGCCACAGGGCATCTTCGGAAACAAGAAGGAGCTGGCTTTTGTCAAGTAACAGCGTTCCCACGTCAAAGCCCGTCAAGACCGTTGACATGCACATCGGCGAGGCGGTGCCGGGTTGCAAGAAGAAGGACCCGATCCTCGTCGTCGACGGCGTCAGCCGCACCTTCGGTGGGCTCAAGGCGGTGGATGTCGAACACCTCGAGGTCCCCCGCGGCGCCATCACCGCTCTGATCGGGCCGAACGGGGCCGGCAAGACCACCCTGTTCAACCTGCTCACCGGGTTCGACAAGCCGGACACCGGCTCGTGGACTTTCGAGGGCACCCCGATCGGCGGCATGGCCGCGTTCAAGGTGGCCCGGATGGGTCAGGTGCGCACCTTTCAGCTCACCAAGGCCCTAGGCCTGCTCACGGTGATGGACAACATGCTGCTGGGCGCGAAGGCGCAGGTCGGCGAGAACCTGTTCCGCGCCGTGCTGCCGTTCCTCTGGCGTCAGCAGGAGGCCGACAACAAGGCCAAGGCCCTCGACCTGCTCACCCGGTTCAAGCTGGACACCAAGAAGGACGACTACGCGGCCAGCCTCTCCGGCGGGCAGCGGAAGCTCCTCGAGATGGCGCGGGCGCTGATGAGCGACCCCACCCTGGTGATGCTCGACGAGCCCATGGCCGGCGTCAACCCAGCGCTGACCCAGTCGTTGCTCGACCACATCCTCAACCTCAAGTCCCAGGGCATGAGCGTGCTGTTCGTCGAACACGACATGCACATGGTGCGTCACATCGCCGACTGGGTGATCGTGATGGCCGAGGGCAAGGTGGTCGCCGAGGGCGACCCGCACGAGGTGATGCGCAACCAGGCCGTGATCGACGCGTACCTGGGTCAGCACCACGACGAGGATCTCGGCGAGGACCCTGACGCCGAAAAGGAACATGTCGGAGCCATTAAGGAGCTGCTCGATGACGAACTCTAGCCCGCTGGTCGACGCCACGCCGCCCCCGGTGCGCACGGCCGTCGTCGAGGTCAAGAACGTGACCGCCGGCTACGTGCCCGGCGTCAACATCCTGAACGAATGCTCGCTCACCGCCTACGACGGCGAACTGATCGGCATCATCGGCCCGAACGGCGCCGGTAAGTCCACCCTGCTCAAGTCGATCTTCGGCCTGGTCAAGGTGCGCGAGGGCGAGATCCGGTTGCGCGGTGACAACATCACCAACCTCAAGGCCAACAAGCTGGTCTCCAAGGGTGTGGGGTTCGTGCCGCAGACGAACAACGTCTTCCCGACGTTGACGATCCAGGAGAACCTGGAGATGGGCATGTACCAGAAGCCCAAGGGCCTGGCCGAACGGCTGGAGTTCGTCACCGAGATCTTCCCCGAGCTGCGCAAGCGGCTCGGCCAGCGGGCCGGTTCGCTCTCCGGTGGTGAACGCCAGATGGTGGCCATGTCCCGCGCCCTGATGATGGGCCCGCACGTGCTGCTGCTCGACGAGCCGAGCGCCGGGCTGTCCCCCGTGCGTCAGGACGAGGCGTTCCTGCGCGTCAAGGAGATCAACAAGGCCGGTGTCACCACGATCATGGTGGAGCAGAACGCCCGCCGTTGCCTGCAGATCTGCGACCGCGGCTACGTGCTCGACCAGGGCCGGGATGCCTACACCGGCACCGGCCGTGAGCTGCTGAACGACCCCAAGGTGATCGGCCTGTACCTGGGCACCCTGGGCCAGGACGACTAAGCCGCACTCACGGCATCCGCCGTACCCCCACCACCGACTTGCCCCGCTGGGGACGAGTTGCCCCGGTTGACCGGAGCAACTCGTCCGCAGCGGGGCATTTCGCGTTCCACGGCGGCGCCAGGAGCCCCGTAGACGCCCGTTGGGCGCCGGGAACGGGCACGAACGCGCCTGTCGCCGCCTCCGGCGTCCCAGCGGGCCCTGAGCGCCGCCGGCATCCGGCCTCCTGCATCATCCGTCCCGCCCCAGTTGCGTAACTCCTGCGATTTCTCCCGACGACGGATGCGTCCCTCCGCCAAACCGGGCCTCGGCATCCGCTGGGCCGAATCGAGCAGGAGCTGTCACACCACGCTGCACCCGGGCACTCCGGGCACGCAGAAGGGCCCCGGCCGAAGCCGGGGCCCTTCTGTTGCGTGTCGCGGTACCTGCGCTGTGGCTGTACCGCGGGTCAGCGGGAGTGACTAGTTGATGCGGGCGTACTTGTTGTCTGCACCGAACTGGTAGACGCCGATGGTCGCGTCGGTCGGGTCGCCGTTCTCATCGAACGTGATCGGGCCGGAGTAACCGTCGTAGTCGATCTGCTCACCCTTGGCGAGTGCCTCGGCGCCCGACTTGAAGTCGGTGACCTTGGTGCCTTCGCCGGTGCCGCCGGAAACCTGCTGCAGGTAGCTTGCGATGGACTCACCCGAGACGTCGTTGCCCGCGTAGGCGGCCAGCGCGATCAGGATGACGGCGTCGTACGACTCAGCCGCGTAGCTGTAGTCGGTCAGGGCCGGGTCGACAGCGAGCAGACGCTCGGTGAAGTCGCCGAGGGTAGCGGTGTCGAGGCCGGGCAGGGTGCCCTTCGAGCCCTCGATCAGTCCAGGAGCGAAGTCCTCGCTGTAGTCGGCGAGGTTTCCGTCGACGAAGTAGAGCTTGTCGCCGGGGAAGCCGCCGGCGACCAGGTCCGGGGTGATGACCTTGGCCTGGTCGAAGGTGATCAGGGCGATCGCGTCGGGGTTGGCCGCGGTGACTTCAGCGATCTGCGCCGAGAAGTTCGCGTCGCCTTCGTTGAAGCTTGCGCTGGCGACAACTTCGCCACCGGCTGCTTCGAAGGCGGCGGTGGTGGAGTCGGCGAGGCCGGTTCCGTACGAGTCGTTGAGCACGATCAGGCCCAGGGTGCTGTTGCCGTCTTCGGCGATCTGGTTGCCCAGCACTTCGCCCTGCAGAAGGTCGGACGGGGCGGTGCGCCAGAAGAGGCCGTTGTCGTCGTAGTCCGTGAAGTCGGCCGAGGTGTTGGCCGGCGAGAACTGCACGACGCCGGCGCCGGTGATCTGGTCGATGACGGTCTTGGAGACGCCCGAGGACGCCGCACCGATGATCGCGGTGACCTTCTGCGAGAGCAGGTCGGTCACGGAGACGGTGGCGGTGTCGGTGGTGGTGTCGCCCGAGTCACGCAGGATGGCTTCGATGTCGATGCCCAGGCCTGCTTCGTTGACCTCGTTGATGGCGAGCTGGACTCCGGCTTCTTCGGGCGGGCCGAGGAAGGCCAGTCCACCACTCTGCGGGAGGATCGTTCCGACCTTGAGGCTCAGATCGCGGTCGCCGGCGACGATTTCATTGACGTCGCTGCTTGACGCTGCGGGCTCGTCCGATGCGGCCGGCGTTGACTCTGCCGTGCTGCATCCGGTGAGCAGCAGTGCACTGACGCCGAAGATGGCGACGCCGGCGACTGCGGCCCGGACCGAGCGGGAGGCCGAGGCCTTCGCGAATACGCTCATGTTGCTCCTAGGGTAAGGGGAATCGAAAGAGAGCTGGCAAACGATCGTTGCCGTGCTGTAAAGCTATTCATCTCAACGACATGAAACAAGGCGGTCGTGTTACAGCCGTGTAACGCGACCAAATCGTTACGAACGGGCCGCTGATCAGGATGCCCGGGTTGAACCCCCCTAAAACGGGTCGATTGCCGGCCGCCGCTGGGCACGGCCGGTGACGACCATATCAACGGTCAGCACGATCAGCGCCAACCAGACCAGGCCGAAGCCGAGCCAGCGTTCCGGCGGCATCGGCTCGCGCAGGATGACCACGCCGGCCAGGAACTGCAGCACCGGGGCAAGGTACTGAACCAGCCCGAGGGTGGTCAGCGGCAACCGCCGTGACGCGGCGGCGAAGAACAGGAGCGGAATCGCGGTGAGAACCCCTGAGCCGATCAGCGCTATCGTGTGCACCGGGGAGACGGTGCCGAAGGTCAGCCCGGAGATCAGCGACACCACCACCAGCTGGATGATCGCGATGGGCGTGAGCCACATCGTCTCGAGGGTCAGCCCGGTGAGGGCATCCAGGTGCCCGCCGACCCGTTTCTTGATCAGGCCGTAGAGGCCGAAGGAGAACGCCAGGATCAGGGAGATCCACGGCACGGTGCCGTAGCCGACGCTGAGCACGATCACGGCGATGAAGCTGATCAGCACCGCCACCCACTGCGCGGTGCGCAGCCGTTCGTGCAGCACGAACACGCCGAGCAGCACCGTGATGATCGGATTGATGAAGTACCCGAGCGCGGTTTCGACCACGTGGCCGCTCAGGGTGCCGAGGATGAAGGTTTGCCAGTTGATGTAGATGAGCACACCAGCCAACCCCATCGTCCACACGATGCGGGGAGACCGCAGTGCTGCCACCAGAGGCCGCCAGGCCCGGGTGGAGGCAATCAGCACACCGCAGAACACCAGGGAGAAGAGCACCCGCCAGGCGACGATCTCGAACGCGCCGGTGGGGGCCAGGAAGAGGAAGTAGAGCGGGAGGATGCCCCACATGCCGTAGGCGGAGAAGGCGAAGATCAGTCCGGTGTTCGCGGCGCTGCGCGGCGCGCGCCTCCCACTGCTGGTCGGACTCTGCTGCACGGGTACCCCCTCTGAACGCGAAAAATCCCGGACGGCCGAGGCCATCCGGGATTCAACGATATGGGGTGTGACTAGCGAACGACGACCGCGAGAACGTCGCGAGCCGACAGAACGAGGAGGTCCTCGCCACCGAACTTGACTTCGGTTCCACCGTACTTGGAGTAGATCACCTTGTCGCCGACGGCGACGTCGAGCGGGATGCGGTTGCCGTTGTCGTCAATGCGGCCGGGGCCGACGGCGACAACTTCGCCTTCCTGGGGCTTCTCTTTCGCGGTGTCCGGGATCACAAGTCCGGAAGCGGTGGTCTGTTCTGCATCCACCTGCTTGATGACGATGCGATCTTCGAGCGGCTTGATGGAGACCGACACGGTTGACCTCTTTCTTAGCTAAGACGTAGTTAGCAGACTCACAGCGAGAGTGCTAAGTCGAGTTTAGGGCGCAACTGGCACTCACGCAATGTGAGTGCCAGAGTGCCCGGGGTCCATCCCGGTTTCGGTTGGTAGGTTTGCGGGATGGATCGTGCCGAGCTCGTTGAGCTGCTCTCACCCGAAGGCCTGCGCCTGTTGGACTCCCTGCCGCCTTACGAGGCCGGAGCGGATGTCGTGCGCACGGTCAGCGCGCTGCGAAAAGACGGGCACTCCCCCGCCCTGGTCAACGCGGTGCTCTATCAGTCCCGGTTGCGGGCGAAGGCAGAGGGCAAGTTCGGTGATTTCGCCAGCCGGATGCTGTTCACCGAGGCCGGCCTGGAGCAGGCCACCCGGTTGCGGGTGGCAGCCCTGCACGCCGGCCGGTTCGTCGAGGCGGGCCTCAAGCGAGTCGCCGATGTGGGCTGCGGCATCGGCGGCGACGCCATGGCCATGGCGGCGATGGAGTTGACCGTGACCGCGATCGACGTGGACGAGGTCACCGCCACCGTCTCCAGCTTCAATTTGGCCCCGTTCCCCACGTCCTCGGTGCGTTGCGCCGACGCCGCCGACATCGACCCCACCGAATTCGACGCTCTCTGGTTCGACCCGGCGCGGCGCACAGCCGGGCACGGCAACACCAGCCGGCTGACCCGCTCAGAGGACTACTCGCCCAACCTCGACGAGGTGTACGCCCTGGCCGCACGGATGCCGGTCGGCGTCAAGCTCGGCCCCGGCCACGACCGCGACCAGATCCCGGACACCGCCGAGGCCCAGTGGGTGTCGGTGGATGGCAAGCTGGTGGAGATGGGGCTGTGGTTCGGCGCTCTGGCCCGGCCGGGCATCCGCCGGGCGGCGCTGCTGCTGGGCAAGGACGGCGTCGCCGAGCTGACTGCCCCGGCCGACAGCGAGGACGTGGGCGTCGGCGAGCTCGGCGCGTACGTCTACGAACCGGACGGCGCCGTCATCCGTGCCCGCCTGATCGGCGATCTGGCCCGGTCGATGGACGCGTCGATGCTCAGCGAAGGCCTGGCCTACCTGACCGGCCCGACGCTCACCCGCACCCCGTTCGCCACCGCGTTCCGGGTGCTTGAGGTGTTGCCCACCGACGAGAAGAAGCTGCGACTGGCGCTGGCCGAGCGGAAGATCGGCACGCTCGAGATCAAGAAGCGCGGCGTGGACGTAGACCCCGCGACCCTGCGCACCCGGTTGAAGCTGAAGGGTCCGAACTCGGGCACCCTGGTGCTCACTCGTGCGGCCGGGCACAAGGTGGCCCTGCTGGTCGAACGGGTCTGAGCCGCCGCCCGCGTCAGCCGTAGTACGCGGGCAGCATCCGGGTGATCACGACAAACCACAGCGCGCCCATCAGGATGCCCACCAGACCACTGACCAGACCGACGATCCAGAGCCCGCCTGCGCGGCGCTCCACGAACCGGGCGACCAGCGCCAGCACCACCGCGGCGATGCTCAGGGGCACTCCCCAGATCACGAAGATGCCCGCCAGCACGCCGAGCAGCCCGCAGACGGCGGCGGCGGTGCTGAGCCCTCGACGGGCCAGGTGGGTCTGGATCTCGGCCGTGGTGTAGACGTACGGCACCCACTCGGTCGGCGCGGTAATGGTGGACTCGTAAGCGAGTTCGCCGGCGACAGGCGGCCGGGTCAAGTCTGGCGGGTGCCCCGCGGCCGAGCGCAGTTCGGCGGCCCGAGCCTCCGCGGCCCGCGCCTGGGCACGCGAGAGTGCCGGCGCCCCGGCGGGCGGTTGCGGTTGCTCCCGCTCGGCCCGGGTGTCGGGCTGCCCGGACTGCGACATGGGTGGGACTCGTTTCTGGTCTCGGCCGGGACGGCCCTGCCGACGGCATCAGCCGCCGGCGCGCGGGTCAGTAGTTGTAGTTGTTCATCGGAACGCTGGCGAAGACCAGCGCCCACAGCAGAATACTCAGAAGTGCCAGGGCGATGCCAACGAAGCCCGTGATGATGCCCGTCAGCCAGAACCCCTTGCCGTGGGGTTCCTTGTTCCGGGCGATGAAGCCGAGCACCACGGCGGCGGCCGGCAGGATGATGGCCAGGATGCCGCCGAAGATCGGGAAGAACGCGACCGGGGACCCGAGGATACCGATCACGCCGGCGACCATCGACAGGATGCTCAGGATCGGCTGTTTCGCGACCGGAGGCACGCCGGGCTGGTAGTAGCCGGCGGCCGGGCTGCCGGACGGCGGCGGGGTGCCGTAACCGGGCTGCACGGAGCCGGGCTGCGGCGCACCGTAGGGCGGCGGAGCGGGCTGGCCCGTGGCCGGCGGGCCGTAGGCGGGCGGCGGCGGGGT
>NZ_SOHM01000042.1 GCF_004403945.1 Cryobacterium lactosi | reverse complement strand
CCGAGGAGCATAAATGCTTGATAGTCGGCTTCACCCAGGCATCGAGGACGCATCCAGAAGCACGACTTCTGCCGACCCAACCCAAGACGCGGCGAACAACTGCTGCAGTCACTGCATGTCAATCACACAGGTTTCGACTTACGCCTGGTTGGTACGTAGCGAGCCTCGAATAGGCAAATTTGAGGGACTCCTCGGCTGTGTGGAGCAACGAAACGAGAGTTTCGAAGTGATGGAAATCGGCGGCGGTATTCGCTGGAGCACCTTCTCAGCGCTTCGCGGTGTGGTCACGCATTTGCCGCCACGGGCAGAGTCCGGATCCACCAGGCTGGTGAGCGCATGACCGCGATCGCTGCTGTGCGGGATCCGATGAATAGTTTGGATCGCCGCCCAGCACGGCCGCACTCTGCCACGCGCGCCCTGGCCGGCGAGGACGTGGTGTCATTCCACGACGTTGGCACGCTGCAATTTAAGAGCAACACTGATGTTGTTCTTGTCAACTACGCTGTCGCGGGAAACGAAACTGCCTTTGCGATCCTGGTGCGCCGGCATCGACCTCTGATGCGGTGTTGCGCTCTGCGGATACTCGGCTCCAGTGCTGAAGCCGACGACGTCGTGCAGGAGTCGTGTATTACCGCTTGGCAAAAGCTATCGACATTGAATGACGGCAATTGTTTGAAGTCCTGGTTGATGCGGGTTGTGCGGAACAAGAGCATGGATCGGCTGCGAATGCGCCCTTCGTCTACTTTCCCGCTTGATGACAACACACCCGAGACCCTCCGTATCGGGCCTTTTCAGTTTGTGGAATCAATCTTGCAACGCGATGCGCTGTCAAAGGTGCTGGCTAGTCTGCCGGCCAATCAGCGGCGCGCATGGCTGATGCGTGGGTGCTCGGGCTTCAGTTACGCGGTGATCGCGGGCAAACTCGGGGTTCCAGTATCAACAGTGCGCGGACTACTCGCTCGATCTCGTCACACCGTTGCTCACGAGATGGCGTACTGGCGCTAGCCGCTGCGAGCTAACATTCACACACAAATCCATCCACGGTCACTCCTAAGAAGAGAGCAAACACATGAGTCAAGAAGTAAATATCGCCGCCCAACAGAAGTTCGGTGACGCCGTGAACCGCGGAAAACTTGACCTTCTCGATGACCTCGTGGCCGAAGACGCAGTCGATAATGACCCTGCCCCCGGTCAAGGCCCAGGCCCCGCCGGCTATAAAGCGTTCTTCGGCGAGATGATTGCCGCTTTTCCAGACCTGCACCTCGAAGTCGAGCGCCTAGTCGCAAACGACACCGACGTCGCATTCGCGTATACCCTCACCGGCACCCACCAAGGCCCCCTGATGGGCCACTCCGCTAGCGGGAAAACGATGTCCGTTCGTGGCATGCAAATCAGCCGGTTCGAGAACGGGAAACTTGTCGAGCGGTGGGGTAGCAGCGACCAGCAGGGCATGCTCGAACAACTCGGTCTCGCACCCTAACCTGCGACAACTGGCGTTCCCAATCAGAAAGAGTAGGGCCGAAGACGCTCATTTGAATGCTCGATTGAACTGAAAGGAAACCGACCATGAGTGGTACGGACAAAATCAAGAACGCGACCGAGAAAGTCGCGGGCACAGGCAAGGAAGCTGTTGGGAAGGTATCCGACAATCCCGAGCTCGAAGCAGAGGGCAAAGCCGATCACGCTAAGGCAGTCTCAAGCAGGCCGGTAAGAACGTCAAAGACGCCCTGAAGTAAATCCGGAGCGCTTCAGGGCCGGCTTGGTCGTCTCCGCTGACAAGGAGGAGTTCGTTGACTCGCACGGAGGCCATCAAACCGTCCGGGCGGTCTGCGAGTGGCTGCGCCTGGAGCTGCTCGATGAGGTCGGTCGCGGAGTCCGGTGCCTTGATGTCGTATTTCGCGAGCATCGCGTCGGCATCAACGCCGAGACCGGCGGATGAGCCGGTACTGGTCGAGGCGCTATACGTCTCACCTGCACCGGCGCAGGCGGTAAGGGATACGAGCAGAATCAGCGCAGCGAAACTTGCTGCAGTCTTTGATGGAAGCACTCTTCTAGCGTGGGCGCATCGGTTCGGCCGCCGCAGTGACTAAAGACCTGGCGCGGAAGAATCCCAGTTTCGGCGCGGTGGCCCCATCGTGGCGGTGGTGGTGGCGTGCGCCAGATCGCGTCGCTTTCGCGTTCTGGTCTCTTCGATCCGGCCGAGATCGGTGCCCGACGGTCTCTATACACCCAGGGGGTATCCGGGCTTCTCGGGTAGTGTGCCCAACAGGGAGGTGGCCGTGTTGACGACAGAGGAGAACTTGTTGGTATCTGCGCCGCGGTCTCCCGTCTGGCGCGCGTACGCGACCACGTTTGCCCTCGCCGTCGCGATAATCGGCGGACTACTCGCGATGCACACCATCAACGTTGACCACGATGTGGGCTCCCCGATGCAAAGCATGAGTCATAACGCCCACCCGCTTGACGACGCTACCTCTACAGGGGATGGCGACATCGCATCGAACTCCACGCCATGGTCTATGACAATGCTCGAGTGCGTCCTGGCCCTCCTGAGCATCACAGCGCTCCTAGCTCCCGTCACTGCAGCGATGAACCGACCGCTCGCTCCCCCGGGTGCTCGTGCCATCGTCCGATCCAGCTCGCCGGGCTGGTCATTCTCCTTACCGCCTCCATCTCTCATCATCTTGTCGATCAGTCGGGTCTGATGTGCATCCCCAGCTCATCCAGCACATCACTCGGACCGCACTACGACCTGATCGAAAGAGAAGAACAATGACTACTCGCACTATCGCGCTCGCAACGACCGCAGCCATCGCAACGGCCCTGCTCGCAGGCTGCACAACCACGCCAGCCATGCCCGGCAACGGCATGGGGCAGAACGAATCATCCAGCCCTGGCGCTGCTTCGTCGCCGTCCCCGTCGGACGCACACAACAACGCTGATGTCATGTTCACCATGATGATGATTCCCCATCACCAGCAGGCCGTGGAGATGGCGGACATGGTCATCAACAAGAGCGGCATCGACTCTCAGATCACCGCACTTGCGCAGAAGATCAAAGACGCTCAGCAACCCGAGATAACCCAGATGGAAGGCTGGCTCGATGTCTGGGGGGTCGGAGACCCGAACGACATGATGGATGACATGGATCACGGAAATGGCATGATGTCGGACGGCGATATGTCCGAGCTGGAATCAGCCACCGGCGCCGACGCGGGACGCATCTTCTTGGACCAAATGATTCAACATCACGAAGGCGCCATTGACATGGCCACGGACGAAGTCGAAGACGGCCAAAGTCCTGACGCGGTGACGCTGGCCAGGAACATCATCACGAGCCAGACCGCCGAGATCAAGGTCATGACAGGCCTTCTAAACGCTAGCTAAACCCAAGAAGGAGCGCTCCCCGTACCGGTGCACTTCGGTGTGCCGGTGCGAGAGCGCGGCTCTTGGGCGCTCAAATGTGTGTGCCGTTCGATGGGTTATCAATTGGCACACCCCAGAGAGGTAGCGGTGCGCGCCGGCCGGACATCGTCGCGGTTGAGCTGATGGGCAGCAATCCGCTCGAGCTCGAGTTCCACAGGAGCTGTCTGGTGACGAAAGCCTAATTTAGGAGGGACCACGTCATGGAACCGCCGTCTACTAATCGGCGCTGTGGGCGTGTTGAGCGATGAGGAAGTCGTCGAGGTTGGGCAGCGCGTGTTCCAGCGCGTGCTGCGCATCGTGAACGATGGATGCGGCTGCGGCTGTCGTTGTCGCATTAATCGCAACGATCGCGGTGCCCTGGAGTCGGTGACCCACCCAGCGCAGCTGCAGTCGATCGACTGCCGTGATGCCCGACACTGCGAGCAGGACACCCCTGGCACGATCAACCAGTTCGGGTTCGATGCCGTCTAAAAGCCGCCGACCAATGCTCCGTACGGTGCCCAAGAGCAGCACGATGATCGCACCGGAGATGAGAATGCCGACGATTGGGTCGGCCAAAGGGAATCCGAGCATGGCACCGATGGCGCCGGCGACCACCGCGAGGTAAGTGAAGCCGTCGGTCCGGGCATGGACGCCGTCAGCGACCAACGCCGCCGAGCCTATTCGCTGACCCACTCGGATGCGGTAGACCGCGACGGCCTCGTTGCCCGCAAAACCGATGATGCCGGCGGCTACGACCCACCAGAGATTCTCGAGCGGATGTGGGTCGAGAAGGCGCGCGATCGACTGCCAGGCCGCGACCACGGCGGACAGTGCGACAACCATGACGATGAAAAGTCCGGCGAGGTCCTCGGCCCTGCCCAACCCGAAGGTGTAGCGGCAGGATGCGGCGCGCCGGCCGAGGATGAAAGCGATCCAGAGCGGCACAGCGGTGAGCGCATCCGAGAAATTACCGGCGACGGGTGCGGATGACGCGCTCGCGGGCGGGCGCGCTCCGTCGATGGTGTCGAATGGTGCCGTGCGGAGCGACATCGAGACTCGATTCTGGGAGAGGACTGGTGCTGACTCTTCCTAGGATCCCGCCCGTTTCTTCCAGGATTCTTAGCCGCTCGTCCGGGCTGTCGTCGTCGGCAGGTCACTGTTCACCGGTTCAGTGCTTGAGTGGGGGTATGTCTGCAGAGGGTTATTCGAACGTGCCCCGTTTTCATCCCGACGAGCCGCACCGCGACGGGGTGGCACAGCGGCTCAACTGGCTGCGCGCCGGCGTGCTCGGCGCCAACGACGGCATCGTCTCGGTCGCCGCGATCGTGGTGGGCGTCGCGGGAGCGACTACCGCCACCGCCCCGATCCTCACGGCCGGCCTCGCCGGCCTCGTGGGCGGGGCGATCTCGATGGCCCTCGGCGAATACGTCTCGGTGAGCAGTCAGAGCGACAGCGAACGGGCGATGATCGCCACCGAACGGCGGGAACTGCAGGAGATGCCGGCCGAAGAACTCGATGAACTCGCCGCCCTCTACCTGGCCAAGGGACTGACCGAGACGACCGCCCGGCAGGTGGCCGTGGAACTCACCGAGCACGACGCCCTCGCCGCCCACCTCTCGGCCGAGCTCAACATCGACCAGACCGATGTGGTGAGCCCTTGGCACGCCGCGGCCGCCTCCGCCGCCGCATTCACGATCGGCGGCATCCTGCCGATGTTGGCCATCCTGTTGCCCCCGGAGGGGTGGCGGGTGCCGGTCACCTTTGTGGCGGTACTGCTCGCCCTCGCGGCCACCGGCGCCCTCTCCGCTCGCATCGGCGGCAGCTCGCCACGGCGGGCCACCCTGCGCGTCGTGATCGGCGGCGCGCTTGCCCTCGCCGCCACGTACGGGATCGGCGTTCTGCTCGGGGCCTCAGGCGTGGTCTAGCCTGCGCGAGAGACTTCTGTCAGGTTGAACGCTTAGACCCGGCACTCGGCGATGCTGTGAGGTCGAAATTGGATCCCCAACTGACAGTCTTCAACCAACGAGTTAGCGCCCAGTTTGGGTGTACCTCAACCGGACATCTCGAATGCGTCCGGGCACTGGTTCTAAGAACCGATCTATCAGCAGGTTCGACGAGACACGGTAGAAGCCAACAGGGATTACCGAGCCGCACATATCGGCCTCTGGTGACAGACGAGGTCGGATCTACGGGCCGATACATGACGGAGGCCTTATTCATCAGGGATGTCGAGCTGCGACGAATCGCTTTCGACTGGCTTGCGGCGCGGCCTGCGGTCGTCGCGAGACTGCGGCCATTTGACCCCGGAATCCTTCAGCTCGGCCATCGTGCTCACCTCACCGGCCAAGATCTCCTCCAAAAGCGCGGCCTGCGCCGGCTCGAGCGAGACGAGTCGCATGAGCACTGTTAGGAGTTCGGTGAACTCGAGGCTCCACTCGTGCGGCCACTCGGTCACGTGGATGTCATCGAGCGGGCTCGTCTTCTTTCCACCCGGGTTCTTCTTGCGGTACTTGAACCAACTACCGATCACGTTCATGCCACCGACCGTGTAGTCGAACGTTGCCTTGTCGACCGGACCCCAGACGCCGTTGCGGGAGCCGTCCTCCCCCGTGAAATAGATGGAGTGATTCGCTTCATCGTAGAAGTGCTTGATCGGCAGTTCTCTGACGCCCTCCAGGCTGAGCGGCTGCAGTTCGACCGGCCAGTTGGAGCGGACGTTGCCCTCTTCGCGACCGTCAGTGTGGTCAACAAACGACTCCCCGTAGGTGTGCAACCAAACGACCTCGCGTCCAAGTTCGACGGCGCGCTGCCACAATATCGGGTCTTTCGTGATCGGAACCCGCACTCCCGGCGTCGTGAGCTCCTCTTCGAACGTGGCAGTGAATGCCGGATGCGACAGCACGCCGGCGATGTATGCCAGCACGTCTTGGTGGCCGATTTCTTGATCGAGAGATGCTGCGAGTGCCTCGAGCAGTCCCGGCGCTAGGTTCGGGGTTCCGTCCGGGTGCAGCAGCGGGAGGGCGCGTCCTCCCCGGCCGTTGAAATGGTGCTTATCAGGAACAACCGACAGAAAGGTTAGCCCAGGACCGTCCTTCAGCTCGTGCGCATGCTGCTCAGTCGTGAAGATTTGAGCGGCCGATCTCCCGTGCCACAGATCGGGAGCGGGAGCATGAAAGAGCCGCGCATCTGACAGAACCCATTGGCGGTCAAATGAACGAATTGCGACCCGGACAAAGGTCGGGCTGAGCGTCTCCTCATCAAGGAATGGGTGAGTTGACGCAAGAACATCGGGGCCCCCAAGCGGTCGCTTGACGGCTCGCAGCGTCGAATCGCGCGTTTCCTTGAACAATTCTGCTTTGCGGATGGGGTTTGTCTCTGTCACAACCTCTCCCCAGCGCTGTTGGAGCGTAGCTCGCAACGGGGAGTAGACCCATGTGTGACCCGGCTGCGTGCCCGGACTTACCCAAGGGAACACGTCACTCATGCCAGCCCAGCTATCCCAGTCACCTCCACTCGGAGTTAGGGGTTCGCTCCATCCTTCTCGTGTAGGCAGCCAGCCACTCGAGAGCGTCACTCCTTTGAGCAGCTCAAACTTCTCTGACTGCCGACCCTCAAGGGATTGATACCAGATGCTTGCCGGGCGGCTCACATCGGTGACGGTCTTCCTGACAAAGATGCCGATTGCTAACGGTTGCCGCACCCCGGGAAATATTCGTGTCGGTACGTCAGGCGTCTGCCCTTCCGGCGTCAGGTCGATAATCCACCCTTCGTCAGCCTCGCGCCGCAGATACTCTCGCATCCCTTTGAATCCAGGTCCACGTAGATACCCCGCGGTCGAAATGAAACAGATGACGCCTGCCTGATCTTCCGGAATGGACTCAAACACTTTCCAAGTGGCCCAACGCCAGAAGTAGATGTACAGGTTCTTGAGCACATATTCCGTGAGCCCGTTGCCCTCGAGCCGAAAAGCATCCAACGGAGCCAGCAGCCCCGACGCCCCCTTCTCAACCCAGCCACCCATACCCTCGGCCTTGTCGCCGTAGGGCGGGTTTCCGATCACCACGGTGACCGGAACATCCGTCTTGATCTTGTTCGCCCGACGCTTGCTCTCGGAGATCGCGCCGAGGCCAGAACCGAGCTGCGCTTCGGCCGCGTGGGGATCAGAGAGGGTGTCGGCCACAAACATCCGCATGCCTTCTGTCGGCGGATTGGCGTCGTAGCTCTTCAGGAGGTCCGTGGTGCGCAACTCTGCGACGGCGTACGAGCCGAGCTGCAACTCGAACCCAATCAGCCGGGAGGCCAGCTCGGTGATTGTTCCGGGCACGGCGCCGGGACCCTCAGACTTCGCCACGTTCTCAGCGACGTGCTCGATGATCGAGTGCAGGAAAGTTCCGGTACCCATCGCGGGGTCGATAGTGGTGACGCTCGGGTCAAGAAAGCCCCTCGGCTTGCCGAGTTTCGTAACCAGGGCCTCCTCGGCCAGACGCACCATCTGGTCGACGACCTCGTGCGGCGTGTAGTAGGTGCCAGTCGCCCTGCGCAGCGCAGGGTCGTACTCGGTGAGGAAATTCTCGTATAGGTGCAGGTAGGTGTCCTTGTTCTTGCGCACCGCATCCCAGTTCACGGCGCCGATTACCCGCCTTAGCAGGTCGATGGTCGGGACGAAGTCACCAACGACATCCTGGGTGAGGAGTTGCAACGCCTTGCCCATGAGTGAGTGGTCTGTGCCGAGCTTCTGGCCGACCTCGTGCAGGCTCGTTGCCTCCAGATCGATCTTCTCGGTGCGGGCTAGCAGCAGGGCGAACGTCACCGTCTGGGCATAGCCATCTGCGAAGACTTCGTCTGAGGCATCCGGGAAGAGTAGCTTGCGCCAGTCGCCAGCGAGACCGAGGAAAATCTGTTTGCTGACCAACTCGCCCTTCTTCACGTTGGCGTGCTCGATGATCAGTTGCTCCAGCACCTTGGTGCGCAACATCCGGGTGATCGGGGCGACCGTGCGCACGAGCTTTGGCACGGTGCGGATCGGAACCGGGATCCAGTTGAGGAAGTCGATGACGAGTTGGCTGAAGGTCGTATCCGGCGTGAGATCGGCGCCGGCAAGAACGGTTGGGCCGCCGAGGAGCTGGGCGACCAGGGCGGGCTCGTCTTCAGCCCGGTACAGACGCCACTCGGTGCCGTTTGTGTAGATGAGGTTCGGAAGGTCTTTCAGACGGTTCCACTGGTCTTTGTTGTGGCCGCTGAAAGATGATGGATCGAGGCTTAGACCCGCTTGTTTCACCTCGATGTAGCCGACCACCGCACCCTTGACGCGCACCGCGAAGTCCGGGCGGGAACTGATCTCGCTGAGGTGGGTTTCGCCGTCGAGAATGGTCGTCTTGCCGATGAGTGCCCCGATGGCCGTCATCAGATGATCGATTGGGGTGCGCAGCGCCTCCTCCGGCTCGCCGACCCCGGCCAAGCGCTGCTTCATCTCGATGCCGAACTGGGCCACGATTGCGGCCACCCCATCATCGAGCATGTTTCTCCCCTGGTCGTGCGCCCAAAGTAACCGACGGATGCTTGGGCAACAGTTCCATCATGGCGCAGAACAAGATCACGGGTGCCGGCCTCCGCGACCTGCACCTGGCCGTTAGTATCCGCCCAGATGGCGCGCTCCCAACCGCTCTTCCGAGAGTTGTGCGTCACACCCGCCTCGGAGATTGGGGTGCTTCCCGGCGGAACGGAAGTGCACAGGCCGCCGATTACTGGCATCAAGATGGGCGTTGTCAGCCGCAGTGGACTCCGCGCTCTCTTACCGATCGATGAAACGGCGTCCTGGGTGCCCACAAACGATCGTTTTCGGGAGGTGCCGCCGACCGCTAGCTTGAAGCCATGACACTGCTGGATGAAATCATTGACGCGAGCACGGGTGAGTCGCGTTCCACGTCAGATCTACTGCGGATGGTACGAGTAGCGGCACATCGCCTCGGTGCAATCGAGATCTCTACATGGGCGCAGCATGAACTCTCCGGGTATCCCGACGATGGCGAGCTTCCGGACTACCGTGTTCAAGCCACCTCAGTGCTTGGGATCTTCGCGGGGCCAGCTCGGTCGGAGATACGACACAACCTGCAAAGAGCAAGTGACGATTTCCTCGAATGGTTCAGCGTCGAGATAAGGCAGCCGATTTCAGAGCTGGAGAGCTTCGCCAGTGCCGAGAGCGACGCAGTGCGCGAGTGGCCGGCATGGCTTGTCCAGAAGTACGAGCGGGACGGCTTCTTCCGCATGAACATGCATGTTCTCTTCAGCGCGCACAACGTGATCCCTCGCCAGCGAATTCATGGACTCATCGACACAGTAAAGACCCGCGTCCTAGATTTCGCGCTCGAGCTTCAAAGTGATTTCCCAGCCGCTGGCTCCGTAGATGGGCCGACGGTGAATTCCGAACCGTCTCTCGCTCGGACTGTTAACAACATCACGAACAACATCACTGGGCACGGCACGAACGTAGCAATTGGTAGCGAGACCGTTCGGCAGCACAGCTCCGTGACGGTGGGTGACGTGGCCGCCTTGAGGTCAGAAGCGGAAGATCTCGGATTGACTGCAGACGCAGCCCACGAGTTCGCAACAGCGGTCGAAACGGATCGGAGCGTCGATGGGCCAGCGGTGAAGCATTTTCTCGAACGAGTCAGGAGGGGCTCAATCACGCTCAGTTCGGCTGTCGCCAGCGACGTTGTGGCTGGCTCCCTAGTCGAGCTTGCGAAAGGATTCCTCGGCCTCGCTTGACCGCTTGGCCTGGGGAAGGGCGGATGATGATGGGATGAACTGGTCGAATTGAGGATCTGAGAATGCTCATCTCAATGTCAGTAGATTGCTCATTTGGCTGTCAGTAACAGGCCGGCGTCTCACGTGCAGGGTAGGACCAGCTGTTGGAGGGGCTACTGATCTTCATGTCTCGCGTACGTTCGTTCGCGGAGGTTCTGGGCTGGGTGATCGGTGAGGCCCAGGGCGTATAGGACGTCTGGGTGGGGTTCCAGGGTGGTGGGGTTCCCGTCTTGGTCTCGCGGGTAGTGAGCGAGCTGGCGGCGGATCAGTGGCCAGCTGTGTCCCGCGGGGCGTCCATGCTGGCCGTGGGGCGCGATGTCGCCCAGGTGGGCGTGGATCAGGTGGAGGACACTGGCGGCGGTGTCCGCGGTCAGGGGCCGTCGACCGTGCCACCGGTCGTGGGCCTGGTCGTTCGCCGTCGGTTTCTTGGCGGGAGCGTGGCGGGTCGACACCGGCGTGCGGGGCTGGCCGAGGAACCGTGACATCGGCGATTGTCCTGCTGGGTATGAAGCGGCGGGGCGAATGGTTGGGGCGTCGATCTGGGTGCAAGTGACTCTGATCTGCCAGGCGGCCTCGAGTGTGGGTGGCGCACTTGGAAGCGCGATCTGGCAGTGGGCTGCTGCGGCCTGGATCCGTTTCTTCGTCGCCGCCGGCGGTTCGATTAGCCGTTGGCGGGCGTCCGTGGGTTGTTGTCGCATGGCGAAGTCCGCGGCGGCATGTAGAAGCGGGCGCGCCGCGACCGGAACGTGGAAAACAGCCCAGGTTGATACTGTCGGTGCCGTCTGAGCGACCAGGTTCGGTGCCGTTTTGGTGGCCGGAGCCCGCCATACCAGTCGGAGAGCAGCGAGGTCTGGGGGCTGGTCGGCTAGGACTGTGTAGCTCATCACCTGCGGGGATATGCCGCTAAACAGTGCGGTGACAACCCCTGCGGCGACCATCGGGTGGGCCACACCGGTTCGGATCCTCTGCAGGACGTCCGGGCTGACCGGCAGAGCGTTCAGCCCCGGCCCGCTTAGGACGTCCATGAGATCGCGCGCCGGGGGAAGACCCAGCAGTAGCCCGTGTGCCAAGAACGCGGTTTGGGCCCCGCGCAGCCGGGCGAGGGTGTGTGCGCGGGTCGGGCTGTCGTGTACCAGTGCGGTGAGGAACCGTTGCACGTGCTCCGTCCCATTCCAGACTTCCTCGGGTGCGGGGCTGATCAACCAGTCATCGGCGGTCTGTTGACCGTGCTGGTAGGCAGCATCGTCCCGTGCGAAAGCTGCGGGATCGAGCTGGCGGTACGCCTCGGCCCGGAAGTGTGCCACGCCGGCGGCGGGCAGCGCCGGCAGCTCGTCGGTGTCCCGGCGGCCAGGCTGCGACTCCTCTATGACCCGTGTCAGATCGGCCGGGTCGTGCAGGGCAAGGGGCTCGGGCAAGTCGGTGAGCACCCGGTGACAAATTCCGGTCAGCACCGCGTCGAGGGGGTCCGGGGTCTGTCGGGTGTGGCAGACCAGCATCAGGCGGGTTCCGGTGTGCCGGCACAGCCCGATCAGGCGATTCCAGGTGCCAGCTGGAAGCCGGTCGGCGCGAAGCACGATCAGCTCGGTGACGTGCTCGGCGACCATCCATACGGCCACGGCCTGCCAGGGCCGTACGACTCCGGTCAGATGCTCGGCCCTAAACCGGGTCACCGGCCGTTCGAGGGCGACCAGGACGTCGTAAGCGAAGGTCGTGGGGCTGATGGCAGCGGGCGTGGGAGATGCACCACGACGAGGCCGCGGGCTGGGTCGTGGCGCTCCAACAGGCTCACCGTCACCCGGACGTCATCCGTGGGGTCCATCAGAATGCGAACCGGCGCGGTTGTATCTGGGTGGTTGGCAGTCTCACCCACCGCTGCCGCCCAATCGGCCAAAGACCCACTGGAGGACCTCTCGGTTGGGACGTTCCCGTTCCAGACGCTCCAGCGCGGTCACCAGGTGCGCGGTGATCTTTGACCAGGCCCGGAAGTTGCCGTGTGCTGCGTGCCCGTCGGTGTAGATGATGTCTTCCGGGTCAGCGTCGGCCCAGACTCGGTGGTAGGCGGGGATCACAGCCAACACTTGCTCGCGGGTGAGGCGCCGGAACTCTTGCCAGACGTAGACCCGGCTGGAAAGCATCGGTTCGCGGCGCAGCACCTGGTAGCAGTCGCCGCCGCCGACGAAAACGATCGCGATGTCGGTGCGTCGGTCATCCCACAGGTGCCGCCACAGCTCAAAGCACTCTCGTGAGAGCCACTGCGCTTCATCACATACAAGCACCCGGAACCGTTCGGACAAGACGTCTTTGAGGAGGGCGTCGAACTCGATCGGTCGTTAAGGCGGTGTACCGCCGATTCCGAGGGCCTCGAATAGGACGTGGCGGATGTCACGTGGGGTGGGCCGGGCCCGGAATTGCACCCGGCACACGTCGGCCGGCGCCAGCGCCCGCAGGGACGTGTTGACCGACAGGGTTTTGCCCAACCCGGCGTCGCCGTGCACACACATCATCGCCTTGGCTGCCATGACGTCGGCCAGGTTGTCCTGCAGCATCAGCAAGGCCTCGGTCGCGACGACGTTCGCCCCCGGCAGGCCGAGATAGTGGTCGTCGAGCTCATCGATATCCGCCCATGTACTCATCGTCTTTCCTCCCCGCCGCTGTCCTCGTCGAAGGCGCGGTTAGTCTTCTCACGCGGCGGCCGGGGCAGGACCCACCCCGGTGCCGGCGGTCGTAGCGGCACCAGCAGCGGCCGGGCTACGGCCTGAAGCTGCTGGTCGTCGGCGTCGGATAGTTCCGCTGTGGCCTGCGCGACGGTGACGGTGCTGATCGGCTGAGGGGGCACCGCGGTGGTCACCGCTGCGTACCGGATCCGCCGGGCTTTCTCCGCCTTGCGTAGGTCTGCCTGCAGTTGCCGACGGCGCGCCTCGCGGGTGCGGCGCAGTTCACCGATCTGCTCACTGCTGGCCATGTCAGCAAGAGTCGCCGCACCCAGGTGTTCGCCGGTGCTGGCGTCAAATACCTCGACCTCGTGGTCATGGTGAGGCATATGTCGCAGCCGCACCTGGCGTCCGACCTGCCCGGTCATCCAGGCGGCGACGTATTGGCGTGCCCGCCACGAGACACCCTTCGTGGTGATCTTGCGGGTGCGCCCATCATCTTCCAAGGTGAGTAACCGCAGGTCACCAGTGGGCACCGTAGTCAGCGGGGTCGGGTCATCCAGCCACGCCTGCAGCGGTGTCACGCCCTCCAGCACAGGCATCGGATGCTCGGTGTTCCACCACCGCACCCAGCCCAGCAACTCGGTGACGAACGCCTCGAACGTCAACGCCGGCGCGTCCGGATCGATCGATCGGCCATTGGCCAGCTTTTGAGCGCCGGTGTAGCGGGGTAAACCCGCGAAGAACATCTGCGCGGCCGCGCCGTTCACCGTTTCGACCGTGCCTTTCAGATGGGGTGTGTACGCGGGAAGACGAACGACCCTCACGGCGAAACCCGCCAGCACGCTGCGCACAGTGTCGGAAAGGAAATCCTTCCCCCGGTCTATCCGCACCCTCTCGGGCAGCCCACCCGGCGGCCCGTAGGGCGCCTCGAGCGTGATCGCCGCGCGCAGGGCCGCCAAGATGCTCTCCCTGGACGGCACGCCCGGTGTGACGGCCGTGCCACACACGGCGTTCGTGCCGACGTCGACGAACCATGTCACCCATGGTTTGACCAGGCGGCCCTCGACGTCGACCTCCACGGGCGCCTCAACATGATCGGACTCCCACGCCTCATTGCGGTGCGGACGCGGCCGTTGCAGGAAAACGTCATGCCCACGCCGGGCATGCTCGCCGTCACGCAAACCCGCCCGGTCTCCGCGCAGAACGTCGCGTTCCACGGCCCGCTGCAGAGTCTGGCGGCTCACCGTTACCGCCCCCGTTCTCCGCGCCTCATCAACGAGCTCGCGGTGAACGGCGGAGACATTGCCGCGCCAGAACGCGAGCCGTTCCCGCAGCAGATCCGTGACAACGAAATGGTCACGCGCCACCGCGTTGAGTTCCGCGCTGCTTCGGGCCCGCTCAATCCACCGCCACACGGTTCGCTGCGACACGGCCAACCCATCAGCCGTCAGCCGCACGTCATCCGTCGTCAGCCGGCCCTCACCGTCCAAGGCCATCAGCCGCCGCACCGCTGCCTCACGAGGAAGCCGGCCACGCTCCCCCAGGTCTCGTCCGCCCATCATCGACCCCTTCCGCCGACACAGATCACCAAGGTGATCCACGAGCCTACTGGGACGACCCTCGCGATCCACTGACGTCGAGATGAGCAAATCACTGACATCGAAATGAGCAGAAACCGCCCATTGCTGACATCGAGATGGGCATTCTCAGCCGCAGTGGGCTCCGCGCCCTCCTCGACGAGAACCGATTTCGTATTTTGTTATCGTTATTCGTATTCCGTTATCGTATTGCGTTATAGATGATACGATATGGGTATGAGCATCCCCGAGATCACCGACGTGCGCACCTGCGGTTTCCCCGGCTGCGACGAGCCCGTCGACGCCACGCCTGGCGTTGGCCGACCCGCCGGCTATTGCATCAACCCCGCCCACAACCGTGCCGCCGCGTGGCGGGCACGCCGCGCCGAGTCCGGGCGCCTCGAGCGCCCAGCCGAGGACGACAAGCTCCCCGTCGATGCCGCGCGTCAGCGCGCGAGCGTGCTGCGCTCCCAGATCGCCGGGATGGTCGAACACCTGCAGCAGCAGCTCGTCGTACTCGTCGACGAGCTACGGACAGTCGCGGATCCCGACGCGGCCGAAGCGCAGATCGAGGCTGTCACCTCCGACGCAGCCGAACAGGTCGCCTCCGCGGCCGCACGCGCCAACCGAGCAGAAACCGCCACACGTAAGGCCGAAGCCGAGCGCGCCGAAGCCGACGCAGCAGCTGAGGAATCCGCCACCCTGGTCGACGAACTCCGCGACGTCCTCGCGGCGCTCGAGCAGCGCGCCGGCACACTGGAAAGCGACCTGGTCGTCGCGGGTGAGGACAACGCACGCGCTGCCGCGGAGATTACCGCCCTGACGGACCAGGTCGCCGCCCTGAGCGTCGAGAACGCGACAACGACCGTACAGCTCACCGAGGCCCGGGAGCTCCTCACTGCGGCCACAGTGGCCAAGGACGAGGCCGTGGCAGCCTCACGTGACGCGGACGCGAAAGCCGACGCAGCTTCAGCGCGTGCCGAGCGTGCCGAGACGGACACTGCAACCACTCGCGACTTGCTCGACCAGGTCCGGGTGGAACGCGAGAGCGCCCGCGCGGAAGCACTCGTACTCACCGGACGCCTGGCCACGGTCACCAGCGAACGCGACAGCGCCACAGCCGAGGCCGCCCGGGAACGCTCCTACGCCGAACAGCGCGTCACTGACGTGCGGGGCGCTCTCGAGCAGCAGCTCACCCAGCTGCGCGCCGACCTGGACCTGGCTCGCTCAAGCGAACGCGAGCAACACACCCGGGCCGACCGCGCCGAAGCTCAGCCGGCACAACCCAAGCAGAAATAGGCAGCTTGCCCAGCGGCCGGCTGGACCGCCTACTCCTGGGGTGACGGGGACCGGTCTAGCTCAGAGGTCGTCCAACGGGCAGTGGCGAGCTGCCACCTTCGTATGGCTCCCCCGCGTTGTGAAGGCGCTCTCTACGTTCCACTTCGGCCTGGATAGCTCGCTCGACAAACTCCGACCAGCTCTTGTCACCCTCAAGGTGGCTTGTCGCCCGGTATGTTGCGCGCGCGCGATCTCGGGTTTGGGCGGACAAATATGTGGTCATCCTCGTGGCCGGTTCGCCCGCATGCGCGGCAGCCTTTTGAGACGCTCGGGCCGGCGATGGCTCGACAGTCTTGGGCCGTTGCGCAGCAGGCTGCGGTGTGGGGTCAGGGCGGTTTCTGGCCTGCAAGCGACTCAAGTCGGGAGTTCCGGCGCGGTGGCTCAGGCCGCCGATCTGCCGGCTGGGGGTGCTGTCGTCGCTCATGCGAGGGCCTCCTGCTTCTCCGCCGCGGTGATGCGGGCTACCACTTCTTGGGTAATGGCTTGAAGGTCGTCAGCGACCGATGAGGCCGTGCGTGGTGCGAAGGCCTGCGCTTGAGCGTCACCTCGCAGGATCTCGAACCACTTCGGACCTTTGCGCACCTGGGCATCGAGTTCGTGAACCAGGAGGCCCCGTTCACGTGTCGCCTGGGCGGTTGCCTCGCTGTGTCGGACCGTGGCCGTAAAAACCACCTTGTGATCGGCATTGAAAAGTTCAGCGATGTGTTCCCGAGCCTCTCGTTGGACGACGTGGGCTGAAGTGCCGACGTCGACGAGGACGACGCCAAGAAGGTCGAGTGTCGGATTCACCCCGAGTACAGCGTCGAGGCGTGCTGCGACGGCACCGAGCCCCTTCCGGCTGGACTTGTCACTCTTCACGGGCACGAGTGCCCACCTGGCCGCAGCGACTGCCGCCGTCTGAAGGGTCTCATCGCCGGGAGGGCAGTCAATGAGGATCATGTCGTAGTCGCCGGCGATCGGAGCTAGAAGGTGGGCGACGGCGAGCTTGGCGCCATCAGGGTCCTTGTTCGCCTTGGCGGAGAGCCCTGCCGTGGCCTGGTCCAGAGCGGGTCCTCCGGCGAAGACATCCAAGTTCGGGCGCACTTCTTTGATGGGCGCCGCTCCCCCGCCGAACATGAGCGCTTGCGCCAATGCGCGGCCGGTGTCGTCTCTGTCGTCGTCGGTGTAACCGAGGTCTTCAGCGAGATTGCCTTGCGGGTCGAGGTCCACGAGGAGAACGCGGTAACCGTTGTTGGCGAGCATCCCACCGATGTTTGCAGTGAGGGTTGTTTTCAAGACTCCCCCCTTGCCGTTGATGACAGCGATTACGCGTTCCAACGCGGTGCGATCAAGTGCCTGAGGCATACACTCTCATTTCTTTTGACGTCAATAGCGACAATACCGTTAATGCTGTCATTAATGGCATAAGTGGCAATGCTGCTTTTACTGCTATCACCTCCAAAGAAGACATTACCATCATTGACACCTTTAGCCGCAATACTGCTAATACCCGTAATACTGCCATTACAGACAGCGGCGGAACGGTGTGCTCTGAGACCGACAAGGGCCGGGGCCCGGCAGCGGGGGAGTGTGAGGGGATCACCCCTCACCGGCTGGCCCGGGTTGGGCCAGCCCGGCGGGGATGTTGGTTACCAGTTGTTGAGCAGGCTGACCACGGTGGGGAATGGGGAGAGGCTCTCGATGAGGGTGTCGATGGTGCCGTCGTCGGGTCGTTGGGTGAGGGTTTTCTGGATCCGGGCGATTTGGTTGTCGGTGAGGCCGATGGTTTCGCCGTCGGAGGTGACGCTGACGGCGATGGCGGTGCCGAAGAGGACGGCGGGGGTGCCGAGGTGGTGGGCGAGGATCGTGGCGGGGAGGTTCAGGGGTGATCCGTTGATGAGTCCTTCGTCGTCAACGAATAGGTCGATGTTGTTGGCGAGGCCGACGACGTCGAACATGGAGCATCCAATGGCCCGGCACAAGTCGGTCCCGACGCTCTCTGAGGCCGGGTTGAGGGTGGTGATGGTGCCGGTGGGGTGGATCTGGATGCTGCGGATGGTGCTGGTCATGGGATTCTCTTTCCTGGATGGGGGAGTGAACGCGGGGTTGTCCGGGCTCTTGGGCAGTGGTTGTGTAGTCGTCCACCGTTTTTCTGCCCTTGCTGGCAAGAGAAATCGATTGAGAGCGGGAGTGCCGAAGTGCACGCAATCTCGCACGGAATAAGGGAGCCTGCGACCGCGTGCGAGATTGTGGGTGACGAAGGCACGGAGCAAACTACGATGACCGGCCGACAAGGGAAGAAAAGTTCTGTCAGGGTCAGGCCGGCGAAGCCGGGTCCGCGTGGATCCGGCCTCCGTGCCGGCTTCACCTGGTGGGGGAGTGTGAGGGGGCGTTCCCCCTCACGGCCGGCCCAGGGTGGGCCGGCCGCTGCGGCGCGATTACTCGGGCCGCACGAGCTGCTGAATCTCGGCATACGGGGCGGTATCGGTCCACGTGTAGCCGGTAGTGACGCTGACTGTTTTGAGGTTGGCGCGCACGACTTCGCGCCACTGGCCGCGGATCTTCACCCGGTCGCCCTTCTTCACGGTGGAACGGTCGTAACCGGTGGCCTTGCCGCTCTCGACCTGGGCGGCGCGCACGGCCTCCCAATAGGCGATCTGGTCGCGCTTCTCGTCGATGTGCGGGGCGAGGCGTGCCGCCCGGGCCTGCATCTGCTCGGCGGTGGCGTCGATGTAACCGCGTGTGTCGTCGTAGCACTGCGCGGTTATGCGGCGTTCGAGCTTGCGGAGCTCAGCGCCCAACGTCTGGATGCGGTTGGCCACGGTGACCGGGCGGTAACGGGCATCTGTGGTGAGGGTTGCGGCATCGGCGCGGGCCTGGGCGGTGGTGGCGTCGGCGCTGGCTTCGACTGACTTGCGCATGGCTTTATCTGCTTTGGCGATCGCGTTGCGGTGGCGGCCTTCGGAGTGGTGGCCCACCTTGATCGGCTCGCCTCCCTCGGGCAGGCGGTTGAGTGCGGCCTGAGCGTTGGCCCATGCGGCGTCTTCGGCGCTGGTCTTGCGCTCTGCCTTCGCGGCCAGAGCATCTACCCGGTCGGCCTGACGCTCGATCTTCCCGGCCTCGACGTCGGCGGTTGTGCGGTGGGTGCTGTCGATTTCGGTTTCGACCTCGAACCCAGCAGCTTCAAGTGCCGACTTGGTGCGGGTGATCGTGTGCAGCTTGGGCAGGCGGTCGCGGGACTGGGGGACGAACCAGGCGCCGATGCTGCGGCCCCAGCGCCATCCGGCGGCCTTGAGGACGTCGGCGGTTCCGTCGCCTCGGCTGGTGCCGTCGATCATGGTTCCGGCTTCGTGGGTGTAGGTGATAGTGAGCATGTTTTTTTCCCTTGATCTAGGCGAAGTTGTCGGCGTAGCGGGTGGCGGTGCAGGTTTCGCCCGGCTGGGTGTCTGCGGCACCTTCGGACCGGCATCCGCTGCAGGCACACCCGCTGGCGTAGCGCTCCCGGGGGTAGGTGTTCTCGTACGGGTAATCGGTCTCAGCCATGGCTTCTCTTCCTCTTGAACAACTGTTTTTTTGCCCTATCTGGCAAGAGAAATCGATAGCGACCGGGAGTGCCGCAGTGCCCGGATTCTCGGGCGAAATAAGCCCGCAGGGCGCGTCCGAGAATCCGGGTGACGCAGGCACGGAGGGAGCTACGGTGAAACGCCAGAAAGGACAAAAAGGCCCATTGGATAGTGCCGCGTAGCGGCTCCAATTTGCTCTTGACGGCATCGCCGTCACGGTCCTCTGAGGTCCCCGGCCGCGCAGCGGCTCAATTGGAGGATGGGTGCGGCGGCTTCGCCGACGTTCCTTTCACGTCCCGTCAGGGGCGTGTACCTGGTCAGGGCTAAATGTTCGCCGGTACATTTCGTGGCCGGTCCGACCCACCACCGTTACGCAACACGCCCGGGAATCGGCTAAGCAAGAGCACGGATAACTATCTCTCTAGACCGTATTCGCCAGCGAATATATCCATTACCAGCCATTTAATAATCCGCTGCTTATGGCGCTCCGACGTCTTTCGTTTCTCTTTCCGGGTAAAGCAGTGATCACTCATAAATGAGCATTCATGAAGCCGCATCCACTCTTCCGCGTGGTCCAACCGGACTGAGGGTCAAGTGGTACTAGGGGACACCTCGAGAAAGTTAGGGGACACCGACCGAAAGTAAATCATTCGTCAGCAGAGGTAAATGAATCGTTTTGCTGTCGGGGTGTTCGCGTAGCGTTGTGCACACGGCGACGTTCTCTCGAATCAACTTCATACGAAAAAAGAAAATGGCCCCGGCTGTAACCGGGACCAATTCTTGAGAGCACTCACCGATCCGCAATAAACCGAACTGCTAGCAAGGAGTATTTATGACGAAAGAGCCGTCAAGCGATATGAGCGAGTACGCCAGCCACGATACCTCAGGGGCTTCAAGGAGTGTGGGTCCCCGGCGGTCGGGCGACCACCGTTCTGCGGTCTTTTTCACGGTCCTGGAGCGGTCACGGGCCGTGATTTCGGTATCGCGGAATCTTCTGAGTCTGCTCGATAAGACCACGCAGTTCTTGGCGCAGTGGGGATGGATGCCGCCCCGTCTCGCCTAGTTATCGAACTCTGCACGCGCAGAGCGTCCAGGTTGAGGCTCTCGACATGATCGTTGCCCGTGTTCCGTACCACGAGATCTGGGGTCATTGCCCGGGTGGGCCCGGCGTGGCAGTGGGGGGACTGTCACGCCGGGTTGGAGCAGACGTTACTCCTGGAGAACGTCCTCGGTTTCGCCGTCGACGGTCGCATCCTGCTGGCCGGTGTGGGCCGACGAAACGGGCCAATGCGTTGTCGGCGTGGTCGATTCAGTGTGGCCTGACCGACGGTGATTCGGTCAGGAGCTGCTCGAGCTGGTCGTCCGTCGTGGCGGCCGCGCTGATGAGGGTGGGCAGGAACCGGGCAATCGCGTCAAACCCCGCCGCCTGGGTCTCATACACGCCCAAAGACACCAGGTGAGTGGTGCCGTTGGACATACTCAGCTCCACGCAGGGGTAGTGCTCTTCCGGGGTGATGCCCATCCGGACGGCATCGGCAAAGGTGTTGCTGTCTAACTGCTCCTGGATGGAGACGACCTGGTCGAGGTTGATCCACACGTCGTCGGCGCCGATCGCTGGTTGGGACCGGTCGTGCTCGTAGGTGGTCACGGCAAGTTTGATGAAACGCATAAGGGCGTCCTTTCGACGAAGTGGATGCTCGAACGCTAGGCCGGACCCGCGCCTGGCCGCCGGCCGGCCTGGGGTTCTGTGGAGAACTTCCCGGGCTGGGGGAGTGTGAGGGGGCCGGTGGCCCCCTCACCCCGCGGCCGCCCCGCCAGGGGTGGCCGCGGGCCCGCACTCACCGGACCGGCAGTGCCTGCAACGCGATTTCGAGGGCCCGGTCGTAGGTGATCCCGCCGGGGCGGATGGTGCCCTTCCGAAACCGCAGCTCCTTGGGCGTCCGCAGGGTGCCCCGGTAGTTGTCGGGGGCGTCGTGCAGGGGACCGTAGCTCGGGTTCAACAGGGCCCACCGGGTGAACGGGTGGCCCGCGTTGAGGACCTTGTCGATGAACTTCGGAGTCGGGTTCGCGCACAATGCCCAGAACCTGCTCGCCTCGCGCCGCCCGGTGAGGCGTTCCCCGATCGGGCTGACTGTCAGCCCGGGAGCGGGCATCCGCCGGGTGGTCGTGTAGTGCACGTACGGGCGAAGCTTCACGTCATCCCGGGCTGGGAGCGCATCCAACGCTTCGAGCGCGGCCCGGGCAGCTTTGGCCTGAGCGCGGGCGACCGCGTTGTCGTGGCCATGATCCAACGTCCACACCCGAGCGTCGAGGACACAGCACACCAGATTCCAGTCGTAACTGTAGAACTCCACCAACCGCTCCAGATCACGGGCCTTCTTCCAACCGTGTGGGGTCGTGTACTGGGCGAAGAACGCGTTCGCGGCTTTCCGGTCGGCCGCAATGTCATCACTACTGCGCTCAGGACCGGTAACAACAACGTGGGACAGATACATGGGACTCTCCGCTCAACTGATTTTTTTGCCTGTCTGGCAAGAGAATCGATTGAGAGCGGGAGTGCCGAAGTGCCCGGAGTTGTCGAGGGAAATAAGCCCGCAGGGCGCGCTCGATAAGTCCGCGCACGCAGGCACGGGAGCGAACTACGATGACCAGCCAGACAGACAAAAAGGGTTTGAATCAGAACAGGCCGCGCAGCGGCTCCACAGCGTGTTCCTACGGGTGTCTGCGCGTCGGTAAGCTCCGGGCATGCCGGCGAACGAGAGTAGGACCACCCCGAATGAGCTCGCTCGCGAGCTCGGGCACACCGACGGCGGCCGGACGATTCGAACGTGGCTACGGCTGCACCATCCGCGGCCCGACACTGACAAATACCAGCGCTGGGCACTGACCAGCGCAGAGGCCAACGACGTCCTCGAGAAGTTCCAGCGCTAACCTGCACCGCGGCCAAGGACCGGGCTGAACATCTCAACGCATCCCGTCACGCAGACCAACGCAGCTCGTCGCTAGACGTGACGGGGTCCACGGAGCGTGGCGAACCGGTCTCGCTGTCGCAGCTGACCATAAACCGGCTGTGAAGAAGCTGTTGTTCCCCCACCTTTTCGCTGATCAGACATACAGTGCAGCCGAGTAATATCAGCGCCCTGGGGGAACAACAAATGAACGCTCGACCTCGTAGATCTACCAACACCCTGGTGGCCGCGACAGTGCTGCTCATGCTGGGCGCGCTAGCAGGATGTTCCCTCAGCCCGGCTGAAGGAAACGCTAGAAGGCCGACAGCAGACGAGAACGCTGACGCTGGCACGTGCGACTTCACAGCCACCCAGGAATCCTCTGACCCGGACCACCCCCAAAACACAGCCCTGTTTTACGTCAAGCTCACCAACACCGGCTCGACCAGCTGCACCGTCTCAGGGTTCCCCGAGGTCGCCCTCCTCGACGCTGCAGGGCAAGCCATCGACAACCCAGCCACAAAACGCGACACCATCCCCGCCCACCCCATCACCGTCACACCCCAGGATGCCGCTTATCTCTTGGTCAGAGTGGCCGGCCAGAATCTCTACCCAGACTGTCCACTGCTCGGGGCTGAATCATTACGGATCGCACTTCCACAAGCCAGCGCGGAGATCCTGGTCGATGTCACCGAACTCAACATCTGTGACGCCGCGACATCAGACTGGCTCATCTACAACCTCGCCGACACCCCGAGCAGCCCACGCTCCTAAAACAGATGTGTCATCCGGCCACTGCCAGCGTTGGGGGAGGCCGCCTAGAGGATGCTGGCGGTAACGCCAAGAATCAGGCATGACACCAGGATTCGAAGGGTGCTCGCCATGACCGTATGCCACACGGGAAAGCCATGGCGCCCAGCGAGCACAGCCACCGGGATCGCCGCCAGGACAGTCACGCTAACCAGACCGAATCCGCCCAGGACGGTGGCAAAAAACTCCTCGCCATCGTTCGAGTTGGGATCGCCCGCCCACCACCCGTTCTGAGCGCCCAACGCTTGAATACCTATCACCAGAAATAGAAGAGGCAGCAACGCGAGAAAAACCGCAACCACGTCGACCAGGACAATGCGTCTAACGAATTCTCTTCTCGTTATCGGTGCCGGTACAGCCGCATTCTGGCCGGGGCCCACAGTAGGAAGTGCCGGTTCAGTCATCTCAGCACGCTAACGAACTTCGCCGTCGCGCTGGTACTCTCAGCCATCACAGGCTGGTCCGTTATGCGGCATCCCCCAAATATTGCCATCGGCTCTCGGGATTGAGGTTGCCGGCCGCGACGAGCTCCAGCGCCGATCTATGGTCAGCGAGGTTGTTACTTGCCCGCGGATACCGCGGCCACACCCGTTCACCCGCGTTACTAGCTTCAAAAAGCAGCCGACTCGACACGTGCGGGCGCTTGGGCCGGTTCCTCGGGTGTGTGGTCATGGTGCTGACTTCCGCTTGCCACCATGCCCACACCTCCCTCTCCACCCGGTACCGCTCAGAACGAGCCAGCAAGGTGCCCGCCACGCCCAGAATCTTTGCGGCCTGGTCCCGGAGGTCTTGCTTAGATCTAGCCCACCCGTCGCGGTGGCCCACGAGGAGCTTGTGGTGCCGGAGCCGACCCAGAATCGTCGCGGTGTGCCGGGTAGTGACTCCCAATACACGAGCCGCCGTCTCGACAGTGAGCGAAGGATGTTGCTTCAGAAGGGCATAAAGCTTGCCGGCAAGGTGACCCAAACCACAGCGGGTAAAGAGATCGTGTCGTTGATCGGTGAGTTGCGCCTCAAGCTGGGCCACGAGAGCAGCGCGAGTACTAAAAAGCTCGGTAACGCTAGGAGCAACGATAGGGAGAGCGGCGGTAGGGGGGCGGGGGTTATGTAGTGGTTGTGACCGGACCGTGCGAGGAGCTGTGGAAAACGTGGAGACTAGCCGCCATTCCGCTGCGTTACCCTCGTCACTAGCCGTGACCCGTTCGATGTAGCCGGCCTCGGCGAGGGCTGTGAGCGCGGTGGCCGCGGTGGTGCGGCCCAGGCCTGCCATGGGGCCGAGATCGCGGATTGCGGCGGCGACAACGCGTTTGCCGGTCTGCAGGGTCAGGTACGCCAAGGCGGAGAGAATCGATTGCTGGTTCGACGTGGCCTCTGTAGCGCCCCACCGGCCAGGATTGACCCTGAAGCGTTCCAGCAGGTCCGCGACACCGGCGACGATGGCGTCCAGCTCCGTGAGGTCCTCTGGGGACTTCTCGGCCGGCAGCGGGCGCTGCAGGGACGCGTACTGCACGGCGACGTTCCACTGGCGCTCCAGTCGGGCCCGGGCCTCCCCAGCGGAGCGGGGGCGGCGGCCGCCGCGGCCGGTGTTCTTCGTCCGGTAATGTTCCATCCCCGGCGCACTCTTCACCGCGTGCTCAACATCCAGGAAGCTCCATCCGGCGTTCGCGGCCGAGAGCAAGCACATGAACCCCGTCCAGGATGGGTTACTACCGCCAGCGATGGTGGCCATATGCGCGGCCCCCGCAGCGCTCAACGCGCGGTGGCCCTGGTGCAGGGTGTTCACGGGCCCGGACGGGCGGCTCTCCTGCGCACGCAGAGCGGGTTTGCGCTCCTCGAGCAGCCGGGCCAGGGCGACCAGGTCGGCGGTCGTCGTCGACGGGGCGGCCAAGGCGGTCACGGTGCCGCGGAGCACGGTCGAGTAGCTGCCGTCCCGGTGTGGGGATCCCGGGGGACGGGCGGCGCCGGTGACGGTGTTCAGGAGCATGCCAAAGTCCAACTGGCTATAGGTCACCTGCGCGGCCCGGGCCACAGGTGCGACGTCGGCCTTGACGGCACCGTCTAGAAGGGCCAGCCAGAGGTGGCGGCCGCCGGTGGCGGAGGACTGGCAGACGACGTGCTCGATCGACAATTCGTCGAGCGTGCGGGACAGGGCATCGCACTGGTCGGCGGCTTGTTCCATCAGTTCAGCGTCGACCGCGCCCTGGATTTTGCCGTCGAAGTCGAAGCACAGGAACCGGAAGACACCGGTGTCATCGGCCAGATTCATCGCCCACGGCGTCGACGGTTCAACCGGGCCAACCCGGTGAATCGAGGGGTAGTTGTTCTCGTCGACACGACCATACGCGTCGCGTTTCATCACCCGGACCTGGTCGCGCGGACTAATCCGGCGCGTCAAATCCCAGGCCGTCCACTGACTAATGGACACGCCGAACAGCTTTATGGGTGCATTCTGCGTGAAATCAGCTATGCTCTGTGGCATAGAGAAACCTCCCGTGAGGGCTGGTGATCTGGATTAGCTCGAACCTCACGCCGGCAAGCTGAGAGGGTTTGAGCTACGAAACTTGCAGAAGCCCGTCGCGAAAGCGACGGGCTCTTTCGTTTAAGCGGCTGGGATAAGCAGCTCCTCGTTTGGGTTAGGGATGAGGTCGAGGACAGGCAGCTGGCCCTTGTCCGCGAGAGTTAGGCGAAGCAGCGCTTCCAGGTAGATACCCGTGGAGACACCACTTGCGGCTGCGGCTTGATTCACTTCCGCGCGGATCGCGGGGTCGACTCTTGTCTGGAACAACACCGTGGGGGTGTGGTCGCGACGAATCCGGCTTCCCTTTGCAACTGCCATGGAAACGATCATTGCGTTAAACCCATTCAAGAGTGTGCGCCACGCGGGAACTGCTGGATTAAGGCTCGGATTGCCCGAGGAACCCACCCAGAGCAACGAATAGCTCTGTGATGCGCTCTGGGATATCCGTGTAACGGACCCATTGGCCACTCCTGGCCTCGCTACGTGGGGGCGCCGACACGATAAGCCCTGCTGACTCAAGGGCTGCCAGGTGGTTTGACGCCGTTGGTGGAGCGATGCCGAGCGCCGTCGCAATGTCGGCGCGAGTGCAGGGACCGTTTTCGCGAACGTGTCTGAGGATCGCCACTCGAGCGCGGTTTCCGAATGCATCGATCGCAGCCTCCACGAGTTCATCGTGAGGGGGACGCACGTAGCGGGGCATTGTGCCATTCTGCCCGACCTCCCCACTCTCCATCGTTGACCAGGTCAACCCTAATCATTATTAGGTTAGCTCATGAAGATTCGCAGCATGGTTAGAGCGAGCTGGCCCCCCGAGAAGCCGCAACCGTCAGCCGAGGACGAATTCGAGGACTTGACCGAAGTCCCGGGTGACGAGATCTCGTCGCGCGGTGAATATCGTGCCAGCTGGCCGGCGGAGAACGTCATCGGGGGCGTCGTCTTCGATGTAGCCCATATTCCGGAGGTCGATCAACGCCGCGTGTACGGCCGGGCGGCTCATCGTGTCGCCGATCACGTCGAACAGCTCGTTGAAGTCAAGTGGCCTGGGCAGCAGCGCGCGGAGCACGAGAACACGGGAAGGCGCGGAGAAGAGCTCTTGGAACAGTGCCACCCGGGCAGGGGCATGTTTCATCAGATTGTCGTCGCGTGCCATGCGCTCAATTCTGGCGTGGACCCGCGCATTTCCGGCCGCAACACGACTCGTTTGGGGTTAATGCAAACGCATCTAATTACGGGCGTAAATCAACAAGGCTCCCAATGTCGGTGGTCGCACATAGAGTTTCGAATCGACCCGATTGCGTGGCCACATAACCATTCCCCGTGATTCAGGGAATTTTAGCTGACACACAGTCGGGACACACCCCTCGTTCAGGTGGCATTTAGGGGCAAAAAAGTAGAGACTAGTCAGGGCCTTTGGGGGGCGTCCTATATCCCTCGGATGCGTAGCAAGAGTTCGAGAGGAGATACCGCCCATGAGTGACACCAGTCACCGCAGCACCCGCGATGTCTTCGGAGCGGCTGACCGCGCCGGAGATTACGTCGAGGAAGACACCACCCACATAGCCCCGCCGACGCCTCGCCGCCTAGCGGAAACAACTGAGGGTGCCCCCACGCTCCTCCCAGCGCCTATTGACGCAGAGCCCGTCATAACACCGGTGCATGTGGAGCCCACACCTGAGGGGCCGGCCACCGTGAACCTGGCCAGCACCTCGGTGCTCTTTGGCGGAACGGCGGCCGGGCTGGTCGCCGGGTCACGAATGACGAACCCAGCCAAGGCCACCACAGGATTCCGGGGCGCCCTGGCGAGTCTGGGCCTACCGGTCGGGCCCAGTGCCGCCGAGCTGGGGGAGCGGCGCCTGCAGGAGCAGCACACAGCCAATGAGACCACCGTGCGCCAAGCGACGTGGACCCGTGCGGTGTCGGTGCTGGTGAACAACCCGAAGGGCGGCACCGGGAAGACTCCGACCGCGTTGTTGCTTGGGGGAGTGCTCGCCGCGATTCGTGGCGGGTCGGTCGCGATTTTGGAAGTCTCCGACGACCCCGGCGCTCTGAACTTCCGGGCTGAGGGGAACCCACAGCTCGGCTTGGGCGAGCTGGTCCGCGACATCGACCAGGTCGGCACCGTCGGCCGCCTCGCCGGATACACCGCCCCACAAACTTCGTTCGCGTCCGTGATCGGATCCACCGGGCGACGTGAACGCCTCACCGGCGACTCCGTCGTGGCCGTGTCCAACGTCATCGACGAGTTCTACGCCATCCGCGTCATGGACTCCGGCAACGTCCCCACCTCCTCCGCATTCCAGGGCGCCGTGTCCGTAGCCGACGTCCTCGTGATTCCCGTCATGAATGCAGGGGACTCGGTCCTTGAAGCCATCCAGCTGCTCGAGGAGCTCCGCGCTGCAGGCGGCGACTCCGCCGACCTGGCCAACCGGGCGATCGCTATCCGACTCACCGATGGACGCCCCGAGAACGACGCCGTCCGCCAGGAAGTCGAACGCCTCCTCAACCAAGCCGGCGTCAACGCCCTGCACGACATTCCCTACGACGCGCACATCGCCGAGCGCGGACAACTCACCCTCGCCCAGCTCCAGCCCGCGACCAGAGACGCATTCGTGGCCGCGGCCGCGAGCGTGGTCCGAGCACTGCAATCCGCGGTCTCCACCGCCCCCACACAGAACCGGAAGGCCTAACCCACCATGCACGACCTCATGCTCCGCGCAGCGATCGACAATCCCCTCGACGGGATCCTGCCTGACTTCTCATTCGGCGGAGCCGAGTTCACCGCCCTGTGGCAAAAACTCATCGCCGCCCTCTGGGCCATCGGGATCCTTGTCTCCATCGGATTCCTGATCTTCGGAATCGTCGCCATGGCCGGGGCATCCGGAGACACCAACCCCAACCCGCAAGCCCACGCCCAAGGCCGCCGCAAAGCGGTGTGGGCAGGCATCGCCTTAGCCGCTCTCGCAGGCCTAGCGATCATCGTCGGCGCCGTCCTCTCGTTCGCCGGCTAACAGCCCTACCTAAGGAGACCCCTCATGCGAATGGTTACCGCATCCGGCCGCAGCCGGTGGCCCCTCGTCATCGGCGGCAGCCTCCTGGTCCTCGCCATCGGCGGCGGCATCGCCTACACAGCGACACAGCCGACCGAACCGGCCACAGCACCCGCCTCGAGCACACCCACAGCGGCGCCGACACCCACCGGAAGCGTCTCCGGCAACGGTGACAACGAAGACGACGTCACAGGCTGCCTCGGCGGCCAGGACCGCAACGCCAACATGGTCCTCACCGCCCAAGCCGACGCCAAACACACAACCTACGGCGCCGTCGAAGTCGCCACCGCTTTCTACCGGTGGCTCTGGCAAACCCCCAACCCAGCGGCTAACACTGCCGAAGCTAGTGCAGTGAGCGAGGCTGTGATGGCATCAACAGCCAATGACGCGTTCCGCGATCTTACGGCTGGCTACCAGGCGATGGCCGGCACCGACATCACCGCCGGACAGGTTCCCATCGGAACTCCGTTCCATCTGTCGACCACGAACGGATTGTGGACAGTCTCTGAAGGCTCCACCACCGACAAGGTCGAGGTGAACATTGCGGCCGGGTACGTCGTCAACGGCGAACTCAGCCCGACCAAAGCAGCCGTCATCTCCCAAACGATGGTGTGGGAAAACGATGGGTGGCACATAGAAAGTGCAGGCACTCCCGATCAAGCGAAGCTTGCCGCGGGCGGCACCCGCTACACGGGCGGCTGCTGATGAACCCTGAATGCGCAGAAAACTACTTCGTCTGCGGGGCTCAAGGGCTCGCTGAAGGTGTTGCCGACGCCGTTGGCGGCGTCAACAACGCCGTGAATACGGCTGCAGGTGTGGCGAACTTCTGGTCGGATCCAGCGGGGAACTCGTTCAAGATGATGCAGAACGGGGCCAAAGGCCTGGCCGATAACGTGCTGCCGGCACTGACGCACGCGACCCTGCCGGATCTGACCGCGGATTGGTTCCTGCAGGCGTACAGGGTGTCGTTCGCCCTGGCGATTTTCGTATTTGTGGCTTTGCTTATTCCGCAGATTGTGCGCACCGCGCGCGGGCACCAATCGGGCCGTGAGCTGGGAGAGTCGCTGGCGTTGTATGGGCCGGCGTTCATTCTCGGGGCCATGTTCGGGCCGGCGCTCGGCGCGTTCCTCGTGTCGTTCTTCGGTGCCCTGTCGGATTCTCTGATCTCGTGGGGTGTCACGAACAACGCGCAGACGATCGTGGACAAGTTCTCCGTGATGCTCTCGGAGGAGAACAGTGACGGTCTGGCCGGCGGCGCCGTTCTGGGCGTGATCTTGATGTTCTTCATGATCCTGGGCTTGCTGATTGTGCTGCTGATGCTGATCGTGCAGCTCATCACCCTTTACTTCTCCGGGGTGTTGTTTCCGTTGGGGTTCGTGTGGATCGTCGACCCGCAGAAACGGAAGTTCGGATCCAAGATCGCCTACCTATGGTTCGGGATCCTCGCCTCCCACCCGCTGCTGTTCTTCCTACTCGCGATCGCGTACAGCATGATGTCCGCGCAGGTCGACGTGTTCTCCGGGTCCCCCACGCTCGCGAAGACGGTGACGTTGGTTGTGTCGATCCTGGCGTTGTTCATGGCCGGTCTGTCACCGCTGGCCTTGACGAAGTTCGCCCCCGTCATCCCTACCGGTGGCGGCGGCGCGGCAGTTGCGGGTCCGACGATCGGGTCCCAGTCGATGCAGCAAGCCGATGCGAAGTACGGCGACAGCAGCCCCAACAGTTCGGCGAGCAGCAAGAGCGATGACAGCTTGTCGGTATCCGACGAATCCGGCAGCTCACCGGTCACCACCGGCGGCACCGGCAGCACCGGTGGCGGTGGCGGTGGTTCGGTCGCGGCCGAGGGCGACACAGCGACGTCGTCAATCTCGGAGGCGGCCTCGCTCGGCAGCACGTCCGGCGGAGCCACCGCCGGCGCTGCTGCAGGTGGCGGGGCCGCAGCGGCCGGCGGGAGCGCTGCGGTCGCGGAGACCGGGATGGCGGCGGCGGGTGCGGCCGAGTCGGCAACCGGTGTCGGGGCGGCGATCGGGATTCCCACGATGATCGCTGCCGGTGCGAAGGCTGGTTTCGATACGACGAAGAAGGTCACTGATTCGGTGACGGATGCGGCGGTCGCTCCCGTGGAAGACCACGAGCAGCACTATGGAAAGGACTCCACCCATGAGTAATCCGGAGTCCTACGTCAGGCACCTGGGCGGCGAGACGGGTCACCGCGGGTTCTTCGGCGGCACCGCCTCCAAGACCCGCGTATTCCTGTTGGCCGTGTTCATCGGCGGCGGCATGGCCGGCATGGTCATGGGTTTGGGCCTGCCGGCCCTGCTCGTGGCAGTGGCGGGTGTGGGCATCACGATGCTCACGACCGCACGCACGCACCGGGGCACGGTACTCGAGCGCCGCCGGAAGCGGGCCCGCGCCAGGGCTCGCCGCCGGCTCGGCACCGACGACTTCGTGCCCTACGAAGTCGGGGCGTGGGACCAGCTGCAGGAAGCCATCAACCAGGGCACCAAGGCGGAGAAACGGGCCGCGGAGCGCACCGCGTTGAAGATGCGGGCGAACCCGGACGGCTCCGATGGGATGGGCTGGCTGCAATACGCCTCGAACATGCCCGGCATCGCCTGGCACGCTCCGATCGGTGAGCAACCGTACCTGTCGGTGGCGTTCTCCGTGTCCGGGCAGCTGCGCGGTATGGAGACCGCGGCCGCGCTGACCCGGGCGGCGAACGCCTGGGGGAAGTTCCTGGCCCGCCGGGCGGCACCGTCGTCGTTGATCCGGGACGTGCAAACTCTCACTCGCGTGTTGCCGCCGGACTCCGCCCGGCAACAGCAGTGGGTGAAGACCCGCCTTGAGCCCGTCCAGGACGACTGGACGGCCGCCCAGCGGGAGTCGTTTGAGGCACAGAAGCTTTCTTACGACGAAGTGATCCGCAAATCCAGCGCCGACGCGATGGTGCAACGCCACTACGTTGTCGTGTCCTGGCCGTTGGATCAACAGTTCACCGACGCCGCCACCAAATTCGGCCGCGGCCGCGACGCCTGGCGGGCACTCATGGCCGACCAAATCCTGGCCACCGAACGCGGTCTAAACGACGCGAAGATGGGCGACGTGCGCGCCCTGACGGCGAAGCAGACGACCGCGTTAATGCTGCACCAGCAAAACCCACACCTGCCCATCGACCTCACCCGCACCGTCGACCCCCTCCAGGCCGGGCTCCGCTCCCACGATGAGTTCTCCGCACACGTCGTCCAGGACGTCGACCCGACGTCACTGATCATGGGGGAGGACGGCCCCGTGTCACCTCCGGTGACCTGGTGGCACCGGACGGCCGCGATCCACGGCCAGAACCTCGCCGTCGCCGCCCGCAGCCCGCTCTGGTGCCTGGACCTGCTCATCGGCCGCGAACTCACCTTCGTCCGGTCAGTATCGTTCCACCTGCACCTGGTCCCCGCCGGACAGGCCAAAGCGAAGGCCCGCGCGGACGTGGTCCGGGACCTCGCCGGGGTCATGGCCGACCAGCAGAAAGGCCGCCTGGTGTCCGACGATTCGACGACGCGGATGTCGGCCGCGCAGCGGCGCTCCGCGGACCTGGCCGCCGGTTCCCACCATCACGGCGTGGATTGGATCGGGTTCATCACCATCTCCGCGCCCACCCGCGACGACCTCGCCCAAGCGTCCCGCCAGCTTGAAGAAGCCTGCGCAACAGGCCTCGGCATCGAGCGCCTGGACTGGCAGGACTCGTTCCAGTCCGCCGCGTCCGGCACGACCTGGCCCATCGGTCGGGGCCTTCGCCCCGCAAGCCCGACATTGACGTCCCGGTCGATCAACCGGCTCGCCGGCCGCACCGAGAAAGAAGCACTCTCATGACCCACAAACCCGCCACACCCGTCGATACGGCCACCGACGGTCGTGCACCTTCGGCGACGAGGAAGCCTTGGTACGGGTCCGTGCCGGGCCTGAAAATCTTCCTTTCGCCCACGGAGAGCATCCCGCCGGTCCTCACCGGTGAAGAGGGCGCGGCGGCCACCGACCAGGTCGGGCCGACAGCCCGGCCGGTGGACGTGCCCCCGTTCTCCCGCCCAGGATCCATCCTGCGCGCCTCACCGGGCGCGGCAGCACGCGGTTGGTACGCGCCGAAGCTGGCCGGGGCACCGACAACAACCAGGCAGGCCGAGATCCTGAACACCGGCATCATTGGTGCCCCAACGGGGATCGAGGGTGTCGTCAACGGTACCGACAACCTCTCGTCGACGATGATCAGCCACGACGCCCCGACTGCATACAACGCGTCCCCAAGGAAGTTGACGTCGCCGAACGTGCTCATTATCGGCACCGTCGGGTCAGGGAAGTCGTCGTTTACGAAAACGGTGATGGTGATGCGACCGTTGCTGTTGAAAAACCATCGGGCGGTGGTGTTTGACAAGAAGGACGAGGGTGGCGAAGGCGAATACGCGGCTCTGACCCGGCGGATGGGTACCGAACCGCTCCGGTTCGACCCGGATGGCACGGGGACCAGGTTCAACCTTTTGGACCCCCACATTGCACGCGGCACTGGGCTGCAGGGGCAGATGCTGCTCATCAACGCGGTCGCCCGCATCGCCCGCGACGACACCGCCGCGACAGAATGGGAAGAAAAAGCCACCCGGCACGCCCTGCAGCTGCTCTTCGAGAAGTTCCAAGACACCGAAAGGGCTGCGACGACGACGGACCTGATGCCGTACTTGGGCATGGTGCCCACAGATCAGGGGCTGTCGCCGGAGGCGTCGGAGCGGTTTCACCAGGCTGGCTTGTCGATCCGGTTCGGCCTGCAGAACCTGCTGGAAACCTACGCCGGCGTCTTCGACGGCGAAACCAGTAGGCACGTGGACCTCTCCCACAAGCTCACCACCTTCGACGTTTCCCAGCTGCCGGACTCGGGGCCGGCAATTCCGACGGTGATGGCGATCGGGAACATGTGGCTGATGGGCCGGCTCCGCCAGGAGCGCGGATTCATCACCAACGTGATCTACGAAGAGGGCTGGCACATGATCGGCGGCCCCTCCGCCCAGCTCGTGAAAGCCAACCAGAAACTCTCCCGCTCCCTGGGGATCTCCAACGTCTTCGTCATGCACAAAGGCACCGACATTCCCGCCGACAGCCCCGGCTACACCGTCGTCCAGGAAGCACAGACGGTGTACGCGTTCCGGCAGGACCGCCCCGAAGACGCCAGGTGGGCGCAGGAGACGTTCAACTTCGCCCCCGACACCGCCGCCACCCTGATGGGATTGAACCCGGGCAACTGCGTGTTCAAGTACGGGTCGAACCCGGAAACCCACATCCGCCACATCCGCTCGGACTGGGAGATCGAGGTCACCAACACCGACTCCGCCATGGCCGCCGGCGACACCACCAGCTGACCGGCGTATGCAGAAAGGTATGTGGGGGACCGGGGCCGTCGTGCTCCTGGTGTTCATCTTCACGGGGCTGCTGCTGATCACCGGTGGTGGCCCCGGCACGAGCGCGTGCGCGGCGGTCGCGGCGAACCCGCAAGGCGCCGCAGAACGCTCCGCGGTCGCCGGGTACCAAGGCGACCAGCTCGTGAATGCGGCCCTGATCATGAACGCCGGGGCGACGCTGGGCGTCAACGTGCACGGGCAAACCATTGCTGTGATGACGGCGATGGGTGAATCCACGCTGCGCAACATCGAATACGGCGACCTGGCCGGCCCCGACTCCCGCGGCCTGTTCCAGCAACGCGACACCTGGGGCACCCTCGCCCAACGGATGAACCCGACCCAGGCGGCGTCGTTCTTCTTCGAACGTCTCCTGCGGGTGTCGAACTGGGAGACGATGACACCCACGGCCGCAGCGCACGCCGTGCAGATCAACGCCGACCCCAACCACTACACGAAGTACTTCAACGGTGCTGAAGCCGTCGTCACCGCGCTCACCACGGGTGATGCCGCCTGCGCGGCCGGGATCGGCGGGGACGCCCGGGCCCTCGCAGCCGGCCTGGTCGTCAAGATCGACGCGGGCAACATCACCGGGTTGTCGCCGGATCACCTCCGCGAGATCCGCTGGATCGCCGACGGCGAAACCAAAGAGAACTGCGGCATCGACACGCGGATCCTGCAGGTGATCACCATCGCCACGAACACGTTTGGCAGCGTCGGGATCTCCGACATCAACCGGGCCTGCACCGGCCAAGTCCTCGGCTCCGGATTGACGTCGCCGCACTCGGCGAACGGGGGCGGCCACGCCGTCGACTTCTACTCCTTCGACCGGATGCCCACCACCGGCGCCGACGCGAACGCGTTGAAGCTGCTCAAGGCGCTCAGCCCAGTCCTGCCGGCCGGGTCCGGCACCGGACAATCCCAGTGCCGCGCCGACGCCGGCGTAACCCTGGACCTGTCGATGACGCAGTTCAGCGACTACTGCAACCACGTCCACATCGCCGTCGACCCCTACAACACCGACCCCCTAAAACTCGGCACCTAATGCCCCACCTGACTACGCCTGCGCGCCAGGCTGCAAGGAGAATCCAATGATCGACTGGAAAGCCCGCATCATGACCGGCCTCCTCGCCATCCTGACCGTCCTCGGGCTGCTCGGCGCCGTGCACGCCGGCGCCGCCCTCACCCCCACGGGTGTGACATACCCGTGGAACCCCGCCGCCCTGGCCGGCGACTTCCTCTTCCGCGACGCACCCTGGCCGCCCGCGGCCACCTGGACGTCCCTGACGGCCCTGATTCTCGTGGTGGCGGTGTTCGCGTTCATCCTTGCCAAGCAAGCGCAGTGGGCGTCGACCAAGCGCAACAACGTGGCCCTCAAGCACATGGCCACTACCCGTCAGTCAGCCGTGCTGCGTGAAACGGCTCGGGCGAAGGAGGCGGCGCAGCTGCACCCGGCCGCGGTGAACCTGCCGGCGGGGGAGCGGGTCGGCCGGCTCGTTGGCCGTGGGAACCGGTGGGTGTATCAGGGGTGGCGGGATTTGGGCGTGTACGTGTTCGGGACCGGCCGCGGGAAAACCTCCGCCCTCGTCATCCGCCACATGATCGAAGCCCCGGGAGCGGCGATCATGACGTCCAACAAAGTCGACGGCGTCCGCGAAGCCCTCGCCGGCCGGGCCGGCCACGGCCATGCGTTCATCTTTGACCCGAACCGGATTTACCGCCGCGACACCCGACCGGATTTCGTGTTCAACCCGCTCGACTACGTGCAGAGCGCCGCGGACGCCCGCGAACTCGCGGCGATCTTCGAAGCCTCCACCCGGAAAGCGTCGGACCGGGGCGGGGATTCCCAGTTCGACACCGCCGGCCGCGACATGCTCGCCTATTTCTTCCTCGCGGCCGCGCTCGAGCACGAACCGCTGTCGCAGGTGTTCGCGTGGATCGCCCGCGCTGAAGGGCACGAGGTGCAACGGATCCTCGCCCGGCACGGGAAAACCGGGCCGTCATCCACAATCGAGGGCATCCTGAGCTGGCCCGAGAAGACCAAGGGCAGTGTCTACGCCACCGCACAGCGGATGGCTTCTGCCCTCGCTGGCGATGATCTCTTGGCCTGGACGAGCGCCGACGGTGTCCGCCGGTTCAACCCGGACGAGTTCATCCGCAGCGCCGACACGCTCGTGCTGCTCTCCAAAGACGGTGAAGGATCTGGCGGTGCCATCCTCACTGCCCTCATCCGCGCGATCTGCAAGACCGCCGAGCACGCTGCGCAGGGCAACGGCGGCCGGCTCACCGTGCCGCTGGTGATGGAGCTCGACGAATGCGCCAACATCGTCCGCTGGCCAGAGCTGCCGTCGGTCTACTCCTTCTATGGGTCGATGGGCATCATCCTGAACTCCTACTTCCAATCCCGCGCCCAAGCGATCGACGCGTTCGGGAAAGATGGCTGGCAAACCCTCTGGGACGCCGCCGCCACCCGCGTCTTCGGTGGGGGATCCGGCGACGACGAGTTCCTCCGGTCCCTGGCCGCGCTCATCGGCGAGCACGATGAGATCACCTACGGCAGCTCCACCAGCAAAGACGGACACATGTCCACGTCGACCAACACCCGCAAGGTCAACACCCTCGACATCGCCGCCCTCGGCTCCCTCCCTGAATGGCGCGCGGTCATGTTCAGCTCCAAATGCCGACCAGTCATGGTCAACACCGTCCCCTGGTTCCGCGACAAAACCCTTACCGCCACCATTAACCGCACCGCGCCGACCAAGACACCGGACCCGGTACCGGTACCCGAGGACACCGCTGCAGCGGAGGTGGCAGCACGTGGCTGAGTACGACGACTACGACTCAGCCGACACTGGGGAGGATGCGGTTGACGTCCGCCAGATGTTCCTCGACTGGCTAACCAGCCACCTCAGCACCGTCGAGGTCGTCGGCACTAAACCGACACCGTGGTGCGACCAATGGTGGCTACACCCGGAAGTCGTCGCCCGGTTCAAAGCGCTCTGGCACGCCAGCATGCAAGCAGACGCCAGCGTCATGGACGGCGACGCCGGCGCCGTCTCGTCCTGGTGGATCAACCACTGGGACCGCCACGCCGCCGTCATCTTCGACAAGTCAACCGGTCCCTTCCGCGACTGCGACCCCGACCAAGGACACTTCCACCGCCGCAAAAACGGAACGGTCAGGATTGTGCCCGCATCGATGCCGCCGGACAACGTGGAGCTGTAGCGGCACGCACCGCTGGAGCAGACTTGTCACGTCAGCCAGGTGGTCGAGAACGTGCACCGACAGAAAATAATCATTAATCGCATATTTCTCAAAAAGGGGTGTTGGCGCTGCCATGCCGACTGCGCCGGTCGGATGTGACTTTCGGCGCTATGTGAGTGAGGTCGACTCCAGCCGCGTCAGGACGCTGCCCCGCAGGACTCCCTTCGGCTTGCCGTGCCCTGCTGCTTCGCCCGCTCTCAGGCCTGCTGGTCTTGGCTAAGCGTTGCACCACGGGTATCGAAGCAGCTTTGGATACTGCGATCTCATTCATCCGCACCTTCTCCGTCGGACGGATACCACACCCGGTCGCCGTCCACTCTCGCGAAGCGCGTCAGGGCGCGTGGTTTTGTGGAGGTGGGGCTCATGATGTCGTTGACAGGAATGCGGCGGGCAAGGAGCGCGTCCGCGATGAGGGATCGGTGACAGCGCCAAGGCACCGCTTCTGCACACATGATTGCCGCCGTGTCGTTAGAGGCGTAGCCCAGGAGCGTACGGACGCCGTCGGCAAAGGCGGTTGTTTGCATGTAGTCGGCGTAACTTCGGAAACTTTTGTTGCGCCAGGATCCGTTGATGGACTCTTGTGCTGCGGGTGTACGGCGAAGTCCTCCAAGTTCAGCGAGGCGTAGATACTTGATGCCCTGAACGGTCAGGCTGCGTGAGAGTTCCTGTTCGCCAAACTGGGGGTTGTGTCGGGAACCGGGAACCGTCCGAACGTCAACTAACAGGCTGACGTTTGTTCAACTTCAGCATCCGAACAAATTCTTCGATCGGATGGGTGGAGTGACCGATCGTGTAGACGGGATGAATCGTCATTCAGGGCTTCCTTCTCGGTGACCCTGTTCCGTTGCCAATCAGGGTAGTGATCGCTGTCCAGAGACTGGCATGCTTCTGTCTCGAAACCCCATGAGTTACGAGACATCGCAACGAGACCGATCGAGATTCTTCGCCTCTCGAACCCCGTCCCACCTACCAACCAGACCCAAAGCGGGAGTGAGAAGAGAATCTCGAAATGTGAGTCGCAGCGCTAAGTGGCCGACTTTTGTCGCTGGTCAGTGGCCGAGCAGTAGCGCCTCTGCGTCGATGACTTCGGGTGTGACTTTGGTGAGGGCGTTAAGCTTTATGACTCGTCCGATTTGGGTGACGAGCCGATCGAGTCGTTGAGTCTCGCGACTTCGAAGAACATTGGATGATCAAATGCCCCGGTTCACCGGAATCCACCATCTCGCGTTAACTGTCAGTAACCTCGATACCAGCGCCGCGTTCTATCAGCTGGTCTTCGGTTTTCCTCCGACCGATGAGCTCGATGGTGAGAAACTGCACCGCCGCCTCTTCGCCTTGCCAGGGGGCGTCAACATTGGTTTGACCGAACACACTCCCACCACGACCGAGCGATTCACTCCCTTCCGTCCCGGCATGGATCATCTCGGCTTCGCCGTCGAAAATATAGAGGAACTCCAACGCTGGGCCGAGTACCTCACCGGTGCCGCCATCGACCACTGCGGCCTCATCGAAGCGGACTACGGAACCGCTCTCAGCTTCAAGGACCCAGACGGTGTGGCACTGGAGTTCTTCGTCAGCATGTAGGCTCCGAACCTAGCTCCGCCTCTTATTGGCCCCTCCGGCAGGCCTCTAATCCGCTCCAATACCGTCTCGTAACCCTAGGGAAATGAGACGTCTCACGGTCGCGATCTACACTTTCTCAATTTGTCATTTTCCGAAGTCATCTGAAGCGGACTTTGGCGGCGGTTCACCGCGACATTGCGGCAGCTTGCCGGGCACGAGGACTCCCGGCTCCGTCCCGGAACACGGTGGGGCGGCGAGTCCAGGCGTTGCATCCGGTCGAGGTGGGCCGGCGGCGGGGTGGTCCGGATGCGGTGCGGCGCTTGCAATCCGCCGGCGGCGACGTGCCGGTGATTGACACAATTTTGGAGCAGGTGCAGATCGATCACACCGTCATCGACGTGATTGTCGTCGACGAGTGTGAGCGGCAACCGATCGGTCGTCCGTATCTGACCGCGGCGATCGTGGAAAAGTTCCGCCGCGGACACCTACCGATGACCGAACCGGACGGGAACACATTCCCGTGTTGTGCGTGCAGATGCCGTCCGAACCGTCCGTGCTGCGCTTCTACATCGCGCTCCTCGCCGCCCTCGGCGCGCCCCTTCAACCCCGACGACGCCTGGCCGACGTGGAACAAGTGTCGCTGAGCTTGCTGCGTGCGACCGGAGTGCGCACGCTCGTCATCGACGAGCTACATAACGTCCTCGCCGGGCAGGGCAACAGCCGCCGCGAGTTCCTCAACCTGCTGCGCTTCCTCGGCGACGCAATGCGCATCCCGATCATCGGCGTCGGAACACGGGAGGCGTATCTTGCGGTCATCTGGAAATGCCCTCGCATTGGCAGAACGGATGACCACCCCATGCGAGCAGGACCACGCGACAGGAGCCCGGGCGGGTGCTGAACCATTACCAATGGCGAACGGCCCGCAGCATCGCTCGACGAGCCGGAAGGACCCACCGCATTTCTGTCGAGTTTGAACGCTACCGCAGGCTAGGCACGCCGCCCGTTTAAGGTTCCGCTTGCGGTGACCAGACCCTGCCGAGATCCGCGTGGGATAGCGTTGCGGGTGTGACGCTAAACCATATTCGACGCGGAAGTGGCAGCCCGCTGCTGCTAGTACACGGTCTGGGCGCAGGGTGGCGATCCTGGGCCCCGATCCTCGACGAACTGGCCGAGCGCCGTGAGGTCATCGCTGTCGACCTACCAGGGTTCGGTGAGACACCGCCGTTGACCGGCGAGGTCTCGATCGCCACGCTGACCGACTCCGTCGCGGACTTCATCCGCGAGCAGGGGCTGGACGGGGTCTCGACCGTCGGCCAGTCAATGGGCGGCCGAATGGTGCTTGAGCTCGCGCGGCGGGGAGTCGGCGGTGACACTGTGGCGTTGGACCCGGGCGGCTTCTGGAGCGACCGCGAGCTCGTCGTCTTTGGCGCCACGCTGCGGCCGTCGATCGCTCTGGTCCGAGCGCTGCGAGGCATGCTGCCAGCCCTTCTTGGCAGCTCTGTCGGAAGGACTTTGCTGCTGGCGCAGTTGTCGGCGCGGCCCTGGGCGCTCTCGCGCGAGACCGTGCTGCCGGACGTGCGCGGACTGGCCGATTCCCCGGCGACTGGCGCCGCCATGGACGCCCTCACCAAAGGACCCAAGCAACAAGGCGCCCCGGCTGGCACAGTGCCCGGCCGGGTCACGATCGGGTGGGGGCGGCGTGACTTGGTGACCTTGCCTAGACAGGCCGCTCGCTCCACGGAACTGTTCCCCGACGCCGTGCTGCACTGGTTCGAGCGGTGCGGTCACTTTCCGCAATGGGACGTACCGCATGAAGCGACCCGACTTATTCTCGACAGCACCGACTAGGGTTGGCTGCTGCCCAGCCGACGACAGCATCCGTCGCCGTAGGCGGATCCTCAATGGTAAACCTCGTAACTAATGTCCCAGTTGACGTTCGCGCTACGGGAATTATTGCAAGTGTCGTCGGTGGCCGGAGCAAGTTGTGCAGGCGAGTACGAACATTTGTGCAGACGACTTCGAAAACTGACGCAATTCTCGGGTGATCTCGCGACCCGACGAGTCTCATATCCTCTTGCTTGAATTTCGGTACTCACCGTTAGTTATGCGACACCCAAGGATCAGAGTGACGAAGCTGGTCGGCCATGCGCGCGTATCGACGCGCTGGCAATCCGCTGACTGGCAACAGGCCGACATTCTGGCCGCAGGGCGTCCGGCGCGATGACCTCTACGTCGACCACGGAGTCTCCGGCGCTCGAGCATCACGACCGGACTTCGACCGCGCACTCGACGCCCTCGAGGCCGGCGTGTGTTTCGTCAGTTGGAAACCAGCCAAAAGAGCGATAACTTTCCTGCCATCTGAGCGACCGGGAATCTGCTGAGCTGGACGTCGGTAGCGACAGCTGACGGCGTCTCCTTGGACGCCCCAAGCGTGGCCGCCGCTTCATCCAGCCCTGCTCTCGCGCTGAATCAGCGGCTGCGGCAGGTACACACGACCATCGCTGTTCCGAGTCGCCCGGGCCGCCACGGGCCGGTGCTGAAACGGCAGGATGGAGGTGATGAAACGGCCGGAATGACGTACTGAAACGGCAGGTTCCTAAGTGCTCACACACACCGGCGACACTCTCGTCATCACGACTCTGGACCGGCTGGGGCGATCGACACAGAACATGCTCGCCTTCGCCGAAGAGCTGCGCGGCCGCGGCGCCGGCCTCCGCGTGCTGAACCTGGGCGGCGGCGACGTCGACACCGCGACGCCCATGGGTTCCATGCTATTCACGATCATGGCGGCGCTCGGTCAGATGGAACACGAAATCAAGCGAGAGCGCATAGTCGACTCGATCGCCAAGCGACGCGACGCCGGCAAGGATCTGGGCCGTCGCCCGCGGATCATCACCGACCGCCAAATCCTCAACGCCCGCCACCTCATAGAACGCGGCGAGACAGCGGCCCAGGTCGCGCGTGATCTTGGATTGTCTAGAGCAACCTCCTACCGACGAGAGCACGCCCTGAGCCCTATGCCCGATCAAGTCGCCGCTGACGACACCCTGACAATCGATGACGCCATATAGCGATCACAAAACACCGCCAAAGAGCGCTAAGGCAGTCCGCGCAATACTCTGGGCCACCTAGAACACCCAACATATGCTTTGAAAGTGTACATAACCTATACTTTTCAAGTATGAGCGTAATTGTTGAACCGATCCTGGAGGAACTGGCCTCGGGCCAGTGGGGTCTACTCACGGCCGCGCAGGCGAGGGCTCGCGGTGTTAGTCGAGCCAATCTCTCGCATCGGGAGCGGGATGGGCGTCTGGAACGTCTCGTTCACGGCGTGTACCGGCTCGGCGGCGTTCCGGTGGCGCCGCTGGATGATCTTCGGGCAGCCTGGATGTCCACTGGTCCGGAACTGCTGGCCTGGGAACGGCTCGAGAATCCGCACGTGGTGATCGGCGGCGCCGCGGCCGCCGCGGTGCATAAGTCTGGCGATATTGAGCCAGCCCCGTATCGGATGATCACCAGCGAGCGTCGCCAGACCCAACGACCAGACATCGCCTACTCGCGTCGCCAACTGGAACCGCGAGACGTCGTCGTTGTCGAGGGTCTCCCGGTGACGAGCATTGAGCGCACCGTCGCTGATCTTGTCGATGAGGTGGGCGACCTCTCCCTGGTTGGGGATGTTCTGGCCGACGCAACCCGAGGAGAGCACGCCATCGACCTAAATCACCTAGGACGTCTTCTTGCCCCTTTCGCGGCAAGGTACGGCCATCCTCGACGGGACGGCACGGCGCTTCTCGAACAAATACGACGAAGTGCCGGCATCGACGACGTCGCCGCAACTCTCGCGCTCATTCAGCGACCCGCTGTCGGTGCCGCCCTCGAGCAGGTCATCACCCGCGCAGCAGGCGAACAGCTCAGGGTCCTTGCTGAGCAACTTCAGTTCCAGCTGCACGGAAGCACCCAACTCAACGAACAGCTCGAACAACTGCTTGCGCCGGTGAGAGAAGCGCAGAGTCGCCTAGCTTCCGAGATCGCGGACGCCGTGCTGACCCCCTTCCTGGAACTCCATCGGGGGCAGATGGAGCAGATCACCAAGGGAATCGCGGACCAGATGCCTACCTTCACGATGCCGAAGATCTCGGTTCCAGCCATGAACTTCGGCGGGGCTGTCCCTCTCATGACCACAACACACGCAGTGCCGGCATCCTCCGCCATCGCGCCCAAAGATCCAGACGCTGGAGAGTCACGCCGCGGCCAGGAACCGACCACCGAAGAGGAAACGACCGATGAAAACTGATCCCTACCCAGACGGACGGGCAATGCTCGCCGCTCTCAAAGAGAAGGCACGCTCCGCGCACCGCGCTGGACTGGGGACTTCGATCCAGAGCCTTCAGGATCTGGCCATCTTCGACCGTTTTCTTTGCCGGGTCTTCTCCGTAGACGATTGCCCGTTCGCGCTGAAAGGCGGAACGAGCATGCTCGCGCGTCTGCCCGGAGCCCGGAGAACAACCGACGTCGACCTCGAAACAGCCGAGATGAGCATCGATGAGGCCACCACCCAGCTCACGGCGGCCGCCAGCGTTGATCTAGGCGATCATCTCGAGTTCCGATATCTTCATCACCGCGATACGGGCGGACCCAACCAGCCGGGTCTGCAGGCTGCTGAGGTCACGTACAGCGTCACCGTCCGAGGCGCCGGCACTCGGAACCCGATCAAAGTCGACCTGGCCATTCACAAGCGCACGCCGACCGCACCGCTGGAGAGCATCGTCCCAGCGTTCCGGCTCGACCTACCCCGCCTCGGTACCGTCTATGCCTATCAAGCGATCGCCGTCGAGGACCAGATCGCGGACAAGGCCTGCGCCACGATGTCGATCTACGGCGGCCTTCCCTCCACCCGATCAAAAGATCTCATCGACCTGGCCATCCTCGCCCGAACAGTGCGGATCGATGCCCGCCAACTCCGCAGCAGCGTCTTCACAGAAGCGGCCCACCGGCATTTGCCCGCATTCATGACGCTCGCGGTGCCCCGATCGATGACTGACCCATATCCCAACGGAGCAAAGAACGTGGCCGTCCTCAGCGATCTCCTCAATCGGGGGAGAGCCTTAGGAGCCGACGTGCTCACTGTCCAAAGATCGCGGTGAACGAGATGAGCCACTCATCGATGGACTCGTAGATGGCTGATTCGGGAAACCTGGCGCCCAAACTTGCTGCCATGTGTTCTCGGACAAGGGTGTCGTTTTGTGCGGAGTACATCTCGACGAGATGCTGAGCCCCCTCGTGAACAACGGTGCGAATTTCTGGTCGTTCGGCTGAGTGCTTCATCATCGTTTCCGCCATGACGGCTCCGTCGGTGACCATCATGAGCAGGGCGATGTCGCCGGAATCTTTGGGGCGCAACCGGTCAGGGCGTCTGTCAACGTCCGCCAACCGTTCGGAGACCTTGTGGGTTTTAGCTATGAGTAGCGCGGCCGGCCCTGCAACGTGCACATCGACGGAGAGTTCTGGTTCGCCGTCAACAGTGGTGATCGTGGTGACGGTGCGGTCGTGGATGGCCAGCTCGAGGCCGTAAGCGCGGGTTGTTGCACTCTGCTGCCCAGCGATTCGAGCTGAGCGTCCTTTCGAGCCGGCATACGTTTCCGGGACGAGGAGGTCGACTGTCGTGCGCTGTTCCCAGGACAACCCGCGTTCGTTGACCAGGCCGTAGATTCCGGGCCTTTCGGGACGCGCCGGTTCAAGCCCGATGTCGGCCAGGAGCTCCATGATTTTGGGGTCTTCAGCGATCAGGACTGGGTTGATGGCGAGGTCACCGTCCCGGGTCGACTCCATGTCGATTGGTCCCCACTTTTTCTGCACCCACACATGGACGGCGTGCGCTCCTACGACGGTCACCGCATCCGCATGGTCGCCCAACGCCAGGATGGTGGTGATGAGCAGGCGCCGGGATCGTTCAGCACCGTATCTGGCATCCTCGAATTGCAGTGCCACTACGCCGCTACCCCCGCTTCCGTCAGGGCGATTCGCCCGGCGAGTTGCGGTAGGAAGCTCTGGGCAACGTCGGCTTGGCGGCCCGGTGAAGCCAAAGCGTCGAGCATGCCCCATTCCGGCGCGAGCATCGCCGTGCCGTTGACCCACGTGGTGAATCTGCGCACGTTCTCGGTAATGGGAAGAACAATGACGCTGGACTTCGCAGTCGGAGACATTGGAGGAAGCTCATCCAAATCTTCGGGCCGCTCCACGTAGACGACCGGGGTGAACGACCGGGTGGACGAAATATCCGCTGCCACCGCCTCCAGCGACGACACCGCCGGGTTCGCGCCGCGTGCAACCAGGTAGTGGATGAGCTCACCCACCGGCCGATCCAACGCGAAGATCCGCACCCCTGGACGTTTGATGACGGGAGCGAGGGTGGCCGTTTGAGCGAGCTTCTTAATCAGGCGGCTCCGATCGGCGGTAGACGCCGTCCGGATCCGTTCGACCGCCACCGCGTATGGCGCGTCGCTGCCCAAGTCCGAGAGAGTTTCCGTCAGTAGAAATCCGGCACCGGTAGCGAGCTTCTGCAGCATCGAATAGGTCGGATCCACGACACCGGACTCGATCCGAGTGATCGTCGACGTCGGCACTCCCACAAGCTCGGCAAACGACGACTTGGTCATCTCTCTTTTAACGCGCATACGAGTAACTAGCGACGCGGCGGACTGAAAGCTCATATCCCCAGCGTACATTGCATATGTGCAATGGGTTGCATATGTGCAATTCATTGGACGGATCGTAGATCCATCCGGGAGGGGTGTCACCATCCACGACACCAGATTCCGGGCGTGCGGGTGGGACAACGGTGGTCAGTCGCCGGTTAAAGCTCTCGGCCGTTGTCCCGGGTGCGCTGGTCCTCGCGTTGCTCTGCGGCCTGGTCGCTACGATCCGCTTGGCGTGCCGTGACCGTGAGGCCCGCTGCACGCTGTGCCTCGCGCTGCCTGTCGGCTGTGGTCCGGTTCGCCGCTCGCATCGCTTCGAGCGCGGTTGGGGGCTTCTGCCGTCCAGTGCCTGTTGCGTCCGGCTGGGCGCTCGGGGTCTGCGCCGGGTGTTGCGCTGCCACGCGGGCAGCGAGCTCCGCGCCCACGGCACGCTCGCGGTAGGCCGCGGGGATGGCGTCGGTTTGGCCAGGGTCGACTCTGTAGCGGTCGCGGAACACGGCGACCTCGGCAGCAAGCCGCACCCATTCTTCGCGCGGCGCCCCTTCGGCCGGGACGTCGCCGAGCTGCTGCGCCCAGGCGGGCTGCTCGGTCACGATTGAGGTGCCGCGTTCTTCAAGCCGCACGGACAAGTACTCGTAGCGTTCGGCGAGGTGCTCCCGCCAGGCGGGGTCAGTGCCGGGGGAGTCGAGCGCACGCCGGTCCGCGATCCACGCCGGGACGGCCGGCCGGTCGGGTTCTACGGCTTGGTCGAGGGCGGGGGCCGTCTCGAGGCGTCGTTCCATCCGGTAGGACAGGACGGCGCCGACGTCTTCGGCCGTTCCACGTTCTCGTTCGTTCCACGATTCCCGCAGCACGGTGGCTGCGTCCAGGCCCTGCGTTTCGGCGCGGGTCAGGGCGGCGTTGACAGCGCCCCAGCTTTCGGAGTCGGTGAGGCTGGTGGCCTCTGCGCCCGGGAGGGTGCGGTGCACGAGTTGGTCGAATCGGACCGTGTTGGCGCGCTCGGCGACGTCGCCGTACTGGTCGATAAGGGTGACCAGGTCATCGACCCGGGCTTGTTCGGCGCGGATGGTTTCGGTCGCGGAGAGCAATCCGGCGCTGTGGCGGGCGATGCTCTCCAGAACGTCGCTGACAGGCTGGGCATCCTCAGTCTCGACGTACAGGTGATTCGCTTCCTTGCCACGGGTCAGGCCGACGTACACGAGTTCTCGCGACGTCGACGCGTCGGCCAGGACGTGTGCGGTGTCGGCGGTCAGGCCCTGCGCGCGGTGGATGGTGGATGCGTAGCCCAGCTCAACGTTTCGCTGCACGTACTCGGCCGGCAGGGTGATGCGGCCGCCATGCCCGGCGTGGATGACGGTCAGCGCGCCGTCGCCGTGCACCTTCCGCACAGTCCAGACGTCGCCGTTCTTGACCCGGTCCGTGCCGCGGCCGGTGCGGAGGGTGGCGTCGTTGAGGCGGGTGACGATCCGGTCGCCCTGGTACGCGGCCAGGCCGTCGCGCAGCTGCGCCGACGTCCGCCCGGAAACCTGGCCGGCACCCATCCGGTACGCCTGCGCCCGCGTGTTGAGGTCGGTGACGGTGACGTTCTGCGGGGCCAGCATGACCGTGTTCTTGCCGGCTTCGTCGTCGTGCTGCCAGGCCGCGAACACGTTGTCGGTCATCCGGTCGATGCTGCCGCCGGTGACGCGGTCGTTGTCGACGTACCAACGGAACGGGTCACCGACCGTGGCCGGGTCGCGCAGTTGCCGGGATGCTTCGGCTTCAGCCTGAGAGGCGAACCGGTGGATCTGCTCGAGTTGGACTGAGCCGACTTCACGTTCCAGCAGGCGCAGCGCTCCACCGGATTCGACGGCGGCGAGCTGACGGTCGTCACCAATCAGGCGCACGTGGGCGCCGTGGCGTTCCGCGATGCTGGTGACTTTCGCCAGGTTGACGGTGCCTGCCATGCCCGCCTCGTCGACCACGACGATGTCGCCCGGCCGCAGCTTCAACTCGTTTGGGTGGCGGCTGTCAGGTGTGGCGTCGCCGTGGGTGTCGTAGGCGCCGACGAACGAGTGGATCGTCGCCGCTGGCACGCCCACAGCGTCACGGAACACGGTGGCTGCGGTCGCGGATGGGGCCAACCCGATCAGCCGGCCACCGGCGTGCTCGGTAGCGCGGGCAGCCAACGCCAGCGCGGTTGTCTTACCCGCACCTGCGGGACCAGTCCCAACGACGAGCAGTGTGCCCGACGTCGTGAACTCCCGGGCAAGGGCCCGCTGGCCGGCGTCAAGTGGGCCGCTGTGCGCCGCGGCGGTCCGGTCGAACTCGGCCATGGTCACCGGGGCGATTGACCGGGTGCGGGCAGCCGCAAGCAGGGTGTCTTCGGCGGCCAGTAGCCCGGTGGAGGTGAAAAGCATGCGGCCCTTGTGCTCGTAAATGCTCACCCCGTCCCGACGGGTCAGCGGCTGGAACGCACCATGCGGAGCTGGCGGGGTGACCGCGATCGAGTCCGTCTCCAACGCTCGCCGTGTGATCTGCTCCACGGTGCCGGCGGGCACGGGGCCGCGGCTGGTTTCGTTCTGGACCCAGCGTCGGGCTTCGGCTTCGATCATGTGCGGACCCCAGACCGCGTGGTGCTCCGACACCGTCGCGACGACCTCGCGGGCAGCACGGTCGAGGTCGACCAGGCACGGCCCGGTCCTCGCCTCGTCCGTGGCACGTGCTGCGGCACGGGCGTCCGTAAGGAGGTTTCGGATGGTGGATGCGCCGACGCGTTCAGTGCCCTTCGCTGCCCACTCAGTGCGGAGTGCAGCGAGGGACCGTGCGTGTAGCTTTTGCGGGCGGGTGTCGAGGGTGGCCTGCTGGGCGAGCTTGATGCGTGCGGTCGCGTCGGGGGAGCGGCCGTGGCTGGCCCGGTAGTCCTTCTCGAGCTGGCCCACAGCCTTCTTGATGTCCGCAGACCGGGTCGAGAACTGCGACGTTAGGCGCTCGTCGATACCCGCGATCTCGACCACGGGACGCTTGCCCGGGGTGACTTCGCGCAGCTCCGTGGTCAGGCCCAGGGTGCTGGTGACCTCGTCCATGACACGTTGGTTGTAGAACTCAGATGCGGCGACTCCCTGACGATGGAGAAGTTTGGAATCAAGCGTCCGCCACTTGCCATCGACGCTCTTGACTTTGTTCGCGACGACCAGGTGATCGTGCAGCTGCGGGTCGCCGTTGCGGGAGTCGTAGTGGCGGAACAGGGTTGCGATAAGACCGCCCTCGACGTCGATCTGTGCGACGCCGTTTGTGCCGGCGCGGGTGGCGACAGCCTCCCGCTCGAGGTACTTCACCGTGTCAGCGATAGCGACAGCCTGCGCGTCCTCGATCGCGTTCCGGGTGGGCTCGTCGCCCAGACCCCAGAGCACAGACACGCTCTTCGCAGGGGAGAAGACCAGGTCGAATCCGGCGACGGCTTGCTGCGTCGGCCGGGTCGCCGCAGTGATGAAACGGCCGAGCTCTTCCTTGTCAGCGGCTGGACGTCCCTTGGCCTCGCGGAAAGCCAGGGCGCCCTCGCGGGCCCGGATCACGCGCCGCTCGGCGACGTTAGGTTCACGTCGTTCCGCTTTCTCGAACGCAGCGTAACCGGCGTCGATCTTGTCCTTCAGGTCTGTGCCGCCGGTGCTATAGCCGTAGTACGACCGCCCCAGCTTGGCCTCCGCGATAGCCCCGGTCGCTGTCTTCCCCTGCGCCTGAGCGGCGGCGATGATCCGTTCCGCGTCCGGGTGCAACCCTTCACCGTAGAGCGCCTTCATCTGCTCCTCGGTGACCGTCCCGGACACACCCAACGGGGCCAGGCCGCCACCGACCCAGACACCGGGAGGGTTGCCATCCTCGGTGTAGTAATCACCCAGCTCACGGTCATTCTCACGCTTGACGTCACCGGTCACGGTCTCGCTCGTGTAGTACACATACCCGTCTCCCGCGGAGAGGATATGCATGGTCATCACACGCTCACTTTACCTCGTTGATTGCTAATGCCAGAGGTGTGACCAGTTCCTGTCCGAAGAATAAGGATGCTTGAGGTCTAGGACTGAAAGGCTGAAGCGGGCGTGGTGGAGGAAACAAGGTGGGGGAGTGGGCCGCAAGCCGGTTGGAAGGACCATGATCAGAACCTCGGAATGAGGTGGCATTCGCGTTCCCGGACGAGACGGCCGCGCACCTCCGTCGCCGGGTCTTGTCCGATCCACCGGGCCGGTTTCCACTCGGTGGCGGGCTCGCGCATAATAGACTCCTTGACCCGCGAAAGGGGCACACATGACCGAGGCACGCAATTCCGCCAAACAGAGCACCGCACGGGCTCGCGCTCGTGAAAAAGCAGCGGAGTTCCGCGCGAAGCAGGACAAGCTCGAACAGCTGGCAACCGACTATTTCGTTGCAGCTGATTCACTCGAAGGTATCGAAACTGCAACACACAAGGAGGTTGCTGCTGTACACGATCGTGCTGCTAAGCAGAGCCTTGTTGTGCGGCAGCGCGCCGCAACAGCAATCGCGTCAATGCTTGAACTCGGAACATCGCGTAGCGAGGTCGCAGACCGATTGGGCGTGGCTTTGCGCGAGGTAAAGAAAACGCAGGAATCTTCTTAGAGGCTGTGAGCCTCACGATCCTCATCGCCGCTCAGCGGGGATGCGGGCCGTGCTACGGCGCCCTCCACCGCGTCCATGTCGAAATTCATCGGGCCGATCACGACGGTTGCCGACCTTCAAGATGGCGCAGAGGCCAGCCACGCGCCCAAGAACGAAGGACTCGACACGTTCGTGCGTACAAGGACAACGGTTCTGCCACAATCAGGGCATGAGCCAACCCGACGCAAAGCCTCGCTATGCGCTTTTCTGAAGCCTTCGGCATCACACGAGGGGAAGAGGACGACTGGTTCGATCCGCATCTTACGATCGACACAAGGCTGTTCATCGACCCACTGCTCCTCCTTGAGGCCGGCGACGACTGGGCCCAAGCGCACGACGAGCTGATCGCACATTTCGTTCACTGCTACGAACTCGTCGCACGGGCGATCGGTCCAGACTCAGTTTCGGCAGTCACGGCAAGGCGTCTCCTAACCTTTCCCGAACCAGGCGAGATTGGTCTGGGTTTCACGGCGGAGGGCACCAACGGATCTGGAGGCGGCGCTCAGTTCGCCAGGAGAATGGCGGATGGCATCGCTGTTGCGATCGCGGCGGGCCTGACCGAGCCTGAGCACATTGAAGAGATCGGAATCCTCAACGAAGGCATCGGCGCCGACCGCATCTCCGATGCCACAGCGAATGTGCTGAAGGCGCGCTTCATTATGTACACCCAGCAAACTGCCCAGCGACACGGTGTGCAACTTGACCCACACGAGGTCCGTAACGCGCGCGTCGTCCCCAACGTGGGTCGATGGGTGAAGGAGACAGTTCAATTGCCAACCAACCCGGTGACTGGAAAGCCAATCATTCTGGTTCCGCGGCGGATACTGAACGAATTGCCAACTCTCAACGCCGATGATTGGTTCGACTCGAATCTCAACAGCGATATTCGAGGCCAGCTCAACCTCACGGTAGGAGCCAAAGTACGGAAATCCGCCATCGTGGACTGGGCTCGTCGTCACCCTGAGCGAGTCCGAGCTTGGGCGCGAGATCAGACCTCGCGCGAGGACTTATTCGGCTATGACTTCGCAGCCGATCCGAGGGGAGTTGTTCAGTGGGACGGGGAACCCGTCGACTGGGCGAAGGATCATCCGCTGGAGATCGCGCCCGTCACCTCTCAGGATCAGCTGCGAGAACTCATCTTCCGAATCGTCGAGCAGTATCGGCATTTCATTGAGGACCAGCGCGGCTGGAGCTTGCTCCACAACGAAGATCACACCGTTAAGAACGAGCTCGCGGCTCAGCTCGTGTTCCTCGGGATGGCCCAGCACTACCTGCGTCTCTTCAACGTCGAAATAGACCGCGAGGTTGAACTCGGGCGCGGCCCGGTCGACTTCAAAGCATCTTCGGGCACTTCTATCCGGGCGCTCATCGAAGTAAAGAAGGAAGACAACGGAAAGTTTTGGAACGGTCTGGAAGCCCAACTTCCGAGTTACTTAATCTCCGACGACTGTGACGAAGGTTGGTACGTCGTCCTTCGATTCCGTTCCAACCGTCCGTCCGACAAGCGCCTTCGCGAATTACCAACGGTTGTTCAGGCCGCCGCAACTCGCGTCGACAAAATGCTTCACTACGCTGTGGTTGACGCTCGACGGAAAGAGTCGGCTTCCAACATAGAACCCGACGCGTAGCCATGCTCGGCTCCTATTGGTTCGAGACGTCTCACCGCCACCTCGGCGATGCTCAGAGACGCCGCGGTGTTCTGCTAAAGGGCGACAACCGGTCGAGCACGACTTCCTGCAACGATGAGCGCAGCATCCTCGAGCGCAATATGCGCGTCGTTTGCAATCGAATCCAGAGAGATCCCGTTGGATTCGGCCAGGGCGACCGCCTGGGCTAGAAGGCTTGGGTCGTCGGGGCTCTGCAGCGGGAATGGCTCGTTGCGGCGCCCGTACTGCGAATTCAGGGCGACCACCGCACGTCTGTAGGCGACGTCGGTGATGACTTCCAGGGTGCGCGCGCGGTACAGGAGAGCAGCGATGGAAACACCCCACTCCTGCTTGAGTTTCACGTAGGTGCCGAGGTCATACCGCCTGGGCAGCACAGCACGCATGTGTTCTTCCGGCATGAGGAATTCGGCTGCAAATCCGTGGGCCTGGTTCTCCTGAGTCCCTCCAGGATCCGCCTCCGGATGACACACGAGGTGTCCTAGTTCGTGTGCCAGGTCAAATCGACTTCGCGCGATATCACCTTTGTTTTCCCCTAGGACGACAACTGGATGGTCGCTTTGGTATTGGCTGAACGCGTCGATACCTCCGTCAGCGAGAGTAAGGCGCGAGATGACAATGCCGTGCGTTTCCATATGGCGTGCAAGATGACCGACAGGCCCGTCAGGAAGGCACCATTCGGTGCGCACGAGCGCGGCAGCAGCACGGAATTCCTCCCGGCTGGCACCGGGTACGAGGGTGTGCACTGGTACGGATGCGCTGGGCAAGCGAACGTAGCGCTCGAGAACCTGGGTTAGGTCCAAGACCATTTCAGACCAAGTCCACGCGTTGGCTCGAGTCTGCTTCGACGTCGACCGCAGGCTTCGGAAGTGCGTGCCCTCGAGCCCTGCCATTGAGACGGAGCGAGTCCCGAATGTCAGAAATGCTGCCGGCACACCTGTTGCCATCGCAAGCTTTGCGAGTCCTGCAGGAGTTGGTGTGGCCCGTCCAGTTTCGTACTGCGAGATCGCCCCGCTCGAGAGGTCGACAGCTTCAGCCAATTCCCGAATGTTTAAGCCCGCACGGTAGCGTGCCAGCCGCAACCGATCTCCAGAAAAATTGGCGGCCGCTTGGCTACTTCTGCTCTGCATGACGCGACTCGTTCGATTCCTTCGGTTCCCGAGCGATGGCCTCAAGGCCGAGCTCAGGCATCGGCTGTTCGATGTACGTTGTCGCCGCGCCCTCAATAACGATGGCCTCTGACGGTTCGAAAACACCATTCTTGTCGATCCGCCGCACCGCCGACCACGTCACGGTCTCGTTGTTCTCCACAACGAGCCGGCCGACGTTCACGGCAATGAGGCCGTTGGTGGAGTTACCGCTCCATACTGTGTGAATAATCTGTCGCCCTGGCAAGGCCACGTGGTCGAGACCGTCAAGGGTTGATTGGACCAGCGAATTGGAACGACCAGCATCGATACGCGAGTCGGTCGTTCGATCGAACGAGAACGACGCCTCGACATCTGCAGTTTTCGCTGTGGCGAAATGCAGCTCCAGCGCATCACGCGTCGCCCGCAGGCCGGCACCCTTGTTTCGGACGCGGAAACCGTGGGCTTCAAGCTCGTCTTTAACGAGCTCGCATGACCGCTGGTACCGGTCCACGCCGAAAGTGAAGCCGTTGGACCCCGGGTCGTTGTGGTGCGCGAGTGCGATGTTGTGACCCAGCCGGCCCATCTCGACGAAGACAGCTAGGAGCGAGTCTTCAACTACGACACCAGAGATGATTTCCATGTGCCAACCATAGCGGATAAATAGCAAATTGCGTTGTTTTGTATAGCGTTTGGTCGCGTTTCTCACGCTCGTATTTAGCCGATAATAATGATTATGTCAACAGGTAGCCGACATCTTCGCATCAGGCGCGAATACGCCGGTTCGGTCGACGTCCCTTATGCGGCGCGGATCCTCTCGTCTGCACGATGACGCTGGAGTGCTCGCGGAGTGGTGGGGTTGCTCATAACTGGAGTGATCATGTCGTCCTCCGGCTCAGATCCGAGGGTCTACGTGCATTTTCGGCCCGTCCCCGGCCTCGTCGAAGCGCTGCCCCGCCAGGATCGCCCCGACTCCGTCCAGTCCGACGGTGGCCGCCACCAACGGGCGCGGGTCAACGGCGCCGGATGCGTAGGCCTCAATCGTCCCGGCAAGGCCGGGCGACGCGCTCAGGATGCCTACGCACGTGACGTCTTTGAGTGCCATGGTCCTGGTGTCGATGACGCTGGGACTACCGGCCAGCCCTACGTAGACCACACGCTTGGCCGGTTCGACAAGCTCCAGTGCCTTCGCCGGCAGCGCCGGCGCGTTGGAGGCATCGATGACCGCGTCCCATGGCAGATCGGGCAGCTTCGATTCGCTCCACACTCCATCAAACCCGAGGGCTCGGGCGAAGTTCAGAGAACGCTCCGAACGGCCCATCAGGTGGACCTCCGCGCCGCGAGACTTCGCGAACATGGCGGCGAGGAGTCCGATTGTTCCGGCGCCGAGGATCAGCGCCCGGTCGCCCGCGGCAAGGTTCGCACCCCACACCGAGCGCAGGGCGTTTCCGCCCGGCTCGACCAATGCCCCAAGAACGTCATCGACGGTGTCCGGCAGGGCATGAAGTGCGCTGACCGGCATCGCGAGTTGCTCGGCGAGGGCCCCAGCGAACCCGTTGCGAACCCCGACCTCGTATCTGAACTCGCACACGTGCTGATTGCCGGCGAGGCACCGGCGGCACACGCCGCACCCGAGCATGGTGTCGCCCGTCACGCGTCGGCCGATCCACGACGGGTCGACATCGTCCCCTACAGTCGCAACGGTTCCCATCCATTCGTGTCCCAGCCGGATGGGAAACCGTGCGTGGCCCTCGTGGAGGTACTGCATCTCGCCGGTGAAGAACTCGACGTCGGTGCCGCAGACGCCCACCCGTTGCACGTCAATCACCACGCTACCGGGAGTTGCCGTTGGCGGGGCGAGGTCCTGCACCTCGAATTCGCGAGGAGCGGTGAGAACGAAGGCCCTCATCGAGGCGCGATCACGGTCTGGCGCTGGGCGCCCAGCCCGTCGATCCCTAGTTCCATGACGTCCCCGGCCTGGAGCCAGATAGGCGGCGTGAACCCCATTCCCACGCCCGGAGGAGTTCCGGTGTTGATGAGATCGCCGGGCTCGAGGACGAGGAACTGCGACAGGTAGTGCACGATGAAGAACGGGTCGAAGATCATCGTCGACGTGGAGCCGGTCTGCCGGCGCACCCCGCTCACGTCCAGCCACATGCCGAGGTCGTGCACGTTGTCGATTTCGTCGGATGTCACAAGCCATGGTCCGGCCGGGTTGAAGGTCTCACTCGACTTGCCTTTCGACCATTGTCCGTTGCGTTCGAGTTGGAAGGCACGTTCGCTCACGTCGTTGACGACGGTGAAGCCGGCGATGTAGTCGGCGGCGTCTTCGACCGAGTCGAGGTAGCTGGCTCGTTTGCCGATCACGATGCCGAGTTCGACCTCCCAGTCGGGCTTGGTGGCTCCCCGCGGGATCCGGACGTCATCATTCGGTCCGATCAGCGTGTTGGGGCTCTTCGTGAACAGGATGGGTTCGGCGGGCACTGCCTGGCCGGTTTCGGCGGCGTGGTCGCTGTAGTTGAGCCCGATGCAGAGGATCTGGTGCGGGCGCGCGATGGGGGCGCCGATCCGTTCGCCGGCGAACTTCCTGACGTCCCCGCTTGCACGTCGCGCGTCGACCACTGGGGCGATAAGTGCCAGGCCACCGGATGCGAAGAATGCCTCGTTGAAGTCGGTGACCACGTCGGAGAGGTCGACGTAGCTGTCGTCGTCGATGCGGGCTACTGGTTTCTCGGATCCTGCGGGTCCGATGCGCATGAGGTACATAGATGTCTCCTTGTTGAGGTAGGGGGGTCAGTGAACGGCGGCGCGGGTGCCCGCGAACACCCAACGTGTGCTCGGCATCCCGGTGGCTCCGACGTCGGCCAGGAACAGTCGGCCGGCATCGGGATAGGTCAAGAGGTCCGGGCCGTCCAGGTCACGGGATGCGGTCGTGATGAGGAGGGTGTCGAGTTCATCGCCGACGAATGCCACGCTGGAGACGTGAGGTGCGTTGACGAACACGGTGTCGGTGTGGCGGCCCGAAGGGTCGAAGGAGCGCACTTCTCCCTCTCCCCAGATGGCGACCCAGAGGTTGCCCTGTGCGTCGGTGCAGATCCCGTCGGGATATCCAGCCTCGATGTGCAGGTGCTGACGTCGCGGCCCGATCTCGCCGGATTCCACGTTGTAGTCGCGCACCCAGATGATGCCGGGGGCAGTGTCGGTGCTGTACATGAGTGCGCCATCCGGGGACCAGGCGATGCCGTTTGACAGGGTCAGGTCGGAGTCGACCACGGTGAGGCTGCCGTCTGTCTCCAGCCGATGCAGAGTCTCCTCGCCTTCCCGGCCGTCCAGGGCAAGGGTGCCAATAAGGACCCGCCCCGCCGGGTCACAGGCTCCGTCATTGGCGCGGCTGGCGACCCCCGGTGCCACGATGACGGGCCCGTTCAGGCGTTTGCCGTCCGGCGTGACGACAAGAAGCCGGTTTTCCGTGGCGACCAGGATGTCTCCGTCCTCGCTGGGAACCGCGGCTCCCACACGACCATCGAAATCCAGCTGACGAATCGGTTCGACGACCCCTTCAACCAAAGTCCCTTCGAAAACAGTGCCGCGCTCGACGTCGACCCAGATGAGGGTCGAGGTTTCGGATACCCAGACGGGACCCTCGCCGAGCACGTGTCGCTGGCCCGCCTGGGGGTGTGCGTGGTACTCGGTCATTGGAGCTCCTCATCGGACTTGCCCTCGACGATGGACCTGATGACCGACAAGTCGTCGATGAGTGTTTGGAGCGGTGTGCGGTAGGCCAGTGCGCTGACGCTCACCGCGCCGCTGGGCGCGCTGGGTGACGTCAGGTAGATCGGCACGGCGAGGCAATTCACGCCAGGCTCGTTCTCCTGGTCATCGACGCTGTACCCGCGGGCCCGGACGAGTTCCAACTGCTCATGCAGTTCCCGGGAGGTTCCGGCGCTGCGGGCAGTGCGACGTTCCAGCTGTCTATCGCCGACCCACGCCTCCACCGTGTCGATGGTGGGGAGCTTGAGCGCAAGAAGCATCTTCCCCACCCCGGTCACGTGTGCCGGATTGCGGCCGCCAATGGTCGACGTCAGTCGCATGGCACCGACAGCGGGGTCCACTTTGGCCCGATAGACGACGTCGTGTCCGTCTAGGACGGCATAGTGCGCCGTCTCGCCGTACCGTTCGGCCAGCCGGTCGAGGATCGGCTGCACACGGAGGTGGTCGGGTCGTTGCTCATGGTTGGCGAACGCCATTCGGAGGAACTCGTCCCCGAGAAGGTAGCGACCCCGGCCGTCCTTCGCTGCGAGGCCGGCCTTGCACAGCGAGGCGAGTGCCCGGTGCACTGTGGGTTTGGGACTGTCGACCGTGCGGGCCATCTCGTCCAGGGAGACACCCTCCGGATATTTCGCGAGTTCGGTCAACACGGCCAGAACACGAACGGACCCGACGAGGCGCTCGTCGGTCTGCTGTTCGGTGTGGATGTCGGGAGCAGTAGCTTTCATGGTGTTCCACATGTTATACATAGATTTCAACAAACGGAAGAAGTCCTCGTGGTGGAGCAACGCAGCTCAGAGTGGTACGCGGGTACCGATCGCAATTCCTACATCCACCGGGCCTGGATGCGCCGAGGCCTGCCGGAGAACGCCTTCGACGGTCGCCCGCACATCGCAATCGCCAACTCCGCCTCGGACCTCACCCCGTGCAACTCCCACCTAAACGAGGTCATGGAAAGCGTGAAGGCCGGCATCTACGAAGCCGGTGGCATTCCCCTAAATCTCCCTGTGGTGTCTCTCGGCGAGACGCAGGTACGGCCGACCGCCATGCTGTGGCGCAACATGATGGCCATGGCGACGGAAGAGATGCTTCGCGCCAACCCCATCGACGGCGTCGTGTTGCTAGGCGGCTGCGACAAGACGATCCCGGCCCTGCTCATGGCCGCGGCATCCGTCGACCTTCCCGCTATCGTTGTGCCGGGTGGGCCGATGAAGACCGGCACCTTCCAGGGCGTCCCTCTCGGCTGCGGCACCGACGTGTGGCGCCTAAGCGAAGAGGTCCGGGGCGGCACGCTCAGCCAGGAGCAGTTCCTCAAGAGCGAATCATCGATGATCTCCAGCAAGGGGCACTGCAACACAATGGGCACCGCGTCGACGATGGCGCTCGTGGCCGAAGCCCTCGGCACGATCATCCCCGGACTCGCGGGCACACCCGCCGCCGACAGCCGCCTGCTCGAGAGCTCCCACGAGACCGGCCGCCTGATCGTCCAGCTCATCGCCGAGGCCCGGAGCCCGAGCACGTTCCTCACCAAGGGCTCCTTCCACAACGCGATCGTCGCCCTGGCCGCGATCGGTGGCTCCACCAACGCCGTCGTACACCTCCTGGCCATCGCCGGCCGACTCGGCATCGATCTGAGCCTTGACGACTTCGACCACATCGGGTCGGGCGTGCCGTTGCTGGTGAACCTGCAGCCCGCCGGCCGCTTCCTCATGGACGACTTCCAACGCGCCGGTGGCCTCCTCTCCGTGCTCCGGGAGGTGAAGGATCTCCTCGACCCGACGGCCCTCACCGTCACCGGCAAGCCGCTCGTGGATTACCTCGACTCCGCACAGATCTGGGACCACGAGGTCATCACCGTGCGCGCGACCCCGCTAATTCCCGACGCCGGGATCTCGGTCTTGCGCGGAAACCTGGCACCGGGCGGCGCCATCATCAAGCCCGCCGCCGCCTCCCCCCACCTGCTCACCCACCGCGGCAAGGCCGTCGTGTTCGACACGATCGAGGACATGCACGCCCGCATCGACGACCCCGACCTCGACGTCGACGAGAACTCCGTGCTCGTACTTCGCGGTTGCGGCCCCAAGGGATACCCGGGAATGCCTGAGGTCGCCAACATGCCGCTGCCCAAAAAACTCCTCGAGCGCGGCGTCCGCGACATGGTGCGCATCAGTGATGGCCGGATGAGCGGCACCGCCTACGGTACCGTCGTCCTCCACGTCACGCCCGAGGCCGCCGCCGGTGGAGCTTTGGCGATCGTGGAAAACGGCGACTACATCATCCTCGACGTGCCGAAACGGCGCCTGACCCTCGATGTGTCACATGAGGAGCTGAACCTCCGCTCCCCCAACAAGGCGACCACCGACGGGTTCGCCAACCCGAAGCGCGGCTGGGAAAGGCTCTACGTCGACCACGTCATGGGCGCCGACACCGGCGCCGACCTCGACTTCCTGCAGGGTTCGTCAGGTCACAAGGTCTCCCGTGAGTCGCACTAGCCTCACGCTCGGCATGCCGCCGCGCCTGCCCGCCGTTGATCCCGCACTCCTGGCCGCGCTCGAGGACGTCGTGCCGGACGGTCTGCACTCTCGGCCATCCGACCGTCTCGGCCAGGCGCATGATGCGTCCCATTACCTTCTGACCCCCCAGGCGGTCGTCACGCCGACCGGAGTCGACCACATCGCCGGGCTGCTGCGGGCCAGCGCCGCACAGGGCGTCCCGCTCACCTTCCGCTCCGGCGGCACCAGCCTCAGCGGCCAGGCCTCCACGGCCGGAGTGCTGGTCGACACCCGTCGCAACTTCCGGGAGATCGAGGTACTCGACAGCGGACTGCGCGTGCGCGTGCAACCTGGCGCGACCGTGCGGGCCGTGAATGCCCGGCTATCCGCTTACAAACGCAAGCTCGGACCCGACCCGGCCAGTGAGGGCGCCTGCACGATCGGCGGCGTCGTCGCCAACAACTCCTCCGGGATGTCCTGCGGCACCGAGTTCAACACCTATCGCACGCTCGAGTCCGCGGTTCTCGTGCTGCCCCGCGGCGCGGTCATCGACACCGCCGACACGGATGCAGACTCCCGCCTCCGAGCCCTTGAACCCGAGCTACACGCGGGCCTGCTCCGCCTCCGCGACCGGGTGCGCGCACACCCCGCGTCAATGGCCACCATCGCAACCCTGTACGCGATCAAGAACACGATGGGCTACGGGCTCAACTCTTTTGTCGACCACGACAGCGCCATTCAGATTCTGCTCCATCTCGTGGTCGGCAGCGAGGGCACCCTGGCGTTCGTGGCCTCCGCTACCTTCCGCACCCTGCCGACCCTGTCGCACCTGGCCACTGGGTTCCTCATCTTCAACGACCTTGATCATGCCACCGGCGCTCTCCCCGACTTGGTCGCCTCCGGATTCGCGACCATCGAACTGCTCGACGCGACATCCCTCCGCGTCGCCCAGCGCGACCCGCAGGCCGTCGGCGCCCTGCGCGCGTTGAACGTCGAGTCTCACGCGGCCCTCCTGGTCGAACACCAGACCGACTCCCGAGATCTGCTGCTCGACCGGATGGAGTCCAGCCGTCCGCTCCTAGAGAGCCTGCCCCTGGCCTCCGGTGCGCAGCTCAGCCCCGACCCGAAGACTCGCGCGGCGCTGTGGCACATCCGGAAGGGTTTGTACGCCACCGTCGCCGGGAACCGTCCGTCCGGCACGACCGCCCTGCTCGAGGACATCGCCGTGCCGGTGCCCGCACTGCTCGACACCTGCAAGCAACTCGTCGAACTTTTCGACAAGCATCATTATGAGGACAGCGTCATCTTCGGCCACGCGAAGGACGGCAACATCCACTTCCTCTTGAACGAACGCTTCAGTGATGCCGCGTCGCTCAAGCGCTACGTGGCATTCACCGACGAGATGGTCGACCTCGTCCTGGGCAATGACGGCACCCTCAAGGCCGAGCACGGAACCGGCCGCATCATGGCGCCGTTCGTCCGCCGGCAGTACGGCGACGAACTGTACGGCGTGATGCAGGAGGTCAAGCGCCTCGCCGACCCTGCCGGTTTACTCAACCCCGGTGTCTTACTCAACGAGGACCCCAGCTCCCACATCTCGAACCTCAAGGTCACCCCAACGGTCGAGAAAGAGGTCGACCGTTGTGTCGAATGCGGATATTGCGAACCTGTCTGCCCGAGCAAGGACCTTACCCTGACACCGCGCCTGCGCATCGTGCTGCGCCGGGAGATGGCCGACGCCGCGGCGGCCGGGAACACAGAACTACTGAAGAGCCTTGAGGCGGACTACCAGTACGACGGAATCGACACCTGCGCCGTTGACGGCATGTGCGCCACGGCCTGCCCGGTGCTGATTGACACGGGCGACCTCGTTCGCCGCCTGCGCAATGAGAAGCAGAACGGCCTCGCGCAAGCCGTCTGGAAGGCAGCCGCCCAACACTGGGATGCGGGTACCAACATCGGCGGCTTCGTGATGGACACCGTCAAGAAACTCCCCGCACCCCTGGTCACCGGGGCTGCATCGGTAGCCCGCGCGGTCATCGGCAAGGACACCGTGCCGCTGTGGGAGAAGGACCTGCCGGGCGGCGGTTTCCCCCGCCGGTCGATCGCACAGGAGAATCCTGAGGCCGTCTACTTCGCCGCCTGCATCGGCACCATGTTCGGCCCCGCCGAAGGCGCACCCGGAGTCACCGGCGCGTTCCTCGACCTGTGCGAGCGAGCCGGCGTACCGTTGCGCACACCCAACGGAATCGCGACCATGTGCTGCGGGACACCCTGGAAGTCCAAGGGCCTCACCGACGGGTACGACCAGATGCGGGAACGCGTTCTCCCCGCCCTCTGGGAGGCGTCCGACCACGGGAGGCTCCCGGTGGTGGTCGACGCGGCATCGTGCACCGAGGGGGTGGAAAAGCTCCTCCACTCCAGCGATCGCCGATTTCCCGGCCTGCGAATCATCGACGCTGTCGAGTTCGTGGACGACCGGGTGCTGGGGCTACTCACCGTGACCGCCCCAATCGGCTCTCTCGCCCTGCATCCAACGTGCTCATCCACCCACCTCGGCACCAACGAAGCGCTCTCCCGCATCGCGGGCGCTATCGCTGCCGAGGTCGTCATCCCGGACGGATGGGGATGTTGTGCGTTCGCCGGTGACCGCGGCATGTTGCACCCCGAGTTGACGGCGTCAGCAACTGCCCGGGAAGCGGCATCTGTGACGTCCCGGTCGTTCGACGCGTATGCGTCGACGAACCGTACCTGTGAACTGGGGCTGACCCGGGCCACCGGACATGAATACGAACACCTGCTCGAAACCCTCGAGCGGGCCACCCGACCCACCCAAACGAAGGCACTGCAATGACGAAGACAGCCGTTATCACCGGAAGCATGAGCGGCCTGGGAGCGGCAGCCGCCACCCGGCTCGCCGAAGACGGGGTCAAGGTCATCCGCTTCGACCTGGCCCCTGGATCGGACGTGGTCGTCGACGTCTCAGACTCGGCCGCCGTGGATGCCGCAGCCGCCGACGTCGGGCCGATCGACATCCTCATCAACTGCGCGGGCATCGTCGGCCCGAACAAGCCGCTATGGGAAGTTGCCGACGCCGAGTGGGACAAGGTCTTTGCCGTCAATGTGCGCGGCACCTTCAACATGGCCCGGGCGTTCATTCCCGGCATGCGGGACAAGGGGTGGGGCCGCATCGTCAACTTCGCGAGCATGGCCGGCAAGGACGGCAACCCGAACCTCTCCGCCTACTCCGCCTCGAAGGCCGCGGTGATCGCGATGACCAAGTCCCTCGGCAAGGAGCTCGCCACCAGCGGCATCCTGGTGAACGTCATCGCACCCGCCGTCATTGAAACCCCGATGAACGACACCACCGCCCCCGAGGTTCTCGCGCACATCACCAGCCTCATCCCGATGAAGCGCGTCGGTCGAGCCGAGGAAGTTGCCGAGCTGGTCGCCTGGCTCGCCTCCGACAAGGTCAGCTTCTCCACCGGAGCTGTCTACGACATCAGCGGAGGCCGCGCCACATACTGACTGGGACTCGTGCGCCCTGCGGCCCGGCATGGGCGTCCACTGTGTTCCTTCAACCATGCACGACAACGATAGAAAGCGATCATCAACGTGAAGACAATTTGGGAACAAGGCGGAACCGGCATCGGACTTTGGTGCATCCTCCGCGACCCGATCGTGCTCGAGATGGCGGGAAAAGCCGGGTTCGACTACATCACCGTAGACATGCAGCACGGCTTTACCAACTGGGCGACCGTGGAGGGTGTGGTTCGGATGTTGCGCGGCACCCCCGTGACTACACTCGTGCGTGTCTCAGCAAACCGCGAGGAGTTCATCACCCGTGCGCTCGACCTCGGCGCCGACGGTGTCATCGTGCCCCTGGTTGAGACGGCGGAACAGGCGAAGCGCGCCGCGGACGCATGCCGTTATCCTGCGAAGGCGGACGGTTTGCTCGGCGGAAACCGTAGCTTCGGCCCGCTCTACGCTGACCTCGACGGCGCGCAGGATTCCGATGAAACCAACGCGAAGGTGCTCTGCGTTGTGCAGATCGAGACAGCGACCGCGCTCGACAACCTTGACGACATCGTCAATACTCCCGGCATCGACGCGATATATGTTGGACCGTTCGACCTCGCGCTGAGCGTGGGACTCGGCGGCCGGACCTACCGCGACTCGGACGTGATGCGCGACCACATCCAGCGCGTGATAGACGTCGGCAACGCCGCCGGCATCGTTGTCGGGATGCACTGCGACGGCCCGGAAATGGCCGCCTACTGGCATGACCACGGCGCGCGGATGCTGACCACCGGCCACGACACCACCACCGTCTTCTCCGCCTACAAGAATCTCGAGAAAGAAGCGCGCTCCCTCATCCGATAGCCCGTTCGCGGGTGAACACTCCTTCACATAGAGAGCGAGCCGGTTTCGCGCTAGCTCGGTTCGCGGACTCGCAAGCCTGCAGCGGAGTAGATGCGGTCGATGGTTCGCATTGTGGCTGTGACCGCTGCAGGGTTCGTGACGTTCGGACCGCCGTGTTCTACCGCTCCGCGGAACGCTTCGAATTGGTAGTCGTAGCTGGGGCGTTTGTCCGCCCGTTCCCGGAACCAGATGCCGGACCCATCCACGGCGAGCCGACCGCCCTGCTTTGGATGGTACGGCCAGGGGATCCTCGTCCGGGCATGATCGGTGCGCAGCTCCACCTTCGCCGCAAAAGCGTGACGAGACCACATCGAGCTCACGATGGTGGCCTGTGTGTCGCCGTACCGCAGGCGCGCTGTCATCTGGCGATCGATGTCTCCGCGAGTCAGCGCCTGAGCGGCTACGACCGTGGGGTCGGTGCCCAGAATGTCGTGCAGCATCCGGATCGGATAGCATCCCAGATCCATGAGTCCGCCACCGACGAGGATGAGATTCCATCTGATGTCATGTCCGGGCGGGATCGGCACGCAGAAAGCGGCCCGTGCTGACCGGACAGGCCCGAGCCTCCCGGTGGCGATAATGTCGGCGATACGGGACGTGAACGGGTGATGGGTGGTGTGGTGGGCCTCCGTGACAACTAGTCCGCTGGCCTCGGCGCTGGCGCATCCTCTCGGCCTCCGCAGCGTTTGCCGCGAATGGCTTTTCGACGGTCACATGCTTCCCCGCCTCAAGCGCTGCCTGCGTCCACCGTCCGTGGAGCGCTGCCGGGAGTGGGATGCAGACCGCATCGATCGACTCGTCCTCAAGCAGTTTCTCGTAGGTGCCGTGCCCCCGTTTTATGCCATGTCGTTTGGCGGCAGCTGCCGCTCATGCGGGGTCTCGTGCCGCGATCGCGGCGACCGTGACACCGTGGATTCGTGCCGCCGGATCGATGAGAGCGCCGTTGGTGATGCGCGCGGCACCGAGAACGCCCACGCGAATCATGTGCCGACCAGCACCGCGAGCTGCAGTTCGGCTGACCCGTGCCGCGTGCTCGTCGCCTTGACGGAAACGGGACCGGCAGTGCCATCGCTTCTGATGATCGCCAGAGCGCGCCCGTAGTGAGTGGAATGCTGGGCGGCTGAAAAGGATTCTGTCGTTGCCGGGGCGCCACTGCCTAGCGCGGCGAGTGTGGCGTTGCCACTGACCTCAAGGGTGATGACGTCGTCCTGGAGCATTTCGACCACGCCATTCTCGTCGGCTATCTCGATGCGCACGAACACCAATTCTTGCTTGTCGGCAGGAAGGTGAGACGTTTCGGCAACCAGCGTCAGGGTCGGCGCATCGCAGGAGCGGAGGCTGCTCCGGGCAGTCTCCACGCGGCCGCGGTATCCAACGGCTACGACTTCTCCGGGCTCGTATTCCGTCCGGTACCTGGTGACGAATCCAACTCTTGCTCCGGCTCGTTTTCGTCCCAGCGTTCGGCCGTTGACGAAGACTTCCACCTCCTCGTCGGTGGAGTACACCTCCAGCTCTGCTGCTTTCCCTTCCGCACCAGCCCACGACCAGCTGGCAACCGCGTCGGTGCTTCGCCAAGCCGTCCGCCGAATCTTCTCGCCTGCCCGGTCCAGCGGCCGCACCGTGACCGCGGGTTCATCAAGCAGTCCCCAGACGGCACGGTTGAGGAGCGACTGTGCGCCCGGAACGCCAGTGATGTCGATGGCCCCCGGTCCCGCAGTAACGTGGGGGAACGGTTTCGACAGGGTCGCGGTTAGCGAGTCCTCCCCGTACGCCCAGGTGCCAATTCCAGCTTCGCCGAGATAGTCCCAGGCGGTCCAGCTGAAGTCGCCGATTACGTTGGGCAGTTTCTCGACGATCGGCCAGAGACGGACGATATCGCCGGGCAGTGACTCCGAACCGAGGACGACGCGATCGGGGTGGCGTTTTGCGTCGCTCTTGTAACGTCCCCACGCGTAGTTGTATGAGGCGACGTCGAGTGTGGCGAGGACATCGCGGGTGGTTTTGTCGGCGCCTGGTGCGCGTGCAACGAGCTGCATGATGCTGCCCAGCTTGTCGGCCATAATGTTTGCCGCGGTGCTGGTGACAGCAGTGGGCCGCTTCTTGTTCGGCGTCGCCGGAGCGGGGGCCGCTGACTGGGCGCCAGCTTTCCTGCCGGCCATCAGGTTCAGCAAGAAGTTCACCGCCGCGGTGACTGGCCGGTCTGGGTCGAGGGCTTTGACGAACGCTCGCATTTCCCGGGCTGTCTCGACTCCCGCCGGAGTGCTCGTCTCAGTGTTCTCATTTCCGATGGAGTAGATGATCACCGACGGGTGGTTACGGTCCTTCGCCACCATCGAGCGGGCATCATCGGGCCAGATCTCTTCGAACCGTGGCGCCAGATCGAATGCGACCTTCCGGTTTGACCAGACGTCCGTCAACTCATCCAATACATACAGCCCCAGCTCGTCGCATGCGTCGAGCAGGTCGCGGGACATCGGTGTGTGTGCACTTCGGATGGCGTTGAAGCCGTTTTCTTTCAAAATGCGAGCGCGCCGGTATTCCGCCGCTCGGAATGTCGCCGCACCGAGCGGTCCGCTGTCGTGGTGAACACAACCGCCACGCAAAAGGGTGCGGACGCCGTTGATGAGAAGTCCTCGGCGAGGGTCCACGTCCACAGTGCGCAGGCCAGTCCGCATTTCTTGCTCGTCGACGATGACGCCAGCGACCAAGAGTGCGACGTAGACCGTGTACAGGTGCGGGGATCGGTCAGACCAGGGTTTCGGATTGGGGACTTCCAGCGTGAGGGTTGTCTGGGGGCCTGTCACGAGACGCCGAGACTCGGCAACGGAGACGCCGTCATCAACGAGGCGAACTAGCAGCTCTGCACCGTGCGCGGCTCGATCCAGATCGACGACGGCCTCGAGGATTGCCGGGTCGCCCAGAGAGACGGTCCGGAGCGTGAGTCCCCCGTGGTCGAGGTGTACCGGGGAGAAGTCCTCGAGCCACACTCTCCGGTAAATTCCAGATCCCGAATACCACCGGCTGTTGGGTTGGTCGGCGTTGTCGACCTGCACTTCGATGAGGTTCTCGGCCCCGGCGACCACCCCGGGGAGCGGCACGACGAATTCGCGGTAGCCACTGATGTTGTTACCGACTTCTTCGCCGTTCAGCAGAATCGTGGCGTCCCCGTACACGCCCTCGAAGAACAGTCGGAACAACCTGTCGTCGGCGTGTGCCGGCGCGAACCATCTCTTTGCGTAGACGTAGGACCCGCCGGCGAAGTATCCACCGTGAGCACCTGATGGGGCGTCAGCGGTTCTCGTTTCGCTGATCATTGCGTCGTGGGGCAGCGTCACGGGCGCCGGCGCTTCACCCTGGGCGCCGAACGTCCACCCATCCGTGAATAGCGTGGCTGTCACCTGCTCACGCGACTCTCTGTGGTCTGCGCTGAAATGGCGACGACGGCACCCGCGGTGATGCCGTTCTCATTGAAGGCGTCGACCGCGACCCAGTATTTTTCGCCCGCGTTGAGGGAACTGAGGTTGAGGGCTGACTGGCCGTAGACAAGCCAGCTGTGGTACAGCTTGCCTGGCTGCCTTCCGTAGCGGACGTTGTAACCGTCAGCGTTGTCGTCCTCTCGCCATGAGACGGACGCCGTCAGAGGGTCGAGCCGGACGGCATTGGCCTCGACCGGTGCCGGTCGTGAACCCACTCCCCTCCCGAAAACGCGAATGCCGCTGAGGGCCAGCGGGGCGTCGAACGGCATCGCGTGTCCGATGACGCGCACGTAGCGGGCGGGGGTCCCGTTTTCGATTGTGATCATCTTGTGCGGAGTGTCCTGCCCAGTGCCGCGACCGTCCCAGTGCACGGACCAACTCTCGCCGTCCTCGGAGGATTCGAGCACGTATTCCGTCGGATGAGTTGCCGGGTCGACCAGTCGCTTGTGTCCGGCCATGTGTCGCAGTGAAGCCTTCGGCGGCGCCGGCGTGATCTTGGTCAGGTCATGGTCGGCGAGGTTAACCTGCACGGCGTGCACCTGAACGGTTGCGCCCAGGTCGACGGTCAGGCTCTCTCCAGGAGCGCTGATCCCGGCCACCCACCAATCGCGAACATTCTCATTGACCGCGAGGCCGGGTCCATGGCCCGGCTGTGACGAGGTTGCGGCCACGGGTTTGCGGTAGGACAGCAGCATCCATCCGGCGAAGATGTCGTCCCAGGGGTCGAATGGGCCGTCTGGAACACGCGACGGATAGTCTGCGAAATTCTGATTGCAGAACAGCGTGCCGTCTTCGTCGAATCCAGCCGGAAAGAGACCGACACGGCGCTCATAGGTCTGGTTGACCGAGATGCGCATCGTCGAGGCGTGCCACCAGTTCCCGTGCTCGTCCTGGAACGTGCTGCCATGACCGGCGCCCGTGATGAAGCCGCCGGGTTTCGAGGAGAACGGGCTGTCCATCGAGTATTCGTACGGGCCGAGAGGGCTCTTGCTCGTATAATAGCCGTCAGCGTAGGTGTTCAGCTCCGTTGCAGGTGCCGAGTATTGAAGATAATAGGTGTTTCCTTGTTTGGTCACCCATGCGCCCTCGATGAAAGGTCGACCGCCGAAGATCAGTTTGGACATCAGACTGTTCTTCTTGGGATCGTGGTTCTCGCCGTTGCGTTCCCAACCCCGCGATTCCCGGTCGCTCGAAATCAGGGCTTTCGGTGTCCCGACCTGCTCGAAGGTTGTGGGGTCGAGCTCAACTCCTTGAAGGGGAACCCGGGCGTCGCATCCCCAATAGAGGTAGAGGCGGCCGTCGTCGTCCTGGAAGAGATTCGGATCCCAGAAGGCGAAAGTCCCCGGTGTGATTTCGACGAAGTCGTCGGCGAGCGGATCGCGGCTGCGGTAGAACGGCGACGGCTTACCGCGGCGGGAGGCCGAGATGATCAGCGCCCCGTCGACCTCACGCACGTCTGGTGCGTAGTCATACGCCGGGAACTTGTCACTGCGTTGGAGGGTCCACGAGACGAGGTCATCCGAGTGGAAGAAGCCAGGCGTCATGGAGGCAAACATGAAATAGGAACCGCGGAAGAGCACGACCGACGGATCGGCCGCCTCGCGGGAAAGCGATCGCTTCCCTGTCAAGCTCCGGACATCCGAATAGGCGTACGCCAGGTCAAGCGGGTTGCAAATCACTCGGGACTGGGTCATGCGGTCCCTCGGTCCGAACCGGTGTCTGAGTCGGTCACTTCGAATTGAGTTGTGAGATCAGCTGACGAACTACCCCCGACCCAAACGTCGATAGTGGTGGCGTCCTGCACGTAGCCGTCCGTCACAGCACTCCAATAACGCAGGTCCTGCGGAGCGAGGGTGAAACGCACAGTTCGAGTCTGGCCGGCAGCAATGGTGATGCGCTCGAAAGCCTTCAGTTCTCGAACGGGCCGTGATGACGTGCCGTACCGCTGGTGGATATACAGCTGCACGACGTCGTCAGCGTCAACTGCAGAAGTGTTCGTCACGTCCGCGAACACCGTGACCGATTCGCCGACAGGTACCGCCGTACGATCCATCCGGAGGTTCGTGTATTCGAAGGTTGCATACGAGAGGCCGTACCCGAAGGGATATAGAGGAGTGCTCGGCTCTTCCCAGTAACGGGCACCCTGGTCACCTGGCGCGAATGTGCGGTAGTGCGAATACACGATCGGGACCTGGCCCACGTGGCGCGGCCAGGTGAACGGCAGCCGTCCCGCCGGCGATGTGTCACCGAGCAGGACGGAGGCGACCGCGTCCCCACCCCTCGTCCCGGGATACCAGGTCTGCACTATGGCGGGTACGTTCGCGTCAGCCCATCGGAGGTCCAGCGGCCTTCCGGACATAACCACGAGCACGACCGGGGTGCCGGTTTCGACGATCTGCCGCAGCTGTTCTTGCTGGTCCCCGGGTAGGTCGAGAGTCGATGTTGATGCGTTCTCACCAATCTGGTTCTGGCGCTGGCCGACGACGACGATGGCGAGATCTGATCGGGCCGCGAGCTGCACGGCCTGCTGAACTTCTGCAGCGTCATCGTAGTTCTCTGGTGTCGCGACGACGGAGGCGTCCATCTGGTCGAACATCGAGGGGAAGACCCGGGGCGGGATCCCGGCACCGGGGGCATAATCCACCGTCACCCGGTCGCCGATCCGGGAGCGCAAGCCTTCAAGGATCGTGACCGTTTCATCGGTGTCATGGTCGAAAACCCAAGGCCCAAGGGTATCTCGCTTGCTGTCGCCGAGTTGACCGATTACGGCCACTGACGACAGGGAGGCGGTCGTCAGTGGCAGGGCTCCTCCGTCGTTTTTCAGCAGCACGATAGATTTCTCTGCCGCCTCGCGCGCGAGTTCGCGACTCTCTGTCGATATCAGGACCTCGGTTGCCGCGTCCTCGTCGACGTATGGCTGCTCAAAGAGACCGAGCTTGAACTTCACGGTGAGCACTCGACGCACGGCCTCATCGATGACCTTTTCTTCTAACAGGCCATCCAACACGGCCTGGGCCAGTCGAGAGAACGCCGGATTGAACATGCACATCTCCATGTCGACTCCCGCTTTGAGTGCGCGTACGCCAGCGTCCGTCAGGTCCTTAGCGAAGTGCTGAGTTTCCAGTGAACGGACGGCGTTGTTGTCAGAGACCACGAAACCGTCGAAGCCGAGTTCGTTGCGCAGCACGTCGGTGAGTAGACGCCGGTTGCCCGATGCCGGCACACCGTTGTAGTCCATATACGCGCTCATGACATTCACTGCCCCGGCCTCGATCGCCGCGCGGAAAGGCGGAAGATACACGTTCCACAATTCAGAGTCGGAAATTTCCGCGTCGTCGTAGTCCCGACCCCCGCGAGCAGCCCCGTATCCTGCAAAATGTTTCGGCCCAGCCAGGATATTGCTCGGCCCAAAGTTCCCTTGGAACCCCCGGACTTGCGCGGCCGCCACTGCAGCGCCAAGCACGGGGTCCTCACCCGATCCCTCGATGATCCGCCCCCAGCGGGGGTCGCGGGCGATGTCAACCATTGGAGCGAACGACCAGTGGATGCCAACCGACCGTGCCTCGCGAGCAGCTGTTGCCTGAGCCGCCTCTATGGTGTCAATGGACCAGGTGGCCGCCAACGCGAGCGGCACCGGAAAAATGGTTCTGAGGCCATGTATTACGTCGAAACCGAACAACAGGGGAACGCCAAGGCGGCTCTCCTCGACGGCGAGACGCTGCATCCGATTCGCCGTCGAGGGCTCCTTTACAAAGAGAACGGATCCGGTCAGCCCCGCTCGAACCGCATCGGACACCACCTTCGGCTGCTCGGCGTAGGCACGTTGCTCTGCTGGTAGAGCATCGATATCCAACCCTTCGGGCACTTCGATGCCCAAGTGAAAGTACTGTGTCAGCTGTCCGGCCTTCTCCTCGAGGGTCATCCTCGAAAGCAGGTCGGCGACTCGAAGTTCCACAGGAAGCGTCGGGCGGCGAAATGGTAGATCGGTCATGAGGTCCTCATGGTCGTGAATGAAGGGCGGCAAGCCCTGTCGGGTCGTTGTGGATTGTTTCGGTCATGTGCCGGGAGGGATCACCGCACTGATTTGACTCGCATGACCAGCAGGCCGCCGATAATGGTGAACACGCCGGCGAGCACGTACAACAGGGTGTAGTTCTTGTCTCCCGATGCGGATACTCCGAGGACGAGAACGATCGACGCGACGAACGGTGCCGTCGACTGGGCGAGGGCGGTTGAGTACCCGGTGATGCTGACGAATCGGCCCGCATCAGTCTCTTTGGCGGGAAGCACATCGATCAACAGCGCCTGATCGACGGCCGAGAATACGCCAATCGCGAGGGTGCTCAGCAGGCTGCCCACGAGAAGAACCGGCAGGTCGGGGGCGAACGCCATCAGAGTGTTGGCGGCAGCGAAGAGTATCCCGGCCCCAAGCACGAAAGGCTTACGACGGCGCAGCCGGTCCGTGAGGAATCCACCTCCGAGGGCTCCGCCGATCGTCCCGACGATTCCCAGGAGCCCGGCGACTGCGATCAGGCTGCCAACGTCCTTCACCTCGAGGCCGAGCTTGGACGCGAAGAAGAACGCGGTGTAGGTCGAGCTGATGGTGAGCCCGAAGAAGAAGAAGAGACGCCCAAGCCAGTTCCACGCGAAGTCAGGGTTGGTGCGGGGGTCGAAGACATACCCGGCGATAACGGAGCGAGCGGTGAGCGGCTTGTCGAAGGTGAGCCCCCTGCTATCCGGCTCATGGTAACGCACGACGAAGAGCCCGACAAAGACGACGGCGAAGATGCCAGGCACGAGCATCATCAGGATGGGGTTCGCGGAGAGCGAGCCGCCGATTACGGCACCTACGACAGGGGCAACCTGCTGCGCCATCCCAGTGATCCCAGCTACCTTGCCACGCTGCAGTGCAGGAAGCCGGTCGGCCTGAATGGTGACGAACCCGTTGACGACGAGACTGAAGGTGATCTGCGCGAGTACCCATCCGAGGCCCAGAACGAAAATACTCGGTGCTAGGGCCATCACGGTGAGGGCCAACACGCCGCCGATCGTGCCGCCGATCAGCCATGGACGGCGTCGGCCGAATCGGCTCCTGGTGCGGTCGCTCAGCTGACCCGCGAGCGGACCAAGTGGCAAAGCGGCGACGGCACCTACACCAATGATGATGCCGAGATACTCGTCACGACCTGGGGCTAGGTCTTGCACGCGAATCGAGAGTGAGATCGCGACCGGAGTGACATATGCGAGGTACACGCCGAAGATGCCCGCAAAGATGAGGGCGATCCAACGACGACTGACCGGAGGAAAGTCATCGCCGGATTCGGGGAGTCGTTTCGCCTCCGCGACGCTGGCAGCCGTCTGCTGCGCGCTAGGGCCAGCGAGCGGGAAAGCCGCGCCGGCTGTCGAATCGATTCCATCGTCGTGGGTTGCCACGGTGACTCCTTTGTCATGGTCGGGTAGCGAAGTGCGGAGGTGTGAGACTCGCGACCAAATTACCTCTGCGGCGCGAAGTTCAGCCTGAATGTATCATGAAAATCGCGCTACAAACGTAATTTCATCGAATTCCCGAACCGTGCCAGCGGAGGAGCCACAACACATGAGCAGCAGCGACGAAGCACGCACCGCCCGCGGCCCGTACGCGAAGACGGCGACGGTACGTAGGAAGATCATCGAGGCCTGCCTGGAGGTGTTCAATGAGAGCGGCTATCGCGCGATGACCGTGAAAGCAGTGGCGGAGCGTGCGGGAATGAGCCAGCGCGGACTTGTTCATCACTTCGCAACGAAGGAAGCTCTTCTCTTCGCAGTGCTCGAAGCACGAGACCAGGCAGACAGCGAAGGAGCACCCGAACTGGGCAGCGCACGTGCGCTGTCGTCGGTTTTGACGAAACACTTCGAGAACATGCACAAGGGCACCCTTCTGGAGCTGCACACAGTTCTGGCGGCTGAGGCGATTTCTCGCGATCATCCCGCGCATGAGTATTACTCCAATCGATACGCAGAGCTACGCTTCTATCTGACTGCGGCGTTCGACGCCCTACAGGCAGACGGACTCTTCGATCCGAAGGCCAACTCCTCGACTCTCGCCAGTATGATCATCGGCCTGATGGACGGTCTGCAGGTTCAGTGGCTCTACGACCCAGCCTCGGTCAATGTGGAGAAGTCATTTGATGTCTTTCTTAGCGCCATCGGCCTGGACGTCAGCAAGGCGGGATCGACCCAGCCTGCTGTCGCAAGGCGTTCTGACTGACAGGGCAGACCGAACTCGCGCCGACAGGTCATCAAGGTTGCGACGAGTCGTTCAAGCAGGTATCGGAAACGCAGAACGCTGATGCTGATTGCGCCCTTTGGCTTCCCTTCCCGCTCACGGCTGACCACGGCGGGTGTATGGGCTTCTTAGCGAACCCAGTTCGTCTCATCATCGGGGTGCTCGATGCGGCTTCCGACCTTCTCGGGAACCTTCACTGATCCGCGAATACGCAGAGGCATCGGCACGAGGTGTTCACCTGGGGTGTGTTCGCCGTCCAGAAGCAGCCGCACCGCGTGGGCACCCATTTCTTCGAACGGTGCCGCGGCCGTGGTGAGCATCGGGTCGAGGTACACGGCAATGTCATCGTCGTCGAATGACACGACCGCGACGTCGCGTCCGGCCTTCAGACCCGCCTCGCCCAGGGCTCGGTAGGCACCGAACGCGAGCCGGTCGTTCAGGCAGATGATGGCCCGTGGTTGAACGTTGGCCTGCAACAGGTCGTGGATGGCTTGATAGCCGTTGATGACCGACCACGGTTGGCAGTGGAGCTGTGCGATCGGCGTCACCCCCCGTTCACGAAGAGTGTCCCAAATTCCCGCCAGGCGTCGTTGCACGGCGACCGTGAACCACTCGTCGGCCGGGTGGTCCAGAGAACGTCCGAGCACGACCACGTTCTCGGTGTGCCCGGCGTCCAGGAGGAGCCGGATGATGTTCCGTGCACCCTTGTACTCATCTGCGAGGACGGAGTCGGCCACATCGTCGGAGACCGCATTGAGCATCACTACGGGTGTGGAGCCAACGTTGGCGGGCACATGCAACGACTGCGGTCGGGTGGCTGCGTAGATGATTCCGTCGACCTGCCGGTCGGTGAGAGCGTCAACTGCGTCGTGCACCGCCCCCTCCTCCCCTTCGGTCTCGGCGATGAACAGCACATGTCCGTGCCGCTTCGCTTCCTGGAGCGCTCCTCGAATAAGGCCGCTGGCGAGGCGGTCGGTGGCCACCTGTTCGGAGATGAATCCGATCACATGGGACTTCTGGGTACTCAGTGCTCGGGCGGTGAGGTTGGGCCGATAGCCGAGCTCGTCGGCGGCCGCTCGCACCCGTATTGCCGCTTCTGCCGACAAGCGGGTGCCCTGGCGGTTGTTCATGATCAGCGACACGGAGGTCGTGGAAACACCGGCGAGCTTGGCGACGTCCGCCATCGTTACTCTCTTTTGAGCCACGGTCGCCTCTATTCCCAGGTTGATCCGCTCATCGTATCGGAATATCTGCTAAACCGCTTGACACGCGGTGCTAAATCGCATAACTTCACTAGTCAAGCGTGTTAGCGACCGCCGATTCCGGCTCAACGACGAAGGACTACCGTGCATTCCACCGACACCTGCGACCCCACCGATGCACGAAACCGCGGTGCGTCGTGCTGAACCTCGACGGCTCGTGGGTGTGGGATTTCTGGTTGGCCGACGACGGCGACCTGCACCACCTCTACTTTTTGCACGCACCCACCTCGCTCGGCGACGAATCCCGTCGCCACCGTGCTGCCCGCATCGGCCACGCCGTGTCCGACAACCTCACCGACTGGACGCTCTGCCCGAGCCCCTTCCCAGTCGGAGATCCAGGCGCGTTCGATGAAACAGCGACGTGGACGGGCAGCGTGGTCCGCGGCACCGACGACGTGTGGCGGATGTTCTACACCGGCGCCCGGTTCCTCGGCGATGAGCCTGCTACCGCGAACATCGAATCGATCGGAGTGGCGACGTCGATGGATCTCCAGACGTGGGTAAAACAGCCCGGTCCGGTCACGACCGCAGACCCGCGCTGGTACGAGACGTGGGGCTCCTCCACGTGGAAGGAAGAGGCGTGGCGAGACCCGTGGGTGTTCGCCGATCCCGCCGGAGACGGCTTCCACATGCTGGTCACGGCCCGCGCCAACCACGGAGAGATCAACGATCGCGGTGTCGTCGGGTATGCGCACAGCGCGGATCTCCGCAGTTGGGAAGTCCGCCCGCCGCTGTCCGAGCCGGGCGCCGGCTTCGAACACGTCGAAGTTCTCCAGGTCGTCCAGGTCGACGGGTTTTGGGTGCTGGTGTTCTCGTGCCCCGCGGGAGCGGCTACGCCAGAACGCGCTGCGGAGTTTCCCGACGTGGGCACCTGGGCGATGGTCGTTGACGACCCCACCGGCCCGTTCGACCTGTCCGCAGCGCAGCCGCTGACCCCGGAAAATCTCTACTCCGGCAAGCTCGTGCAGCACCGGGACGGGCAGTGGGCTCTCCTGGCCTTCCACACCAGCCAGACCGGAGCTACCTTCCACAGCGAGATCTCCGACCCGATCCCGTTCCGGATCACCGCCGACGGAGAATTCGCTCTCGACCACCGACAGGGTGCTTCCTCGTGACAGCCGTCCCGCAGACATCACCGCGCATCGCAGGCATGCGCTCGGTGAGCAGAACCATCGCACGCCTGTCTTTCGTATCCACAGTGGGATACAACCAACAAGGAGAGTCATGACAATCACACGCACTATGCGACGAGGCATGGTCGCCGCGGTCGCATTCACCGCCACCGCACTACTGGTCACCGGCTGTTCGGCAGGCGGGAGCGGAGCCGCTGCCGGCGACGGCGCCGGAGACATCGACGTCTGGGCGTTGCAGGGCCAGGACAGCGAGAACGCCGCGCTGCAGGCCGCCGTCGACGGATTCAACGGCTCCCAGTCTGACGTCACTGCCAAGCTGCGCCTGATTGCGTCGGACACGTACACGACGACGATCACCAGCACGCCGAAGGATCAGCTGCCGGACGTGCTGCAGATCGACGGCCCGACGCTGGCCAGCTACGTCTACAACGGAAAGCTCACCCCGATCAGCGACCACGTCTCGCAGGAGACGATTGACAACGCCACCGCCGGGTCCATCGCTGAAGGCACCGCGGACGGGGAGCTGTACGCACTCGCGCAGTTCGACTCCGCGATGGGACTCTACGGGAACAAGGCGATGCTCGATGCGGCCGGGGTCACCTACCCCACCTCGATCGACACCGCCTGGACCGCCGAAGAGTTCGAGACCGCGCTGAGCGCGCTCTCCGGTTCCAGCCCGTCCGGGAAGGCCCTGGACCTGAATGAAGCCGGACTCGCGGGCGAGTGGGGAACGTACGCGTTCGCACCGTTCGTCTGGTCGGCAGGCGGAAACCTGCTCGAGGACAACACGGCGACTGGCGCGCTTGACTCGGCCGCGAGTGTTGACGCGCTCACCCAGGTCGCCGGCTGGAAGCCCTTCGTGGATTCCAATGCCGACTCCAAGGTCTTCCCTGACGGGCGCGTTGCTCTCGGTATCGGTGGGCACTGGAACTACCCGACCTACAGCGAAGCGCTCGGCGATGACCTCCTGGTGATGCCGCTGCCCGACTTCGGCACCGGCGCCAAGGCCGGCGCCGGGTCGCTGACCTGGGGAATCGGCTCCGGAACCCAGGACGGCAAGGCGGCCGGTGCGTTCATGGACTACCTTCTGAACGATGAGAGCGTCACCGCCATGACTCAGGCCAACGGTGCACCCCCGGCCACGAAATCGGCGTTCGACGCAGACCCGCTCTACAAGGAGGGCGGACCGCTTGCCCTGTTCGGTGAGCAGCTCGCCAACGCGTGTGCATCCGACGACATCACCGACACCTGTGTCGCGGTCTACCGGCCGATCACGGCCGGCTACCCCACGGTCACGTCGCAGTTCTCCAGTGCTCTCTCGGCGATTTGGGGTGGCGCTGACCCGGCCAAGGCTCTGGGCGACGCGGCGACGTCGATCGACCAGAACTTCGCGGACAACGACGGATACCAGCAGTAATCCCCCGGGTGTGGGCGCTCGCAGGCCGGGCGCCCACACCCCCTCCGAAAGGCAACTCCCATGGCTAGCCCCGTATCGACGGCGATACCCTCCTCGCAGCTCACAGTACGCAAGCCCCGGTTCCGCTGGCGCGACACCCGTGACGGTGTTCTCATGTCCGCCCCGGCCATCATCGGGCTGATCGCTTTCGTCGCTGTCCCGTTCATCACCGCCATCGTGCTGTCCCTCTATAACGTGCAGGCAGATATGGCGCGAGAACCCCGCTTCTGGGGGTTCACCCACTACATCCGGCTGTTCACCGACCCGATCCTCTCCGGCACATTCCTGCGCTCGCTGCTGAACAACCTGGTCTTCGCCCTCGTGGTCATCCCGGTCCAAACCGGGCTGGCCCTGGTGCTCGCCGTTCTGCTGAACCGGAAGCTGCGCGGGATGAAATTCTTCCGCACCTTTTTCTTCATGCCGGTCGTGTTCCCGATGGCCCTGGTTGCCGTGATCTGGCGACTGATCCTGGAACGCGGTGACGACGGACTGCTGAACGCATCCGTGAGCGTCATCACCGGTGGGCTGGTCCCCGCTCACGACTGGCTCGGCTCATCCGCGACGGCTCTCGGATCGGTCATCCTGCTCTCGATCTGGCAGGGCGTCGGATTCCAGATGGTGATCCTCCTCGCCGCACTGCAGGAGATTCCCGAAGAACGCTACGAAGCCGCCCGGCTCGACCGAGCCAACGGCTGGCAGCAATTCCGTCACATCACCATCCCCGGCATCCGCAACACGCTGATCTTCGTCACGCTGCTCACCACGATCCTCGCGTTCCGGGTCTACGACCAGGTCTACATCCTGATCCGCACCGCCGGCGCGAATGAAGAAGCCACTCAAACCCTGCTGTACACAGGCACCAAGGCGATCTTCTCCGAGAACAATCTGGGCCGCGCGTCGGCGATCTCGGTTGTTCTGTTCGTCATCATCGTCATCATCACCCTGGTCCAACGGGGCCTACTGCGTCAAAGGAGCGAAGGATGAGCGCCAACAACCGCGCCCGCCGCACGGCCGCGGCTTTCCAGAATTACGCCGTCTTGATCGTCGCGGCGCTCTTGATGTTCGCCCCGATCTACTACCTGCTCATCGGCAGCCTGAAACCGTCCTCGGAGGTTCTCAACGGGTTCGCCGGGTTCCTGCCCACCGACTTGTCGTTGGACAACTACGTCGCGGTCTTCCGGGCCCTCAGCTCCGATGCGTCAGGGTACTTCTGGCAGTTCATGGCCAACTCCCTGTTGATCTCGATCGTGGTCGTCGTCGGCGGGCTGCTGGTGAACTCCCTCGCCGGATACGCGTTCTCCCGGCTGGAGTGGGTCGGCCGCGACAAGGTCTTCATCCTGATCATCCTGCTCGTGATCGTCCCGTTCGAATCGGTGGCCATCCCCCTGATGGCGCTGATGCAGGGGCAACGAGACACCCTCCTGGTGCAGATGCTGCCGTTCATCGCGAACGCGTTCTCGGTGTTCCTCTTCTACACGTTCTTCCTTAACCTCCCCAAGAGCGTCGAAGAGGCCGCGCATCTGGACGGGCTGGGAGCTTGGGGAACGTTCTTCCGGATCGTCGTCCCGAACGCCAAACCCGTCTTCGCCACCGTCGCGATCCTCACCTTCCTCAGCTCGTGGGGGCAGTATCTCTGGCCTTCACTCGTGACCTCTGACCCTGCCGTGCGACCGTTGCCGCTCGAGATGGGAGTGTTCTCCGACCGAGAACCGGCCGACTGGGGGCAAGTCTTCGCCTTCGGCACCCTGCTCGTCTTGCCGGTGTTGGTCGTGTTCCTGATCTTCCAGCGGTACTTCGTCCAGTCCGTGGCCGGCTCCGCGGTCAAGGGCTGAGCGCAATGGTTCCCCACGCTGAGATCGACACGATCTCTCCAGCTCCGCAGCCAGATCGCATCCTTCACCTTCGACGCGGGGGCACCAGCGTCGTCATCGACCTGGACAGCCCCTACGGGCCGGCGATCGTGCACTGGGGAGCGGCGTTGACCGTTACGACCGCCGACACACTGCGGCACCTGGCCCTGGCCGTGCAGCCGCAGCGGGTCACCGGCGGTCTCGACCACACTCCTCGCGTAGCCGTCGTGCCAACGGCGTCCAGCGGATGGCCCGGCACCCCAGGCGTTGAAGGACACCGCGCTGACGGCACCGACTTCAGCCTCCTGCTTACCCTCAGTGAGGTCGACGTCACCCCCACTGCGGCGACCTTGACCCTCACTGACCCCGAAACCGGACTGCTCGTGGTCGCCGTCCTCTCCCTCGGCAGCGCGGGCGTCTTCACCCAGCAGCTCACCGTGACCAACACCGGGGACACCGCCTATACGGTCGATCGCCTCCAGGCGACATTTCCGATCCCCATTGACGCCGCCGAGATCCTCGACACGACCGGACGCCACCTGCGCGAGCGCACCCCACAGCGCCACGCATTCACCTACGGCAGCCACGTCCGCGAGTCCCGCCGCGGCCGCCCCGGCGCCGACTCCACCCTCCTGTTCACGGCCGGCCAGCCCGGCTTCGGCTTCGAAACTGGGCTCGTGCACGGCATCCACGTCGCCTGGAGCGGCAACCATCGCGTGGCCGGCGAGAAGGTCACCACCGGTGAAGCCTTCCTCACCGGCGGTGAACTCTATCTGCCGGGCGAGATCACGCTCCTGCCGGGAGAGTCTGTGCAGAGCCCCCGCGTGATGGGCTCGTGGGGAGTGGGCCTTGATGAACTCGCGCATCGGATCCGCACCGAATGGCGAGCCCGCCCGCACCATCCGCAGCGCCCGCGACCCGTTACCCTCAACACTTGGGAAGCCGTCTACTTCGACCACGACCTCCCCCGGCTGAAGTCTCTCGCCGACATCGCCGCGGAGGTCGGTGTGGAACGGTTCGTCCTGGACGACGGTTGGTACCACGGACGACGCGACGACACCGCGGGGCTCGGTGACTGGCATGTCGATGAGACCGTGTGGCCGAACGGACTCGCCCCCATCATCGACCACGTCATCGGACTCGGCATGGAGTTCGGGCTGTGGGTGGAACCCGAAATGGTCAACCCCGACAGCGACCTCGCGCGCACACATCCGGAATGGCTACTCCGCGCCCGCACCACGGAGCCGATGTCGGGACGCAACCAGCAGGTCGTCAACCTCGCCGACCCGGAGGCCTACGCGCACATCGCCGAGCGGTTGCACACCCTGCTCGACGAGTACCGAATCGCCTACCTCAAATGGGACCACAACCGTGACCTCGTCGACCCCGGTGCCGGAGCCGGCGGGCAGGCGCGTGCGCACGCACACACGCAGGCGTTCTACCGGCTTCTGGACGAGCTGCGGGCCGCGCACCCGGGGCTCGAGATCGAGAGCTGCGCCTCCGGCGGCGCACGCGTCGACCTCGGCGTCCTCGACCGCACCGACCGCATCTGGGCCAGCGACAACCTGGACCCGATCGAACGCCTCCGCAACCAGCGGTACACGTCCCTGATAGTTCCACCGGAGATGATGGGCACGCATGTGTCCTCGCCGACGGTCCACACCACCGGCCGTGTCGTTGACCTCGCCTTCAGTGCCGCCGCAGCCCTCTTCGGGCACTTCGGCATTGAGTGGGACCTCACCACAACCGACGCGAAGACCCGGGCAGAGCTGGCCGAATGGGTGCAATTTGCCAAACAGATCCGCCCTCTCGTGGCACACGGCCGTCTGGTGAATGTCGATCTCGCCGACCCCTCCCTCGATGTTCGCGGGATGGTCAGCGATGACGGTGACACCGCAGTCTTCACGATCGCCCAGACGGAGATGAGCGCCACGTATCCAACCGGCCGCATTCGTCTCCCCGGCTTGAGACCGGACCTTCTCTTCCGCGTGACGCCCATCCTTCTCGCCGATGCTCACGGCTCGGGGCTATCTCCGCTCCGATGGCTGGAGAACGGTGCCGTCCTGACCGGCGCGGAACTCGGCACCGTCGGCGTGCGACCGCCTACCATGAAACCCCAACAGGCGGTCGTGCTTCAGCTCACGGCCATTGGTCGCTGACTGGCAGCGCCGCGATGCGGTGCCAGAACGGCGCGGACCTGGCCACGGATGTCATCGAGGACAGTACCGTCACTCTGCTGCATGTGAATCGTGGCGGTGACGCTGAGGTGAATGATGGCACTGACCACGCGTGCCACCGTGGTCGCGTCGGCCTGGTCGAGTGCACCGTCACGAGCGAGCACCTGGGCGATGCCGTCCTCGAGTCTGGCAGCACGGGCGAGTCCTTCGCGCCGGTTCGGTTCGGCAGGGTCGCCGAAGACAAGTTCATGAAGGTAGAGACGACCGTTGTCGATTTGCTCCCGCGCACAGACCACCACGGGCCGCATCACCGCCATGACCGATTCCAGGGGGTCCGTCGCCTCCGCGGCGATGGCGGGCAGGCCGTCGTCGATGGCCGCGGCGAATTTGTCGTTCTGCACCATGATCAGCAGCTCGGCCTTCGTCGAGGCGTACAAGTGAGCGGAGTCACCCTCACACGGCGGTTCTCCGCAGTGTGGGCAAGCGGCCCCCGCCCCACTCAAGTGCCGGCGCAGGACCTGATCGTTATCGCAAAGCGGGCTCTCGCCCGGTAGCGGGTCATCGCAACCAGACACCCAGCAGACCTTCGCCTTACAAGCTCCGAACGCAGCGGAAGCCAAGATAGATGGTCGGCCCGCGCCTACGCTGAACACAGGGCAATGACTTGGGTGCTGAACAGCGTTCTCTTGCAAACGAGTGTGGACTCAGACGGCGGGAAGCGCGTCGACAAGTTTGCCGTCGACGAGGTGCACAACTCCATGCATGCGCGGGAGGTGCACGAGGTCGTGGGTGACAAGCAGGGTTGAGGTGTTCAACTCATCGGTGAGGCGCAGAATCAGGTCGATGATGCTGGCGCCGCGTTCTTGGTCCAGAGCGCTGGTTGGTTCGTCGACGAGAAGGACGCTGGGGTCGTTCATGAGTGCCCGGGCGATGTTTACGCGCTGGCGCTGACCGCCGGAGAGCTGGTGCGGACGTTTGTCACGTTGGTCCGCGAGGCCGACCGCGTCGAGGAGCACATCGGCCCGCGTGGCGGCCTTTCCCCGGTTCCTCCGGCTGTGCCGGGCGCCAAGCTCGTTCATGACGGCCAGTTGCTCCCGCGCGGTGAGGGAGGGGATGAGGTTGGATTGCTGGAAGACGATTCCGATCTTGTTGCGGCGCAGTTCGGTCGCTTCGCCTGGGGTCAGCCTTGTGGCGTCGATGTCGTCGATGCGGACCTGGCCGGAGTCTGGCCGGATGAGGGTTGCCGCGACGGCGAGGAGGCTGGATTTTCCGGAACCGCTGGGTCCGGTGATGCCGGTGACGGTTCCGGGGTGGGCAGTGAGGGTGACGTGGTCGACGGCGGTGACGCGGCTGTCGCCGTCGGGGAAGGTGAGGGTGATGTTGTTCAGGCGGATCATCGGTTGCTCCCAAGTGCGGTGAGGGGGTCGGCGGAGGTGACGGAGCGGAGCGCGAAGGCGGCGCCCGCGAGGCCGAGCGCGATCATGATCACGCCGGGCAGAACCGTCGTGACCGGACTGAGCAGGAACGGCAGTGCAGTGCCGGCGAGAGTTCCCAGGACGGCGACGAGTCCTAAACCGGCTCCGATGCCGACAAGCAACACGATAAGTGCTTGGCCGAGAGCGTCACGAACAAGTGATCTGGTGCTGGCGCCGAGGGCTTTGAGTACGGCGATATCGCCTTTTCGCTGCATGGTCCAGACCGTGAAGAACGCGCCGATCACCAGGCCGGAGATGCCGAACAACATGGTGACCATGAGCAGCAGCGATCCGATCTCGGAGCGGAACGCGCTGAGCGCCATCAGGGACCCCAGGGTGCTCTCGGATACTGTCGCGTTCATCGCATCGGCGGCAGCCCAGTCGGGGTTTCCGGTGACGGCAAGGACGGTGGCGTAGGCGTCGGGGTTCCCGGTGGCGGCGGAGTAGGCCTGCCAGTCGTGAAGGGTCATCTGCACGACCGGGGTGTGGCTGTACCAGCCGTCTCCGTCGATGGTCTCGACGGTATAGGTGGTGCTGGCGATCGTGACGTCCTCGCCGGTTGTCACGCCGAGCTCTGCTGCTGCGGGATCGGACAGGCCCAGGCGGCCGTCGCGGGTGGGTGCGGCCCGGTTGAATCCCGGTTGCACACCGAAGAGCGCGATCGCGGCGCGGGTGGTGCCGGCTTCGCCGCGGGTCTGGCTGATCCCGATGGGTTCCGCGGCGGTGACCGCATCCGTTGACGCCCAATCCCTCGCCTGCTGCTCTGTGATGGTGGAGTCGGAGAAGGTGGCACTGGATTCCCCGGCAGCAGGGGCAGAGAACACGATGCGGTCGCCGGGAAGTGCGAGCACGGCCGAGATGTTCTGAGTCGCGAGTCCTCCCGTCAGCCCGCTGAGAAAACCGACGAGAACGGTGATGAGGCCGACGACGGAGCCGATGAGGACGAACCGGCCTTTGGCGAAGCGAAGATCGCGTAACGCGACGAACATGTGTGTGCCTTTCCTGCCACCGAGTGTGATGACAGTTCCCACTTTCCCGTTTCGTGACGGTTCCGTCATCGGCCGCCCGAACACCGTTTCGCACCCGGAGTGTGTACTCGCCCGTCGTACTTTCGAACGATGATCCTCAGACGGTGGACACGTAAACTTCAGCCCATGGTCCACACTGCTCTGACCCCGGTCTTCGTGGGTCTGCGAACTGGCCTGCACATACTGTTCGTCGCCTTGACCGTTCTCGTCGTCGTCCGCGCGGTGGTCGCCCCCACGGACGCGAGCATCACCGTCATCGTCTTGTCGGTGGCCCTCGTGGTGACCTACGGCCTCGGGGCGGTAATCGGCCGTCCGGGTCGATTCCGCACTCGCTTTCCGAGGCAGAGCTGGTTGGCTGTGCTCACCCTCGAGTGGGTGGCCCTCCTGTGGCTGATCCAGGAGGCCGCATACCTGGTCTTTCCCCTGTTCTTTCTCTACCTCCATCTCCTCGGTCGATGGCGGGGGTCCGCCGCGATCCTGGTTTCGACGGTCGTGGCGATCTGCATTCTCGGGGTGCACGGCGGCTGGACCGTCGGCGGGGTGGTTGGCCCCTTTGTCGGCGCCGGTGTCGCACTCCTGATCGGCCTCGGCTATCAAGCGCTGGCCCGCGAGGCTGAACAGCGCGAGGCCCTCATGAGGGACCTGATCAACACCCGGGGACAACTCGCGGCGACCGAACGTGAAGCCGGCGTTCTGGCAGAGCGCGCCCGCCTCGCCCGAGAGATCCACGACACGCTGGCGCAGGGGCTCTCCAGCATCCAGATGTTGCTGCACGCCGCCGAACGCACCGACCCCGACCGGCCCGGCGTCGAGCACATTCAGCTGGCACGTGAAACGGCCGCGGCGAACCTAGCCGACGCCCGCCGGTTCATCCGCGAACTTACCCCACCGCAACTTGACGACCAAGGTCTGGGCGGAGCGCTCCGCAGGCTCGCTGATACGCAGTGGTCGAAGCGGGGTCTCGATGTGAACGTTCGGGTTTCCGACAGCGTCGCGCTGCCGATGCATCTGCAGACTGCGCTGCTCCGAATCGCACAGGGCGCAATCGCGAACGTCATCCAACACGCCCACGCCACTACCGCGACCATCACCCTCGCCATCGACCGGGACGAGCTGTGCTTCACCATCGTTGACGACGGGACCGGGTTCGATCCGCTTCTCTCCACGAGGGATTCGGCGGAAAAGACGGATTCATTCGGCCTGCAGGCCACTCAAGAGCGTGTGCAACAGCTCGGCGGCACCCTCACCATCGACACCGCACCCGGCCGCGGAACTACCCTGGCCGTCAACCTATCCCGCACGGAGACCCCATGATCAGACTCGTGATCGCGGATGATCACCCCATCGTCCGTGCCGGACTCAACGCCCTGTTCAGCCTCGAGGAGGACTTCGACGTCGTCGCCGAAGCGGCCACCCCGGACGAGGCCGTGCAGGCCGCCGAGCGTGAGAATCCCGATGTCGTGCTGATGGACCTCCAATTCGGTGCTGGTGAGGCTACCACCGGCGCCGACGCCACCCGACGCATCCGGGCGCTTGATGCGGCCCCGTATGTGCTGGTACTGACGAACTACGACTCGGATGCTGACATCCTCGGCGCCGTCGAGGCGGGGGCAAGCGGCTATCTCCTCAAAGACGCACCACCGCACCAGCTGATTGCGGCGGTCCGCGCCGCCGCCGCCGGGGAGAGCGCCCTCGCACCCGTGATCGCCTCTCGGCTGTTGAATCGGATGCGCGCCCCCCAGGTCAGTCTCAGCGCCCGTGAAATGGAAGTGCTTGAGCTCGTCGCTCGCGGTAAATCCAACACCGGCGTCGCAGCTGATCTATTCCTCACCGAAACGACTGTCAAGTCGCACCTCGCACATATCTTCTCGAAGTTGAACGTCGGCTCCCGAACCGCCGCAGTATCCGCCGCCCGAGACCGTGGAATCCTACGCTGACCGTGCTCCCCATCTTTCCAACTCATCGCCCAACCCGTGTCCACTCTCCGGGGCCAAGGCCAGAGCAACGCTCAGCGGCCCGAGCATCTCAGTCCGGGCCGCTACCAGTACTTTGGAACGCTGCTATCAAGTATGTGGACCAGCGGTACCCCCAAAAGGTAGCTCGCCAACGAGGTTGTCGTTTTCTGTTCAGTTAGTCCTCCACCTCACCGATGACCAGGGCTGGCACCTTCATATCGACTCTTGGCCGGAGCTAACCGGCATCGGCGCCTCGACCTCCGTTGATGGCGTGAGCGGCGGCTTCTATTAGAAGGACGACTATCGCAGAATCGTCGAGCACGACCGTGGTTGCACATCGGCGGTGACGAATCATTGTCGACGCCCGAGGCGAATTACCTCGATCTCGTCGACCACCTCACGACAACGGCCGCCGCGACGGGCAAGACCGTCATCGGGTGGCACGAAATCGGCGCGTCAAGAGCGCTTCCGGCCAACACCATTGCGCAATATTCCCTGAGGCGGGCCGAAAGCCCGTCTGGACCGGTCTTGGCAAGCCACTTCGGCCCCCTTCATGACGTTGGCTACGCCGATTCCTCAGGAAACGGGAACGCACCTCGCGCCCCGATGTCGTCAACCCCGACGATGCGCCGGTTCGATATCGACAACGGCTAGCTCTACCAGGTCCCCGCCCGCACGGATCGCCGCAACCACAGCATCCTTGACCTGCCGAACATCGCGACCCTGTTCCAGGACAAAGATGCTTCCAGCTACGTCTACTGAATTTCTTCTCATTTGCACCCTTTCGGACTCTTCTGCGACGCTCTGTAGCGATGGCCCACGGCTGGCGCGGGAGCGGCAAAAGGCGGTATTCGATGCTAGACCCGCTGCAATCTGGTGGGGTCCAACCGAACACGTTTTCCTTGGCCGCGAATGAACGTCGATCTACTTTCACTGCACAAGTGCAGCCCATCACCGACCCCTCCATCAAATCGCCCGTTTTCGAGCAACTAGGTCGTGGGCACGCGGGCAACGACGATGTCATGGCTTCCCAGCGCGTTGAGAACGGACGTCGCCTGTAGCAGGGCGCCTTCGTTCGTCCACGTCAGCGATTGGCTGTAGCCAGAGTTCTCGAGGTCGAGGTGACGGGAGGCAGACACCGGGAGGCTGAGAGACCGCCACTCCCCGCGGCCACCACGCAGATTGATAAGTGCGAGGTTCGATTCCGTTCCGTCGGCTTCGATGGACAGGCGGCCGGTAACAAGCAGATTCACCTGTCCATCAGCGTCAACTCGCCAAGCCACATTTGGACTTCCAGAGAGTGTGGTACCTGTCGTGCTGACAAGTAGTTGACCCAAGTCGTCGGGGGCTCCCCAGCTAAGACCATTGGTTGAACTCGCGATGTAGACGGGAACGGTTGTCGGGCCCACAACCTCGAACACCGCTTTGTAGCTGCCGTCAGGAAGTTCACCGGTCCCTACAAGCATGCCTGGGCGCCGGTACCCATCGGACACTCCAAAGTCGATGACAGGCTCGTCCCAGTTCCGGAGGTCCTTGGTCGTTCGGTGCACGAGGACTTGGAGCATTCCTCGGTCCTTTTCGCGTTCATCGGCATAGACACATACGAGCTGCCCGTCAGCCATGAACAGGTCGGGTTCCCAAACTGCCGTGGTCGTGGCGTGAGCGGAGGAATCGTAGATCGCAGGGCCGCCTGCGTCGACCTGGGACACGAAGGACCAGGTTTCGCCCCGGTCCACGCTTGCGTAGATCACGATGTGCGTTTCGGACATGTCCTCGGGGATCGCGTTGCCGGCAAGCAACAGTGAACCTCGTGGATACCCACCGAACTCGACAGAAAGCTCGAAAAGAGAAGGTTGGTAGCGGTTCCCCATCCCCAAAAACGAGTCCACCACTTGCGCGACTAGGCTCCAACTGCGGCCGTCGTCATCACTTCGCCACACTGGGAAAGCCCGCCCATCAGCTGTTTCATCGACATAGACCTCCGCCGACAGAAAAATGGCTCCCTCGTTGGGTCCCGAAGGGTCCGTCACCAGCAGTCGGGTGTAGTTGGCGCCAGTCTCGTCGGCGCGGCCCGGACGTACGATGCACAGCTCGGGGGCGCTGGTTGAGAGCGGCAGCGGATATACAGAGTTCACTTGTTCCTCGCGTAACGGTCGTGATGGCAGGTGCTGACCGACGAAATCCGTCCTC
>NZ_SOHM01000017.1 GCF_004403945.1 Cryobacterium lactosi | reverse complement strand
TGCCCGGGCCAGCCTGGATCAACCAACCCGCCGAACCCGCAGTCGCGGAGACCGAACCGAAACTAGCCGCCTAAACTCACGCTGGCCTCATTCACCTTGACAAATTCCGATGTCCCACCCACTCCCCTGGCCCAGCGCAGCGAACCCCCGAATTTCGGGGGAACCATACGACAAGTATGCCGAATCCGACGCCCCACGTCCAGATTCAAAGCGAGTTACCCCTGGTAACTCTATAGCTTGCTCCAAAAATAATTTCACCTCATCGGCGCGAATGCGAAGGTGAGTGTGAACTAAAGCAAGTGCTCGCACTTGTATCACCGGGAACGCTCTTACCCCCGGTATCGTCGACTGTATGAGCGATGCAAATGTGACTAACGACGAAGTGGCCGTGCGTGCACGCGCCTTGATTGAAGCTGACGTGTCAGCCCGTGTGAATGCGGTCGTGGCCATCGCTGAGGCGGCGAAGCAGAACGATGCCGCCAACGCCCACCTCAAGCAGGTAGTGAAGGATGCAGAGGCGGCTCTGAGAGAGTCCAGCAACGCGCACGCCGCGGCCTGGAAGGCAGCGCTGAGCGCCGGCTGGACTGAGAAGGAACTGCGCGCGACGGGCGTTCGTTCGCCCGGGGGTTCGGCACCGAAGATGCGTAAGCGCCGCGATGCACCTGCAGTGGCAGACACACCTAGCGAGTGACTACTTCGTAGGAAAAGCGACACAGTGGGCCCCGCCAGAGCGTGCAGCTCGGCGGGGCTTTGTCGTACCCTCCGGAGTTTCGCTTTAACCAAGAAGTGCTCTGCAGTGGAACTAGTTGCACTTCGCTCCCACGGGAGTAAAGGGTGCCGCGCAGATTCCTACGGAATCCGACCTCCGGTCGCCCTTGACACCCGCTCCGCTGCGTACAACGGGCTCAGGTACCAGCAGATGGCAAGCCATCGGCTGATAGCCGATACATCGAAATAGTTCAGGCCACCTGTGATCTGACGTCGATGGACTTCCGGACTGAGAAGGGGAACGACCGTGAATGACTCACTGACCGTATACACGCTGCCGGGGTGCATGCAATGCGACCTGACCAAGCGAGTGCTTGACGACGCGGGACTGCCGTACATCGTGGTCGACCTGGCCACGAACCCGCACGCGGTCGACGCTGTGAAACAGCTCGGCTACGCATCCGCACCAGTCGTCGTAGTCGGCGCCGCCAGCTGGTCAGGATTCCGACCCGACAGAATCAAAGCCCTGGCCAAGGCACCGGCCACTGTGCCGGCCGCATCGACTGATGAGCCGGGGGACGACTCATGGGAGTAGCCAAGAGCCGGCCGCAGGTCGCGGAGCCAAAGCGACGCGCACTCACGCCCTCAGAAACCGCGGAGCGGCTGCGACTGAGCAACCGGGATCTCGCGCGGCTTAGGCACCGCGGCGAGGGGCCAGCCTTCGTCGCTCTGTCGAGAAAGACTGTGCGCTACCTGCGGTCAAGCGTCGACGAGTGGGAGTCCCGGCACACCACCTGGAACGGCGACCGCCCCGCATAGGTCACCGGCCGGCGTCGTGGCTCCGGTTATGCTCAGGGCTCTCGGTACGATGCCGGGGCCCGGCCGGTGCGGCGTGCTTTTCTGGGGCACGAATCTCTGTCGCGCTCGTCGGGTACGTGCGGGAGTTCAGGTCAACTATGCGCTGCAGCTCTGGATCCAGCGCGGCCGGGGCCGGCTCGACCACGGGCAGCGCCGACCGCGCGTGCAACTCTTCGATCGACGCTGGCGGCGTCTCCCCGGCAGAGATCGCTCGCGCGCGTACCTCCGCGAAATATCCTTCCGCTGCACCTGGTCGCGGGGCATCGTCCATCGGCTCATAGAGCCGTCCGTCATCGGTGTAGGTCACCCCGTCGACCTCGACGTAAGTCACGCCGTCGATATGGTCATCGAGCATCTGGTTGAACCTGCGATCTTGCTCGGTTGCGCGAAACTCATCCGCGAGCATCCCGCCCGCGATGGCGTCAAACCCGTCGTCGTTGCTGGCGGCAGCGTCGGTCATCGTGCCTCCTTCGATTCGTGCTGGTCGGCGTCGTCAGCGAGGGCTCGGCGCACGCTCGACGCCCCGACCTGCAGCGTGTGGGCGATGGTCGCCCAAGTCGCTTTCTCGGCGCGCATGCGCCGGGCCACCGCGACGCGTTCGGCAGTCATCACGCTTGGCCGGCCGCCGAGCCGGCCGCGGGCCCTCGCGGACGCGAGGCCGGCGCGGGTGCGGTCGGAGATGATGCGGCCATTCATCTGCGCGAACGCCGCACAGATGTGGAAGAACAACTCACCGCCGGGGGTAGTGGTGTCGAACGGCTCCGTGAGCGACTTGAACTCCACGCCGCGCTCCCCCAGGTCAGCGACAATCGTCACGACGTCGGTCATCGACCGGCCCAGCCGGTCCGTGCTGTAGACCAGCAGAGTGTCACCACGGCGCAAGAACTTCATGCACTCGACCAGGCCCGGCCGGGCCGCGTTCTTCCCCGTCAACTTGTCCGAGTAAATGAACTCCGCACCAGCCGCGCGAAGCGCATCGCTCTGCGAATTCAAGTTCTGGTCCTGCGTCGAAACGCGGGTATAGCCGACGACACTCATACGCCGGCCGTCAGCTCAGGGAAGCTCGTCTCCCACACCTCTCGGATGGAATCAGGCAGAGTCAACTGCGGCCAGATCCGAATGAGCAGATCACGGTTAAGCGCCTCGATTTGAGCCGCGGCATCTGAGCGGGTAATGACCTGTTGGTAGGCAGCTACCACGGTCGCGTCGAACGTTAGATCGACGGCGAATTCCTTCCCAATGTTGGCTGACACGTCGATGGTGGGGTCCAGTACGCCCGCAATCCATGCAGGTAGCCATACATGGCCCGTCGCCGGCCCTCGGAGCCAGCTGAGACTGTCGGGAGCGGTCTGGCCCCTGGCACGGCGCCAGCGCCGCAGATCTTCGTCGTCCATCGGTTCCTCGTCCAGGACGAAATCTCGAGAAAGCACTTCACTACCTCCCATATCCCTGATCGTTGCTGCGCTCTTGTCCCCGCGCCTGGTAACCCCGGCCCTCCGCCGGGCTTGCCTCCCCGGGCCGGATGATCGCCGTTGCGCTCGTCGGAAAATTCCGCTTGTTCACGTCGATGATCCGCTGCAGCTCCGGGCTAAGCGGGAGTGTCTGGGCCGGCGCGGGCTGAACTCGATCCACCGTGATCTTGTCGAACACTGCCACCAGCTCCGCCGGGCGAACCGCGAGGTAGCCGACTGGGGGGCGTGATCGCTCTGACTGTTCGTTCCACACAGCCTTGTCGATCAGGCGGTGGTCCAGTTTGAATGCCGACTGCTCGGCAACCTGGTCGAGGAACAGCTTGCCTGTCCGGCCGTTTCCCTCACGGCCGAAATGCGCCTGATTGATATTCGCGTAAACGTTGGCGAGCGTTGACACGAAGTCATCGCGCCCCAGAGCGGGTAGATCCGCGTTGCGGATCGCGCCGGTGGCGTTTCGCCAGTAGTCCTCGATCTGGTTCGGCTGAGCGAATGGCTTACCGCCGCCTTTGTGCATTCCGAACGGCCTCACCTTGCCCGCCCAGTTCGGGTACAGCTCTGAAAACAGAGCGGCGTGCAGCTGCTTGGCGTGAGCCAGGTCAAACGTCTTGTTGATCGGGATGGCGCCCCGCAGAATGTCGCGGCGGGCAGCACCGGAAAGAGAATTCTCGAGCCGCTGCAGGTGAGCAGGGTCGCGGATCCCCGCAGTGTTTCGCATGACGTGCTTGTTGCCTGTTTCCGTGAGCGGATACAGCGTCGATTGAAAGTCCGGGTACGCCGTATCGAACTGCTCCGCGCGGGGCATCAGCTTTCGACGTCCGAGGCCGGCAGCCCGATTTCAGCTCGCGCAAGTGCCTTGAACTGCTCGGTGGAAATCTGGTCCGTGGACAGGAGCACCATCAGCTCGACGTCGCGCCGGGTCGCCTCGTAGCCTTCCTGCGCATCGCTCGCGAAGTTGCTCGCGATCTGCTGCGTCAGGTCCGGGTCGACACCCTCGAACAGGCCGGGGTAAAGCGCTTGAACGTCATAGCCAGCGGTCATAAGAAGCCCTTTCGACAGTTCCTCCCATTTTACAGGATTCAACCGAAAACGTCTAGAGGTAGCTTTCGGTAATTATGATTCCGGCAATGAGTTTTGGACAGGTAGCGGCGATTGCTGTTATCGCTAAATGGCGGCGATCTTTGATCGCTCTTTGGCGCAGCCCTCGACGTGCCCATAAACGATCGTTATTGGGCGCTGCTTCTTGAAAACGTATCCCCAAAACTGAGCATTGACCGGAGGCGTCCCGTGCCCCGGTCCGACAACCTAGACGACCCGCTCCCCCTCTCCGGAATCTGGACGTCAACCGCGGCATTCTGCACGCGGGCTCTTGAGTATTCCTCCATCCAACTCAGGGTCACTGCCCGTCGGTAATCTTTGCCAGAGGCATGCCAGGCGGCCCACAGGGCCACCATCAGCGCTACCACTGCAATGACCACGAGCGGTATCGCGACCGAGCCCAGAGTCGATCCGAGTTGCTGCTGCGTGATTCCTCTCACAATTCCGGTCTCTGGGTCCGTCATCTTGATCATGATGCCGAACCAGCCGTTGGCTACAGCGAGGACAAGAGTCCCTAGCAGCGTCGCCGCCACAGTGACGGCACCGAGAATCCCCGACAGTGCCGGCGCCGCGTTCCCGGCTGCGTTCCGTTCAATTCGATAGCGAAGTTCCATCATCACTTGGACTTTCACCGCTTCATCCTCGGCAAGGAAGGAGCGCACTCTTGCTGCCGTTTGAGTCAGGTCGTCATGAATATGACACTGCGATGCACGCTGCGCCGGATCTTTGAAACGGTGATCGAGATACCAGCCCCACGCGACCTGCATTCGAGAAGACTGACGTTCTGGAGGTGCACCTGGAATCTCTGACATACGTGAATGATAGGGATCCTCACCGACACCGCAATGCGGCCGTAGGCATGACCTCGCCGTTCATACAGCCCGCCGATTCACCACGTGATCGTGCCCCACTGCAGACGATCACTATCGGCCAGTCCGCAAATGTGCGTCGAGAGCGCGCCGAGAAGCGTTCAACGCAAGCTGAACCTTTATGGCTTCTTTCTTGTACGGCGGCATTTCTGGATCCTCAAGATGAGCGTGGAAAGAGACGTCTGAACTGACGTGGCTCTCCCAGAGTTCGGGGAGACGTTCAGGACCGATGGCGCCGAAAAGGGTGAGTGCTTCACTGCCCATACGGCCCGCTTCGTCGGAGTCTTTGGATCCTCCCCGGTTGTAATTTTCAAGCAGTCTTTGCAGCAACTCCTGCTCACGAAAGAGCCGCTGAAACTGTTGATCAGCGGTTGAGATGGCCAGGGCAGTCCTCCTGTCGAGCCACCCCAACACCAGCGCCACAACGGACGCAGCCACAGCAGCGAACATCGCAATAATGACAGCTGCAACCGCGGCGAGAACTGCGGCCACTTGAATCCATAGTGCAACCTCTACTTGTTCCATATTCGCGACGCTACAGTCCTGCTGAATGTTTGGCTGCACAGCGGGCCGCTGGGCACGTGGGACGGGCTATCGTGCCGGCATGGAACCGGACTCCCTGGGCGCTCCCCCGAACTGCGAGCGATGCCTAGTCCCGATGCTGGCCGCCGGGTCGCCGACTAACCCGTTCTGGCAGTGCCCATCGTGTGAGCTGGTGCGCCTGGTCTAGCTCGAAACGCTGCGACCGGTGGCGGATAATGGGGGGATGAAGTGGGACCTGGCACACCGGCCGCGAGACGCGGATGAGTCCACGCCGGCCACGGTCGAAGCGCCGAATAGCTGGGCGGCCGTCGAGCAGCTGCGCGGCACGATCCCCGCCGATCACCTGGTGCTGTACGTCAGGCCGGGGCGGTAGCGACCAGGTAGCCGACCCTGGGCCCTCCCCACTCATTCGAACCTATGTTCTAATGGTTGTTTATGGCCTCGGACACCGAACGCGCCAGCAGCTCGAACCCGCACCAGGCGGTGCGGGCCGACACCCTCGGGCAGGTCGAGCCCGACCGCGGGGGCGAGTTCGTCGTGCGCCCATACAGCCTCACTCCCCCGGAGCTGGGCGAATTGTCGGTGGCCATGGCCGGCGAACCGACGCGCGTCCTCGCCTGGGTGAGATACCCCGCCACCGCTGACCACGTGCGCGCCCTGGCCCTCGCCTGGCCGCCTCGCGCCGTCTACGTCGAGTGGGAGGATTGCGGCATCCACCGGGCGTGGGTGTGGGCCTCGGCCGTCGAGCGCACTTCCGCCGACCAGGAGGCCGCCGCAGCCGCCCCGGAGCGGCCGCGGGCGGCAGTGGTAACGGCCAAGGGCACGGTCCTTTTGGTGAGCAAGACGGAAGTTCTAGCTGACGGGTGCCCCGCTCAGACATTTGAGGAAGCGATTGAGTCTTACGGCTGGGCTGCGGCGATAGACCTACTCGACCCCACCTGACGTTTAGCCCCGTTAGGAATCGTTTGAGCCGTTCTTGCCGTAGTAGAAACCAATGACAGCTGCCGCCAACGCCTGCGGTCCAGAGATCGCCGCCACCGCCATGGTGAACTTCTCCCCGTCGATCCAGCCACAAACAAGAGCAAGCATCACCATGAAGTAAAGAACAGTCAAAATTCCGAGCACTGCAAACGTCAGGAACTGACGCGTGACCTGATCGTGGGTGCCCTTGGGCCACTTGCTGCGCTTCTTCTTGAACTTGTATGGGCCTGCCGCCGGCGTAGCGAGTTCGGAAATGTTCTCGTCGAACTCATCGTGGCCAGAAAGCGCCGTCAGGGGCGCGGCGGAATCAGCCATTGCGCGCTTCGAAGCACGGAGGCTCGGAGGGCATCAAAACGAAAAAGCCCGTCAGCCCCGGGTACAACGGACGCTCGTCATCAACGAGTTCCAGGACCGGGTCGAGCAGGAGAGTGCGTCGGTACATCTCGGCAGCAGCTTCCGCGCTGCATGCGGCGATGAATTGCTTCACGATGGTCCGATCCGAATCGGAAATGGTGAGTTCAAAGCTGCTGTCCTGGTGAAACTCCTGGAAGGCTTTTCCTGTCACTGGATCTCCTTCCATGTTGAGTTTGTTTTTCGGGCCGACAGTTCGTCCCGCATTCCTCACAGTATACACAATGATGCGCAGTCCATGCACATTTTTTGCACATTAAGCGTGCCAAAAGGGTATAGTGACGGTATGAAGCCGTTTTGACACCACCCAAACGACCTCGATCGCACTCCGTGAGCTGCACTCCCGGAGCCCTCACCGCCGGCCCAATTGGCCGGGTAGTAGTAGACCCCAAGCACAATTGCTTTGGGGTTACTCAGCACAACTCCTAACCCCATGAAGGAACAGTGGATCATGACATCTATCCACCCCAGAAACGACACAAAATCTTCTCGCCGTCAGAGCGCGGAAAAAATCGTTCGCCTCAACGTGAACCTAAATAGCGACACCGCCGAAGCCCTCAAAGACCTTGCTGAGGAACGAGGAATCTCCGTGACGGAAGCCGTTCGCCGCGCCATCTCGGTTTATAAGTACATCGAGGATGAAGTGAGCGCGGGTCATAAGGTCCAAATCGCCGACAAAGTAAACAAAACAGTCACGGAGCTAGTTCTCATCTAATAGCCGCTGAGCGGATATTTGCTGGACGTTCGACTGAGCCGGCACCTTGCGAGGCTGCACCTTTTTCGGTGCAGCCTCGTTCGCGTATTTAGCCTGCGAGCATTGGCCCAACGAGCGTTGCGAGGGATTCCTAGCTGAGGTCGACTCTCAGGTGTGGCGGGTCTATGAGGGTGAGACGTACATCGGGATCGTCACCGAGACTGACGCGACGTCGGCCGGACCCTGGCCTCACTACACCGCGCAAAGCGCTGGTGATGAGGCCACTACCGTCCCCACTACCGACGATTGGCGAGCTGCGCTCGACCACCTGATCGAGGCAGCTGACGCCAGCTAGCCGGTGAGTTAGATCCGGGCTAGGCGCGCAGCGTAGATGGCCGTGCGTTCCCGGTCGTATGCGTCGTCGGGACCGTACACGGCGCTGCAGTTCGTGCAACGAGTTGCGGGACCGAAGTCGGACGGCAGCGGATCGAAAACGAACTGGTCAATGTCCTCGAACGACGTCACCGACTCGTCGAACGTGCAGACTTCGCAAGCCCGGCCGTGCACACTGCCTGTCTCTGGTCCGCTAGTCATCTGCACAAACTAACAAGACCCGCTGACACGGCCTCGGGCGGTGAGCGCCGGCCATGTAGCCGGGCTCCTGGCGGATGCCAGCGAGTCCGCTCACAATGGTTCGATGGAGCCGCAACGTCGCGCACATAGCCGCTGGGCGTCCCCCTGGGGTGAGTTCACCTATCGGGCCGCTGTGTTCCTGCGCATCGTCGCCCTCCTGGCCGGCGTCGTGATGGCGGGCCTGGTGCTCGTGCACCTGGTGCGCGAGGGCTGGGCGTCGTTCCTGCTGCAGGCGTGCGTCGAGGCGGGCGTGTTCCTGGTTGTTGGGATCCTGCTGCAGCTCGTGGTGCTCGTGCGCGACCGCGCCGTGCGGCCATAGCCGTTCGGTGGGCAGAGAAACGCCCCCGGCCGGGAGAGAGGGCGGCCGGGGGCGTGCTTGGGGGCTCGTGACCTGGCGGAGCGGGTCGATCGAGGATGGTTACTGAGTGGGCGGGCGGTATCCCTGGCCGTTGATCGCGGTCTGGGCTTTGTCCAGCTCGTCTCCGAGCTGGTCGGCCAGCTGCGCGACACGGGTCAGGTGATCAACCGCCGTTGCGATGCTCTGCACGGGATCTCCCCCGTCGTCTTCCTTGACGTCGAACTGGTCGAGTGAGCGGCCTAGGCCGCTTGCGAGCTGTTCGAGGGCCTGCGGGAGCCGGTGGCCGACCCATTTGACGTTGCCCAAAATGTCGCAGACGAGGGGCGCTGGCAGCTTTGCTGCAAACGTTGCGTCGGTCAGTGACCGGATGGCTTCGGCCGCGTTGTCCGCGTACTGGACTGCTGGTGCTACGTCGTCGCTGCTGGTCATGTCCGCTGCTCCTGTTGATCGCGTTCGGTATGGCCGCCGGCTGGCGGCCTACGGGTGTTATGCCTGGTCGTCGGGCTTGCTGTTGCGGCGGATCTGGGCGACGGCGCGGCTGAGCTCGGCGCCGATGTAGTCGGCGTCGATGACGCGGCCGTAGGTCTTGGATCCTTCGGGGCCCCAGCTGTTGGTGTGCTCTCGGCCGACGACAATCACGGCATCTCCCTTGTGGAGCGTTGCCGCTGCGTTCTCGCCCAGCTCGAACTTGGCCTCAACGAAATGCGTCGTGGCGTCAACGTGTTCCATGTACCTTCCGGCGCGGTACTCCCCCGTGTTCTCGATGACTCGAAATTTCGTGATGTTGAGACTGCCAGCCTTCACTACGTCGACGTCGGCGGCGAGGTTCCCAGTGATCGTGCGCTGAATTGACATGGGTTCTGCTCCTTCGATGGGTTGTGCGGTTAGGTACGGTTTCGAGCTATTCGGCAAGTGCGGTGATGAGTTCTGGTCGAAATCCGGACCAGCTGGTGAATGCCGTCTCAACGACGGGTGCCTGCAGGTGTCCGAGCGCCCGTATGTGCTCGAGCGCGGCTTCGTCCTGGGACAAGTCGACGACCGCGTAGCTGATGCTCTCCTGGTCAAGCTTCATCTTCGTCATTCGACACGGCTGGCACTCCGGCAACGTATAGACGACCACTGACGCATTCATGTCCCTGTCCCTTCCCCACCAACAATTCTTTGTGCCTGTCTGGCAAAGGGAATCGATTGAGAGCGGGAGTGCCGTTGTGCAGGGTCGTGGAATACCGGAGCGAGAGCAGCGAGCGAGGATATGCCGCGAAAGCCTGGAATGGAAGGCGCGGAGCGAACTACGGTGAACGGCCAGACAGGTGCAAGCATCACAGGCTCTACAGTGCCGCGCAGCGGCTCCTCTAGGAGCCGGCCTCCGTGCCGGTGACCGTCTTGCATGGCTATTTTGTTTGGTACTTCTCGCGTATGGCGGCCTCGACAACGCTACGGATCGTTGCGCCGTCTTCCGCGGCCGAAGCTGCGTCGATGAGTTCGAGAACATCGGGGGCCAGCCGGGTACTGAACGGCACCGTGGCCTCTCGGCGCGGCCGGCCGCGACGCGGTGCGGCGCCAGCCGTAGCCGCGGGTGGCTCCGAGGCCACTGGCGTGACCTGAGGAACCGGCGCACTCTGGCGGTAGTCCACCGGGTCTACGCGCTCGTCGGGTGCCGCCTGCGGCTTGCGGCGGCGGCTGAGGTCTGGTCGGTCTTGCTGCTGGTCGCTCATCGAATCACCTGGTTCACGATCTTGGTGTACGCGGCCACGACGGGCGCGCCCTTTCTATAGTTGCCGTACCACTCCCCCGTGAGGCGAACTTCTTGAATGATGGCCCTTTCGGGTACTAGGGGCATGAGAAGCATTCCGGTGGCGCGCAGCTCGTCCGTGCTGGCTACGGCTGGGCGGGAGGGGATTGTCTCTTGTACCCTGCCGAGGACGATCCCGGCCTCGGAGAGCGTGATGGGTGCGGCGATGCGTGTTCTGCTGAGGCGGAACTGTTCGACAGTGCGCCGTGCGCCTGCAACGCCGTCCACGCCGTCACTGGAGGCCGTGGCGGCATAAACAATCGAGTCGGCAGCGTTCAAGGCTGACAGGATGAGCGGGCCGCCCTGCCTGTTGGGGCAGTCGATAACCACCAGGTCAGCGGAGATACCGACAAGTGCCGTTCGTAGTCTCAATTCGGCGTGGTCTGCTCGATCGGCCTCACGGTTGGAGACGTTGCGAGCGGAGGGAATCACGCGGAGATTCTTTGACCAGGTGGACTGCACGGCCAAGTCCTCGCCCCATCCTTGCGGGTCTTCGTCTCCGAGAATCGCGCCGACGTGGAGGCCTTCACCGGAGGGTGCGACGTCGAGCCATTTGGTCGCTGCTGCACGGGGGTCAAGATCAACCAGGACCGTCCGCCGGCCTTGCTCGGCGGCGGTCATTGCGATCGATACGGCGGTAGTCGTTTTCGAGACGCCGCCCGATTCGCTGTAGACCATTAATATTTGCATGCTTTCAATCATTCCTGCTTGCATTCCTTCTGTCAATGATTCCTGCTTGCATTCCTTCTGTCAAGGATTCCTGCTTGCATTCCGTCTGTCCATCATTCCTGCATTCTGTCTTTCTGTCTTTCATGCATTAATTATCCGCCTGGAAGAACGGGCAACTCTCGCTATCGCGCCTACCGGGGGAGTGTGAGGGGGTCGCCCCTCACCGGCCGGCCCACGAGGGCCGGCTGACAGTTGGTTCTGGCTAGTCGGCCTCGACGAGGCACTGGGGGCAGCTCTTGGCGATTGACAGGGCGCGGTTGAAGTCGTCCATGCGGTGCAAGCTCTGGTGGCCCGCGCAGGCGGAGAATCGTTCGGTCATGGTGTTGCCTTCCGGCTGGGGGAGGGGCGGCCGTGGCCGCCCCTCCGGATGGTTAGTCGTTGACGCGGGTGAGAGTGTCGACGAAGATCACCTATCCGGCGCTGTCGATCGTTGCCGTGTGCGCCAGGGTGTACCCGGCTTGTGCGTGGTTGTGCAGATCCTCACTGCGCTTGGCGAGCTGACGGGTACGGCTCCATGTGTCGTCGTCGCCTTTGGTGATGGGCGTCTCGATTGTCTGGATGCTCATGGTGGCCATTGCTCTTCCTCCCGTTCGCTAGATGTTGCGGAGCATGCTCACGACCGTGGGGAACGGGGACAGGCTCTCAACGAGGGTGTCGACGGTTCCCGGGTCGGGCTTCTGCGCGAATGACTTCTGGACCCGCGCGAGCTGGCGGTCTGTCAGCCCCACGGTTTTGCCGTCTGGGGTGGTGCCGACTGCGATGGCGGTTCCAAAGATCACGGTCGGGTTGCCGAGCAGGTGGGCGAGCACGGTTGCGGGCAGGTTCAGGGTCGACCCGTTGATGAGTCCTTCATCGTCCACGAATAGGTCGATGCCGTCGGCCAGGTCGACAACGGCAAACATGCGGCAGTCGATGGCGGCGGCTATATCCGTTCCGCTGTTCTGACCGTCCAGGTCGAGTGTGGTGATGGTTTCGGTCGGTTTGATCTTGACGCTGCGGATGGTGGTGGTGGTCATTGTGTTCCCTCTCCAAGGATGGTGAGATACGCGGGGTCCCGGGCTCTCGTGGGCAGTGGTTGTGTAGTCGTCCACCGTTTTTCTGCCCTTGGTGGCAAGAGAAATCGATTGAGAGCGGGAGTGCCGTAGTGCACGCAATCTGGTGCGAAATAAGGGAGCTTGCGACCGCGTGCCAGATTGTGGGTGACGAAGGCACGCAAGCGAACTACGATGACCGGCCACCAAGGGAAGAAAAGTTCTATCAGGTCAGGCCGGCGCAGCCGGTTCCGCGTGGATACGGCCTCCGTGCCGGATTCACCTGGGGGAGTGTGAGGGGGCGCCGTCCCCCTCACGGCCGACCCCGTGAGGGTCGGCCCGACCGGTCAGGTGGTGGCGGTTGAGCTGGCGGTTACGTCGTCTTGGTCGCCTTCCCAGAAGTGGCCTAGTCCTGCGTCGACCATGCTTCGGATCAGCGCGGCCGCATTGATGCCGTGTGCAGCTCGGTCGGGAAACGACAGGGTGACGGTGATGCTCTGGGTGGGGGCAGCCTGGTCGACGTCGCCGTGCTGCGCGTCGGTGGCGTATTGGTACGTCCACGCGATGGCCACGGCGCCGGTCGGGCCGTCGCCTGCGGCCGTGATGGCGGCGCGGTGTTCGTCCTGGCCGAGGTGGGGTGCTCGGCTGCAGCTCCACGGGATCCCGATAACGTCGACGGTCGTGGTTCCGCACGTGGCCCCGGTGGGGCTGAGGTCGGCGGCGGGGGCGTCCTGGTCGACCTGGTGCGCCTCGAGCGTGGCGGGGCGTTGGTAGGTGATGATCATGGCCGGATCTCCTGTGGTCCCTGTGTCGGGACCGTTCTCGAGGGTGGGTGCCGGGCGGGGCCGGCTGCAGCTGGTGGGGGAGTGTGAGGGGGTGCCCTCTCACGGCCGGCCCTGGGTGGGCCGGCCGCTGGGGCGGGATTACTCGGGCCGCACGAGCTGCTGAATCTCGGCGTATGGGGCGGTGTCGGTCCAGGTGTAGCCGGTGGTGACGCTGACTGTTTTGAGGTTGGCGCGCACGACTTCGCGCCACTGGCCGCGGATCTTCACCCGGTCGCCCTTCTTGACGGTGGCGCGGTCGTAGCCGGTGGCTTTGCCGCTTTCGACCTGGGCGGCGCGTACGGCTTCCCAATAGGCGATCTGGTCGCGCTTCTCGTCGAGGTGCGGAGCGAGGCGGGCCGTGCGGGCCTGGATCTGCTCGGCGGTGGCGTCGATGTAGCCGCGTGTGTCGTCGTAGCACTGCGCGGTTATGCGGCGTTCGAGCTTGCGGAGCTCAGCGCCCAACGTTTCGATGCGGTTGGCCACGGTGACCGGGTTGTAACGGGCGTCTGTGGTGTGGGTGGCCGCGTCGGCGCGGGCCTGGGCGACGGTGGCCTCTGCGCTGGCTTCGACTGATTTACGCATGGCCGTGTCTGCTTTGGCGATCGCGTTGCGGTGGCGGCCTTCTGAGTGGTGGCCGACCTTGATCGGCTCGCCTCCCTCGGGCAGCCGGTCCAGCGCTGCGCGGGCCTTGTCGTAGGCGGCATCTTCCGCGCTGGTCTTGCGCGCTGCTTTCGCGGCCAGGGCGTCGACCCGGTCGGCCTGGCGCTCGATCTTTCCGGCCTCGACGTCGGCGGTTGTGCGGTGGCCGTTGTCGATTTCGGTTGTGACCTCAAACCCGGCGGCTTCAAGTGCCGACTTGGTGCGGGTGATGGTGTGCAGCTTCGGCAGGCGGTCCCGGGACTGGGGGACGAACCAAGCGCTGATGCTGCGGCCCCAGCGCCATCCGGTGGACTTGAGGACTTCGGCGGTTCCGTCGCCTCGGCTGGTCCCATCGATCATCGTTCCGGCTTCGTGGGTGTGGGTGATGGTGAGCATGAGTTCTTCCCTCGATCTAGGCGAAGCTGTCGGCGCAACGGGTGGCGGTGCAGGTTTCGCCCGGCTGAGTGTCTGCGGCACCTTCGGACCGGCAACCGCTGCAGGCGCACCCGCTGGCGTAGCGCTCCCCGGGGTAGGTGTTCTCGTACGGGTAATCGGTCTCAGCCATCGGTTCTCTTCCTCTTGAACAACTGTTTTTTTGCCCTATCTGGCAAGAGAAATCGATAGCGACCGGGAGTGCCGTAGTGCACGGATTCTCGGGCGAAATATGCCCGCAGGGCGCGTCCGAGAATTTGGGTGACGGAGGCACGGGAGGGAGCTACGGTGAAACGCCAGAAAGGACAAAAAGCCCCATTGGACAGTGCCGCGCAGCGGCTCCGATTCGCTTGTGACGGCAGCGCCGTCTTGGTTTCAGAGTGATGTCACTCTGATAGCCCCGGCCGCGCAGCGGCTCAAATTGGGGGAGGGGTACAGCGGCCGCGCCGCTGTTCGGTCACGGCCCGTTAGGGGCGGGTACCTGGTCATGGCGACGTGTTCGTTGGCGCATTTCGTGGCCGGTCCGCCCACTACCGCACGCAACACGCCCGGGAATCGAGTAAACAACACAATGATCAGGCTGTATTCAGGCAATATTCGACAGCGAATATTTCCGCTACCAGGCATTTAGTAATCCGCTGCTAACGGCGCTCAGACGTCGTTCGTTTCACTTTCAGGGTGAATCAAATCTCACTCGTAAACGAGCACTTAGGACGCGGCACCCATTCCTCCGCGTGGCCGACTGGGGCGGAGGTCACGTGGTGCTAGGGGACACTTCGCAAAAGTTAGGTCACACCGACCGGAAACCATTCATTCGTGACGAGAAGCATTTGAACCGTTTTGCTGTCGGCGTGTTCGCGTAGCGTTGTGCCTACGGCGACGTGCTTGTGAAACGACTCGTGTGAAACGACTTCATACGAAAAAGAAATGGCCCCGGGTGCAACCGGGGCCAATCCAAGAAAGCACTCACCGATCCGCAATAACCCAAACTGCACGTAAGGAGAATTGATGACGATCGATCTGTCAAATGGTATGAGCGAGTACGCCAGCCACGATACCTCAGGGGCTTCAGAGAGTGTGGGTCCGCGGGGGTCGGGTGGGCGCCGTTCTGCGGTCTTCTTCACGGTCTTGGAGCGGTCACTGGCCGTGATTTCGGTTTCCCGGAATCTTCTGAGCCTGCTCGATAAGACCACGCAGTTCTTGGCGCAGTGGGGGTGGATCCCGCCCCGTCTCGCTTGGTGATCCGGCTCCCCACGCGCGCAAAGCGTCCAGGTTGAGGCTTTCGACATCATCGTTGCCAGGGTTCCGTGCCACAAATTCTTGGGGTCGCTGCGTGGGTGGGCCCGGCGTGGCAGTGGGGGACTGTCACGCCGGGTTGGAGCAGACGTTACTCCTGGAGAACGTCCTCGGTTTCGCGGCAGGCAGTCGTACCCTGGCGGTCGGCGTTGGTCGACGAAACTGGCCAATGCGTTCTCGGCGGGATTGGTTTAGTTCGCCCTGACCGACGGCGATTCGGTCAGGAGCTGCTCGAACTGGTCCTCCGTCGTGGCGCCGGCGCTAATGAGGGCGGGCATGAACCGGGCGATCGCGTCAAACCCCGCCGCCTGGCTGCCGTACACCCCCAAGGACACCAGGTGGCTGGTGCCGTTGGACATGCTGAGCTCCACGCAGGGGTAGTGCTCTTCTGGGGTGATGCCCATCCGGACGGCGTCGGCGAAGGTGTTGCTGTCCAGCTGCTCCTGGATGGAGACAACCTGGTCGAGGTTGATCCACACGTCGTCGGCGCCGACCACGGGGCGGGTCCGGTCGTGCTCGTAGGTGGTCACGGCAAGTTTGATGAAGCGCATAAGGGCGTCCTTTCGAGTAGCGGGTCCTCGAACGCTAAGCCGGGCCGCCGCCAGGGTGACGGTTGGCTTTGGGTCCTGTGGAGAACTTGCCGGGGTGGGGGAGTGTGAGGGGGCGGGGGCCCCTCACCCGCGGTCGCCCCGGTCACGGGGCGGCCGCGGCCCGCACTCATTTGACCGGCAGTGCCTGCAACGCGATCTCGAGGGCACGGTCGTAGCTCATACCGCCGGGGCGGATGGTGCCCTTTCTGAACCGCAGCTCTTTAGGTGTGCGCATGGTGCCCTGGTAGTTATCCGGGGCCTCGTGCAGGGGACCGTAGCCCGGGTTCAACAAGGCCCACCTGGTGAAGGGGTGCCCCGCGTGCAAGACCTTGTCGATGAACACAGGGGTGGGGTTCTGGCACAGCGCCCAGAACCGGGCCGCTTCGCGCCGCCCGGTGAGTCGTTCGCCGATCGGGCTGGCTGTCAGGCCGGGGGCGGGCATCCGCCGGGTGGTCGTGTAGTGCACGTACGGGCGCAGCTTCGAGTCGTCCCGGGCAGGAATCGCATCCATCGCTTGGAGCGAGGCCCGGGCAGCTTTGGCGTGAACGCGGGCTACCGCGTTGTCGTGGCCATGATCCAACGTCCACACCCGAGCATCGAGAACACAGCACACCAGATTCCAGTCGTAACTGTAGAACTCCACCAACCGCTCCAGATCCCGAACCGTCTTCCACCCCGGGATGGCGTACCGGGCGAAGAACGCGTTCGCGGCTTTCCGGTCGGCTGCAATGTCATCACTGCTGCGTACAGGCCCGGTGACAACGACGTGGGACAGATACATGAGACTCTCCGCTCAACTGATTTTTTTGCCTGTCTGGCAAGAGAATCGATTGAGAGCGGAAGCGCCGAAGTGCCCGCAGTCTCGGGCGAAATAAGGGAGCCTGCGACCGCGTCCGAGAGTGTGGGCGCAGGCGCGGGAGCGAACTACGATGACCGGCCAGACAGACAAAAAAGTGCCTGAACCAAAGCCGGCCGCAAAGCGGCTCCACAGGGTTCGCGTTTGTGAAGGTGGTGGCGTCGGTAGGCTGCGGGCATGCCGGCGACCGAGAGTACGACCACCCCCATTGATCTAGCCCGTCAACTGGGCCACACCGATAACGGTCGAGCGATTCGAGGATGGTTGCGGCTACATCACCCGCGTCCCGGCGTCGAAAAGCACCAACCGTGGGTCCTCACCAACTCGTTAGCCACCGAGGTCCTCGCCGTCTTCCAGCACTGAGCCGCAGTCGCACACCCACTCCAGCTGAGCGTGGCGTGGCCGCGTTTACGCGGCGTCGCCGAGGTACTGCCAGCGGCTCTCTGGATTGAGGTTGCCAGCTGCGACGAGCTCGAGCGCGCATCGGTGGTCGGCCAGGTTGTCACTCGAGCGTGGATAGCGCGGCCAGACCCGTTCTCCGGCGTTGCTGGCTTCGAATAAGGGCCGGCTCGACACGTGAGGGCGCTTAGGCCGGTGCCGGGGGTGGGTGTTCATGGTGGTGACTTCGGCTTGCCACCACGCCCACACCTCCCGCTCCACCCGATACCGCTCCAAACGGGCCAACAGCGTCCCGGCCACACCGAGGATCTTCGCCGCCTGGTCACGGAGGTCCTGCTTGGACCTGGCCCACCCGTCACGGTGGCTGACGAGGAGTTTGTGTCGGCGCAGCCGGCCCAGGATCGTCGCGGTATGCCGGGCAGTGACGCCCAGAAGGCGGGCGGCGGTCTCAACGGTGACGGAGGAATGCTGCTTCAGGAGGGCGTAGAGCTTGCCAGCGAGGTGACCCAGACCGCGGCGAGTGAAGAGGTCGTGACGTTGGTCGGTGAGTTGCGCCTCGAGCTGGGCCACGAGAGCGGCGCGGGTGTTGAAAAGCTCGTCAGCGCTACGCGTGACGACAGGCAGATCGGCGGCGGGGGGGCGGGGGTTATGTAGTGGTTGTGACCGGACTGTACGTGGGGTTGTGGAAAACGTGGAGACTAGCCGCCATTCCGCTGCGTTTCCCTCGTCGCTGGCCGTGACCTTCTCGACGTAGCCGGCCTCTGTGAGGGCGATGAGCGCGTTGGCCGCGGTGGTACGGCCCAGGCCTGCCATGGGGCCCAGGTCCCGGATCGAGGCGGCGACAACGCGTTTGCCGGTCTGCAGCGTCAGGTACGCCAGGGCCCGGAGAATCGTTTGCTGGTTCGACGTAGCCTCCGTTGCACCCCACCGGCCGGGGTTGACCCGGAACCGCTCCAGCAGGTCCGCCACACCGGTGACGATGGCGTCCAGCTCCGTGAGGTCCTCCGGGGGTTTCTGTGCCGGCAGGGGGCGTTGCAGGGCCGCGTACTGCACGGCGACGTTCCACTGGCGCTCCAGGCGGGCGCGGGCCTCGCCGGCAGAGCGGGGGCGGCGGCCGCCACGGCCGGTGTTCTTCGTCCGGTAATGCTCCATCCCCGGCGCACTCTTCACAGCGTGTTCGACGTCCTGGAGAGTCCAGCCGGCATTCGCGACCGAGAGCAGGCACATGAACCCCGTCCAGGACGGGTTGCTGCCGCCGTCAATGGTGGCCATGTGCGCAGCACCTGCGGCGCTCAGTGCGCGGTGGCCCCGGTGGTGGGTGTCTACGGGCCCGGACGGGCGGCTCTCCTGCGCCCGCAGCGCAGGCTTCCGCTCCTCAAGCAACCGGGCCAGGGCCGCTAGGTCGGCGGTCGTCGTCGACGGGGCAGCCAGGGCGGCCAGGGAGCCGCGGAGCACGGTGGAGTGGCTACCGTCGCGGTGTGGGGACAGCGGCGGCCGGGCGGCGCCGGTGACAGTGTTCAGGAGCATGCCGAAGTCCAACTGGCTATACGTGACCTGGGCAACCCGGGCAACAGGAGCCACGTTGCTCTTAGCTGCCCCGTCCTGGAGGGCGATCCAGAGGTGGCGGCCGCCAGTGCCTGAAGACTGGCAGACGACGTGCTCGATCGACAGCTCGTCGAGGATGCGGGAAAGGGCATCGCACTGGTCGGCGGCTTGCTCCATCAGCTCAGCGTCGACCGCGCCCTGGATTTTGCCGTCGAAGTCGAAGCAAAGGAACCGAAACAAGCCCGTGTCATCGGCCAGGTTCATCGCCCACGGCGTCGTGGGCTCAACCGGTCCGACCCGGTGAATCAAGGGGTAGTTGTTCTCATCCAGACGGCCATACGCATCGCGTTTCATCACCCGGACCTGGTCGCGCGGACTAATACGGCGCGTCAAATCCCACGCTGTCCGCTGCTCCGTAGACACGCCGAACACCTTTCTGGGTGCATTCGGCATGAAATCAGCTATGCTCTGTGGCATAGAGAAACCTCCCGTGAGGGCTGGTGATCTGGATTAGCTCGAACCTCTACCGCCGGGAAGCTGAGAGGGTTTGAGCTACGAAACTTGCAGAAGCCCGTCGCGAAAGCGACGGGCTCTTTCGTTTAAGCGGCTGGTATGGGCAGCTCCTCGAGTTGGGGGCGGCCGATGTCGAGCACCGGGAGGTGCCCGCCGTTCTCCGCAAGTGACCGAAGCAGAGTCTGCATGTACAGGGCCTTCGCCGCGCCACTTGCTGCTGCCGCCTCGTTCACGAGGGCGAAGATTTCCGGGTCAACCCGGACCTGCAAGAGGACAGTTGGTGCGTTGTCCTGGCGGCGTCTGCGTCCTGGTTCCATGGCCATGGAGCCAAGGGTGGCAGAACACATCGCTATTAATACATTCACCCGGCGGCGTGTCGGATTAACTGCCGAGGAGGTACGCCTCGTAACCCTGGAGCGCCGTCCGGAGTGCGCTGGAATCGAGCGCATAGATGACTCGCTGGCCTTGCCGCTTCTCGCCGGCGTCCGAAGTGACGATGCCTGTCGATTCCATTTCCTGGAGGTGGCGGAACACGGTTTGGTAGGTGGTGTTGAGCTCTCGCTGGATTGCACCAGACGTCATCCCTTCTGGGTTGAGCGCCAGTAAGCGGATGATCGCACCTCGAAGGGGATTCGCACCAAACACCACTGTCGCCCTCTCGGCCGATGGCGGCAGAGGTTCTTCAGGGGACGCATAGCGTGGCATCCCCTCATTCTGCCGCAGCTGAACAATTCACGACTCTACACTAACACTTAATGTTAGAGTCGAATTAGAGGTGCTGGCGTGACGCAGACGATTAAGACAAGACCTTGGCACTGGCCGGCACAACAGCGCCAGCGATTAACCCAGGACGAATTCCAGGACCTGGCCGAAGTCACGGGTGACGAGATCTCGACGAGCGGTGAAAACGGTCCCAGCAGGCCGGCGGAGAACGTCGTCGGGGGCATCATCCTCGACGTAGCCCATCGATCGGAGATCGATGAGCGCGGCGTGGACTGCGGGGCGGCTCATCGTGTCGCCAATCGCGTCGAACAGTGCGTTAAAGCTCAAGGGCCTGGGAAGCAACACGCGGAGCACAAGCACGCGGGAAGGCGCGGAGAAGAGCTCTTGGAACAGTGCCACCCGGTCAGGGGCATGTTTCATCAGATTGTCGTCGCGTGCCATGCGCTCAATTCTGGCGTGGATCCGCGCATTTCCGGCCGCAACACGACTCGTTTGCGGTTAATGCAAACGCATCTAATTACGTGTGTAAATCAACAAGACTCCCAATGTCGGTGGTCGCACATAGGGTTTCGAATCGACCCGTTTGCGTGACCACATGAACAGTCACCGAAATTCAGGGAATTTGAGCGGACACACAGTCCGGACACACCCCTCGTTCAGGTGGCATTTGGGGGCGAAAAAGTAGAGACTAGTCAGGGCCTTTGGGGGGCGTCCTATATCCCTCGGATGCGTAGCAAGAGTTCGAGAGGAGATACCGCACATGAGTGACACCAGTCACCGCAGCACCCGCGATGTCTTCGGCGCGGCTGACCGCGCCGGAGATTACATCGAGGAAGACACCACCCACATAGCCCCGCCGACGCCTCGCCGTCGAGCGGAAACAACTGATGGTGCCCCCACGCGCCTCCCAGCGGGGATTGACGCAGAACCCGTCATGACACCGGTGCATGTGGAGCTCGCACCTGAGGGGCCGGCCACCGTGAACCTGGCCAGCACCTCGGTACTGTTTGGTGGGTCGGCGACCGCCCTGGTCGCCGGGTCGCGAATGACGAACCCAGCCAAGGCCACCACAGGGTTCCGGGGCGCCCTGGCGAATCTGGGCCTGCCGGTCGGGCCCAGTGCCGCGGAACTGGGGGAGCGGCGCCTGCAAGAGCAGCGCACAGCCCATGAGACCACCGTGCGCCAGGCGACGTGGACACGTGCGGTGTCGGTGCTAGTGAACAACCCGAAGGGCGGCACCGGGAAGACTCCGACCGCGTTGTTGCTTGGGGGAGTGCTCGCCGCGATTCGTGGCGGGTCTGTCGCGATTTTGGAAGTCTCCGACGACCCCGGCGCCTTGAACTTCCGGGCTGAGGGGAACCCGCAGCTCGGCTTGGGCGAGCTGGTCCGCGACGTCGACCAGGTCGGCACCGTCGGCCGCCTCGCCGGATACACCGCCCCGCAAACTTCGTTCGCGTCCGTGATCGGATCCACCGGGCGACGTGAACGCCTCACCGGCGACTCCGTCGTGGCCGTGTCCAACGTCATCGACGAGTTCTACGCCATCCGCGTCATGGACTCCGGCAATGTCCCCACCTCCTCCGCATTCCAGGGCGCCGTGTCTGTAGCCGACGTCCTCGTGATCCCCGTCATGAACGCTGGAGACTCGGTCCTGGAAGCCATCCAGCTGCTCGAGGAGCTCCGCGCTGCAGGTGGCGACTCCGCCGGACTGGCCAACCGGGCGATCGCTATCCGACTCACCGACGGACGCCCCGAGAACGACGCCGTCCGCCAGGAAGTCGAACGCCTCCTCAACCAAGCCGGCGTCACCGCCCTGCACGACATCCCCTACGACGCGCACATCGCCGAGCGCGGACAACTGACTCTCGCCCAGCTCCAGCCCGCGACCAGAGAAGCATTCGTGGCCGCGGCCGCGAGCGTGGTCCGAGCACTGCAATCCGCGGTCTCCACCGCCCCCACACAGAACCGAAAGGCCTAACCCACCATGCACGACCTCATGCTCCGCGCGGCGATCGACAATCCCCTCGACGGGATCCTGCCTGACTTCTCATTCGGCGGAGCCGAGTTCACCGCCCTCTGGCAAAAACTCATCGCCGCCCTCTGGGCCATCGGGATCCTCGTCTCCATCGGATACCTGATCTTCGGAATCGTCGCCATGGCCGGGGCCTCCGGAGACACCAACCCCAACCCACAAGCCCACGCCCAAGGGCGACGCAAAGCGGTGTGGGCAGGCATCGCCTTAGCCGCCCTGGCAGGCCTAGCGATCATCGTCGGCGCCGTCCTCTCGTTCGCCGGCTAACCGCCCCTCACCCAAGGAGTCCCCTCATGCGAATGGTTACCGCATCAGGCCGCAGCCGGTGGCCTCTCGTCATCGGTGGCGGCCTCCTGGTCCTCGCTATCGGCGGCGGTATCGCCTACACAGCGACACAGCCGGCGACCGAACCGGCCACAACACCCACCCCGAGCGTGCCCACAGCAACACCGACACCGACCGCCACAGGTGGCGCGTCCGGCAGCGGTGACAACGAAGATGACGTCGCACCCACCGGCTGTCTCGGTGGCCTGGACCGCGACGTCAACATGGTTCTCAGCGCCCAGAAAGCGGCCAAACATAGCGCCTACGGAGCTGTAGAAGTCGCCACGGCCTTCTATCGATTCGTCTGGCAATCGCCCTACCCAGCCTCAGCAGATGCGATCGCTGTAAGCGACGCCATCATGTCTACCGGCACGCCGGAATCGTATCGGGACCTCGCTGGCACCTATGCCTCCACTGACGACCTCACAAACGGTGAGGTTGAACCTGGTGCCCCCTTCCATCTGTCAACCACGAACGGGCTCTGGCTCGTCGGTGAGAACTCGAAGGCTGACCGCGTAACGGTAAATATTGCCGCCGGCTACGTAGTGAATGGAGAACTGAGCCCAACTAAGGTCACAGCTCAGGCCTTCGTCATGGTCTGGGAAGACGGCGCATGGCATGTGGCCGAGGGCGAACAGCCTGACGCAGAGAAACTCACTGCTGGCGGCAACCGCTACACCGGGGGCTGCTGATGGCAGCGGGAGACGGCTGCACCAACATCGCCACCTGCGCATGGGACGGCGCAACGGGAGGAATCAGAGATGCAGTTGGCGGTGTGAATAACGCCGTGAATACGGCTGCGGGTGTCGCGAACTTCTGGTCGGATCCAGCGGGGAATTCGTTCAAGATGATGCAGAACGGGGCCAAGGGCCTGGCCGATAACGTGCTGCCGGCGCTGACGCACGCGACCCTGCCGGATCTGACCGCGGATTGGTTCCTGCAGGCGTATCGGGTGTCGTTCGCCCTGGCGATTTTCGTGTTTGTCGCTTTGCTGATTCCTCAGATTGTGCGTACCGCGCGCGGGCACCAGTCAGGCCGCGAGTTGGGCGAATCGCTCGCGTTGTACGGGCCGGCGTTCATTCTCGGTGCCATGTTCGGGCCTGCGCTCGGCGCGTTCCTCGTGTCATTCTTTGGTGCCCTGTCGGATTCGCTGATCTCGTGGGGTGTGACGAACAACGCACAAACGATCGTGGACAAGTTCTCCGTGATGCTCTCGGAGGAGAACAGTGACGGTTTGGCCGGCGGCGCCGTTCTCGGGGTGATCTTGATGTTCTTCATGATCCTGGGCTTGTTGATTGTGCTGCTGATGCTAATCGTGCAGCTCATCACCCTCTACTTCTCTGGGGTGCTGTTTCCGTTGGGGTTCGTGTGGATTGTTGACCCGCAGAAGCGGAAGTTCGGGTCCAAGATCGCCTACCTATGGTTCGGGATCCTCGCGTCCCATCCGCTGCTGTTCTTCCTGCTCGCGATCGCGTACAGCATGATGTCCGCGCAGGTCGACGTGTTCTCCGGGTCGCCTACGCTTGCGAAGACGGTGACGTTGGTGGTATCGATCCTGGCGTTGTTCATGGCCGGGCTGTCGCCGCTGGCATTGACGAAGTTCGCCCCCGTCATCCCCACCGGTGGCGGCGGCGCGGCGGTTGCGGGCCCGACAATTGGGTCCCAGTCGATGCAGCAGGCCGACGCGAAGTACGGCGGCAGCAGCCCCAGTAGTTCGGCGAGCAGCAAGAGCGATGACAGCTCGTCGGCATCCGACGAGTCGGATAACTCACCGGTCACCACCGGCGGCACCGGCAGCACGGGTAGCAGCTCCGGAGGCGGCGCTTCGGCTGCAGCCGAAGGCGACACAGCGACGTCGTCGATCTCGGAAGCCGCCTCACTCGGCGGCACGGCTGGCGGGACGACCGCCGGCGCCACTGCAGGCGGCGCGACTGCCACCGCTGGTGGGAGCGCCGCCGCCGCGGAGACCGGGATGGCGGCAGCTGGGGCGGCGGAGTCGGCGACTGGTGTCGGGGCGGCGATCGGGATTCCCACGATGATCGCCGCCGGAGCGAAGGCTGGTTTCGATACGACAAAGAAGGTCACTGATTCGGTGACGGACGCTGCGGTCGCTCCGGTGGAAGACCACGAGCAGCACTATGGAAAGGACTCCACCCATGAGTAACGCGGAGTCCTACGTCCGGCACCTGGGTGGTGAGACGGGTCACCGCGGATTCTTTGGCGGCACCGCCTCCAAGACCCGCGTATTCCTGTTGGCCGTGTTCATTGGCGGCGGCATGGTCGGCATGGTCATGGGTTTGGGCTGGCCGGCCCTGCTCGTGGCTGTGGCCGGGGTGGGCATCACGATGCTCACGACCGCACGCACGCACCGGGGCACGGTGCTCGAGCGCCGCCGGAAGCGGGCCCGCACCAGGGCTCGCCGCCGGCTCGGCACCGACGAGTTCCTGCCCTACGAAGTCGGGGCGTGGGACCAGCTGCAAGAAGCCATCAACCAGGGAACCAAGACGGAGAAACGGGCAGCGGAGCGCACCGCACTGAAGATGCGAGCAAACCCGGACGGCGCCGACGGTATGGGCTGGCTGCAATACGCCTCGAATATGCCCGGCATCGCCTGGCATGCTCCGATCGGTGAACAACCGTACCTATCGGTGGCGTTCTCCGTGTCAGGGCAGTTGCGCGGGATGGAGACCGCGGCCGCGCTGACCCGGGCGGCTAATGCCTGGGGGAAGTTCCTGGCCCGCCGGGCGGCACCGTCGTCGTTGATCCGGGACGTGCAGACTCTCACCCGCGTGTTGCCGCCGGACTCTGCCCGGCAACAGCAGTGGGTGAAGACCCGCCTTGAGCCTGTTCACGAGGAGTGGACGGCCGCGCAGCGGGAGTCGTTTGAGGCGCAGAAGCTCTCCTATGACGAAGTGATCCGCAAATCTAGTGCTGACGCGATGGTGCAACGCCACTACGTTGTCGTGTCGTGGCCGTTGGATCAGCAGTTCATCGACGCCGCCACCAAGTTCGGCCGCGGCCGCGACGCCTGGCGAGCTCTCATGGCCGACCAGATCCTAGCCACCGAACGGGGCCTGAACGACGCGAAGATGGGCGACGTGCGTGCCCTGACGGCGAAGCAGACGACCGCGTTGATGCTGCACCAGCAGAACCCGCACCTGCCCATCGACCTCACCCGCACCGTCGACCCCCTCCAGGCCGGACTCCGCTCGCACGATGAGTTCTCCGCACACGTCGTCGAAGACGTCGACCCGACAGCGCTGATCATGGGGGACGACGGCCCGGTGTCACCCCCGGTGACCTGGTGGCACCGGACGGCCGCGATACACGGCCAGAACCTCGCCGTCGCCGGCCGCAGCCCACTCTGGTGCCTGGACCTACTCATCGGCCGAGAACTCACCTTCGTCCGGTCCGTGTCCTTCCACCTGCACCTGGTCCCCGCCGGACAGGCCAAAGCGAAGGCCCGTGCGGACGTTGTCCGTGACCTCGCCGGGGTCCTGGCCGACCAGCAGAAAGGCCGCCTGGTGTCCGACGACTCGACCACACGAATGTCGGCCGCGCAACGCCGCTCCGCAGACCTAGCCGCCGGCTCCCACCACCATGGCGTCGACTGGATCGGGTTCATCACCATCTCCGCGCCCACCCGCGATGACCTCGCCCAAGCGTCCCGGCAGCTCGAGGAAGCCTGCGCGACCGGGCTGGGTATCGAGCGGCTTGATTGGCAGGACTCGTTCCAGTCCGCCGCGTCCGGCACGACCTGGCCCATCGGCCGGGGCCTTCGCCCCGCAAGCCCAACATTGACGTCCCGGGCGATCAACCGGCTCGCCGGCCGCACCGAGAAAGAAGCCCTCTCATGACCCACAAACCCGCCACACCAGGCGTCGAGACCGTTGCCGGCAACCGCACCCACGCGGCGGTGAAGAAGCCTTGGTACGCGTCCGTGCCGGGCCTGCGAATCTTCCTCTCGCCCACAGAGAGCGTCCCGCCCGTCCTCACCGGTGAAGAGGACGCGGCCGCTAACGACCAGGTCGGGCCGACCGCCCGACCGGTAGACGTGCCCCCGTTCTCTCGCCCCGGAGCCGTGCTGCGTGCCTCACCGGGCGCGGCGGCACGGGGTTGGTATGCGCCGAAGCTGGCCGGGGCGCCGACGACGACACGGCAAGCCGAAATCCTGAACACCGGCATCATCGGTGCCCCAACGGGGATCGAGGGCGTCGTCAACGGCACCGACAACCTCTCCTCGACGATGATCAGCCACGACGCCCCAACTGCGTACAACGCGTCCCCAAGGAAGTTGACCTCACCGAACGTGCTCATCATCGGCACCGTCGGGTCGGGGAAGTCCTCGTTTACGAAAACGGTGATGGTGATGCGGCCGCTACTGCTGAAAAACCACCGTGCGGTGGTGTTCGACAAGAAGGACGAGGGCGGCGAAGGCGAATACGCGGCCCTGACCCGACGGATGGGCACCGAACCACTCCGGTTCGACCCGGACGGCACCGGGACCAGGTTCAACCTCATGGACCCCCACATCGCGCAGGGCACCGGGCTGCAGGGGCAGATGCTGCTCATCAACGCGGTCGCCCGCATCGCCCGCGACGACACCGCCGCCACCGAATGGGAAGAAAAAGCCACCCGGCACGCCCTACAGCTGCTCTTCGACAAGTTCCAAGACACCGAAAGGGCTGCGACGACGACGGACCTGATGCCGTACCTGGGCATGGTGCCCACCGATCAGGGACTGTCAGGGGAGGCGTCGGAGCGGTTTCACCAGGCTGGGCTGTCGATTCGGTTCGGGCTGCAGAACCTGCTGGAGACCTACGCCGGTGTCTTCGACGGCGAGACCAGTCGGCATGTGGATCTTTCTCACAAGCTGACGACGTTCGATATTTCCCAGTTGCCGGATTCGGGGCCGGCGATTCCGACGGTGATGGCGATCGGGAACATGTGGCTGATGGGCCGGCTCCGCCAGGAGCGCGGGTTCATCACCAACGTGATCTACGAAGAGGGCTGGCACATGATCGGCGGCCCCTCCGCCCAGCTCGTGAAATCCAACCAGAAACTCTCCCGCTCCCTCGGCATCTCCAACGTTTTCGTCATGCACAAAGGCACCGACATCCCCGCCGACAGCCCCGGCTACACCGTCGTCCAGGAAGCACAGACGGTGTACGCGTTCCGGCAGGACCGCCCCGAAGACGCCCGGTGGGCGCAAGAGACGTTTAACTTCGCCCCCGACACCACCGCCACACTCATGGGCTTGAACCCGGGCAACTGCGTGTTCAAGTACGGGTCGAACCCGGAAACCCACATCCGCCACATCCGCTCGGACTGGGAGATCGAGGTCACCAACACCGACTCCGCCATGGCCGCCGGCGACACCCCCACCTGACACCGGTATGCAGAAAGCTATCTGGGGGACCGGGGCCGTCGTGCTCCTGGTAGTCATCTTCACCGGGCTACTGCTGATCACGGGTGGAGGCCCCGGCACCAACGCGTGCGCGGCGGTCGCGGCGAACCCTCAAGGCGCCGCCGAACGCAGCGCGGTCGCCGGGTACCACGGGGACCAGCTGGTGAACGCGGCCCTGATCATGAACGCCGGGGCAACGCTGGGCGTCAACGTGCACGGGCAAACCATCGCCGTGATGACAGCCATGGGCGAATCCACGCTGCGCAACATTGAATACGGCGACCTGGCCGGCCCCGACTCCCGCGGCCTGTTCCAGCAACGCGACACCTGGGGAACCCTGTCCGAACGGATGAACCCGACCCAGGCGGCGTCGTTCTTCTTCGAACGTCTCCTGCGGGTGTCGAACTGGGAGACGATGACACCCACGGCCGCAGCGCACGCCGTGCAGATCAACGCCGACCCCAACCACTACACGAAGTACTTCAACGGTGCGGAAGCCGTGGTCACCGCGCTCACCACGGGGGATGCGGCCTGCGCGGCCGGGATCGGCGGGGACGCCAGAGCCCTCGCGGCCGGCCTGGTCGTCAAGATCGACGCGGGCAACATCACCGGGTTGTCGCCGGATCACCTCCGCGAGATCCGCTGGATCGCCGACGGCGAAACCAGAGAGAACTGCGGCATCGACACGCGGATCCTGCAAGTGATCACCATCGCCACCAACACGTTTGGCAGCGTCGGGATCTCCGACATCAACCGGGCCTGCACCGGCCAGATCCTCGGCTCCGGATTGACGTCACCGCACTCGGCGAACGGAGGCGGCCATGCCGTCGACTTCTACTCCTTCGACCGGATGCCCACCACCGGCGCAGACCCGAACGCGTTGAAACTACTCAAAGCGCTCAGCCCGGTCATGCCGGAAGGGTCCGGCACCGGGCAATCCCAGTGCCGTGCCGACGCCGGCGTGACGCTGGATCTGTCGATGACGCAGTTCAACGACTACTGCAACCACGTCCACATCGCCGTCGACCCGTACAGCACCGACCCCCTCAAACTCGGCACCTAATGCCCCACCTGACTACGCCTGCGCTGCAGGTCGCAAGGAGACTCCGATGATCGACTGGAAAGCCCGCATCATGACCGGCCTCCTCGCCCTCATGACCATCCTCGGGTTGCTCGTCTCCGTGCACGCCGGCGCCGCCCTCACACCCACGGGTGTCACGTACCCGTGGAACCCGGCCGCCCTGGCAGGCGACTTCCTCTTCTTCGACGCACCCTGGCCGCCGGCCGCGACCTGGACGTCCCTCGTGGCACTGGTCCTCGTGGTGGCGGTGTTCGCGTTCGTCCTGGCCAAGCAGGCACAGCGGGCGTCACTCAAACGCAACAACATCGCCCTCAAACACATGGCCACGCGCAAACAGTCCGCCGTGTTGCGCGAAACAGCCCGGACGAAGGAAGCCGCGCAGTTGCACCCGGCCGCGGTGAACCTGCCGGCGGGGGAGCGGGTCGGCCAGCTCGTCGGCCGCGGGAACCGGTGGGTGTATCAGGGATGGCGGGATTTGGGCGTGTACGTGTGCGGCACCGGCCGCGGCAAAACCTCAGCATTGGTCATCCGCCACATGCTCGAAGCCCCGGGAGCGGCGATCATGACGTCCAACAAGGTCGACGGCGTTCGCGAAACCCTCGCCGGCCGGGCCGGCCACGGACAGACGTTCATCTTCGACCCCAACCGCATCTACCGCCGAGATACCCGCCCCGACTTCGTCTTCAACCCGCTCGACTACGTGCAGAGCGCAGCCGACGCCCGCGAGCTCGCGGCCATCTTTGAAGCTTCCACCCGGAAAGCCTCCGACCGAGGCGGAGACTCCCAGTTCGACACCGCCGGCCGCGACATGCTCGCCTATTTCTTCCTCGCCGCCGCGCTCGAGCACGATCCCCTCTCACAGGTATTCGCCTGGATCGCCCGCGCCGAAGGACACGAGGTACAGCGGATCCTCGCCCGGCACGGGAAAACCGGGCCGTCCTCGACAATCGAGGGCATCCTGAGCTGGCCCGAGAAGACCAAGGGCAGTGTCTACGCCACCGCGCAGCGGATGGCTTCTGCCCTCGCTGACGATGATCTCTTGGCCTGGACGAGCGCCGATAGGGTCCGTCGATTCAATCCGGACGAGTTCATCCGCAGCACCGATACCCTCGTGCTGCTCTCCAAAGACGGCGAAGGATCCGGCGGCGCCATCCTCACCGCCCTCATCCGTGCGATCTGCAAAACCGCCGAGCACGCCGCGCAAGGCAACGGCGGCCGGCTCACCGTGCCGCTGGTGATGGAACTCGACGAATGCGCCAACATCGTCCGCTGGCCAGAACTGCCCTCGGTGTACTCCTACTACGGGTCGATGGGCATCATCTTGAACTCCTACTTCCAATCCCGCGCCCAAGCGATCGACGCGTTCGGCAAAGACGGCTGGCAAACTCTCTGGGACGCCGCCGCTACCCGCGTCTTCGGCGGCGGATCCGGCGACGATGACTTCCTCCGGTCGCTTGCCGCGCTGATCGGTGAACACGACGAGATCACCTACGGCAGCTCCACTGGCAAAGACGGCCACACGTCCACGTCGACCAACACACGCAAGGTCAACACCCTCGACATCGCCGCCCTCGGCTCCCTCCCTGAATGGCGCGCAGTCTTGTTCAGCTCCAAATGCCGGCCCGTCATGGTCAACACCGTCCCCTGGTTCCGCGACAAAACCCTTACCGCCACCATCAACCGCACCCCGCCGGCCAAGACACCGGCACCCGTCCGCACCGCTGCAGCGGAAGCGGCAGCACGTGGCTGAGTACGACGACTACGACGCAGCCGACACTGGGGAGGATGTGGTTGACGTCCGCCAGATGTTCCTCGACTGGTTAACCAGCCACCTCAGCACCGTCGAGGTCGTCGGCACTAAACCGACACCGTGGTGCGACCAATGGTGGCTACATCCGGAGGTCGTCGCCCGGTTCAAAGCGCTCTGGCACGCCAGCATGCAAGCAGACGCCAGCGTCATGGACGGCGACGCCGGCGCCGTCTCGTCCTGGTGGATCAACCACTGGGACCGCCACGCCGCCGTCATCTTCGACAAGTCAAACGGTCCCTTCCGCGACTGCGACCCCGACCAAGGGCACTTCCACCGCCGCAAAAACGGAACGGTCAGGATTGTGCCCGCATCGATGCCGCCGGACAACGTGGAGCTGTAGCGGCACGCACCGCTGGAACAGGCTTGTCCCGTCAGCCACGTGGTCAAGAACGTGCACCGACACAAATTAATCATTAAACGACGATTTCTCAAAAAAGAGTATTGGGCGGCTGCGGTCGGAGAAGCCGTCGGAGGAACGCTTAGGCGGGTGGGAACGATGACGCGAGTAGGCGATGAACGTGTCTCGCGGTCTCATCGCTTACTGGGCCGGGTTTCAGCAGGTTCTCGAGCGCCTTCTTCGGCCATGAAACCTGGACGCCATCACTCGTGAAGTCGCCACCGAAGAGTGGCCAGTCGGCGTCCACGAAACAGAGCACCCCGCGCACGGGAATCCCCTCGAGGTCTGCGTCTTCGAGTGCAGATCTGACGAGGTCGATCTGCTTGCGGGCGCCGTCGACCAGCTTGGTACAGTCGCGCGATCCGACCATCAGTTTCTCCGTGCGGGGACGGAAAAGGCCTCCGTCGACTCTCAAACTGGGACGACGGCCTTGATATTTCTTGGCGTCGATGACGAAGACCCCCGAGGGGCAGACAGCGATGTGATCGATATTGGCTCTGGTGCGAGGGATGCGACGGTCGTGGAGAACGTGAACGCCACGTCCAGTGAGCCTGTCGAGGCGTTGGCCCAGGACTTCCTCTCCTCGCGCTCCGGTGGCCCACGCCCGGGTGCTCTGCGGATCATCGCTCAGCGTGAGTATGAACTTGCCCACGTAGGGGTGGTCGTCCAGGATCCTCGCCTCGCGTTTATCCTTGCGTCGGTCGTATTCCCGTTGGGCCGAGGCACCGGCGATGCCCGTGAAGACCGCGGACTGCTCTGATCGTGGTTTCGAACCTGCGGCCGTGGTGGCCTCCGGAGGCAGGGCAGCCGTGGTGCTGGCGATCATCGGAGCAGCGGCGGGCGGATCCGCAGGGCACTCCAAGCAGGCGACGGTCTTGGTCTCCCGCTCGTACACCGCCATCGTCCCAGCAGAGATTTCGCAAGCGCAAATTCGGCAGCGCCCCGCGTACCGAAGGCGCATTGTCTTGGGCGGCAACGCCGCGTCACCGCTCACGTTAGACACACTAGGAGCCGCTGGACCGCAAGAGACGGAGACGCTGGGGCGGTGTAGCCAGGATTGGGGCGTCGTCCGTATCGATTCGGAACTGGGCCAACGAATGTCGCCACATTCTCTTTTCGGTCCTCTCCCGCTGTGCGGAGTCGCGGTTTCATTTGTCGACGCCTACAGCTCGGCGGCTGGCTCTGTCTCGGGATTCTCTGCCTGCTCCCGCACTCTCTTACGGACCCATCCGACGGTCCCCACTAGATCCGACCAGTTCACAGCACCTGAGCGGGTGATCTCGAACACGATCTGCTTGAGCAATTCACGCAGCTCTTCCTCGCTGAGTGGCCCGATTGTGTCAAGCAAGTCCGGAGTGGTGGCAATGGCCCTCGTTGTCGCCTCGACCCATTTCCGTTCGGCCGCTCTCCTCTGGGACCGGGCGAACAACGCCTTAGCGCGCCACCAAAAGGTGATCACGAAAATAGCGATGCCGATCAGGAGAAAGGTCAGATCGCGCGGCATAGTCGGAGTCTATCGACGGCGACCACATCAGCCGGATCGCGTAAAGCACGGCCGACTATCCCGACTTGGTGGGGGCCCGCACATCGTCACCTGAAGCACCGCGGCCAACCAAGGAGAGTGTTCCTGTGTCGGTGGCCGTCGATACCCTCCGAGCAACTATTACTGAGGGGTGTCCGTGGTGCGCAGCGCGAGGTACGAAATTGGGGCAGTTGTCATGTCCAAGAACCCGAGTACGTCCAAGATGGAAGAGGACGTCCGACAGAAACTTCTCGACGCCGGGCTAAAGCTCCACAAAGGCCGCTCGGCCATCCAGTGCGGGCACGAAGCTTCCAGAGATAATCACCCGGTGCTTTCTCCGGACATCCTCATCAAGAGCGCCAAAGTTGCTGTGGAGATTGATTCCGATTACACCCATGCGGACGAATTCATGAAAGATCAGCTCCGAAACCAGCTGTTGGGGGAGGTGGGTTGGACAGTTGTTCGCCTGCGGCTCGGCGGCCTCAGCGAAGTCGGACCACACGACGTCATCTCCGAGTCCTCTGGTCCCACTAAGGCGTCGATCAACGCCCTCATTGAGGCGATCCGAGATGCTGTCACTGGCAGGCCCGGGACGGTTCGGCACATAGCAAAGGCGGTTCGCCCGAAGAGCACGAAAACGCCTTCCCGGCTTGGGGCTATCTCCCCCCACAAGTACACCGAGAATGCCTTCCACGTCTCCTGGATCGGAGAAGGGAACACTATCGAACGGATGGTTGCGATGGATGGCGGGAACTACCTAGCCGTCGGGGAAGGGTGGGGTGCGCCACGGTTTCTCTGCTGGCTCGGGCTCGCTGGCATCCCGAAGGCACAGTGGAGGGCCCCGCTCATCGAGTTGCTGACAGAGATGGATGATTTCGGATCCGTGTCCCAGTTCCCCTGGGGCGACCACCTCTTCACCGGTGCGCAAGCATCGAAGATCCGAGTATTCGAGAAATTCAATGCTGGCGGAGAAGATTGGGACGCCACATGCAACTTAGTGGGGGTCGACGCGATAACCGAAACGGCTTTCACTGCTCAGGGTGAAGTGCTCGCACAATTGCACGACGGAGCTGTCGACGCAGGGTGGCGGCTGGATGATCTACTGATCACGACCGGGATGCATGGGCCATACCAACGGTTCCGGCTCATACGTAGTGGGGTCCGCGCAAAACTCTGGGCGACCACCTAGAACACCCCAAACGCTTTGAAAGCGTACATAACGTATACTTTTCAAGTATGAGCGTAATTGTTGAGCCGATTCTGGAGGAACTGGCCTCGGGCCAGTGGGGTCTGTTCACGGCCGCGCAGGCGAGGGCTCGCGGGGTTAGTCGAGCCAATCTCTCGCATCGGGAACGGGATGGGCGTCTGGAGCGTCTCGTTCACGGCGTGTACCGGCTCGGCGGCGTTCCGGTAGCACCGCTGGATGATCTTCGTGCCGCATGGATGTCCACTGTTCCGGAACTGCTGGCCTGGGAACGGCTCGAGAACCCGCACGTGGTGATCGGCGGTGCGGCTGCGGCCGCGGTGCATGAGGCTGGCGATATCGAGCCAGCCCCGTATCGGATGATCACCAGCGAGCGTCGCCAGACCCAACGACCAGACATCGCATACTCGCGTCGCCAACTGGAACCGCGAGACGTCGTCGTTGTCGAGGGTCTCCCGGTGACGAGCATTGAGCGCACCGTCGCTGATCTTGTCGATGAGGTGGGCGACCTCTCCCTGGTTGGGGATGTTCTGGCCGACGCAACCCGAGGAGAGCGCGCCGTCGACCTGGATCACCTAGGACTTCTCCTTGCCCCTTTCGCGGCAAGGTACGGCCATCCTCGACGGGACGGCACGGCGCTTCTCGAACAAATACGCCGGAGTGCCGGCATCGACGACGTCACCGCAACTCTCGCGCTCATTCGGCGACCCGCTGTCGGCGCCGCCCTCGAGCAGGTCATCACCCGCGCAGCAGGGGAACAGCTCAGGATCCTTGCTGAGCGGCTTCAGTTCCAGCTGCATGGAAGCACCCAGCTCAACGAACAGCTCGAACAACTGCTTGCGCCGGTGAGAGAAGCGCAGAGTCGCCTGGCTTCCGGGATCGCGGACGCCGTGCCGTCCCCCTTCCTGGAACTCCATCGGGAGCAGATGGAGCAGATCACCAAGGGAATCGCGGACCAGATGCCTACCTTCACGATGCCGAAGATCTCGGTTCCAACCATGAACTTCGGCGGGGCTGTCCCCATCATGACCACGACACACGCAGTGCCCGCGTCCTCCGCCATCGCGCCCAAAGATCCAGGCGCTGGAGAGTCACGCCGCGGCCAGGAACCGACCACCGAAGAGGAAACGACCGATGGCAAATGATCCCTACCCAGACGGACGGGCGATGCTCGCCGCTCTCAAAGAGAAGGCACGCTCCGCGCACCGCGCTGGACTGGGGACTTCGATCCAGAGCCTCCAGGATCTGGCCATCTTCGACCGCTTTCTTTGCCGGGTCTTCTCCGTGGACGATTGCCCGTTCGCGCTGAAAGGCGGAACGAGCATGCTCGCGCGTCTGCCCGGAGCCCGGAGAACAACCGACGTTGACCTCGAAACAGCAGAGATGAGCATCGATGAGGCCATCACCCAGCTCACACAAGCCGCCAGCGCCGATCTAGGCGATCATCTCGAGTTCCGATATCTTCATCACCGCGATACGGGTGGACCCAACCAGCCGGGTCTGCAGGCTGCTGAGGTCACCTACAGCGTCACCGTCCGAGGTGCCGGCACTCGGAACCCGATCAAGGTCGACCTGGCCATTCATAAGCGCACGCCGACCGCACCGCTGGAGAGCATCGTCCCAGCGTTCCGGCTCGACCTGCCTCGCCTCGGTACCGTCTATGCCTACCAAGCGATCGCCGTTGAGGACCAGATCGCGGACAAGGCCTGCGCCACGATGTCGATCTACGGCGGCCTTCCCTCCACCCGATCGAAAGACCTCATCGACCTGGCCATCCTCGCCCGAACAGTGCGTATCGATGCCCGCCAACCCCGCAGCAGCGTCTTTACAGAAGCGGCCCACCGGCATTTGCCCGCGTTCATGGCGCTCGCGGTGCCCCGATCAATGACTGACCCGTATCCCAACGGCGCAAAGGACGTGGCGGTCCTTCACGATCTCCTCAATCCGGACGACGCCGTTGATCTGGTTAATAGGATGCTGCGTCCGGCTCTCACCGGCGAGATTACCGACGGACAATGGGACCCGACCCAGCAGGAGTGGATTCCCCACAATTAGCCAACGCTGACCTCGACATTCATTGTGTATCGACCGCAGAGCATGTTCTGTGTCGATCGCCCCAGCCGGTCCAGAGTCGTGATGATGAGAGTGTCGCCGGCCTCGAGGGCGTTGAGCGCGCGATCGAAGTCCGGCCTCGAGGCGCTCGAGCGCCGGAAACGCTGTTGTCGACGTAGAGGTCATCACGTCGGACACCAGCGGCCAAAAGATCCACCTCTTGCCGGTCGGGGGCTGCTGGCGCGTCGATACGCGCGCGTGGCCGATCAGCTTCGTCACGGCGTGCTTAGGGTGTCTGATAACTAACGGTGAGTACCGCAATTCAAGCAGGAGGTTGTGCGACGTAGTTATGAGACTCGCCGGGCCGCAAGATTCCGCCGACTCTGAGAAAGTGCAGGTCACGGCCGTGACACGTCTTATATCCCTAGGGATACGAGACACGCTCGATGGTGCAGATATGGTGCCTGCGCGGGCATGTTGACGTGGACACGTCTGCTCGACAGGCCGTGGTTGGTGGAGCGATCCCGCTGGTCGACGTAGCGTGGAAATCACTCCGCCAGTTCGGATGGCCCAACGATGGTACGTCCATGCCCGGCGGAGGATGGTGCCCGATCGTTCACGGTCGGGCACCACCCACGAGCACCGTCGCCCTTGTCCATCGAGGGTCGGTGACCAGACCTTCGAGGAGACTGCCGACGATGCCAGCTAGCATCGACCGTCAAAGCGGTCATGGACATGCACACGGCCATCGGTGAAGCCCAGCGCGCATCGCAGCTCGACCGCACGTTGCGGGAGCAGTACTCGCAGGTACGTGACCGTTTGCCGGCCATCGTCCGCGCCGAAACCGGACAGACAGGCAGCGCGATGCCGACGCCGGCCGAAGGCCTTGACCCGGAGCTAGCGAAGATCGTCCAAGCCGCACAGCGCGGCCAGGTCGTCCCCGGAACTGGCTCGCCCGTGCCGACACGTATCGAGTCCCACAAGCCACAGACCACCGTCACGCCGAACGGGCGCGACGGTCACGAGAGATAACGAGGGGGCACCACAATGGCCGAAGAATCAGACGGCATCGGCGACGAGTTCGACGGGCAGATGCGTGTTGCTCTGACCGTTGCCACGCAGATGGCCGAGCGTTTCGCCCGGCTCCGTGAGGAGCTGGCCAGGAACGCCCAGGTGCGCACCGAGCAACAGACCAAGGAACTGCAGGTTCGGTTCGGTTCGATGCGGAGCGGAACGCAGCACGAGCCAGCCTGGCTCCCGTGCAGCAGCAGGAGTGGTGGAACACTGCGGGGATCGACGACATTGCCACGGCTTACGAGACGGCCGACGCATGGCGCACCGTGGATCCCGACATTGCGCGCACCTCCGATCGCATGCGCGAGGAACTGCGCGGCCTGTACGGCATCGACGTGAACAACCTGGACGCCGACCCCACCGCAGTACGAGAGGCACTAGCCCGTGCCCAGCAGGACCGCAGCGCTTCCGCGGAGAGCCGAGGCGAGAGCGGCACGGACTACGCCGAAGCGGCAGCGCTGCTCACGGTAGCCGACCAGCTGGACCGCAAAGCCGAAGAACGCGACCGCGGCCAGGAACGCGCCGAGAACACAAGCGACGAGCCCGCGGAGGGTTTGTCACGGGAGCAACTGACCGGCAGGGCAGACGTCACTCGTGACGACGCCGCGAACACCTACGACAGCGCAGGGCGCCGCGAGTCGTACGCCGCCGACATGGAAAAGTCGAGCGTCGATCCCCAGCTACAGAGAGTCCGCTTGGTTGCCGATCGAGAGAACGGTACCCACCCCAACGCGGCCGTGGCGACTAAGCCAGGCAAGCAGGCCAAGGCCCGCAACGGCTCTCAGAGTCCCGGCTTGCAGCGGGAACGTGGTGGACTCAGCCGCTAGCGGCTATTTGAATCGACAGGTCGGCTTAGATCGAGTCTCGATCAGCAACGACACGTAGACCCATTCACCCGAGCATTGCCGAAGATCACCGTTGCGTGGCGTTCCCAGTCGTATGCTGGTATGGCAAGGATTTCAAACCGAGCGCCGACGCAGTGGTGGTGTCTTCATGACCCAAAACATAGCAATTTTGTTCTGAATTACAACGTTGATCACCTGAAACGACGCTGATGCTTCCGCTTAGCGTAGGTTGGATAAACACGAGCACTGCATCGCGATCGGGAGAGAGGCTTCAGTGGCATCCACCCTGCACGACGTTGCAAAGCTGGCCGGCGTCTCTTTCAAGACTGTCTCTAACGTTGTTAATGATTATCCGTTTGTCCGCGATCAAACGCGAAGCAAGGTGTTGGCGGCTATAGAGGAGCTGGATTACCGGCCGAATCTCCAAGCCAGATCCCTTCGCCTCGGCAGAACGGGAATGATCGGCTTCGCAGTGCCGGAGTTGAGCCTTCCGTATTTCGCCGAATTGGCCGCCCAGGTTATCGAGGCTGCGCAGCGGCATGACCTGACGGTGCTGACAGAACAGAGCATTCCAAGTCGCGCAGGCGAACTCGAAATCTTATCTAGTCCACGACGGCGCATGACCGACGGTCTAATCTTCAATCCACTTTGGTTGGAAGACAGAGACATTCCTCAACTAGAGGCAGCGGGGCCTGTGGTGCTCTTGGGAGAAGCGTTATTCCCCGGGACGATGGATCAGGTCGTCATGCGCAATGTCGAAGCATCGCGTTATGCGACCGAGTACCTACTCGAGACCGGTCATAAACGCATCGCGGCAATTGGAGCTGATCTTTCTAAGCCCGGAGGATCTCCTCATTTCAGGCTCGAAGGCTACCGGCAGGCGTTACAAGCAGCAGGCATAGCCTTTGATCTCAATCTCGTGGGGGAGGCGACCCCTTGGCACCGATTGGATGGGGCGCGGTCCATGCGGCACGTCCTTGGGCGGGGGGACCCTCCCGACGCCGTATTCGCGTTCAATGACACTTTGGCGCTCGGCGCAATACATGCGCTTCAAGAAGTGGGTCTTCGTGTCCCATTTGACGTATCGGTTGTTGGTTTTGACGATATTGAGGAAGCGCAATACTCGTTTCCAGAGTTGACAACAATCAATCCCGGCAGGTCCAGCATCGCCGAACTTGCCGTGACTGCGCTGGCCAGACGTATTGCTGACCGGGGGGCTGTGCCACATCTCTCTGAACCGGACTTCCATTTGGTGGTACGAAAGTCGGTCATGCCGAGGTCTCATTCGTGACGCAATCGGCAGCATCTGCTTGACATTCCGTCCAAGTTATACAAGCATCCATCGCAGGGCAATTAACACAACGTTGCAAATTGCAAATGCACAACGTTGTAGAAATGCCTGACACGAGCAGCGTTCATCACATTTCCTCGCATCCAACCAGTTCAAAGGAGAACACAGTGAGATTCAAATCCGTCCTCGCGATCGCGGCAACCGCGGCGCTAGCAGTTGGGATGACTGCGTGCAGTTCCGGCGGCGTATCATCCGGCGATGCACTCGCGGCGGGCCCAAACGGACCAGCTAAGGCGAGCGATTGCACCAACAAAATTGTTGAAAAAGGTGCCCCGCTGGTCACCGTTTGGGCATGGTACCCCAACGCCGCTACGGTCGTCGACAACTTCAACAATAGTCACACGGACGTTCAGGTTTGCTGGCGAAACGTGGGCCAGGGCCAGGCGGAGTACAGCAAGTTTCAGACTGCTATCGCTGCAAAAAAGGGCGCACCCGATGTCATCATGCTCGAGGGCGATCAGCTGACTTCATATGAAATTCAGGACTCGCTTGTAGACATCAGCGGTCTCGGCTGGGACGATGTAAAAGCAAACTTCAGCGAAGGCGCCATTAAGGACGTCTCTGCGGGCGACGGCGTTTACGCGGTACCTGTCGACGGCGGCCCAATGGGAATGATCTACCGGACCGACATTTTCGATAAGTACGACATCGAAGTGCCGACCACCTGGGAAGAATACGCTGCGGCCGCTCAAAAGATGAAAGATGCGGGCGGCCCCCTTTTCGGCGACCTGGCGAGTAATACCCCAGCCGCTACACTCGCACTCCAGTCCCAGAAGGGTGCGATCCCCTTCGTCTACAACTACTCGGAGGACCCGAAGACGATCGGGATTGAATTGAACGATCCAGCGTCCGTTGACGTTCTCAACTACTGGGCTGACCTCTCCCAAAAGGGACTGATCGGCAAACAGGACCAGTTTACGACGGACTACATTTCCGGTTTCATCAAGGGCGACTACGCGACATACATTGGGGCGGCATGGGGCCCCGGTTACCTGACTGGAGCCGGGGTAGGCCAGGGCGAAGATGCGGGCCGCTTGGCCGCTGCTCCCCTCCCGCAGTGGGACGCGTCCAATCCTGTTCAGGTGAACTGGGGCGGATCAACGTTCGCCGTGACGACGCAGGCAACGGATAAGAAGCTTTCCGCGCAGGTTGCTCTCGAGCTCTACGCCGATCAGGAGTCGGTCAAAGACGGATGGTCGAAGCAGGTCATCTTCCCCCTGAGCAAGGTCGGGCTCGAAGATCCAGACTTTCTCGAGGGTGGCTCCGCGTTCTTCGGTGGCCAGCTCGCGAACAAAGAGATCTACGTACCGGCAGCGAATGCATACACCGGCGCAACGCTTCCTCCCTTTACCGCGTATTACTACGCTGAGCTGCAAAAGCAGATCGCAGCCATCAATACCTCGGGCCGATCCGGCGACGAAGCGGCAGAAGCACTCCAGAAAAGCGTGGTGAAGTACGCAAAGAGTCAGGGCTTCACTGTCACCGAATAATCAATAACGTGTGGGCCGGCCGCTAGGACCGGCCCACAATGCATTCCCTAGATCGACAAGGAGGACGATCCGATGACTACCGAGACTTTGCCACGTCCCGCGCATCCGACGACGCGCGGAACGAAGTCAAAAAACAAACCAAACCGACAAGGGATTCGGCAAAAAGGCGCCATCGGGTGGATCTTTATCTCCCCGTTTCTCGCAGTGTTTCTGCTCTTTCTCGTAATTCCGCTTGGGTATGCGCTATACCTCAGCCTTTTTACAAAGGGACTCGCAACGGGTACAACTTTCTCAGGCATAGATAACTACGTGAAGGCATTTACGGACCCGTCCTTTCTGAAAGGCGCTGGTTTTGTACTCGCTTTCACAGCGGTTCTCGTCCCTGTCCAAATGATCGTGTCGGTGGCCGCAGCGCTAGTACTAGATGAGCTCGCTTCCCGATTCGCGCGTCTCGCGCGTCTGGCAATCTTTCTTCCCTACGCAATCCCAGCCGTCATCGGCGCCCTAATGTGGGGGTTTCTATACAGCCCGACATTCGGACCACTCGATGGAATTTTCGGCTTCTTCGGCGCACAAGCTCCGCTCCTTCTCGGGCCCGACAGTATCTTCGGATCTTTGATCAACGTCGTCACCTGGCAATGGGCCGGCTACTACATGATCATCGTTTTCGCGGCGTTGCAAGGCATAGATCCATCGATCTACGAAGCTGCCCGACTCGATGGTGCGAATTCTTGGCAGATTGCCCTTCGCGTGAAGCTGCCTATGGTGTCGAACGCCCTCGTCCTGATCCTCGTCTTTGCTGTCATCGGTACATTGCAGTTCTTCACAGAACCGCAAATACTCGCGCCAGTCGCCAACGGAACGGTGACTCCAGATTTCACGCCGAATATCTACGCGTACAACCTTGCTTTCACCTATGCCCAATTCAACTATGCATCGGCGATCTCATTCGCGCTGGGCATCGTGATTTTTATCGCGGTATACGTGTTCTTGTTCTTCACCCGTAAACGAGGGAGCGTCTTCGCATGACCGCTGTTATTGAAAGTCGCGGGACCCTCCGCCAAAGCAACCAACGAGGAGCGAGGCGACCCTCCTCCGTCGTCTCTCACCTCTTCCTCGTCGCGCTGATCATATATTTCCTCGTCCCCCTCTGGTGGTTGGTCGTAGCGAGCTCCAAGAATGTCCAGGGCCTTTTCGACGGCACCGGCGGTGCACTGTGGTTTGACCAGACAATCGACTACGTAGGAAACCTCAGTCTCCTATTTACGTACAACGATGGGATTTACCTTCAGTGGATGGCCAACTCTGCCCTCTACGCAATTGGCGGGGGAGTGGGGGCTACCGTTATCGCCGTTCTGGCAGGATATGGTTTTGCCAAGTTTGCATTCCGGGGACGCAACTTCACATTCGCTCTCTTGCTGGGTTCAGTAATGGTCCCTGCAACGGCATTGGTGATCCCGACCTTCGTGCTGTTCTCCACTGCTAGTCTGACGGACACCATGTGGGCAGTCATCCTGCCTTCATTCTTGAATCCGTTCGGCGTCTATCTAATGCGTGTCTACATAGCTGATGCCGTGCCGACAGAACTGATGGACGCTGCTCGGGTTGACGGTGCGAGCGAGTTCCGAACCTTCATCCAGGTAGCGCTCCCTTTGATGAAGCCGGCGGTAGTCACTGTTCTACTTCTGTCAGTCGTTGCGAACTGGAATAACTACTTCCTGCCGCTCGTGATGTTGTCCAACTCGCAGTTGTTCCCAGTCACGACTGGACTTGGTTTGTGGCAAGGCTTGGCCTCGGCAAACAACGGTGGCGGGACATCTCTTTGGAATCTGATCATCATAGGGGCACTGGTTTCGGTCATTCCCCTCATCATCGCTTTCCTTTCGCTCCAGAAATATTGGCAGGGCGGGCTGTCTATGGGCAGTCTCAAGTAACGAGCACATTTACAGGATGGAGATGCATCCAGCGGGTGTGTCTCCGTCCTTCTGCATTGGTCGCCGCTACGGCGCCCCCGTCGTGCGTTGAGCTATTGAGCCCAATAATCGGCGGGTAGCGATGTTCGCGGCAGTCCGGCCAGCTGGTGGCACGTTTCCGGGACCACGGTAGCGCTGGCGGACGGTGTACTGCCCTGCTGTAGAGGGACAACGGATAAGGCGTCGCGTTTCATAAGTAAGGGCGAATTCATATCGGACCATGAAAAAATATTGGTGCTGTCGGGAACGGCGGAGTTACCGCGAGTTGTAGAGATTGTTTGCGGCCGTGCCCTACTGTCCGTAGGCGGCCACGGAACTGCCCACTGACAGCCAGTAGAACCGACCGGCGCGCTCGGCCTGACCCGGGCGGTTCCGGAGAGCACGCCGATGGTCACGTTCGACACCGGACAGTACTTCGTCCCGCACACCTGCTGGGCGTTTGTTACTCCGCAGTCGGGTTGGGGCTGAGGAGTATGTCGTCATCATCCCCGTAGGCTGCGAGGGCCACGTCGAGGTCGCCCGGCACAACCGGGCCCGGCCCGCCAGCCCTCGCATGGACGACGCCCACTTCCCCGATCACCGGGGGAATCCCAGGCGACCCCACGATCACACCGCGCACCACCGCGGAAGCGGAGTTCCCGGCGCGCACGCCTGGTTGCTTGAGGCCGCTGAGGCCGACACCGCGAGGATGAACGTGAAGATGGCCGAGGACGAGGCGCTGGCCAAGATCGGCGGCACCGCCCGAGTCGACAAGGCCCTCGACCAAGCGGCGACCTATGGTCGCTTCGCGACTGGCGACCACGCCTCCCTCCTCAGCGCCGGCGGTGTTAACGCCGACCCAAAACAGGGCCAATAGTGCCGTTTGAAAACAGGACCACTATGTGTGTTTCTACTATGCCGTATCGGGCGTCGGCTGGTGGCTTTTGAGCCGG
>NZ_SOHM01000032.1 GCF_004403945.1 Cryobacterium lactosi | reverse complement strand
CGCTACGCCAGGCAACCCAAGCCCCCGGCCCTACCGGGCCGGGCCTGCATCAACGACCCCCGCAAGAAACCCAAACCCAACCTGTCTCAAACAGGTTGACAAATACCGCACACCGGACGCAATTGTCCGTTTCGGCACCAGTTGTGGCGGCCAGGCGAGATTCGATCGCGCCGGAATCATTAGCATGGCTAATTTGTTAGGCTAAGTAATCATGTCTGAGAGTCTCACTGCGCCCACTTCCCCCGCACCCGCGCCCGCATCCGCACCCGTTGCCCCGCACCCCAAGCGGCGCACGGTCGCCGAGCTGAGCCATGATTTCAGGCTCGCGAACGGCCGACTGGCCCGCCGGGTGCGTCAGGAGCAGGCCGACAACGAACTCACCAGCGGCCAGTTCTCGGCCCTCGGTGCGGTCTTCAGGCTCGGCCCGATGACCCTGAGCGCGCTCAGCGAGGAGGAGAGGGTGACCCCGCCCTCGATGAATCGCACGGTCAACGCGCTGGTCGAAGCCGGCCTGGTCAACCGGGCCGGCTCGGCCGAGGACGGCCGCAAGGTCGTGCTCACGGTCACAGACACCGGGATGACCCTGGTGCGCGAGACTCGCAGGCGCCGGGACGACTGGATCGCCACCCGCATCCTCAAACTCACCCCTGAGCAGCGCCAGACTCTGGCCGCCGCCACCGAAATCATGAAGGAGCTCGCCAACAGTTGAGTGCAATGTTCCGCTCTATGAGCGTGGTCAATTACCGGATCTGGTTCGCCGGCGCCCTGGTGTCCAATGTGGGCACCTGGATGCAGCGCACGGCCCAGGACTGGATTGTGCTGACCCAGCTCACCGACTACAACGCCACCGCGGTGGGCATCGTGATGGCCCTGCAGTTCGGGCCGCAGCTCGTGCTGATGCCCTGGTCCGGCCTCATCGCCGACAGGTTCGACCGGCGCAAGCTGCTCATGCTGACCCAGTCACTGATGGGTGGCCTCGCCCTCGGGCTGGGCCTGATCACCGTCACCGGCGTCGTCGAACTCTGGCACGTCTACCTCTTCGCCCTCGGTCTGGGCATCGTGGCCGCCATCGACGCCCCCGCCCGTCAGACCTTCGTCTCCGAGCTCGTTCCCGACGACAGCCTCTCCAACGCCGTGGCGCTCAACTCGGCCTCGTTCAACGGTGCGCGGCTGATCGGCCCCGCCGCGGCCGGCCTGCTCACCGTCGCCGTCGGAGCCGGCTGGGTGTTCATGATCAACGCCGTCACCTTCGCCTTCACGGTGTTCGCCATGACCCTCTTACGCACCAAGCAGTTGCGCAAGCAGCAGCGGGCGCCGCGCGAACGCGGCCAGCTCATGGCCGGCTTCCGTTATGTCTGGCATCGGCCTGACATCGTCGCGGTGCTGATCACGGTGTTCCTGGTGGGCACCTTCGGCTTCAACTTCGCCATCTTCACCTCGACCATGGCCACGGTTGAGTTCGGCATGGGGGCCAGCGAGTTCGGCATCCTCAGCTCGATCATGGCCGTGGGCAGCGTGGCCGGCGCCCTGCTCTCCGCCCGGCGCAGCCGACCCCGGATGCGACTCGTGGTCGGCGGGGCCTTCTTCTTCGGCCTGACCTGCGCGATCGCCGCCGTGATGCCCAGCTATCTCACCTTCGCGATCTCGCTCGCGTTCGTCGGGCTCACCTCCCTGACCCTGATGACCACGGCGAACGCCTACGTGCAGACCACCACCGAACCGGCCATGCGCGGCCGGGTGATGGCCCTGTACATGGCCATCTTCGCCGGCGGCACCCCGCTCGGCGCCCCTCTGGTCGGCTGGGTCGCCGACCAGTACGGCCCGCGGTGGGCGATCGGCGTCGCCGCCGCCTCCGGCCTCATCGCGGCCGCCGCCGTGATGTTCTGGATGGTGCGCTACCAGCGCCTGCGCGTGCGCATCCGGCCGCGCACCGCACCGCGCGGGGCACCCAGGCTGCGGGTACGGCACAGCGGTGACGGCCATCCGCTCACCTCGGCCATCCGCACGGTCACGACCAAGGCCGACAGCGCCAGGCACGACCGGGACCGGGAGACCGCCACCCGCGAGATCGCCGTGGTCGAGGCCACCAGCCCGCGCTGAATCCCGCCGCGCTTCCGGGAGTAGACTTCGATCACTGAAACGATTCAATTATCGGTGTCGAAGATAAGGAAGTCACGACAAATGAGCAATCGAATGATCTGGAACCAGACCGCGCACTTCGGTGCGGGAGCGATCAGGGAGATCCCCGGGGAACTCGCCAGCCGGGGCTTCACCAAGGCCTTCGTGGTGTCCGACCAGGTGCTCGTCGACACAGGCGTGACCGGCCGGGTCACCGGCCTGCTCGATGCCGCCGGTTTCGCCTACGAGGTCTACTCCGACGTCACCCCCAACCCGCCGATCGAGGCCGTGCAGAAGGGTGTGGCCGCTTTCGCCGCCTCGGGCGCCGACGTGCTGATCGGCATCGGCGGCGGTTCGCCGCAGGACACCTGCAAGGCGATCGGCATCATCACCACCAACCCCGAGTTCGCCGATGTGCGCAGTCTCGAGGGCGTCGCCGCGACGAAGCTGCCCTCGGTGCCGATCATCGCGGTGCCCACCACCGCCGGTACCGCCTCGGAGACCACCATCAACTACGTCATCACCGACGTCGAGCGGTCCCGCAAGTTCGTCTGCGTCGACCCGCACGCGATCCCGGTGGTCGCCGTGGTCGACTCCGAGATGATGTCCAGCGCCCCGCGCTCGCTCAAGGTCGCCACCGGCCTGGATGCCCTCACGCACGCCATCGAGGGCTACACCACCAAGGGCGCCTGGGAGCTTTCCGACCTGTTCCACCTCAAGGCCATCACGACCATCGCCCAATCGCTTCGCGCCGCGGCCGACGGCGACCCGGAGGCGGCCGACCGGATGGCCCTCGCCCAGTACATCGCCGGCATGGGTTACTCCAACGTGGGTCTCGGCCTCGTGCACGGCATGGCCCACCCGCTCGGCGCGTTCTACAACGCCCCGCACGGTGTTGCCAACGGCATCCTGCTCGCCCCGGTGATGGCCTTCAACGCGGATGCCACCGGGGAGCGATTCCGTGACATCGCGGTGGCCTTCGAGGTGGCCGGCGCCGCCGACCTGCCCCTGGCCGAAGCGCGCACCGCTGCCGTGGAGGCCGTGTCAGCGTTCACCCGGGCGTTGGGCAACCCCACCACGCTGCGAGAGATCGGCGCCAAGGAAGCCGACCTGCCGGCGCTTGCGCAGGCCGCGTTCGACGACGTCTGCACCGGCGGCAACCCGCGCGACGTGACGGTCGAGCAGATCCTGGCGCTGTACACGTCGATCTACTAGACCCACCACCAACCAGAAAGCGCCCGGCCCGCGAGGGCCGGGCGCTTTCCGCATGTCTACCGGCGAACCAGTGACCGGGCCGGGAGGTACCGCTCGGGCACGAAGGAGCGGGCCACGAGGGCGCGCAGTTCCTCAAGGGACCCGGTGACGAGCCCCTGGGCGCGGGCCTGGATCAACACATTGCCGATCGCCGTGGCTTCGACCGGGCCGGCCAGTACGGGCAGGCCCAGGCGGTCGGCCGTGAGCTGACAGAGCAGGCGGTTCTGCGAGCCGCCGCCGACGATGTGCACCTCGCGCACGGTCTTCCCTGAAAGCAGGCTCGCGTGCTGCACGCCGCGGGCGAACGCATCCGCGAGGCTTTCGAGGATGCTGCGCACCATCTCGGCCTTGGTGCGAGGCGAGGCGAGGCCGTTCTCGACGCAGCACGCGCGGATGCGGGTCGGCATATCCCCGGGGGCCAGGAAGCGCTGGTCGTCGGCGTCGAACACCGCGACGGGGTCGGTGACGGCCGCGGCTTCCCGCAACAGGTCGGCGAGGACGATCGAGTGGCCCTCGGCTTCCCAACTGCGAATGGCTTCGCTGAGCAGCCACAGCCCCATCACGTTGTGCAGGTAGCGCACCCGGCCGTCCACACCTCCCTCGTTGGTGAAGTTCGCCGCCCGGCTCGCCGCGCTGAGCACCGGCCCGTCGAGTTCGACGCCCACCAGCCCCCAGGTTCCGCAGGAGATATAGGCGAAGTCCTCATCGGTGGCCGGCACCGCGACGACGGCGGAGGCCGTGTCGTGCGATCCAACGGCCGTGACCGCGATCGGGCTGGCGGCGCGCAGCTCCGCGACGACGCTCGGCAGCAGGCTGCCGATCCGGCTGCCGGCGTTGACCAGCGGCGGGAACAGGCTGCGGTTGAAGCCGAGCCGGCTGATCAGGGGCTCGTTCCAGTCACCGGTGCGCACATCGAGCAGCCCCGTCGTGGAGGCGTTGGTGCGCTCGGCTGCGCTGACCCCGGTGAGCCAGTAGTTGAGCAGGTCGGGAACGAGCAGGAACTGGTCGGCCAGGCCGAGGGTGCCCGCATCCTGGTCGGCGGCCAGCTGGTAGAGCGAGTTGAACGGCAGGAACTGCAGCCCGTTCGCCTCGTAGAGCTCGCCGGGGGCGGCGATGCCGTGCAAAGTGTCGACGGCCGGCCGGGTGCGGTCGTCGCGGTAGTGGTACGGCACCTGCAGCATTCGACCCTGGTGCAGCAGCGCGTAGTCCACGGCCCAGGAATCCACCCCGATACTGACCAGCCCGGGTTCCTCGGCGACAGCCGTCGTGAGCCCGGCCAGCACGTTCCGGTACAGCTCCGAGATGTTCCAGTGCAGCGAGACCCGGCCGTTTTCGTTGACCGGGGTGGGCCCGTTGGGGAAGCGTGCCACCGAGCGCAGGCGCAGCTCGTTCCGCCCGACGTGGCCGAGCATCACCCGGCCGCTGGTGGCGCCGAGGTCGACGGCCGCGACAATCGCGTGCGGCATCAGTTTCGTCATGGGGGTCTCTCTGTTCGATGGTGCGGACGTGCGGGTGGCGGGTCAGGCGCCCCAGCTGGCCTGCTGGCCGCCGACCCGGTCGGCCGAGATCGTCTCCTGGTAGCCGGATGCCGCGTAGGCGGCCATCGGGTCGCCGGCCAGCCCGCGAGATTCGCGCCAGGCGGCCAGATCGGGGCGTACGTCGGCGTAGAAGGCGTCCATCAGGATGCCGTTGGCCCCGAGCACGTCCTCGTTGGCCTGCGCCGCGGCGAGCGCGTCGGTGTCCACCATCAGTGCGCGGGCGGTCATCTCCTGCACATTGAGCACCGAGCGGATCTGTCCCGGGATCTTCTCCTCCACGTTGTGGCACTGGTCGAGCATGAACGCCACGGTGGAGTCGGGTCCGAAGCCGCCACCGCGGATGACCTCGTAGAGGATCCGGAACAGCTGGAACGGGTCGGCCGCGCCGACGATGAGGTCGTCGTCGGCGTAGAAGCGGGAGTTGAAGTCGAACGAGCCGAGCTTCCCCAGGCGCAGCAGCTGGGCGACGATGAACTCGATGTTGGTGCCCGGGGCGTGGTGGCCGGTGTCCAGGCAGACCATTGCCCGGTCGCCGAGCGCCGAGACCTGCGCGTAGGAGGTTCCCCAGTCGGGCACATCGGTGTGATAGAAAGCGGGCTCGAAGAACTTGTACTCCAGCACCAGGCGCTGCTCCGCGCCGACTCGGGCGTAGATCTTCGCGAGCGACTCGGCGAGGCGGTCCTGCCGGCCGCGAATATCGCCCTGGCCGGGGTAGTTGGTGCCGTCGGCTAGCCAGACCTTGAGGTCGCGGGAGCCGGTGGCATCCATCACGTCGATGCACTCGAAGTGGTGGTCGATGGCCTTCTGCCGCACGGCCGGGTCGAGGTGGGTGAGACTGCCGAACTTGTAGGCGTCGTCCTGGAAGGTGTTCGAATTGACCGTGCCGAGCTTCACGCCGTGGTCCTCGGCAAAGCGGCCGAGCTCGTCGTAGTCGTCCACCTTGTCCCAGGGGATGTGCAGCGCGACGCTCGGGGAGAGCGCGGTGTACTTGTGCACCTGGGCGGCATCCGCGATCTTCTCCTGCGGGGTGCGCGGGGTGCCGGGGGTGCCGAACACCTTGAACCGGGTGCCCGAATTGCCGAACGCCCAGGAGGGCAGCTCGATGGCCTGGCTTTCCAGGAGGAGCAGGGTTTCTGCGTTTACCGTCATGGGTCACTTCTCTGGGGATCGTGTCGGTTCAAAGCTTTGAATCGGCTGGTGGTGAATCGGCTGACGCGTGGCAGGCGGCCCCGGTCCGGGGCCGCTCCGCGTGGTGCGGGCTAGGGCAGACGGGCGCCCTCGGGGATCACGATGTTCTCGAGCTGCAGGATGTTCGGGGTGCCGAGGGCCAGGGCGCCGTGCAGCACCTGGGCGTTCGCCTCGACCGCAACGGCGACCTTGAACGCGCCGGCGACATCCTCGCCGACCGAGATCATGCCGTGGTTGCCCCACACGACGGCGTTGGTGTCGTCGCCCATCAGGGCGGCGCTCAGTTCGCCGAAATCGGTGTTGGTGGAGAACTCGAACGGCATGATCCGCACGGCGCCCTTGGCGTAGAGCACCATGTTCAGCAGCACCGGGTCGATGGTCTTGCCGACGGCGCCGAACATGTTGGCCCAGGGCGATTCGGTGTGCACAATGGCGTTGATGTCCGGGCGACGGCGGTAGTGCGCGAGGTGCACATCCGTCTCGGTGGAGGGGAAGAGGTCACCCTCGATGACGACGCCGTCGTAGCCCACGACGACCATCTGGTCGACGGTGAGAACGTCGTAGCGGATGCCCGACGGCGTGATCACGATGGCCTCGTGCTCCGGCAACCTGATCGAGATGTTGCCCTGGGTGTTGAAGTTCAGCCCCGTACGGACCGACTCTTTGCACCAGTAGAGAATCTCTTCGCGAAGCGACTGACTTGCCCTGCTCATGGAAAACCTTCTTCATCTTGATTGAATCGTTTCAACTAGGGCGAGCATAGCCCCGGAATGCTCGACGCGTCAATTCGGTCCGGAGGCCGCTGCGGACCCGCGGTTAGGCGTGGGAGCGATGGGGGCGTAGTCTGCAACGGCATCCATTGAATCGTTTCATTGGATTTCGGATGCCGCGCCTCCGCGCACCGCATCGCGTCCTCATTGTTGAGGCACGGGCCTCTGCATCAATGACGACAGCAAAGGAGGACCATTCGTGGTCCGATTGGGAAAAAAGAGCATCACCGCGCGAACGGCCATGGTCTCCGTGGCCATGTCCAACTACATCGAGGCGGGATCGATCATCGCCATCGCGACCAGCCTGTCGCTGTGGCAGACGGAGTTCGGCATCGACGACTTCGCCGTCGGCCTGTTGGCGGCGCTCAGCGCTAACGCCTTCGGGGCCGCCGCCGGCGCGCTGCTCGGCGGCCCGCTCTGCGACAAGTACGGCCGCAAGTTCATCTACACCTACGACCTGATCCTCTACATGATCGGTGTAGCACTGGCCGTCTTCGCCGGCAGCTACTGGATGCTGCTGCTCGCCTTCATCATCACCGGCATCGCCGTCGGTGCCGGCGTTCCGGCCTCGTGGACCTATCTGTCCGAGCAGGCCCCGGCCGGCGAGCGTGCGAAGCACGTCGGCGCCGCCCAGCTGGCCTGGTCGTTCGGTCCACTGATCGGCTTCCTGCTCGCCGTGCTCGTCGAGCCGCTCGGCCTCCTCGGCAGTCGGCTCATCTTCGCCCAGCTCTTCGTGGTCGCCTTCATCACCTGGTACATGCGCCAGGGACTGCCGGAGACCGAGATCTGGAAGGAATCGAACGCCGCGGCCACGTCGACCTCGCTCCTGGCCGGAGTGCGCCAGCTCTTCAGTAAGAAGGCCAACATCACCGCGATCTTCTTCCTCATCGGCGTGTACTCCTTCTGGAACATCGTCGCCGGCCAGGCCGGGATCTTCATGCCGCGGGTCTATGCCGCGGCGGGCGTGGAGAGCGCGACAGAGCAGTACCTACTGCAGGCCCTGGTCTGGGGGCTCACCGTCGTCACGACCTACTTCGGCTTCATGAAACTGGCCGACAAATACAACCGGCGCAACCTGTACATCGTGGGATCGGTGCTGGGCATCGCGGCCTGGGGCGTTCTGGTCTTCGCCGAACCGACCATGCCCGCGCTGCTGTCCTTCGCGGTACTGTGGGGCGTGGCCGCCGGCATCGGCGCGCAGGCGTTCTACGGCTTGTGGGCCAGTGAGCTCTTCGCCACGCAGTACCGGGCCAGCGCCCAGGGCATCCTATTCTTCGTTGCCCGCATCATGGTGGGCCTGCTGAGCATGGTCTTCCCGATCCTGCTGACCTCAATCGGCGTGCCGTGGCTCGGCCTCATTCTGATCGGCTTCCTCACCGTGTCGCTGGTCGTCGGCGCCATCTGGGCGCCGCGCACCCAGGGCAAGTCGTTGCAGGCCATCGAGAGGGAACGGTACCCGGAAGACTTCCCGGCCGACCACGTCGCCGGGGCGCCCGGAGCCAAACGCGAGCCGGTGCGCGCGCCGTAGACCGCTCTGGCGCGGCCCGTCGTGACCTCACCGGTCGCGGCGGGCCTTGTCGCTTGCGCGGCGCGGGCTCAGACTCCGGTCGAGGCGCGCACGACGAGTTCAGGCTGGAAGACCACTTGCTCAGGCACGAAATCGGCACCATCGTCGGCCTCGCGCAGCAGCAGCTCCACAGCCGTGGAGCCGATCAGCGCGCTGGGCTGGCGGATCGACGAGAGCGGCACGACGGCCGCGGACGCGAAGGCGATGTCGTCGTAGCCGATCAGGGCGATCTCCTGCGGCACGCGCACCTCGCCGAGCATGCTCAGCGCCTGCAGCACACCAAGGGCCAGCAGGTCGTTGGCCGCGAAGACCGCGTCGGGGCGCGCATCCGCCGCACGCGCGCGCAGCGCTTCGCCGACGGCACGCCCCTCCAACACCGAGAGCGAGCCGGTGTGAATGACCTCGAGGGTCACTCCAGGATGCTCGGCCACGGCCCGGCGGGCGCCCTCGAGCCGGTCGGAGACCTGGCGGATGCCGTGCGGGCCGCCCACGAAGGCCAACCGGGTGCGGCCCGTTTCGATCAGGTGACTGGCGGCGAGATGACCGCCGAAAACGTCGTCCACGGAGACGGAGGAGAAGCTGAGGTCCTCGATCTGTCGGTCGACCACGACAGTGGGGGTACCGCGGCGACGCAGCCGGCTGAGTTGGTCGCCGGACTCGCCGAGCGGTGAGATCAACACACCGTGCACGCGCTGCTCCTCGAACAGGTCGAGGTAGGCGCTCTCGCGCGCGGCCGTCTCGTCGCTGTTGCCCAGCAGCACCGTGAGGCCGGCCTGGGCGGCACGGTCCTCGGCGCCGCGTGCCAGGTCGGTGAAAAACGGGTTCCCCACGTCGAGCACGACCAGGCCGATGCTGCGGCTGCGGCCGGCGCGAAGCTGGCGGGCGGCGTCGTTCCGCACGAAGCCGAGCAGTTCGATCGCGGCCTGCACCCTGGACACGGTGCCGGCAGAGACCTTGTCGGGCCGGTTGAGCACATTGGAGACGGTTCCGACCGAGACTCCCGCCTCTGCCGCCACCTCGCGCACGCTGATAGATGCCACCAAATCTCCTTCGCCGCGAATCCGATTGAAGTTTAGCGGCCGGCGACTGAAACGAATCATTTTGGCCCGGAATCGGGGTCGAAGCATTGACGAATCGGGACCTCCGCCTCTATCGTCGACAGTGCGTCGCAGGATGAAACGATTCATCCGAGACCGATTCGGTTTGCGGTCCACTCGACGCCGGGTCATGATTGAATCGATTCATTTCAGAATCCCGATGGAGTAGAGGCCCTCAATGACGAGTACGACCACCCGAGAACGCGTGTGCTTCCAGCTGCAGGTGAAGCCGGAACTCATCCCCGAATACACCCGTCGGCACGCCGCGGTCTGGCCGGACATGCTGCGCGCTCTGGCCGACACCGGCTGGCACAATTACTCGCTGTTCCTGCGCGCCGACGGCCTGCTGATCGGCTACCTCGAGACCGACGACCTCGCGGCCGCCCAGGCCGGCATGGCGGCAACGTCAGTCAACGCCCGCTGGCAGGCCGAGATGGGCGACTTCTTCGTCGCCCTCGACGGCGCGCCCGACACCGGCTTCCTCCAACTCACCGAGGTCTTCAATCTCGACTCCCAACTCAACGCCCTCGACTCCGCCTCCACAGAAAGAAGCGCTCCGTGAGCATTTCCCCATTCGTCCTCGCCCAGCTCGCCACCCAGGCGATCGAGCTCCCATCCTGGGCGTTCGGCAACTCCGGCACCCGGTTCAAGGTGTTCTCCACACCGGGCACGCCCCGCACCATCCAGGAGAAGATCGCGGATGCCGCCACCGTGCACCAGCACACCGGCCTCGCGCCCTCCGTGGCGCTGCACATCCCCTGGGACAAGGTGGGCGACTACGACGCGCTCCGCGACTTCGCCGGCGAGCACGGCCTGGCTCTGGGCACGGTGAACTCGAACACCTTCCAGGACGACGCGTACAAGTTCGGCAGCCTCACCCACACGGATGCCGCCGTACGCCAGAAGGCCATCGACCATCACTTCGACTGCATCGACATCATGCACGCCACCGGGTCGCAGGATCTGAAGATCTGGCTCGCCGACGGCACCAACTATCCCGGCCAGGGCGACATCCGCGGGCGGCAGGACCGCCTCGCCGACTCGCTCGCGAAGATCTACGACCGGATCGGCGAGAACCAGCGCCTGGTGCTGGAGTACAAGTTCTTCGAGCCCGCTTTTTATCACACCGATGTGCCCGACTGGGGAACCTCCTACGCCCAGGTGAACGCCCTCGGCGAGCGCGCCCTGGTCTGCCTGGACACCGGCCACCACGCCCCCGGCACCAACATCGAATTCATCGTTGCCCAGCTGCTCCGATTGGGCAAACTCGGCTCGTTCGACTTCAACTCCCGCTTTTACGCCGACGACGACCTCATCGTCGGCGCGGCTGACCCGTTCCAGCTCTTCCGCATCCTCTACGAGGTCATCCGCGGTGGCGGCTTCGGGCCGGACTCCCCCGTCGCGTTCATGCTCGACCAGTGCCACAACGTCGAAGACAAGATCCCCGGCCAGATCCGCTCGGTGCTCAACGTGCAGGAGATGACCGCCCGCGCGCTGCTCGTCGACCGCCCGGCCCTGACCCGCGCCCAGGATGCCGGCGACGTGCTCGGCGCCAACGGCATCCTGATGGACGCCTTCTACACCGACGTGCGGCCCGACCTGGCCGCGTGGCGCGAGTCCCGCGGGCTGGCCGGCGACCCGATGGCCGCCTACGCGGCATCCGGCTACCAGGCGCAGATCGCCGCCGACCGGGCCGGCGGCACCCAGGCCGGCTGGGGCGCCTGACCCGCCCGACACCCCAAGACCTCACTCCCCGTCTCACCCTGACCTCGAGAGAAAGTTCGCCATGACCAACCCCACTGCCAACCCCACTGCTCTGGAGCTGATCGCTCGCTCCAACCGGCTCGGCGCCGACCCGAAGAACACCAACTATGCCGGCGGCAACACGTCGGCCACCGGCACCGAGATCGACCCGGTCACCGGCGAGAGAGTCGACCTACTCTGGGTCAAGGGCTCCGGCGGCGACCTCGGCACCCTCACCGAGTCGGGCCTGGCCGTGCTGCGACTGGACCGGATGCGCGCCCTCACGACCGTCTACCCCGGCGTCGACCGCGAGGACGAGATGGTCGCGGCCCTCGACTACACCCTGCACGGCAAGGGCGGTGCGGCGCCGTCCATCGACACCCCCATGCACGGCCTGGTGGATGCCGCGCACGTCGACCACCTGCATCCGGATGCCGGCATCGCCATCGCGACCGCCGCCGACGGCGAGGCCCTCACCGGCACGATCTTCGGCGACCGGGTGGTCTGGGTGCCCTGGCGCCGCCCGGGCTTCCAGCTCGGCCTCGACATCGCCGCGCTCAAGGACGCCAACCCGCAGGCCATCGGCTGCATCCTCGGCGGCCACGGCATCACCGCCTGGGGCGACACCAGCGCGGCCTGCGAGGCCAATTCGCTCTGGATCATCCAGACGGCCACCGACTACATCGCCGAGCACTCCACAGCAGAGCCGTTCGGAGCTGCGCTTGAGGGCTACGGCCCGTTGACCGAGGCCGAGCGCCGCGCCAAGGCCGCAGCCCTCGCGCCGACCCTCCGCGGCCTGGTCTCCACCGACAGCGCCAAGGTCGGACACTTCACCGACGCCCCCGAGGTGCTGGACTTCCTCTGGCGCACCGAACACCCGCGGTTGGCGGCGCTCGGCACCAGCTGCCCCGACCACTTCCTGCGCACCAAGGTCAAGCCGATGCTGCTCGACCTGCCCGCCGACGCATCCGTGGAGGGCTCGATCGCGCGCCTACAGGAACTGCACGAGGCCTATCGCGCCGACTACCAGGGCTACTACGACCGCAACAAGAGCGACGGCTCCCCCGCCATCCGCGGCGCCGACCCGCTCATCGTGCTGATCCCCGGCGTGGGCATGTTCAGCTACGGCGCGAACAAGCAGACCGCCCGGGTGGCCGGCGAGTTCTATCTCAACGCCATCAACGTGATGCGCGGCGCCGAGGGCCTCTCCAGCTACGCGCCGATCGACGAGGCCGAGAAGTTCAAGATCGAGTACTGGGCCCTCGAAGAGGCCAAGCTGGCGCGGATGCCCCGCCCGAAGCCCCTCGCCACCCGAGTGGCCCTGGTCACCGGCGCCGCCTCCGGCATCGGCAAGGCCATCGCCACCCGGCTGGCAGCCGAGGGCGCCTGCGTCGTCATCGCCGACCTCGACCTGGCGAAGGCGCAGGCTGCCGCCGCGGAGATCGGCAACGAGGACGTGGCCATCGGCGTGCAGGCCGACGTCACCGACGAGGCGCAGGTGCAGGCATCCGTCGACGCCGCCGTGCTCGCGTTCGGCGGCCTCGACCTGGTCGTGAACAACGCCGGGCTGTCGCTGTCCAAGTCGCTGCTGGAGACGACAGTGGCCGACTGGGACCTGCAGCACAATGTGATGGCCAAGGGCTCGTTCCTGGTCTCCCGCTCGGCAGCGAAGGTGCTCATCGAGCAGAAGCTCGGCGGCGACATCATCTACATCTCCTCGAAGAACTCGGTGTTCGCCGGCCCGAACAACATCGCCTACTCCGCGACCAAGGCCGATCAGGCCCACCAGGTGCGCCTGCTGGCCGCCGAGCTCGGCGAGTACGGCGTGAAGGTGAACGGCATCAACCCCGACGGCGTCGTGCGCGGCTCGGGCATCTTCGCCGGCGGCTGGGGCGCCAAGCGCGCCGCCGTCTACGGGGTCGCCGAGGACGACCTGGGCAAGTACTACGCCCAGCGCACCCTGCTCAAGCGCGAGGTGCTGCCGGAGAACGTGGCCAACGCCGTCTTCGTGCTCTGCACCAGCGACCTCAGCCACACCACCGGGCTGCACATCCCGGTCGACGCCGGCGTCGCCGCCGCCTTCCTCCGGTGAGCGCGGCCGGCGTCGTCGCCGCGGTTGACCTCGGCGCCTCGAGCGGCCGGGTCATGCTCGGCCGGGTGGGACCCAACCAGCTCGAGCTGCACTCGGTGGCCCGGTTCCCGAACAACCCGGTGCGCACCGTCGACGGACTGCACTGGAACATCCTCGAGCTGTACCGCAACGCCCTGGTGGGCCTCCGGTCCGCCGTGCGGGAGGCCCCGGAGCTGGTCAGCGTCGGCATCGACTCCTGGGCCGTCGACTACGCGTTGCTGCGCGGCGACCGGATGCTGGGCAACCCGTACCACTACCGGGACGACCGCACCGCGGCCGGGGTGCTGGCCACCCACGCCCTGGTGCCCGCGAGCGAGCTCTACGGCCAGAACGGCCTGCAGGTGCTGCCCTTCAACACGCTGTACCAGCTGGCCGCTGACCGGGCTACGGGGGATCTCGAGCTGGCCGACCGCCTGCTGCTGATTCCCGACCTGCTCGGCTACTGGCTCACCGGGCGCCAGGTGGCCGAACGCAGCAACGCCTCGACGACGGGGCTGCTGCACGCTGCAGGCGGCTGGAACGACGGCCTCATCGAACGGCTCGGGCTGCCCAGGTCACTGTTCCCCGAGCTCGTCGCCGCCGGCGAGGCGATCGGACCGTTCCGGCCCGGCGTGGCCACGGAGGTCGGTTCGGCGCGACTCGAACTGGTGGCGGTGGGCTCGCATGACACCGCCTCGGCCGTCGTCGGGGTGCCGATGCTCACCGACGACTGCGCCTACATCTCCAGCGGCACCTGGTCCCTCGTGGGTGTGGAGTTGCCGGCACCGGTCCTGACCGAAGCCAGCCGGGCCGCGAACTTCACCAACGAGGGCGGCGTGGACGGGCGGGTGCGCTACCTCCGCAACGTGATGGGACTGTGGCTGCTCAGCGAGTCGATCCGCAGTTGGGAACGGGAGGGCGAGCAGGTCGACCTGCCGGCCCTTCTCGCCCAGGCGGCCGCCCTACCCGGCGCCGGCACGCTCTTCGACGTCGACGACCTGCGGTTCCTGCCGCCCGGAGACATGCCCGAGCGCATCCGCAGCTACTGCCGGGAACACGACATCCGCCCGCCCGGCAGTCGCGCCGAACTGGTGCGCAGCATCGTCGAAAGCCTCGCGGCCGCCTACGCTCGCACCCTCGCCACGATCACCGAGTTGACCGGCCGCACCGTGCGCACGGTGCACCTGGTCGGCGGCGGCAGTCAGAACGAACTGCTCTGCCAGCTGACCGCCGACTACACCGGGCTTGGGGTGCAGGCCGGTCCGGTGGAAGCGACCGCCATCGGCAATGTGCTGGTGCAGGCGCGCGCGCAGGGACTCGCGTCGGGCAGCCTCGAGAGCCTGCGCGCCCTGGTGCGCCAGGCGTATCCGCCGCGGAGCTACCGCCCCGCACCACCGTCCCGGTCGGCGCGCGATAGCATTTCACCCTAGGCAGGCGACGGGAAACGGCGGGCACGGGTGGACCTTCACGACATCGTCTCGTTGCTCAGCGAGATTTTCAGCATCGTGGGCCTCCTGGTGGGTATTCCGCTGTACATCGTCGGCTGGTCGGTGCGGGGCTTCGGCAGCCGATGGGTGCAGGCGGATGGCGTCGTGGCTGCCACGGCGTCCGGCCCCGTGATCCGCTGGTTCGACAACACCGGCGAGGTGCACGAGGCCCTCGCCGACAGCCACGAGACGATGCACCTGAACCCGGGCGACGACGTCACGGTGTGGTTCAATGCCCGGGCGCCCGAGCGCTGCCGCACGCACTCCCCCGACCACGACGGAAAGGCGCTGCGGCTGACCGGGCTGATCCTCATCGGCCTGGGTGTCGGCTCGGCGATTCTGGGGATCGTGCTGCTCTTCTTCTGAGCCGGGAGGGGTTGCGGCCGGCAGCCGTCCGACGGATGCTGGCGGGCACACCCTGCCCCACGCAGGTCACAGACAGGCCCATACAGAGAGGTATGCCATGGAGAAGATCATCATCCTCACCGGAGACGCCGCCGAGACCCTCGAGGTGTTCTACCCCTACCAGCGGCTGCGCGAGGCCGGCTACGAGGTGCACATCGCCGCCCCGGAGAAGAAGACCCTGCAGTTCGTCGTGCACGACTTCGTGGACGGTTTCGACACCTACACCGAGAAGCTCGGCCACACCCTGGCCGCCGACATCGCCTTCCGGGACGTGAATCCGGCCGACTACCTGGCCGTGGTGGTTCCCGGCGGCCGCGCGCCGGAATACATCCGCAATGACGAAGACGCCCAGCGCATCGTGCGGTATTTCTTCGAGACCAACGCACCGGTCGCCGCGCTCTGCCACGGGCCCATGCTGCTCGCCGCCGCAGGCGTGTTGCACGGTCGCACCTCGTCGGCGTATCCGGCGCTCAAGCTCGACGTGGAACTGGCCGGCGGCACCTTCGAGAACGGTGCGGCCGTCGTGGACGGCAACCTGGTCTCCGGTCGAGCCTGGCCCGACCACCCCGAGTGGATGCGTGAGTTCATGAAGCTCCTCGACGACGCCCGGGTGCAGAGCCGGCCCGTGGAGGCCGCCGCCACCGCGTAGCCTGTATGCAGGTACGCGATTCGCGCGTGCGGCAGAGAGGATGCCCGTGGACACCACATTGCTCCGGCGTTTTGTCGCCGTCGCCGAGGAACTGGACATCGCTCGCGCCGCGAAGAACCTCAACGTGTCGCGTACGACGCTGATGAAGTCGGTCGCCTCACTGGAGGCCGAGCTCGGTGTGCCGCTTTTCGAGCCTGCCGCCGACAACCCCTTCCTCACCGAAGCCGGGATCGCCCTGCTCGCCGAGTCCAAGGGGCTGCTCGCCCACATGCCCCCGGCCGGCGGCCCCTCCCAGGGCTCGGGCAACAGCAGCGGATCCGGCGGCGGCAAGGCCAAGGCGTCAAAGGGCCGTGGGCGCGCGCCCGCCGTCAAGGGCCAGTCCGCGCCTGGCAAGCGACGCCAGTCCCGCTAGCTGAGACTTCACTGCCGCCCCTGACATCGACCCTGATGGCGGGGGTGGTGTTCGTCGCGCTCGCTTACTAAGCTGTGTGGTCAGACCACAGCACGCCCGAGCAGTAACGCCTGAGCCACACAGCCCGCCAATGGAGGAGGACACCGTGACCGTCGACGAACGCCGTGCCTGGGAGATCGTGCTCGCCCACATCGAGGACGACCTGCTCGGCGGCCGGCTGAAGCCCGGCGACCGGCTGCCCGGCGAGCGCGCCCTGGCCACCGAGCTGGGCGTGGGCCGTTCGAGCGTGCGCGAAGCCATCCGGGTGCTCGAGGTGCTCGGACTCGTGCGCACCAACGTGGGCTCAGGACCCACCGCCGGCGCGATCATCGTGGCGCTGCCCGGCGGCGGCATGAGCGCCCTGATGCGCCTCCAGGTCGCGGCGCAGGGCTTCCCGGTGGCCGACATCGTCAAGACCCGGCTGGTGCTCGAAACCGCCGTGGCCGCCGAGCTTGCCGACGCCGTGCTGTCGGCGGCCCTGCTACATCCCGACCGACGCGACCCCGACCTCGGCCGGTGTGCGCAACTGCTCGACGCCATGGATGCTCCGGGGCTGTCCGAAGACGAATTCCTCACCCTCGACGCGGCCTTCCACCTGTCGCTGGCCGAGGCCTGCGGCAATCAGGTGGTGATCGCCACGATGGCCGGGCTGCGCAGCGCCATCGAGGGCTATGTGCGCGCCGGGGTCGAGAGACTCGCCTCCTGGCCGGACACCTCCGCGCGTCTGCGCGCCGAGCACCGGGGCATCCTGGCGGCCATCGAAGCCGCCGACCCGACCGGCGCCCACGACCTCGTGCACGCGCATATCTCCGGCTACTACGCCGAGACCCGGCTCACACCGGCCTCCCGCTGACTCCCACCGACCCGCCCCCGCCGAGAACAGGACCGTCCATGGTTGACCGCCGCCTTCCCAAGATCAAAGACCTCGCCCCGCTCATGCAGTTCAAGGTGCCCGAGCTCAACGCCAAGAAGCGCCGCCTCGACGCGGCGCTGACCATCCACGACCTGCGGGCCATCGCGAAGAAGCGCACTCCCAAGGCCGCGTTCGACTACACCGAGGGCGCGGCGGAGGGGGAGATCTCGCTGCAGCGCGCCCGGCAGGCCTTCGAGGACATCGAGTTCCAGCCGTCGATCCTGCGCGACGTGTCGACGGTGTCCACCGGGTGGGACGTGCTCGGCGCTCCCGTCTCCCAGCCGTTCGGCATCGCTCCCACCGGCTTCACCCGGATGATGCAGACCGAGGGCGAGATCGCCGGCGCCCACGCGGCCGCGAAGGCCGGCATCCCGTTCTCGCTGTCGACCATGGGCACCACGGCCATTGAAGACGTCAAGGCCGCCAACCCGCACGGCCGCAATTGGTTCCAGCTCTACATGTGGAAGGACCGCGACCGGTCGATGGCGCTGGTGGAGCGGGCCGCCGCCGCGGGATTCGACACTCTGCTCGTCACCGTGGATGTGCCGGTGGCGGGCGCGCGCCTCCGCGACAAGCGCAACGGCTTCTCCATCCCGCCGCAGCTCACCCTGGGCACCGTGGTGAACGCCCTGCCGCGGCCGGAGTGGTGGATCAACTTCCTCACCACCGAGCCGCTCGCCTTCGCCAGCCTGGACCGCTGGAGCGGCACCGTGGGCGAACTGCTCGACACCATGTTCGACCCCACCGTGACCTTCGAGGACCTCGCCTGGATCAAGGCGCAGTGGCCGGGCAAGCTCGTGGTCAAGGGCGTGCAGAACCTCGCCGACGCGAAGAAGCTCGCCGACCTCGGCGTGGACGGCATCACGCTGTCCAACCACGGCGGCCGGCAGCTGGACCGGGCGCCGATCCCATTCCACCTGCTGCCCAGCGTGGCCCGGGAGGTGGGCAACGACCTCGAGGTGCACCTGGACACGGGCATCATGAGCGGCGCCGACATCGTGGCCTCCGTGGCGCTCGGTGCCCGCTTCACCATGATCGGCCGCGCCTACCTGTACGGCCTGATGGCCGGCGGCGAGGCCGGCGTCGACCGGGCCATCCAGATCCTCTCCGACCAGGTGGCCCGCACCATGCGGCTGCTGGGCGTGAACTCGCTCGAGGAGCTCGAGCCGGCGCACGTCACCCAGCTCACCCGGCTGGGCCGCATCGACCCGCTGGCCGCGGAGGCCATGGAGGCCCTGCCCGGCCGCCTGTAGGCACTCACACCCGCGCGAGGTCCCCCCGTACGGACGAGTTGCCCCGGTGCGCCGGGGCAACTCGTCCGTTCCGGGGCAACTCGCAGGTGGCGGCGGGCTACGCGGCGCCGAATTCCTCCAGCACCGCGGCCAGCTGGTCGACGGCCCAGTCGAGATCCTCGGCCGAGACCACCAGCGGCGGGGCGAGACGGATGGTAGAGCCGTGCGTGTCCTTCGCGAGCACACCACGCTCCATCAGGGCCTCGCAGACCGCGCGTCCGCTGGCCAGGGCCGGGTCGATGTCGATGCCGGCCCAGAGCCCGGCGCCGCGCACCTCGAGCACCCCGTGGCCGACCAGACCGAGCAGGCGCTCGTGCAGGTGCGCGCCGAGGTCCTGAGCTCGCTGCTGGTATTCGCCGGTAGCGAGCATATTCACCACGGCCAGGCCCACGGCCGCGGCCAACGGGTTGCCGCCGAAGGTGGACCCGTGTTCGCCCGGGCGCAGCACGCCGAGGATGTCGGCGTTGCCGACGACGGCCGAGACCGGCACGATGCCGCCGCCGAGGGCCTTGCCGAGCAGGTAGAGGTCGGGCACGACGCCGGCGAGTTCAACCGCGAAGGTGGCGCCGGTGCGGCCGAGGCCGGACTGGATCTCATCGGCGATGAAGAGCACGTTGTGCCGGGTGGTGATCTCCCGCACCGCGGGCAGGTAGTCCGCCGGTGGCACCACGATGCCGGCCTCGCCCTGGATGGGCTCGATCAGCACGGCCACGGTGTTCTCGTCGATGGCCGCCTCGAGCGCTGCGGCATCCCCGTAGGGCACCGTGCGGAAGCCCGGTGTGAACGGGCCGAAGTCGGCGCGGGCCGAGTCGTCATCGGAGAAGCTGATGATGGTGGTGGTGCGACCGTGGAAGTTGCCGCCGGCGACAATGATGTTCGCCATCCCCGCCGCGACACCCTTGACCCGGTAGCCCCAGGCGCGGGCCACCTTGATGCCGGATTCCACGGCCTCGGCGCCGGTGTTCATCGGCAGCACCATGTCCTTGCCGGCCAGCCTGGCCAGCGCGGTCACGAACGGGCCGAGCTGGTCGTTGTGGAAGGCGCGGCTGGTGAGCGTGATCCGGCCCAGCTGGGCGCGCGCGGCATCCAGCAGCACCGGGTTGGAGTGACCGAAGTTGACCGCGGAGTACGCGGCCAGGCAGTCCAGGTAGCGCTTGCCGTTGATGTCGGTGACCCAGGCGCCGTCGCCGGAAGCGACGACGACGGCCAGCGGGTGGTAGTTGTGCGCGGCGTGCTCGTTCTCGAGCGCGATGGCCGCGGTCTGGTCGGTCAGGCCCACCTGCGCGGTGAGGCCGGTCCGGTCGGCCAGCTCGGCCTGGTTGATCGGGGCGCTCATCGGCGCAGCTCCAGAGTGCAGCACTTCACTCCTCCTCCACCGAGCAACAGCTCGGACAGGTCGACGCCGACCGGGTTGTACCCGCGTTCGCGCAGTTGCCGTTCGAAGTCCTTGGCCCGGGCGGCAATCACGACGTTGTAGCCGTCGGAGTAGGAGTTGAGGCCGAGGATCGCGGCATCCTCTTCGGTGACGATGATGGCGTCGGGGTAGCGTTCGCGCAGGATCGCCAGGCTCGGTGCGTCGAAGGCGCTGGGCAGGTAGGCGATGTTGGTGTCATCGAGCACGGCCACAGCGGTGTCGAGGTGGTAAAAACTCGGGTTGACCAGGGTGAGGGTGATCACCGGGCGACCGTAGATGGAGGAGACCTCTTCGTGGCTGTTCGACGCGCTGCGGAACCCGGTGCCGGCCAGGATGACGTCGCCGACCAGCAGGAAGTCGCCCTCGCCCTCGTTGATCTCGACGGGCTCACGCACGTCCAGTCCGTTGGCGCCGAACCAGTCCATATACGCGGGACCCTCGGGCTGGCGCTGCGGATAGGTGAACTTGGCACCGTAGGCGATGCCGTCGATGACAAAGCCCCCGTTGGCGGCGTAAACCATGTCGGGCAGGCCGTCGATGGGGTCGATCAGGTGCACGTCGAAGCCGAGGCCGATGTAGGTGTCGTACAGCGTTTGCCACTGGGCGACGGCCAGGCTCGTGTCGGTCGGCAGGGCCGGGTCCATCCACGGGTTGATCCGGTAGACCACGGTGAAGTAGTCGGGTTTGCACATCAGGACGGTGCGCTTGACCGGCGTGCGAGTCGGCGCGGCGGGCGCCACCGACTCGTTCGGGGTAGCGGATGCGACATCTAGTGACACTGGAGCTCCTCTGTTGGCGTTCGCCGGCCGAGGCATTGGCGGAACGCGGATGGTGGCGGACCAGGTCGCTCTCGTGAGCCCGGTACGATCAATGAAGCCGATCACACAGGGACGCCGGTTCTAGTCTCACACAGCATGAATCAACGTTTCGTGCGAATTCGCGCATGTAATATGCGTTTTGAACAGTGATGACGCAACTTCTCCGCGTACACTGATCGAATGGACAACCTCGATCGCGGCATCCTCGACCTCCTCCGCCAGAATGCCCGGGCGGGCTACGGCGACATCGGTTCCGTCGTCGGCCTGTCGGCCTCGGCAGTGAAACGACGCGTTGACCGGCTTGTCGCCGACAAGGTCATCCGCGGCTTCACCATCCAGGTCGACCCGTCGATCGACGGAATGAGCACCGAGGCCTACGTGGAGCTGTTCTGCCGGGGCACCGTGGCGCCCGACGAACTGTTGCGCATCCTCTCCGGAGTGCCGGAGGTCGTCGACGCCGGCACCGTGACCGGCAGCGCCGACGCCATCGTGCACATCCGGGCCCGCGACATCCCGGGACTCGAGGCAGCCCTGGAGAAGGTGCGGCTGGCGCCGAACGTCGACCACACCCGCAGCGCGATCGTGCTCACCCGGCTGATCCACCGCGGCGCGGAGTAGCCCGCCGGGTCCTTGACGGTTCGGATCAGGCCTTGCTAGCTTGGTACAAACATCAAACAATCGAGGATGGCCGTGGACCCGTACAAGATCACCCTGCTTGTTGTGGCTGGAGTGCTGCTGACCGCTTTCGCATGGCAGCTTCGGCCCGGCGCCGTCGTGCGCCCGGGCGCCCTGCGAGACGCCGCCCGCCGGGCCGGACTGGCCGTCACCCCCGAGGTCGAGCCCATCCTGATCGCTCGCCTGCGCACACAGACCCGGGCCACACTGGTGGGCACGATCGTTGCCCTCGTTGCCGGCACGGTGTTCCTGTTATTGGTGCCGTCGGCGGGCGACAACATCGCGGCTGTGCTCCTCCTGGTTGTGCTCACCGGCCTCGGTGCTGCGATCGGAAACGCCGTCGCGGAGAGCCGTTCCGCGCTGGCTCCCCTCGGTGACCAGCCTCGCGTGGCTCGCGCGCCGACCCCCGGCCGCGCCGACTACCTGTCGGGACTGGATCGCTGGGGCGCTCCCGTCTCACTGACACTCAGCGCCGCCGCGCTGGTCGGCCTGAACGTGCTGGTCTCGGTGAATCCGAACGGGACCTTCGACGACCCGGTCCGCGCTGGACTGTGGTTCCCGAGCGGCCTGCTCTGGGCCGTCGCGTTTGTCTCCTTTCTCGTCGGCCGCATGCTGACCGGGCGCATCCTGCAGCACGGGCAACCGGCCAGAGACGACACCGAGTTGGCCTGGTCGGATGCCTTGCGGAGCCGGACTCTGCGCGTCTTCGCCCTGACACCGGCAATCGGTGCCTTTGCCGGCCTGGCCGCGGCCCTGCTGACCGTGAGCTCGGCGGTGTCGACCGAGTCAGCCACCGGGCGGGTGATCTCCCTCGCGGCCACCCTGACGCTCGCCGTGATCTCACTCGCGCTAGCCGGCTTTTCCCTCTGGTCGGAGTTCACGACCCGCACCCCGCACTACCTGGTGAGGCTGTGGCCCGCCGTGGTAGCCCAGCTGCGGGACCCGGACCGCCAGGTCGTCGCCGCCTCAACCTGGGGGCCGTAATGAGACTCCAGGTCGATCCGAACTCGACCACACCCCCGTTCGAACAGATCCGGATGCAGGTGATCGAGGCCGTGCGCACCGGCGCGCTCACGCCCGGCGACAAGCTGCCCACCGTGCGCCGGCTCGCCGAGGACCTGGGCCTCGCGCCGAACACCGTGGCGCGCAGCTATCGCGCCCTCGAGCAGGATGAGGTGATCGAGACCCGTGGGCGGCTCGGTTCGTTCGTCGCCGCCACCGGCGACGCGACGCACCGGCAGGCGCAGCTGGCCGCGGTGGCGTACGCCGACCGGGCGAAATCGCTCGGGGTGAGCCCGGACGAGGCGCTGGCGATCGTGCGCGCAGCGCTCGGGCTGCCGGGCTGACCTCCCCGGGAGGCCCGGATGGCCCGGATGGCTGAGCTCAGGCGCCGTGCAGCTCCGCCAGCACGGCCTCGAGCCGGCGCTGGCGGGTAGCGTCGGTCTTCGCCCCCTCGATGGCGAGCACGTGACGGCGCTGGTTGCTGTAGGAGAGCGCGTCGAAGGCGGTGCGAGCCGCCGGATCGGCGGCGAGCGCGACACGGAGCACCTCGGGCTCATCGACGGTGCGCGGCTGATCGTCCAGCTCGATCGTCACCTCCACCTCATCACCGCCGACCACGCCGGCCTTCGTGCGGTTCTCGGCGCTCAGGGCGATCATGTACTTTCCGCGATACGGAGCGACCGAGCTGCGGTAGCTGTGCCCGTTGAGGGTGACGGTGATGGCGTGCCGCTTGCCGGGGCCCAGGCCGGCGACCACCTCGTCAGGCACCGGAATCCCGGTAGCCGTGGCGCTGGATTGCTCGATGACGGTGCGAAAGTCCATGAGGTGAGTATGCCGCCGTCGGTCGAATGTCGACAAGCACGCTTCCGCACATTCACCGCGAGTTGCAGCCCAGTAACCCTCCAGCGCACTCGGAGGGGCACGCCGGGGGCATCCGAGGCGTTGAGGGCGATATGCGGGTCAGGCGCCGGTAAGCGCGTGGCGCGCCACCCGCATAACGGCGCCTACCCCGCCCGGCGAGCTATGCGGGCTACACGCCGCTACGCGGGTCAGGCGCCGCTGTGCGGGTGAGGCGCCAAGTGCGGGTCAGGCGCCGTTGGTCCAGTGCTCAGACGGTGCGATAGTGCTCGGCGAGGCGGGCCAGACCCTCGTCGAGGGAGACCGCCGGGGTCCAGTGCAGGTCGGCGCGGGTGCGGCGCTGGTCGAACCAGTGCGCGGTGGAGAGCTGCTCGGCCAGGAACCGGGTCATCGGCGGTTCGTCCTCGCCGGGGAACACCCGCCAGGCCGTCTCGATGACGGAGCCGGCGGCGCGGGCGACCGCGGCCGGTACGCTCCAGGCCGGCGCGGGGACACCGGCCGCCCGGCAGATCCCACCGAGCAGGTCGGCGACCGGGCGGGGTTCGCCATTGGTGATCACGTAGACGTTGCCGTGCACGGCAACCACCCGTTCGAGCGCGGCCGCGATGGCACTGGCGGCATTGTCGATATAGGTGGAGTCGATGAGGGCGGCGCCGTGGCCGAGCAGCGGCAGCCGGCCGGCCCGTGCGCGTTCGACGATACGCGCGATGAGCTGGGTGTCGCCGGGACCCCAGACCAGGTGCGGCCGCACCGCGACGACCCGAAACTCCGGGGAGTCCGCGGCGAGCGCCAGAAGTTCCGCGGCCGCCTTGGTGCGGGCGTAGTCGCCGCGGGCACGGTCGGGGTCGGCCGGCAGCGCGTCCGTACCGGTAATGGATGCGCCTGAGTGCGCCACCGACGGCGACGACACGAAGACCAGGCGCTGCACACCGGCCGCGCGGGCGGCGTCGATCAGGGTGCGGGTGCCGCCCACGTTCACGGTCTCGAATTCGGCGGGAGGCCCGGCCAGGGAGACCTTGGCGGCGAGGTGCACGATGGCGTCGACCCCGGCAACCGCGGCGGCGACGTCGGCCGGTTCGGTGATCGAACCCAGGGCATCCGTGGCGCCCGTCACGCCGCTGGGGCGGCGTTGGAAGCAGCGCACCTCATGGCCGGCGGCGACGATCGCGGCCGCCACGGCGCGGCCGAGGAAGCCGCTGGCACCGGTGACGAGCACCCTCATGGCTGGGTGAGCCTCGCCCCGGTGAGGATGCCGTTCGCCCAGCGGGCCAGGCGGGTGCGGTCGATCTTGGAATTGTGCCGGATGTCGGTGGGCAGGTGCGGCACCACGAGCACGGCCGCGATCGGATGTCCGGCGACGGCTCGCACCGCAGCGGCCAGGGCGGAGTCGGCCAGGCCGACGCGGCTGGCCGGTGGAACGGTCTCGACGACAATGACAACCTGCTGGCTGCCGGCGGGCCCGACACCCACCGCCGCGGCACGGTCGACGCCGGCCAGGTCGGACACGGCCAGCTCAGCTCCGACGGGGGTGATCACGCCTTCTGCCGTGGTGATCACGTGCGGCAGGCGCCCCTCCACCCACAGTCGGCCGGCGGCATCGAGGTGGCCGACATCGCCAGTGCGGTGCCAGCGCTCGCCCGGGGTGACCGCGCGGGTGGCGGCCTGGTCGGTGAGCCAGAGCCTGTCGTAGTGGTCCTTGACGTGCGGGGCGGAGACCACGATCTCCCCGGTGACCTGCGGCTCCTCGGAGAGCTCGCCGACGGCCGCGCCGGTCTCGTCGAGGGCGCTGATCCGCACCCGGGTGGTCGCGGTGGGGCTGCCCACGCACACGCCGCCGGGGCCGCGCGCCACGTCGTCACGGGCGGCTTCGCGGATGCCGTCGAGGGTGATGTCGGTCATCAGCAGGCCCTCGGTCATTCCGTACGGCGTGTGAGCGCTGGCGCCGGGCATCAGGGCGGCAGCCGAGGCGAGCAACGATTCGGAGACGGGGGCGCCGGCCGAGAGGAAGCTCGTCACCCGGGCCAGGGCGGCGCGGTCGGCCGGGGACAGTTCACTCTGGGTGGCCACCACGTTGGCCAGCGCGGCCGGGGACAGGAACACGACGGTGGCCTCGATCGCGGCCACGGCGGCGGCGACCGCTGTGGCGGTGAGCGTCTTCGGGGCGGTGACGTCCATGTCCGGGGTGACCGACCGGGCGCCGAGGGCCGGGCCGAGCAGCGCGAACGGGGCGAAGCCGGCGACGAGGCCGGTGCCGCGGCCGACACCGTACTGGGCGTGCAGCGCTCGGCTGACGGCGGACAGCTGGCCGTGCGTGTAGACGACGCCCTTGGCGGGTCCGGTGGAGCCTGAGGTGAAGAGCACTGCGGCGACGTCGCCGGGCTCGGGCGGCTCGGGAAGCTCCTCGTCGCGGCCCAACGAGATCAGGTCGGCGAGGGCGTAGGAGACGCCGAGGGCCCGGCGGCTGACGGCGGGAAGCCGGTTGACGGAGATCTTCTGGCCGGGCCAGCCGAGTGCGCGGGCGGCCATCAGGCCGGGCAGCGCGCCGATGACGTGGTCGGGGCGGGCACCGCGCACGGCGCGGGTGAGGCCGGTGAGGCCGAGGCCGGCGTCGGCCACCACGACGATCGCGCCGAGGCGGATGCAGGCGTAGAGCACGGCGGTGAGGTCGGCGCTGGGCGGTACGAGAAGCGAGACCCGGTCGCCCCGGCGCACGCCGATCTGGTGCAGGCCGGCCGCGATTTCGCGGACCCGCCGGGAGAGCAGCCGCCAGCTGACGACGCGGGGGCCGTCGCCGCCGGCTGGAGCCATGTCGATGAGGGCGGTCTCGTCGCTGTCCCGCAGCTCATCGAGGTAGTGCCAGAGGGGTTGGGTCGTGCTCTCGACCAACGGGCCAGGCTCGGCCAACGGGGCCGGCTCGACCAGGCTCTCCGAGAGCCAGCCCAGCGCAGCTCCGGCGTAGTCCACGTCCTCGGCGATGAGATGTCCGGAGCCCTCGAAACGGTGCACGGCGGCGTGCGGCATCCGCTCGCTGAGGTCGTCGAGGTAGCGGTCGCTGAAGATCGGGTCGCGCGGACCCCACAGCATCAGGGCGGGAACCGTGAGCGCGCGCAGCGATTCGGCGATGCGATCGAGCTCCGCGTGGCTCTCGTGGCCCGCATCCACGGGGATGTCGGCGACGAAGCCGCCGATGCCGCCGCGGCGGGCGGGCGTGCGGTACGGCGCCCGGTAGGCGTTCTTGACCTCGGCCGGCAGCGCCGGGTGGCCCAGCGCGAGGGTGGTCTCCAGGAACGCCGTGGTGATCACGGTGCCGGTGCTGAGCACACCGCGGGCAAGCGCGAGGCGCAACGGTGCCGGGATGGGTTCGGTCTCGCTCTGGTGGATGGCCGTGTTGAGCAGCAGCACACCGGCAAGGAGCTCGGGATGGTCCACGGCCCAGCCCAGGGACACCACGCCGCCCCAGTCGTGGCCGAAGGTGACCACGGGGCCGGACAGGCCGAGCGTGCGGGTGAGGTCGTCGAGGTCCTGCACCCGGCGGGACAGCGGGCGTGCGACGCCGGTGCGCTCCGAGAAGCCCATGTCCAGCTGGTCGACAGCGATGACGCGCCAGGCCGGGCTGCCGGCCGCCGCGGCGGCGCTGGCCTGGGCCACGAGGTCCCGCCAGAGGTAGGACCAGGTGGGATTGCCGTGCACGCACAGAATCGTGCCCACCGGTTCGGCGCCGAGCGCGGCCAGCTCTTCGCCGTTGTCGAGCAGGTGCCAGGCGTGACTGGCCCCCGGCGCACCGTCGTCCAGAGCGCTCTGAACCACGTCGACGATCCGGGACCAGTCCGGGTCGAGACCCGGCAGACCGCTCGGCGGAACGCTCGCCGGAGCCAGGGCCGTCGCGGGACGCGGCAGCCGGTACCTCACCACTGGATCTCCATCATGGCCGTGTTGAGGCCGGAGCCGACGCCCATCAGCAGGACCCGGTTGCCGGGGACGAGTCGGTCGGCTTCCTCGGAGAGCGTGATCGGGATCGATGCGGGCCCGACATTGCCGTAGCCGGGGTAGGTCAGGGGCACCCGGGTGCGGTCGAGGCCGGTGGCCTTGACGATGGCGTTGGTGTGCACATCCGACACCTGGTGCAGGATGTAGCGGTCCATGTTCGACCAGCTCCAGTCGCGCTTGGCTTCGGTCCAGGCCGACACGACAAGTTCCATGCCGCCCTTGAGCAGCGCCTTGGCGTCGGTGAACATGCCGTCGACACTGCCGACGCAGAGGTCGTTGAACTGGGTGGCCGCCCGTGTCACGCCGCCGAGGATCCGGTGACCCTCCGGGTGGGCGTCGGCACGGCCGAGCACGGCGGCAGCGGCGCCGGAGCCCAGGGTGAGGCTGGCGAACTCGGACATGAAGTCCTTGCGGCCGATGTCGGGACGGCTGAGGCGCTCGATGGTGTTGGTCTGGATCTCGTCGGCGTCTTCACCGTCGATGATCACCGCGTACTTGATCTGGCCGGAGTCGATCAGCTGGGCCGCGAGGGTCATCCCGTTCACGAAGCCCAGGCAGGCGTTGGCGATGTCGAAGTTCGTGGCCGACGACGGCAGGCCCAGACCGTGGTGGATGCGTACGGCCACCGACGGCTCCAGGTGCTTGCGGGTGACCGAGGTGTTGATCATCAGCCCCACCTCACTGGGGTCGATGCCGGCCTGGGCCAGGGCGCGCTTGCCCGCGGACACGGCGGCGTCGTCGAAAGCCTGGCCTTCGGCCCAGTTACGCCGTTCGTGCACTCCGGCGACACGCTGCAGGAGCCCCTTGGGCAGGCGAAGGCGCTTCAGCGCCGGCTGCAGGCGAACGTCGATCTCCTCAGAGGTCGTGATTCGGGGTGCGATGGTCGTGGCGACCGACAACAACGCGACATTGCGGTGCATCGTTGTTGCGTTTCCGTCCAACGGGGTCCCCTGTCGAGTTGTGAGTAGCGACAAATCTAGTCCTTCGATTTTCTCCCAGGAGTCTGGGTGTCCACCGTGCGTCAGCTGATGCCCTCGCGGCCTTCGAATTCGGTCGGAGGCCGAAACGGCTACCTTCCATTATCAGCCTTCCCGACGGTCCCACCGTCACCCGGCGGCCCGCCCGGGTTCGGGAGCCTCAGGTGAGGCGTGGGGCACCGGGTCTGGTCAGCGTGGCGGCCACCAGGAAGCAGACACCACCCGCGATAGTGCCGACAGTAGCCCAGCTCGCCAGTAGTTGCTGCCCAGACCCCGCGATCGGGTAGGCGCCGACCGCCGCGACGCCGAATGCCACCGAACCCAGGAGGTTCAGCCAGGCGCCCCGCCAGGTTCGGGCCTTCGGGTCCCAGAGCGCATCGCGCCCGGTGGTAGCCACGACGGCGAGCAGACTGGAGAGCAGGAAGCAGACCGAGCCGTAGGCATCCGGGCGCCACCCGGTGCGCTCGGTGCCGCCGAGACTGGCGGAGAGCGCCGTGGCGGTGCTCAGGTTGAAGAACAGGGTGCCGGCGAACTGGATGGCCGCGGCCCACCAGTCGAACCTGTCCGGTCGGTTGGTGGTGCTGCGCGGTGGTCGCCGGCCGCTGAGGTTGAGTTGGATGAAGGCGGCGAGAGTGAAGAACAGCGATCCGATGAAGAAGGTGAGGTTGTCGACCACGGCACCGACGGCACCCAGATACCCCGGAACGGCCCCCAGGATGAAGAGGGCCGACCCGACGACGAATCCCCAGGCCTCCCGGCGCAGCCGGAGGAGCTTCGGTGTCGCCATTGGATCACCTCGCCTCCGACCAGAGCCAGTATGCCGCTAGATCACCTCGTCCGTGAGGGTGCTCGGATTCCCGAACCTGTGCGCGGTGATCGAGATGGCCTGTTCCCGCAGGAACGGCAGCAGCTCCACCCGTCCGGACTGGGTGACCGGATGGGCGTAGACGGCGATATCCGGGCTGCCGCGAAGGGCGTGGGCGAAGGCGGTGGCCGCGGCGGCTGCACCGGTCTGCGGGTCGCCGCCGATCAGCCGCACCCGGCTCGTGCTGATGCCGCCGTCCGCGGCCCTGGTCAGCCATTCCTCGTCGCTCTCGATGATCACCGGGATGTCGCGTGGTGCGAGTACCGCGCGCACCTTCGGCGGCACCGGTAGCGCGCTGGAGACGATGAACCTGGACTTGGATACCAGGCCCGCCGCGATCACACGCAGCAGCAGGGCCAGGCTGCCGTCCTCGCCCAACCGCACGGTGACGGGCAGCGCGCGGTACCTGAACAGGTTGCGTTCCAGACCGAGCGCGGAGACGTCGGCGACCACGTCGAACTCTTCGCGCCAGGCGAGGGCATCGCTCAGCGCCGACCGGCGCAGCACATCGAAGTCCTCGTAGGGCAGCGACGGCTGGGAGGCCTCGATGAGATCGGTGATGCGCTGCTCAAGGCCGCGCAGGTGCAGGGTCGAGCTGTTGCGTCCGGGATCGGTGACCCAGCCGCCCAGCCCGAACAGGTAGTTGGGACCGCCGGCCTTGCAACCGGGACCGACCGCCGAGCGCTTCCACCCGCCGAAAGGCTGCCGCTGCACGATCGCTCCGGTGATGCCGCGGTTCACGTAGAGGTTGCCGGCCTGGACAGTGTCGACCCACTGGGCGATCTCGTCGGCGTCGAGCGAGTGCAGCCCGGACGTGAGCCCATAGTCGACCGCGTTCTGGTAGCGGATGGCTTCCTCGAGGTTGCGGGCGTGCATGACACCCAGGACCGGGCCGAAGAACTCGGTGAGGTGGAAGTACGAGCCGGGCGTGACGCCACTGCGGATGCCGGGCGACCACAGTTGGCCGACCCCGGTTTCGAGTTCGTCGTCGAGCAGCTTCGGCTCGACCAACCAGCTCTCGCCGGCGCCGAGTTCGGTGAGCGCGTGCAGCAGCTTGCCGTCCGCGGGCTCGATGATCGGGCCCATCTGGCTGTCCGGGTCGGCGGGACGCCCCACGCGGAGCGAGGTGGCGGCATCCACCAGTTGCCCGATGAACCGGGCGGACCTGGCGACGGAGCCGACCAGGATCACCAGGCTGGCGGCTGAGCACTTCTGGCCGGCATGGCCGAAGGCGCTCTTGATCACGTCGGCGGCGGCCAGGTCGAGGTCGGCGGACGGGGTGACGATGATGGCGTTCTTGCCGCTGGTCTCGGCCAGCAGCGGGAGGTCCTCCCGCAGGCCGCGGAACAGTTTGGCGGTCTCGTAGGCGCCGGTGAGGATCACCCTGTCCACAGCGGGGTGGGCAAGCAGCCGGCTGCCGAGCGCCCGGTCGGGCAGGTCGACGAGGGCGAGGAGGTCCCTGGGCACTCCGGCCTCCCAGAGCGCCTCGACCATCACGGCACCGGTGCGCTGGGCGAGGGTGGCCGGCTTGATGATCACGCCGGAGCCCGCGGCGAGGGCGGCGAGCACACCACCGGCCGGGATGGCCACCGGGAAGTTCCATGGCGGCGTGATGACGGTGAGCTTGGACGGCACGAAGATGGCGCCCTGCACGGCGTCGAGCTCGCGGGCGCGTTCGGCGTAGTAGTGCGCGAAGTCGATGGCCTCGCTGACCTCGGGGTCGCCCTCGGCGATGGTCTTGCCGGTTTCGGAGGCCATCACCTCGATCAGGCGGTCGCGGTTGGCGGCCAGGGCGAGGCCGGCGCGGTGCAGCACCTGGGCCCGCTCGGCCCCGGGCTTCTGCGCCCAGGCTTCGCCGGCCGCGGTGACGGTGGCGATGACCTCGTCGAGCCTGTCGGCGTCGTCGATGCGGGCCTGCTTGATACTTTCCTTGCCGAGCATCGACGTCTCGACCCTGGCCAGGATGGCGCGGCCCCAGGCCCGGTTCGCCGGGAGGGACGGGTCGGTGTCGGGTTCGTTGTGGAAGCCGCCGAGGACCGACCGGCTCCGGGAGACCGAGCCGCGGGTGAGTCCGAGCACCATGGCGGTGAGATTGGGGTCGTCGGCATCGGCCGGCGGAGTTGTCAGCGGCGGGGCGTCGGCGTCGGGCAGGGGTTCGAGCGGCACGACCACCGAACGGTCCTGGTCGCGGTTCGGCGACGGCACGAGGACAGTCCCGCCCGGCGCTCCCGGCGCGACCTCGAGTGCGGCGAGGGAATCGAGGAAACGCTGTTTCTCCCGTTCGAAGAGGGCCGGGGTGTCCGAGAGTTCGAACACCGCTGACATGAAGTTCTCCTCGCTGGCGTTCTCCTCGAGGCGGCGGATGAGGTAGCTGATCGCCACGTCGAATTCCGCCGGATTCACCACCGGCGTGTAAAGCAGCAGCCGGCCGACATCCTTCTTCACGGCCTCGGCCTGGCTCGTGGCCATGCCCAACAACATCTCGAACTCGATGCGGTCGTCCACACCGCGCTGCTGGGCCAGCAGGTGGGCGTAGGCCACGTCGAAGAGGTTGTGCCCGGCGACGCCGATGCGAACGGCGTCGGTGTTCTGCGGGGTGAGCGCCCAGTTGAGCACGCGCTTGTAGTTGGTATCGGTGTCCTGCTTGCTGGCGTAGGTCGCCAGCGGCCAGTCGTGCACTCTCGCGTCGACGTGCTCCATGGCGAGGTTGGCACCCTTGACCAGCCGCACCTTGATGGCTGCGCCGCCGCCGGCCCGACGGGCGTGCGCCCACTGGGTGAGGCCCTGCAGCGCGCCGAGGGCGTCGGGCAGGTAGGCCTGCAGCACGATGCCGGCTTCGAGGTTCTGCAGGCGGGGCTGGTCGAGGATGCGCTCGAAGACCGCGATGGTCAGGTCGAGGTCGCGGTACTCCTCCATGTCGAGGTTGATGAACTTCGGGGTGGGTGAGGCCGCGGCAAGCTCGTAGAGCGGGGTCAGGCGTTCGACGACCCGGTCGACGGCCTCGTCGAAGGCCCACATCGAGAGCTGGCTGGCGATCGAGGAGACCTTGATCGAGACGTAGTCCACGTCGTCCCGTACCAGCAGTTCGCGGGTGCCGGCGAGGCGGCGCAGCGCCTCCTTCTCGCCGAGCACGGCTTCGCCGAGCAGGTTGATGTTGAGCCGGTTGCCCGATTCCTTGAGGGCCTCGATGGTGGGACCGAGCTTGTCGGCCGTCGCATCCACCACCAGGTGGCCGACCATCTGGCGCAGCACCTTGCGGGCTGCCGGGATCACCACCCAGGGCAGCACCGGCCCCATCACGCCGCCGACGCCGATGGCGCCGCGGAGTACCGGCGGCAGGAAGGCCGGGGCGAGCTTGGCCACCCGTTGCAGGTTGTAGCCGGCGACCATCACGTCTTCCGGACGCATCACGCCGTCCACGAAACCCACGGTGAAGTCGAGCCCGTTGGGGTCTTTCAGCACCCCCGCGAGCCGTTCGGCCGACACGTCGGCGGGGATGGTCGCGCTGTCAGCCAGCCATTTGGTGACAAGGGCCACGACCTCCGCACCGAGGTCCTGCTGCACGTTCGGAAGGGGTTTGCTCATGCTCCCGAGGTTAGTCGCAGCAACCCCTCAAGGTGCTCCTGAACGGCCTCGATGTGTCGGCGTTTCTCAGCTTCGGGCAGGAACGCTGCCCGGAAGGAGTTGCGCGCCAGCGTGGCCATCTGAGCGTGGTCCAGGCCGAACTCATTCTGGAGGGCATCGAGGTTGTCGTCGACGTAGCCGCCGAAGTAGGCCGGGTCGTCGCTGCTGATGGTGACCAACAGGCCGGCGGCGAGCATGGCGGGCAGCGGATGCGCGCCGAGCGTCGGGGTGGCCCGCAGGCACACATTCGAGAGCGGGCACACCGTGAGCGGGATCTGCCGCTCGCGCAGGAGCTCCACAAGGCGGGGGTCTTCGACGGCGCGGATGCCGTGGTCGACCCTTTCGACCCCCAGCAGGTCCAGGGCCTCGTACACATAGTCGGGGCCGCCCTCTTCGCCGGCATGCGCCACCCTGTGCAGTCCGAGCGCCTCGGCCTTGGCGAAGGCCTCGGTGAAGAGCGACGGCGGAAAACCGACCTCGGCGGAATCAAGGCCCACGCCGATGAACTGGTCAAGGAACGGGATGGCGGCTTCGAGAGTCTCCAACGCCGCCTGACCGCCGAGGTGGCGGAGGAAGCACAGGATGAGGTCTGCGGAGATACCGAGGGTCTCGCGGGCATCGACGAGGGAGCGGGTGAGGCCGCCGAACACGACGTCCAGCTGGATGCCGTTGGCCAGGTGCGTCTGGGGGTCGAAGAAGATCTCGGCCCGGCGCACTCCGGCTGCGGACGCACGGGTGAGGTACGCCATCCCGAGATCGTAGAAGTCTGCTTCGGTGCGCAGCACCGCGAGATTGGCGTAGTAGATGTCGAGGAACGACTGCAGGTCGGTGAATCTGTACAGCTCACGCAGCACGTCGGGGTCGTAGCTGGGCAGGGCCACGTCATTGCGACGGGCCAGCGCCACGAGCAGCTCGGTTTCGAGCGTGCCTTCGATGTGCACGTGCAGTTCCGCGACGGGCCACTTGGCAACGGTCATGTCTCTCTCCCGCGTGTCTAGGTGAGTCCCCACGGTACCGGAGTCCCGCCAACGTCCCGTGCCGCTTCCACGCCCTCCCGCGAACTGTGACTTAAGCACCGAAATCCCGCGTTTTTCGGTGCTTTTCTCACGGTTCGCGGATGCGGGGGTGGGGGTTAAACGCAGAAAAGCCACCCCGGTGGGGTGGCTTTTCTGTTGTTTTCNGGGGGTTAAACGCAGAAAAGCCACCCCGGTGGGGTGGCTTTTCTGTTGTTTTCAAGTTAAGTCCGGCGGTGTCCTACTCTCCCACAGGGTCCCCCCTGCAGTACCATCGGCGCAAAGAGTCTTAGCTTCCGGGTTCGGAATGTGACCGGGCGTTTCCCTCTTGCTATAGCCGCCGAAACACCTGGTGATGGTGAATCGAATCTATATTTTTAGTTATAGAACACTCCTGGTGGAGTGTGTTTGTTCTCGACCGTACATCGAGAACCACATAGTGGACGCATAGCAGCTTATTCAAACTGAGTGTTATCAAATTATCGGCTTATTAGTACCGGTCAGCTCC
>NZ_SOHM01000049.1 GCF_004403945.1 Cryobacterium lactosi | reverse complement strand
GAGGACGGATTTCGTCGGTCAGCACCTGCCATCACGACCGTTACGCGAGGAACAAGTGAACTCTGTATATCCGCTGCCGCTCTCAACCAGCGCCCCCGAGCTGTGCATCCTACGTTCGGGCCGCGCCGACGAGACTGGCGCCAACTACACCCGATTGCTGGTGACGGACCCTTCGGGACCCAACGAGGGTGCCATTTTTCTGTCGGCGGAGGTCTACGTTGACGAAACGACTGACGGGCGAGCGTTCCCAGTGTGGCGAAGTGATGACGACGGCCGCAGCTGGACCCTGGTCGCGCAGGTGGTGGACACGTTTTTGGGGATAGGAAACCGGTACCAGCCTTCTCTTTTCGAGCTTCCTGTCGAGTTCGGTGGGTATCCACGAGGTTCGCTGTTGCTTGCCGGCAACGCGATCCCCGAGGACATGTCCGAAACGCACATCGTGATCTACGCAAGCGTGGATCGGGGTGAAACCTGGTCCTTCGTGTCCCAAGTCGACGCAGGCGGACCTGCGATCTACGATTCCTCCCCTCACGCCACGACCACGGCAGTTTGGGAACCCGACCTATACATGGCCGACGGGCAGCTCGTCTGCGTCTATGCCGATGAACGCGAAAAGGACAGAGGAATGCTCCAAGTCCTCGTGCACCGAACGACCAAGGACCTCCAGCACTGGGCCGAGCCTGTCATCGACTTTGGAGTGTCCGACGGGTACCAGCGCCCCGGTATGTTTGTCGCGACGGGTGAGCTTCCTGACGGCAGTTTTAGAGCTGTGTTCGAGGTTGTCGGCCCGACAATCGTTCCCGTTTACATCGCGAGTTCGACCGATGGTCTTAGCTGGGGCACCCCCGATGACTTGGGTCAACTACTGGTAAGCACGACGGGTACCACCCTCTCTGGAAGCCCAAATGTGGCTTGGCGAGTTGGCGCTGATGGGCAGGTGAATCTGCTTGTTACCGGCCGGCTGTCCATCGAAGCGGATGGAACGGAATCCAACCTCGCGCTGTTCAATTCGAGTGGTGGCGGCGGGGAGTGGCAAACTCTCCGCCTCCCGGTGTCTGCCTCCCGTCACCTCGACCTCGAGAACTCTGGCTACAGCCAATCTCTGACGTGGACGAACGAAGGCGCCTTGATCCAGGCAACATCCATTCTCAACGCGCTGGGAAGCCATGACATCGTCGTTGCACGCGTGCCCATAACCTAGTTACTCCAAGTACGGGCAATTTGATGGACGGATCGGTGACGGGCTGCACTTGTGCAGTGAGAAGTAGATCGACGTTCATTCGCGGCCATGGAGATCGTGTTCGGCTAAATCCCACCAGAATGCAGAGGGTCTTGCATTGAGCCCGCCCATTCCCGCTCCCGCGCCAGCCGTGGCCGCCTTTATAGCGGCGCTCAAGCTCCAGACGGTGCTCGAATTGCGCTTGGGCGAGCAACTTGCCGACGACGAAGTAACCCACATGACCCTGCACGTCGCGCGAATGGCCGACGACACGTTCGCAGAAAAATCGGGCGCACTGTAATGATGTCGGTATGGCCGTGACCCGCTCTTGCCGGCGCAAATATGGCGGATGAATCATGCCATACGGACGCTGAAGCCCCCTAACTGGAACGCTCCTGTCAAGCTGATTGGTTTCAAGTTCGTCTCGCCCAGTCGTGGACAATTGTTGATCAAAGTCATCGAGGTGCCTGTGGGGGAGTGTTCGGCTTCGAGCGGGCTGAGCGTGCTCCGCGCTTGAAGCCGCGGCACGGCGGCTCCGGAGGCTCGCGGTGTGCGGGGAACGCGGCGAACCGGTGAGCGTATGGGATGTGACGGAAGGAAATCCAATGAATGGTAAAAAGCTGCAGGAGCGGGCGGCGGCGGAACGAACGCTGGAGCTGCCGGGGGCGGAACTCACCCATCCATTCGGGTGTGGACTGGGACGTGTATAGAGTACGCGGCACGGTGTTCATGTTGCAAACCGTGGTGGCCGGCGAGCCGATCGTCATTCTCAAGGCGGCCCCCGCAGGTGCACTCAGTCTCCGAACGGCGCGCGCGGACATCACGCTGGGCTGTCACATGAACAAGCAGCATTGGATCACCCTTCAACCCGATGGCGGTCTTGACGCGGCTTTCGTCGACGAGCTCGTCACCGAGTCCTACCTGCTTGTCGTGGAAAACATGTCCCAGACGCAACAGCCTGTCGACCCGGCCACCTTCGGTCAGCGCTCGTGACGCCCAGCAGCTCCGGTGTCCAGGAAGTGGCGCGTCGCACTGCAGAGATCGCACCTGGCGCTGCACTCGCCGCGGTGATCCGATCCGGCCGGCTCGCCCCTCAAGGGTGGGCGTGGAAGTACCGGAGGCTCCGGCATGTCTCGTGCGGCCATCTCCGAGCAGGTGGACGCTTCGCCTAGCCACCTCGGCACCGACTGTATCGACGTCATTCCGATCCACCACGGCCGAGCCGCAGGTCGAGGAGTATCCGCGCCCACAACCCCAACCCGAGTCAAATCAGAACCTGAACCGAGCCCCAAGCCGATCGGTGGATCGAGGCCAAGCGATCCTCTGTCGGACGCGTCGCTGGTCGGTGACACTGAGGTCGTTGAGACACTTCCGAAGGGACGGTGTCTAGTCGACCCTGGCATTTTTGGGCAGCGCCCATGAGCATCACCGGAGCGCGGCTGCAGCAAGTTGCTAGCGACACAGTCGGCGCACTTGCAGGGTGACCAAAGAATATCCATTCACCCCGCACCTGCTCGATCGGCCACGCCTCGGAATGGCCGCTTGAAAACTCAGGACAAACGCCGAAGTTCTGACCCCCAAGGATCGCTAGCTAATCGGGGCTTGCGGTCTTGGGTGCACTACCCGCACCCCTTGCGCCTACGGCGGTTCGTGCCGACCAATATCGCACTCCACGCCATCCATACGTGCCGCGGTCTCAAAATGGGGCCTGCCGCCAGCAGTGCTTTTCGCGATCCCGTACGCGCTCCTGACTTCCTCGAACCGGTCGGCCGGCAGCGGCGTGAGGTGGGCTGACTCTTCGGTTTCGAACAGTTCCCACCTGGTCGCATCGTTGACTCGGCGGATGCCGTGGTTGATCCCCCGTACCGGCACGCTGAGCTCAGCGTTCAGCTGACGCGACGGGAAGAGCCGTCGCGTCAGCTGGCCCCTTCCCGGTCCGGGGGATCTCGCGCTCTACCGGGGCGCTACCGTCAGGGAGTCGATCTCGGCGAAGCCCGTGCCGCCAGCGAAGTTCGGCGAGCCCTTTGCCAACCGAATGACGTTGTATCCGGCTTTGAGAGTTACCGGTGTCGACGACGAGGTAGCGAACCGCCCCCAGGCGCCGGTCGGTGCATACGACACCATCGTGTACGCGCCGCCGTTGTAGGCGAGGCCCTGGGTCGACGTGGTCGCGCCTCCGTTCGCGTACCGGGTGGTGAGTGAGTACGCCCCGGCGGTCGGCACCTCGACGACGAAGTCGACGAAGCTGTTCGATCGCCCGTCCCCGAGACCGTCGATGCGGCCTACGTAGCCGCCATTCGACGCGCCGGTCGACGAAAGTCGGGAGGCGTTCACGACGGTGGCATTCTCGGCCTCGTAGACCTGCTGGTACGACGTTGTCGGGCCCGAGGCGGGCGTGACGACCAGCTGGTACGCGCCCAGGTAGTCCTGGTTCGTGACCGGCACGGTGACGGCACCGTTCACGATCGGGATGGTCGTCGATGAGACTCTGGTCGGCGCGTCGACGGTCGTCATCCGTCCCGAGCGTGGCGTGTAGTTCACCGTAACGGTCGCCTGGTCGCCAAAGCCGGCGAGACCTTTGACCTGCACGGCATTGTCTCCGAAGGTCCCGCCGAAAGCGACATTGACGATCTTGCGGCTCGAGTCATACGATGCGAACCCGTCGAGGTCACCCGACGGCGTCACCGCGAGCATGTTGCCGGCCATCTCGCCGTACCACTTGTAGAGCCAATAAGAACCAGTCGGACGGTTGTTCCAGACCAGCCCGCCGACGGTCCCCGACTCGTACCAGTAGGCCCGCTGGGCGTCGTTGATGCCCGTGCGTTCGAATTGCGCGATGTAGTGGGCGGCGACGCTCGGGGTGTCGATCTGGCTGGGCGAGCCGTACTCGTTGATCGAGATCGGCCGAGGGCTGATGCCGAGAGATCGCTCGATGGCCCTATAGTCGGCGACGTGCTCGTCGACGGTGTTGTAGGTCTCGTTTTCGAGTTCGTGCCACACGACTACGTCCGGTACGGTGCCGTCTGCCTTCGCCCGAGCCATGAAGTCGCGCATCAGGTCGGGGTAGTAGCGGCTGTAGCTAGGGCCGATGATGGGAGTGACGGCATCTTGCTGTTTCACGAGGCGATAGGTGCGGGTCCACCCGTCGAGGAATGGCCCTGCCTTGGCGGTGTCCCAAGTGCCGTCTGGCTCGTTCCAGAGTTCCCAGCCGTTGATGTTGGTGGTGCCGGTTGCGTCGACACGGGCTTTCACCATTGTGTTCACTTTCTGGGTCCAGTCCTCCCAGCTGACCCAGCGGTACGGGAAGTTCGGGTAGACGTCGGGCATGCGCGCGTACGATTGGGCGCCGTCGCGGGTGAACGCGTTCGCGGTCTTAAGGATGTCGCCTGACGGTACGGTCGCCCCGTTGCCGAGTTGCTGCACACCGGGTGCCGGTTGGGTGTGCTGTTTCAGCCGCAGGGGCGTTAGCAGGCCCGGCGCGGGGTTGGTGTCGGTGGATACGGCGTAGAGACCGCCCGCCCCTACGTGGGTCACCGGCCTGATGCTGGTTGCCGCGTCGACGACGAGGGTGTTGCCGGCGGCGGCGGCCGTTGCGGGCGCGGCCGGGACGACTAGCGCTGCGAGGATCGCCGTCGCTGCCAACAGTCCTGTCGTAATCTTCGTTCTGGTCACAGAAAGCTCCTTTGCTTTTTCGAGGGGTGCAACAGGGTGGCCTCGCGTATCGGGCGGGACGTTGGGAGGCGCGGGTCAGCGCGGGCGGTCGGCGACCGGAAGCCAGACTCGCATGGTCGAGGGCCCCCGATTCGCCCAGGTGGCGTAGGGCACGAGATCGACCGTGCCGAGTGGCTCGGTCGTATGGTCTTGCCGGCCGTACGGCCACCCGCCGGGTGTCTGAGCGTTGCGCAAGACCTCGACAGAAGCGCCGGTCCTGGTTGTCGTCGGCGACATGGTGATGTCGACGGCGACGTCGTTCACGTCGCCCCTCGGCAGGTCGGTGGATTCGAGTACGAGCACCAGCGGCCCGCGCTGTACGGCGACTTGTCCGCGCACGGCGTCGATTCGGGGATCGGGCGTGACCCAGCGCGCCTCGACGGGGAAATCAACGGTCACGACGTCCCCGGCGCCGAATCGGCCGTGCAGAGTTGCCGAACGGGCGACTCGCACGACCGGAGTCTCGCCCCCGCGACTGATTCGGGCTGAACCTGCCCATGACGGTATGCGCAGATCGAGGTCGACCTCACGGCCTGTGTCCTCACGCCAGGTGATACTGACGTGCCCGTCGTACGGGTAGCCGCTGCGCACGGAGACGGCAACCGGCGTGCCGTCGGCGAGGGCGGTGTCGATGTCGAAGTCGCCGTACTGGTGCAGTTGCAACCCGGAGTCGGTGGTCGTGGCGAAGGTCAGCTCGACGCTCGCCAGGGTGCGTGCGACGTTTGTCGGGCAGCATGACACCTCGAACCAGGGGGCCCGTAGGCTCGACAGTGCCCGAGCGTTGAGTGCACTCTCGTCGGGGGCGACTCCGTCGGTTCGCTGGTGGAGGGTGTTCGTGTAGAAGAACGCGCGGCCGTCTTCGCGGGGCGAGGCCATGATGTTGTTCAAAAGGGTGCGCTCGATCAGGTCGGCGTACCGCGGGTCGCCGTCGTCCAGAAGTAGACGCCACGAGAGCATGTTCGATGCGATACCGGCACATGTTTCGGAGTATGCACGGTCCGGCGGTAGCTCGAAGTCGGCGCCGTATGCCTCGTCCTGGTGGTGCGAGCCCATGCCGCCGGTCACGTAGGTGCGCCGGGCGATGGTGTTCTCCCACTGGGTCCGCACGGCACGGGCAAGGTCGTCGTCACCGGTCTCGACGGCAACGTCGAACGCACCGGCCGCGAGGTAGAGGGCGCGCACGGCGTGACCTCGGAGCACCTCGGCCTCGCGTACCGGCACGTCGTCCTGGAAGTACTCCTGGCCGTACTCGATCGGCGCGAGTAGGCCGCGGCCGCGGCGCTCCACGAAGAGGCGGGCGAGTTCGACGTAGCGGGGCTCGTCGAGGGCGCGCCCGAGCTCGACCAGGGCGAGCTCAATCTCGGGGTGTCCGCAGACGGCGACACGGCCGTTGGGCCCGAAAGTTGTCCAGAGGTGGTCGGCCAGTCGCCGGGCGACGCCGACTAGCGTGACGTCGATGCGTGTGCGGACTGCGGCGACCGCGGCCTGGATGAGATGCCCGAAGGAATAGAGTTCGTGACCCCACTCGAGGTTCGAGTATCGGGCCGGCTGCCAGGGCCGGCCGAAGCTGGTGTGCAGGTAGCCGTCGGCGTCCTGTGCCGATGCGACCCGGTGCACGTAGCGGTTGTAGCGGGCGGCAAGGGCGGCGTCGTGCGACCGGCCCAGCTCCCACGCCATGGCCTCGAGCAGTTTGTAGATTTCAGAGTCGACGAACTCGATTCCCGCGTGTTCCCAGCCGGTCTCTTGCGAAGCCGCTTTGTCGAAGTTGCCCGCCCAGCCGATGCGCTCCATCCAGTCCTCGCAATGCTGCAGCACCACATGGGCGTTGAGCTGCTGCTTTTCGCGCCAGTATCCGCCGGTCAGACGGATTTCTGTGGCATCAAGTGGCGTTAGGGCTGAACGGCGGGGCTGGACGGGACCGGCGAAGGTCGACGTCGAAGTGTGGATCGTGGTCACGGGCGTGCTCCTCATGGAGTGTGTGGTGGTCATGTCGCCGTCAGTCCTTCACGGCGCCCGCGGTGACCCCGGCTGCGACGTATCGCTGGGCGACGACGAGGAGAACAGTGGCGGGGATCGACGCGACGACGGCGGTCGCCATAATCGAGTTCCACTCCTGGTTGTTGTTGCCGATATAGCGGTAGATCCCGAGGGTGATGGTCTGGGCGTCACCGCCGCTATTGAGGGTCGACGAGAAGACGAAGTCGGACCAAGCCCAGAGGAACGCAAAGAGGCCGACCGTGACGGCCGAGTTGCGACTGATGGGTAGCACTACCGAGACGAAGGTGCGCCACGAACTGGCACCGTCGAGTTTCGCGGCGCTCATCAGCTCGTCGGGGATACCGCTCATGAATGCGGTGAAGATCAGAACACCGAAGGGGACGGCGAGGGTGGAATCGGCGATGACGAGCCCCCACCATTCGTTGAGGATCCCGAGATTGAGGTAGATCGCGTAGAAGCCCATGGCCATGATGACTTGGGGGATCATCTGGGCGACCAGCAGGACGAAGCTGAGTGCGCCTCCTCCCTTGGGTCGCAGTTTGGCGAGCGAGTACGCAGCCGGTGCCGACAGAGCGATCGTCACGAGGACCGTGCCCAGTCCGACTAGCAGGCTCGTGCCGAGGAAGGGCAGCTGTTCGGCGATCACGGCGCGGTAACCGTCGAGCGTCGGTGCGGCCGGGAACCACGACGGCGGACTCTGTCGCATCTGCGCGGTCGGGGTCAGCGAGACGTTGATCATCCAGTAGATCGGGAACAGCATGATCGCTGTGAGGACGACGCCGATCACGGTGGTGCCAAGGTTGCGCCGGCCGGCACGCCCCGAGGTGGTGCGTCCCGATACTGGCCGGGGGCCGGCTGCTGGTTGAATGGCGGTGCTCATGACTGGTCCTGCTTCCTCTGCACGCGCAGGTAGATGAAGCCGCAGACGAGAGCCATGATGATGAGCAGGTTACCGACGGCTGCAGCCGGTCCGAACGAGGGGAGGGTGGAGCCGAAACCGAGCTGGTACGACCAGATCGCGAACGTGGTCGACGCGTCGCCGGGCCCTCCCCGCGTCATTATCCAGATGATGTCGAAGACCTTGAGCGTGTAGACGAGACCGAGCAGGATCGTGATGGCCGAGACGGGGCGGAGTAGCGGGAACGTGATGCGCCAGAAGACCTGCCAACTATTCGCGCCGTCGAGCGCGGCGGCCTCGTAGATGTCGCCCGAGACGTTCTGTAAACCGCTATAGAGGATCACGAGGTTGAATGGGATCCCGATCCAGATGTTGGCGATGATCACGCTGGCGAGTGCCCACTGTGGTGAGGTGAGCCAGTTGACCTGATCGCCGCCGAGTGTTCTGATCACCGAGTTGACGACGCCGCTGTCGCTGTTGAGCATCCACGACCAGGTCGACGCGCTCACGATCAGTGGCAGCAGCCACGGCACCAGGAACAACGCTCTCAGCGTCGATGACAGAGGGAATTTCTGAAAGAAGAAAACCGCCAGGGCCATGCCGATCGAGAACTGGAACGCGATCGATATGCCGGTGAACAGCAGCGTGTTGATCAACGCAGGCCCGAAGGTCGGACTAGCGAACACGGCGGAGAAATTCTCGAGCCCGATGAAGGGTGCGTTCCCTTCGATGAAGGAGCGGACAGTGTAGCCATGCGTCGACAGGTCGACGTTGCGGACCAACGGCCAGACATAGAAAACGGCGAGGTATACGACGACCGGGGTAAGGAACGCCCAAGCAGTCAGCTGACCGGTGCCCGGTAGACGCCTCCGGATGGGCCCACTGAGGCCGGGCCGGACGCCCGGCCTCTCGGGGGACACTGCCTCACGACGTTCCATCGTGTGGGTACTCATGGTGCTCCTGTCGTCGTTCGGCGGTGTCACGGGTGGTGCCATGGTGCGGGTATGCGAGTGCTGCTACTCGGTGGCAGATGCGGCAGCGTTCTGGGCCTCCGCCAGGGCGTCCTCGGGGCTGGACGATCCGCTGAGGCTGTTCTGCACGGCTTTCCAGAGCTGCTCCGAGATCTTCGGGTAGTCGGTGCCTAGGTCGTCGCTGGTGCGCCCCCGGGCATCGGCGACGGCAGTGACCCATGGCTCGAGGTCAGGGTCGGCGGAGACCTGCGCCTCTTGAGCGTCTTTCGTCGGCGCGACGTACGACAGGGTCGCGTCCGTCGCAACGAGGTTGTCGGTGCTGGTAAGGCAGGCCTGGATCTTCTCGCTGACTTCGTAGCGGGCGTCGTCGCTCTGAACGGGCACGGTGAGGAACTCGCCGCCGGTCGGCGCCGGGGCTGCGCCACCGTCCTTCGAAGGGATTGAAATGATGCCGTAGTCCATACCCGATTCCTTGATACCAGCCAGCTGCCAGGTGCCGTTTTCGGCGAAGGCGTAATCACCGGTCACGAATTCCTGCCAGGTCGTGGTCTGGGTATTGTTGATAACCGAGTTCGGCGCGTAGCCCTTGTTGACCCAGTCGGTCCAAAGGGTCAAAGCCGAGACGGCGTCGTCGGAGTCGAGCTCGGTCAGATCGGCGCCGCTACCCCAATACCAGGGTAGGAACTGGAAGCTACCCTCTTCGGTGCCGATGGCCGAGAAGGTGATGCCCTTCTTGCCGGCCGCGGTGACCTTTTCGAGTGCGCTCGTGAGGGAGGCCCAGTCCGTGATTGACGAGGGGTCGACCCCGGCCGCGTCGAGGACGGTCTTGTTGTAATACAAGGCCAGCGTGTTGGCACCGATCGGTACTCCGTAGGTCTTCCCATCGATCTGTCCCGCGGCGAGAATATTCTCTTCGATGTCGGTGGTGTCCGCGCCGGTCTGCTCGGTGTCGGTCAGCAGCCCCGCCTCGGCGAGGGTCGAGACCACAGGGTTGTCGACGAGCAACAGGTCGGGGCTATTGCCCTGCTGACCGGCGAGCAGCGCCTTGCTGGTGAGGTCGGAGGTGTCGTAGCCGATGCGCTCGATTGCGACGCCGGCCTCGGCGCCGCACGTGTCGATCAGTTTGGCCCAGTCGGACGTGTCATCGAATTGGGGGTATGGGTCCCAGAAGGTGTAAGTGCCGGACGCGGCGGTGCCTTCACCGGCCGACGAACCGCCGCCGGAGCACCCGGTGACGGCGAGCGACACGACGGCGATCCCGGCGAGCGCGACAGCGACATTCTTACTGCGGAGGGGCGATATCACAGGAGGTTCCTCTCTGAACTGCTGCGGGTACTCCGTCAGAGAGTCCGGCCGGTGGTGCGGCACGGGGACTCGCCGTCGAGAGCAAAGAGACCGAAACTGGTTTCGGTAGCAAAGTTACATGCCCTGCTATAGGCCGTCAACGCCTTTGTGAACTAATTTTGGTAGATGACCAACGCAGTAGGCGGCAAGAGCATCCCGTCGCACGTCACGCTTGCTGACGTCGCACGTGCTGCGGGGGTGTCGGTGGCCACGGCCTCGAAGGCTCTGAATGGTCGCGCCCAAGTCCGCGAGAGCACGAGGGTGAAGGTGCAGGAGGCGGCGGCCGCGTTGGCGTTCACACCCAACTTCTTCGCCCAAGCGCTGAATTCCCCGCGTACGGGCACCATCGGGATGGTCACCAGCGACCTCGACAACCGATTCGTCCTGCCGATACTGCTCGGTGCGGAGGACGCGTTCGGCTCGGGCTCGCTCTCGGTGCTGCTGGCTGACGCCCGCGACGACGTCCTCCGTGAACATCTTCACCTGCAGACACTGCTGACACGGCGTGTCGACGGGTTGCTCATCGTGGGACGGACCACGAATCCCCGGCCACCCGTCGCCCTCATGGCGGACGTGCCCGTCGTCTACGTCTATGCCCCTTCGACCGACCCGGCCGATGCCTCTTTCACCCCCGACAACGTCCAGGCGGGGCGTCTCGCGGCCGAGCACCTCATCGCCACCGGGCGGACGCGGATCGCGCTTGTAAACGGCGAGGTGTCCTATGCAGCGGCTCAGGACCGCGCGGCGGGGGTGAACCAGGCCCTACAGGCGGCCGGTCTCCAGCTCGTGGGCGGGAGGTCGTTGTTCGGGCAATGGGGCGAGGGGTGGGGGCGGGACTGCGCGCGCCTCCTTGTCCGCGGCGGCGAGCCGGTCGACGCAATTATCGGTGGTAGTGACCACATCGCCCGCGGGATCCTTGACGCCCTCCGAGACGAGCGCATCAGCGTACCCGACGATGTCGCCGTAATCGGGTTCGACAACTGGGACCTCCTCGTGCGCGAGTCTCGGCCGACTCTGACGAGCGTCGACATGTCGCTCGAGCAGCTCGGCCGCGCCGCGGCGCAACACCTCGTCGACGCGATTGGTGGGGCACCGTCGCCCGGGGTGGTCGCCGGGCCAGTTCGACTCGTCGTACGCGACTCCGCGTAGAACCGTGCAGTCGACGTCCGGACCGGCATTGGATGGGCCGGCGGGGATGCACGCCGGGATTCCGCACATGTTGATGGACGCTGCGGCGAACCCGACACGACGTGAGGGTAGTGAGCGGTGACGTGCGGGGTCTACCGCGGCCGCACTCCATTCTTTGACGAGGCTCAAGCCGCGGAGCTGCGCGAGAAGCCCGCCACCCGCGTTCCGAAAGTTGCTTTGGCCCGAGAAGTTGAGATCAGCCGCGAAACTGTCTACGACTACCTCCGCGTGTCATGACCGATTCGCCCCATGGCTCGACGAGCACCAGCAGGCGGTGTGGCAGGACCTGCTCACCGTTGCTATCGCGCTGCCGACGCTGCTCGATCTGCAGGTGGAGCGCGACGCCGAGACGACCAGCTACGAATACAGCATTCTCGCCCGCCTCGATAGTGGGGACTTCGTCCCAACTATGTTCTTCATCCGGTCCTGCACCAGAAGCGGATTAGCTTCCCTCACCGGCAGCGCCCAGCACCACACTGTCTTCGACGTAAGCCGCTGCCATGCCCGGTGTAGTTAGCCATATCGCAGTGGCAACGACGCCAAGCATGGCGCCCTCGCGAACCGTTCTCGGAGTGGCATCGTGCACATTTGCCACGGTCAGCTGTGCCCACCAGTTCATGCACACGATATCGGCGGGCTTGGGTGTGGCGGGAGGAGGGTTTATCCAATGGATGCGGCGATACGATCGCGCAATGCGCTCAGTGGAGCAAGAATCGGGAGAAACTCGGCACCTTCGAGTGCCTGGGCGGCTGCAGGGCGTATGTCAACTTCGGGCCAGAGCTTCCGCAGATTGCGTTCGAATCGTGTCGAAATTTCTGGGGAGCGGAGCACACCGCCAATGCCGCAGACGACCGGAGAGGGGCCGGAGGATTCGTCGACTTGGCGGAGTCCGGTGGCGGCTGAGAGCGCGAGCTCTGTCGCGGCTTCGTCACAGATTCTGGAGGCGACGGGGTCTGTGGTCGCGAGCTCGGTCACTTGGCGGGAGTATGCGGCGATTCGGCTGACCCGGAGAGGGTCCGCCTGTAATTCCAGGTATGCGACCTCGAGGTCGGGAAAGTCACGACGCACGGTCGCCGTCAGAGCGGTGACAGGTCCGCGCCCGTCATACGCTCGCATCACGGCTTCTAGGGCCGCGCGGCCGATCCAGTATCCGCTGCCGGCGTCGCCGATCAGGTTGCCCCAGCCGTCGATACGGGCCACGTCGTGCACACCGACTGCCAGGGTGACAACGCCGGTACCTGCGGCAACGACCACGCCGCGCTCATCACCCAATGCTCCGAGGTAGCTCGTAACGGAGTCGTGGGCGAGGAACACCTCGCGAACGCCGTGGATGGTGCCAGCTTCACGAAGTTCGCGGGGATCACTTTCGGCTTTAGAAAACCCAGAGACACCGGCGCTGACCGTGTAGATCGGTTCCCGTGTTAATGATGCAACCCGGGCAACAATCTCACCAAGTTGAGGTATGAGCGCGGTGTCGGTACGTATCCCACCGAATTCAAACGGAAGGTAGCGTCCGGTTGCGGTGTGTAGACGCGCCCGGATGCCGGTCTGGCCGGCGTCGATGGTGAGGGAAGCGGATTCGACACTCATGGGTGGTCCATTCTTGCGGGTGGTACGGGTGTGGTGAGATGCGTTTGGGCGTGGTCGTTCTGGGGCATCGGCTCGCGCCGAGTACGGTTCAACCATGACCGGTACTGCCGGCTCAGGAAGTCTGCGGCGGGCTTGCCGTAGACGCAGTAGTCGTCGTTCTTGGCCGCGTCGGTCGCCGCGTACAACGTTGTGGGCCAGTCCCAGAGCATGAAGCCGCGCATCCACTCTCGTGATCCGGTGGCTGCGAACATGTCTTCGTAGTAGCGCAGCTGTTCGGCGCCGGAGGGAACGCCGGGCAGGGCCCAGTCGTTGGGCTTGTCGGGTGACCCGGTGCGGCTCGGGCAGCCGGCCTCCATGAAGAAGAACGGTTTGCCGGCGGCCGTCACGACCCGCTCGATGCGATCCAGCTGCTCGTCCCAGCTTCCGACCGGGTAGTAGCCGCTGGAGGTGATCACGTCGACGGCGTCCCACCAGGTGACGTGGTCCTCCTGGAACTTGTCGCAGTTGTAGGTCACCAGGCCGCTGTACACCGCGCGCACCTCGGTGATCAGGGTGCGCCAGCGCGCATCCTGGCCGTCGGCGCGCACCATCTCGCAGCCGATGCAGAGCATCTCGGCGCCCTCCTCCTCGGCGAGCCGGGCGGCGTGCAGGATGAACGCCGTGTACGACCGGAACCAGGCGGTCCAGCCGGGTTCACCGGGCACCTCCCAGTCGAAGAAACCGATGTAGGCGCGCCAGGTGCCGTCGGCACAGTTGACAACGGGCTTCAGGCAGACCTTGAGCCCGTGCGACTTGGCCTCGCGGATGGCCCAGCGCACCTCCTCGTCGGTGACCGTCGGCGCGTCGCCGAACGGGATCTCCTCGGACTGGGCGGTGTCCTGCAGCGCCGCGTAGGCCAGGGCCGTCCAGTTGACACCGAGGTCGGCAATGAGCCGCATGGAGTCGGCGGCCGCCGGGGTCGCCCAGGTGTCGCGCACCCCGGTCCAGCCCCAGGTCATGCCGCAGACCGGTTCGCTGAGAACGGTTGCGGCGTCGGGCCGGCTCCCGCTCGTCACCGCTGCACCAGCTGGTTGGTGCTGCGCAGAACGCCCGGCGCCGTGAAGGCGGCCGGGTCGACCTCGAGGAGGGAGGTGACGGTGAAGACCACGCTTTCGCCGGGCAGCAGGGTGACCAGCATGTCGTCGACCAGGGCGGCCGGGTCGACCTTGTCGACCAGCAACGCCAGGTCGCGGGTGAGCACCGGAACGGTGACCTGCACCGTGTAACCGCTGCCGGTGCGCACGGCGCTCACCTCGGGGTCACCCTGGCGTAGGGTGCTGTCGCGGGCCTCGGTGAAGAACCAGTGCCCGCGCACCCCGGCCAGCTCGGCGCGGAGGAGCTCCGCTGCCGCATCCGTTGCCGCGGACACGGATGCGGGCAGCGGCACGGTCACGCTCGACCGCGCCGGCAGGGTGACCTGCTCGGCGTGCTCGGCCAGGACGGCTCCCGTGTCTGTGTACCGCCGCACCAGGAGCTCGCCGCTCCAGGTGTCGGCGGAGTCATTGACCGCGATGACGGCGAGGCCGCCGTCGCGGGGCTGGATGGTGACCAGCCGGTCGGCGTAGGCGTGCTTGATGGCGTAGAGCAGGGGCTTCGGCCGGCCGTAGCCGTCCACGGCGGCCCAGGAGGTGACCGGCCAGCAGTCGTTCAACTGCCAGACGATGCTGCCCATGCAATGCGGGCTGAGCGAGCGGAAGTGTTCGACCGCGGTGCTGATGGCGTTGGCCTGGTTGAGCGACATGGCCCAGTGCCAGTCGTCGATGTTCTCGGGCAACGGCAGGTGCGGGATGAGTCCGTCAGTGAGTTTGACGTTGCCCTCAGCGGCCTTCTGGTGCACGAGCATGCCGGGCGACTCCGGGGTGAGCGGGGCGTCGTGGATCGATTCGGTGAGGGTGGACCAGGTGGGCGGGCCCTGCCAGCCGAACTCGGAAACGAACCGCGGCTGATACTCGCGGTAGGCGGGGTAGTCGCGCTGGTTCCAGAGGTCCCAGATGTGCATGGTGCCGTGCTCGGGATCGTTGGGGTGCAGGTCGTTTCGGACGGTGCCGGCGACCGGTGAGAACGGGCTGCCGGGCGTGTAGCCGATGTGTGGGGCCAGCTCGGCGATCAGGGCCGGGAACACGTCGTAGTAGAAGCCGCCGCCCCAGGTCTTGCCGTCCAGGCGCAGCTTCCAGTTCCATTCCTCGAAGCCCCAGAGGTTTTCGTTGTTTCCGTTCAGCACCACCAGTGACGGATGCGCGGCGAGCCGGATGACGTTCTCCCTGGCCTCGGCCTCGATCTCGTCGCCGAGCGGGGCCTCTTCGGCGTAGGCGGCGCAGGCGAGCAGGAAGTCCTGCCAGGTGAGGAGGCCGCGCTCGTCGCAGAGGTCGTAGAAGTCGTCGCTCTCGAAGACGCCGCCGCCCCACACCCGGATCAGGTTGATGTTGGCGAACTCGGCCTGTGTGAGCCGGTCCAGGTAGCGTGCCTTGGTGACGCGGTGCGGGAAGGCGTCGTCGGGGATCCAGTTGGCGCCGCGCACGAACACGCTCTGGCCGTTGATGACCAGGGTGAATGGGGTGCCGTTCTCGTCGGGGGTGGTGTCGAACTCGACGGTGCGGAAGCCGATGCGGGTGGTCGACCGGTCCAGTTCCACCGCGGTGTCGGCCGCGCGCAGGGTGACCTCCAGCTCGTAGAGCGGGTGCTCGCCGTAGCCGAGCGGCCACCACAGGTCCACATCGGGCACGCTCAGGCTCACGGTGGTTTCGGTCGCTCCGGCCGGCAGCTCCACAGTGCGGCTGACGCCGGCGACGGATGCCGTGACGTTGACGGGGGTCTGGGTGGTGCGGTCCACCTCCACGTGCACGTCCACGAGCCCGGTGCTGGTCGGCCCCGTCGGGTCGGACACGGTGGCGATCGGTCGCACTGTGGCCAGGCGGGCCGTCGACCAGCTGACCAGGGTCACCGGCTTCCACAGTCCGGAGGTGGACGTGTCGATGCCCCAGTCCCAGCCGAAGCTGCAGGCCATCTTGCGGATGGCGTTGTAGGGGTGGTGGTTCACGTGCGGGCGGTAGCCGAGGTCCAGGCTCGCGGCATCCGCGGCCTTGATGGGGGAGCGGAACACCACCACAAGTTCGTTGAGGCCGGCTTTGAGGCGGGCGCCCACGTCGAAGCTGTAGCTGCGGTGCATGTTGCGGGTGGTGCCCAGCGACACCCCGTTCAGCTCGATCTCGGCGATGGTGTCGAGCCCGGCGAAGACCAGGTCTGTCCGGTCGGCACCGGCCGGGTTCCAGACGAACGTGGTGCTGTAGCGCCAGTCGGTCAGCCCGATCCAGGAGAGCAACTGCTCGTTACCGTCGAGGTACGGGTCGGGAATGAGCTCGGCGGCCAGTAGGTCGGTGTGCACGGATCCGGGCACGGTGGCCGGCACCGTGAGGCGCCGGATGCTCGCGGGCACCGGTCCGGCCAGGGCCGTGACGCTCCAGTCGGTGTCGAGCAGCCGGATGGTAGGGGCAGCGAGGGTGTTGGCAGACAGTGCGCCGACAGACAGTGTGTTGACAGACATTACTTGGTAGCTCCAGCCGTGACGCCGTTGTAGATGAATCGTTGAAGGAAAAGGAAGAGCACCAACGTCGGCAGGATCACGATCATGATGCCGGCCGCGATGACTTCCCACTGTGCACCGTATGGGCCCTGGAAGCGGAACAGCGAGGTGCTGATCACGGCGAGGTCCTGGGCGGGCATGTACAGATAGGGAATGTAGAACTCGTTGTAGATTGCGATGCCCTTGATGATCACCACGGTGGCGATCGCCGGACCGAGCAGGGGCAGGATGATTCGCCAGTAGATGCCGAGCCGGCTGGCCCCGTCGAGCATGGCGGCCTCGTCGAGGCTCTTGGGGATCGACTGCATGAACTGGATGAAGATGTAGATCGACAGGATGTCGGTGCCCATGAACAGGATGATCGCGGCGCCGTGGGTGTTGACCAGGTGGAAGAAGTTGACGACCTGGTAGGTCGCGACCTGGGTGGTCACCGCGGGCACCAGGGTGGCGACGAGGAATAGGGCGAAGACGAGCTTCTTGAACCTGAACTCGAAACGGTCCAGGACATAGGCGGCCATCGTGCCGATGAGGATCGTGCCCGTCACCGAGACGACGGCGATGACGGTGGTGTTCACGAACCCGAGCATCATGCGCCCGTTGACGAACGCCGTGACGAAGTTGGCGAAGTTCAGCCAGTTCTCCGGTGGCACGAGCGGGCCCGTGGTGGCGTACTCGGTATTGGTCTTCAGCGACGCGAACAGGATGACCACGATGGGCACGAGCGCTACGAGGGAACCGATGACCAGGGAGGTGTACTTCCCGGTGACGGCGAGGTGTCGGATCATGAGGCCAGGGATACTTTCTCGTCGGGAACGACGGTGCGCTGAATCCAGGTGACGATCAGCACGATGATGAGCAGGATGACGGCCATCGCGGAGGCGAGGCCGACCTTGCGGTAGACGAACGCCGTCTGGATGGTCTGGATGACGAAGGTCTCGCTGCCGTTGGCGCCGCCGGTGATGATGTACGGCAGTTCGAAGGCTGACAGGCTGCCCGCGATCGCCAGGATGAAGGACAGGCTGATGATGCGCTGGATGCCGGGGGCGATGATGTAGCGGAACTGGTGCCACTTGTTGGCGCCGTCCAGGTCGGCCGCTTCGTAGAGCTCGCCGGGGATGGACTGGATCGCGCCGAGGAAGAGCACGAAGTTGAGGCCGATGTACCGCCAGATGGCGACGCCGGCGAGGGAGTAGTTGACAACATCCGGGTTGCCCAGCCACTGGGTGGAGAAGTCGCCCAGGCCCACGAAGCTGAGCACGGCGTCGAGGGTGCCGCCGGGGCGGAAGAAGAACAGGAAGATGAACGCGATGGCGACGGCGTTGATCAGGTAGGGGAAGAACAGGATGCCCTTGAACAGGCTGCGGAACCGGGTCTTGAAGCTTAGGATGGTGGCGAAGTACAGGGCCAGGCCCATCTGGAGGAAGGACGCGGCGAAGTAGTAGAGGCTGACGGCGAAGACCTGCCAGTACTCGGGCTTGGTGAAGATCTTCACGAAATTGTCGAAGCCGACGGCCTCCTTGTTCTGGTCGAGGCCGTCCCAGGAGGTGAAGCTGTACCAGATCATGTTGCCCACGGGGATGTAGGTGAACGTGATCAGCAGCGCCAGCGGGATGGCCAGGAACAGCCAGGGCATGACGATGGAATCCTTGCGCTTGCCCCCGGCGGTGACCGTGGTGCGGATGAAGCGCTGGGAGAACCTGTTGTACAGGACTCCTGTCTTCGTGGGGGCCAGTTGCTGAGACACCTAGCGTCCTTTCTCTCGGGAACTCCCGACAAACATGTGGGTGCGGGCAGCGCGGGCTGCGCGGTTCGACCTGGATGCAGTGCGGCCGGCCGTTGAGGTGCCCACGGCCGGCCGTCCTGCGTACTGCTGGTGCTGAGGTTTAGCCCTCGACGGAGGCCTTGGCTTCTGACCAGGCCTTGTTCAGGGCCTCGAAGGTGGAGGCCTTGTCGCCGTCCGCGGCGCCGCGGGCGACGTCCACGATCTTCTGGCGGTAGATCTGGCCCCAGAGGTCGATCTCGGATTCACTGATGATGTCGTTCTCCCAGGTGGCCTTGTCGGTGGGCACCGGGGTCAGCTCGAGGTACTCGACGCCGCTGGCGGTGAACTCCGTGAGGGTCTCCGGGTCCGGACCGTCGACGACCGGGGACAGACCGCCCTGGTCACCCGCGAAGCCGGATTCCTGGGCGAACCAGTCGATCCACGCGCGGGCGGTTGCCTTGTTCTTCGAGCTCAGGCTGATGGCGTTCTTGTAGTCGCCGCCGATGCTGGAGTAGGTCTGCCCGTCAACCGCGCTCGGGAAGGCCATGTAGCCGATGTCGTCGGCGCTGCCGCCGGCGGTCACCGCGGCATCCTGCATCTGAGTGAGGGCCCAGGAACCGAGCACCATCGAGGAGATGGCGCCGCTGCCCAGGCCCGCCTTGGAGGACTCCCAGTCGGTGGTGGCGGGGTCGTCCTCGCTCAGGCCGTTGGCGACGATGTCGAAGAGCAGCCCGTCGGCGACCTCGTGGTACTCACCCTCGGCCCAGGGGGCGTCGGACTCGACCAGGGTGATCGAGGCGTCGGCGTCGCCGGTGGCAGCGCGGTTGCCCTCCCACTGGCTCAGCGGCCAACCGTCGTTGTAGTTGGTGTAGTACGGGGTGGCGTCGGTCTTGTCCTTGACGAGCTTGAGCGCGGCCAGAAACTCGTCAGGGGTCGTGGGCAGCTCGGTGATGCCGGCGGCCGCCCAGACGTTCTTGTTGTACACGATGCCCTGGGCGTTGCCCGTGACGGCGACGCCGTACGCGTTGTCCTCGTAGGCCATCTCGGTGACGAACCTGTAGGTCTCGCCGAGTTTGTCGATGGTGCCCAGCGGCTCGAAGAACTGGGGGAGCTGGGCCTTGGTGACGGTGTTCGGGATGAGGAGCACGTCCCCGTAGCTTCCGGACGAGAGCCGCGTCGAGACGTCGCTTTCGTAGTCGGCGATCGCCTCGAACTTGACGCTGGTGCCCGGGTAGGCCTTCTCGAATTCAGCGGCGTAGTCCGTGAACACGGTGTCGACGATGTCGGTCCGGTTCGTCAGGACCGTGATCTCGCCGGCGATCTTGCCGTCGTCTGCGGGGGCAGAGCCGGAACATCCCGCCAGTAGTGCGGTGGCTGCCAGGGCGGCCACTCCCATGATGAGCTTCTTTGCCATCTGTCTTCTCCTAATCGGTATCACCATTGACCCGTTGAGACACGACCGCGACTTCCCGCCCGTGGATCCCTGGTGTTGCTGTTGGGCCTCACTGTAAGCCCGATTTCGACACCACGTCAAACACAAATGTCAGCGTTGTCTAAATCTGTCTACCCACCTCAAATAGTAAATGCGCCCCAGAAATAGTGGAATTGTGACGAAATCACCGGCGAGGAGGTCTTGTCAATGTCCAGACAATGTCTTACGTTGACATCGTGGGTTGATGGAGCTATTCGATAGCACCACATCAAGAACCACGTGCCGATGGAGAATCATGACAACCCAATCCCGTGCCACTCTCGCCGACGTTGCCCGACTCGCCGGGGTCAGTTCCAAGACCGTCTCCAGGGTGTTCGCCGAGGCGGGTAACGTCTCGGCCGATACCAGGGAGCAGGTGCTCGTCGCGGCGAAACGGCTGCGTTTCCGGCCCAACAACCTCGCCCGCAGTCTGCGCCGAGGCGGGGTCACCAACACCGTCGCGTTCGTGATCGGCGACCTCACGAACCCGTTCTATTTCCACGTTGCCGCCGGCATCGAGCGTGAGCTGGCGCTCCGCGGCCTCACCATGGTGCTCGCGACGACCGACGACTCGCCCGACAGCGAGGAGCGCGTCGTGGACGCGCTGATCTCCCAGCGAGTGCGGGCGCTCCTGCTGATCCCCATCGCCGACGACCAGTCCTACCTCGAGGGCGAACGCCAGTTGGGAACGCCCGTCGTAAGCGTCGACCGTCCGGCACGGAACCTCCTGGCCGACTCGGTCGTGCTGCAGAATCGCCTCGGTATGGCCGAGGCGGTCCGGTCGCTGACCGCCATCGGGCATCGAAAGATCGGCTTTATCAGCAACCCCTCGGCGATGTACACCCAGCGGGAGCGTCTGGCCGGCTACCGTGAGGCGCTCAGGGAGGTTGGCGTGGTCGAGACCGCGCAATGGGAGCGGCTAGACGATGACCCCGACATCTCACCGGAGCTCGCCGTGCAGAGCCTGCTGGATCTGCCGGACTCGCCCACGGCGATCGTCGCTGGCAACAACCGGGGGAGTGCGGGCGCCGTGCGGGTGCTGCGCAACCTCAAGCCGCCGGTGGCGTTTATCGGCTTCGACGACTTCGAGCTGGCCGACGCCCTGGGCATCTCCGTGGTGGCCTACGACACAATGGAGCTCGGCCGGACGGCCGCCCGCCTGGCCCTGGACCACCTTGCCGACCCCGGCGCGTTCACCCAGCAGATCGAGATCCCCACCCGGCTCATCCATCGCGGCTCCGGCGAGATCCTGCCGCCACGCTGACCGTGGCCGGCGGCTAGCTAGCCCGAGCCGCACCTGTTTCACGTCCCTCTGCGTCAAGCCCGGTTGAGAGTTAGTTCACGATTAGTCGGAGTCAAAAAGGTAGAGACGTTGGGACTGTCCTCGTCGCGATCGGTATCCTGGCTGCAAAGTCTTCTGCGGCAGTGCAGACCGCCTCGCTTATCGTGCAGGTTCTCTGAACATTCTAGGCACGGATACCCTGCCGGAAGACCTCTCGCGGCGGGCGGGTGGCGGTGGGATCAGTGAGCGCGTTGGAAGAGAGGAATCGTGGCCTTGGGTGGCAGCTGGTCGACTGTGCGAACGTTCTCGGCCAGCGCGTTGAGTTGCTCGGTGGCGAGTTCGGCGCTGATGGTGTGCGTGTCGACTTGCTTGATGATCTGGAGTAGTTCGAGTCGTTTCAGTGCCAGGGGCCTGGACGCTGCACTACCTGCGTTGAGCACTCTTTCTACGAGTAGCCGAGCACGTAATGCGCTGGCTGTCCATGGTGTTTTAGCCATGATCTATTCCCTCCTCAGTAGTGTTTGGTTCAGCTGTAGTGGTTTGCAGCGGTGTGTCCGATTGGTCTCTGGGCAATCTCTTTCCAGGTGAGTGTGCTGGTCGCATCGATGCCCTGGGCTTGTAGTGCGCGATGGCGAGTGCGGTGTGCAAGGAGGGACGGGTTGTCGCAGCCGGTGACGAGCAGGATGGTGAGGATGATGTATGTTCCGCAGCGTTGTTCGATGTGACGGTGGAGGCGGTCGGCGGTCGCGTCACACATCCGGTGCATCACTGATTCGGGCACCCCTGGCGGACCGTCGATGATCAGAAGGAGACGCTGGATGGACGGGGTCTGTTCGCAGGTGTTCGTGCAGATCGGTATCTGGGCGCGCAGTCTCGCCTTGAGGTCCGTTCGGTTTTCGACAGACGATAAGTCAATTTGGATGACCGCAGCGAGCGGGTGGCCATGCGTGCGTTCACCGCGGGTTGCGACCGTGATGTCGGGGTGGGATCTAAGAGCGTGGAGGCAGTCCAGTTCGTCTCCGAGGAGAACAATCGGCCGGCGTGCTTCAGTGCTTCCCGGATGTATCGCGGCCGGTCCTTCCGTGCGCCGGCCGGGTAGTTGCGTGACCGTCATGATCTCGCCCGTTCACTTGGGGATAGGTTATGATGTGCCGTCTGCGTGGCAGGGGACGCAGGTGTCCGCGTAAGGGATGATTTTGAGCCGAGCTTTGGCGATTGGTCGGGCACACCGGCTACAGGTTCCGAATGTTCCGGCTTCGATGCGGAGCAGTGCTGCGTTGATTTGGGTAACGACTTGGAGAGCCGACTGGGTGGTTGACCAGGCTACGAGGTCGATGTGGGGAGCAGCGCGGGGGTGGAGTTCGGCAACGAGTTCTTCGCGCTCTCGGAGTTGTTCTTCCAGCTGTCGTCGGAAGCTGGTGAGTTCGTCATTGTTATTGGTGACGTCGATGGGGGAGGGGGACGGGAGGGTGCTCATGATGGTTCCTTCAGCGTGGTTAAACGACAAACGCGCCGCAACTGCGGCGCGCTCCTGATACCGGACAGATCCAGGGGGTAAATGATCAGTGCGGTGGAGCGCGCATGCGGGAAAGGATGAGGAGAACACGTCCCGTCCGGCCGAACTGGCGGTCAGACGACACGCCGACGGTCGATTGATTGAGGAAACCGGGCACGACGCGAGTGCGATGAACACATCCGGAGGTCGCGCGAGGGATAGGCATGCCCTCACCATAGCCGTTGGCCCAGTAAAGGCAACCTGGGCGCGGTGGCTGGCGTTGCGGTAGAACTAAAGCGTGTTAGATCACGCCGAGGGCAAGCATTGCGTCAGCGACCCTGGTAAATCCGCCGATGTCGGCCCCGGCGACGTAGTTACCGGGCGAACCGTATTCGTCGACGGTTTCCAGGCACCGATCGTGGATGCTGCGCATGATTTCGGAGAGCCGATTTTGCATGTATTCGAACGTCCAGGAGTCACGGGACGCGTTCTGTTGCATCTCGAGAGCGCTGGTCGCGACGCCTCCGGCGTTCAGTGCCTGCCCGGGAGCGAATCACCCCCGCGTCGGTGTCGTGACCTATGCTCGTTCCGGGGACCGGCGGTCACCGACGGAGTGACAGCGAATCCCTGACGCGCGAAGCTCATTGTCCAAATACTGCCCTGATCTGCGCGAGGAGGCCTTGGATGACTGGTCGGACGACGAGTGCTGCAGTCTTGCTCATCGCGGCAATGATGCTAGCTGGCTGCGCCGAAGCGCCTGCTGCCTCATACGACCGCACCGAAGGTGACGGCGATTCGTGGTTCGTCGGCGCCAAGGATCCACGCTTTGAATCGCTGAGCCTATGCATTGATGATCCCAGCGTTGGAACATCATTGCAGAGCGCAGATATGCCGTCCTCCCGCCTCTCGATGCAGCTCGTCGCGGGTTCGACCGAGGAGGATGCGATCCGAATTGCCGACTGCCTTGGAGATGCTCTGACCAGCGGGCAAATCTGGATCACCTCCCCGAGGACCTAGCACGCGAACTGGACGACTGAAATTCAGCCGTCCAGTTCCGACTACCGGCAGGTCGTTTAGACGCTCTATCCGGTATTCGTGATCACTCACCAATGATCGTTTGATCACTTCCTGCCGGCGACTCAGTGCATCTAGGCGGCGTCGGCGTGCGCGTTCCGCTTCCGGTGCACCACGCGCAAGGCGATGCCGGCGAGGAGAAGGAGAGCGATGAGGGCGGGCATTGTGCCGAGCTGCGCACCCGTTTCCGCCAGTTGAGTGGATGCTGCGGTGTTGGCAACTGGGTCGGTGCTTACTGCCGGGGTGCTCGTCTCAGGGACAGCGATGCCCAGCAGGCAGCGCTTCACTTCGGTGACGTCGTAGTAGTGCGATCCGGCTTCAAGCGGCTGGCAGGAGGAGTTGAAGGCGATCTCCTTCTCGTTGTACAGCATCCGCATGATGGTCTGGCCTGCGGAGTTGCTGTACACGTCCCACTGCACGTTCGCGGCCATCGGAGTGACGCTTTCGCCGCGCCAGGCGTTGGTGGCGTAGGTGTAGGGGGTGGCGGCGGTTACCGGCTGCTCGGAGCCGGGGAGCTGAATCAAAGCGGCGAAGGGAACGATTGTCTCTGCGTGCGCGAAGCGGAAAGTCGCGGCAACGTTCGAGCCGGCCAAGCGGGCATCGATTCCGTCGAAGAACTCTTGCAGCAGCGGCGTTGCCATCTTGTAGGTGATGTCGTTGCCGACGAACGCCGGACCCTTCGAATAAAAGTCCTCTGTGTCGAGGAGGTACGCGAACCACTCGGCATCTTCTGGCTCCAGGTACTGGTCGAAGTTCCAGTCGCCTTCCTCGACCAGGTCGGGCGCGATGATGTACAGGTTGTACAGCATCATCGCGGCGTCGACCTCGTTGTCGATGGTCGTCTTCCCTTTCGGGTCTTCGAAATGGTAGTCACCGGCAGCGAGGCGGTCGACGAAGTCGGTGGTGTACAGACGTTCGAGAACGTGGCGGGACACTTCCTTGCTCTGCGGCTGGTCCCAGATGGCGGCGACGCTGTCGGCGACGAGATCGCTCTCTTCGTAGTCCATGTAGTCCTGGTTGAATTCCTGGTCATGGAAGTGCAGGGTTTCGGGGCTTGCGGGCATGGTTGTGGGCAGTTTGTCTGCCAGCGCCGGGTTCGCCGCGAGCAGGCCGACGGCGAAGTTCTCGCCCGATTCTGTGGCGCGTGGCTCGCCAGAACTTTCCAGCTCGATGATGTCGTCACTGGCGATGATCTGAGCGAAGAAGTCCGGCATGCGTTCCACGGCGCGAGCACCGATCTGCTGGTGCTGCGTAGCTCCAAGGCCGCTGAGGTTGCCGTACCCGAGGGTGTTGTTTGCTGCCGTCAGTGCAGCGGTCTCAGGGCCAAGCGTTGCGCCGAGCGGGGTGAGCGCGTTCTCCGACTGGGCCTGAGCCCACAGCTGTTGGGTGAGGGAGTCGTACTTGAAGCTGGAGAGTGCCCGCGCACCGTGCCGAGCGAGTGACTCGGTGTAGATCTGGGTGAATCCTGTCGGAACCTGCTGGTAGTCTGCCGCAGTTCCCTGCGCGGCGTACGGCGTTTTGCTTGAGTAGAAGGTGTGTTGGGTGCCCTGGGCGGTCGTATCGTCGGCGAATGCTGCGGGAGCAAGCGCGATAGAAAGCGCGAGGGATGCGCACAAGGTTGCTGTGGCTACGAGCGCGAGGCGCGGCCGTGTCTGACTGAAAAGCATTCAGTTCCTATCAATTGGGTGAGTGTCCGCCGAACGCGACATTCGAAGTTAGGAGTGCGTGGATGACAACAGGTGGACGCCGGATGAACGAAAGTTGTCGCGCAGATGACGTTCGCGCTGGTTCGCACTAAACGGGCTACCGGTCTAGAGCAGCTCCCGAACCAGTGCAATGACGAGGCCCTGACAAAGGACGGTGATCATTGTCGATCATAAAAACGCTGCCAGAGGACAGGCAATTTATCCATCGCCGCTCCGCTCAACGCCGATGATCGGTTGTCGTGCAGTTCTGCTTCAAGGCCCGTCCTAGTTGGCAGGCAATGTGGTGCTCCGCCCAATCACCAGGTCAATGTCGGCCGGGGGGCTTTGCCCGCGACACCCAAAGTTCTCACGGAGAACTTCCCCCTCTAGCTGCCGGGCAAAGTTGGGGATCGGTCCTCGGCAAGTGAATCACTGTCACAGATCGGTTTGCGAAGCGAGAATCGCGCGCACATCGGCGGGGAGCGGGCGTGTGCCGCTTCCGTCGCGGTAAAGCAGTGCGCAACCGTCTAGTTCGGCGGTAAATGTCATCCCGAGTTCCTGTCCTTTCTGGCTTGGCACGAGGGCCAGGAACGTCTCGGCCAACGCGTCGCAGGAGCGTGGCACCGGCTCAGATGCGGCCACGCCGGCCACTAACTGGGCGGTCCTGCTGTCGAGCGTGCCACCGGCGACGAAGCGGCCCGTGTGCAGCGTAATTGCCCCCGGGATCGTCGTTCCGTTCGGCTCTGGCACGCCTGGCGGATCGGGTTCGACTGCGTAGCGGCACCAATGCATCCCGTCGAGTTCAGTTGGTATCGTGACGGTCGGTGCTGAGCTGGGAATCGTTGACGCACCGTCGGTGCCGGACAAAGAGAATCACGTCCCGCTAAGTGGTGGAAATTCTCAACACCATGCGGGCCAGTCGTTCTACTGGTGGCGGCCTGGAGTCACGCCTTTACCTTCCCGAAGCCTGTCTCTTCCAGCCGTGCTGAGATTGCACTCGACCATGCCCTTGGACTCCGGATCTCGCGCCCTCAAGAGCTTCGTCTCGGTGCCCACGGCCCGGCAAACGTGACCGTGGGCTCGGTCAGCTTGCCGCGACCGATGCCGGACCCGTTGTCCCAGAGCAGTCGCTTCGGCACCGCTTGGGCGGTTTGCAGCAGAGACCCCATCCCGCCGAACAGATCCAGTATCTTCCGCGACGGCAACATCAGTGCCTGGAAGAACCCGGAGAACGTCGACGTCATGACCAGCACCGACGGCGTGCCCTCCTGCCCGTTGCCCAACGGCAGTGGCTCGTGGGGGAACCACAGGTCGCACTGGACCTGCCGGCCGGGCTCGTGGACAAGACGGTCCGGGGGATCTGGCGGCACGTACTCGGGCCGGATCCCGGCGACCTTGTCGCGGACGGCGCGAACGTCGAAAGTCGAGCCCATCGCGGGCCGCTGGCGCTTCGGAAGCCGGTCCGTTTCCAGCGCCCGCTTCACCGTTGCCCGCGAAATGCCCACGAGCCGGCCGATCTCCCGCTTCGAATGCTCGCCCGTTGAAAACAGTTGGCGTATCTTCGCCCAATCGCCCATATTGATCACCTTCCATTGGTCGGTGGTCGTGTTTTCAATCGGCGTTGACGGTCCTGTTCTCGGTCAGCGGCGGTCTTTGGCCCCTCTGGCCTCGTCTACTCACTTCGTGTGGCTCGTATGCATCGGTGTTTGATTTCTAGGCCACTGGTCCAGGCGGCCTGCGGCCTGCAAGATTTGAGAGGCCGTGTTCTCGGCCTAGGGCGGCACTCGCCATCTCAATGCCGATTCCGGACTGCTGTATCCACGATCGAGAAATGAACCATGACAACCTTGCACGCACGCCGCCTCGCACTTTTTGCGCTCTTTGCCCTGCCCGGCCTCGCGATTTCTTCGTGGGTCACCCGGACGCCGGGCATCCGGGATCTGCTGGGCGCGACGACATCGGAGATGGGCCTGATCCTGCTCGGTTTGTCCGCCGGGTCGATGGTCGGCATCCTCGCGTCTGGTCCTGCCGTCGCGCGCTGGGGCGCGAGGCCCGTGATGCTCGCGGGCACGGTCGGGGTCATCCTGACGATCGGCGTCGGGGCAGCCGCGTCGTCGACGGCAGCGACGGTCATCGGTCTGTTCCTCTTCGGTCTGGGGATGGGAGGCGGGGAGATCGCGATGAACGTCGAGGGCGCCGACATCGAGAAGACCATCGGCCGCCCTGTGCTGCCTGCCCTGCACGGCTTCTTCAGCCTGGGTACTCTCGTCGGTGCCGGTGCGGGCATCGCTTTCATTGCGACCGACGTCCCGGTGTTGTGGCACCTGTCCGCGATCGGGGTCCTCGCCCTCGTCGTCATGGCGCAGTTGCTCCGCGTATTCCTCGCGGGACCGGGCAGGTTCTTCGGGGAGCGGGACTCCGGACGGCGGCGGTGCCTCGGTTGCCTCTGTGGCGTGACACGCGGCTTCTCCTTATCGCTGCCCTGGTGCTCGCGATGGCGCTCACCGAGGGGACCGCGAGCGACTGGCTCCCCCTGGTTATGGTCGACGGTCACGGTTTTGACGCCACGTCGGGGTCCGCAGTGTACGCCGCATTCGCGGCCTCCATGACGATCGGCCGCTTCGTCGGCGGGGCGTTTGTCGCCCGTTTTGGCCGTGCACCTGTTCTCCGTGTTGGCGTCCTCAGCGCCGTCGTGGGCATGGCCCTGGTGATCTTCGTCGACAGCCAAGTCGCCGCAGCAGCGGCCGTCGTCCTCTGGGGCCTGGGCGCCTCCTTGGGCTTCCCTCTAGCTTTGTCCGCCGCAGGAGAAGGAGAGGGGGACCCCGCCAGGCGCGTCGCCCTTGCGGCCACGGTCGGATACGTGGCACTGCTCGTCGGGCCGCCGGTTATCGGGTTCCTCGGCGACCACTCCAGCCTCAGGACAGCACTGATCGCTCCGCTCGTTTTGGTCGCGGCCGCTGCGTTCATCACCCCTGTCGTCAGGCGTCCCGAGACTTCGACCGATCGTGCCCGGGTCGCCTTCGCCAGAGCACGCGGCGGGTCGCTGACTAAGGAGCGGCGGAAGCAACCGTCACTGCCGGGCGTCGAACCGGCGGCGATAGCTCGACGGCGTGCTGCCGAACGCGGCGGCGAAGTTCTGGCGCAGGGTGACGGGGTTGCCGAACCCGCACGACGCGGCGATCTGATCGATCGAGAGGTCCGATGTCTCGAGTAGTCGTCTGGCTTCATCGAGACGGCGAGACCTCACCCACGCAGCGGGTGTCGCCCCCGTGGCGTTACGGAAAGTCCGTACGAAGGTCCGGCGGCTCATGTGCGCCGCGGCCGCGAGGCGGTCGACTCCGAGATCCTCCCCGAGATTTTCCAGGGCCCAGGTCGATGCGGCGGCGATCGGGTCGGCTGCCGCGTGGTGCGCCACGGCGCGCTCGATGTACTGCGCCTGCCCGCCCTCCCGATGAGGCGCGACGACCAGGCTCCGGGCGACCCGGTTCGCCGCCTCGGCCCCGAGGCGCGTCCGGACGACGTGCAGGCACGCGTCGATGCCGGAGGCGGTGCCCGCCGAGGTCATCACGTCGCCGTGATCGAGATACAGCACGCCCGCGTCCACGGTGACGCCCGGATGTCTCCGGGCGAGGGCGTCGACGGCGTGCCAGTGTGTCACCGCGCTCCGCCCCTCGAGCAGGCCGAGGTCGGCGACGGCGATCGCCCCGAGACACAGCCCGGCGATCATCGATCCGCGATCGTGGGCTCTGAGAAGAGCTGACCGGAATGCAGGCCGGAGCTCCCGACCGTCGTCGATCCATGAGGGGACGACGACCAGGTTGGCGTCGACGATTGCGTCGAGACCCATGACCCGGCCCAAGGCGTACCCCTCGGCAGTCCGGATCGAGCCCGCGCGGTCGGAGAATAGGACCGTCTCCCACTCGGCCAGCCCCTGACGAGTCACCTCTTCAAAGACCATCTGCGGCACCGAGAGATGAAACATCGGGACACCGTCGAATGCGTAGATCGCGATCTTCACAGAAAACCCTCCCTTTGGCCTGATGCCATCGTAGTGCTGCACACGTGCCAGTCGCGGAGGCGGTGGCAACGATGGAGGATCGGAAGCGACACATTCGCCTCGCCCTTCAATCAGGGAGCCACCGCCAGAACCAGCACCAATCGCGCCCTCGTCGACATCCAGCAGGAGTGCATCAGCGGCCCGCTCGATATCCAAGACCCGCCCGTCGGTGACTCGCTGGCGCAGACCACCTCGGCGAAAGACGCCGCAAGAGCCTCGGGCACGCCGATCGTTGTCGTGCAGCACACGGCAGGCGGCGATGCCTCGGTCTTAACCCGACCATGGACGGCTTCGCGCTGCACCCGGAGATCGAGAAGCGCCGCGGCTTGGGCTGGCACGCCATCACGAAACAGTACGGATCCGTGTTAGCCGGCACCGACCTGCTCGCCTGGCTGCACGAAAACGCAGTCGACACCATCACCCTCGTCGGCTACATGACCAACAACTGCATCATCTCCTCCGCCGCTGCGGGCGCCATCACTATCGGCAACTAGGCCAGCCGACCGGAGCGGTGACAAGACCGGTAGCGTGGAGATGTGTCCCATCCATTAGTTGCCCATCGCGCTCTGACGCTGACATGACCACCACCAAGGCCGTATTCATCGATTTCGATGGGACCTTCGCTGATCGAGGAGCTATTCCACCCGGTCACGTAGATGCCGTTCGTCGTGCGCGCTCCAATGGGCACAAGGTTTTCCTGTGCACGGGTCGACCGAAATCAATGCTTGCTCTCGACGTGCAGGCAGTTGGATTCGATGGCCTTATTGCTGCCGCTGGCGGCTACGTTGAGGTGGACGAGGAGGTCTTGTCTGACAGGCGGTTTTCGCCTGGCCTGGCAGCTAGAACGCTCTCTGTTCTCCAGAAGTACGACGTCACCTACATCCTTGAAGCACCCACGGCCATATATGGGTCGCCTGGCAGTCGCGAGCGGATACACGGGATTCTCTTTGGAGTATTTCCCGGCGACGGCCAGGGGCCGAGCGACATCCTCGCACCTCTTCAGATACACAGCGACCTCAGCAATTGCTCGTTCGGTAAAGTCACAATTTTCGACTCCAGAGTGCCAGTTTCCGTCCTCGCAGAGGAGATCGGCACCCACATTGCGGCACTCCCGAGTTCCATCACTGGGCTGAAGGACAGGGCGGGTGAACTTTACATCCCCGGCGTTGATAAGTCGGTTGGCATCGCCGCGGTCATCGCTCGGTTCGGAATTGACCAGAGGGACGTCATTGCCATCGGGGATGGACCTAACGACCTTGAGATGCTCGCCTTCGCTGGTACTGCTGTCGCCGTTGAAGGATCCCCGAAGGCGTTGCTGCTGCTGGCCGACCTGGTCGTACCAGGCCCTGCCGAGGAAGGATTAGTCTTCGGCTTCGATGCTCTGGGCCTTACACGTCCAGAAATCCGACGAGCGGGTCGAGGTGCGGACGAAACTGAGCGCGTCCGTTAGAGGTGTTCAGGCCGGCTCCAAGTCAGCACCGAACACAGAGGCCACGAGAGCCGGCTTATACCATTGGTAAGCGAGAAAGTTTCCCGCTTGTTGCCACCGGGCTCGATCGCCGTCGGGGTGAGCAGCTCGGCCGAGTTCGACGTTGCAGTTGATCGCGCTCGTGATCTCGTCACCGAATTCCTCGTGTATGAGTTCTGTGTTTGTGGGGCCGTAGACCAGGGGCAGTTCGTAGAACTGGTAGATCGTTGGATCGCTCCGCAGCGAGTCGTCTGCTGTGCGGTAGGGCTGACGCTGCATCGCTGCGACGGCGTTGTCTTCCAAACCCAGCAGTTCGCCAATGGCACGTGCCTGCTCGGGCGGAATCGCGTGGAAGCCGACGATCGCGGCCACGGTCCATACCGGTGGGCGGGAGATAGCCGACGGGAGTTCCTCCCAGGTGAGCCCTGACTTGATGCGCAGCTCGTTTGCAGCTCGCCGGCCTCACGCTTCTCCATGAGTTACCTCGCCCTCGTAGTAGTCATGCCACGGGAGTGCTCGACGAACGTGCATGATCTGGGAGAGGCGGATCGATTCATTCGGGTCTTCGACTATTTAGCGACCTGGCACGGGGGAACGATGAGAGCGTCGGGATTGACACCTCAGGCTCGCGGCTGCTTTGTGGTGGCGTCCGGGGCACTCTTTGGGGCGGGGGATATGATGTCGTTGGCGATGAGTCCGGCACGGTATTCGGCGGCCATACCGCGAAGGACACTGATCGCGGACGCGTAGAAAGCACGCAGCCGAGACTTTCGGGTTCGCGAACTCACCGGTCGGCAGTCCGCTGGGCGCCAAGGATGGCGGAACTTCCGAGATTGTCCTTCGCCAGCGGGGACCCGTCAGCGACAGCATCGGTCCAGGCCTCTGTGGTGGCGACCGCGGCGAAGTTCGAGTGCAACACCGCCATCAGGGTCGTGTGCACGGTCTTCGCGTCGGCGAAGCCCGCATCGTTGGCGATGTTGATGGATCCGGTCGCGTCCGAGAGGACCTCGGCGGCCAGCCCGTGGGTCTCGGCCTCTGCGGCCGACGCAATAATGCAGTTGTTGGTCATATAGCCCAGGAGGGTGATCGTGTCGACCTCGTGCTCTCGCAGCCAGTCCAGAACATCCGTGCCGGCGAAGACCGTGCCGAATTGCTTCGTCACGGACTTCCACTTGGGGCTCAGCCGGTTCGCGATCTCGGGATGCAGCGCGAAGCCGTCCATCGTTGGATTGAAGACAGGTGCGTCGTCTCCAGCGCTGTGCTGGATGACAGCGATCGGAATTCCTGCCGAGGTGGCCGCGTCGATGGCGGCAGTGATCTTCGGCAACGAGTCCGTGTGAGCGGGGTACTGGATCTCGAGCGGTCCGTTGAAGTATTCCTGCTGCACGTCAACGAGGATCAATGCGCGACGGGGTTTGTTCATGGTCATGACTCCTGAGGTTTGAGCGATATTGTCTTCGCTCCTCCATGATCATGTCCTCGGCCCCGGCAAACCAGTGGCTCACATGACGCAATGCGATGACTTTAGGCCAGCTCTCATCGGAGTCCTAAACACCGTCTTTTTAGGCCTGTCGTTGATGGTCATACTCGTAACGGATCAGCCGCTGATTCGCAGGGTCCCCCGACTGCGCCGGTTCTTTGGGGACGGTGTAGCCGAGTCGCCCACCCCGAGCCGGGGTGCGTGACTAGGCGCGAGGCGCAAACGGGAGGCCGTTGAAGGCGATCCGGTTCGGGTCGTGCACCTGCAGGAGTTCAACGCGCAGGTGCACCCCAAGGATTCGCGTGTCGGTTGGGACCCATCTTTGCTGTTTAGCCCGCAGTGACGCGATTACTTCAGGCCCCAGAAGAGGTCCTCGCCGTGCCCATCCTCGGAGAACAGACGTACTTCGACGATCTTGCCGTCACGCACAGTGAGTAGATCGATGCCGGCCATGTCCATCGTCGCGTCCGCACGGTTGCCGGTAAACCGCACTGGTACAGCGACTGCCTCGCCATTGACCATCGCTGGTCCGGCGACGACGAGCTCGAAGCTTCCCGCGCTGGCGTCCATCATCCCGCCGAGCAGGGCGCCGACTCCGCCGATGCCGTGGTGGTCTCCGGAGAACTGGTTGGCACCGGGCTGGTGCCATAGGACGTCGTCGCTGAACTGAGCCATCACCGTGGGTGGCGAGTAGCCCGAGTAGGTACCTCTAGTCCAGCGAGGTGGTACTCCTTTTCTGGGTAGGTGGTACTGGCGGCGAGCTGGGCCCGCCGCCAGCAACAACCTGTCTGTTTACTCCCAGTGGTCCTTGTCTGAGCGGGCGTGGTCGTCGCGGAGCTTGCGCATGTCGATTCGGCCGAGGTCGATCGTCCGGGAACGGTTCGCGAGCCGGTTCACGATGGAGTCTGCGGCGACCCTCGCAACGCCTTATGACCGATCGCCTGATTCCGCAGGACCGGCCGTATCCGACACAGTCACGAGCGGGGACCTGGGATGACGCGGCGGTCTGTCGGGGTGCGTCACTCGACCTGCGCGCTGTGGATTGAGCGTTTACGTGAGTAGGCACGCGCAGCGCGGACCCGATCGCCGCAACGGGTTGAGCACCATTGCCGTCGGGCGTGGGTGCGGACGAAGAACCGCTGGCAGGAGTCGGCTTCGCAGGACGCGAGCTGCGAGGCTTGGTCGCCACTGAGTAGCGAGGCGGCATCCTCGGCGATCACGGCCATGACGTGTTCTACGACCTGAGTCACGGGGTGGTCGGCGCGACGGGTGAATCCCGTCTGGGGGTCGAACTGCAACAGCGAAGCGCCGGGGACGCAGGTGAGGGCGGCGTTCAGCGCGTGTACCGCGGACGTCGTGGGGATAGTTCCGGTGGTGTGAGCGGTGAAGAGATCGCGCAGATCCGCGCGCAGCGCCACGAGCCGGCCTTGGCAATGCTCGTGCAGCACAGCTTCCGGTCCGACGAGATCACGTGCCATCAGCCACGCCGTCGCGGCCTCGGGAGTGCTCATTTCATCGTAGCCTTTGCCGCCCGCAGCGTCACCTGCGCTATTGACCAAGGCGAGGCTCGGATGTTCCTGGGCGCCCGGTGCGGCGACTAGCAGTGCTTCCAACATGGTTATCATGTTATCAGTGACTTTTAAACATGAGACAGATGCTAGGCTCGCATCATGTTAAAAAAGGCATTTTCCCATGAGGAGTTGCTGTGAGGTTGAGTCGTCCACCCGGCGCGGCGTCGTTCATATTGTCCGTGCTGTCCGCTGGCGGCACCGGCGTCGGGATGACCGCTGATGAGGGGCTCGAAGGCACCATCTCGCTTGCGCGGACCGCCGATCAACGCGGCTTTCATAGGTTCTGGATGTCTGAGCATCACGGGATGGGAGCGACCTCCGTGTCTTCGCCTCCATTGATGATCGCCCGCCTCATCGCAGAAACGATGCACATCCGTCTTGGAGCTGGAGGGGTGATGCTACCTAACCATTCACCGTTGCTGATCGCCGAGCAATTCGGAATGCTGGAGGCGCTGGCCCCGGGCCGAATCGATCTCGGCCTCGGTCGAGCTCCAGGCACTGATGGGGCCACCGCCACCGCGTTGCGCCGGGGAGCGGACGCCAATGACGCATTCCCACAGCAAATACTGGAACTGCTCGGATTCCTGGGCGATGACTTCCCTTCCGGGCACCCGTATCGACAGGTCCACGCGGTACCTGGCCCTTGGCAAGCGAAGGAAAACCGGGTGACCGTACCTCCGAGCACGCCGCAGGTGTGGGTGCTGGGCTCTTCGCCGTACTCGGCTCAACTGGCCGGGCAGCTCGGTCGACCATATGCGTTCGCGCTGCAGTTCGGTGACGCCGACGTCGACACGGCCATGCGCGTCTACCGTGAGAGCTTCCAGCCCTCCGATGTGCTCGCCGAGCCCCACACCCTTGTCAGCGTGCCCGTGGCAATCAGCAACGACCCGATCGAGGCTAAGCGGCAGTCGGCAACGTCGGCAATGGCGATGCTGCGCATGTTTAAGGGCGAGGGCTACCTGCTCCTGCCCCCGGACGAGGTCGAGGCCTACCAAGCCACTCTGCAGGAGCGCCACATTCTCGACGCCTACACGGACCGCAGTTTCCACGGCACGGCCGAGACGGTCGGCGCTCGTATCGAAGCCCTACAGGAGCGTACCGGCGCCGATGAGGTGATGCTCGTCGTCGGCGGCCACTCCACATCGCTCGACCAGGAAGGGATCAGCCTGATCGCCGATCACTACGCAATGCCCCGCCTAGAAACATCGCTCGCGGCCGCCGCGCAGTAGAACCCAACTCCTGATTCCACACATTCGTGACCAACCCTCTCTGAAGGAGAACCCCATGTCCGCACCACGCCGAGTCCTTATCGTCATCGACGCCCAACATGAGTACTTCGACGGACTGCTCCCCATCCAATTCCCGGCTCGCGACGACTCCATCGCTAGCATCCACACGGCGATCGACGCGGCCCAGCAAACCGACACGCCTGTGGTGCTCGTCCAGCACGAACTCCCGGCGGAAGCCCCCGTGTTCGCCTCCGGATCGCCGACCTGGCAGAACCACCCCACGGTAGCCGCCTACGAGGACGCCGCAGCCAAGCGCATCAGTAAGCAGTTTTCCAGCATCTTCGCGGACACGGACCTTGAAGCCTGGTTGCGCGAACAGAACATCGACACGATCACTCTCGTCGGCTACATGACCAACAACTGCGTGGTCGCCTCCGCTGCAGCCGCCGAACCCCTCGGCTTCGCCGTGGAAGTCCTCGCAGACGCGACCGGAGCAATCGACCTCGCTAACGAGGCCGGTACCGCACCCGCACGCCAGGTTCACGAAACCCTCATGGCATTACTGCACTCGAACTGGGCCGCTGTCACCGACACTGCGACCTGGGCCACCGCACTACGCACAAGCGCGACGCTGACCAAGAGCGACCTGGTCACCTCCGCCACTCAAGGCCGCAGTACCCGCTAGAACCAGGAAGCGGTCCTTCTCTCCCGCCCGAGACACCCGGACCATCTATGGAGGTCAGCCACCAGCCGCGCAGATCCCGCCGCGCTGGTAGCGGGCCGGTAGGCGAACCATCGCCAACGTGCCCACTCACGAACCGTGCGGATATGTCTCGACGGTGGTGATTAGCGTGGGTGAGACGCAGGCCATCCAGAAGCACAACGTACAAGGAAACCGCTCATGACCAACCCCAAAGCCTGGCTACTTCTGATTCCCGCCGTCCTGGTCGAAGTGACAGCCTCGCTCGCTCTCAAGGGCGCCCTCGAGCACCCCGCCCTCTACATCGTCGTCGTCACCGGCTACCTCAGCGGATTCGTCCTACTCTCCGCGATACTACGCACGGGCATGGCCCTCGGGGTTGCCTACGGTATTTGGGGAGCGACCGGCGTCGCACTCACAGCCGTTGGCTCTCTCCTGATCTTCGGAGAACCGATCACCACCCTCATGGGCATCGGCATCATCGTCATCATCGCTGGCGTCCTCTGCGTGGAACTCGGAGCTCAGACCGCCCACAAGAAGTCAGCGACCGTCTGATGGCCTATCTCCTCCTCATCGGCGCCATCCTGTTCGAGGTCTCCGGCACCATCAGCCTCCGCCTCGCCATCGACAACAGGCGCTGGTACACGGCCGTCGCGATCGGATACCTGGTGTCCTTCAGCATGCTCGGGCTCGCCCTCGCCCAAGGAATGCCCATTGGCATCGCCTACGGCATTTGGGCCGCAGCAGGCGTCGCCCTCACCGCCATCCTGTCCCGATTCCTGTTCAAGGATCCCCTCACCTGGCTCATGAGCCTCGGCATCATCCTCATCATCGGAGGCGTCCTCCTCATCGAAATCGGCGCACCCCACTGACCACACCCACAGCTAATCGCTCTAGTGAGCGATGAGAATTGGCCTCATCCACAACATATGACAGGGACCAGACGGCTCTATTCAGCGACTGCCCTGCTCAACGCGCTACAGATCGGCATGCGCGGTCTTCGTCACGAGCCCGTAGGTTTAGTCGGTTCGTGAGCGTCTCGGCGCTGGTGCCGGTCAGGGCATCGCGCAGCTCGAATACCTGTCAAGCGGAAGGATGAAATCCTTGATCAAACACTCCATCGGGCGACATCATCACTCCAGTAATGAGCAACCCCACCACTCCGCGAGCACTCCAGCGTCATCGTGCAGACGGGTGGATCCGCGCCGCGTAGGGGAGGTCGACCGAGCCGGCGTATTCGCGCCCAATGCGAAGATGTCGGCTACTTGTTGACATAATCATTATTATCGGCGAAATGAAAATGCTGATCAAAGCAATTTCTCGACAACAAGAGTTGACAAATCGATGGGTGGCCCGCATAATGATGTTGCGGACCCGCCCCACACTCGTGGATTAGCGGGTCTTGCTGTTTTAAGGCTAAAGCTCTACCGGCGCACCGGCGAGGTCTTTCCCCTGCAGGAAGTCTTCGTACCAGTTCCAGCCGAACTCGTTACCGGCATGCCGGTTCAGGTGCGTAAATACTGTGTACGCAACCAAATCTGCCATCTGTACCCACTGTGAGCGTCTGGAGTCGTGGAACATCGGGTCCTCGATAAGGTGGCGCGTGTCCAGGGGTAGTGCTCGATGAGCATCGAAATAGGTGGGGTCAGAACCGTTGCCGTCCATGCTCACAAAGGCGTAGCTGTCCGATGAGCGGTGCTCCGCGTTCCACATCTCGACTAGGGCGTTGTACACGGCTCCTCGTTCGTCGTAGTAGGCGCGACCTTTGGCGGTGGTCCGCCTCCACACGGCGCCAATTTTCACATCCGGACAATCGCGCAGCACCGTCAAACACTCGACTGCCACCGCCCGCCCCAGCGTCTTCCAGTGAGTTTTGTCGTCATCGCCCCCGGTCGAGATCCGGTCCCGTCCGTTGACGAACTTCGTCGCGTGCAATTCGGTAGCCGGCGGGACCTGGTAGTCGCGATAGAGCTGCTTCCGTAGTTCCAGAACCGCCCGGAGACCATTGCGCCACCGGTCAGGCGAGCACTCGATCCAGCCGTAGATGATCAGACCGCTGTCGACGGAACCAGAGTCGTCGACATACAACATGCGTGAAATGGTCATGACTGGCCTCCATCGATCGTGACGGGAGCGCTCTCCCGTTTGAGCCGCCTCCGACGTTCCTTCATCGCGCGCTGCTGCAGCGCGGCGCGAGAGTCGTGGCCATACGGCCCGGTAAGCGAATACCACATCCGCACCGTCGCACCCGTGGGCGACAAGGGGGCCTTCACCACCTGCCGACGGCGGTGAACGATTCCCAAGCGCTCGAGCTGCTTGAGGCCGTTCTGAGCCGATTTCGGCTTGATCCCGTACCACTCCTCCGCGGACTCGTAGGTGAACCACACCTCCGGCTTGGCATTGGTCTCTTTCGCCACAAGCAGCAACATCACCAAGCCAGGGAGGGAGAGCTTCGCGAACAGCTCATCCAGCCAGAACTGATCGGGAAGCGCGAAGTACGTATTCCACCGGTCCCGACGGCCGCCCGGGATCTCGTATTCTGCCTGTCCATCTTCGCGGCGCGGAACGATTCTTACCAGCCGGTGCTCCCGCTCCTTGGTCACCAGGCCGAGGTCGGCAAGATCGGCCCAGGCCCGCGATAACGTTGATGCCGACCAGGTCAACCCTCCGGGTGCAGTCAACGCGCGAATCCAGACGTCGGCCTGCAACGGCTTCCGCCGTTCAGCGAGCCACGGCCAGCAGGTCAGCAGCAACAGGTACAGCAACAGAGCGCGATGCTTCCGCTCCGGGAGCACACGTGCGAGGGTGGATGCCCGGGGTGCATCCCGATCCGGCAGTTGCACCAGAACGTGGCGCAGCTGTGTGTACCCTCTCGCGGAGAGCCGTGTGAGCTCAGCCCGTGTTTCTGCCGGTGTAGAGCCGGTCGATTCCAAAGTCATAGGGCATATCAAACCATATGGATCGAATCACTATCTCGGAAACGACGATTTCACGTTTGTCGTCTCACTCCAGATAATGCGATGCTCCGCTGCGATACTCCGATGGGATGCCTCGTTGCGACACCATTCGACATGCCGAACCTGGATTGCACCCACATGCCAGAGGGTTGCCGCGCCAGAACCAGATTCTCACGAGATGGATCGGTAACTCGTCGTCCCGCATTTCAATGCCGCGGCGACGTCATTCGTCGTTGCTTGGGAGCGGAGGCACCAACGACAGGCGGGGCTTCGGGTCGTCGATGCCTGCAATCTTTCTGACGTGCGCCGGCGACCACTGCAACGCGCGAGCGATCTCAGCGACGGTGATCCCGACGGACTCCAACAGGGCGACAGCGTTCTTCAGCAGATCCGGCACTTCGCCCGCATAACGGGCAATCGACTCCGACCGGATGATCCCGTCGCGGGTAAGAGCGGTCAAGGTCAGATATGCGCGCCGAGCGGTGGCTTCCGATATCAGCTCGAGCTCTTTGGACCGGAACACCAGCGACTTCACCGAGACTCCCCAACGCAGACCGATCTCCTGCAACCTCGACAAGTTGAATCGGCGCGGAAGTTCACGACCGATCTCGTCACGGGGAGTCAGGAACTCCGCCGCAAACGCATCGGCCTCACGCTCCATGTGTGCGTCACGGGTCTGGTGCCAACGGTGGAGCACAATATGCCCCAGTTCGTGCGCAGCAGAAAAACGATGGCGCATCACATCGTCGGCCTTGTCCGGCGTGAGGACGATCATCGGCCGCGGGGTCGCAATTGTCGAGAACGCATCAATATGACGCTTCTGGTCGTCCCCTTCTTCGCGCAAGCTGAACAGCACAACCAATATCCCGTGCCGCTCGATCTCCGCCACCAGGTGACGAATCGGCTTCATGCCTAGGCCCCAGTGCTCCCGCAGCGAGCGTGCCGCCGAGACTGGATCAATTGACGCCGGTAATTCCGTCTCGTCGGCCCACGCCCACGGTGGCAGATCGAGTTCGGGGAACTCCACATGCTCCTCGAGGTAAGCGCTCAACTCCCAAACCTGTTCCGCGTATGCAACGGCCTGCTGTTGCTGCAAAACCGACGTCGCCCGCAGTCGCCGGAACGATGCCTGGGCAATCTCAAGTGGAACCCGAGGGCGCCCGTACGCGAAGAAGCCAACCGGGACCGCCAAGGCCATGGCTAGTTGCGCGACGGTGTCGGCACGCGGGCGCACCTCACCACGTTCATATTGGCCTATCGCGGTGGCTGTCACGCCCACACTCTCCTGTAACTTCGCCTTCGTGGCCTTCGCCAGCTGCCTCGCTTGCACGAGGCGCGCCGGATCGAATGCCCTAGCCACCTGCTGCAGGGTTTCATCCGAGATTGGCGTCGTCTCTATTCGACGCATTGCTTACCCCTCTGCAGGCTGCGGCGGCTTGCGCAGACGGGCGGGGGTCTGGGGCCGCTCCCCCGCACCGAAGGCGTCGGGGTCAGCGGGCATTGGCTTCGGGCGGGCCAGCGGCGTGGTCGAGGGGTCGTCGATGGTTAGGCGGCGCGGGTCAGTGAAACGGAGGTAGTTCTTCTCACCAAAGATTGCCGGCGCCCAGAACATCGAGCCCAGCCCGGACGGTGTGCTGCTGTAGTAGATGGCGATGAGCGAATTTCGGGCGGCCGCGGACTTCAGGAAGTCCAGCTCACCTTCCTCAACGTTGTGTTCGACGTCCTCGTCCGCGGGCTCGTCTTTGAACATCTCAAAGACGTGGTCGTACTTCTTCATCGAAGTCGCAGTGAGGAGCCCCTGTCGGTATGGGGAAACCCGTTTGAGGCGGACCTGGTCGATCCGCTTCGGCATTTTCGTACCGACGCGCAGCGGGAGGATAACCTTCCCATTGACCAGCAGGACATCACGCTTGGCACCCTCTGGTCGGACCACGGAGAAGGTATCCAACGATGCAAGGCAGGAGCGAATCTGATCGTAATCCGCACGCGACATCGCCGTGCCGTAGACGTACAGCTCAATGCCCTCCGGGTCGAAGCCGTCATGCGCGTTGGAAGCCTGACGCTGCGCGCGTATGAGCGCCTGCGGCAACTCGCGCCGCATGTACGCGGCGATATCGGGCGTGAACTCATTCTCGATCCAGCTGCGCGGATCTTCTGCCTCTGCCATGTCTGCTCCGTTCGATATAGTCAACACTATCGCATAACTTTTTTTTCGCGCACGATTCGATCAAATTAACCGAGGTAGTCCTAGTTGTAATCCCATTCAGCTAGACAAATGCTGTGGCGATACGAGGGTGCTGACGTCGGAGCTCAGTGTGTGAGGCGTTCCAATCCTTGTGGCCATCTCTTCAGGTGATAGCTCAGGTAGCGGATCATGCGGGACGTGGGACTCATCCAGCCATCCACATCGAGCGCAGGTCCCACCGCCGGCTAGATAAGAGCCGCACGCGACACAGCGTTTCGGCGCTCCGCTGTGATCTCGCAGCATCACCACCGTGAATACCGATATGAGATGCGCGATGTTCGCCACGGCAATCTCAGCATCGAACCGTTTGGCATTTGTAGCGCGGGGGTGGTCTAACTGACGTGCAGCCAAGTCTCCTTACCGACGGTCTTCAAGTACGCCCGAAGTAGCGCGACTTCCCACCCATGCTCAACGCACTCGCCGCCACGCAGCCGAGCATTACGGCGGCTCGGCCACCGTCCACGCCGAAGACAACTGATTCGTGCTGCGGGTGCTGACCCGCAAGGCCGCCTCCCTGCTAGTTGAAGGCACAGTCCCCGGCTCAATTGAAGCCGACCACCCGCCGCATCAAGAGGTAGGCGCACACCGACACACCACGACCGGCGCGGCCGGGGAGGTTGGTGATCTGCGCGACCGGGCGGCGTCGCATCCGCCGGTGCAGCCGGGGTTGCTCCTGCCGCAGAGCGCTCCAGAACTCTTTCTTTTTCGCGAAGCTCTCGGCAGTGCCCGATCGGATCAGCATCATCGACGTGACCCCGCAGATGATCGAGAAGTAGTGCAGCATGTAAGCGTGCAGCGGCGGCGGCACCTCGTCGATGGCAGGCAGATTCTGCTGCATCAGACGGTTCACCCGGATCTGCTGGTCGATGCGGCGGATCATTACCGTCTCGTTCACCGACTGCCCTTCCCGGCCGATGAAATACCGATAGAAGTCCACGTCGAGATAGAACAGGGTGCGGACGTGCGGCAGCGGAACGAATGCGTACAGGTTGTCGACGTAGAAGGTGTGTTCTGGCAGGCGCAGTCCGCAGTCACGGAGTAGTTGGGTGCGGTAGATCAGAGCGTGCATCAGAATGTACTGGGTCGGCCGGAACCGGCCCACTTCGTCCCAGCCGAACAGGCGGCCCCGCGGGAGGGCGCTGCGGTAGCGCACCACGTGGGTGATGCGCTTGCCCACCTTTTCGTAGACGAAGTTGCTCAGCATCATGTCGAGCTCGTCGCCGTCGTCGGCGAAGCCGTTCAGGGTTGCCAGGATGGCTGCGTAGGAATCCGCATCCACCCAGTCATCGCTGTCGACGACCTTAATGTGTTGGCCGGTAGCCTCGTCGATGCCTGTGTTGATGGCCGAACCGTGCCCGCCATTCGGCTTGTGGATGGCCCGCACGATGCCAGGGAACCTGGCTTGGTAGTCGTCGGCGATCTCACCGGTCCGGTCGGTGGAGCCGTCGTTGATCACGAGTATCTCGACATCGGTTCCCCCGATTACTAGGGAATCCAGGCACCGCCGCATGTAGTCGGCCGAGTTGTAGCAGGGCACCACGACAGAAAGGGTCTTCATCTCAGTGTCACCGCTGTGCGCTCCCGATCTCGACGTGCCGAGCTGCGCCGGTGGGGCCGTCTTCCAAGTCGGGCTCGCGCTTGAAGATCACCTTGAAAATGGGGAAGAACACCCAGAACGAGATGATTGCGTTAATGAGCATAGTGATCACGTCAGCGAGCGCCTCACCGCTGGCGCCGAGGCCCCAGGTAGAGATCAGCAGCTCGTAGACCGGCGCCTTATAGAGGCCCTGCAGCGCCGCAGCGCCGAAGCTGATGACGATATACGCGGCGGAGTACCAGAACGCCGCCACCCACGGGCTGCTGTTGGACTTGAAGGTGATGTTGCGCTGGGCAAAGAAGTTGATCACCTGGGCGATGGCCAGGGTGATCTGAACCGCCAGGAAGTAGGCCAGGCCGCCGCCGCCGAGCGGGAGGGCGCCCGCGGCGTAGTCAAAGAGGTAGTAGGTGCTGCCGTCGAAGTTCGTGGCGACCGGCAGAACCTGGAATCCGGTGTCAACGAGGCTGGTCATACCGAAGATCCACTTGATGACCGGCATCATAATGAGCTGCAGTACGGTCATACCAATGCTGAGCACGGTGAAGACGATGAATTGAGCGATGGCGGGACGCTTCTCGACGAAGGCTGACCAACTGGCCTTGATGCGGGTGATCATCAGAATCTCTCTATTGGGATGCTAAAGGTGGGTGACGCCTCGGGCGACGGCAACTCAGGCACCGGCCCGGAGCGCCTTGCGGGTCTGGGTATTGGCGCGGCGGTTATGCAGATAACCACGGATCAGAGCGCCGGCACCGCGGGCGAAGTGGCCGTTCACGATCAGCAGCATGGACTCCACCATCTGCAGGCTGACGGCACCGTTCGTCATCTTCGCGATGGCACGGAACGGCATATTGTACAGGAAGAGCAGGTTGAGGTCGGGCTTGTGCGCGGCCTCGCTCTTTCTGAGCAGCCGATTGAGGATACGAAAGGCCAGCCGGGCCAGCACGCTCTCGGCATCGCGCATCTGGCAAAGGGCGTCATTGAGGCCGAGCGGCCCCGGGGTCCAGCGGGCCGCGGGAATCTCATGTCCCAGCAGGGCGGCGAAGTGGGCGTCGGAGACATCAGTGATCAGCCCGGTGTCATAGGGACCCGGCACCGTAGGCGCGACTGGGGCGATGGTGCCCTGAACGGCAAGAATGCCGGTCAGACGAATGTCGGACAGACTCGCTCCGACGTGCACCGTGTACTCGGCGGACTCCACCTGCCAGGCGCCGCTCGCAACGTCGAAGTGGCGGAAGGCCTTGTCATCCAGCGGGATCGTTACGGCCCGTTTCTCGCCCGCGGCCAGGGGCACCTTGATGAAGCCTTTGAGCTCTTTTGTGGGGCGGTGAACGCCGGTGCCGTTGCGGCCGATGTAGAGCTGCGCGATCTCCGCCCCGTCGACGGCGCCGGTGTTCTTCACTGTGAAACATACGGCGGTATCGGTGACGGTGAGGTCGCTGTAAGCAAACTCGGTGTAGCTCAGGCCGAAGCCGAAGGGGAAACGCACCGGGACGTTGGCGGTGTCGTAGTAGCGGTAGCCCACGTACGGGCCTTCGCGGTACTCGGCGGTGCGCTCGGTGCCGGGAAAGTAGTGGAACGCTGGGGTGTCTTCGTGCCGGACTGGGTAAGTCTCGGCGAGCTTGCCCGACGGGTTGACCGCGCCGGTGATCACGTTGAGTAGCGCGGCGGCGCCGGCCTGGCCGGCTAGGTAGCCGTGCACCAGGGCCGCGCAGTCGTCCAGCCAGGGGATCTCCACGGCGCTGCCGGCACTGAGCACCACGACAATGTTGGGATTCGCCGCATGCAGCCGGGTGAGCAGCGCCAGCTGGTTGGGGGCCATCCGCATGTCGCTGCGGTCCAGACCCTCTGATTCGCTGATCTCGTCGAGTCCCAGGTAGAGCAGCACGACGTCGGAGGACCTGGCGGCGAGTACCGCCTCGGCGGCGAGCTCTTCGTCGGCGGCGCCGTGCCGGTCGAAGCCGCGGGCGAAGTCCACTAGTTTCAGGTCGGCGGTCCCGATCGCCTGCAGGGTGGTGGTGAGCTGGGTGGGGTTCACCAGGGACGAGCCGGCGCCCTGGTAGCGTGGCGTCTCGGCGAAATCGCCGATCACCGCCACTCGAGTGCCGGGGGCCAACGGCAACAAGTGCCCATCGTTCTTGAGCAGCACGATACTCTGTTCGGCCGCTCGCTGAGCGAGCTGGTGGTGGCCCTGCACATCCAGCGGTGCCACGGGGTCGAGCGGCGAGCGGAAGGCCAAGCCGAGCTCGATGACCTCGCGCACCCGAGCATCCAGCTCGGCTTCTGGAAGGGCGCCGTTTTCGACAGCAGCGACGAGCTGGCGAACGGAGTCCAGGCCGGGCGAGGGCATTTCAAGCGCGCTGCCGTTGCGTGCTCCCTCGACAGCGTCGTTTCCGCCACCCCAGTCGGTGATCACGGCGCCGTCGAAGCCCCACTCGTCACGTAGTACCTTCTGTAGCAGGAACGCGTTCTCGTTGGCGTACACCCCGTTCACGAGGTTGTAACTGGTCATCAAGGCACGGGGTTCTGCCTCGCGCACCACGATCTCGAACGCGGTGAGGAAAATTTCCCGTAACGTACGTTCATCCAGCACCGAGTCGGTGGTCATGCGGCGCGACTCTTGACTGTTCACCGCAAAATGCTTGGGGGTGGCCGCGACGCCTTGGGACTGGATGCCGCGCACGTAGCCGGCGGCCATCTTGCCGGCCAGGTAGGGGTCTTCGGAAAAGTACTCGAAGTTACGGCCGCAGAGCGGGCTGCGCTTGATGTTAAGACCGGGACCGAGCAGCACGTCCACGTCGAGGCTGGCCGCCTCCTCGCCTAGGGCTTCACCGATCAGCTCGGCGAGCACCGGGTCCCAGCTATTGGCGACCGTGGCTGCTGTGGGAAAGCAGGTGGCCTGCTGTGAGGCATTGATGCCCAAGTGGTCGGAGGAGCCAAGCTGCTTGCGCACACCGTGCGGGCCATCCGACATGAAGAAAGAGGGCACGCCGTAGCGCGGAATGGGGCGACTCTCCCAGATGTTCTTGCCGCTCAGCATCGCGGCTTTTTCCAGCAAGGTCAGGTTCTCGATCATGCTCCGCTGCTTTCTAGTCGTGTGTGTGCCCAGCTGAGGACCAGGTCGAACCGTTCGGTTATGGGGTCTCACTGGCCTGGCCCGCATCTGTGACCTGTTGTCGTTGCGATCGATTCCAGGGCCGGTCCAACAACCAGTCGTCAATCACAAGCAGGGTAAAGCGGCGTATTTGCGGTGGAATTTCGCGGCCACGCCGAGGTGTTTGTGCGGTGACACTGGCTTCCTCAAGGTCGGGCAGCCAATCCGGCAGAGAGATGTAGTGCTCAGATCCAGACCGCGCGCCCCCGTTTCGCGGGCATGACGGATGACCAGTAACCGCCCCATTGCGGAAGCAAAACCACCGTGGGTGTATTGCATCGCTCTTACCTGATCGTCGGTCCGAGCACCGGCGGTCGGTCGCGCGGGGTCTTCAGCGGCCGGCCAAAGACCTGCGTCGTCATCATGTGCTCGTCGACGCCGGGACGCGGGGAGACGATGGAAAGATAATCTTGTAGATCGGAAAGTAGATGACCATCTGAACTCCCCCGTTGATCACCGTGATGAGAATGTTGTATACCTGCGGTGAAAAGTTCGCCTTGCACCAAGGTACGTATAGACCCATCAGAAAGCTGCAAACAAGTGTGATGATCACGAACGCGACTACATACCAAAACACTTGGTACCAGATGTTGCCCTTCGACTTGAAAACGATGTTGCGTTGCATGGGGAAGTTAACGCACTGAGCCACCAAGAGTGTGACAGCCACGGCGACGAAGTAGCCGATACCTCCGGTCTCGTCACCAGTGACGGGGTAGTCGAAGACATAAGTGTTCACTGGTCCAAGCTGGAGTTGAATGTACTGAGCCGGAATTGTCGACCAGTCAGTGTGGCGGTATATCAACCCGGGGAGAAAAGTCAGCAGCAGGTATTGCAAGACGGTGACGAATAATGAGAAAGCATAGAAGAGTGCAAATTGCCTGAGGAGCACGTGCCGTTGCCCCAGGCGGGCCCACCAAGACATGACAGTGGATCGGAATCGTACGACGCTCACATCGAGTCCATGACGATCGGATCCTGCGCTTCCATCACCGAAATGAGTGCTCGCGAGCGGAGGGTCCCGTCCTCGACCTCAACGGCGATCTCCTTCGCACCGGGATCGGCGGCTTGCACCACCGCGAGCGCCTCGCCGTAGTACGTGTCCGTTAGTTCGCCCGCATAGCCGACCCTGTTGTAGGGCGCGCCACTGCCAAGACCCAGTAGAGTGCCACCCGTCACTTTAACCTGCAGTGTCCCGCGTTCCTGCGGTTTACCGGTGCCCTGCGCGTCCGTGTACCGCACCCGAATGAAACTCAGACCGCCCCGCGTTACGGTCGCCTGTTCAGGCTCTACCCTCAGCTCGGTCTCCTCGCCCGCGCTGCGCAACTCGTGACGACCAGTTTCGCGGCCGGAACTGTCGTAAGCAATCGCCTCGAGAATGCCTGGTTCCCAGTTGCATTCCAGACGTGCGATGCAATCGTCCCTCAATCTCGCGCTAGCAACACGGCGCCCATTGAGATGAAGTTCGACCCTGTGGGCTCGTGCGTATACCTCGACTTGCGCGCGACGACCCTCACATCCGTTCCAGCTCCACGATTCGATCGCATTGCTCATTTTCCACGCCGAGGGAGAGTGTTTCTGTCCGGTGTAGTTCACCGGACGGACTGCGATAAGTGGCCCAGCATGCTGTTCCAAGGCGACCCGAGTATAGAGCGCCTCACCGAGCGCCTTGCCGGTGATGTCGAGGCGCCCCGAACCCGCAGTTAGCCATCCGAACCCACTGAATTCCGGCGCGTAGTCGCGGTACTCCCATGCACCGATACCGGTTTCGCCCAGGTAGTCGATACCTGACCAGACGAAGTCACCTATCAGTCGGGGATGAGCTTTAGCGAGCTCGCGGAAATGGAAGGCGTCGGCACAAAATGTCTCGGTGCCGAGGATAAGCCGATTGGGGTACTTTTTCAGATCACGCTCATAGCGTCGGATGCCGTAGTTATATCCGGCGATGTCGAGTCGAGCAAAAGCGTCCCGCGTCTTCAGGTCGCTTCCACGCAGGGTCGCGCCCCATTTCATGAAGTTCGCACCGAGCAGCCCAGCCATATTGTTGAAAAACTCACTGCCGACGGGCTTTTCCTTCTTCGGCGTCCGATTTGATTTCTGGTCTGAGTACACTCCGAGACCAATCGAGGAGAGATAGTTGAAGAAGATGTTGACGCCACATGTAACGGGCCGGCTATCGTCCAGCGCGTGCAAAAACCGGGTCATTTGATCGGCCAGGTCGATTCCGCGGGCCTCTGCCGTCTCACCCACTTCGTTGCCGATCGAATACATGATCACGCTCGGGTGGTTACGATCCTTCCTCACCATGTCTTTGAGGTCCTGCTCCCACCACTCGTCAAACGTCTCGGCGAGATCGAAGCGGGTTTTGTGTGTATACCAATGGTCGATATATTCATCGACGACGAGAATTCCTAAGCGGTCACAAGCGTCCAGAAGTGCATCGGAACAAGGATTGTGCGCGCTCCGGATGGCGTTATAGCCGTTTTCTTGGAGCAGGCGTACCTTTCGCTCCTCGGCATCGGCGTAGGCGCGCGCGCCGAGGATTCCGTTGTCGTGATGGACGCATGCACCCTGCAGAATTATGCGCTCTCCATTGACGAGAAACCCTCGTTCGTTCCACTCGAGGGTGCGTATCCCGAAGGTGGAATCGGCTTGGTCGGTGCGACCATCGACAGCCAGCTCAGCGGCGCACCTATAGAGCGCAGGTGAGCCGGGGTTCCATAGTGACGCAGTGGGCAGTTCCACACGAAACCGCGTTTCGCCGTCGCTCATACCGGACTCCCGATGCAACGAAGTTCCGCTCGTCTCGTCGGTGATGTTGATTGTCACCGCACCGCCACCAGAAGATCTAACGATTACATCAACGGTCGGGGGATCGATGGACACCGTGCGAACGACGATGCCCCCCAGAAGTATGTGTTGCCGCTCTCCAAGCCACATCGTGACGGGACGGTAGATGCCTGCTCCTGAGTACCAACGGCTATTCGGTTGATCTGCGTTCCGCGCGATTACGACGATTTCGTTGGCTTGTCCGATCCGCAACGCAGAAGTGATGTCGACGAGGAAATCGGTGTACCCATTGGGGCGATACGCGACTTGCTGCCCATTGACCCAAACTTCAGCTTTTCTATAGACTCCCTCGAATTGGAGTATTGCTACCTTGTCTTCGAAGTCGGTGTCAGCATAGAAGCTCTTCACGTACTCGTAGTCTCGGCCAGCAAACCAACCAGTGTTCTGTCCGCCGCTGGCCTCAGGAGAGCGGGGCTCGCTAAGCATCGCGTCGTGCGGGAGCACGACAGAGGTCAAGGGTTCCACCTCATCCGTCGGGGCTGCGGGGAAGTGACGCCAGCTCCATCCGCTGTTGAAGTCGATCGCTTTCATGGATCCTTCTTTTGCTCTGGCTGCTGTGCCCGCTGCCCGAGTGATCGGGCAGCGGGCACAGCAGGTTTTATTTGCCTGCGGACGTCAGTTCACAACGATTGGCTGCGGCAGTCGGGAGGTCCTTTTTGCGCTGAACGCGGCCACGGTGAGCACGACGATGGCAACCGCGTATAACCCGAGACCGACGAAGGACAGGTGGAGGGTTACCGCTTCCGCCTCGGGGTAGTTAACCGGGATGAAGTACACATCTCCCGCCAGCGGAACACGCGCGAGCAAGAAGGTTGCGAAACTCAACGCGAGCAACGCGATCGACGCGATGAGCGCTAGGTCACGGAGAAACGGTCGGATGCGTCCGCCTAGCCATATTTCGGCACCGAGCAACAGAATCGCAATCGCCGTGAGCACGATCGGCAGAGGATCGATGACGCTCCCGACCAGATACCCGGTCGTAGAGGTGACGATGTAGAAAATGAGTCCGCCTGCGATCAGAGCGATCAGAGTACCAAGTGCGGTGCCTCGAGTCAGTTTTGACATTTCAGTTTGCTCCCTTCATCCCTCGGGACGAGCGCACTGCCGTCACCGTGTAGCCGCCGGCACCGATCAGCAGAATGAGTACGCCTAGACCGATCGTGGACCCATACGCCACACGCCACCCCGTCATGACATCAACGGTGCGTGTCGTCGAGTTGACACCGTTCATTGCGGCGGAATTCGCCAAGGCATATAGCGTGTTATGCGCGGCATCTTTCACCGCCAGCAGCAGATCTCGATCTCCTGCGATCGCGTCGGCAGTCCAGTAGTCAATGCCCTCGACTTTGAAGCCACAAAACGCGGTTGTTCCGGCCAGCAACGATTCTTTGGGAGCCGCCAACGGAGTGACACCGGTGAAGTCCGTAACGTTGTAGCCCAGAAAGCCCCATTCGTTTCGGAGAATATCGACCATAACGCCCGTGTTAGCGCTGGCTGCAATGGCTCCAATGCGGTTGTACGAAGTCATGATGCCACGTGCCTTATCGAGGTAGGTACCGTCCCTTTCAGGGTCGGCGACGAAAGACGCCGGCTTACCCTTCGCCTCCACCGCCTGCTGTACGTTGCGCAATTCGAGCTCGCGCGCTTTCTGCTCAGACATGAACACCGCGACGCCCTTCCGGTTGATCTCCTGATCGTTGAAAGCGACGTGCTTGATGTTGACTAGCGTGCCCTTCGACTGAGCACCCTGAACGACGGCAGAACCGATAAAGCCCGAGAGGATCGGGTCTTCGGAGTAGTACTCCACCCCGCGAGAGTTATACGCGTGGCGGTGTAGATTCATGCCCGGACCCCCCATGACTGGCAAGTTGAGAGACAGTGTGCTCTCGCCGAGAATCAACTCCCCGTAGCGATAGGACAGCTCTTTGTTCCAGGCGTAAGCGAGGTTGACGGCTGATGGCGCAACACGCATGCCGGTGTCGTACTCGTCGGCGTCTTCCCAGGGGTCGCCCTGGTATTGCCCCTCCTTCAGATAATGGGAGTCGGAGCCACCGGGTCCATCGTCAAAACCCGTCTGTAGCAGCCCGACCGATTCGATTGCGTCCACGTTGTGGAACGCGTTCGCTGCGTGGTCGAGAAACTCCTGCACGTCCAGCTTGTTCAGGAGCTCGTCCCAGCGCGGATCATCGAAGCTCGCGCCCTTCAGGTCGTTGAGCTCGAGATCGCTGGTGGTGTCATTGAAGATGATGTCTGACGTGTCTTCATTCGTCTTCAGCGGGATGATGTCGTTGCGAAGTACACGCGAGACCGCCTCGTTGGCCTCGATTGCGGCGTAGGTCTCGGGGAACGTGCCATTCCAGTCGCTGCGCGTCAGGTAGGTCACGGCACCAGGCTCAAAGGAGTTGTAGTCCATCGCCGAATCGCCCTCGCTCAGGCTGTTCGTGATCTCTACGCCTGTTGAGCTCACAGAGAAAGTGTCGGCATCAACCTCGCCGTCCCACGTCCAGCTGTAAGCCTTCGCTTCGTCACCGTCAGCGGTCATGCCGTCGGCAGTCGAGTAGCCCTGAGCCGCGAGCTTATTGTTGAGCGCTTCGTGCGCATCATCTCCGATTGAGATGATGTATTGCCCCGGGTCGACGATGTAGGTAGCCGCCGACTTAGAGTCATAGCTGGCGAGATTGTTCAGGTCGAGATTGATCTTTATGGTTTGAGATTCGCCCGGTTCGAGGGTCGTTGTCTTCTCGAAGTCCAGAAGCTGGATCGCTGACTTCTCAACGCCGTTCTCGATGTCGTAGTCCGTGTAGGGGGCCGCTCCATACACTTGCACCACGTCCTTCGCGGCCACGTCGCCGGTGTTGGTGACCGTTACTGTGGCCGTCGCGGAGCGCTTGTCGCCCTGCACGTTCACCTCGTCGAGGGATTGCTCGAACTCGGTGTAGCTCAGACCATATCCAAAGGGATAGACCATCTCGTTCGAGTAGTTCCAGGTGCCGTCGGTTTCTGCGACGGTCCCATCGGCGTTCGCATAAGTTCCGGCTGATGCCTCCGTGCCACCGTTGCCCATCACGATGTCCGCATAGCGCGTCTCGTAGTAGCGATATCCGGTATAGATTCCCTCGGCCTGGATCAGGTACGAGTTGACGCTGTCCTCTTCTGCGAAGTCGCTCGCATTGGCCCACGGAATGTCGCCATAATTCGCCATAGCGGGAGCAAGAGCTGTGTTCTTGGCCATCGCGTCGCCGAGATGCGCCGACGGCGCAACTGCACCAGTCAGAACGTCCGCGACGCTGTAAAACCCGTAGGCGCCGGGGAAGCCGATCCACAGGATCGAATCGATCTCGGGGTCATCCTGGAGCTCTGCGATCTCCATAGGGTTCACCGAGTTCACCAAGACAACAACTTTGTCGAAGTTGGCTTTTGCCTCTTCCACAATCTCACGCTCTTCGACTGAGAGGGAGAGAATGTTGCCGGTGGTCGTGCTGACGCCGTCTGCGAGACCTCCGTCGCCGGCGACATAGCCCTGACCGTTTTCGCCTGCGGACCGCCCAACTACGACGATCGCCGCATCCGAATACTCTTCAAAATCCGCGCGGTAATCCGGGTTGAGCGCCGAAAGATCGTCTAGAGAGAACTCATGCGGGTCATCGTATGCCGTGATCTCGGCGTACTCGGGCGTGATTCCCGAGCCGTATCGAGATTCCACCCACTTTTTGTCGGCGAAGTACGACTCGTATGTAGTCAGCATGGATGGGTTGAGCTTCAAGCCCTTTTCCGCGAACGCGTCGGAGATTTTTACGACGGAGAATCCATCGGTGATGCTCCCACCCGAGCTGCCGTAGATCGGGGCGTAGCTACGAACCCCCAGCATTGTGATCTTTGATTTTTCTGCAAGTGGGAGCACGCCACTTTCGTTCTTAAGCAAGGAGAACGTTTCGTTCGCTTCCTCCTGCGCGAACGCGCTTAGACCCTCGTAAGCCTGCTCAGCGCTCTTGAACTCGGACTCGTAGATCCAGGAGTCCTTGTCGTTTGCCAGTTTGTCTGATTCGGTGATCTGACTGCGAGTGCCGAAGAACTGGTCAACAGCAGAGCGGTACGTCTCCAGCACTTGCCCCGTCACTGAAGCGAGCATTACGAGGATCACCCCTATGGCTACGAAACCACGCCATTTGTTCACGGTCCGGAACATCTTTGTTCTCCTTAACGATGCCGAAATTCCTCGGGCAACATCGACGCCCGCGGTCGGATAGCGCCGATGATCGGCGTTCTTATCGCTTCACGATATGCAGGAGCCGGAGGATTCTCGGCTGCGGGATCATGACAGGTCGTTTTTACGCATCGAACGACTATCTGTGTCTGGTCGAGCTCAGACGGTATTCGTCATCGGTGTGTTCTGGCTCTCGGCGACGGGCAGCAGGAGGGTGAGCGTGAACACTCCATCTTTGGCGGTCACGGCCATCGTGCCACCGTACTTATCTGTGATCATTCGCACAGACCGCATCCCGAAGCCGTGATACCGTGTGTCGCTCTTCGTCGTGACGGGAAGTCCGTTCTTGAAGCTACGCTCCCCTAGGTATGCGTTCTCAACCTGGACGGCGATGAGCCCCTTGCGCTGGCGGACACGCAGAGCGATATAGCGGTGAGCGGGGTCAGCAACGTTAGCAACCGCTTCCATCGCGTTATCCAACGCATTCCCGAAAAGTGAATAGACGTCTCCGGGTCGCATGAAACCCAGCAGTCCGCCGTCCACGATGCGGTCGAAATGGATGCCGCGAAGCTCGCAGAGCAGGAGTTTCTCCGCCAGCAAGACGTCCAAAGTTTCGTTCCCAGTGCGGGCGGCCGCGTCGTAGATGCTGACCAGTGCGCGTAGTTCATCGATCTCGTCCTGCGGAATGCGGTCGCCGAGCCTCCCGATCTGTTTCTTCAGGTCATGCGTCTTGAGGTTGATGAGATCGATGGTTTCCTTTGAGCCTTCCATCTGCGTCTTCTGCTGATGCAGCAGGTGCCGAAGGATCTCAGAATCGTGCTCTGCGGATTGTCGCTGCACGATCGCTGTGGTCAGGGCGAGCAGGAACGCGCAAGTGACAAGGTCCAGGGGGAAGTAGACGGCGGCCAGGCTGATCGAGTGCTCCGTGCCGAATTCATCGAAGAGATGAGTGAAGACGTTCACGCTGGCGAGCATCGCGATGAGCAACATGAGGACGGAACCGCTGCGCATTTCCTCTGTGCTGTGGCGATTTATGGGGCGTGCGAACAGCAGATAGCCGACCACGAAAAACGGTAGCAGCGCAAGGGGATACACCACCATTGCAGACCACGTGACGTTTGGGGCAGCGTACTCGACCAGCACGGTTACGATACTTGCCCCGCGAAAGGCGAAGTGTTGCATCATTGCCGCAGCAGCTAGGTAGAACATCGCTTGGCGCGCCGTGACACGCCAGCACATCATGATTGCGAACCCCGAGCACGCAATCAGCAGCAGAAACCGCGCCATATTCGCCCACATGCCGTCGGGGACCAACCCGCCCCATACAGATGACATAGCCACCAGTGTCAAACTGCTGACGGTGACCCGCTTCTCAAAGCGATCACGACGGGTGAGCCCCAAAGTGAGCATCGCGACGGAAATCAGTAGCTCGAAGATCAGACCGTTAGCCTCGAAGAAGCCAGCGAAACTCCAATCCAGCTCAGATAACATAAGCCTCGCCTAAGAACTCCGCGAGTTCGCTCATGAACGTCTTTCGGTAGCTGCGGCCGATACTCAGTCGCTCGCCACTGCTCATGGTCAGGATCATTCCTTTGACGACGGTTACGTGCTTTTGATTGACCAAATAGGCTTTAGAGCAACGAAGAAACCCCTCCCCCGAGAGCTTTCGTTCGGTGTCCTGCAGTGTGCCCGACCCATGGATTATGCCGTCCTCGGTATGCAGCAAGAGACTATGACCGCGCACCTCGATAAATTGAATATCTCGGAGGAGCACCCTACGTGTCCCCCCTTGCTGTGCAACTACAAGTGCCCCTGTGAAGTGCTGGCAGGCACGAACAGCGCGCCGCAACTTGCGTTCAAAATCCGGATAGGCGAAAGGCTTGATTATGTAGTCAAGTGCATCGACTTCGTAGCCCTTCGCGGCCAGCTGAACTATGTTCGTCACAAAGATCAGCGCGACCTGAGCATCTACCGCCCGCAGGTGCGCTGCCGCAGTCATTCCGTCCATTGTCGGCATTTCGATGTCCATAAAAACGATATCGAAGCGCGCACGGTACCCATCAAGAAATCGAGTTGCCTCGGGAAAGGCGGTGATCTCAAAATTCTCGCCCGTACGGGCCGAGTAGGTGCTAAGCGAGGCACGCAGCAGTTCTACAGCGCTCGCATCGTCATCAACAATGGCGACATTTAACATGGCTATCTTTCATCAAGGATCAAGGGCAACTCCCCTTTGCGCGTTGGCGCTGAGCGTACCTGGTCCGGCTCGCGACGGGTTTCGGCGACTGGCCTCGAATGGTGGACTACCCTACGGACACCACATGAAGAGGCAGTCATTCGCCGATCGTAGGGCAAATCTCTACACCTCGCCGGATCATCGAATCTTGATCATTCACCCGGGGGCGCTCGATCAGCGAAATCAGCAAGGAGTCTAGCGCTGCGCCGCGGATGAGAGGCGTATCGAAGTCGGATTGGTCTCTCGCTACGCGACAGAGCCGACCAAGAAGGGTTCCAACTCACCGCAGCGACCGGAGACGTCACGACCGGGACCCACGCCGCCGGCGTCTCCGGTCGGTGCGCTTCTGGTCGTTCCATAACTCGCGTTACGTCTCCAAGAGGGAGCATTCTTGTATCCGTTGCGGGACACTTCCTACCTCTCATGTTTCACGCCGGTAACCTGCCTGCGCGAACGCTGGCATGTACTTGAGGTTGAAGCGCGAAAAGCCTTTCATTCCTTGGAATTCGGCTCGCAGGTCGTCAGCTAGTTGGTCAAGCACGCCTGTGCCCAGCCGCCTTGTGCTTGGCAAGGGAAAGGGCGTTGCCGATGTTCCAGTACAGCTCTAATAGGTCTGTATTGACGCGGCGTTGGGTGCGCAGGCGGGCGCCGCGGGCGCTGGTCTTGAGCTCCTCGAGGACGAGCCGGTAGCCATCAGGTGCAAGTGAGTTGTCAGACATTAGTCGGAGCATACCTGCCCTGTGGGGTCACTTCCGAGCCTGGTTTGACCCGTCACTGGGTCCCCGCCAGCCGAAACAGTGCCCGCAGGTTTTGAGGGGATTAGTGCGACTCGCTTTACGTCGCCAGTGGTCAGCAACGCGCCGTTCGCAACCGCGACCAGGGCGATGGCGCTAAACAACCAGGCGGTATCGCTACCCCGGTGGCCTGAATCACGGTTAGCAGCGGCCCGCTCGAGTCAGCGAGGCCGAAACGATTCTCGATACTCATGAGCCAAGAGTACGGTCGTGATCCGCCATAGCCCATTCCCCCTCATTCCCCAAGCGGCACAGACCGTCTCAGTCTCAAATCTGAGGCCTTGGATGAGCGGTGCGACTCAGACTTTCGGCCCTACGCGTTGAGGCTTGGAACAGCCTTCTCCATGTCTGGATTGAGTGTCCGCGGTTGACGTCCTCAGGGCTCGTCGGGAACCCAGTCTAGGGCGGCCGCGAGCTGTTCAGCGGCGGGAAGGGCATTGCGTTCGGCGGCGGGGAGGGTGTCGTAGGAGTACGTCGAAACGGCCATCGGCGAGGTGGCGCTGCCCAGGGAGTACCTCACGGTGTGTTCGTTGCGGCTGCCGCAGATCAGGATCCCGACTGTTGGTGCGTGAGCGCTGCGGCGGAGTCGGTCGTCGACCAGGGCGACGTAGAACCCGAGCTGCCCGGCGTGTTCGGGGAGGAACTTTCCTGTCTTGAGTTCGATGACGACGTATCGCAGTTGTTCGACGTGGAAGAACAGGAGGTCGAGGTAGAAGTCGTCGCCGTCGACGTCGAAGTGGACTTGTCGGCCGACGAAGGCGAATCCGGCGCCGAGTTCGCGGAGGGTGTCGACGATGCGGTCCATGAGCGCTTGTTCGAGTTCACGTTCGGCGACATCTGCGGTGAGGTCGAGGAAGTCGAAGACGTAGGGGTCTTTAGCGAGTTGGTGGGCCAGGTCGGAGTCTGCTGGTGCGAGTTGGGTGCTGAAGTTCGAGGGTGAGGAGCCGATCCGCGCGCGGGTCTGATTCATGATCTGGTTCATCAGCACGTTGCGAGACCAGCCGTGTTCGGCTGCCGCAGCTGCGTACCATTCGCGGTCTTCGTGCGCATCGAGTTTGTCGAGGAGGACGGTGACGTGGCCCCAGGGCAATTGGCCAACAGCTTGTTGGCCAATTGGGCGCTGGTCGTTCCAGGCTTGCGCGAATGCCCGCATGTACTTCAGGTTGGAGCGCGAGAAACCCTTCATTCCTTTGAATTCGGCTCGCAGGTCGTCAGCTAGTTGATTGAGCACGCCGGTGCCCCAGCCGCCATGTGCCTGGCGGAGGGAAAGGGTGTTGCCGATGTTCCAGTACAGCTCGAGCAGGTCTGTGTTGACGCGGCGTTGTGCCCGCCGGCGGGCGGCGCGGACACGAATTTTGAGTTCCTCGAGGACGAGCCGATAGTCATCAGGTGCAAGTGAGTTGTCAGACATTAGTCGGAGCATACCTGCCCGGTCGGGTCACACCCGCGCCTGGTCCGACCCGTCACCGAGCCCGCTGCCGGCCGGAACAGTGCCCACAGGATTTGCGAGGACTGGCGCGGCTCGCTTGACGTCGCGTGTGGCGATGCCGAGACGCCCCGCAACTTCGGTGCGGGACGCACCAGCGGTCAGCATCTCGCCAATGGTTCGGGCCGCACTGGCCCGCCGGTCGGCGGTGTTCTTCTCGGACTGCGCACGGATACGCACGATTTCCTTCTCCGCCAGCGCGTTCACTTCTTCGATCTGCTCGAGGTAGGTGAAGTAATCGACGGCCAGAGATTCTAGTTTGTCCTCGCGCTCACGGAACTGCGCGGACTTCTCGCGGGCGAGCTGCCGGGCGGCGGTCAGTTTTGAGGACTTGCGTGCTTCGGCGATGGGGTCCCCCTCAGTTGGTCAGTTTTCCATTATGCAGGCAAGGCCCGCGGCCGCAAAAGCCGCCCGGTAGGGAGTAGCTAAGACACAAAATGAGGTCACCAACCGCAGAGTGCCCGGCCGTTGCTTTTCGACCGCGTTTACTGTGCTCTCCTCGTTCCTCGTCGGCTCCGTGCACTCCCAGCGGTCTCAAAGCACAGCCGCAGTCTCTTCGAGCCTGGCCACTTTCATTCCTCATTCTTCGTCAATCAATCTGTCACACCTCTGGCATTAGTAATCAACGAGGTAAAGTGAGCGTGTGATGACCATGCATATCCTCTCCGCGGGAGACGGGTATGTGTACTACACGAGCGAGACCGTGACCGGTGACGTGAAGCGCGAGAATGGCCGTGAGCTGGGTGATTACTACACCGAGGATGGCAACCCTCCTGGTGTTTGGGTCGGTGGCGGGCTGGCCGCGTTGGGTGTGTCCGGGACGGTCACCGAGGAGCAGATGAAGGCGCTCTACGGTGAAGGGTTGCACCCGGACGCCGAACGGATCATCGCCGCCGCTCAGGCGCAGGGGAAGACAGCGACCGGGGCTATCGCGGAGGCCAAGCTGGGGCGGTCGTACTACGGCTATAGCACCGGCGGCACAGACTTGAAGGACAAGATCGACGCCGGTTGCGCCGCGTTCGAGAAAGCGGAACGACGTGAACCTAACGTCGCCGAGCGGCGCGTGATCCGGGCCCGCGAGGGCGCCCTGGCGTTCCGCGAGGCCAAGGGACGTCCAGCCGCGGACAAGGAAGAGCTCGGCCGATTCATCACTGCGGCGACCCGGCCGACGCAGCAAGCCGTCGCCGGATTCGACCTGGTCTTCTCCCCTGCGAAGAGCGTGTCTGTGCTCTGGGGGCTGGGTGACGAGCCCACCCGGAAGGCGATCGAGGCCGCGCAGGCTGTCGCTATCGCTGACACGGTGAAGTACCTCGAGCGGGAGGCTGTCGCCACCCGCGCCGGCGCGAACGGCGTCGCACAGATCGACGTCGAGGGCGGTCTTATCGCAACCCTGTTCCGCCATTACGATTCCCGCAACGGCGACCCGCAGCTGCACGATCACTTGGTCGTCGCGAACAAGGTCAGGGGCGTCGATGGCAAGTGGCGGACGCTTGATTCCAAGCTTCTCCATCGTCAGGGTGTTGCCGCTTCTGAGTTCTACAATCAACGCGTCATGGATGAGGTCACCGGCACCCTGGGCCTGGCCACGGAGTTGCGTGAAGTTACCCCGGGCAAGCGTCCCGTGGTCGAGATCGCGGGTATCGACGAGCGCCTCACGTCGCAGTTCTCGACCCGGTCTGCGGATATCAAGAAGGCTGTTGGTCAGCTCGAGAAGGACTACCGGGCCAGCCACGGCCGTTCCCCCGACGCGACCGCACGCATCAAGCTCGCCCAGCAGGCCACCCTCGACACCCGCCCGCAAAAGCTCCACGCCCGGTCCCTCGCTGCACTGCGCACTGAGTGGGCGGCGAAGGGCACTGAACGCGTCGGCGCAGCCACCATCCGAAACCTCCTGCCGGACGCCCGTGCCGCAGCACGTGCCACGGAGGAGGCGAGGACCGGGCCGTGCCTGGTCGACCTCGACCGTGCTGCTCGCGAGGTCGTCGCGACGGTGTCGGAGCACCACGCGGTCTGGGGTCCGCACATGATCGAAGCCGAAGCCCGCCGCTGGGTCCAGAACGAAACCAGCCACGGCTCCGTGCCCGCCGGCACCGTGGAGCAGATCACTCGGCGAGCGTTGGAGACGGACTCGATCGCGGTCACCCCGCCGGCCCCGCACGGTGCGTTCCAGCCGCTGACCCGTCGGGACGGGGTGAGCATTTACGAGCACAAGGGCCGCATGCTCTTCACCTCCACCGGGCTACTGGCCGCCGAAGACACCCTGCTTGCGGCTGCCCGAACCCGGTCAATCGCACCGGTGACCCTGGCCGAGTTCGACCGGACCGCCGCTGCGCACAGCGGCCCACTTGACGCCGGCCAGCGGGCCCTCGCTCGGGAGTTCACGACGTCGGGCACGCTGCTGGTCGTTGGGACTGGTCCTGCAGGTGCGGGTAAGACAACCGCGCTGGCGTTGGCTGCCCGCGCTACCGAGCACGCCGGTGGCCGGCTGATCGGGTTGGCCCCGTCCGCGACTGCAGCCACCGTGTTCCGTGACGCTGTGGGTGTGCCGGCGGCGACGATCCACTCGTTCGTCGGCGCCTACGAAACCCACGGCGACGCCACACCTGACAGCCGTCACCCAAACGAGTTGAAGCTGCGGCCGGGCGATATCGTCGTGGTCGACGAGGCGGGCATGGCCGGCACGGTCAACCTGGCGAAGGTCACCAGCATCGCTGAACGTCACGGCGCCCACGTGCGCCTGATTGGTGACGATCGGCAGCTCGCCGCCGTCGAATCCGGTGGGGCGCTGCGCCTGCTGGAACGTGAAGTTGGCTCGGTCCAACTCGAGCAGATCCACCGGTTCGCCTCTCAGGCTGAAGCAGAAGCATCCCGCCAGTTGCGCGACCCGGCCACGGTCGGTGACCCGTTCCGGTGGTATGTCGACAACGACCGCGTCACCGGCGGCAGCATCGACCGGATGAGCGACAACGTGTTCGCGGCCTGGCAGCACGACGACGAAGCCGGCAAGGATACGGTCATGCTGGCTCAGCAGAACGTGACCGTCACCGACCTCAACACGAGGGCGCAGGCGTACCGGATGGGTGCCGGCCAAGTTGCCGGGCGGACGTTCTCGCAGCTACGCGACGGTCTGGCCGCGTACCAGGGCGACCGGATCGTCACCCGGCTGAACGATGCCACCCTCCGCACCGGCCGCGGCACGGACCGGGTCAAGAACGGCGACGTCTGGACAGTTCGAAAGGTGCACGGCGACGGAGCACTTACCGTCATCCACGCCGGGCATGGCGGGCGCATTACGTTGCCGGCCGAGTACGTGCAGCGAAGCGTTGAGCTGGGCTACGCATCCACCATCCACCGCGCGCAGGGCCTGACCGCCGACACTGCCCACGTCCTGGCGGACGCGTCGACGTCGCGGGAACTTGTCTACGTCGGGCTGACCCGTGGCAAGGAAACGAATCACCTGTACGTCGAGACTGAGGATGCCCAGCCTGTGAGTGACGTTCTGGAGAGCATCGCCCGCCACAGTGCCGGCTTGCTCTCCGCGACCGAAACCATCCGCGCCGAACAAGCCCGGGTCGATGACCTGGTTACTCTCATCGACCAGTACGGCGACGTCGCCGAGCGCGCAAACACGGTCCGATTCGACCAACTCGTACATCGCACCCTCCCGGGCGCAGAGGCCACCAGCCTCACCAGCTCCGAAAGCTGGGTCGCTGTCAACGCCGCCCTGACCCGCGCCGAAACACAGGGCCTCGACGCAGCCATCGTGCTGCGGGAATCGTGGAACGAACGAGAACGCGGAACGGCCGACGATGTCGGTGCCGTTCTGTCCTACCGGATGGAACGACGCCTCGAAACGACCCGCGCCATCGACCAGGCCTCGAAACCTAACCGACCGTCCGTCCCGGCGTGGATCGCGGACCGGCGTACGCTCGACTCCCCCGGCACGGACCCCGCCTGGCGTGAACATCTCGCCGAACGCTACGAGTACCTGGCCGTACGGTTCGAAGAACGCGGAACCTCCATCGTCGCCGAACGGCCTACCTGGGCGCAGCAGCTCGGCGACGTCCCGGCCGAAGGGGCGCCGCGCGAAGAATGGGTGCGGCTCGCTGCCGAGGTCGCCGTGTTCCGCGACCGCTACCGGGTCGACCCTGCCCAAGCCGACGCCATACCCGCGGCATACCGGGAGCGTGCTGTGGGTGCGGAGCTCGCTGCCCGCGTGGCGGCGCAGCACCAGGCGCAGACCCCGAGCACCCAGTCGAACACCACAGACGCTGGCCGGCAGAAGCCCTCTACCGCGCTCGAGGCGATGCGAGCGGCGAACCGGGCCACAGCCGACAGACAGCGCGAGGCGCAGCGGGCCGCCGGCCTCACCGTCACGGCACGGCAAGTGACCCGAGGCGACCAAGCGACGCAGCGACCCGAGGATCAGCGCACCCGGGACGATGGCCGCGCACTCTAGGTCGCTGGACTCGCTGCGACGGTGGTAGGTCCCCCACTCGACCCGCGCCCAGGACAATAGGGTTATGGCCCATAGCGATGTTGTTCTCCCCGACGGCTACCCAGAAATTACTCGGTTCTCTTAAGCGCCGAGTGCACGAGACTCAACTTCGCGCTCAGCGCACGGTGAACACCCAACTCATCGAGCTGTACTGGACCATTGGTCGCGAAATTATCAGCCAGCAGGCCAGACAAGGCTGGGGCACTGGGGCACTGGGGCACTGGGGCACTGGGGCACTGGGGCACTGGGGCACTGGGGTGCTGGTCCGCCTGGCCGGGGATCTGAGAAGCGAGTTCCCCCAGATGAAAGGCTTCTCGTCGAGAAACCACCAGTACATGAGAGCCTTCGCCGTGGCCTGGCCGGAGACCGACCCAATTGTGCAACAGGCTGTTGCAGGATTGCCGTGGGGCCACATCACCGTACTGCTCGACAAGTTGGACAGCTCTGAAAGCCGCGAATGGTACGCGAGTGCGGCAGTCAAGAACGGTTGGTCCCGCAACGTGCTGCTCAACCAGATCATGAACCGCACCGTCGAGCGCACAGGCTCGGCCCCCTCGAACTTCACGGCGGAGCTGACACCCGCTGACTCGGATCTCGCCCGCCAGATCGCCAAAGACCCGTACGTATTCGACTTCCTGGAACTCACTGAGGATGCCGCCGAACGTGACCTCGAACAAGCGCTCATGGACCGCATCGTCGACACACTCCGCGAGCTGGGAACGGGGTTCGCCTTCGTCGGCCGGCAAGTACATTTCGACGTCGGCGGCGACGACTTCTACCTCGATCTGCTCTTCTTCCACGTAGAGCAGCTGCGCTACGTCGTCATCGAACTCAAAACCGGGAAATTCCAACCCGAGCACGCCGGCCAGCTCGGCTTCTACATCTCCCTCGTCGACGACAAACTCCGCAGGGCAGCCCATGCCTGTTAACGCCGACTGAAAATAGGGCCACTTCTGCCAACTGAAAACAGGGCCACCGTCGTGTGGTTCTAGTGTGCCGTAGTCGCGGTGGGTTGGTGTTGCTTGAGCCGGTAGCTGTTGCCTTTGAGGCTGATCACGTCGGCGTGGTGGACGATGCGGTCGATCATCGCGGAAGCGATGGTCAAGTCGCCGAACACGTCGCCCCAGCGGGCGAAGGGTAAGTTGCTCGTCATGACCAGCGACGCGTGTTCGTAGCGGCTCGAGACGAGTTGGAAGAACAGGTTCGCGGCGTCTTGGTCGAACGGGATGTAGCCGACTTCATCGACGATGAGCAGGCTGTATCGGCGGAGCCGGGCCAGTTCGGCGGGGAGCTTGCCCCGAGAATGAGCGTCTTGGAGGCGGCTGACCCAGCCGGTCGCGGTGTCGAAGAGGACCCGGTGGCCCGCTTTAGCGGCCTTGATGCCAATTCCGACGGCGAGGTGCGTTTTTCCGGTCCCGGGCGGGCCGAGCAGGACAACGTTCTTCGCTTCGGTCAGGAACACGCTGGTGCCCAGGTGCGCGATCAGGTTCCGGTCTGCTGACGGTTGGTGGTCGAAGTTGAAGTCTTCGAGGATCTTGTGGCCGGGGAACCGGGCGGCCTTGATCCGCAGATTGGCACCGGAGGCTTCGCGTTCAGCGACTTCTTTGGAGAGCACCGCGGCCAAGTACTCCTCGTGAGACCAACCCGCGTCGCGGGCCTGGTCGCCCAGGCGGCGGAACGCTTCACTGATCCGCGGCGCCCGCAGCGCGCGGGAGTAGTACTCGATCTGCGAGACCGCCTCCGGGCCGATCACGACGCGACCGCCAAGACGACAGGCGCGGCGTCGATGTCAACGCTGAACAGTTCGTCGTAGCGGGCCAGCGACGCCGTCTCAACGACCGGTGTCACGGCGGGCCGGTGGGCGCGTTGGGCTTGGAACTGGGCGCGGAGCTCGGCCGCTCGGGCAACAGGTTCGGGGTCGGTCACGGTCAGCTGCCGCGCCCATTTCCGCCGGTGCTGGGCGATAAGAATCCCATCGTGATGAACGGAGACGGTGTCCAGGCTCACCGTGACGTCCACGACCCGGCCGATCATGCTCGGGTCCACGGAGTAGTCGTTGCTGAACGCCCGAACGTAGTAATCGCGGGGCAACCGGACGCTGTTGCGGAACATCACCTCCGGTGCCATCGGTGGGAGCCCGCGCATCGCGGCCCGGTCGATGCTGACCAGATCGTTGGGCCGGCCGCGCCGGGACCGGGAGAGCCGGTTGTTCGCGATCGGCAGCCAGTCGGTGAGCTGTTCGTTGAAGTCGTCGGGCGAGGTGAACGTGCGACCAGACATGAAGCGGCTGCGGAAGAACTGGTTCATCCGCTCGACCATTCCCTTGGACTCGGGGTCGCGGGCCTTGAGCAGTTTGATCTGGGTGCCCAGCGTGCCGGCGAACGCGGCGGCTGGCTCGGTGAGTTTCCCGCGGCCGATGCCCGCTTCGTTGTCCCAGGTCAGCCGGGTCGGCACCGCGCCGGCTTCCTCGACCATCGACCACATTCCGCCGAGTAGATCCGGTGTCGTCCGCGTCGGGAGCATGCGGCCTTGGATGAACCCGGAGAACGTGGACGTCATCACCAGCACCGGAGGCGTGCCGGCCTGGTCATGACCCAGCGGCAGGGCCTCGTGCGGTGTCAATGGCCATTAGGAACTGCCCGTAGGCGGCCAGCAGAATTGCCCGCTGGTGGCCAGGGAAACTGCCCACTCATGGCCAACAGATCTGCCCACCTGGGTGTTGGTGGCGTTGGCCATGCGCGGTCGTGGGTGGTTTAGCTCATCTTTGTGACGCCCTTCCCGGCGAGGGCCTGGGTGAGGCGGATCGAGTCGCCCGAGGTTTGGCAGACGTGGGCGTGGTGCAGGAGCCGGTCAACGGTCGCCGTCGCGAGTGTCTTGGGCATGAGCTCGTCAAAGCCCGCCGGGTGCAGGTTCGACGAGATCGCGATGGACCGTTTTTCGTAAGCAGCATCGACGAGTCGATAGAGGCCCTCGGCGGCATCGGCACCGACTTCAAGCAGGCCGATGTCGTCGATCACGATCAGGTCAGAGCGCAGGATCCTGGCCACGACCCGGCCGACGGAGTCGTCAGCCCGGTGCGCCCTAACCAGGGCGCCGAGATCTTCGAGGCGGAACCACGCGACTCGCATGCCGGCCTCGACGACTTGCTGGCCGAGGGCCTCGAGGAAGAACGTCTTCCCGGTCCCTGACGGGCCGCAAACGACGACGTTCTCCTTCCGGCCGATCCACTCCAACGTCCGCAAAGCTTGTTGCGTGGGCACCGGGATCGAGGACGCCGACTCGTCCCAGGTATCGAACGTCTTCCCGGTCGGGAACCCCGCCGCCCGCCGCCGGGTCGCGAGCATTGACCGGGACCGGCCGGTAACTTCCTCGACGAAAAGGGCCTTGATGATCTCGGTGGGTTCCCATCGTTGCGCCCGGGCGGTCGCGATGAGCTCAGGGGCCAGGGCTCGGGCGTAGGGCATCTTCAGCTGCCGCATCAACGCTTCCAGCTCCGCTGGCAGGGCCGGTGCGGCGGCCTGGGTGACGCTCATGCGCTCTGCTCCAGCTCGTCCTCGGCGGGCTGTCCGATGGCTGCCCACCCGGCGGTGCCCTGCGCCAGCGAACTGGTCTCCGCCGCTGAGCGTGCCGGCGGACGGGTGCCGCCCGCGCTGAGTAGCGAGGCGAGATCACCGGTCGCGAACCGACCGTAAGTGGCCGCTTGGCCGAGGGCCTCGTCGACTCGGGCGGTGCCGCTGATCTTAGCTAAGGCGACGGCCTCAGCCATTTTCACGTTCATCCGCGCGGTGCCGGCCGCGGCGGCCTCGAGGAGCCAGGCGTGAGCGCCGGCGCCGATGGCCAAGAACTCGGTCTCTGCGGTGCTGCGCGGGGTGATCGTGTAGTCACCCGGGACCTTCTCCTTGTGGCCCGGGAAGTGGGCCTCGTCGAGGCGTGGGCTGCCGGGCCGGGCCCGGTGGTGCCGGGCGACCTCGACGGGGCCGTCGCTGCCGACGTGGACGATGACGACCTGCTCGTCGGCCCCAACGCCGTGGCTGCGGACGAACACCCGGGCGCCGAGCAGGTGCGCCGGAACGGAGTACTGGCCGGTCTCGAACGTGACCATCGGCGTGTTCTCCGGAACGGCCCGGGTCAGGCCCAGCGCGACGGTGTGCGCGGTGTCGGGAACCCGGTGCAGCCGGGGCCGTTCCTCCTCGAGCATCACCGCGGGCTTCCGCTTGGTGGCGCGGTGCTCCCGGTTGTTGACCTCGACCATGAACGCCTCGCAGGCCGCTTCGACCTCAGCGAACGAGGCATATTCGGGGCGCAGGTTGGTGTCTTTGGGCACGATGTCAGCCTTGGCTAGCTTCACCGACGACTCCACCCCACCCTTGGAAGCCGGGTCCGCGGGCTGGCAGGTGAGCACGGTCACGCCGTAGTGCCGAGCGAACTCGACCGTCTGTGGATTGCGCACCGGAACGCCCGCAACATGCGAGATGGTGACGGTTTTCTCGTTGTCGGTGAGGACGTAGGTCGGTGCTCCGCCGAGAATCCGGAAGGAGCGATCCAACGCTGCGAACACGCTCGGCGCCGTCCGGTCGCGCAGCGCGATCACGATGCGGAACCTGGCCCAGGCCAGCCAGGCGACGAACAACACGGTCTTCTTCCCGTCGATGACGGGGCCGTCGCCGAAGTCGTACTGCAACCACATGCCCGGCTCGGTAATCCAGGGCCGGTGCACTCGCACCTGGCCCAGCCGGAACGCGGCGCGAACCTGCGCGACCGCCCGCCGGGTCGACCGCTCCGACCCGTCATAGCCGAGGGCCCGGAGCTTCTCGTGGGCTTTGTCGGCGCGGATCTTGCCTTTGGACTTCTCGACCCATTCCTCGATCTTGGGCATAAACGGGTCCGTGACCCGGCCCCGGAACGCGGGTTCCGCGATGGGCCGGCCGGCGTCGCGGGCAGCGACGTGCCGGGCAACAGTGTGGTGCGAGCAGCCGGTGAGCTCGGCTGTGGCGCGCAACGACCCGGTCAGGTCGTAGGCAGCGAGTATTTCCATGATTTCTCCGTCAAACTTCATTCAGGGCCTCTTCCTGGGCGACTTTGATGCGACTAGACACCGTCATCAAAACCCAGGAAGGGGCTCCCGCCGTGTAACCGGGCGGGGGTTCAGAAATAGAAGTGGGCAGATCTCATGGCCACCAGCGGGCAGTTCTACTGGCCGTCAGTGGGCAGTTCCGTGGCCGCCTATGGGCAGTTTGTCATGGCCGCTAACAGTGCGGGAACCAGAGGTCGCACTGGACCTGGAACCCGGGCGGGTGAACGAGCCGATCCGCGGGGTCAGGCACCCGGTACTCGGGCCGGAGCTCGGCGACCTTCGCCCGAAACAACGACGGCGACCCGGACCAGCCCACGCGTTCGGCCGCTGTCGCGGCCGGCATGTTCGGTGTTGCCGCGAGCAACACCCTCACCTGAGCGGCGAACGCGTCGAAACTCGACCCGGTCGGCTCTCGTTGATACGTCGGCGCCCGGTCCACGGCCAACGCCCGATCAACCGTCCCCCGAGACACTCCGACAAGTCGGGCTATCTCTCTCTTCGAGCGCCTCCCTGTCGAATGCAGGTGGCGAATCTCTGCCCAATCATCCAATTTGATCACCTTCCATAGTGGTTGGTGGCCCTATTTTCAGTTGGCGTTTCTGGCCCTGTTTTCAGTTGGCGTTAACACATGCCCCCACCGTCGGCATACTGATTTGCGGAGACCGAAACGACCACACGGTTCGCTACGCACTCAGCCGGAGCGGATCACCAATGGCAGTCTCCACGTACACCTACGATGCGCTCCCCTCGACTGAACAGGACGCCCTCCCTGACGCTGACGAACTAACCGCAGCGTTGGGCTGGGACGGCTCGAGTCAATAACCCAAACAGGCATGGTTCACGCCTAGCTTGGGTCAAGGTCCTAGTGAACATCACGAACACCGCGAAAGCGTTCGATGTGACTTTCGGCGATATGTGGCGGCGTTCAGTGATCGCTATTTGGCGCATCCAACTCATTGCGTGCGCCGCTTCGGAGCAGGTGTCAGTGTCTTGTATCCCATGGGTTTCGACACTCTGAGGTTGTGCGACACCCGCCGCCGCTAGGCGTCGGAAGCGATCATCGTTGACAGGACTGCGGCAGGGATCTCGGGGGCCTTCAGCGAGAGGGCGAATTGCTTGCCGTTGGTGAGGTTGACGATGATCCCGGGTCCGGCACGGAGGATGATTGCCGATCGGCCTGGCATGAATCGGTAGCCCCAGCCGCCCCAGTGCATCGGTTCCAGAGTCTCGGTGCGAACAGACTCGATGGCGATCAACGGAATTGTCTTCAGCGAGATACCCAATATCCCTGTAACGACTTTGAGACCGCGCCAGTCCGCACTGATCCGCAGCCGCGCGAACGCCAGCATCGGTACGGAGAGGACTGCCAGGACCGCTGCGCCCCAGAGATCTTCTCCCGCTGTGCCGTCGCGCACTGCGAGGAAGAACAGAACTGCTGCGGTGACTAGGAGCGCAAGGCTAGTTAGAGCGAACAGTGGCACCGTTACGGTTGTGATCCACGCGCCAGTTTCAGCAGGTACAAAAGTGACCACCACAGCGGGCGGCTTGGGTGCATCGTCCACCCACCGATGTGCGATCAGGAAAGGGATTAGGCCGTATCCCATCAGCAACATGAGGAGCAGGGGCCACGCACCCACCTCGGGCTCGGCATTCGCGCCGGCGGAGAACGTTGAACCCGCAACCAGCAGCCAGGCGCCGCACGCCAGTCCGGCGGCGAACCCGGCCCACAGGAATGTTGTCCGACGGCTCCGGGCTGCGCCCGGACGAAGCGCGACCGTTGCCGTGACCGCCGAACCGAGGCAGATTAGCGCGACGAGGGCGATCGCGACCCACGTCGGCCACGTCGAGCTCACGCCATCGCTACCCCACTGACGGGGCAAGTTGGTCGGGAGTAAGTCCCGCCACGCTGCCCACGTTGTGGCGACAACGACCAGGGGCGCCCAGAGCGTGGACGCCGCGACGACATCACGAATGCCCGCTTGCCCCGCTTTGCGTGTATTCACGATGAGGCGCTTTCTCTCAATGAGGCTGATTGTGTAACGCAGCGGCCAGTAGTTTCGTGTGGACTGGCGCAAATCTATCCGCTCTGGGTGGCTCCGAAGATTGCTATGCCAATCACCGTTGCGGTGATGAGTGCCATGACCAGCCATCCTTGCCATGTTCGAGGTCCCCAGCCGAAGCCGATCTTCTTCGGACCGAACCATGCTTCTTTTTCGGGCAGTACGCCCCCCCTTCGCGGCCAATTGGTGTACCTGCTCGGTCCGATTCTTGCGGTAACCCTACCGCCGTGAACGCGCCTAGGCGTTCTTCTCGTGTCGATCTCTTCTGCACCTCGTTGTTCCGCAGCGGTCTTGCGGCAGAAGATGGCAAATGCCTCCCTGCCGCATATCCCATGGGATACGAGACGCTCAGGTTTGGAGACAGTTCACTTACAAGGGAGCGGCGGCAGGCCCCGACGAGGAACCTCCAACGCAGCCACGGGAAAGCGGTTCGCGGCGCCCGCCGCGGTCAAAAAAAGGATCCTCGGTCCTTCGTCGGAGAGGCATCCCCCAAAGGGAGGAATCCCTCGTTATCGACCGCGCAATCGGTGCCGCGACACCTAACGTTGGACCATGCCAAAGTCCCGCTCGCACCTTCGTCATATTCTGGAGCCATTGCTCGGGGCGGTGTTCTTTGCGGCCTGGGTAGCGCGATCGTCCAGTCAGATTGTCGGCGACGTGCCCCTGCGGTCGGAGACGTTCATCACGAACCCCTACGCCGTGTTGATCGCGCTGGGATTCGCATTGGCTATTGCGCTTTGTCGGGTGAGGCCCGGTGCCGCGCTATCTCTCACCGGTGGCCTGCTTGTCGTGCAGCTGCTGTTCTGGCCAACACGTTTCAGCCAGACAAGCTGGGTTGCCTATCTCGCGCTTGTTCTTCTGGTGATTGGAATCAGCGCGTCTGGCAAGGCCGTGATGCGTCGGTCGCTGCTTGGACTTTCGATTCTGGGAAGCGTTGTTGTCAGTGCGTTGCTCAACTTCCCGTTCCTGTCGTTATCCGGTGTGTTCGGGACAATCAACGGCAAGGAGGGCGCATCCGTCGAAGTTGTCCAAGGCTTTCTCAGCTGGACAGCCGTGGGGATTCTCCTGACTGTGGGTGCCTGGCACGTCGGGTCGCGCATTCGATCACGAACTACCAAGCCAGGGCCGGAATTGTCCGGCGAGGTTCTTCCGGATGCTGCCGGAGACAAGACCCGCACGGCCGTTATCGATTCCGAAACCCAGAGCCCGGCGTTAGGCGACATGAACTCGATTGGCGCACTGTCGTCACGCGAACGGGAGATTTTCCTCCTCGCTGCCCGCGGGCTGAGCAATAGTGACATCGCCCAGAGCGCTCACATCGGCGAGTCGACGGTGAAAACCCACCTCAGCAGCATCCTCAGCAAGCTCGGATTTACTTCTCGGTCACAGATTGTGGCCCACGCGTACCGAAACGGGCTGCTGCCTTCGTCCCAGGCACTCGACGGTTCAGCTTCGTCCTAAGGCGACCCATCAGATTGAAATGGGGTAGGGCCACATCCGCGAGCAGCGGTTCCACCGTGAGCCCGTAGCTCCAAAGGGGCGGTCGGCTGTCCAGTCTTTAGGCCTGACGCGGGACGTCGTGAACATATGGACGAGCACCCCATCCTTCTGTCTCGAAACCCTGGGGCGGCTTCAAGGGGTCGTAGCAACACCGTATGAGTGAGGTGTTGCTACGACCCCTTGAAGCCGCCTAAGATTTCCGAGACACTCGATCCCCCCATGGTCCCCACCCACAAGGTGGCGGGCCGCTCGATGTCCCATAAATGTGTCTCGCCGTAAAACGTCTCAGGCGACTGGAGAGACTGGGTTTGTGAGTCACAATGGAAGAATGAGGCCTATTGGGTACACGCGTGTGAGCACATCGAGCCAGGATGCGCAGCTGCAGCTCGACGCGCTCGTCAATGCTGGCGTGCAGAAACGCGACGTGTTCGCTGACGTCACGTCAGGAAGCAAGACCGCGATCGAGCGGCCCGGGATGAAGAAGCTCCTCGGGTACGCGGAACCTGGTGACACGGTCGTCGTGTGGCGAATCGACCGGCTCGGCCGCTCCCTCATCGACGTCCTGAACACGGTGAACCTGCTGCGCGAGCGCGGCGTCCAGGTGCGATCCATTTCGGATGGCATCGACCCGGCGACGTCGACGGGCAGGCTGATGCTGAACATGCTCGCCACCCTCGCCGAGTACGAGCGCGAACTTATCGTCGAACGCGTCAATGCCGGGATTGCCGCCGCCCGGCAGAACGGGACGCGCTTCGGTCGTCCGCTGTCCGATCCGGTCATGATCGCCATGAGATGGCCTGGGTTCGAACGCTAGGCCTCTGCACCTCACGGTCGAGGCTCCTGGTGGGAAGGCTTCTGTGCTTTCCTCGGATACCCGAGAGGCCTGAAGCAGGAGTGCGGGTTACTGACGCCCGTTGTCCAGAGTGAGGACGACGAATGAGGCGGCGAGTTCGACGTCGACGTCCTGGCCGTTATCCAGGGTGACCTCGACCTCGTAGAGGTGGTTAGCGTCATCGCTGCGATCGAATTCCGTAACGCGTCCGCTGCCGACTGCGGCCAGCGCGGCCGCTTCGGCGCTGGCCTGCTCGGCCGCAGCCTGCTCCGCAGTGGACGCGGTCGTGGCTGCAGCGCTCGGTGCAGCGGAAGCGCTCGGAACATAGCTTCCGTCATCATCGTTGTCGAAGTCGCCGACCCAGACGACGTCGAAGGACTCGTTGAGTTCAACATCGACCTCGCCGCCATTGTCGAGCCGCACAGACAGGTCATAGGCCGAGCCGCCATCATCGTTGCGCTCGGCCGTTGTCACAGTGCCGGGCCCAACCTCGGCTAGCGCAGCATTGCTGGTGCGCTCGAGTATATTGCCAGTGAGCGTGTCATCGCCCATCTCAGTGACGGCATAGGTGATGCCAACTGTACCGAGTACCAGCACTAGGCCGGCAGCGGATGCGATAATGGCGGTCTTCTTTTTCATGGGGTGTCTGTCCTCACAGCTGGTGTCCTGCTGCGTGTGACTCGAAGACGTCACGCCGAAGTGGCTGCGCTCAGTTTAGCGGGCTGGAACCCGCCACTCGGGCAGCTCCATCCGCAGTGAACACCCGTCCCGACGCGGAACCAAGATTCTCAAACGAGCGCTGTTCCTCTCGGCCTTCGCAGCGCTCCCCGTTCCCACCTCACGCGCCTACTACGACCGCAAAATCGCCCAAGGCAAACGCCACAATCAAGCCCTCGTCACCCTCGCCCGCAGGTGCCGCGACGTCCTCTACGCCATGCTCCGCGACGGCACCCTCTACCAAGCCGACCACCAACTCGCCGCTTGACAAGCACATAAGCCCCCCTAACTGGGGGTGGAGTGGATTAGCAGATCAACACAAAAATCCCCACACTGGGGTTGAGGTACAAGCGAGATTTTCTCGCTCCCGCATTCGCGGCAGGCCTCATCGAAAAAGGCAAACTCGGTGCAAGCCGGGGACGCAAAGCTACGGGACCCCCTCAGGGTTAGCCGGGCTACCGAACCGAGAGAACCCCACTCATCATGCGTACGATCACCCGTGCCTCCATCGCCCTTATCGGCGCCATTGCATTGACCGGAACCACCGCCCTCTCAGCTACCGCCGCCACGGACCCTCCCAAGGACACCGACGCAACCGTGACCGTTCAGGGAGGCGACCTTACCCTCGATGTGCCCGCAGCGCTGACTCTCAACTCGACCGGCCCAGGCGCACCAGCAACCGGGTCTCTGGGAACGGTCACCGTGACAGACGCCACAGCAAGCACCGTCGGCTGGACTGCCAGCATCACCGTCTCTGACTTCACGTCCCTGGTTGCAAATTCGCCGGTGATTCCTGCCACAGCATTCAGCTACACGGCCAGCGCAGCGACACCGACTGGAGCCGGCCAAGGCGTAGTGACTGGATCTGGTACGGTGACGGGCGGCGCGTCCTCAACCGTGCAAACCGCAACTGCCGCGGGAAACAACGCCGCGACGTGGACCGCCGAGGTCGCCCTGACCATCCCGGCGAACGCCCTTGCTGGTGACTACACAGGCACTCTGACTCACTCGCTTCTCTAGGTTGTCTCGAAGGGGTGGCGTGCGCGCCGCCCCTTCGCTTCGCTTTGCGAATCGACGACGGGCGCTCTGTCCGTGGAACCACGAAAGAGGCATGTCACATTGCGTCTATTACTCACAGTATTCACGATCGTTCTGTTGAATATTTTTGCGGCAACCTCGGTGCCCGCCGCGGGCTCGACAAGTGGCTTCACAACCCAGGAACGGACAGCCACGGCTGACGAGGGCATCGGGATCCGACTGCTCGATGTTCCCAAGGCCGCCCAGAACGACCCGCGTGCCCGTTCATACATAGTCGACAACCTGCCCCCCGGAACCACCATCGATCGTCGAGCACAGCTGGCTAACCACTCAGCTTCCCCGCTATCCGTGACGGTGTATGCCGGATCTGCCCGCATCGAATCCGGTTCCTTCATCGGCGATGAAGGAGATACCGTCAACGAGCTGACGACCTGGACCACACTTAGCGAATCCCAACTCACGCTTCAGGCCCGCGCCACAGCGGATGTGACGATAACCGTGGCGGTCCCCGGCGATGCCTCAAGCGGTGAGAGATACGCGGCCGTGTGGGCTGAAGTACGTGCCCCCAGCGACGAAGACACCACCATCATCAACGCTAGTCGAGTCGGCATTCGCATGTACGTCTCCGTCGGCGCCGGCAATGGTGAAGCCACAGACTTCTCGATTGGGACTGTGGAAGCAAGCCGGACACCGGAGGGGCTGCCACAAGTCACCGCGACACTGACAAACACTGGCGGACGCGCCCTGGACGTCGTCGGCTCGCTTACCCTAACCGAGGGCCCAAGCGGTCTCTCAGCGGGCCCGTTTCCAACTGAGAACGCCACGACCTTGGCACCGGGGGATCAAGGACAGGTGGTGGTGACACTTGAGGAAGGCTTCCCGGCAGGGCCCTGGCAGGCCGTGCTCACACTCCAAAGCGGGTTGATCGAGCATGAAGCGACTGCCGAAATCACCTTCCCCCGGGCCGGCCAAACAGTCACTCTCGCGACCGGAAACGGTCTCAACATGTGGCCAGTCGTGGTCGTCTCGCTAGGCATCCTCGTCTTCCTCACGTTTGTCACGATGATGTGGGCGCGACGCCAACGCCGGCGCTAGATGCTGAAGCACCAAAAAGGCCGGTGCATCCCTACATTGAAGATTGAAGGCAATCGATGAATTCCAGCAAACTGATTCAGGTTGAATTGCATCCCGCAGATTCCGCGGCCGTCGAACGCATCACGCTGCGACTGAACCAGACCGGTGAACTCCCCGTCCTGCTCGTCGACCCACTTGACGACAGCGGCACGGCCGTCGCCGGAATGTGGCTGAATCGCGACACTCGAGAAACCGTCTACCACTGGACGAAGCAAACCCCATCCCGCCGCCACCAGGACAAGGCCCCCGTAGACGAAACGGAACCAAATCTGATGGGCACCCAATAATGGGCAACGATGCTGCCCGACACGGCGCTAACGCCTCAGCCTTCCTGGTGAACGATTCTGTGACGGGGCTGTTAAACAGCTCCCAGTTCATGAAGCGCGCTGAAGAGCTGTTTTATCGGCAAGAAATCGGGCACGAGTCAGCCTTGCTCCTCGTCGATCTGGACCGATTCAGCGTCGTGAACAACTCCCTGGGCCATGACGTCGGAGATGAGGTCTTACGGTATGCAGCGCAGCAAATCACCGCGGCCCTTCAGCCCGAAGACACCGCCGCCAGGGTGGGCAGCGATGAATTCCTTATCCTGTGCATGGATGCAAACGATGCCCAAAGCGCCATCGCGATCGGCGACCGCATCGTGCAGTCCTTCGACAGACCCGCCGTCCTGAACGGGGTCGAGCTGCAGTTGTCCGTTTCCGTAGGCATCACCAGCGTCACCCGCCGGCAGAACTCGATCGACATAATGCACGAAGTCGACTCCGCCATGCAGCGCGCAAAGAGCCAGGGAGGGAACCAAGCCTCCCTCTTCGAGCAGGGATACAGCAGCCGGGCATTGCACTTCCTCGAATTGGAGCAGGCTCTGCGCAAGGCTCTGGATCGTGAGGAATTTATACTCAATTTCCAACCTATCTACAACGCCTTCGACGGCGCCCTCCATGGATTCGAAGCCCTCGTTCGGTGGAACCGACCTGGTCGCGGAATGGTCCCCCCGGATGAGTTCATTCCGGCTGCCGAAAGCACGGGACTGATACTCCGAATCGGAGACTGGGTGATAGACGAGGCATTGCGGCAATTAAGTGAATGGAGGCAATCGAACCGGTTTCCTGCCAAGCTCACCGTCTCCGTCAACGTTTCACCCTTCCAGCTGGCTAACCCAAACCTCGTCGGTCTCGTGCGACAGCTTCTGACCAAACATCATCTCGCGCCGTCCGATCTCCTGCTGGAGATGACCGAAACGGCATTCATGGCGGACGAGTCGCGCATGCAAGCCACAGTTAAAGGACTTGCTGCCGCCGGAGTCGGGCTGTCCATCGACGATTTTGGAACCGGCTATTCGTCCCTGGCCTATCTTCGCTATCTTCCGGCAAAAGAGCTCAAAATCGACCGATCCTTCGTTGCCGGTCTCACAACGAATGCCCGTGACGAAGTCCTTGTCTCGGCAGTTATCGCACTCGCGCACGCACTAGATATGACCTGCGTCGCCGAGGGAGTGGAGACCGCCGAGCAGCTCGAGCACCTTCGACGCCTCGGATGCGACCAGGTCCAGGGCTATTTCCTCGGACGACCCGTGCCCGCATCCGCCCTCGCTGAGACTTGGCAGGAGTAGCCAGGCGGCAAAGTCAAGCGGTCGGGGCAACGCGGGGTTTTATGCTGCGAGTAGCAGTTGGTTCAGCCGGTTGGCTGGGGTCTCGAGGTTGAGGGTGGGTCATGGCCATCCCAGCCGTTCCTGACGCGCTCAGCGTACATAGCCGGGGGTTATGCGCCTCGCGAAACGTCAACGGCAGCCCTACGCTTAATCGCCCGGTAGACCGTCGCTCGACCGACCGTGAACAGCTCTGCTAGTTCCGCGATCGAGTGACGCAGCGAGAGCGCGGGCCAGGCCGGCCTGTCTCGATTGGAGCCTGAGCGGCCCTGATCGACGTCCACGCGGGCCGGTTGGCGCTATCGAGCGTCAGGCGCTTCCTAATCCGGCAGGAGACCCAGGGCGCGCGCCCGGCGATAGAAGGTCGCTCTAGACATGCCGAGATTGCGCGCGACCTCGGCCGCTATCTCACCGTGCCCTATGAGGCTGCGGGCGTGGCGGATTTGGCTGTCGGTGATGGAGCGCGGACGGCCGCCTAGGTTCTTCCCGGCGTCCCGGCGTTTGACGATCGAGTCGATTACACGTTCTCGCTTGATTTCATGTTCCATCTGACCGAGTGCGGCCATGATCGTGAACAGCATGGAACCCATAGGCGTTGCCGTGTCGACGTCACCGCCGTGACGGCGCTCACTGAAATTCCTCAGTTCTGCTCACTGAAATTCCCCACTCCGGGGGCGGTTTCTAGCAGTCGTTGCAACACTGCGGTGGATTAGGCCGGGATTAGTAGATCACGGATTCGCTCGGCTGGGGTGTCCCAAGCGAGTGTTTTGCGAGGACGACTGTTGAGTTCCTGGGCTACGTGCTCCAGATCTTCCAGTCCGTAGGCGGAGAGGTCGGTGCTTTTCGGGAAATATTGCCGGAGTAGACCGTTGGCGTTTTCGTTGGAGCCGCGTTGCCAGGGGCTCGCCGGGTCGCAGAAATACACGGGCATGTCCGTGGCTGTGGTGAACGATCTGTGGGTCGCCATCTCGGATCCTTGGTCCCAGGTCAGCGAGCCGCGGAGGTGTTCCGGGAGGGTGCCGATGGCGGCCACGAGGCCGTCTCTGACGGCTTCGGCGGCGTGGTTGTCGGGCAGGTGCACCAGCATCACATACCGGGTGGTCCGCTCGACCAGGGTGCCGATCGCGGACTGGTTCAGCATGCCGGTGATGAGGTCTCCTTCCCAGTGGCCGGGAACGGCGCGGTCTTCAATTTCGGGTGGCCGGTCAGCGATCATGATCATGGGATCGGCGAATCTATTCCTGCGGGCTTGTCCGGTGTTCTGCGCTTTCCGGCGGGTGCGTCCGGTGCGCAGCGCAGCCTGGACTTCCTTCTTCAGCCCGCCCCGGGATTGCAGGTATAGGGCTTGGTAGACCGTCTCGGGTGACACTCGCATCTCCTGATCATCGGGATACTCCTTGATCAAAGCGTGGCAGATTTGCTCGGGAGACCAGCGGGTCTGTAGCTTTTTTTCTGCACGCAGTCGCGCAATCGTGAGCCTTCGACCAGCTTGATGTCCTTGGGGCGGGTTCGGCGCTCAGCGGCCGCGCGGTGGGCTGCGTAGGGCTCGTAGCTGCCCGTGTCGGTGCGGTTACGGCGCAGCTCCCGACTGATCGTCGAAGGCGCCCTGAGCATGCTCTGTGCGATGGATCGGATCGATGCCCCGGTGGCCGCGAGGTCGCGGATCTTTTCCCGGTCGACGAGCGACAGGTACCGCGGGTCCAGCTGCCTCTCGACCAGGGGAAGCAGCAGACGTTGACGGGCTTCGCTGAGAACAGGCACTTCCTTGTTGTAGTCGACGACGCGGCCGTCGGGGTACACCCGACGGTTGCTGGCGTGTTCGATTCCCTGGTCCCAGTCGATCGCGGTGCGAATGTTCAGCCCGGTCTGTCGGGCTGCGTCGGCGCGGGCGGTGCCGGGCTGACGGAGTCGGAAGTACTCCGCGCGTCGGGCCCGGCTGTGTTTCTTAGCGTCAAAGCCGGCATCGACAAGCCACTTGTAACAGCTGGCGGGATGAAGCCCGACCTCTCGGGCTGCGAGGCTGACCTTGCCGAGGCGTTCGAACGCGTCGAGGAACGCGGTCCTCTCGGCTTCGCGGTAGGTCCTGCGCGGTAACGGCGGGTTCGGGGTCTCGAGCATGGGCGTTGCAACTCTCAGAATGGTGAGTGTTGCGACGATCACTAGAACCCAAGCGGCCATGGAACTGCCCACTGACGGCCAGCAGAACTGCCCGTTGGTGGCCATGAGATCTGCCCACTTCCTTTTCTGAACCCGACCGCTTAAGCGGCGCGAGCCTCCTCCTGGGGTTTGATTGCGGTGTCTAAGACGCATCAATTCGCCCAGGAAGAGGCCCTGAATGAAGTTTGACGGAGAAATCGTGGAAATACTCGCTGCTTACGATCTGACCGAGTCATTGCGCGCCACGGCCGAGCTCACCGGCTGCTCGCACCACACCGTCGCCCGGCATGTCGCCGCGCGCGACGCGGGTAAACCGGTCGCGGACCCGACGTATCGGGGCCGCGTCACCGACGCGTTCCTGCCCAAGATCGAGGAATGGATGGAGAAGTCCCTCGGGAAGATCCGCGCCGATATCGCGCACGACAAGCTCCGCGGGCTGGGTTACACGGGCGCGGAACGCTCGACGCGGCGCGCGGTCGCGCAGGTGCGGGTCGCGTATCGGTTCGGCCGGGTGCGGGTGCACCGGCCGTGGATCACGGAACCAGGCATGTGGTTGCAGCACGACTTCGGCGACGGCCCCGTCATCGAGGGGAAGAAGACGGTGTTGTTCATCGCCTGGTTGGCCTGGTCCCGGTTTCGGGTCGTGATCGCGTTGCGGGACCGAACGGCTCCAACGGTGTTCGCCGCGTTGGAACGCACGTTCCGCATCATCGAGGGCGCCCCGACCTACGTCCTGCCCGAATATGTTCCGCGGAACATATTCGGTCACCAGATGCCGGGGAGCTGCGCCGATGAGGTCGAACACTGTGCGCAAGCCGTGGCAGACACACTCGGCCGTTTCGCCGCGGTAGGCCTGCACGAAGCGCATGTTCGAGAACGGGAACGTGACGACGAAGATGTGCAGGATCTGCCGGACCCCGGCGATGATGGCCTCGGCCTGGCCGAAATCGACCTGCGCGGTCCCGGCCGGCCAGACCAGTTCGGTGAAGCCTTCCCCGGCCTGGCGGTGTTGGGCATTCCATTTCCTGACGAAGCGTTGCACCGGGGAGTAGCTGCCGGTGTAGCGCTCCTCGACGACGAGGCGGTCAAAGACCCGTTTGGCGGTGTGGCGTTGCTTGCGCGGCCGGCGCTGGTCCTCGCCCAGCCACAGCTCAATGGTGTCTTCGAACCCGGTCAAGACCGAACCAGCGGGCCGGGACACGCGCGCCGGTGGCTTTGGCGAAAAATCCTGTTGCTTGGTGTACTTGACCACCGCGTCGCGGTTGATCCCCAACCGGCGGGCGATTTCCCGGGCCGCGATTCCGTGGGCATCGAGTGTTCTGATATTTTCTTGCACGGACATGGGTACCGTCATCTGCTTCCTGGTTCCTTCCGGCGCGACCGCTTGGCAGTAGACACGCCTTTTAGGAACCTATCTGGGGTGGCGGGCCCCTGTCTCCAGCTCGCTGAAGAGGGCCGCGGCCACCGGTGATCTCAATCTCTGCGCCATCCCCAAAAACCACCGTCGTGGAGGGGGGATTGCCTGGCCTGATTTTTATCGCTCTTTTGGCAGGAAACCTGCCGCTAACTTGGCCGGTTTCCTGTGCTGAAACGGCCTACAAAGAGTTGATCACACACAGCCGCATCACGAGGAAACCCATCACCCTCCCCCAGGGCCCGTCCGCCCATCATCGTCCCTCCCCCGCCGAACCGCCAGATCACCACCGGTGATCGACGAGCCCCAATGGGGACGCGCCCGCGCCCCTGACATCGAGATAAGCATTCTCACCGCGGCGGGTTCCTGTCATTTTTCGAAGTCGTCTGCACACCAGCCCTTGAGATTTCAAGGTTGTGCAGGCGAGTGTGAACACTGGTTTTTCATACTCCTCTGCACAACATCTCAACGTCCTTGAGCAGAAGCGGTTGACAACGCAGGAAGAACTACGCCCCAACGGGCATGTCGCTGCTCAAGATTGATGAGCTGCTAACTCGTGCCGCATCGGACGTTCGAGGCTCATGGCTTGGCCAGGTGCCGGTAGATCGTGGGGCGAGTGACTCCGAATTCCTCGGCGATGTGCTGGACGGTGTGGGCCCGTTTGCCGTCGGCGTCTTTCTCCTCATACATGTCGCGGGCCAGTCTGACCTGGCGAGGCCCGAGCTTGGGTTTCTGCCCGCCGGTCCGTCCCCGGGCACGGGCCGCGGCCAGCCCATCGCGGGTGCGTTCAGACATCAGGGCATGTTCAAACTCGGCAATCGAGCCAAGGATCTGGAAGAACATCCGCCCGGTGATGCTGGACGTGTCGATGCCCTGATCCAAGACCACCAGATCAACGCCGCGCTCCTGGAGGGTGTTCGATAGATCGATGAGGTTTTCCAGCGACCTGCCGAGCCGGTCGAGTTTAGTCACGACGAGCTGATCGCCGGTCCGGTCGGCCGAGAGGAGAGCCTTGTCGAGTTATGCCGTGGATCTTCTGCGTGCGGCGTCCGCTCTCGGGGTCGTGCTGATCGTGCTCGCTGGCGTGATGAGTTGGCTCGTCACCCGCCGGGCCGTGCAGCCTCTTGGCGAGGCGCTGCGGATCCAACGGGCGTTCGTCGCCGACGCGAGCCACGAACTGAGAACACCGCTCGCTGTCCTCGACGCGAGAATCCAAATCCTGCAACGGGCGCTTCCCGAAAATGACCCGTCGACGCAACTCGTGGCTGAACTGCGGCAGGATGCGAAGTCGTTGATCCAGATCGTCAACGACCTGCTGGAGTCGGCCGAAGTCGGCGGGATCGCGCCGACCGAGGACCAGTCCGCCGACGTCGTCGCCGCGGTCGACCTGGCGGTGCACCGGATGTCGCTCATCGCCTCCGCGAAGCAGATCTCGGTCGAACTCGACGCGCCCGCCTCCGCGCACTCCTACGTGCCCCCTTCCAGCATCACTCGGTGCACGGTGGCGCTGGTCGATAATGCCCTCCGGTTCTCACCGCCCGGATCCACGGTGTCCGTTCAGGTCGTGGCGACTCACAAAAGCGTCACGGTCGTGGTTCGCGATCACGGGCCCGGAATCCAGGGCATCGATCCCGCCCACGTGTTCGACCGGTTCGCCCATTCTGGGGCGGCCGTCGACGGAGGCGGCGATGCGAAGACGGGTTTCGGAATCGGCTTGGCACTCGTGCGCGAAATCGCTGTGCGCTACGGCGGGTCGGTCGACGTCGTCGACAGCTCTGACGCCGGCACAGCGATTTCGTTCACCGTCCCGCGGGTGAGACAGCGCCGATTCTTAGCCGCATCTGAGAGCGGTGGATGTGGGCTGGTCCCATGGCGAAGCAACTGCCCACGTCCCGCCCCGTCATCGGGACGCCCGCGCCGCAATCCCACGGGTTCGTGCGGGTCGTCGCTCTCGTCGCGTCCGCCGCTGCGATCGTCTCCCTCGCGGGATCCTGGATTCCATCGCTCTGGGGCGACGAGGCGGCGAGCGTCATGTCCGCCACACGCAGCCTGCCCAGCCTGATCGCCATGCTCGGCACTGTCGATGCCGTGCACGGCACCTACTACGTCGGCCTGCACTTCTGGCTCGGCCTGTTCGGCGCCTCACCGTTCTCAGTGCGGCTGCCGAGCGCACTCGCCGTCGGAGCCACGGTCGCCGCGGTCATGCTGATCGCCCGAAGGCTAGCCTCCACTCGCATCGCGATCGCCGCCGGGATCATCTGCGCGGTCGTCCCCCGCGTCACCTACATGGGTGCCGAAGCCCGTTCGTCGGCCTTCGCCGCAGCGGTCGTGGCCTGGCTCACCGCACTTCTTCTCGACCTCGTGCACCGTCACAACCCGGGCCGGCGCTGGTGGATCGCGTATGCCGCTCTTCTCGCGGTCGGCATATATCTGTTTCTCTACGTGGCCTTGATCGTGGTCGCTCATGCCGTGATCCTTCTGACCGTCCGCACCGACAAGGCTTTCCTGACACGCTGGGTCGGGAGCGTGGCGGCCGCGCTCATCGCCGCCACACCAGTCTTCATCTGGGCGTTGCTCGAGCGCAAACAAATTGCCTTCCTGGGCCACCGCGACGAAATCACGTTCCCGAAGCTCGCCGTGTCGCTCTGGTTCGGGCAGCCCCTCTTCGCTACGGCCGCGTGGGCACTCATCGGCTGCGCCCTCGCCGCAGCAGTCGTCGTCTGGCGCTCCAACACACTGGCCGGCTTGAAAGGACAATTCCGGAAGCCGCGGCTCGACGTCGTCGCCGCATCCTGGCTGATCGTCCCCGCCGTCATCCTCATCGGCAGCAACCCGGTCGTACCCGTCTACGCGGCCCGCTACCTCTCCTGCTCCGCCCCCGCGGCAGCGATCCTAATGGCTATCGGACTCGACCGGGCAGTGCGCGGACGCACAAGGCCGCTGGCCGCCCTACTGCTCGCCGTTGTGCTCTGCGCGGCTCCGGTCTGGATCTCTCAACGCGGGTCGAATGCCAAGAACAACAGCGACTTCGCCGATATTGGTGCCACGATCGCTGCCCATGCTTCGCCGGGCGACGCGATCGCGTTCGACGAGTCAGTGCGTCCGTCTAGGCGCCCTCGGCTCGCGATGCACCTCTACCCCGCCGATTTCGCCGGTCTGCGAGACGTCACGCTCGACTTCGCCTACGACGCAGGAACCAGCTGGTACGACACCGCCTACGACGTGCACGACGCCGCCGCCCACGGCAGGCTCGACGGTGTCGAACGGGTATGGCTCGTCGAGTACGCCGGTCCCGCCGGCGCACACGACGCCGACGCGCTCGCCCTCGAGACGCTCGGTTACATGGCGGTCGCCGAGTACGGTACACACCGCAGCGAGATCCAGGAATACGTGCTGCCCGGCACAGTCGGGTAGTGTCCGCACGCAACGAACGTAGCCCGGACACTCTCCACCGACTACGCGCTCGTTACGACCGCATCATCTGACCTCTTGTTCCGGACCGACAGCACGATGACCAGCGCGAGAATGACCGCGAGGAACAGTGCGCTCGTGCCGGTCGTGCCGAGGCCGAGGCCGCCGTCTGCAGTTGGCTGCGAGAGAAGGTCGCCGGTTGATGCGCCGAGCGGACGGGTGAGGATGTAGGCGATCCAGAACGCCAGGACTGCGTTGAGGTGGAAGACGAAATAGGCCACGGCGACGAGCGCGATCGCTCCGGCGAATACGAGCAGAGCGACGAGGAACCCGAGGTTCAGGCTCTCGACGACCAGGTCTTCGGCGGCGGTACCTAGGGCGAAGGTGAACAGCACTGCGAGCCAGTAGAAAGTCTCGCGTCGGGTGGTGAAGATCGAGTGGATCGACAGGGTCTTCTCCGAGGTGAACCAGACGACGAAGGTGATGGCGAGCGCCACGGCGAACACAACGGTGGTGATCCACAGCGGTACGCCGAGGTTGTCGGTCAGATTATCGGTGATGAGGGTGCCGACGACGCTGATGAGCACGACGGAGAGCCAGTAGACCGCGGGTACATACCGACGCAGCTCGAACTGTGCGATCAGCGCGGCGACGAGCAGCACGGCCATGATGATCGACGTCACTGCGAGTCCGAGTCCGAGGTCGACGTTGAGGAAGTCTGCGGCGGTCTCGCCGACGGTCGTGGCGAGGACCTTGATCACCCAAAAGATGAGAGTGACCTCGGGCACTTTATTGAGCATGCGGCGTGTGATCGGCTCGACACCGAGAGCAGTCTGGTTCATGGGCTGAGCTCCTTCTGTAAGAGTGGTCGGCACTAGCGAACACGTAGCTGTCTAAGACTCTTCACAGAAGCGCGGCAGTTTCTTTGCTCTTCCTTAGAGTGCGGCGGCGAGCATGGGAATCATGTTGCATTCAGCCTTCTCCATGTCGGGCTTGCTCGACCCTCAGTCAGTTATCGCCGGCGCAGGAGCGTGGGGACTTGTCGTCGTCTGCGCGATCGTCTTTGCCGAGACCGGGCTGCTCATCGGGTTCTTCCTCCCCGGTGACACACTTCTCTTCTTCACCGGAGTCCTCGCGTTCAGCGGCGTGATCAGCCAACCGCTCTGGCTCGTCATCCCGGCGATTGTGCTCTCTGCAGTGCTCGGCGACCAGATGGGATATTTCATCGGGCGAAAGTCCGGTCCGCGAATTTTCGAACGCCGAGAATCCGGGCTCTTCAGCATCAAGAGTGTGGAGCGAACTCAGGGTTTCTTCGACAGGTTCGGGCCAGCTGCAGTGACAGTCGCCCGCTTTGTTCCGGTCGTACGTACCTTCGCGCCCGTGGCAGCGGGAGTGGGGAAGATGCCAAGGCGGTTGTTCACCACCTTCAACGTCCTGGGCGGTGTCATCTGGTCGACTCTGGTGATCCTGCTCGGCTTCGGCCTGGCGCACATTCCCGGCGTCACCGACTTCGCCGCTAAGTACATCGACGTCGTTCTGATCGGGATCGTCATCCTTTCGGTCGTGCCGATTCTTATTCGCGCGATTGCCGCCCGAAGGAAGAGCATCTCGGCCAGCGCCAACTAGCGACACGAAGCGATCGCAGAACACCGCCAAACAGCGCCAAATTCCACAAATGTTGTCAGGATAGGGTCCAATTCTGATTGGTTGACACTACTCGTGGCCGGGTTTTAGACTTTAACCTGACAGAACAGGTAAGAGATTCTCATGGCGGGTCAGCGAGTTGGATATGTGCGAGTGAGCGCTTTAGATCAGAACACCATCCGTCAGCTTGCTGGCGTCGAAGTTGATCGGGTGTTTGAGGATAAGGCGTCGGGGAAGAATCAGAACCGGCCCGAGCTGGAGGAGATGATCAAGTTCGTTCGCGACGGCGATACCGTTCTCGTGCACTCCATGGACCGGTTGGCCCGCAACCTCGATGACCTTCGCTTGATCGTGCGCCGGCTCACGGCGAAAAAGGTCCGGGTTGAGTTCGTGAAAGAGCAGCTCACCTTCACGGGCGATGACAACGCGATGGCGAACCTGCTTTTGAACGTTATGGGGGCGTTTGCTGAGTTTGAGCGGTCTTTGATCCGTGAACGCCAGCGCGAGGGAATTGCCCTGGCGAAGAAGCGTGGCGTCTACCGCGGTCGTACCGCGTCGCTGGACACGGTCCGCGCGGCTGAGCTGCGCGAGAAGGCTGCCGCGGGTGTGCCGAAGTCTGTGCTTGCTCGGGAGTTTGGGATCAGCCGCGAAACCGTTTACGTCTATCTCCGCGCGAAAGCCTGAAAGAGTCTGCTTATTCCGCTGTCCAAAATGCCCGCGGCAGCTCACTGACCGGCGCTGCACGAATGCCGCGGATGAACCAAATGAGATCTCAGCGTTGTTGCGGCCCAAAAAGACACCAGGGGAAAGACGCGCGACGGCTGCAGCGTCGGACACGGCATGAACAAAAGTGGACACCTCATCCGAACATCCCACAGCTCCGTACCGGCCTGCTGCGGGAGTGTTTCTCTTGTCGGATGTTTCCCATCGCCTCGCCAGCATCCGCGCTTAACCTGCGGGCGAGCGGATTCCAACTCTCCGTTGCTTTAGGAGAGAATCAGACGATGCCGAGAACGATTTTTCCGTGGAACGCATCACGGTTGGCGTCGGTTCGCCGTCGTCTTCAACCTCTGCGATTCCTCCAGGTCACCAAGATCGCTGTTGCTGTGGCGATTGCCTGGACGCTGTCCCCTTTGCTCCCCGGAGATGCTCAGGAATTGCGGTATTACGCGCCGTTGGGCGCTCTTCTGAGCATGCACCCCACGCTTATGCGTTCGCTCCGTAGCGCTTTGCAAACTCTTGCTGGGCTCGCTGTAGGAATCGCCCTCGCCGGGGCCGTGCTCATCTTGAGCGAGCCCACCGTGTGGACGATCTCGCTGGTCATCGGTCTCGGCTCTCTTATTGGAGGAATGCGATGGCTGGGTGTGGGCGGAGAACAAGTACCCCTGACTGCTCTTTTCGTTCTCATCATCGGCGGCCCGGAGGCCGATGACTACTCGGTCGGTTATCTCGCTCAAGTCTGTCTGGGAATTGTGGTCGGGCTTTTAGTCAACCTGCTAATTTTTCCGCCGCTTGCCATCGGCACGGCTGTCGATCGGTTGACCAGTTTTCGAGGCACCCTCGCCACACATCTCAGCGATATTGGCGTGGCCTTGGTCGAGAGTTGGCCTCCAGAGCGTGAACTCTGGGCGACCAGGGGCACCGCACTCACCGACGCGGCACGAGACGTCAGGTCGGCTGTGCAATACGCCGACGAGAGTCGTAAGGGTAACCCCCGCGCTCGGTTCAATCGCAGAAATTTTGTTGTTGACTATGAGGACCTTGCGGCTCTGGAGAACGTCACCTTTCACGTGCGCAACCTGACAGAGGTTTTTGCGGGCATGATCTGGGGTAAACCGATTCCCCTTGAGCTGCCGCCCGAACTGCGGCCGGTTCTAAGCGATGCCCTGCACGCGGTAGCGGTAACTTTGCGCGCCACGGACGACGGCCCGCATGATGGCGCACCTTTTGATGCCGCCATAGCAGCAGTCGAGGCGATTCTGCACGGCATGCAAGAGTTGGGTGCCGAGGCGACATCGCTCAGCCCCACGGCCGCGATCGTCATCGATCTACAGCGCATTTTGGTCGCCCTTCGCCCGGGGACCGAGAGAGATTCTGAAGGGTCTCCCACGCCCGTCGGTTAGCCCGCCCCGTCGCTTATTTACGCTGCTGAGGTTCCGCGCACAGGTACCTGCACGTTCCTGCGAGTTTTTCCCTACCCGAGTTGACCTTGGATTAGCCTTCGGTACGGTGAGGGGGGTTGCAGAAGCTATTTCATCTGTTGAATTCGCATTAGGAGGTCATTATGCCCAACGCCATCGAGACTGTCGATGTGAACGTTCCCGTTACCGTCGCGTACAACCAATGGACAAAATTCGAGGAGTTTCCAAAGTTTTTGAGTTTTGTTGAATCCATCACGCAAGTAACCGACACTCTCACCGAGTGGACGGTTAAAATCGGCGGAGTGGAGCGCACGTTTGAGGCTCGGATAACTGAGCAGCACCCCGACGAGCGTGTTGCCTGGAACAGCACTGGCGGCCAGGTCGACCACGCGGGAGTTGTCACGTTCCATAAGTTGGCCGCGAATGAGACGCGTATGACGGTGCAGCTTGATTGGGAGGCCAAAGGGCTGTTTGAGAAAGCTGGAGCCGCCCTCAGCCTGGATGACCACGCCATCAAGAAAGACCTCACGAACTTTAAGGAGTTCATCGAGGCGAAAGGATCCGACGATGTCGGATGGCGCGGAGATGTGCAGGCCTGACGCTGCTGGAAGACCGGCTTACGACTTGTAATGGTCCGGACACCGCACACCGAAGTTCGCCACAGCGCCGGCCGGGTGCGTGACATCACAACACGTGGTAACCGTTTGGGAAATACTGGCTCTCTCGGTCGCGACATAAACTCCAAGTCCGTTGGCCATCGCGAGCACATGTTCTGTGAAAGTGAACCGCACAGTCTGTTCAAACGAGCACGTTTGTCAGAATTTCGGTGCGGGTGCGGTGGTCCTTGACGCTGGAGAATGTCCGTCTCTGAAGAACGTGTTTCTGACTCTCCCCAGCACGCAGCAGCTGGGAATGTAATGCCCCCTGCGCTTTTGCTTTTTTGTGATGAGGATTTTCGGCTCAGTCAATTTCTTCTGATCCGGCCTGCACACTGCTGGTCGGTTCGTACGAGACGGACACTGGCCTGTGATGTCCGGTATGGGCGTCGCGATCATTGTGGCGGTGAGGTGGTGCACATGGAACGGTGATAGACACAAACCAGGTACAATCTGCGGGCAGCTTGAGGTTGCCCCGGCACTGAAATTTGTACACCTCCGAAAGAAGACGGACCGTTCATGTTTACGGTCATGAAAATCAGGGAGTGAAAAGAAATGAAGGCAGTCGTTTATAAGGGCCCCAATGAGGTCAACGTCGAAGAAGTTCCGGATGCCACGATTGAACGTCCCACTGACGTTCTCGTGCGCATCACGGCCACGAATATTTGCGGTTCAGATTTACACATGTACGAGGGACGCACCAATTTTGAGACTGGACGCACGTTCGGCCACGAAAATATGGGCGAGGTCATCGAGATCGGTAACGGCGTCGACAAGGTAAAAGTCGGCGAACGCGTCGTGCTGCCGTTCAATATTTCTTGCGGGTTTTGCAAGAATTGCGAACGCGGTTTCACCAACTATTGCATGACGACACAGCCAGACCCGCTCGGCGCGGGCGCCGCCTACGGCTTCGCGGGAATGGGACCGTATCCTGGAGGGCAGGCCCAAATGCTGCGTGTGCCCTACGGCGATAACAACTGCTTGCGCCTGGGTGAAGACGCCGTAGAAAAGCAAAACGATTACGTGATGCTGTCGGACATCTTCCCTACGGGCTATCACGCTACGGAGATGGCTGGCGTCATACCCGGTGACACAGTAGTGATTTACGGTGCGGGTCCGGTCGGGCTGATGGCAGCCCTGTCCGCGTCGATTAAAGGCGCAAGTAAAATCTGGGTTGTGGATCGCCGCCCAGACCGGCTTGCCCTCGCCGAGCAGATCGGTGCAATCGCCGTTGATGACTCGAAGACTGACCCGGTTCAGTTCGTTTTGGACCAGACCAAGGGTATTGGCGCGGACCGGGGTTGTGAATGCGTGGGCTATCAGGCCCACGACGCACAGGGCACCGAAGATCCCGCCATGACTCTGAATCGGCTGATTCAGTCCGTGCGCATCACCGGGGGAATTGGTGTGGTCGGTGTTTTCCTGCCCGCAGATCCTGGCGGCTTCGACGAGAATGCCAAGCAGGGCAAGATTGCTATCGACTATGGCATGCAGTGGCTCAAGGGCCAAAACATTGGCGGTGGGCAATGCCCGGTGAAAAAATATAATCGGCAATTGCGCGACTTGATAGCCGTGGGCAAAGCCAAGCCATCATGGATCGTTTCCCACGAGATTCCCCTCAGCGACGCCGCGGATGCCTACAAGAACTTCGGCGACCGCACCGACGGGTGGACCAAGGTTATCCTCAAGCCCGAATAGGCCACACCTAGCGGCCCATGTGACCTAGCTTCTGTGGTCCAAATTACGGCGTGCGCGGCAGGAGAACTAGACCGCGCAGTTCCCCTGCCGCTACGTTTTTAGTGGGTCATTCCCCTAGTTCATCACGAGTATCGCCATCGTGAGTGCTCGGCGTCGAAATCTGTGCCCCGTGCCCTGTGCCGCTTCACGTAGCTAACCACCCCAGACATGTGTTCGATATCGGACGCGGTCAGTTCGGCCTTTTTCATTCTAAGAATTGCAGACATATGATCACCCGTGGCCAATACAAACCCATCCGCGGTAAATGTTTAGGAAGCGAGTAAACACATGAGTCAAGAAATGAATATCGCAGCCCAGCAGAAGTTTGGTGACGTCGTGAACAGCGGAAAACTCGACCTTCTCGACAACCTCGTAGCAAAAGATGCAGTCGATAACGACCCTGCCCCTGGGCAAGGCCCTGGCCCTGAGGGCTACAAAGCGTTCTTTGGCGAGATGATTGCCGCTTTTCCAGACCTGCACATCACAGTTGAGCGTCTCGTGGCCAACGATACCGACGTCGCATTCGCTTATATCCTCACCGGCACCCATCAAGGACCTTTGATGGGCCACGCTGCCAGCGGCAAAACGATGTCGGTTCGTGGCATGCAAATTAGCCGGTTTGAGAACGGGAAACTTATCGAGCGTTGGGGTAGCAGCGACCAACAGGGCATGCTCGAACAGCTCGGTTTGGCGCCGTAATTCGCGATTACTGGCGTTTCAATTAGTGGAGGCAGTGTCAACCCACGTATTTAAAATACTGTGCGGTGCGAGAGTGCCGTGATCGCGTACTTGGCACGCAGGCAAGGCTGTACTTGGTGTACTTGCTCGCGTAGCCGGTCTGTCAGCGCTTGCGCGTAGGCAGATTCACTGCCGCTACCAACGTCGTGCGTTTCGTTTCACCGCGCGTTTGTTCGCCTCAAAAAAACGAGCGGCCTAACTTTCGATTCTTGACCGATCAATGGCCGGCTGATCGCCGGGCTGTGGCAGTTGTGGAACGCTCGGGATAGGTTGCTCGAACCGTGCCGTTGGCATGGATCCCGACCCGGCTGGAGATTCGATGACGATTCAGGCCCCCGCACCTTCCACCGACGCAAACACCTGGGACGTCATCGTACTGGGGGCCGGCGCCGTTGGTGAGAACGTGGCAGACCGAACGGCTCAGGGCGGCCTGCGCACGGTGATCGTCGAGAGATCCCTGATCGGCGGTGAATGCTCCTACTGGGCATGCATGCCGTCGAAAGCGCTGCTGCGCAGCGGCGCCGCCCTCGCCGCCGCCCGGCGCGTTCCCGGAGCCGCCGAAGCTGTCACCTCGGGAGTCGACCCGCGAGCGACCCTGAAGCGCCGCGACACCATCGTCAACGACTACTCCGACACCGGTCAGGCGAACTGGCTCGAATCGGCGGGAATCGACTTGGTGCGCGGGCACGGCACCCTGACCGCCCCGCGCGAGGTCACCGTCACCGCAGCCGACGGCAGCGCGCGAGTGCTGACCGCGAGCCACGCCGTCGTTATCAGCACCGGGTCAGCGGCCCTGCTGCCCGAGGTTCCGGGCCTCGCCGAGGTCGCACCGTGGACCAGCCGTGAAGCGACCTCGGTAACGGAGATCCCGACGAGCTTGGCCATCATCGCCGGTGGAGTCGTTGCCGCCGAGATGGCCACCGCGTATACGGCTCTCGGCTCACACGTCACCCTCATCGCCCGCAGCGGACTGCTCGGCGGCTCGGAGCCGTTCGTCGGCGAACTGGTCGCGACCGCGCTGCGCGATTCCGGCGCGACACTGCTCCTTAATGACTCCCCCACGGCCGCCCGCCGCACCGATGCCGGCGACGTGGAGCTGACCCTCGCCAGCGGCGGCACCGTGATCGCGAACGAGGTTTTGGTGGCCACCGGCCGGGTCCCCAACACTGGCGGTCTCGGGCTTGCCACCGTGGGGCTCATTGACGGAGACTGGCTCACGGTCGACGACACCCTGCGGGTAGTCGGTGAGTCCCCCGCATCCGTCTCCGCACTCGGCACCGAGCGACCAGACAGTGGATGGCTGTATGCGGCCGGCGATGTCAACCACCGGGCCTTGCTCACCCACCAGGGCAAGTACCAGGCCCGGGCCGTAGGTGACGTGATCGTCGCTCGCGCAGCAGGCACCCCGGTCGACGACAAGCCATGGGGCTCACACGTTGCCACAGCCGACCACAACGCGGTGCCGCAGGTCACCTTCACCGACCCGGAGGTCGCATCCGTCGGCCTGACCGCTGCCGCGGCAGTGAAGGCAGGGTATCGGGTGCGCATCCTCGACTACGACCTCAGTTCGCTCGGCGGTTCCACGGTGCTCGCCGACGACTACGTGGGTCACGCCCGGGCGATTGTCGATGTCGATCGGGAGGTGCTGATCGGCGCAACCTTCGTGGGCCAGGACGTCGCCGAGCTCCTGCATTCGGCGACGATCGCGGTCGTTGCTGAGGTCCCGATCGACCGGCTATGGCACGCGGTGCCGAGCTATCCGACACTCAGCGAGGTCTGGCTGCGCCTGCTCGAAGCGTATGGTCGGCCCGAACACGTCGACTAGCAGGCACTACGCGTAATCATCTGAAAGAGGTTTCTGCGGCGCTGCGAGGTGACGGCCCACGTAGTGGACAGGATGATGGATTTCGTTGAGCCGGCTTGTTTGTTGAGTGCGGCGGCGTGGGTCCATATGAAGATCCACGTTCAGACCACGGCTCTGTCGGCCGACGATGGCATCACGAACTTGAACCAACAGATTGCATAGGTTTCGGCGGTGAAGGCGTCATACAAGGTGCTGAGGGCGAGTGCGTCACCTGTGGCCACTCGTTCGAGAACCAGATGATCGCCGATACTGTCCCCCAGGGAACGCGGCCCCGCCTCGGCAGCGGTCATGGTGCGGTCCCGGATGATCGAATGACAAGTGTAGACAAGGCACTTCCTAGACGTGGTGAGTGAGTCCGCTAGCAGGGTCTCGGGCAACGCTAAAAATCTTTGTGACCTGAGGGGGGGGTGCTATGGATTTCTTCAAGTCGTGAGTGGGGTTCTGATTTCGTAAAGGTGCAGTCCCTCCCGCCCGCGCGTCCATCTGGCTTTGTCGAGCCCCGGGTGTGGTGAAGGCTCGATTAGACCCGTCTATGCCGGTCCGTTCCGCGAGACGATCGCAAGTGTCAGGAAAAGCTTTGGCCTCCTCGACGTTATGCAGCCCTCAGACAGCAAAGAGCGTCAGTGGATCATTCACGCCGAAAGCGTTCCGGAGTTCCGCCACGCCCCGAAACGGCTCCTCGACCCGCAGTCTCAGGTGAAGAGGCTCACGCCACCTGGACCAATCAACAGTCCCAAGACGATGAGCACAATACCCCAGAGAATCTGGCGTCGAAATAACGCGACAATGCCTGCAATAACGAGGACTACCGCAATGATCCAGAGAATTGTTGCCATGTGCTGCTCCATTTCATTCAGCGCCGGCGGGCCGTACGCCCACAGCAGTTTTCGATCTGCTAGTGCGAACGTACCCCTTGCTCGCTCTCTGACCACTGTGTTTTATCCAGAATGTCGTGGAGGTCAGACTCTGTCATCACCTGTTACCGGCCATGCGAAACGATCAAGAGAACGCAAGTGCGGGCAGGTGTCAGAGTGTCGTCAGTAGGTTGATCTGGCAGTAACCCGAGGACGCGCGCCCGGCGGTAGAAGGTCGCTCTGGACATTCCAAGATCGACCGCGACCTGCGCCGCTGTCTCTCCACCTTTTATGAGCCGGTGGGCGTTTCGGATTTGACTGTCGGTAATAAGTCGAGGTCGCCCGCCCAGATTTTTTCCGGCGTCGCGGCGCTTGTTGATCGAGTCGACTACGCGCTCTCACTTGATTTCGTGTTCCATTTGCCCGAGCGCCGCCATGATCGTGAATAGCATGGACCCCATCGGTGTCGCGGTATCGACGTCGTCGCCGCCCGGGTTGAGCACCCTCAGGCCGCCACCGCGGGCGCAGAGCTCTTCGGCGAAAGCGAGCATGTTCTGCGTCGATCACCCGAGCCGGTCCAGAGCCGTGATGACGAGAGTATCGCCCGCCTTGAGGGCGTCAAGCGCACGATCGAAGAAGGGCCGTGATGTGCGAGCTCCTGAGAACCCATGGTCGACGTAGACGTCATCACGCCGGACGCCAGACGCCAGACGCCAGACGCCAGACGCCAGACGCCGGACGCCAGACGCCAGCGGCGAGGATATCGACTTGCTGTCGGTCGGTGGATTGCTGACGCGTCGATGCGCGCGCGTGGCCGATCAGTTGGCCCTGCCCCCATTGAGTGGACACCTCACAAGAGAGAATGTTCACATGGGAAGGACACGCAGGGAGTTCACTCCTGGGTGCAAAGACGAGGCCGTAATGCTCGTGATCAACACTGGCAGGGCGATAGTGACCGTGGCCCGCGAAATCGGCATCAACGATGCATCGCGGGGCTGGTGGGTCGGTGCATTTAAGGCCCGTAACGACACCGCTGGTCTGATTCGTCTTGACAAATTCAGCGAACATGATTGGCTCGTATTACGTGACAATTTCCGGCACAGTATTTCGACCGTGAAAGGAGGTGGCTCGTGAGCCACCCTGCCGTGATCAACCCCGCCACCGGCGAGACCATCAAAACATACCCCCAAATTTCCGATGATCAACTCCAGCAGGTCATCGCATCGGCTGATGAGGCCCACCAAGGCTGGTCTCGGAACTCTTCGACCGACGAGCGAGCTGCACTCCTTCGGAAGGTCGGCGATTTGCATGAAGAACGCCGCGAGGAGCTGGCGGCCGTAATCGTACGCGAGATGGGTAAGCCCGTCGATGAAGCGCTCGGCGAGGTCGACTATGCCGCCAACATTTACCGGTACTACGCCGACAACGCGCAGGAATTTCTGAAGGACGAACCAATCACCCTGCGCGGCGGAGGGGGTTCCGCGTTCATGCGCTCCACCTCACTGGGGGTGCTCATTGGCGTCATGCCGTGGAATTTCCCGTACTACCAGGTTGCGCGCTTCGCCGGTCCGAACCTCATGACAGGGAACACGATCATTCTCAAGCATGCGTCGCAGTGCCCGGAATCGGCGGCGGCAATAGAGCAAATCTTCCATGATGCAGGATTCCCTGCCGGCGCCTACACGAACGTGTATGCCGACAGCGAGCAGGTCGCCACGGTCATCGCCGACCCAAGGGTGCAAGGCGTCTCTCTTACCGGTTCGGAGGGCGCCGGCGCGGCCGTTGCTGAGGTGGCCGGTCGCCACCTCAAAAAAGTCGTGCTGGAACTTGGTGGGTCAGACCCGTTCATCCTGCTGAGTACCGACGACATGGCCGCGACAGTGAGCGCCGCTGTCGCCGGCCGTCTACGCAACGGTGGGCAGGCCTGCGACGCGGCTAAGCGCTTCATCGTGATCGATGAACTTTACGATGAGTTCACGGAGAAGTTCACCGCCGCCATTCTGGCAATGTCCCCCAGTGACCCGACCGTTCACGGCGCAGACTACGGCCCCCTTTCGTCCCTCGGCGCGGCCGAGAATCTCCAGGAGCAGGTAGAACGCGCAGTCGCGCAAGGAGCCACCCTGGCAACTACGGGCACACGCTCTGGCACCTTCTACCCGCCTACCGTGCTCACCGATGTCACGCGGGACAACGACACCTACCACGAGGAGTTCTTCGGACCCGTAGCATTCGTCTACCGAGCAGCCTCCGAGGATGACGCCGTCACCCTCGCGAATGACACTCCCTTCGGGCTTGGTTCCTACCTCTTCACGACCGATCCCGAGCAGGCATTGCGAGTCGCCGACCGTATCGAAGCCGGCATGGTCTACGTCAACCTCGTCGCCGCAGGCAGCGCAGAGCTCCCGTTCGGCGGCGTGAAAAGAAGCGGCTTCGGACGCGAACTCGGACGCTACGGCACAAGCGAATTCGTGAACAAGAAACTCATCCGCATCGGCTGACCCTTCGCCGAAATTCTCAGCCGACGCGGTAAACACCGTTCAGTCGCCGATACTGCCGTGTGCCGAACCAAACGCGACCCGTCAGCTAGTAAGTCCGACAATACTGACGTCTTCGTTCTCGAAGAAAATCTTTCCACCTTCTGGGCCAAACAGCATCGCTAGGCAACATTGATGCGTGAGCCACGCGGGTCACGTCCCATTGAGTGGTGTGGTTTCCCCGCTTTGAGCGTTGCTTTGCCGACGTGAGGAGCCATCGTGCGATGGTCAGTGAGTACCGACTAAAGCAACTCACGAAGGACACCACACGATGGCTCTAAACCAGTCTGCCCTGCTCAACCTGCTGGGAGAACTCAAACTCACCGATGTCACCGACCGCATCCGCGTCGCGACCGAAACCCTGTATCAAGAACTGATCGATGCGGAAGCGAGCGCCTTCATCGGCGCCGCCCCGTTCGAACGCTCCAGCGACCGCACCACGCACCGAAACGGCACCCGCTCGAGGACCTTGTCGACAACCGCCGGGGACCTCGATCTGAAGATCCCGAAGCTGCGCGCCGAGTCGTTCTTCCCCGCGCTGCTGGAGCGGCGCCGCCGGGTGGACCAAGCCCTGTTCGCGGTCGTGATGGAGGCCTACGTTCACGGCGTCTCGACCCGGAAAGTCGACGACCAAGTCAAAGCTCTCGGCGCTGACACGGGGATCTCCAAGTCGGAAGTGTCCCGAATCTGCGCCGGCCTCGACGCGGAAGTGGCCGATTTCCGCGACCGGACCCTCGCCGCGCAGGACTACCCGTATGTGTTCCTCGACGCCACGTACTGCAAAGCGCGCGTCAGGCACCGGATCGTGTCCCAGGCCGTCGTCGTCGCGATCGGTGTCGCCGCCGACGGCCGCCGGGAAGTCCTCGGGTTCGACGTCGGCGACAGCGAGAACGAAGGCTTCTGGACCAGCTTCCTGCGGTCGTTGAAGACTCGAGGTCTGGATGGGGTGAAGCTGGTCATGTCTGACGCCCACACCGGACTGAAGAAAGCCATCGGGACCGTGTTCCAGGGCGCCGGCTGGCAGAGATGCCGGGTCCACTTCATGCGCAACGTCCTCGCCGTCGTGCCGAAAGGATCGCAGGAGATGGTCGCCTCGATCATCCGCACCATCTTCGCCCAGCCCGACCGAGAGCACATCGAGAAGCAGTTTCGTGAGGTCACCACCATGCTCAGCCGATCCCACCCCAAAGTCGCGGCGATGCTCACCGATGCCCAGCCCGATCCGCTCGCTTTCGCCGCGTTCCCACGGCGTCACTGGCGACAGATCTGGTCGACAAACCCGTTGGAACGGGTCAACAAGGAGATCAAACGCCGCACCGACGTCGTCGGCGTCTTCCCCAACTCCGCCGCTCTACTGCGCCTTGCAGGGTCATTCCTGATCGAGCAGCACGACGAGTGGGAAGCCGGCGAGCGTCGCTACTTCTCCGAAGCCTCGATGCACGAGCTGACCACGATGAACAACCCAACCGATGCCGTCGACGAGGCGGTGATACTCCCCGAACTCGCTGCCGCTTAAACTAAAACAACTGACCTGCACGGTGTCGAGAAACTCCACCACTCAGCGGGACGTGACCAGGTGCGGTCACGTCCCGCTGAGTGGTGGAATTTCTCAACACCATGCGGGTCAGTGGTTCTAGTCTAGGCGGCGGCGAGTTCGGGGAGGATCACCGCCTCGTCGAGGACCTCGA
>NZ_SOHM01000025.1 GCF_004403945.1 Cryobacterium lactosi | reverse complement strand
GGGCTGGCCGTACGCGGGCGGCGCGGTGGGCTGATCGGTCGGCGGGGCAACCGGCTCCGGCGCTGAGCGCGGCGGGTCGGACGGGTGCGGGGCCGCCGCGGCCGCGGGCTCGGCCTGACCGGCGAGCAGGTTGCGGGCCTTGTTCAGCAGCTCCACGTTCACGATCACCTGGTAGTTGCCGGCGATCACCTGCATGGTCGAGGTGAAGTCCTTGCGCCGGCGGTTCACGGCGTAGCTGACCAGGCCGAACAGCATGCCGAACCCGGCACCCATCAGCACGGCGGCGAACACGAACGGCAGGCCGGCGCCGTCAGGCGAGAAGATGAAGAACAACAGCCCGAAGAACACGCCGAGCCAGGCACCGGATGCCGCGCCGGCCAGCGCCACCCGGCTCCAGGTGAGCTTGCCGGTGACACGCTCGACCGTCTTGAGGTCGTTGCCCAGAATCGACAGCTCCTTCACCGGGAAATCCGCCTTGGCGAGAACATCCACGGCCAGTTGGGCTTCGTTGTAGGTCTCGTACGTGGCCACGACCTCACCCTTGGGCAGAACGGGGTACAGTGCGGCGGCGGCACGACGGCCGAATGGGCTCTGATTGGTCATGCAGCCATTCTTTCATGCCCACCGGGAATCGCCGATGAGCTTGCTGTGCATCCGTTGGGAGAATGGGCCGATGATCAGGCAAACGATCGCGCCGTCGACCGGGGTGCGGTGGAACCGGAGGTTCACGTCCGCCGCATCCGTCACGGCCGTCGTGGAGCCCGCACAAGCTAAGTTATAGGTGTGGTAAACACCAGAGTCTTCGTCGCCCGGCTGGCCGGGTGCAATGTCTTCGACCCCGCGGGCGACCGCGTGGGCAAGGTTCGCGATGTGCTCGTGGTCTACCGAAAAGACGACCCGCCCCGCGTGGTCGGCCTGATCGTCGAGATTCCCGGCAAGCGCCGGGTGTTCGTCTCGATCGGCCGGGTCACCAGCATCGGCAGCGGCCAGATCATCACGACCGGGCTGATCAACGTGCGCCGGTTCGAGCAGCGCGGCGGTGAGGTGCGCGTGATCGCCGAGATGCTCGGCCGCAGGGTCGCGTTCAACGACGGTTCCGGCGAAGCCACGATCGAAGACGTCGCGATCGAGGAGTCCGCCCAGGGCGACTGGGCGATCAGCCAGCTGTTCGTGCGTCGCCCCAAGACCAACTCCTCGCTCTTCACCAAGGGCGCGACCGCGTTCGCGACCTGGTCTGAGGTCTACGAGAAGGTCACGGCAGGCGAGGCCCAGTCGGCCGAGCAGCTCATCGCCACGTACTCGGACATGAAGCCGGCCGACCTCGCGAACACCCTGCTCGACCTGCCGCGCCAGCGCATGTTCGAGGTGGCGGAGGAGCTGCCAGACGGCCGCCTCGCCGACGTGCTCGAGGAGATGCCCGAGAGCGAGCAGGTGGGCATCCTCACCCGGCTCGGCGACGCGCGCGCCGCCGAAGTGCTCGACCACATGCAGCCCGACGACGCGGCCGACCTGATCGCCCAGCTGCCCGAGGAGCGTGGCGAACAGCTGCTCGACCTGATGGAGCCCGAGGAAGCCGACGACGTGCGGTTCCTGCTCTCCTACGCCCCCGACACCGCCGGTGGCCTGATGACCACCGAACCGATCATCGTCTCCGCCGACGCCACCGTGGCGGAGGGACTCGCGCTCATCCGCCGGCACGACCTGGCGCCGGCGCTCGGCGCGGCGATCTGCGTCACCCTGCCGCCCTACGAACCGCCCACCGGCCGGTTCCTGGGCATGGTGCACTTCCAACGGATGCTGCGCTACCCGCCGCACGAGCGGCTGGGCACGCTGCTGGACCTCGGCCTCGAGCCCGTCACCGCGGACACCTCGGCTGCCGAAGTCAGCCGCATCCTCGCCAGCTACGACCTGGTCTCTGTGCCCGTGGTCGACGAGAACCACCGACTCGTCGGGGTGGTGACGATTGACGACGTGCTCGACTACCTGCTGCCCGACGACTGGCGAAGTCACGACGGCAATGACGAGGTGCGTAAACGTGCCACGGCCAGGACCCAACTGATGACAGGAAGCATCCCGCTACCCGGTGGACGGAGGCACGACAATGGCACGAGCTAACAAGTCGGAGCTCCGCCTCGACACGCCCAAGGGCCTGCGCACCACCAACCTCGTCGGCCGCAAACGCGGCGGCCGTAGCAGCGACAGGTTCGGCCGCCTCACCGAGGCCGTGGCCCGCGGCATGGGCACGCCCTGGTTCCTGCTGGGCCTGAGCCTGTTCACGATCTTCTGGATCGCCTGGAACACGCTCTCGCCGGTGAGCCTTCGGTTCGACTCGATCGAACTCGGCTTCATCGCGCTCACCCTGGTGCTCTCGCTGCAGGCGTCCTACGCGGCCCCGCTGATCCTGCTCGCGCAGAACCGGCAGGACGACCGTGACCGGGTGCAGTTCGAACAGGATCGGCAGCGCGCCGAACGCAATCTGGCGGACACCGAGTACCTCGCCCGTGAGGTCGTGGCGCTGCGCCTGGGCATGAAGGACCTCGCCTCCAAGGACTTCCTGCGCTCCGAACTGCGCGCGCTGCTCGACAACCTCGACCAGCGTGACGAGCAGGAACGCCGGGAACGCGAGGCCGCCAGGGACCGGGACAGCCGGGAACTGGAGAGCAGCGAACGCGAAGCCAGCCCCCGCACGGCCGCGATCGAAACGCACCCGTTTGACTGAGAATCGGGTGCGCGCCGCCCTCGCCCGCGTCATCGACCCTGAGATCCGCAAGCCGATCACCGACCTGGACATGGTCTCCGGTGTCGAGATGGACGCCGACGGCGGCGCCACCGTGAACATCCGCCTCACCATCGCCGCCTGCCCGGCCGCGACCCGGATCGAAACCGATGTGCGCGAAGCCACCGAGTCCGTCGTCGGGGCGGGCCTGGCTCGCGTGGTGGTGTCGGTGATGACTGTGGAGCAGCGCCGCGCCATGACCGACAAGCTCCGCGGCGGCCAGGGCGCACGCACCCTGCAGTTCTCCCCCGAGTCGCTCACCCAGATCTACGCGATCACCAGTGGCAAGGGCGGCGTGGGCAAGTCCACCGTCACCGCCAACCTCGCCGTCGCCCTGGCCGCCAAGGGGCTGCGGGTGGGCATTGTCGACGCAGACGTGTACGGCTTCTCGATCCCCGGCCTGCTCGGCCTGATCACCCCACCGACGACACCGGGCGGCCAGCCCGGCATGGTCAAGCCCACCCAGGTGGGCGACATGATCCTGCCGCCGATCGGCTTCGACGTGAAGGTCATCTCGATCGGCATGTTCGTCGACGACACCTCGGTGGCCGTCGCCTGGCGCGGCCCGATGCTGCACCGCACCATCACCCAGTTCCTCACCGAGGTGTACTTCGGTGACCTCGACATCCTGTTGCTCGACCTGCCGCCGGGCACCGGCGACATCGCCATCTCGGTGGGCCAGCTACTGCCGCACGCCGAGGTGATCGTGGTCACCACCCCGCAGCCGGCCGCGTCCGACATCTCCGAGCGCAGCGGCGCCGTGGCCAGGCAGACCGGCCAGAAGATCTACGGCGTCATCGAGAACATGTCCGGGCTGATGCAGCCGGACGGCACTCTGCTGGAGATCTTCGGCGCCGGCGGCGGCGCCGAGGTGGCCGCCAGGCTCTCGGCCGGCCAGGACCGCCCCGTGCCCCTGCTCGGCCAGGTACCGCTGTCCGTGGCGCTTCGCACCGGCGGCGACACCGGCCTGCCCGTGGTGCTCGGTGACCCGGCCGACCCCGCCGCAGCCGCCATCCAGGCCATCGCCGGCACCCTGGCCACCAGGGGCCGCGGCCTGGCCGGGCTGAGCCTCGGCATCAGCCCGCGCTGACGCCTCCCACTGGCCGATGCTCCGTGCGAGCGGACCGTTGACAAGCATGTCTAAACTGACGGGCATGACTGCGCCGACGCTTTCCGCACTGCCCCCGACAATTTCGTTCACCACCGAACTGACCCGCGACATCCGCGCGACCACGGGCGAATCCGTCAGCGTGATCGCCCCGTTCACCGGCCAGACGCTGCACGCCCTGCCGGTGAGCAGCGTCGGCGATGTGGCGGATGCCTACTCCCGCGCCCGCCTTGCCCAGATCGGCTGGGCCCGGGCCGGTTTCGCGCACCGGCGGGCTGTGCTGCTGCGAGCCCACGACCTGCTGCTCTCCCGCCGTGAGGCTCTACTGGACACCCTGCAGACCGAGACCGGCAAGACCCGTGGCCAGGCCTTCGAGGAGATCTTCCAGGCTGCCGGGGTCACCAGGTACAACGCCGTGGCCGCTCGCCGGGTGCTCGGCGGCGAATCACGCCGGTCCGGCCTGCCGCTGATGGTCACCACCCGGGTGCGCTACCGGCCCAAGGGCGTCGCCGGCGTCATCACCCCGTGGAACTTCCCGTTGAGCCTGGCCGCGATGGATGTGGTGCCGGCGCTGGCCGCCGGCTGCGGGGTTGTGCAGAAGGCCGACAACCAGGGCGCGCTGAGCATCCTGCTGCTGCGCCGCGCCTTCATCGACGCCGGCGTGCCCGCCGACCTCTGGGCCGTCGTGACCGGTACCGGTGCCGTGATCGGGGAGGCCGTGACGGCCGGGGCCGACTACGTGTGCTTCACCGGGTCAACGCCCACCGGGCTCCGCGTGGGCGCCCAGGCCGCGAGCAGCCTCACCGGGGCGTCGCTCGAGTTGGGCGGCAAGAACCCGATGATCGTGCTCGACGACGTCGACCCGCACCGCGCCGCCGCCCAGGCCGCATACGCCTGTTTCTCCTCGCTGGGCCAGCTGTGCGTGTCGATCGAGCGCATCTACGTGCAGCGCGGGGTGCACGAGCAGTTCCTGCGCGAATTCGTCACGGTCACCCGCGCGCTGATCATCGGTTCGGCACTCGACTACAGCACGGATGTGGGCTCGCTCACGTCGCAGGCGCAACTGACGCGGGTCACTGAGCACGTCGCCGATGCGGTCGCACACGGTGCCACCGTGCAAGCCGGCGGCCGTGCCCGGCCGGATCTCGGCCCGTACTTCTTCGAACCGACCATCCTCACCGGGGTCACGCCCGGCATGCTCTGCTATGCGGGCGAGACCTTCGGCCCGGTGGTGGCGGTCTCGGTCGTCGACTCCGAGCAGGAGGCGATCCTTGCCGCCAATGACAGCGACTTCGGGCTGAACGCGTCGGTGCTCAGCGGCTCCGCCCGACGCGGCTTGCGGGTCGCCGGCTCGCTCGAGGCAGGCAGCGTCAACGTCAACGAGGGCTACCGCGGCTCGTTCTCCGCCGTGGACGCCCCGATGGGCGGGGTGAAGGACTCCGGTCTCGGTCGGCGCAACGGTCCTGAGGGGCTCAAGCGGTTCGTGAACCCGGTGACGATCTCCCGGGCCACCGGGGTGCTCAGGCTACCGGCCACCGGAGTGGAATTCGCCCGGCTGGTGACCCCGATGCTGCTGCTGGCCCGCACCCTCAAGGCGGCCAGGCGGCGTTAGCTAGTTGTTGCCGTCGTTGCCTGTCGTGTGAACGGCGTAGCCCCAGCAGCCGGCATCCGCCCAGTGGTAATAGTCGCCGCTGCCGGTGTCCCCGTACAGCGCCAGGGTGAAGCCGGCCTGCAGGGCCGGGTCGATATCGCCCACGTGGGTGAAGGACACGCCGGAGAAGCTGCCGTTCGTCTCCGTGACCACCGCCTGCCAGTCGTAGCCGGCCTCGGCCATGCACTGGGTGACGAGCCCGTAGAAGTACTCCCGCTCGGCGATGGTGGTGGGAATCGCGTCGGGGTTGGGCGTGCGCACCTCGACGACGTTGCCGTCCCCCTCGACGCCGCTGTCCACTGCGACGTCCTCAGGCTCGACAGCGGCCTGGGTCGACACTGGGGCCGGCACCGTGGTCGCCGATGCTGAGGGCGACGGCTGGGGTGCCGGAGCGGACGGCGTGGGAACCGCGCTGGTACCGGCTCCGTCCGTGCGCTCTCCTGCCGTGCTGGTGTCGGCGGACTGCCCCTGTTCGGCGGCATACGCGGTGGCTCCCACCGCGAGCAGGGCGACGGCAGCAACAACTGCCACCATCACTACGCGGTTTCGTGACGCACTCATTAGACACCCTTCCCCCCGTCGACCGGCACTGGGCACAGGGCCGACGTGACCCCAGGTTACTCCCGCCGCTCGGGCCGGCACCCCGATGGGGTCCCCCAGTCCGGGCTCGGCGTGCGGGCTAGGTGGCCTCGGAGTCGAACGGTGCCGGCCCGGTCAGGGCGCCCTCGCGAGCACGCTTCCGTTGCAGGTAGGCGCTGTCGGGATTCGGCCCGGTGCGGGCGACCACGGCAGATTGGGGCTTCAGCGGGTCGTCCTCGATCAGGGCTTCCCGGATGATGCGGCGCGGGTCATACTGACGCGGGTCGAGCTTCTTCCAGTCGACGTCGTCGAATTCCGGACCCATCTCGTCTTTCATCCGGTCTTTGGCACCGTTGGCCATGTCCCGAAGCTGGCGCACCAGCCGGCCGAGTTGGGCCGCGTAGTGCGGCAACTTCTCCGGTCCGAGCAGGAAGACGGCGATGATCCCGATAAGCAGGAGTTTCTCGAACGTCAGACCGAACATGCCCTCAGAATATCCCCCCGGCGAGGCATCCCCGAACCACGGGGCGCACGATTGTAGTCTTGACCTAATCATCTACTGGAGTTGCGGAATGTCTGACAAAGATCTGAATTGGAAATTCGCCGACGACTCGGTGGTGGAGAGCGACGCGCTGGCACGGGCCAGGCAGCAGTCCCTCGAACTCGGCATCGATGCCATCGCGCCATCAGTGGGCGCGCAGTCCGCCGTCATCGCCGCGGCGACCGGCGCCCGCAGCATCCTCGAGGTCGGCACCGGCGCGGGCGTGTCCGGCATCTGGCTGCTCACCGGCGCTCCCGGTGCCACCCTCACCTCGATCGACATCGAGGTCGATCACCTGCAGCACGCCAAGGCCAACTTCCACGAGGCGGGCATCCCCACCAACCGGGTGCGACTCATCACCGGCCGCGCCGCCGAGGTGCTGCCGCGCATGAACGAAAACTCCTACGACATCGTGTTCGTGGATGCCGACCCGCAGTCGGTCATCGAGTACGTCGAGCACGGTCTCCGCCTGGCCCGACCGGGCGGCACCGTACTGGTGGCGCACGCGCTCTGGCGCGGCCGGGTGGCCGACCCCGTGCAACGTGACGAGGTCGCCACCGGCTTCCGCACCCTGCTCAACGAGATCGCCTCATCCAAGGCCGTGATCAGCGCGCTCTCCCCCGTCGGCGACGGCCTGCTGCAGATCACCAAGCTGCGCGCGTAGCCGCATCCGGATACAGCAATCGGCTGTGCGGAAAACCGCACAGCCGATCAGCTCAAAACTTGTCTTACAGAATCACTACACGGCCGGGGCGACAACGCCGGCGAGCGCATCGTGAAGCTCTTTGGCTTCAGCGTCGTTCACAGAGACGACGAGCCGACCCCCACCTTCGAGCGGTACACGCACGATGATCAGGCGCCCCTCCTTTACAGCCTCCATTGGTCCGTCTCCGGTCCGTGGCTTCATGGCCGCCATGAACTCCCCTTCCATTCGTAGTCTGTACTCCTATTATCGACCATTCGGCCGTCAGACAGTAATTAGGGCGGTGTCCAATCGGCTCCGTCCACGCCCCAGCAGAGCAAAAGCCAGCCCCATTGGCCGCAGATCAGCACCAGTGTGACCACAACGCGGTACACGGCGTGTCGCGGCCGGGCGAGCGCACCGACCAGCGGGAACATCGGCATCAGCAACCTGAACACGCTCGATTGCGGGAAGAACACCGCCAGTAGGTAGAGCGCGTAGGACACCACCCAGAGCCGCAGGTCCACGCCGAGGCTCTTCACCGCCGGCGAGAACATCACCAGGGTGAAGGCGATCACCAGCGCGAGCACTGCGGCGATGCCCAGCGGCGCCCCGAGCCACCAGATTCCGCTCTGGAACCACGCCGCGAACGGCACCAGCTCCTGATAGCCGATGTACGCGCTCCGCCAGGCCAATTCGGTGTCGGTGTATGCGGTGATCGACCCGGTCACCAGCCAGGCGATCCCCGGCCAGGCCAGCCCCATCACCCCGCTGAACACGGCCACGGCTGACGCGGTGACCGCTTCTGGCACCGGGAACGGGTCACGGGCGCGGCTGTACCAGCGGTAGCCGACGTGCAGGGCCAGGAACAGGGCGAACGCCAGACCGCTGGGCCGGGTCAGGGCCATCACCGCGATCACGGGAACCAGCAGCAGGTACCGCCGCTGAAGCACCAGCAACAGGGCCAGGGTGAGCAGCAGCAGGTGCATCGACTCGGCGTAGCCGAACTGCAGCAGCGGCGACAGCGGGGCGACGCAGAACAGCAGCACCGAGAACAGCGCCGTCGACTGCGGCTGTACCCGCCGCATCAGCCTGAAGAACAACAGCGCCGTGCCGAGGCTGCAGACCACGGACACGAACACCGCCACCGTCGCCCAGGGCGCCCCGGTGAGCAGCATCAGTGCGCGCACCACCGCCGGGTAACCCGGCATGAACGCCCAGGCGTTCTCGCCGACGTGGCCGTCGGCGGTGACCGGCAGCACCTGCGGGTAGCCGCCGACAGCGACGATGTTGTACCAGAGGCCGTCCCACATGGTGGCGAACGCCGTGTAGCCGGGCTGGGCCGGCGTCCAGGCGTTCTGCCCCTGCACGCTGGCCAGCACCAGCACCAAAGAGGTGGTCACCAGCCTGGCGGCCAGCCAGATGACGATGACCTTCAGCCACCACGGCACCAGCCGGTACCGGGCCCGCCAGCGTGCCGGCAGGGCGCCAGAGGCGCCTCGGCGAGCAGGCAGCGCCGGTGAGCGGGTGGACGCCATGGGTCAGCCGATGGGCGCGGTCAGCCAGGCGCGCAGGGCATCCTCGCAGTCGGTGATCTGGGTCAGCGCCACTCGTTCGTCGTCGGCGTGCGCCTTGAGCGGGTCGCCGGGGCCGTAGTTGACGGCGGGGATGCCCAGGGCCGAGAACCTGGCGACATCCGTCCAGCCGTACTTCGGGCGCGGTTCGGCGCCGACGGCCTCGAGGAACTTCAGCGCGAGCGGGGCGTCCAGGCCGGGGCGGGCGCCTTCGGCGAGGTCGACCACGGTGATGTCGAAACCGGCGAACAGCTCCTCCAGGTGCGCCACGGCTTCCGAGGCGGTGCGGCTGGGTGCGAACCTGTAGTTCACGTGCACCATGCACTCATCGGGGATGACGTTCCCGGCGATGCCGCCGCTGATCCCCACGGCGTTCAGGCCCTCCCGGTAGACCAGCCCTTCAACCTCGACCTCGCGCGGTGTGTAGGCGGCGAGGATGTCGAGGATCGGGGCGGCCTTGTGGATGGCGTTCTCGCCCACCCAGGCGCGGGCGGAGTGCGCCCGCTTGCCGGAGGTGCGCACCTCGATACGCACATTGCCGTTGCAGCCGCCCTCGACCTGGCTGTTGCTCGGCTCTCCCAGGATGGCGAAGTCGCCCTGGAACAGGTCGGGTCGGTTCGCGGCGAGCCGGCCGAGGCCGTTCAGGTCGGCGTTGACCTCTTCGTGGTCGTACCACATCCAAGTCACGTCGACGCTGGTGTCCACGAGCTCGGCGGCCAGCTTGAGTTGCACGGCGACGCCGGCCTTCATGTCCACGGTGCCGCGACCCCAGAGGTAGTCCACGTCGCCCAGGGTCTCGAACCGGGTCGGCAGGTTCTCGTTCAACGGCACGGTATCGATGTGCCCGGCGATCACGACGCGATGGGCCCGGCCCAGGTTGGTGCGGGCGACGATCGTGTCGCCATCCCGGATCACCTCGAGGTGCCCGGCCCCGGCCAGCGCCGCCTCGATCGCATCGGCGAGCGGGGTCTCGTTGCCCGACACCGACTCCACATCGCACAGCACACGGGTGAGCTCGATCGACGACACGGTCAGGTCGAGGGCGGGAACGGACGGGTCTGCAGAGTGGTCTGCGGCGAGGTCTGAAGGCACCCTACTAATCTAGAGCCATGGTCACCGCGCTTCCCCCCGAACCCCTGTCAGACTCAGCACAAGACTCCGCCACGAGTGCCTGGGGGTATGGCCTGGCCACGATCGCCGGGGACGGCACCGTGCTCGACACCTGGTTCCCGGCGCCCACGCTGGGCGCGCTGCCCAAGGACCGCGACCGGTGGATCGTGCCCACCGAGCTGGAAGAGGCCGCGGGGCCGGACGCCCGCCGCAACGTGCGCCTCGAGGCCGTCACCGTGGAGATCGAGCTGCAGGCGCCGCCGGCGAGCACCTCGGATGCCTACCTCCGCCTGCACCTGCTCTCTCACCTGCTGGTCAAGCCCAACACGATCAACCTCGACGGCATCTTCTCTCACCTGCCCAACGTGGTCTGGACCAACGCCGGCCCGGTGCTGCCGGCCGACTTCGACAGGTTGCGGCCGTCGCTGCAGCGCCACGGCATCGCCGCGACGGGCCTGGACAAGTTCCCGCCGCTGCTGAACTACGTCTCGCCCGAGCGGGTGCGCATCGCCGACGCCTCCAGAGTGCGCCTGGGCGCCTACCTGTCCCCCGGCACCACCGTCATGCACGAGGGCTTCGTGAACTTCAACGCAGGCACCCTGGGCGTCTCGATGGTCGAGGGCCGGGTGTCGCAGGGAGTCGTGGTGGGCGACGGCGCCGACATCGGCGGCGGCGCATCCATCATGGGCACGCTCTCGGGCGGCGGCACCCAACGGGTCACGATCGGGCAGCGCGCTCTGCTCGGCGCCAACTCGGGCATCGGCATCTCGATCGGCGACGACTCCGTCGTCGAGGCGGGCCTGTATGTCACGGCCGGCACCAAGGTGGTGCTGCTGGATGAGGCACGAACGAACGACGGCGCCCCGCGCACGGCCAAAGCCAAGGACCTCTCCGGGGTGCCGAACCTGCTCTTCCGCCGCAACTCGCTCACCGGCGCCGTCGAGGTGCTCTCCCGAGCCGGCACCGGCATCACCCTCAACGAGGCGCTACACGCCTAACCCCTTCCGCGAACTGTGAGAAAAGCCCCAAGAATCCGAGATTCTTGGGGCTTTTCTCACAGTTCGCGAGGCTAACGCAGCGGGTAGTCGCGGGCGACCGCGCCCGTGTACAGCTGCTGGGGGCGGCCGATCTTGGTGGTCGCATCCAGGTTCATCTCGCGCCAGTGCGCGATCCAGCCCGGCAGCCGGCCGATGGCGAACAGCACGGTGAACATGCGCGGCGGGAAGCCCATTGCCTTGTAGATCACACCGGTGTAGAAGTCCACGTTGGGGTAGAGCTTGCGCTCCTTGAAGTAGTCGTCGTTGAGCGCGATGAACTCGAGCTCCTTGGCGATGTCGAGCAGGTCGTCCTTCACGCCGAGGGCTTCGAGCACGGCGTCGGCGCTCTCCTTGACCAGCTTGGCACGGGGGTCGTAGTTCTTGTAGACCCGGTGGCCGAAGCCCATCAGGCGCACGCCGGCTTCCTTGTTCTTGACCCGTTCGACGTAGCGCTGCACGCCTTCGCCGGAGGCCTTGATGTCGCTGAGCATGGTGAGCACGGCCTCGTTGGCGCCGCCGTGCAGCGGGCCGGAGAGGGCGTTGATGCCGCCGGAGACCGAGGCGAACAGGTTGGCCTCGGTGGAGCCGACCAGACGCACGGCCGACGTGGACGCGTTCTGCTCGTGGTCTTCGTGCAGCATCAGCAGGCGCTCGAGCGCCTTGCTCACGACGGGGTTGACCTCGTACGGCTCGGCGAGGGTGCCGAAGTTGAGCTTGATGAAGTTGTCCACGAAGCTCAGCGAGTTGTCGGGGTACAGGAAGGCGTGACCGATGCTCTTCTTGTGCGCGTACGCGGCCATCACCGGCAGCTTCGCGAGCAGTCGGATCATCGACAGTTCGACCTGCTCCGGGTCCTTGGGGTTCAGGGAGTCCTGGTAGTAGGTCGACAGCGCCGAGACGCCGGCCGACAGCACCGACATGGGGTGTGCGTTGTGCGGCAGGGCGTCATAGAAGCGGCGCAGGTCCTCGTGCAGCAGCGTGTGACGACGGATGCGGGTGTCGAAGCCACTGAGTTCGCTGGCGCTGGGCAGCTCACCGTAGATCAACAGCCACGCGGTCTCGAGAAAGCTGGAATTCTGCGCGATCTGCTCGATCGGATAACCACGGTAGCGGAGGATCCCGTGCTCACCGTCGATGTACGTGATCGCTGACTTCGTTGCCGCCGTGTTCACAAAACCGGAGTCGAACGTGGTGTAGCCGGTCTGCTTGGTCAGCGTCGCGATGTCGATGCTGGATGGGCCGTCTGTGCTGCCCAGAATCGGGAACTGCGCCGTGCCCCCCGGGTAGGTCAGAGTGGCCACCTGCGGGCCCGGTACGGGCCGATCGATGAACTGCGGCTCATTGGATGGTGTTCGCTGCGCGACGTCGCTCACGGCGCCTCCCTGGATTTCAAAGCCTTTCGGCTGTTGGTCTGTGGCGGTCCGCCGCAGCACGCTCGTGGTGCTTGGCAACGATAACCCGCCTACAGCCTATTCCGCCGAGGGGCATACTGTTGCATCCGCCAATATCGACCGGAGTCCATTGGCACTACACCACAGTCAGTTCCGCGGTGCAGCCGCGATGTTTTCCAGCGTACCGCCGCGCGAGGCAGCGCTAGGGCCATAGGACCCGATTGCCCGCCATCAGGCGGGCCGGCGGGGTTCCTACCGGATCGATGCCGGGCGGCTCAGACCGAAGCTGTAGGCCTCGTCGAGCAGCTCGCTCCAGGCGCCCACGCCGGCTTCGGCCGGGAGTCGCACCCACTCGCGCATGGTGCGTCTGCCCATCACGACGGGCACGCCGGCCTCCAGGGCCACCATCTCGAGCACGCGGGGTTCCGGGACCTTGGCGACCAGGTCGCCGTTGCGGCCGATGAACGCGAACACCTTCTCGTGCACCATCACGCCGTCGCCGTTGAACATGCGACCGTGGGTCACCCGCGGATGCGCGGGCAGCTCACTGATCAGGGCATGCAGGGCGACGACGCTCGCCGCGTAGGCCTCGGCTGTCCTGTCGTTTTGTGCTGCACTGTCGTGAGCGGCGCTGTCACCCATGTCCACAGCCTAGGCAGGTCCGCGCTGAGCACAACTCCTGCAGGAGTTATGCCTCAGCGGGGTGGGCCCAGGCCCGCAGCCGGGCTGCAGCGGCGTTGATGCGCTCGTCGCTGGCGGTGAGCGAGAACCGCACGTGCTCGGGATAGAAGTCGCCGTAGAACGGGCCGGGGCCGGCAAGGATGCCCAACTCGGCCAGTTGCCGGATCGACTCCCAGGCGTCGCCGCCGGCGGTCGCCCACAGGTACAGGCCCGCCTCGCTCCGGTCGATGCTGAAGCCGGCCGCGACGAGCGCGGGCAGCAGCACCTCACGGCGGGCACGGTAGCGCTCGCGCTGCACGGCGACGTGTTCGTCGTCGCCCAGGGCGGCCACCATCGCGGCCTGCAGCGGGGCGGGCAGCATCAGGCCCGCGTGCTTCCGCACGGTGAGCAGCCGGCCAAGGACCTCGTCGCTGCCGGCGGCGAATGCGCCGCGGTAGCCGGCCATGTTGGACTGCTTGCTCAGCGAGTAGATGGCCACAATGTTGTGCATGTCCCCGTCGGTGACGCGGGGGTCGAGGATGCTCGGGATCGGCTCGGCGTCCCACGGTGTGGCCCAGCCGAGTTCGGCGTAGCACTCGTCGTTGACGATCACGGCGCCCAGCTCCCGGGCGCGGGCCACCGCTCTGCTCAGAGCGTCGACGTCCAGCACCCGTCCGTCCGGGTTGCCCGGGCTGTTCAGCCAGATCAGCTTGGTCGTCTCCGGCCATTCTGCGGGGTCGTCGGAGGGGAACGCATCCGCCCCGGCCATGGCCGCACCGATCGCGTAGGTGGGGTACGCGGCACGGGGATGCACGACGGTGTCACCCTCGCCGACGCCGATCATGAACGGCAGCAGCGCCACCAGCTCCTTCGAGCCGATGGTGGGCAGCACGTTCTTCGCGCTCAACCCGGTCACGCCGCGGCGGCGGGCGTACCAGTCGATGATGGCGTGCTGCAGCGCCGGGGTGCCGGTGGTCTGCGGGTAGGCGTGCGCGTCCGTGGCGGAGGCCAGAGCGGCCTGCACGACGGACGGGGTGAGGTCGACGGGAGACCCGATGGAGAGGTCGACGATGCCGTCCGCGTGGCTCCTGGCCTGCTCGGCGAAGGGCAGCATCGCATCCCACGGGTAGTCGGGAAGTGGCTTGAGCACCTTTTAGTGCTGGACCTGGGGCGGGAGCACCGAGATCACCGGGTGGTCCTTGGCGATTACGCCCACCTTGGCGGCGCCACCGGGCGAGCCGATGTCGTCGAAGAACTCGACGTTGGCCTTGTAGTAATCGGCCCACTGTTCGGGCAGGTCGTCTTCGTAGTAGATGGCCTCGACCGGGCAGACCGGTTCACAGGCGCCACAGTCGACACATTCGTCGGGGTGGATGTAGAGGGAGCGCTCACCCTCGTAAATGCAGTCGACGGGGCATTCGTCGACGCAAGCGCGATCCTTGACGTCCACGCAGGGCAAGGCGATGACATACGTCACAGTGGCAGGATTCCCTTCACGAACTGAATAATCAGTCTACGCGTTCGGCCGACGAGCGGGAATTCGTGGCCACGCGATGACGAGGGCGGCGAACAGCGCGGGCGCCATCGTCCAGACGGTGCCGAGCACTCCGGCGGGCACCAGGACCGATCCGCCTGTACTGCGCAGCGACAGCAGGAAAACCGTGCCCAGCAGACCGATCCCCGCAGCGAGGACGACCAGCCGGTCCCGCACGACGAGACGGAGACCCAGCAGCAGGGTGCCGCTGGCGAGCAGCGCCAGGACCAGGCCGACCGGCACGGTCAGGGGGCCGACGTCGACGGTGGTCTGGTGCGCCACCGTGCCGAGCACCCCGAACAGCGAGCCGGCGGCGAAAGCCATCAGGGCGGCCAGCACACGGGAGCCGACAGTGGGCGGCTCGAGTTCCGCTGGCCCTGCCGGAGCAGTGCCGCGCGCGTAGGTTTCGGTGCCGGTGACGAGGGTCTCGGTGCCGTCACCGTGGCGCACCACCTTGTCCGTGAGCTGCCACCGGCCCGAGTACGCGGCCAGGGCGGCCAGCTTCCGGTCGAGGTGATCGGTCACGTCGATCGCGGTGAGCCGGGCACCGGGGGCGGCCGTGACGCTGCTCCTGAGGAAGACCTGGACACGGTGGGCGCCGGCCGCGTCCACAACGGCCTGGCGCAGGTCGGAGTCGACGGCAGCGGCCACGACGGCGGTGGCGTCCGCCAGGGCGAAAGCTTCGACGAGCGTCTCACGCGGCTCAGCACCTTGCTCGGTCGCAGCCAGCACCCGCCAGCGGGTGGGGTCGTTCTCTCCCAGGGCGGTGCGGGCGGCGGCGACGGCCGCGGCGCCGACGGATGCCGCACCCGAACCCGGTGCCGCCGGGGCACTCTCGCCGGGCGTTGCCGCACCGAACAGCACGGTGACCTCGGCACCGGCGGCGAGGAGCCGCGCGATGGTGCCGCCGGTCAGCAACGATTCGTCGCCGGGGGCATCGAGCACAAAGACCACCCGTTCGCCGTTTCCGGACCTAAGCATGGGTGACTCCTGAGAATACGTGGATGCGCGGATAGCAGGGCGGCACGGGCCGCTGACAAATCTTAGCTGGACACATCCGCCGAACCTACGTAGAGTGAGTGAGTAAGGTAAGCCTTACCATTGTTGTCGTATTGCCCCACTCACCACACCCACCCACAACAACCGGGAAGCTCTGTGCTTGCAAACTACCTGATCGGCCTGCGCGAAGGACTCGAAGCCGCGCTGATCGTGACGATCCTGATCGCCTACGTGGTCAAGATCGGCCGCCGCGACGTCCTCCCCCGACTGTGGGCCGGCGTCGGCCTCGCTGTCCTCCTGGCCCTCGTGCTGGGCGCCATCCTCACCTTCGGCACCTACGGCCTGAGCTTCACCGCGCAGGAGACCATCGGCGGGCTGCTCTCCATCATCGCGACGGGCCTGGTGACCTGGATGGTGTTCTGGATGCTGCGCACCGCCCGCGACCTCAAGGGGCACCTGCACGGCAGCATCGACAAACACCTGGCCGGAACCGGGCTGGGCCTGGTCCTGGTCGCCTTTCTCGCGGTCGGCCGCGAGGGCATCGAGACGGCACTGTTCATCTGGGCGGCCGTGCAGGCAACAGGCGAGACCACGCTGCCGCTGGTCGGCGCGAGCCTGGGCATCCTCACCGCCGTGGGCCTGGGCTGGCTGATCTATGCCGGCATGCTCAAGATCAACCTGAGCCGGTTCTTCACCTGGACCGGCGCCATCCTCATCATCGTCGCCGCCGGCGTCCTCTCCTATGGTGTGCACGACCTGCAAGAGGCCGGCATCCTGCCCGGGCTGAACGCGCTGGCCTTCAACGTCTCGGCCGTGATACCTCCGGACAGCTGGTACGGCACCCTGCTCAAAGGCACCCTCAACTTCTCGCCGGCCACGACCTGGCTGGAGATGTTCGCCTGGGTCGCCTACACGGTCCCCACCCTGACCCTCTTCATCCTCAAGAGCCGCCAGGCCAGGCCGGTTCCCACCGCCGCACCACGCCGGGCCGCACCTGCGGCCGTCGCCCATTAGCCCCGCTCACTCCCGAACACCCCGCACCCCTCGCCGAAGGACACCCATGCGCGCCCGCCTCCTCCCCCTCGTCGCCGCCTCAGCTGTGGGCCTCTTGGCCCTGACCGGCTGCGTCGCCAACGCCACAGACACCGGCTCGACCGGCGCGGCGCTCACCGTCGACAGCAGTGCGGATGCCTGCACGCTGTCGGCCGACGAGGCCCCGTCGGGCAACGTGAGCTTCGCCGTGACCAATTCCGGCGATCAGGTCACCGAGTTCTACCTGCTCGCCGAAGACGGCCTGCGCATCGTCGGGGAGGTCGAGAACATCGGCCCCGGCCTCAGCCGCGACCTGGTCGTGCAGCTGAAGCCCGGTCACTATGTGACAACCTGCAAGCCAGGGATGGTCGGCGCGGGCATGGACCAGAAGGCATTCACCGTCACCGATTCCGGCGACGACGTCGTGATCGATGCCGACCTGGACGCCCAGGTCGCCCTGGCCAACACCAACTACGCGGCCTACGTGCGCGACCAGATCGCCCAGCTCCTCACCGGAACCCAGGCCTTCGCCGACGCCTACCTGGCCGGCGACGACGACACCGCCCGCGCCCTGTACGCACCCACCCGGGCTCACTGGGAGCGGGTGGAGACTGTCGCAGAGTCGTTCGGTGACCTCGACCCGCAACTGGACCTGCGTGAGGCCGACCTCGAAGAGGGTCAGGACTGGACCGGTTGGCACGCCATCGAGAAGGACCTCTGGCCGGCCGAAGCAGAGGCCGGCTTCGCCGCCTACACGCCCGATCAGCGCCAGGACCTGAGCCGGCTGCTCGTCGAGGACACCACCACGCTGAACGACAAGGTGCAGGACCTGGACTTCACTCTGTCCCAGCAGACCAACGGAGCCATCGGCCTGCTCGACGAGGTCGCGACCGGCAAGGTCACCGGCGAGGAAGAGTTCTGGTCACACACCGATCTGTGGGACTTCCAGGCCAACATCGACGGTGCGACGGTGCTCTACGCCGGCGTGCGCGACATCCTGCTCGAGGAAGACGCGGATCTGGCCGCCGAGCTCGACACCGAGTTCGCCGAGCTGCAGGCGCTGCTCGACGCCCAGCGCGTGGGTGACGGCTTCACCCTCTACACCGAGCTCACCCCGGCCGAGATCAAGGCGTTCGCCGACCAGGTGAACGCCCTCGGCGAGCCGTTGAACCAGCTGACCGCTACGCTCGTGCTCTAACGAAAGAACAGCCGATGACCGACTCCCCCGACCCCACAACGGATGCGCAGGAACCCCGCGGCCTGTCCAGGCGAGGCCTGTTCGGCCTGGCCGGGGTCGGGGTGGCCGGTGTCGGGCTGGGAATCGCCGGCGACAGGGCCGCGCTGGCCGTGGCGGCGTCCTCCGCCCAGACCAGCGCCGGAGCTGTGTACCCGTTCTATCAGAAGCACCAGGCCGGCATCGTGACCCCGGCCCAGGACCGGCTGCACTTCGCCGCGTTCGACGTCGCCGACGGCACCACCAGGGCGGACCTCATCGAACTGCTCCAGGACTGGACCGTGGCGGCCGCCGCGATGACCGCGGGAGCGGACGTCGGTGACTACGGCTCCGTCAGCGGGCCGTACGACGCGCCGCCGGAGGACACCGGCGAAGCCCTCGGCCTACCGCCGGCCGGGCTGACCATCACGTTCGGCTTCGGGCCGACCCTCTTCCAGAACGCGGCCGGCGTGGACAGGTTCGGCCTGGCCGCCCGCCGGCCGGCGGACCTCGTGGAGCTGCCGCATTTCCCGGGCGACATGCTCGAGGAGACCAGGAGCGGCGGCGACCTCTGCATCCAGGCCTGCGCGAACGACCCCCAGGTGGCCGTGCACGCCATCCGTAACCTCTCCCGCATCGCCTTCGGCCGGGCGGCGATCCGCTGGTCGCAGCTCGGTTTCGGCCGCACCTCGTCCACCAGCACCAGCCAGGCCACCCCGCGCAACCTGTTCGGGTTCAAGGACGGCACCGCCAACATCAAGGCTGAGGAGCCCGCCGCGGCCACCGAGCACCTCTGGGTGGGCGCGTCGGACGGGCCGGCCTGGCTGGCCGGCGGGTCCTACCTGGTGGCCCGGCGCATCCGGATGACCATCGAGACCTGGGACCGCACCAGCCTGCGTGAGCAGGAGACCGTGATCGGCCGCGACAAGAGGGAGGGTGCGCCGCTGTCCGGCGGCACCGAGTTCACCGAACCCGACTTCACGATCGCCGGGCGGGCCGACCAGCCGCTCATCGACACCGCAGCGCACGTGCGCCTGGCGCACCCCGCCCAGAACGACGGCCTCCGCATCCTGCGCCGCGGCTACAACTTCGTCGACGGCAACGATTCACTGGGCCGTCTGGACGCCGGGCTGTTCTTCATCAGTTTCCAGCGCACCCCGGCGAGCTTCACGACCGTGCAGCTGAACCTGGCCCGCCACGATGCCCTCAACGAGTACATCCGCCACGTCGGCTCGGCCCTCTTCGTGGTGCCCCCGGGTGCCGCGGAGGGCTCCTACGTGGGCGCACCCCTCTTCGCCTGACCCGCGAACCGTGAGCTAAGCACCTAAAAACGCGAGTTTTCGGGGCTTAACTCACAGTTCGCGAGGGGTTATGCGGCGGGTGCGACCGTGTAGAGCACACCGTCGGGCGTGCCGGCGATCGTGACGGCGTAGGTAGCGCCGGTCATCGCCACTACCCCGACGTCGCCCACATTGGCCGAGGCGCTGGTGTCGGGCACGAAGCCGGCGTCCACGAGCTTCTGTTCCGCGTCGGCCAGCGGGTCGGCGGCACTGGAGGCCACGGTGACCACCCAGCCCTGATCGCCGTTGGTGGTGTTGCCGGCGCCGAACTTGATCTCCCCGTCGATGACGGGGATCTCGGCAGGCCAGCCGTCCGGCAGCGCGCCGCCCAGGCTCACATCGCCGTCGGTGGCACCCTGCACGGCGCCGTTCACGGCATCCTGCACCTGGCCGTCGGAGCAGCCGGCCAGCGCCGGCGCCACGGCCAGCATCGCCGCCACGGCCAGGGCCATCCGCAGCGGTGACGTCGTCGTCTTCAATCCAGTGGTCATGAGGTCCTCAGGTGCTTGGCGCGCGCGAGACGCGGGAGCGGGTGGCAAAAACCGCAGGCACCCCGCGCCGGAAAGCCGGAACAGGATGCCTGCGGTCAGGTGTTGCTGTGAACTAGTTCGCGTCCTGCTTCTTCAGACGCGAGACGTTGCGCTGACGAGCGGATGCGGCGAGCTCGACCTTGCGGATACGAACGACGGCGGGGGTGACCTCGACGCACTCGTCTTCGCGGGCGAATTCCAGGCACTGCTCGAGCGTGAGCTGCTTGGACGGCGTCATCGACTCGAACGTGTCGGAGGTGGACTGACGCATGTTGGTCAGCTTCTTCTCCTTGGTGATGTTCACGTCCATGTCGTCACCGCGCGAGTTCTCGCCGATGACCATGCCCTCGTAGACCTCTTCGGTCGGGTTGACGAAGAACGACATGCGCTCCTGCAGGGCGATGATGGCGAACGGCGTGACAACACCGGCACGGTCGGCCACGATCGAGCCGTTGGTGCGGGTGTTGATCGTGCCGGCCCAGGCCTCGTAGCCGTGGAAGATCGCGTTGGCGATACCGGTACCGCGGGTGTCCGTGAGGAACTCGGTGCGGAAGCCGATCAGGCCGCGCGACGGGACGATGAATTCCATGCGGACCCAGCCGGTGCCGTGGTTCGCCATGTTCTCCATGCGACCCTTACGGGCGGCGAGGAGCTGGGTGATCGCGCCGAGGTACTCTTCGGGCGAGTCGATGGTGAGGTGCTCGTACGGCTCGTGGATCTTGCCGTCGACGCGCTTGACAACCACCTGCGGCTTGCCGACGGTGAGCTCGAAGCCCTCACGACGCATCTGCTCGACCAGGATGGCGAGAGCGAGCTCGCCACGGCCCTGGACTTCCCAGGCGTCCGGACGGCCGATGTCGAGAACACGGAGCGAGACGTTACCGACGAGCTCCTTGTCGAGACGGTCCTTGACCATGCGGGCGGTGAGCTTGTGGCCCTTGACCTTGCCGATGAGCGGCGACGTGTTGGTGCCGATGGTCATCGAGATGGCGGGGTCGTCGACCGTGATGGTCGGCAGCGGGCGCACGTCGTCGGGGTCGGCGAGGGTCTCACCAATGGTGATGTCGGGGAAACCGGCGACGGCGACGATGTCACCGGGGCCGGCGCTCTCGGCCGGGTAACGGTCGAGGGCCTTGGTGATCATGAGCTCGGTCACGCGCACGTTGGAAACGGTGCCGTCGTGCTTGACCCAGGCCACGGTCTGGCCCTTCTTGATCGTGCCCTGGAAGACGCGCAGCAGCGCGAGGCGGCCGAGGAACGGCGAGGAGTCGAGGTTGGTGACCCAGGCCTGCAGGGGGTGCTCGTCGTCGTAGACGGGAGCGGGGATGTGCTGGAGGATCGCTTCGAAGAGCGGCTCGAGGTCGTCGTTGTCGGGCAGCGAGCCGTTTTCCGGCTTGGTGAGGCTGGCAGCGCCGGCGCGGCCGGAAGCGTAGACGACCGGCACGTTCAGGACCAGGTCGAGGTCCAGGTCGGGCACATCGTCGGCCATGTCGGAGGCGAGGCCGAGGAGCAGGTCCTGGCTCTCTTCGACGACCTCATCGATACGGGCGTCGGGACGGTCGGTCTTGTTGACCAGGAGGATCACGGGCAGGTGCGCCTCAAGTGCCTTACGCAGCACGAAGCGGGTCTGCGGCAGCGGGCCCTCCGAAGCGTCAACGAGGAGCACAACACCGTCGACCATGGACAGGCCGCGCTCGACCTCTCCACCGAAGTCGGCGTGGCCGGGGGTGTCGATGACGTTGATGGTGATGGGGCCGTCGGTGGCGTGGATGCCCTTGTACGAGATCGCCGTGTTCTTGGCGAGGATGGTGATGCCCTTTTCGCGCTCGAGCTCGTTGGAGTCCATCGCGCGCTCTTCGGTGTGCGAGTGCTCGGCGAACGAGTTCGTCTGCTGGAGCATCGCGTCGACCAGCGTCGTCTTGCCGTGGTCAACGTGGGCAACGATTGCAACATTCCGGAGGTTATTGCGGGTAGCAATCGCCATAAAAATAGATCCTTACGAAGAATGGATGCCGCGGAAAATCGCATGCGGCGCAGAGTGGATGAGTGGGGTCACTATGGACCCAAGGGTCTATGCTACCGTACTCAGCCGACTTCGCGTCGGGCGAGAGACCCGGCTCACCGCAAACCGCCCCCCGGCGCGGGCCGGAGGGCGGTCAGATCATGCGGAATCTTCGTGAGCTACCGGCCGAACTGGAAGTTACCGCCGGGGATGGCGGCGAGCAGTTCCTGCGTGTATGCCTGCTGCGGGTTGTCGAAGACATCGTCTGTCGACGCCGCCTCGACGATCCGGCCCTTCTGCATCACGCAGACGTTGTCGGCGACCAGGCGCACGACGGCAAGGTCGTGCGTGATGAACAGGTAGGTCAGGCCCAGCTCAGTCTGCAGCTCGGTCAGCAGGTTCAGCACCTGGCCCTGCACGAGCACGTCGAGAGCCGACACGGCCTCGTCGAGCACCAGTACATCGGGCTTGAGGGCGAGCGCACGGGCGATGGCGATGCGCTGGCGCTGGCCGCCGGAGAGTTCACTCGGGTACCGGTACCTGGACGACCAGGGCAGCGAGACCTGGTCAAGGAGTTCCTTGACCCGGGCCTGGCGTTCCTTGGCCGTGCCGACACCGTGCGCCAGAAGCGGCTCGGCGATGGTGTTGCCCACGCTGTACTGCGGGTCGAGGGAGCCGTACGGGTCCTGGAAGACGGGCTGCACGCGGCGGCGGAACTTGAGCAGCTCCTTGCCCTTGAGCCCGGCGACGTCCTGGCCGTCGAACTCGATGGATCCGCTGGTGATGCTCTCCAGCTGCAGCACGAGCTTGGCGACGGTGGACTTGCCGGAACCGGACTCCCCCACGAGCGCCGTGGTGGTGCCCTTCTGGATGCCGAAGGTGACGCCGTCGACGGCGCGAAGCGCGTCGGTGCGAAGGCCCTTCTTGCGGATCCGGTACACCTTGGAGATGTTCTCGATCGAGATCAGGTCCTTGACCGGAGCAGCGCTCTCGCGTTCGGCGGCCCGGGCGACCAGGGTGTCGTCGAGCGAACCCCCGCCGTAGATCACGGCGTCGCCGGCCGACGCGTGCTTGGCCGACTGGATGCGCCGCGAGGCGAGGCTCGGGGCCGCAGACACGAGACGCTGGGTGTACGGGTGCTGCGGGTTGGCCAGGATCTCCTGCGACGGGCCCGACTCGACAACCTTGCCCTTGTACATGACCACGAGCTGCTCCGCGCGCTCCGCGGCGAGGCCGAGGTCGTGCGTGATGAACAGCACGCTGGTGCCGTAGTCGCGGGTCAGGGTGCCCAGGTGATCGAGGATCTGGCGCTGCACGGTGACGTCGAGCGCCGAGGTGGGCTCGTCGGCGATGAGCAGCTTGGGCCTGGCGGACAGACCGATGCCGATCAGCACACGCTGGCGCATACCGCCGGAGAACTGGTGCGGGTACTGCTTGAGGCGGTCCTCAGCGTCGCTGAGTCCGGCCTCCTGCAGCACCTGGATGGTGCGGGCACGTGCTGCCTTGCCCTGCGCGAGGCCGTTGGCCTTGATCGCCTCCTCCACCTGGAAGCCGATGTTCCAGACCGGGTTGAGGTTGGACATCGGGTCCTGCGGAACGTAGCCGATCAGGTTGCCGCGCACCGCCTGGATCTCCTTGGCGCTGAGCTTGGTGAGGTCGCGGCCCTCGAAGAGCACCTCGCCGCCGGTGATCGAGCCGGCTCCGGGGAGCAGGTCGATGATCGCCTGCGCGGTGGTGGTCTTGCCCGAGCCGGACTCCCCCACGATCGCGAGGGTCTGACCGGCATAGAGGGTGATGTTCACGCCGCGCACGGCGGGGACGAGTCCCCGTTGGGTCTGGAAGCCCACTTCGAGGTCACGGATCTGCAGCAGCGGCTGCTCCTCGTTCTGGAGACCCTCTGGGGTGGTGTCTGTCAGTGTCTGGCTCATCGAAGCGCCCTCGCCTTCGGGTCAAGCGCGTCGCGCAGAATGTCGCCGAGCATCAGGAACGCGAGCACCGTGATGGACAGGGCGGCCGCGGGGTACAGGAGCACCTGCGGGTTGGTGACAAGGGATGTCTGTGCCTGGCTGATGTCGTTACCCCACGACATCACGTTCGACGGCAGCCCGATACCCAGGAACGACAGGGTCGATTCGGCCACGATGAACGTTCCGAGCGACACTGTGGCGATCACGATGACCGGGGCGATCGAGTTGGGGATCACATGGCGCAGCAGGATGCGGAACTTCGACACGCCCAGGGCGGTCGAAGCCATCACGTAGTCGGAGTTCGTGGCCGACAGCACCGCACCGCGCATGATGCGGGCGATCTGGGGCCAGGCGAAGATCGACAGCACGAACGCGACCGAGGTGGGCGTCGCGGCCGGCAGTACCGACATCAGCACGATGGCGCCGAGGATGGTGGGGATGGCGAAGAAGATGTCGCCGACACGGGAGACGATCGCGTCGAGCCAGCCGCCGTAGTAACCGGCCAGCGCACCGACGACGACGCCCAAAAGGGTGACGAGCGCGGTGGCCAGTAGGCCGACGGTGACCGAAGCCTGCGTGCCGAAGATTGTGCGCGCGTAGACATCGCAACCCTGGCGGGTGAAGCCGAACGGGTGACCGGCGACGGGGCCGCCGTTGCTGTTGGCCAGCTGGCAGTCCAGGTTCGGCGACACCGAGGTGAATAGTCCGGGGAACAGCGCGACGACGGCGATGAGCAGGATCAGCACTGAGGAGATCCAGAACATCGGTCGGCGGCGCATCGAGTCCCAGGCATCCGCCCAGGTGCTGCGAGCCTTCTGGGACTCGTCGAGACGATCGATCGGGGCTACCGGGGTGTCTTCCAGCTCCGCGACGAAGTGGGCCTGGCCACTCTTACTTGGCATAACGAATCCTTGGGTCCAGAGCTGCGTACAGCAGGTCGACGAGCAGGTTGGCGAGCACGAAGATGACCACCATGACGGCGATGAACGACACCACCGTGGTGCTCTCGCCGAGCACGATGGCCTTGTACACGGTGCCACCGACACCGTTGATGTTGAAGATTCCCTCTGTGATGATCGCGCCGACCATCAGCGAGCCGAGGTCGACTCCGAGGAACGTCACGACGGGCACAAGCGAGTTGCGCAGCACGTGCACGGTGACCACGCGGCGCCGGGACAGCCCCTTTGCGGTGGCGGTGCGCACGAAGTCGGCGTTGAGGTTGTCGGCCACGCTGGCGCGGGTGAGGCGCACGATGTAAGCGAAGGACACGCTGGCCAGGACCAGGGCAGGAAGGATGAGTTCGCCCCAGGGAGCTTCACTGCTCACTGTGGTTCTGAACCAACCTAATTGCACACCGAAGACCAGCCGCAGGAGGAACCCGAGTACGAAGGTCGGCACGCTGATCAGCAGCAGGCTCACGACGAGAGCGCTGGCGTCGAACCACTTGCCCTTGCGCAGTCCGGCGATAAGACCAACCAGGACGCCGGCGAAGGCTTCGAAGGCGAGTGCCAACATGGCCAGACGGAAGGTGATCGGGAAGGCCCCGGCCATCACGTCGCTGACAGGGCGTCCGGAGTATGTGGTGCCCAGGTCGCCCTGGAAGAAGTTGCCGATGTAGATCAGGTACTGCTGAAGCAGCGGTTTGTCCAGGTTGTATTGGGCCCGGATCTGTTCGATCACGCCGGGTGCCGGCGGACGATCGCCGTACAGCGCCGCGATCGGGTCACCGGGGAGGGAGAAGACCATGAAATAGATCAAGAATGTCGCGCCGAAGAAGACGGGGATCATTTGGAGGACGCGCCTGCCTGTGTACCACAGCATCAGGTGAGCTCCGAGAATCTTTTATGCATGAGGATCGCAATCACTGAATGAGTCTAGTCAGTGCAATGTCCGGGGCTTGACGCCCCGGACATTGCACTGCGGTTGGAACTAGGAATTAACCCTTGGTGATCTGGTAGTACAGCGGGACGGAGTCCCAGCCGAATACCACGTCGCTGACGGTGTCAGCCCACACGCCGTTGACGTTGGAGTACCACAGCGGGATAGACGGGAGGTCCTTGAGCAGGACTTCCTGAGCAGCCTGGTACTTGGCGGTGGCGTCCTCGACGGTTGAGGCCGCGGCGCCTTCCTTGAGGAGGGTGTCGAACTCTTCGCTCGAGTAGTCCTCGTAGTTCGAGCCGGCACCGGTCTGGTACAGCGGAGCGAGGAAGTTGTACATCGACGGGTAGTCGCCCTGCCAGCCGGCGCGCGTTCCACCGGTCAGTGCGTCGTTCGAGCGGTCTTCGAGCGCTGCGGCGAAGGTCGGGTACGGCTTGCCGGTTGCGGAGATGCCCAGCGTGTTGACGACACTGTTGATCACTGCATCGACCCAGGCCTGGTGGCCACCGTCGGAGTTGTAGGCGATGTCGAACGTGGTGTCGCCGTACGGTGCGATGGCGTCAGCCTCGGCCCACAGCTTGACGGCCTCGTCCGGGTTGTATTCGAGAACTTCGGCGCCGTCGAGCTGGTCGGAGTAGCCGTCGATGACCGGGGAGGTGAAGTCGGTTGCCGGGGTACGGGTGCCCTGGAAGATGACGTCGGTGATTTCCTCGCGGTTGATCGACATCGAGATGGCTGCACGACGCAGCTTGCCCTCTTCGCCGCTCCAGTGCTCGAGGTAGTAAGGCATGTTGAAGCCCTGGAAGATGGCTGCTGCCTGGTTGACCGAACGCTCGCCGAATTCGGCTTCGTAGGTTTCGAACGCGGAGTCCGGAACAGCGTCGAGCACATCGAGGTTGCCACCCTGGACATCCGCGTATGCGGCATCCTGGGTGGAGTAGAACTTGATCTCGAGGCCACCGTTGACGGGCTTGCGCACGCCGTCGTATGCCGGGTTGGTCACGAGGTTGATCTTTTCCTCGTGAACCCAGGCGCCTTCGCCATCGAGCATGTACGGGCCGTTGCCGATCGGGTTCTCACCGAAGGCAGCCATGTCGTCGTACGCGGCGCTCGGCAGCGGCATGAAGGCCGTGTAGCCGAGGCGCAGCGGCCAGTCGGCCTCGGGCGAAGCGAGCTCGACCGTGAAGGTCGTGTCGTCGACGACCTTGAGGCCGGTCAGTTCGGAGTCAACCTCGTAGTCGAAGCCGACGATGTCGTCAAAGAAGTAGGAAGCGCTCTGGGCGTTGCTGAAGAGTGCGCCGTAGTTCCAGGCATCCACGAAGGACGAAGCCGTGACGGGCTCGTCGTTGGTGAAGGTCCAGCCGTCGTTGAGCGTGACGGTCCAGTTGGTGGCGTCGTCGGACTCGATCGACTTGGCGACCTCGTTCTCGATCTCGCCGGCGGCGTTGTAGGAGACCAGGCCCGCGAAGATCGACGTGGCGATCTTGCCGCCGCCGGTCTCGGTGGTGTTGGTCGGGATCAGCGGGTTCTGCGGCTCGCTGCCGTTGGTGCTGACGATAGCGGACGCGTCGCCGGCCGCAGTGGCCTCGTCGTCGTTCGATGTCGCGCAGCCCGACAGCGCCAGGGCGCTGACCGAAATGAGCGCGAGGGCGCTGAGGCCCATGCGGGATCTCTTCAAAATTCCTCCTGTGCAAAGGGTTGGCGCCGCAGTGGTTCGTGACCATAGCGGTGCTCTAGTTATCAAAACCCTAGGTAGGTCTCGCGCCCGGTGCAAAACGTAACGGCAAACGTTACCGAGCAGAAACATAAGACGCACGATTCTTGCGCGGAGATGGAAATTTCCAGCTTTATCTGCGAATCTTGCGAGGATCTCTCACGATGCTTGGGACTTTGGTCCCCGCAGCATGTGCAAGCGATTTCATGAGAGCGGTTTCAGCTTTGCGCGTGCGCCGGGCAACCGTCAGGGCGCAAGATAGAGGGATGTCGAACCCCCTGTCCGAACGGCCCGCCACCTTGATTTTCGATGGGGATTGCGGCTTCTGCACGACCGCCGTGCGGTGGCTGGAGCGCACCATGCCCAGGGTGCCCGCGACCGTGCCATTCCAGTGGGCCGACCTCGGGGCCTTCGGGCTCACAGAGGAGGAGGCCAGGTCCAGAGTGTGGTTCGTGACCGCTGGGCGGCGCTACGGCGGTGCCGAAGCGGTCGCGGCTTTGTTGCGCGGCCAACCGCATGCGGCTTTGCGCATGCTCGGCTGGTTGGCCACGGTACCGCCGTGGTCGTGGATGGCGGACGGCGGATATCGCCTGGTAGCCCGGTACCGGTACCGGCTGCCCGGCGGCACCCCCGCGTGCCGGATGCCGGGCGCCGCATGAGCGACGCCAGGCCCGTTGGGCCGGCCGGCCCGACTTCCGCAGTCTTCCCGGCTGCGGTGCGGGTCAGGCTGCGCTGGGAGATCGCTATCGTGCTCGGGCTCTCGCTCGGCGCATCCGCGGTGTACTCGGTCGTGTCGATCATCTCCAGGCTGACCGCGGAGGTCGCCCTTGGCGACCAGTCGGCCACGATCAACGGTTCCCAGTCGACGCGGGAGTGGCTCGACCTCACCTACCAGTTCCTCGGCATCGCCTTCGCGTTGTTCCCGGTGGCCCTGGTGCTCTACCTGCTCTGGCAGCCGGGCCGCAGCTCTTTCCGGCGACTCGGCGTGGATTTCACCCAGCCGCGCCGGGACCTGCTGCGCGGCGGGGCGCTGCTGCTCATCATCGGCATCCCGGGTCTCGGTCTCTATCTGGCCGGCCGGGCGCTCGGCTTCACCGTGGCCGTGGTGCCGTCACCGCTGGACACCTTCTGGTGGACCATCCCGATCCTGGTGTTCTCCGCGCTCCGCAGTGCGCTGGTGGAGGAAGTCATCGTGGTGGGCTACCTGTTCACCCGGCTGAAGGAGCTGGGCTGGAACGCCTGGACCATCATCGTCTCGGCGGCACTGCTGCGCGGCAGCTACCACCTCTACCAGGGCATCGGCCCCTTCGTGGGCAACGCACTGATGGGTGTCGTCTTCGGCTGGTGCTACCTGCGTTGGGGCCGGGTGATGCCGCTGGTGATCGCACACTGGGTGCTCGACATCCTCTCGTTCGTCGGTTACCCCCTGGCGGTCCTCTGGTGGCCCGCCCTCCTGACCCCCGCCTCCTAGTACCGCGAACCGTGAGAAAAGCCCCGAAAACGTGACGTTTTCGGGGCTTTTCTCTCAGTTCGCGACGGGGATTTACTCGAACGCCTCCGGCGGCGGGCAGGCGCAGACCAGGTTGCGGTCGCCGTAGGCGTTGTCGATGCGGCGCACCGGCGCCCAGTACTTGTTACGGATGAGTGTGCGCACCGGGTACACGGCCGTTTCGCGGTCGTACGGGTGCGTCCACTCCCCCTCGATCACACTCTGCGCGGTATGCGGCGCGTTGTGCAGCGGGTTGTCATCGGCCGGCCAGGTGCCGGCTGCCACGGCATCCGCCTCGGCCTTGATGCCGATCATGGCCTCGATGAATCGGTCGATCTCGCCGAGGTCCTCGCTCTCGGTGGGCTCGACCATGAGGGTGCCGGCCACCGGGAAGCTCATCGTGGGCGCGTGGAAGCCGTAGTCGACGAGGCGCTTGGCCACATCGTCGACGGTGACCCCGGTGGCCGCGGTGAGCGGGCGGAGGTCGAGGATGCATTCGTGCGCGACGAGGCCGTTGTCACCGGCGTAGAGCACGGGGAAGTGGCCGCTGAGCTGCTTGGCCACATAGTTGGCCGCGAGCACCGCCGCGCCGGTGGCCTGTTTGAGGCCGTCGGCACCCATCATGCGCACGTAGGCCCAGGAGATGGGCAGGATGCTCGGGCTGCCGTAGGGCGCGGCCGAGACCGGGCCGCCGCCGTGCACGACGGTTTCGGTGCCGGTGCCGCCGAGCAGGTAGTGCTCGTCGTCCTGCGCGAGCGGGTGTCCGGGCAGGAACGGGGCGAGGTGCGCCTTGGCCGCGACAGGTCCGACGCCGGGGCCGCCGCCGCCGTGCGGGATGCAGAAGGTCTTGTGCAGGTTGAGGTGTGACACGTCGCCGCCGAAGTCGCCGAACCGGGCGAAGCCGAGCAGCGCGTTGAGGTTCGCGCCGTCCACATAGACCTGGCCGCCGGCGTCGTGCACGGCGGCGCAGATCGCGCCGACCTCGTGCTCGTAGACGCCGTGGGTGGAGGGGTAGGTGATCATCAGCGCGGCGAGGGTGCCGGCGTGCTCGGCGATCTTGGCGCGGAGATCGCCGAGGTCGACGTTGCCGAGCTCGTCGCAGGCGACGACCACGACACGCATGCCGGCCAGCACGGCGGATGCCGCATTGGTGCCGTGCGCGCTGGACGGGATGAGGCAGACCGTGCGGTCCACGTCTCCGTTGGCGAGGTGGAACCCGCGGATGGCCAGGAGCCCGGCGAGTTCGCCCTGGCTGCCGGCGTTGGGCTGCAGCGACACGGAGTCGTAACCCGTGACATCCGTCAGCCAGGTCTCGAGCTGGCGGATGAGTTCGAGGTAGCCCTCGACGTCGGCTCGCGGCGCGAACGGGTGCAGACCGCCGAATTCGGGCCAGGTGACGGCCTCCATCTCGGTGGCGGCGTTGAGCTTCATGGTGCAGGAGCCCAGCGGGATCATGCCGCGGTCCAGCGCGTAGTCGTAGTCGGCGAGGCGCTTGAGGTAGCGCATCATGCTCGTCTCGGAGCGGTGCGTGTTGAACACTGCGTGGGTGAGGTAGTCGCTGGTGCGGGCGAGGTCGTCGGGCAGGCCGGGCTGGATCACGTCGAGGTCGACGTGGCCGAAGGCGTCGCGGCCGCCGAAGAAACCGACGACGGCGGTGAGGTCGGCCGCGGTGGTGGTCTCGTCGACCGAGATGCCGATGGTCGTCGCGTCCACCTGGTGCAGGTTGTACCCGGCGGCGGCGGCCTGGGCCACGATCTCTGCGGTGCCGGTGGGCACGGACACCCGCACGGTGTCGAAGAAGGTGTCGTTGATCACATCGACGTCGAGGGCGCGGAGGGCCGCCACGAGGGCACCGGCGCGTTCGTGCACCTCGGTGGCGATCGCCTTGAGGCCGTCGGGGCCGTGGTAGACCGCGTACATTCCGGCCATCACGGCGAGCAGCACCTGGGCGGTGCAGATGTTGGAGGTGGCCTTGTCGCGGCGGATGTGCTGCTCGCGCACTTGCAGCGACAGGCGGTAGGCGGGGTGGCCGGCGGCGTCGACGCTCACGCCGACGAGGCGGCCGGGCATCTGGCGCTCCAGACCCTTGCGCACGGCGAGGTATCCGGCGTGCGGTCCGCCGAAGCCCATCGGCACGCCGAAGCGCTGGCTGGTGCCCACGGCCACGTCGGCGCCGAGCTCGCCGGGCGAGGTGATCAGGGTAAGGGCGAGCAGGTCCGCAGCAACCACGGCCAGGGCCTTGTTCTCGTGCGCGAGAGCGATCACGGCGGCGGGGTTCCAGATGCGGCCGGATGCTCCGGGGTACTGCACGAAGATGCCGAAGTAGTCGCCGAGGTCCTCCGCGGTGGTGCTCTCGTCCAGGGGCAGCACGGCCAGTTCGATGCCGAGGGCGTGCGCGCGGTTGCCCAGCAGCGCGTGGGTCTGAGGCAGCGCATCCGCGTCGACGATGAAGCGGTTCGAGGGTGACTTCGACGCCCGGCGGGCCAGCAGCATGCCCTCGACGACCGAGGTGGACTCGTCGAGCATCGACCCGTTAGCGGTGGCCATGCCGGTGAGGTCGGCGACCATGGTCTGGAAGTTGATGATGGCCTCGAGGCGGCCCTGGCTGATCTCAGGCTGGTACGGGGTGTACGCGGTGTACCAGCTGGGGTTCTCCAGCACGTTGCGCTTGATCACGGCGGGCGTGATCGTGTCGTAGTAGCCGAGGCCGATCATCGAGCGCTTCACGGTGTTCTTGTCGGCCAGGGCGCGCAGCTCCTGGATGGCCTCACGCTCGGTGGCGGCGGGCGGCAGGGTGCTGTCACCCTCGCGACGGTACTGCTCGACCTGGATGGTGGCCGGAACGGCCGCGTTGACGAGCGACTCGACGCTGGAGTGGCCGAGGACGGCCAGCATGCGGGACTGTGCGTCGGCATCCGTGCCGATGTGACGCTGGGTGAAGGGCTGCGACATGTGTGGAGAGGCTCTTTCCGGGGTCGGTCAGGTCAGGTCGGGTCTGGAGGAATCGGGTGAGGTTATTCGCCGATGATGGCGGAGTACTCGGCGTAGCTGAGCAGGGTGGGGAGGGTCTCGAAGGTCACCTTGATGAGCCAGCCCGCGCCGAGCGGGTCGCTGTTGACGAGTTCGGGGCTGTCGACGACGGCGTCGTTGATCTCGGCGACGGTGCCGTTGATGGGGGCGAAGAGTTCGCCGACCGACTTGGTCGACTCGATCTCGCCGACGACGGTGCCGGCGGCGACGGCGCTGCCCACCTCGGGCAGCTCAACGAAGACCACGTCGCCGAGCTTGTCGGCGGCGTAGGCGGTGATACCGACGGTGGCGGTGTCGCCGTCAACGAGCACCCATTCGTGCTCTGCTGTGTACTGGAGTTCGGTCTTGTCTGCCATGGGGTTTCCTCTCAAAGGGGCGATCACAGGGGGTGGATCAGTTCAGGGGCGATGCGCGGCGGCGCGACATCGGGTGTGCGGATGCCCGGGGCCGGGCATCCGCGCGCAGTTGCGCTATTTGCGGCGCTTGTAGAACGGCAGGGCGATCACCGTGGCCGGCGCACGCGTACCGCGCACGTCGATGAACACCTCGGTGTCGAGTCGGGCCAGCGCCGGCGGCAGGTATGCCATGGCGATCGGGTAACCGAGGGTGGGCGAGAGTGCGCCACTCGTGATGACACCCTCTGCTTCGGTGGCGTCGGGGCTGCGGAAGATCTGGTAGCCGGCGCGACCGGCGCGCTTGCCGGCGGAGACCAGGCCGACGAGCACGGGGGCGTCGCCGGCGGGTCCTTCCTCGCTGGCGGTGCGACCGACGAAGTCGGTTGGCTTGGCGAGGTTGACAACCCGGCCGAGGCCGGCCTGGGCGGGGTAGGTGGATGTGGTCAGCTCGTGACCGTAAAGCGGCATGCCCGCTTCGAGGCGCAGCGTGTCGCGGCTGGCGAGACCGGCCGGAACCAGGTCATGCGGGGCGCCGGCGACGACGATCGCGTCCCAGAGGGCGAGGGCGGCGGCGTTCGGCAGGTAGAGCTCGAAGCCGTCCTCGCCGGTGTAGCCGGTGCGGGCGATGAGTACCGGGGAGCCGGCAAATCCGCCGGTCATCGAGCGGTAGTAGCGGAGGCCGGCCAGATCGCCGTCAACGCTGAGACCAGCGGTGGCCTGCACGATGGCGAGGGCGTTGGGGCCCTGCACGGCGATGAGGGCGGTGTCATCGCTCTCGTCGGTGACGGTCACGTCGAACCGGGCGGCTCGGGCGGTGAGGGCGTCGAGGGCCTGGTCGTGGTTGCCGGCGTTGGCGACCACGAGGAACTCGGTCTCTCCGGTGCGATAGACGACGAGGTCGTCGATGATGCCGCCGCGGGAATTGAGCAGCAGGCTGTACTTGGCCTGCATAAGGTCAATCACCGAGAGCTGGCCGGCCAGGGCGTGGTCGAGGAACTCGCCGGCCTGCGGGCCGCTGACCCGGATCTCGGCCATGTGGGACAGGTCGAACAGACCAGCGGCCTTGCGCACGGCGTGGTGCTCGGCGAGGTCGCTGGAATAGCGCACGGGCATCTGCCAGCCGGCGAAGTCGGTGAAACTGGCGCCGGCGGCCACGTGCGCGGCGTGCAGGGGCGAGAACCGTTCGGTCGCGGCGCTGGTCGGGGCAGGCTCGTTCGAGGAGGGGGTGAGGTCAGGGCTGGCCGAGGTCATGAGTTCTCCGGTTCGTCGCCGGGCTACCTGCCCGACGAGTTGCTCCGGGGCTCGTTCGAACCCCGTTGGGAACTCCCCCTCTGTCGTCTGGCCTGAGAGCTTCGCCGGGTCGCTTGCACGACGCCGGCTTTCACCATGGGCGGGACTTGGCAGTTCTGACCGGATCCCGCGAGGCGAGGCCCGGACGCGCTGTGCTCATCCGCTTTTCAGAGTGGCCCGTTCGATGCGGTACGAGTACCTGAGAGATTGTCGGGGAGGATTGCTCCTTCGGTGTTCGCTCGTCTTGACGACGTCGAACTCTCCCGCATCGACCGTGTGGCCCGATATTCAGTTTGCTGCTTCTGAGAGTGCAGTCTATCTGACCTGCTCCCCCTCGCGAACTGTGAGTTGAGCCCCATGTTTTCGCGATTTTCGGTGCCTTTCTCACGGTTCGCGGATGAGTCGGCTGGGGTGTGCCCGCGGGGGGCGGCAGTGTCGGTGGTAGGTGAGACGATCTCACTATGAGTAACCCCGACCAGGCAACACCGCCCACTCCGGATGATGACCATTACTCTCCGGAGTCCGCTCCACCTGGCAACACCCCCGCTCCTGTCGACCCGGTGCAAGCTGGGTCGGCGGAGTCCACCGCGGCCGAACCGGCCGAGCCATACGTTCCCAATCCGACCTTGGACGAGTTGGTCTGCACGGAGCTGGCCCGCCGCACCGCACTGATCGCGGCCGAGGCCCGGGCCATCGCCCACGCGCAGGCCCGGCAGGCCGAGTTCCTCGTGGAGCTGCAGTGCTGGAGCGAGGACCCGCAAGTGTCCTCCCGGCTGCACGGCAACCCGGAAAGCATCCGGCTGGCCGACGTGAACGCGGCCACCCTGACCGAGGACCAGGCCCGCGCAGCCTTCTATGGCCGGTGGGAGGACCGGGAGGTGGCCCGCCGCACCATCGTGAGCGAAACCGCGTGCCTGCTCCGGATGCACGAACGCACCGTGGAACACCTGATGGAGCAGTCCCTCTGGCTGCTGTCAGCCCCGGCGACCTTTAACGCGCTCTCCAGCGGGGAGATCAGCTACCGGCACGCCACCGTGCTCATCGACCAGATGCGCACCCTGCCCACCGAAGACCAGGAGGCCTTCGAAGAGAAAGTCCTGCCGGACGCGAAGCGACTCCCGGTGGCCGGTTCACGGACAGGGCCCGCCGGCTCCGGGAAAGGCTGCACCCGGAATCCATCGTGACCCGCACCACCAATGCCCTCGCCGAAAGGCACAGCCGGTGGGAGGCGGCGCCGGACGGGATGGGCTGGTTGCACTGGTACGGCACCGCCCACGACACCAAAGCCGCCTACGACCGGATCAACTCCATGGCGGGGAACCTGAAGAAAGCCGGCGACCCCGCCCCTATGGACCTGGATGCGGAGGTGAATGTGGATGCGGAGGAGAAGAAACGCACCCTCGACCAGCTCCGCGCCGACATCACCCGCGCCCTGCTGCTGGACGGCATCACCCCGGACGGAATGGGCGCCGGGATCCGCGGCACCGTGATGATCACCGTGCCCGTGCTCACCCTCCTCGGCCTGGACGAGGAACCCGCCACCCTCGAAGGCTACGGGCCGATCTCCCCCGAGAACGCCCGGCAGATCGCCGGACACGCCCCCAGCTTCACCCGGCTGCTAACCCACCCCGAAACCGGGGTCGTACTCTCGCTGGGCAAAACCCAGCACAAGAACACCAAAGCCATGAAGACATGGCTGCGGGTGCGCGACGAAACCTGCCGATTCCCCGGCTGCTCAAGGCCCGCGGTGAAGTCCGACGTCACCACACCGAAGACTGGGCCGGCGGCGGGAAGACCGACTGCGACAACCTCGCCCACCTCTGCGAACCCCACCACAGACTCAAACACCTCTCCCACTGGCAGGTCACCCAGGAACCAGGCGGAATCCTGCTCTGGACCTCCCCCGGGAAACGCAGCTACCGCACCGACCCGGCCAACCCGATGGGACCACCCCGACCACAAGCACCGGTCGTGGGTCCGAAAAGCCGGAAACGGCCCGCGGAGGAAAGCTACCTGATGCCGCCCCGGCACCGGCCAACCCGGACACCGACAGCACCAGTCCCCGAGGACCCGCCGTTCTAGCAACTACGCGGTGCTAGAAACTAGGCCGTTTCAGAAACTAGAGGAGCAGTTTGAAACCCAGGTGGGACGGGGCGAAGCCGAGGCGTTCGTAGAAGCGATGAGCATCCAGGCGCGAGGCGTCGGAGGTGAGTTGCACCAGCCGGCAACCTCGGCCGCGACCGTACTCGACGGCCCAGGACAGCATCGCGCTGCCCAGGCCGTTGCCGCGCAAAGTCGCGCTCACCCGCACGGCCTCGATCTGCAGCCGGGTGGCGCCGGAACGAGCGAGCCCGGGCAACACGGTGAGCTGCTGAGTGGCCACCACGTTCCCGGCGGGATCGTCGACGACCACGAGGAACTGATCGGCCAATTGGCTGATCGCCTCGAAGGCCGCAAGGTACGGCGCGAGGTCCTCCGGCGCGGTGGATTCCTCGCTGGAGCGCAGCCGGTCGTCGGCGAGCAGGCCGACGATCGCGGCCTCGTCCCCGGCGACCGCCCGGCGCAGGGTGAATGGTCCGCCGGGTAGGTCGAAAACAGCTTCAGTCATCCGTCCAGCATGCCAGTGCCCGGCCGGTCAGTATCCGCTCGAGAACACCGGGGCGCCGTCGACCATTTCGACGATGCCGTTGATGGAGAAGTCCACGGTGGCCGTCTCCGGGACCACCTGGCCGCGATAGTCCGTGTTCGTGTAGGTCACGGTGGCCGAGCCACGGTCGTCGGTGGAGACGTACCATTCGCCGCCGTACGTGCTGCCCATGGACGTCACGGCGGGTTCGTCGATGCTCCACACGACATCGGTGATTGTGCCGTAGTCGAAGACGTAGATCGGGCAGTTGTCGGCGTACAGCGACTTCTGCGCCACACAACCGGCCAGGTATTCGGCCACCTGCTCATCGATGCTCGCCGCGAACTTGGCGGTCGGCTCGAGGCTCAGTTGTGCGCTGCTCGACGCGGTGTCAACTCCCACCTGAACCGTCTGCGGCTCGGCGGCCAGCCACTCGTCGTCCCCGGCACTGCCGATAACGTAGTCTCCGGCGAAGGCCGGGACCTCCAGGTAGCCGCTCTCCTGGACCTCGGCGCTCAGTTCGAGTGCGGTGCCGTTGACATCGATCGTTTCGATGCCGGGCGAAACCACGATCGACACCGTTGGCAGCCAGACCGGTTCCATGGTCCAGTTGTTGAAGAACAGGGCCGTCGTTCCGGACTTCTGCAGCTGGTAGGCCGCTTCGTCCTTCACACCGTCCTGGTCGACATTGGCCGTCACCACAGCGGTGTCGCCGGTGATGGTGACATCGGTGATCGTGTAACCGGTGATCCTGCCCTTGGTGGCCGTCAGGACCTTGTCGGTGAGCAGAACGCGCTCCTGAGCCGAGGCGTCGACATCGCCGAGTGCCAGCGCCGCCGATGCGTCACCGTCAACGATCGCGTCCAGATAGCTTTCGACCTGGTTCTCCGGGTTGTACACCATCTGATTGACGATCGACACGGCAATGGATGCGCCGAGGACGACAACCACGGCCCCGGCAACGGCGGCGAGCATAATTCGCACCTGACGCTTCTTCTCGGGAGTCATCGGCACAACAACGGGCGCCCCTGTGACGACGGGAGCATCGCTGACGACGGGCACATCCCGTGCGAGAGGAACGGCGCCGTCCGCTGGAGAGTCACTGGTGACCGGAACCTCGATCGCTTCCGGCACCACGTAAGTGCCAGGCACGGCGAACGGCACGCCGACCAATCCGGTGAGCTTGGCCCACCTCGCCAGAACGGGTGCGGGCAGCAGCTGCAGGAGGGCCGGAGCCGCGAACAGCGCAACGACCTCGACGAGGGCGCCGAGTGCCGCGAAGACCATGAACGTCCACCCCGCCAACCCGACGGTGCCCGAGGCGGCACCCGCGCCTTCGATCAGCGAACCGGCACCCCCGAGAAGGCCGTCCAGGCCCTCAGCACCGGCCATGTCGACACTCGTCCAGCCCGCGACGGTGCCCAGGATGGAGATCCCGATGCCGGCAATGGCGAACGACACCACCGTGGTGGCCCACGACATGGCCGCAGACAACCGCAGCTGTGCGCGTCGCAAGCGCAGCACGGTCCCCGTCACCAGGATGAGCAGCACGTTCACCACCAGGATGAGCACCGTCGCCCATGCGGGCAGTTCGGTGGGCATCCAGAGATTGGCCGGTGACCCGGTCAGCCCGCTCAACGCTGCCAGAGAACCGCCGAGCGTGACCGGTACCAGGTTCACCAGGCCCAGGCTGTCGACCACCGCGGTCGGCAACCAGAAGAATGCGGTGAGAAGCGCGTTGACGCCACCGTTCACCACCGACCAGATCAGCAGCACCACTGTGATCAACGTGGCGAGCACGCCGAAGTGCAGGCCGACCACCGGCAGGGTCGAGCGCACCGCCGCGAAGGCGGATGTGGCGGCCGGCGCCACGACCGCGGGCGTGATGCCGGCGGCCCGTCGGGCCACCCGGGCCCGGGCCAGATACGAAGCGAGGGTGCCCAGAACGAGAGCGCCGAGGAACGCGGTGATCGACGCCGAGGAGGCCCCGCCGCTTCCGGTCAGGACACCGAACCCGGTGTCGGAACCGTCACCGAGCGAGTAGGCCAGCGGCGTGACGGCCGCGATGACGACGACCAGGAGCGCCAGCACGACACCGCTGAGTCCCGAAAGCATCCACCGGATGCCGCGAGTCGGGCTCTGCGCGATCCGTTCGTCCCTGCGGGCGACGAACGCGGTCGCGATGATGAGGAAGGCGGTGACCAGCAACGGAAGCCAGAGCACCGAGACCGACGCCGAGATTCCCATGACGGTGGCGCCGACGGTGAGCGTGCCGGCAACCGCCAGACCCACGATCTGGGCGGGAGCCTGGAAGGCCAGACCCCAGTCAAGGTCGGCGTCCGCGGCGGCCACGAACACGAGCAGGGTGAAAACCAGCGTCAACAGCCAGGCTGCTGCATAGACCACTGCCGAGGCGACCGCGGCGGCGAGGAATCGCTCGCCGGGCACTCCCCGCACCAGGGATGCGAGGCGGGTGCCCACGGTCGGTCCGGTCGGCGCTGTCGGCAGCGCGGCGCCCGGAGTGCCGTCTCCACGATCCTCGCTGTCGGCGCTGTCGGTACCGTCTGCGCCGGCCGCGCTCGCTCCGGAATCGTCTCCGGAATTGAGATTCCCACCCAATGGTGAATTGTCCATGCTTCCCCCAGCTTTCGCTTGAAGCGTAGCGGAAAAAAGCTGGCCAGCCCCCAAGTCCGGCCCCGCGGCAACCCGGTGAGGAACCGCTCGGCAGGTGCCTGCGGCAGGGCCAGCAGAACGCCCGGCAGAATGGAGCGATGCAGATCAAGGATGTCTCCCCCGCCGATCTCGAGGCCGTGACCGCGCTGTGGGAGGAAGCCGGCCTCACCCGCCCGTGGAATCCCCCAGCCACCGACCTCCGTCGCGCGCTGGACGGCACGACGTCGACGGTGCTCGGCGCATTCCTCGACGGTCGACTGGTCGGCACCGTGATGGTCGGCCACGATGGCCACCGCGGCTGGGTCTATTACCTCGCTGTGGCCATGGCCGAGCGGGGCACGGGCCTCGGCCGCCGGCTGATGCAGGCGGCCGAAGCCTGGCTGGTCGAGCGCGGCGCCGTCAAGCTGCAGCTCATGGTGCGCGAGACGAATACCGCCGTCACCGGCTTCTACGACCGGCTGGGGTTCATGGATGCCGACGTGCGCGTGCTCTCCAAACGGCTCGACTGATCTGCCCGCAGGGCGGACTTGTCAGCCGGATGCCGAGTCCCCGGCCATTCCCAGCCGCCAAGGTGCTTGGTTTTCCTCCGGGAGCGTGATTCGCTGGGGTCATGTCGATACAGGGGAAACCACCCGACGAGCCTGAGATCCCGGAGACCCCGGCCGCCGGTGTGCCCGCGGGCACGTCGGGCCTGCCGATGTTCCCGCTCGGCTCCGTGCTCTTTCCGTACATGCCGTTGCAGCTGAGGGTCTTCGAGGAGCGTTACCTCATCATGCTGGCGAGCATCCTGGAATCGGAGCCGGCCGAGTTCGGCGTTGTCCTCATCGAACGCGGCCAGGAGGTGGGCGGCGGCGAACACCGGTTCAGCACCGGCACCGTCGCGCAGGTGCTCGAGCTGGTGGCGCCGGAGGGGTTCGTCGGCCTGGTTGCGCAGGGGGACCGGCGCATCGAGGTTGTCGAGTGGAGTCAGGACACCCCGTTTCCGCAGGCCGTGGTGCGTGAGCTGCCCGCCCTGGTCTGGGACGACGCCCTCACCCCGCTGCGAGTGCTCGCCGAGCAGACCGTGCGCCGCACCCTGTCCCTGGCCAGCGAATTCACCGACGACGCCTGGTCGGCCAACGTCGCCCTCTCGGAGGACCCCGTCGAGGCCGCCTGGCAGCTGGCCGGCATTGCCCCGGTCGGTCCACTGGACCAGGTCGAGATGCTGCGGTCCACCACCATGGCCGGCCTGCTGCGGTCCATCTTCGACTGCACCGAAGCGGCCGCCGACGCGTTCAGGGTGCCCGGCCCCGGCGACCTGGACGCGGACGACCTGGACGCCGACGACCTGAACCCGGACGACCCGGACGCCTGAGCGTCGGGGCACCCCGCGCCCGCCCCGCCGTCGACGCAGTTACTCGTGGGTGAGGCTCTCCACCGGCGAGCGCCGCGCCGCCGCACTGGCCGGCACGACGGTGGCCACCAAACCGGCCACCAGTGCTCCCAGCAAGACGATTCCCAATTGGGTCCACGGCAGGTGCACCGTCAACGCGAGTTTCTGCGCCTGCAGCGCCACCGCCGACAGACCGGCCCAGGCGTACAGCACGCCCAGCCCGATACCGCAGGCCGCGGCCACCACCGTGATCAGCGTCGCCTCGATTCCCAGGGTGGTCCGAAGTTGCCCCCTGGTCAGGCCGAGGGCTCGTAACAGCGCGGACTCGCGGCGCCGCTCGTGCACAGACAACGCCATTGTGTTGGCCACCCCCACACAGGCGATCACCACCGCCATCGTGAGCAGGGCCAGCACGATGAGCAGCATCACGTCGAGGATCTGCTCGTAGTACGTGCGCTCCGGCGCCCCACCGCCCACGGTGAACGCCTCGCTCACCGACAGGATGTCGCTGCTCAGCTGCTGCACCTGGCTGCTGGTGATCCCGTCACCCAACCGCAGCTGCACCTGCCCGGTGACCGGCGTCACCACCAACCCGAGCAGGTCGGTCTTGGTCAGCGTCGCTTGCTTGCGCGGCGCGGTCGCCGCGAAAGCCACCGTCAGCTCGGCGCTGCCGGCGTCTCCGGTCACCGTCACGTTCTCGCCGTCCTGCATGGCGCCGGCGTCCGCGGGATTGAGCAGGAGTTGTCCGTCGTCAGGCAGCAGAACCGTCGACCGGGCCACGTGCTGCGCTTGGGCCGAGTCGACGCCGCGAGCCGGCAACACCACGGACGCTCCGTCGGCCAGGGTGATGGTGAGCCGGGCCGAGGCCACCGAGGTGGAGTACTGCACATCGGGCATCGCACTGATGCCGTCGATCTGCTCCACCGTCATCCCCGCCGGGTCCACCGACTGCACGGTGAGGTCGACTGGACGTTTCTCGTCGATCTTGTCGCCGATCGAGGTGCGCACCGACGTGACGCCCACCACCATCATCGTCACCAGCGTCACTCCCACCAGCAGGGCGGCGGCCGTCGATGCCGTGCGCGCGGGATTGCGGGTGGCGTTGCGGGCGGCCAGCCTGGCCGGCACCGAGGTCCAGCCGATCGTTGACCCGACCAGTCGCACAATCCACGGGATGAACAGGGCGGAGGCGAGAAGGATGCCGAGGAAGCTGACCACGCCGGACACAACCGCCAGCGTCAGGCCGGACCGGGTCGCCCCGAGGTACAGGCCGGTTCCACCGAGCCCGACGAGGGCCAGGGCCACGACCGCACCGACAACCCCCTGGCGCACACTGGCCGGCGCCGCGACGGCCCGCAGGGCCGCGACCGGGCGTACCCGGGTCGCCCGGTGCGCCGGGGAGAGCGCAGACCCGACGGTGAGCAGCACCCCGATCCCGAACCCGACGGCCAGCAGCGCCGGATCGATCAGGAGCCGGCCGAGGTGCACACCGGATGCGCCGTCCCGGCTGAGTTCAGCCAGCACGCCGGCCCCGGCCACGCCGATGCCCACTCCGAGCGCCGAGGCCACCAAGCCCAGCAACAGCGCCTCGCCCAGGATCAGCCGGCGCACCTGGCCGGCACCGGCGCCGACACAGCGCAGCAGCGCCAGCTCCCTGGTTCGCTGGCTGACCAACACCTGGAAGGTGTTGGCGATCACGATGGACGCCACGAACAAGGCGATCGCGGCGAAGGCCATCAGGATGCTCGTGAGCACGGTGGCACTGCCTGAGAGCTGGGCGGTCTGGTGATCGACGGCCTCTGTCCGGGTCTGCACCACGATGCCTGACGCTCCGGCGACGGCGTCGGACACCGACGCCGCGACGGCATCCGCATCACCGCCGGCGACCAGGATCGACGTCGACAGGCTGAACAGGGCCGGGTCGTTCAGGGCCTTCGGCTGCATCAGGAGGGCGGGACCGCCGGTGCCTACGCCGGCGGCCTGCTGGGCGGTGATGCCCACGACGGTCACGGCGCTGGGGCTCACCCCGGACCCGACGGCGGCGACCGTCAGGCTGTCCCCCTCGGCAACCCGAAGCGACTCGGCGGACGCCTGGTCGAGCGTGGCCTCGGTGTTTGTCTGGGGCCATCGGCCGGAGGTGAGGGTCTGCCAGCGCACCGACTCGTCCAGCACCGCGCCGATCTGCGCCACACTGCGGGTCTCGCCGAACCGGAGGTCCACGTAGGCGAGCCGTTCCACGTCGGCGCCGGTCACCCCTGGGGCAGCCCGCACCTCCGGCAGCAGGGTCAGCAGCACGTCCGTGGAGGTGCGCGGGTCGGAGCTGGCCATCTCGGCCACCGTCTGGGTGACCAGCACGTCAGCCTTGGCCATGCTCGCCGCGAGGGAGTCCTCGGTAGTGCGTGTGAAGGTGGCCGAGAGTGTCAGTGTGGCGACGACGAAACCCACCGAGAGTGCCACCGCCAGTCCCGTCGCCAGCAGCCGGGCCAGCGTGGCGCGCAGGCCGGCGAAGAGGACCCTGATCACAGGGTCGAACCGGGCAGCACCGAACCAGGCAGCGCCGAACCGGGCAGCACCGAACCGGGCAGCGCCACACCGTGCAGCGCCGAGAGCACGGAGTCGACTGTCGGGGCGTGCAACTCGCCCGCGAGACGCCCGTCGCCGAGGAGTACGACGCGGTCGGAGTACGCGGCCGCGACGGCGTCGTGGGTGACCATGATCACCGTTTGGCCCCACTGGGCCACGCTTGTGCGCAACAGCGCGAGCACCTCGGCCCCAGCCACGGAGTCGAGATTTCCGGTGGGCTCGTCGGCGAAGATCACGGCCGGCCGGCCGAGCAGCGCCCGCGCCACCGCCACCCGCTGCTGCTGCCCGCCGGACAACTCGTGCGGGCGGTGCTTCAGCCGGCCGGTGAGCCCGAGGGTCTGCACGACCTCGTCGAACCAGGCCCGGTCTACCCGGCGCCGTGCCAACGCCAGGGGAAGAACGATGTTCTGCCTGGCCGTGAGGGTGGGCACGAGGTTGTAGGCCTGGAAGACGAACCCGATCTTCTCCCGGCGGAGCCTGGTGAGCCCACGATCACGCAACCCGGTGATCGGGGTGCCGTCGATCCAGACGGTGCCGCTGCTGACGGTGTCGAGCCCGGCCAGGCAGTGCATCAGAGTGGATTTGCCCGACCCCGACGGTCCCATCACGGCGGCGAACTGACCGCGGGGAAAGTCCACCGAGACGTCGGCGAGCGCGGCGACCGCCGATTCACCTCGGCCGTAGGTCTTGCGAAGCGCCCGAGCCGCCACCGCGGTGTCACCTGTGCTGTGAGTTTCGGTCATTGTCACTCCCCCGCGTGAATGTTGACGCTCAGGCGAGTGCATCCGTCGGTGTGCCCGGATGCGCGGCCGCGCGTTCACCGGCGCGTCATCAGGCCGGGAACGGATTGTCAGCCGGTACTGCGCCCACAGGGCCCGGCGGGCGACCTCACGCTGTCCCCACCGGCAATACCCCCGTCTGGGTTACAACCCTACGCCCGTCGGAGACGGCGGGTGACCGCCGTTGAGCGATGGGACATTCGGGGGCAGCATGGGGGCATGACCTCGCCACCCTCCTCCCCCGCGGCGTCCCCCGTGCCCTCGCCGCGCGTCGGCGTGCCGGTTCCGCGTCTCGACCACTTCTTGGACGGGTCGGTGAAGGCCAACGGTTTCGAGCTCGACGGCAAACTCCACGGGCACTGGGAGTGGTTCCGCCCGGACGGTTCGCTGATGCGCTCCGGGGAATTCGACCTGGGGCATCAGGTAGGAATGTGGCGCACCTGGGACCGCGCCGGACGGCTGGTGAAGGAAACCTCGTTCGGCCCGTGGGCCCCGACTCCGGACGGGCAGCAACCGCAGGACCAGGCAGGACCGGTCGGATCCGGCACCACGGGTTTCGCTTCACGGTGACAGGATGGCGGGTGCCGGGAACGCTGCGAACGGGAGGGTCGGTACCGGTACCGCCTTCGATGCCGACGTCCTGATCGTGGGCGCCGGACCCACCGGGCTCGCCCTCGCCCGTGAACTGCACAGCCTCGGTGTCGCCGCGATGATCGTCGACAGCGCACCGGATGCCGTGCACGAGTCCCGTGCGCTGGCCATTCAGGCGCGCACCCTGGAGGTCCTCGATCGCAACTCCCTCGCGGACGACCTGGTGACGGCGGGCAATCCGACCGGGACCCTGCTGCTGCACGGTCGCGGCCGGCGCCGCGGCAGCGCCCACGCGCGCAGCCGCGCTGCGCCCGACCATCCAGCACCCAGCCGTCGAGCACCCAGCCATGCCGTGCCACTGTTCGACGAGGCCATCGGCGACACCCGCTTCCCGTTCCTGCTGTTCCTCTCGCAGGCCGGCACGGAACGGGTGCTCGTCGACCGCCTGGCCAGCGCGGGTGTCGGCATCCGTCGAGGACTCACGCTGACCGGACTCAGCCAGGACGACGACGGCGTCACCTGCACCCTCGAATCCCCTGGTGTGCCGGCCCGGACCGTGCGCACCCGCTACGTTGTGGGCTGCGACGGCGCCCACAGCGCCACCCGGCACCTGGCCGGCATCGGTTTCAGCGGCCACGCGTTCCCGCAGCGTTTCCTCCTCGCCGACCTCGAGGCCGACGGCCTGGAGACCGGAGGGGTGCACGTGTACCTGTCCGGAGCCGGAGGGCTGTTCCTGTTCCCGCTGGGCTCACCGGCCGGCTGGCGGCTCCTGGTGATGCTGCCGCCGGGCAGCCGCACCGGCCCCGTCACCCTCTCGCTGGCGCAAGCCGCCGTCACTCGGTACACCGGGCAGGACATCCTGGTGCACCACCCGGTCTGGCTGACCGAATTCAGCATCAGCAGCCGACTCGCCGACCGCTTCGCGCGCGGCCGGGTGTTCCTGGCCGGTGATGCCGCCCATATCCACAGCCCGGCCGGCGCCCAGGGCATGAACACCGGCATTCAAGATGCCGTGAACCTCGGCTGGAAACTCGCGCTGGTCTGCCGTGGTGACGCCGGCGCGGACCTGCTGGCCAGCTACGAGCGGGAGCGGATGCCGGTGGCACGCTCGGTGCTGGCCTTCACCGACCGTGCCTTCAGGGTGGCGACCAGCCAGCACCCGCTGTTGCGGGGCCTGCGCGCCGGGCCCGTCATTCCAGCTGCCGCGCTGCTGCTGCGCAGCGCTCGGGTGCGCCGGGCCAGCTTCCGGCTGATCTCCGAACTAAGCATCCGTTACCCGCGCAGCCCACGCTCGGCCGACAAAGGTGCGCGCGCGGGACTGTCCGTCGAGGGACTCCCCCGCTTGACCCGGGGGCCGCGGCCGGGCGAACGATTCCCTCAACCCGGGATGGGGGCGGCGCCGGTCGTACCCTTCGACGCGACAGACGTCGGCAGGGCTTCGCACCCGCCGGTCTTCAGGCTGCTGCTCTGCGGACCGGCCACCGACTGGTCGGACGGCCCGTCAGAGCGCAGGATGCGGGATTTCCAGGCGCGCTGGGCGCACGTGCTCACCGTGGAACTGACCCCGTCCGCCCCACGGTCGCGCTGGTCCGCCGCTCCACGTGCGGCCGCCACCTCCCGAAGGCGGCCCGGCACCGCCCATTACCTGCTGCGTTGGGACGGTTATGTGGGGTACCGGTCGGGCGGCACCGACCTCGACGGGGTCGCCGCCTATCTCCTGGCGCTCGGCGCCCGGCCGTTCCCGCCGGCCCCCTAGCCGACCCAGCCGGCCACGGGTCCGGGATGCCGATCACACCGGCTTCGGCCACGGCCTCGTGTTCATTACAGTGCTCTCCACCTCGAACGGACCGATCAGATGGCCGGAGGAGGTGATCACATCGTCTCCCGGCCCACGAACCAGTAGTACCCGTCGGCATCTCGCCTGGCCAGGTCGCCGGTGAGGTACCAGCCGCCCACGAAGCAGCGCCGGTAACTCTCTTCGTCGTGCAGGTAGCCCCGGAACATCGAGGGCCAGCCCGGGCGGAGCGCCAGTTCGCCCAGGGCATCCGGTTCGGTCACCAGCTGAACCTGCCCGTTATCGGCCAGTACCGGGCTTCCCGCAGCGTTCCGTGCCACCAGAGCCGCCTCGACACCCGGCAGCGGCCGGCCCATCGATCCTGGCCGGATCGGGGTGGCGGCGAAGTTCGCGATCATGATCCCGCCGGTTTCGGTCTGCCACCAGGTGTCGTGCACCGGATGCCCGAACGCCTCCTGGCCCCACAACACCACCTCGGGATTCAGCGGCTCACCCACACTCGCCACGAAACGCAGCGCAGACAGGTCGTGGCCTGCGGCGCGTGCGGCGCCGGCCTTCATAAGCATCCGTAACGCCGTCGGCGCGGTGCACCAGACGCTCACCCGCTGCTCGGCGAGGATTCGGTACAACCGGTCGACGTCGAGCTCGTCCTCGTCGACGACAGTGGTCACCCCGTGCACGAGCGGCGCGATCACGCCGTATGAGGTGCCGGTCACCCAGCCGGGATCGGCCGTGCACCAGTAGATGTCGTCCGGGTGCAGATCGAGCGCGTAGAGGCCGGTGGCGTAATGCGAGGTGACGGCGTCGTGGACGTGCACCGCTCCCTGGGGCGTGCCGGTGGTGTCGCTGGTGAAGTGCAGCAGAGCCATGTCCTCAGGCTGCATGGCCACCAGGTCGCCGTACGGAGGCGCCTCGGCCATCAGCGCCGCCAGATCGAGGGTGCCGGGCTCCGGATCACCGTCGGCATCAACGAGCAGAACCTGCACGAGCTCGGGCAGCTCGGCTCGGATCGGTGCGACCTTCTTTCGGTACAACGCCCGGGTGGTGACCAGCGCCCGGCCGGAGCCGAGCTTCAAGCGTTGCCGCACGGGCTCGGGCCCGAACGCGGAGAAAAGCGGGCAGAAGATACTGCCGTTCTTGAGGGTGCCGAGGATGGCGAGATAGAGCTCCGGGATGCGCCCGCACAGGGAGAAGACCCTGTCACCTCGCTCGATACCCAGTCTGTCCAGCACACTGGCGAACCGGCCGCTCTGTTCGGCCAGCTCGGCGTAGCTGAGCGACCTGGTCGGGCCGTCGGAGCGTACGAACCTCAACGCTTCATGCGTGGCCAGAGGCCCGGCGGCGTGCCGGTCCACGGCCTCGTAGGCGATGTTGACCCCGCGGCCGCCCGGCAGCCCGGACAGCGCCTGGCGAGCCGTGTCCCAGCTGAACTCTGCCCTGGTCCGTTCATAGTCGAGAAGGTTGGGCCGCACTGCGAAGGTCGTCGGGTCCTTCTGGATCGGCGGCCAGCGCGATGCCGAGGCGGAGGGTGAGGCGTTGATTCCTGCCGTCATGCCCCCATGAAACCCCTACTACCCGGCCGGGCATAGGGCCGGATCAGGAGCCTACCGCCAGCTGCCCAGGATCAAGCCCATGATGGTGAGGTTCAGGACATCGCTTCCCACTTCGATCAGCCAGACCCTGAAGCCGTGGCCGGCGAAGAGCCGGTGCGAGAGTGAGGCCGCCGCCGCCAGACCGACGCCGAGCAGCAACCCCGTGAGTCCACCCTGCACAGTGCCGAAGCCGGGATCCGTGGCGGCGACGAAGTGGATGACGGAGGCCACCGCGATCGCCTCCACGAGCGCGGCAACGAATGTCGCTCCGAAGACCACCGCCATGTTGCCGGTCGCACCCGGCTGCTCGGTCGGCCCCTTACCCATGAGCTTCCACCAGAGCGGAAAGAAGGTCTTCGGCCCGAACCAGATCGCCCCGGCGACGAAGGCGGCCAGTGTGGCCACAAGAACGGCCCACCAGTTGAGCTCGGCAAGAAACATGGCATCGTCACCTTAGGTTGGTCGGGCTGGGGGTCTATCGGGCTGCCATCACATCAGCAGGGCGAGCACGAACTGCAGCACCACCACACCGGCCGTTGCCCCGGCCAGCGCCAACGCTGCCACGACGAGGCCACGGCCCCGCGCTCCCGCGGGGATGACTCTGTATGCCTGCAGGGTGAACATGAGCCCGACGGCGCCGACGATCAGCGCGGGAACCGGATACACCACGGCGACGATGAGCCCGAGAGCCGCCACCCAGAAACCGGGCAGCCGGCCAGGCGTTTTCGTCCAGTCCGACTGCGGGGCACCCAACGAGAGCAGGCGATTACCGTCCATCTTCGCACGAGGGTCATTCACTTGTGAGCTCCTTCGATGGCCCGTTGGACCGGTTCGGCCGCGACCACTCTTCCCTGCCATTGTCCCGCATCCGCCGGGCCAGCGGTCAACCGATCAGGCGCGGCGGCGACCGGCAGCTGCCTCCCGCTCCAGCGGGGTGACGGTCGCCAGCGGAATGTTGAGGAAGTCGACCAGCGGGGCCAGTGCCTCGAATCGTGCGACGACGGCGTCGACGAAACCGTCGGTGAGCGCGGCGTCGCCAGGCAAGCGGGCGAACAGTGCCCAGCTGCGCACCCGCAGCAGGTCTGCGGCGGGATGTTCGGCGGGAAACCCCTTGGGCGCGCGGAGGAGCGGCCGTCCCTCCAGCGGCTCCGCCAACCGCACCACGGGCGGCGCGGCGAGAAGGCTGCGCATCTCGTCGTGGTGGTCGAGCAGGTACTCGCGGATCGCGTGCAATTGCGGCGAACCCGGCGAATAGGCGCCGGCGGCGACCATCACCCCGTGCACCCCCGCCTGCAGGAAGAACCCGGCCCCGCCGGTCTTCTCCAGGCCCTGCCGGGGCCAGTTCGCCGCAAGGTGGGTCTTGTACGGGGTCTTGTCGTTCGAGAACCGCACGTCGCGGTAGATCCGTAACATCGCCTTCGGCGCCGGCCGCAGATAGTCGGGCGCGAAAGCGTCCAGACGGAGGTTGATCGCGTCGATCACCTCCAGCATCCGGGCCTTCAGCTCGGTCTCGTAGACGCTCCGGTGCTCCTCGAACCACTCGCGGTTGTTGCGGTGCTCGAGCTCCTCGAGAAAGTCGAACGTCTGCTCGCTGAAATGGGGGCCCACCTGCACGCTCCTTCGGTCACGTCCGTCCATTCTCTCGCGGCCGGCACCGAGCGCGTCGCTGGCCCGTGCCTAATACGGCCCGACGGTTACTTGGCTTCCTTAGCCGCGGCCTTGGCCGCTCGTTTGCTCTCCCGAACCTTGCCCAGCGACTCCGGGTCGACGATGTCGGCCACCGACCGCAACGAGCCCTCCTCGCCATAGGGGGCGGATGCCTCGCGCCAGCCTGGTGCGGTGACGCCGAGCCTTTTGCCGAGCAGGGCGAGGAAGATCTTGGCCTTCTGCTCACCGAACCCCGGAAGTCCCTTCAGCCGGCGCAACACCTCGGCGCCGTCTGGAGCGGCACCGTCCGGACCGGCCTCGGTCCAGATGGCTGCCGCGTCACCGTTCCAGTCCTGGGCGACCACGCCGGCCAGGGTCTGCACCCGCGCGGCCATCGAGCCGGGGAAACGGTGTACTGCCGGGGTCTGCTTGAAGATCGCGGCGAACTTTTCGGGGTCGTACGCGGCGATCACCGACGGGTCGAGGCCGCCGATCCGGTCCCGGATCTTCGCCGGACCAGCGAACGCGGTCTCCATGGCGATCTGCTGGTCCAGGAGCATGCCGAGCAGGAGCGCGAATGGGTCGTCGCTGAGGAGGGTGTCTGCGGCGGTATCGCCGGTGAGGTGCAGCGTCATCAGCCCAGTCTCGCACCGCCTGGACAGATCCGCAGGGTGCGCTGCGGGTTGGCAGCACGGCATCGGGGGTCCACCATGGCGACAACCGGAGCGCCCCATCCGAAAGCACCGTGCAGCGAGGGCCCCGGCCAGAGGAGGCTGACATGTTCGACATCCCTGCGGGCAGCGTGATGCGCAGCTGGACCGGTTGGATCAGGCCGGAGGATCGTGCGGCCTACGCAGGCTATATGGAGCGCACCGGGCTGGCTGACTACAGGTCGACCCGGGGCAATCTGGGCGCCGCCACGGTGTTCCGCGACCTGCCGGACGGCCGGTGCGAGGTGCGCACGGTCTCGTTCTGGCGCGACTACGCCGATATCGTCGCCTTCGCCGGCGATGACATCGAGATGGCGGTCTTCTATCCGCAAGACGACGGGTTCCTCATCGATCGTGAATTCACGGTGGCTCACTTCGACGTGGCCTGATACCCCGGTTCTTCGGCGCCCGTTTCTTCGGCGCCCGTTTTTTCGACGCCCGGGCTCCCGTTTCTACAGGTTCGGGCCGATCATGGCTGCATGGATTCCGTCGATGACCTCTCCGAGATCGCCTTCTGGCTGGAGCGCGACCTCGCCCCGACCTTCAAGGTGCAGGCGTTCCGCCGGGCTGCCAGCCTGATAGGCGACCTCGACCCCGCGGAGCTGGCCGATCGGGTGCATGACGGCCGGCTCCGGGCGATGAAGGGAATCGGGGACCGCACGGCCGAGGTGATCGGGCAGTCGCTGTACGGCCTGCCCGACTACCTCGACAACCTGCGCCGGCGCGGCGCCGAACCCCTCGCCGCCCGCGGCGCCGAGCTGCGCGACGCGCTCCGCGGGGACCTGCACAGCCACAGCGACTGGTCGGACGGCACCACGTCGATCGAGTTGATGCGCTCCGCGGCCCGGCTGCTCGGCCGGGAGTACCTGGCGCTGACCGACCATTCCCCCGCTCTCACCGTCGCGCACGGTCTAACCGCCGACCGGTTGGAGGAGCAGCTCGGCGTCGTCGCCGACCTCAACACGGACGCTCGCCCCGATGGGGTGCGGCTGCTCTCCGGTATCGAGGTCGACATCCTCGAGAACGGCCGGCTCGACCAGTCCCCCGAGCTACTGGACCGGCTCGACGTGGTCGTCGCCAGCGTGCACTCCAAGCTCCGCGAGGACTCGATCACCATGACCAGGCGGATGCTGGCGGGCATCCGTGACCCGCACACCAACGTGCTCGGCCACTGCACCGGGCGGCTCGTGTCCGGGTCGCGCGGCACCCGCCCGCCGTCGGACTTCGACGCCGAGCGGGTGTTCGCCGCCTGCGCCGAGAACGACGTTGCTGTCGAGATCAACTCCAGGCCGGAGCGGCAGGACCCGCCGGCCGACCTGATCACGCTCGCGCTCGAGGCCGGCTGCCTGTTCAGTATCGACACCGACGCGCACGCGCCAGGCCACCTCGACTTCCTGGCCTACGGCGCCGAACGTGCCGCCGACGCCGGGGTACCGCACGAACGCATCGTGACAACCTGGCCGGTCGAGAAGCTGCTGGCCTGGTCACGAGCCGGCCGCTGAGCATCCCGCGGCACGCCCGGACCGAGCCGCGCCAACACCCGGTCAGGATGCTTCGATAAGTTGGATGCCTGCCACACCGGCTGCCCCGGCAACTCACGAGGAGCTCCATGCCCATCACCGTTCAAGGCGCGATCGCCCGCTCGAAGGGGGCTCCCGTTGAGCTCACCGACATCGTCATCCCCGATCCCGGACCCGGCGAGGTCGTCGTCGACATCGAGACCTGCGGCGTCTGCCACACCGACTTCCACTACAAGGAAGGCGGCATCAACGACGACTTCCCGTTCCTGCTCGGCCACGAGGCTGCCGGCCGGGTGAGCATCATCGGCGCCGGCGTCACGCACGTGGCCGTCGGTGACTTCGTGGTGCTCAACTGGCGCGCCGTCTGCGGCGACTGCCGGGCCTGCAAACGCGCCGAACCCTGGTACTGCTTCAATACCTTCAACGCCAGCCAGAAGATGACCCTGGTCGACGGCACCGAGCTCAGCCCGGCGCTGGGTATCGGCGCGTTCGCCGAGAAGACCCTGGTGCACGAGCGCCAGTGCACCAAGGTGAACCCTGATGCCGACCCCGCCGCGGTCGGACTGCTCGGCTGCGGCATCATGGCCGGCATCGGCGCCGCCATGAACACCGGCAACGTCAGCGCGGGCGACTCCGTGGCCGTCATTGGCTGCGGCGGCGTGGGCGACGCCGCCGTGGTCGGCGCGAAGCTGGCCGGCGCCGGCACCATCATCGCGATCGACCGGGACGCCAAAAAGCTGGCCAAGGCCGCCGAATTCGGCGCCACGCACACGGTCGACTCGTCGAGCCTCGACGAAGACGGGGTCGTCGCGGCCGTGCAAGCGCTCACCGGCGGCTTCGGCGCCGACGTCGTGATCGATGCGGTCGGCCGCCCGGAGACCTGGCGGCAGGCGTTCTACGCCCGCGACCTGGCCGGCACGGTGGTGCTCGTCGGCGTACCGACGCCCGAGATGACGCTCGAGATCCCGCTGCTGGATGTCTTCGGCCGCGGCGGCTCGCTCAAGAGCTCCTGGTACGGCGACTGCCTCCCCGAGCGGGACTTCCCGATGCTCACCGAGCTCTACCTGCAGGGCCGGCTGCCGCTGGGCGACTTCGTGAGTGAACGCATCCGCATCGACGAGATCGAGGCGGCCTTCGCCAAGATGGCGTCCGGCGATGTGCTGCGTTCGGTGGTGGTGCTCTGATGACCGCACGCATCGAACACCTCGTCACCGAGGGCACCTTCGACCTCGACGGCGGCAGCTGGGCGTTGGAGAACAACGTCTGGATCGTCGGTGACGACACCGAGTGCGTCGTCATCGATGCCGCCCACAACGCCGAGGCGATCCTTCAGGCGGTCGGCGACCGCCGGCTGCTGGGCATCCTGAGCACGCATGCGCACAACGACCACATCGGTGCCGCCGGGGCGGTCTCGGCCGCCACGGATGCGCCGGTCTACCTGCACCCGGACGACCGGTTGCTCTGGGACGTCGTCTACCCGGATGCCGCGCCGCACCGCGAGCTCGCCGACGGCGACACCATCGCTGTGGCCGGGATCGAGCTGCAGGTGATCCACACCCCGGGGCACTCTCCCGGCTCGGTCTGCCTGTACGCGCCCGCCTTCGGCACGCTGTTCAGCGGCGACACGCTGTTCCACGGCGGGCCGGGCGCCACCGGGCGCTCGTACAGCGACTTCCCCACCATCATCGAGTCGATCACGGGCAAGCTGCTCACCCTGCCGGCCGACACCGTGGTGAACACCGGGCACGGCGAGTCCACCACGATCGGCGCCGAGGCTCCCGACCTGCCGGCTTGGCTCGCTCGCGGGCACTAACCCACGCACAGATAGAACACGCACCGACTTGCCCACGTGCGGACGATTTGCCCCACTACGGTGGGGCAACTCGTCCGCACAGGGGCAACTCGCGAAGGAACGGGCTACTCCGGCTCGCGCGGTTCCGGGCGGCCTCCGTCGGATTCCCGGGCGCGGTGCCCGAAGTACTCGCCCGTGGTCACCGCGCGATATGACGTCTCGACCATCCGCTCGAGCACATCCAGGTTGACCTTGTCGAGGTTGGTGATGTACAGGCAGCTCAGTGCGGCCTTGTGCGGTCCGAGCCGAGCGAGCTCATCGGTGTAGGCGCCGAGTCCGTCGGGAAAGTAGATCGACATCGACGCCTTGCGCGGTGAGAAGCCCGCCGCGCCCGCGTCGCCCTCCCGCCCGCTCTCGTACTTGTAGTGGTACTGACCGAAGCCGATGATCGACGAGTACCAGAGCCGCGCCGGCTCGCCGGTGATCCGCCCGAACAAGGCCAGGAGCGTCTCCGCATCCCGACGCCGGGTGGCGCCGGGGACGGCGTCGACGAAGGCGCGCACCTCGTCGTCGGCGGCCTCGTGGTCGGTCCGGTCGGCGGGGGTCCCTGTTGCCATGCCCCCACGGTATCCCGCTCAGCGCCGAATGCACACGTCAGCGTGGGCGTCGTATCGGTAGCCCGTGCCTCGCTCGGTGCGCAGGATGTCACCGTAGGCGCCGAGCTTCACGCGCAGGCGCTGGATGTGCACATCGATGGTGCGCGGGCTGGTCACCGGCGACCAGGTGCGCTGCGCTTCGATCAGCTCGGCCCGGCCCACGGTGAGGCCCGGATGCAGGACCAGATAGCAGAGGAACCGGAACTCGCGGTAGCTGAGTTGCACGGGCAGCCCGTCGACGAGCAGCAGTTGGCGGCCCACGTCGATGAGGACGCCTTCACCTGCAGCCGCGCCGCCGCCGGGGCCGGGCTCCGGCTCGACGTGCACCTGGGCATCCGGGGCCAGACGTGCCACGACGTCGGTCAGCGCCGCGGCGAGCGCCTCCCGGGGCGCGGCATCGCCGTCGAGGCGCACGAAGAAACCGAACCCGCGCACCTCGTCACCGTCGTGACCTACACCCGCCGCGCCCCCTGCCCAGTCCATGTCACACCCTGGAAGCGGTCTCGAGCAGGGCGGACTCTTCGAGGTTCTGCCCATTGCGGTAGCGGGTCGCCACGTGCGGGGGCTGCAGCCGGGCCGGCCCGCCGAAGATGCGCTCTCGCAGGGTCTCCCCGTCGACATACGCCTCTCGCAGCCGGCCGCGGCGGCGGAGCTCCGGCACGACCAGTTCGATGAAGTCCTGCGCCGTGCCGAAGGAGTGGTACTGGCGCAGGTTGATCCCGTCGATGCCGATGTCGTCCAGCCAGCTCTCGATGGCGTCGGCCACGACTGTGGGCGTGCCCACCACGAAGAACTGCTCGTCCCACGAGGTCGCGATGGCGTCGAGGAACTCCCCCACGCTCTGGTCCTGGGGCAGGTAGGCCGCTCCGGGGGCATCCGATTTGCCCTCGCGGGCCAGGGCCTCACGCACCGTGATGTCGCGCGGGTGGGCCGTGGGGTCGAAGGGCAGCGATGCGTGCGCGAGCCGGCCCTCCACGCTGGCCAGCTCCCGGTAGGCCCGCAGCTTCTCGGCCGCCTCCTCCTCGGTGCGGCCCACCACCACACCGGCCTGCACGATGAACTTGATGTCGGCGGCCGCGCGGCCCTGCTCGACGGCCGAGTCCCGCATCGCCTGGATACCCGCCAGGACTCCGGCCGGTGTGGGCCCGCCCGTGAACACCACCTCGGCGTGCTTGCCGGCGAAGGCGGTTCCGGCCTTCGACGCCGTGGCCTGGAAGAGCACCGGGGTGCGCTGCAGCGACGGTTCGGAGAGGTGCGGCCCGGCCACCGAGAAGTGCTCGCCGACATGGTTGATGTAGCGCACCTTCGCCGGGTCCGTGTAGACGAGGTTCTCGGCATCCGCCACCACGGCGTCGTCGTCCCAGGACCCCTCCCACAGCTTGTAGAGCACGTCGAGGTACTCGTCGGCGATCTCGTAGCGGTGGTCGTGCGCGATCTGGTCGGCGTGGCCGAAGTTGCGCGCGGCGTTGGGCAGATACGACGTGACGATGTTCCAGCCCACCCGCCCCTTGGTGAGATGGTCGAGGGTGCTCATCCGGCGGGCGAACGCGAAGGGCGGTTCGTAACTGGTCGAGAAGGTGACCCCGAAGCCGAGGTGCTTGGTGACCGCCGCCATCGCGGGGATCACCAGCAGCGGGTCGTTGCTCGGGATCTGCAGTCCCTCCCGCAGCGCCGTCTCCGGGCCGTCCCGGAACACGTCGTAGGCGCCGATGACGTCCGCGAGGAACACAGCGTCGAAGCCGCCGGCCTCGAGCAGCTGCGCCAGCTCGATCCAGTAGTCGATGTCGTTGAACCGTTGCCGGTTGTTGCCGGGCAGCCGCCACAGTCCGTGGGTGATGTGGCTGACGCAGTTCATCTCGAAGAGGTTGAGGATGAGCCGTTTGGGCGGCTGAGCGGGGTTCTGGCTCATGGGTTTCTCCTGGGGTGATCGGGCAGCGAGCTGATGAGTTCACGAGTGTACGGATGCGCCGGCCGGTTGAAGATGTCGTCCGGGGTGCCGCGTTCGACGACGACGCCGTCCTTCATGACGAGCACCTGGTCGCTGAGGTGGTTGATGACGCCGAGGTCGTGCGAGATGAAGAGGTAGCTCAGCCCGCGTTGCCTCTGCAGGTCCACCAGCAGGTCGAGGATCTGCGCCTGGATCGACACGTCGAGCGCCGACACGGCCTCGTCGAGCACGATCACCGACGGGTTCGGGGCGAGCGCCCTGGCGATGGCGATGCGCTGGCGTTGCCCGCCGGAGAGGTTCAGCGGAAAACGCTGCAGGATCTCCTGCGGCAGGCCCACCTGGCGCGCGAGCTCGACCACCCGGGCCTTCTTCGCGGCCGTGGACAGGCCGGCGGCGTCGGTGAGGCTGTCGAGCAGGATCCGCTCCGCGTTCCAGCGCGGGTCGAACGAGCTCAGCGGATCCTGGTAGACCACCGCGATCTCCCGGCGCAGCGCCCGGCGGCGGGGCTCGGACAGGCTCGACCAGTCCTGGCCGAGCAGGGTGACGGTGCCGGAGTCCAGCGACGACAGCGCCAGCGCGAGCCGGGCGGTGGTGCTCTTGCCCGAGCCGGACTCCCCCACGATGCCGAGGGTGGTGCCCCGCTCCAGGGCGAACGAGACGTGGTCGACGGCCGTGGTCACGGTGCCGTCCGGAGTGGTGAACCGCTTGACCAGGTCCACCGCCTGCAGCACCGGGCCGGAGCAGTCATGGTCCGTGGGTCGCGGGGCGATGGACACCGCGACCGCGTCCGCGGCCGGCGTCGTGGCCGTGTCCGAGGGAGCCGCACCGAGGCGCTTGCCGCGGGTCAACTCGCTGGGCACCGCGTTGATGAGGCTGCGGGTGTACTCGTGCCGCGGGTCGTTGAGCACCTGGTCGGCGCTGCCGCTCTCCACCACCCGGCCGCCCTTCATCACCAGGATGTGGTCGGCCAGGTGCGCCACCACCGAGAGGTCGTGGCTGATCAGGATCACCGATACCCCACGTTCCTTGGTCTCGGCCAGCAACGCGAGCACCTGGGCCTGCACCGTCACATCGAGGGCCGTGGTGGGCTCGTCGGCGATGATGATCTCGGGGTCAAGGGCCAGGGCAGAGGCGATCAGCGCCCGCTGCCGCAGGCCCCCGGAGAGTTCGTCCGGGCGTTGCCGGGCCCGGTTCTCCGGGGCGGGAACCCCCACGGCGCGCAGCAGGTCGATGACTTTCGCGGCCCGCTGGCGCCTGTTGCCCCAGTGGTGGAGCGCGAGGGCTTCGGCGATCTCCTTGCCCACCGGGCGCAGCGGGTCAAGCGAGACGAGGGCGTCCTGCAGGATGAAGCCGATGCGCCGCCCGCGGATCCGCCGCCACTGCCGCTTGGTCGCGGCGCGCAGGTCGTCGCCGTCGAGCAGGATCGACTGCGCATCGACGACCGAGTTCTTGCCGGTCAGCCCCACGATGCTGCGCGCGGTAACGCTTTTGCCGGAGCCGGACTCGCCCACAATGGCCACGCACTGCCCCGGTTCGAGGCAGAAGCTCACGTCGTGCACCACCTGGTGCAGGATGCCGTTCCGACGGAAAGCAACGGAGAGGTTGGCGACGCTCAGCCGTCCGCGTTTCGGCGCCGGGGTATCCGCCCGAGGCGTCGGGGTGCGCGCGGCCGGGGCGTGGACACTGTCGATCGTGGAGGTCATTTCTCGCCCTTCTCCAAGGTGTTCTGGATGTGCTTGCCGAGGGTGGTGGCCGCGAGGGCCAGGGCCACGATCACGAGGCCGGGGATGACGGTAAGCCACCAGGCCTGGGTGATGTAGACCCGGCCGGCGTCGAGCAGCGCGCCCCACTCCGGCGAGGGCGGGGCCACGCCGAGGCCGAGGAACGACAGGCTGGAGGCCCAGACGATCGACTGGCCGACCGACAGGGCGATGATCGCCACGAGCGGCCGCACCGCGTTGGGCACGATGTGCTGCCGCAGGATCCGGCCGTCGCTGTGGCCGAGGGCCACGGCCGCCTCGACGTAGCCGCTGTTCTTGGCCGAGAGGATCTGGCCCCGGATGATGCGGGCGTAGCCGGGCGCGCTGCCCACTCCCACCGCGAACACCTGCGACAGCGCCGACGGGCCCGTGATGGCCACCAGCAGCAGCGCGAACAGCAGGGTCGGGAAGGCCAGGAGCACCTCGATCACCCGGTTCACGGTTCCGGCAACGAACCGGCCGCCGAGCGCGGCCAGCGCTCCGAGGACCAGCGCGAGGGTCAGGCTCACTGCCGTGGCCCCGAGCCCGATCACCAGGGATTCCCGGGTGCCGTAGACCACGCGGCTGTAGAGGTCGCGGCCGGCCTCGTCGGTGCCGAACCAGTACTCCGGAGACGGCGCGTGCAACGCATCCGCCAGATTCAGCGCATACGGGTCGTGGGTGGCGAGCAGACCCGGCGCGACCAGGGCGGTGGCGAAGAGCAGGAGGGCGCCGCTGGCGACGACTAGGCCCGCCGGCGGGGCGGCGCGTCTCCGGGCCCGCGGGGTCTGAACGGCTGCGGTGGGCGGAGTCTGGCGTTCGATGGTGCTCATGCGCTCTTCAATCTCGGGTCGACGAGGGTGTACGCCAGGTCGACCAGCAGGTTGGCCACGACGTACAGTGCCGCGATGAGGATGACGATGCCGGTGACGACGGGCAGGTCCTGGGAGTTGACGGCGCCGACGAGCACCTTGCCGATGCCGGGCCGGGAGAACACGGTCTCCACGACCACGGCGCCGGAGATGGTGGCTCCCAGCGCCCAGCCCGACAGGGTGATCGCCGGGAGCACGGAGTGCCGCAGCACGTGCCGCAGCCGTACCCCGGTGTCGCCCATGCCTCGCATCCGTGCCGAGATCACGAACGGCTGCTCCAGCGACCGCTCGAACTCGGTGCGGGTGGCCTGGCCCATGAACCCGGCCAGCGGGATCGCCAGGGTGAGGGCCGGCAGCACGATCCCGATAGCCGAGGGTCCGCTGATCACGGGGAACCAACCCAGACCGAGCGAGAAGACGAGCAGCAGGATGATGCCCAGCCAGTAGTGCGGCAGCCCGGCCGCGGTGGTGTCGACCACGGCCCCCGCCCCGGCCAACCGCCCGGTGCGGCCGGCCGTGAGGGTGACCCAGGCGATCATGATCAGCCAGGACAACGCGACCGCGGTGAGCGTGAGGGCCACGGTCGGGCCGATCTGCTGCAGGATCACCTCGCTGACCGGCTTGAACTGCTGATACGAAGTACCGAGGTCACCGACGAGGAGCCCCCCGATGTAGTCGAGGTACTGCACGACCAGGGGGTTCTGCAGGCCGTACTGCTCATTGATCTGCGCCAGTTCCGCCGGGGTGCGCTCGATGGCCTGACCGGCGCGGATGTTGAGGATCACCGTGGCCCGATCCCCCGGCAGGGCGGCCTGGGCGGCGAACGCGGCCGTGGCCGCCCCGAACAGCACCACCACTGCGCCGCCGATCTTCTCGACGATCCGGCGCAGCCGGGGCCAGGTGAGCGTGGGCGACCGCCGCAGGGTGGGAACGACCGGTCGAGTGCCCGGAGCCGGGCGGGGCGGGCTATTCGACGAAGTACGCGTCATAGAAGATCGGTCCTCCCTGTGCGTTTTCCTGCCAGACGTCCTTGAGCGTCGGAGATACGGCCAGCGTGCTCAGCCGGTCGTAGACCCCGATCGCCAGGGCGTGCTCGGCGATGTACTCCTGCGCCTTCTCGTACAGGGCGTTCTGCGCATCCGGGTCGACGGTGGAGTTGGCCTCGAGGATGATGCTCTCGAGCTCGGGGTAGTTGGTGAACGAGGCGTTGTTGTAGTTCGGCGCCTCCGGGGTGCCCTGCTTCCAGTTGATGGCGAGGATGCCGCTGGTCACCGCGGTCCAGTAGCCCACCGTGATGTCCTTCTCGTCGGGCTGGGAGTACTCGCCCGCGAACAGGGCGCTTTGCGGCACCGGAATCAGCTCGACCTTGAAGCCGGTGGCCTTGGCCTGCTCCTGCAGGCCCTGCAGGATGGAGGCGCCGTCGGCGTTCACGATCGAGCCGGCGCCGTAGGGCAGCACCACGTCGAGCGTCTCCCCGCCCTTCGTGCGGTAGCCGTCGGCGTCTCGGCCGGTCCAGCCGGCGGCATCCAGCAGGCTGTCGGCCGTGTCGGTATCGGGGCTGTAGAGGTCCGCGGCCGTCTCGCTGTAGCCGGGGGTGGCCTGGCTGACGCCGCCGTTGCCCTCGTAGGGGATGACGCCCTGCCCGATCGTCTCGACGAGGGACTTGCGATCCAGGCTGTAGGCGAACGCCTGCCGCACCTTCTCGTCGACGAACGGTCCGGTCGAGGTGTTGAAGGTGAGCTGCTGTGGCCGGCCGGGGGTGATGTATTTCTCCAGCTGGAAGCCCGCGCTCTCCAGGGTCTTCCAGGCCACGGCGGGAACGTCGTAGATGACGTCGGTCTCGCCCGCGCTGAGCGAGGCGGCGCGGGTGGTGGGGTCGGCCACGAACTTCCAGTCGATCTGATCGACGTAGGCGACGCCCGTGTGCTTGGCGTTGGCGGGCGGCGAGGTGTAGTCCTCGTTTCGCACCAGCACGATTTCCTCGCCCCGGTTCCAGTGGTCCACGACGAACGCGCCCGAGCCGATCGGCGCCTCGCAGTTCTCCTCGTCGGTGCGGGTCTCCAGGGCCTGCTGCGACTGGATGCCGAAGTAGCCCTGGGTGAGGTTGTCGGCCAGGCGCGGGTAGGGCGCGGAGAGGTTCACGGTGAGAGTGCGGTCGTCAACGGCTTGGGCGGAGGCGTAGTAGCCGGCCAGCCAGACGCTGGCGGTGCTGTTGCCGCCGGCGAGCCAGTAGTCGAAGTTGTACGCCACTACCGCGGCCGTGAGCGGCGTGCCGTCGGTGAAGGTGACGCCGTCCTTGAGCGTGAAGGTCCAGGTGAGCTGGTCGTCCGAGACGCTCCAGGAGTCGGCCAGCCACGGCACGACCTGGTGGTTCTCGTCGAGCGAGACCAAGCCGTCGAGCACCTGGGACGAGAGGTAAGCCTGCTCGATCCAGCCGCCGAAGACGCAGGCCGGTTCCTGCTGGTGGCCGTAGACGATGGTGCCGCCGTCGACGCGGGTGGCCGTGCTGGCGGGCGCGGCGGATGCGCAGGCCGACAGGCTGAGGGCGGACACCACGCCCAGCGTGATCAGGGCTGTTGTTGTGCTGCGAGTACGAGACATGAAAGACGGGACTCCTCGGTGACGGCTGTGCCTGTTCGACACGGGGTGGGTCCGAATATAGGCACCCTCGGCCGGTGCCGAACATCACTCAGGTCACGCGGCGTCGCGAAGTGTTAGGAAGCGCAACAAAGCCGCCGGGCCGGCTTTTCGCCCTCGGCGCGGGCCGCCGGGCGCGATCTCGTCTTCCTTCGTCACATACCCGTCGACCGGTCGACGGGTTGTCAGACTGGCTCTCAACACGAGCCGGTCGCCTCGTGTGAACCACCCCATCGCGGTGTGCCCGAGAGGCCAGGGAGCAGCCTGCAAAGCTGTGTACGCGGGTTCGATTCCCGCCATCGCGTCGCTCGCCCGCCGGGGCCTCTGGAGCGGCCCCGGAGCGCGCCGAACTTTCGGTCAGTCGTGCAAGATCAGACGCACAGGATCAGTCGCTCAGAATCAGGCGTGCTGCTCGGTCTTGGCCAGCTGCCGAGCGAGGTCTTCCGGCGACAGGTTGGCGTCGCGGAACGCATCCGTCAGCGGCAGCTGCAGGCGAAGGTCGGTGCCCAGGCAGAGCGCCGCGCTGCCGCTTTTAAGTTTGAAGTCGAGCACGTGACCGCCGCCGGTGCGGTCGTCGGTGATGAAGTGGGTGTGGCAGCCGGGCACGCCGATGCCCTGCTCGTAGAGCGGGGTGCGGAAGCCCACGAGGGAGCCGGACACGTCGTGCAACTCTACGATGGCGTCCTCGTCGGTGGCCTCCACCATTGGTCGGTACGGCTTCTCCTGCTTCACAACGGTGCGCATCCGGATCCACTCGAAGTCGCCATCGATGCGCAGCGCATACATGTAGTTCTCGGATGCCGTCATGTGGTCGATGAAGGCGGATGCCTCGGAGCGCACCACGTTGTCGGGCAGCTGGCTTTCGATGTGCGGCACGAAGTTCGTCACGACGGCGTACGGCGTGTAGGCGCTGAGGTCGGCCTTGGTCACGCCGCCGTCTGCGCGGAGCTGGTAGCACTTGCCGTCGACGATGAGCATTTCGCCGTCGAGCCCATTGAAGGTGCCGATGCCGAAACTGCCGTGTCCGAGCAGGTCGCGCACAGTCATCTCGCCCTCGTAGACGCCGTCGAGCAGGGCGCTCATCAGGCTGGTCTGGAAGATCTCGTGCCTGGAAACGGTGATGTCGTTCACAGCAGCACATCGCTTTCCAGGTCGGCCATAAGTTCGTCCCGGTTGTTGCGGTAGTCCACCCGCACGTCGATGATGCTCGGGCCGTCATCGCTCATGGCCTGCTCGAGCACCGCGGCGAAGTCATCCAGGTGCGTGACGCGGTAGCCGTGGGCGCCGAACGATTCGGCGTACTGCACGGCGTCGTAGTCGCCCAGCTGCACGCCGGAGGTACGGCCGTACTTGCCCTGCTGCTGGAACGCGACCATGTCGTAGGTGCCGTCGTTGAAGATGATGTGGGTGAACTTGGAGCCGAGCCGCACGGCGGTCTCCAGCTCCATGGCGGAGTAGAGGAAGCCGCCGTCACCGGACACCGAGACCACCGGGGTGCCTGGGCGCACCAGGGTCGCCGCGATCGCCCAGGGCAGAGCAACGCCGAGGGTCTGCTGGCCGTTGGAGAACAGCAGGGTGCGCGGGTGATAGGTACGGAAGTGCCTGGCCATGTAGATGTAGTGCGAGCCCACATCGCAGAGCACCGTGGTGTCGTCGGGCAGCAGGGCGCGCATCGCCAGGGTCAACTCGGCGGGATGCACCCCCTCGGACTCGTCGTCACGGTGGACGGGCAAGTCCGCTTCGGCCAGGCGGACCCGCTCGGTGGCGACGACCGCCGAGGCGGATGCCGACAGGGTGAGGCCGTCGATCTCGCGGGCGAGGGCATCCATGGTCTCGGCCACGTCGCCACGCAGCTCGACCGTGGGACGGTAGTAGTCGTCCAGGTCGGCCGAGAGCTCGTCGAGGTGGATGATGCGGCGCAGGTGGTCCTTGTTCCACTTGGACGGTTCGTATTCGACGAAGTCGTAGCCGATCGCCAGGATCAGGTCGGCCTTGTGCAGCAGCACGTCGCCGGGCTGATTGCGGAACAGGCCGACCCGGCCCAGGTAGTGCTCTTCGAGGTCGTGGGAGATGACACCCGCGGCCTGGAAGGTCTCGACGACGGGGAGCTTGGCGGCGCCGAGCAGCCGGTGCAGGGCCGCGACGGCCCGGTCGGAGCCGGACCGGGCGCCGGCGAGGATCACCGGGAACTGCGCCGTGCGGAGCAGGTCGGCGGCCTCGCGGATGCTCGCGGCCGGGGCGGCGCCGAGCTGCGGCACCCAGTGCGGGGTGGTCATCGACACCGTGGTCGAGTCGGTGAGCACGTCGTAGGGCAGCACCACGGCGGCGGCGCCCTTGGGCTCCTGCACCGCCTGGCGGAAGGCGTTGGCGATGGCCTCCGGCACATTGTTGGCGACGCTGACCTCGCCGGCGGACTTGGCTACGGCGGAGAGCATGCCGACGGCGTCCATCGACTGGTGGGTGCGCTTGAGCCGGTCACCGCGCGAGACGGCGCCGCAGATGGCGACCATAGGGTCGCCCTCGGTGGTAGCTGTGAGCAGCCCGGTGGCGAGGTTGGCGGTGCCGGGGCCGCTGGTGACGAGCACCACGCCGGGTTCCCCGGTGAGGCGGCCGACGGCGGCGGCCATGAACGCGGCGTTCTGTTCGTGGCGCACCACGATCATCTGCGGGCCACCATCGAGGAGGGCGTCGTAGACGGGGTCGATCTTGGCGCCGGGAACGCCGAAGACCCACTTGACACCGTAGGCCTCAAGGCATTCGACCACCCGGTCGGCCGAGCGACGGGGCGAGCCCAGCGCACCGGAGCCGAAGGCTCCGACCTTCTCATCCAAAACCGATGAATCCTGAGCCATGCCGTGCCTCCTGTAGTGCGGGTGAGCGCCGTGTGATGAACCGGCGTCTTCCACCAGCCTGCCCGCTCGATCGATAACGAACAACACAGATACCGGATGCCAATCATCTGCAGATCAGATCAGTCGGTGGAATGATGGAGGCATGGACCTCAGGCAGCTCGAATTCTTCAGCACCGTCGCCGGCGAGCTCAACTTCACCAGGGCGGCCGAGCGGCTCACGATCGCGCAGTCGGCAGTGTCGGCCGGAGTGCGGTCGCTCGAGAGTGAGCTCGGCGTCGAGCTGTTCGACCGCAGCCGCCGGCAGATCCGGCTCACGTCCACCGGAGAGCTGCTTCTACCGAAGGTGCGTGAGGCCCTCGATGCCGTGAACGAGGTGCGGGATGTGGCGCAGCAGTCCAGGCACGCCATCACCGGTTCCATCGTGATCGGGCTGATGACCTCGGTCACGCTCGTGAATGTGCCGCGGCTGCTCGGCCTCTACCGCAGTGCCCATCCGGGCGTGGGCGTGCGGCTGCGGGCGGCCCGACGCGGTTCGGCCGATCTCGTCGACGAGCTGGCCAGCGGCGAGCTCGACCTGGCGTTCCTGGCGCTCAGCGGGCCGGTGCCCGCGACGCTCTCGGCCGTTCCGATCGCCTCCTCCCCGATGGTGCTCGTGGTGCCTGCCGGGCATCCGCTCGCCGCGGCCCGTGGCGTTCAGCTGGGCGACCTGGGCGGGCAGGAGTTCATCGACCTGCCGCCCGGCTATGCGAGCCGGCAGATCGTGGATGATGCGTTCGCCGCCGCCGGAGTGGAGCGCCGGGTGATGATCGAGGTCTCCGACATCGGCACCGCCGCCGAGTACGTCACCAACGGCCTCGGCGTCGCCCTGCTGCCCGAGTTCGCCGCGCACGACGCCCTCAATGTGCGCCGCATCCCGGTGGCCCATGTGCCTGACTTCACCGTGTACCTGGCCGCAGCCCGCAAACGCCGGGCCTCCGCCGCCGTGCGCGCCTTCGTCAACCTGGCCCTCTCCGGCGAGTAGCCTGCCCGCTCGCCCGCCCGATGTGACCTGCGTGATGCGTTGTGCCCCCGGATGGGGACGACCGGCTGGCCGACCGACCGCCCCTGCCGCGCACCCCGCGTTAAGCTTGGGGTAAGGGGGAACAATGATGAAGACTTTTCGCCACCTGACCGGGGACAACGCGCACCAGCAGAAAGCCGCTGTGGGCGTGCTCGCCCCTCGCTCGCACCTTCGACGGCCCGCGGGTGCGCTCGTCGTCTCGGCGGTCCTGCTCCTCAGCGGCTGCGCCGGTGCGGCGCCCGCCGCGGAGGCCCCGTCCAGCGCCGCGCCGTCCCCGGCCACACCGGTGCCCACCGCCGTCGGCGCCTGCCCGGAGTCCGACGGACAGGGGCCCTGGGGCGATGTCATCGCCAAGGAACAGGTCACGGATGGCGCGGGCAGCTATTGCCGTACAACACTCGACACGGCGTCAGCCGGCGCCCGGTTCGACCCCGCGGTCGTTGATCTCGATTCCTTGGCCACGTACGGCTTCACCATCGAGGAGGCCGAGGCCGCACAGCGTGCGGCGCTCGTCTACGTGACGGAAGCGGGACTGGATTCAGCGCTCCTGGACGACTCCGCGACCGCCGACGCCACCTGGTTCGAGAGCGCGTCGCCGTGGTTCACGCCTGCGGCCCACACCGCCCTGGCGCCCCAGGTGGCAAGCTTCGGGCTCAGGGATGCCGGTGTCATCGTGTCCCAGAGCCTGCCGTCGCCGCTCACCCGGGACGGCGGTCCGCGGGCCATCAACACGGTCGTCGGCGTCGACAAGATCTTCGGCACCCTGAGCGTGGACCAACAGACCCCTCTGCTTCTGGTGCGTACGACCGTCACCGTCGACTACGCCGCCACCGATGCGGCCATCGTGGAAGCGGCCATCCGTGACGAGCGCGGGACCACGAGCCTGAGCGAGGACAGCCTGCGGGCGAGCACACCCACCCTGTTCGACGGTTCAGACGACGAAGGACTCGTGCTGGCCGGCGGCTTCAACGTGGGCTTCGCCTCCGGCGACCTGACGGCCATAGAGTACATCAGCGCCGCATGGACCCTGGCCACCGGCGACGGAGCACTGCAGATCGACGCCATCGAGCCCGAGCTGGACCCAAGCCTGCGCTAGCGCTGAGTTCGCCAAGACGCCGTCACGGCAACAGTCGCGGCGCACTCGCCGCTCTTCCTGGTCGCATTGCCGCGTGACACGATGGGTCCACACTGAGTAGTGAGGGGACCATGACGATCGACGTGCGCCCGGCCCATGATTTCGACGATATGGCGACGATGTTCGCGCCCAAGAAACCCGAATCGTCGGTGTGCTGGTGCCTCTCCTGGCGCCTGGACTCGAAGCAGAACCGGGCACTCACCGGCGTGGCCAGAGCCGACAAGGTGCGTGAGCTCTGCACCCGAGAGCTCGCCCCCGGCGTGCTCGCCCACCTCGACGGCGAGGTGGCCGGTTGGGCCGGCATCGCCCCACGATCCGAGCTGCACCCGTTCGCCACCTCCCGCAAGATCCCACACCTGGACGACCTGCCGGTGTGGTCGCTGTGGTGCCTCCGGGTGCGCCCTGGCTACCGCAAACAGGGCGTCACGCCGGCGCTGATCGCCGGCGCCGTCGACTACGCGCGGGCATCCGGCGCACCCTGCGTCGAGAGCTATCCCGTCGACAACGACGGCCAGCGGGTGGACCTCACCATGGCCTACGTCGGCACCCGGACCATGTTCGAGCGCGCCGGATTCACGAAGGCCGCCGACACCGACTCCGTGGCCGGCGGGTTCCCCCGCATCCTCATGCGGCTGATGCTCGACTGACGCCCCGGCGACCTGCTCCGGCTAGCCGCAGTACTCACTGTCCATGAGCGCGCTGTCGCGAACGACGATGGTGTCCACAACGCCGTCGGTGCTCAGCGCGAAGTTGATCCAGTGTCCGCTGCCGTCGGGGAGGGAATAGAACGGGGCATACCGGCCGTCGTTCTGCTCGATGTCGGGGTAGGCGGCCGTGATCTGGTCCAGGGTCGCACCGATTCCGATACCGGCACTGGTTGCGGGCGAGTTGGCGGCGACCGTGGGAGCGGAGCCCCAGGCCTGCAGCACGATCTGGTCGATGACCCCGGTGGCCGCCGGGTCGGGGAGCCAGATGCTGGGGAAGTCGGTCTTGTCGAGGGAAGTTACCCAGGGGCAGCCGTCCTGGAGGGTGGTGGTGAACGCGGTCGCCGAGGCGGCCTCGTCCGCCACATTCCCCTGCAGCGTCAGCGGTCCGATCCCGGTGTAGTCGATCACCCACGAGTGCGGATCGTCCAGGTTCAGCTCGGCCGGTGCGGGTGTGGCCGGTGTCGGCACCGCGGTCTCGGCGGGAGCGGTGGTTGGCGATGCAGCTGCCGGTTCGTCGCCGGCCGGCTCGCCCGCACATCCCGCAATGAGCATCACACCAACCGCGAGTGCAGCAATGGTGCCGTGTCTGTGGAACGCCGATGTTCTGTTGGTCATGTCTATCCCCCGGATGTCGATGCCTCAGACCTTACTCTTGGGGACCGGTTAATCACCAGATAAATGAACGATTATTGGCTGGCCCCCGGATGCCGCGGCAGCGCAGTGCCGTGCTCGGCCTCGAGCAACGCCGCGGCGCGGCGCCGATGGGCATCGAGGGTGCTCGGGTCCATTTTGTCCAGCAGCGAGACGACCATCCGGGTGCGGGGGTTGGCCGCGAAAACCGCGCGGTGGTCGTCGATGAACGTCCAGTACAGCCCGTCCCAGTCGGCCGTCCACTCTCCGGTGGGCAGGTCGGACATTTTTCGCAAGTAGTTGCTGCCCGACACATAGGGCTTGGTGGTAATCACATCGCCCGCGGCGAACTGGCTCATCGCGTACACGTTGGGCACCATCACCCAGTCGTACGCGTCGATGAACATCTCCATGAACCACTCGTAGACCGCATCCGGGTGGATCCGCAGCAGCGCCATGGCGTTGCCGAGCACCATCAGCCGTTCGATGTGATGCGCATACCCGGTGTCCAGCACGCGGGAGATGACCAGGTCCACCGGCGCCAGCCCGGTGCTCGCGTCCCACCAGCCGTCGCCGAGTGTGCGCTGGTGATCGAGACGGTTGGCGGTACGCATCGAGCGGCCGCTGGTTCGGTACGTGGCGCGCATGTACTCCCGCCAGCCGATCACCTGCCGCACGAACCCCTCCAGCGAGGCGAGCGGTGTGGTGTGGTCGGCACCGTCGAGCACGGCGCCGACGACCTCGCGCGGGTCCAGCAGCCCGATGTTCAGCGCGGCGGTCAGCAGACCGTGATTGATGAACGGATGCGTGCCGGAGATCGCGTCCTCATAGGGTCCGAAGTCGTGCAGGCGCTCGCGCACGAACTCCTGCAGGTGCGCGCGCGCTTCCTCAGCGCTGGTCGGCCAGGCGAACAGGTGCGGGTTGCCTGGGGCATCCGGGAACTCGGCGCTGACCCAGGCGATGGCCCTGTCGACCTCGGGCGGCACCTGGGTGTGGTCGGTATCCCCCATCAGTGCGTCGAGGTCGAAGGCCCCCTCCTGCTGCACGACGGGATGGCCCGCGAACCGGCCCACAACAGGGGCCGTGTACCCGCGCGGCAGCTTCTTGCGGTTCTCGGCATCGAACGACCATTTGCCGCCGACGGGCTTGCCGTGATCGACAAGGATCCCCAGCCGGCGGCGTTGCCACACATAAAAGTCCTGCATGCGAGAGCCGTTGTGGGCGAACCAGTCATCGATCTGGGCCCGGTCGGTGAGAAAGTTCGGGGTCTCCAGCACGTCGTCCGGGCGCATCCGGTATCCGCCGTCAGCGAGCCCGGCGAGCAGGTCCCGCTCGAGCCAGTCGTCGACCACGTCGAACCAGGTCACTCGTGCCGGCTTTCGGGTGCGCGTGAATTCGGCGAGCTGGTCGTGGGAGCTTCGGGTGGCGTTGCTCTGCAGCTCGACGACCTCGTGACCCTGCTCGCGCAGCCGGCCGGCGAACCGGGCCATCGACGCGCGATGCAGAACCAGCTTGTGCGAATGGAACCGGTACTGGCGAAAGAGTAGGTCGTGCTCTAAGAGCACGAACACGGTGTCTCCGGAGGCCTCGAGGTGTTGTTCGAACAACTGATGCGGCAGAACGAGACGCACATTCAGGCCGGGACTCATGGTGCCAACCATAGACGGGTCGCAGAGAGCCCTGGCACTCATCTTCGTCGCGCCGCTCCACAAGCTCGGCCGCCGAAATCGCTCAGCTCGCCGGCTCGAGGACCACCACGGCCGTCTGCATGGGCCGCCGACTGGCGTACCCATCCAGGTCCGTATCCAGCAGTCGCCATCGGTCCCAGAGCCGCTCCCTTTCCGCCCCCTCTGCCGCGTGGGCGACGACGGTGTGCCCTGTCCTGCCGGCAAGCTGCACCCTCGCCTCCGGATGCGCCTGGAGGTTCAGCCACCACGCGGGCTCGGCTGTGCCCCATCCGTTCATCGCCATTGTCACCAGATTCGGGCCGTCCTCGTAGTACCCCACAATCACCGATCGATCCTCGCCGCTGCGGCGACCGATAGTGGTCAGCCTCAGCGTGCCCCAGTTCTGATCACGAGGGCGCCACAGGCCACTCCGCCCTCCGGTGATCCGAACGAGCGCCCGGTGCACCTTCCAGAACAGCACAATGAACCATCGAGGCTGCAGGCGCGGCATGCGTCCGCTCGCTTCCGCCGAACCGCTGCTCTTCTCCACCTTGTATGCCGCCTTTCGCTGGAGTTGCCCCACGCTGCTCGCCAGACGAATCTGCTCACTAGAGTGGGGCGGCGGCGCGGCAGGAACTGACCCCAGGCTGGGGTGGTCGCCAGCGTATTACCGGCATGGGAGCTTGTCGATGGCCCTAGGGATTCGGAGCCAGGGTCGGACGCCGGCGCTACTGAGGCCAGGCACACGGTCGCCAGGCAACTCCGACGGAAGTTTGGCCAGAGGAGTCTGCGGTCGCCCATAGAATTAGTGCGTGACCTGAGGCGTCCCCCCACGCCAATGGCCACGTTGCGTCCCGCCGCGTCCCCCCACGCGGCGGGACGTTTTGGATGGAAGTGATCCATCTCAAACCCGTAGACGCTGAAGCGCGCCGGCCCCCCAAAGTCCTATCCCCTGATCCCAGCGCACCTCTGCCCTTATCCCCCCTTGGACATGTCTAAGCCTACCTCGTTCGGCACGGTGATCGTCACCCTGCGTACCGCCGATTCAGCTCCCTCTTAGGAGAGGTGCTGCGGCTGGTGCTACTCGTCCGTCCGGTCTGAGCCGCCGGGCAACCTGTCCTCAAGCAGCTTCGTGATTTCTCTGAGTGCATCCGGGGACGTATCCCCGAGGGTTCGGGCCGCAAAGTTGATTACTCGCTTGACTCGGATCATGCGGACCAACTCCAACTGAGAGTCGATCCGCTCCGGCAGGTCATCGTCGGACCCGAGCAGGTACTCCGGTGCGATCCCGAAAAAGTTTGCGATCTCAGTGAGCAGCCTCACATCACTGACCAGTGGACCTTCACCCCTGACCATGTACTGCCATCTGGCCCTCGAGAGCGAAACCTTGTTGGCTTTGAGACCGGCGGCGATCTCGCGGTAGGTATACGGAGTGTTTCCTTCCGCCACGACGACGTCGAGCAGCAGGTTCAGCTTGCGTGCGAGTTCCAGTTGTGGAGTGGGCAGCGGCGCCCCTGTCCCACCCGCTTCATTAGGCGTTTTGGTGCTCATCGGTCCTCGAGTCGTTTGTGGTCCGGTGAGATGCATCTGATGCCTGACGAATATGCTCCTCGATCCGCTGGATGAGCTTGGCTTCGCGAGCCGAGAGTGACTCGTCGGGATGGAGAAGGAGACAGTCACGAACCTCGACATAGCGGCGGTGGAGGTGTAAGGCGTGGCTCCCCCGAACGCAGAGCGCTACTCGTGATGTCGGTGCTTCAATGCTGAGCTCGGGACGGTCGGCCAGCAGACGCTCCCACAGCGGGGTGACCTTCCACAGCAGCCGCCGGCTTCTACCCGCATCGCTCAGGTTCCTGGAAACTCCGACCAACAGACGGAGACCGAGACCAACCGACAGGAGAACGGGCGCGAGAAGCGGGCAAGCCACCGACAAGAAATCAACTGTCACGCTGACCTGGGTGCCACCTGTCGCCCTGTTGATCGCTACACCCATCTGAACGACGACGTACAGCGATACGACTGCGCACCCGGCAGCGATGATCACGAGTGCTGCCTTGAGCGTGGTGTCCGACTGACGTTTGTAGTCCGTCGAGCACGCGACCATGGTCGAGATCGCAAGAACGATCAGCGCAATCCAGGTCGTGAAGCTGTAGACCAGCTGGCTCCAGTTGCCGGGGCCGCTGAACTGGATGTTGTCAATCTCCCAGCCGCTGCCGAAGAAGAGGGCAGCCTGAACGAGAATGAGTCCGGTCGCTCCCCAAAGTGCAATTCGCTTACGCTTCGAGGTTAGTCCGGCCTTTGAGACAGCGGCCTGGATGAGGCAGTCGAACAGCGACACACAGATGATCGCTGTCGCGTGGAAGATGAAATACGTCACGTCGACTCCGCCCAGGAGGCCGTCGACGAATGCATACGGACCGTCGGCGATCAGCGACATTGTGACGGCGAAGGCCACCATGAACCAGAAGAGCAGACGCCGTTTTGCGCGGAGCGCGCTGGGTACAAGCAGAAGGGTCGTGCCCCACAGGGCTGCGAGCACCGCGTATTCGATAAGCGCGAACATCAGAGAATCTGCCCGAATCCGGTCTCGGCTCCGCGCCTGCTCGTGGATGCGTCCTTCCGAAGGATCATCGCAAGCTCGTCCCCGATAGCCTCCGCCATTGCTTCCTCCTCATCGGTGAAGCTGCTTCTGGAGAGCGCAGAGACGATGGCGTTCATCGGCACGAGGGGTGCGAGAAGTGCAACCCCGTCGGCCGGCATGATCATCTTCTTGTGGTTGAGGATCATGTGTCCGAATTCATGATTCACGAACTGCTGCCGGTGGACGGCCGAGTCTGTCGGCGCGTAGTAGATCCGCTCGAATTCTTCACCGGCCACCTCAAGCCAGAGCGCGCAGATTCCACTATCGATCATTCCCTGTGGCGCCTGCACGATGACGATCTTCTTCTTGCGGAGCTGCTCCATATGGTGGTGCAGGATTTCCGAGTTCACGGGGCGTGGCAGGTCTATCTCCTGCACCAGCTGTTGAGCGCGTTGTTGCCGTGCTGCGTAGTCCACTTTGGATCCGATTCTCGTATCTATACGCCTTGTGCCCTAGCCGGATCCAGCGCACCTGAGACATGTATGACTGCCGTCAGCATGTGATTGTTGAAGCTCTCCATGATAGCCGCGAGCCGGCGCCGACGGCGTGTACGAGGTACTCAGAGCTGACTTACACGAGGGCCATCTGCCCCGCAATCAGAACAATGGCGGCCGGCCTCGCTCAAGGACGCCAGGCTCGCCCACGGGTTCGTTGCGCTTCTTCAGCATCCCCCGGGATTCGTACGGTTGCACGATGAGGATCCCTCCCGTCGCACCACTTTCGTACGCCTCCACGAAGATGGCGTCCATCCGTCGCCCGGTGTGGTTACTGAAACCGTCCCATGCCACGACGGCTCGAGCCGATTCCGGACTTTCTTGGACAAGCCAGCGCGTGGCCGCCAGCATCTCTTCGATCCGATCAGCTACGGCTCGAACCAGCCGTCTGCCGGATGAGCCCTCCGTGAGGGCGAAGGGCATCAGTGGACCACGCGGTTGGATGGACCGGAAGGCGTGATCCATGGCGGCCGCCGCGAGGGCGTGGAGTTCGTTCGGATCATCCGCGTGGCTGGACATGCCCAGAGCCTAGTGACCTCCGGGCCCCCACAGACCCCCGAGTCATCCCCACTTCAGGGCTGAAACGCGGCCAGATGATAGTAGTTCAGGCACGCGCTACACATTGATATCCCTTCCGTATGGCGCGGAGTGGATAGCCAACGATGCGCGACGTCACTCCGCATGGCCTCTTGCGACATCGACACTTCGGACGCTGGCCTCCACGGCATTCCGAAGTCGAATCACCGGTCCCGCGAGCGGGAAACGCGTACCCAGTTCGCACACGGTTTAGTTGAGCCTCGTCGCGTTGTGTCGCACGGGGGCATCGTGTCGGGCGGCTTGGCGTCAGCCCACTCGCCATAACCGTCCGAGTCGACGGCTTCACACGCCTGCGTCCACAGCCGCGGGGCGGGCTCGTAGGTGTTCATGAACATTTCGCAATCGCAACAACACGCGCCCATCGCCGAGAGCCGCGCGAGCAGCGCGGTGGCGCGTGGGGCAACGCAATCTCGATAGTGCGATGCGAATCGGTGGGTGCCGTTGCACCCGAACTCGTCGAGTTGGCGAGCCACGAAGCAGACGAGACATTCGCCGGCTGTGGGAGTCATGAGCGTCGAGGCGACATCGTGAAGGATCCGCTCGGCCTGTTCGGTGATCGATGTGCGTTCCATGCGGACACCGTGCCACGAACCACAGACATCGGTCCAGAAGTGCACGAGCCGGGCCGCGGCGACTCGGACGCAGCCTGCCAGTGGTGCGGTCACAGAGAGACGCAGCGCAGCCGAACTGACCGGCTGCGCTGCGTTTCTGGCCAGCAAGAACTACACGTTGAAGCGGAACTCCACCACGTTACGCGACCGAACAGCATGATGGGCTAGCCCGTTCGACGAACGCAGTCTGGATTGAAGAACGACTGGTCTGGCCTTGCTCGGGCCGCCCCTTGGCTTGTCGATTTCGAATCGATAGGCCATTCATCGGTATGGGCGACAGCACCGGGATTGCATCTCATCGCGCTTCAGACAATTCCGACCGTTCCGACAACTTTTGGACCCCTCGGCGGAAGTCGATTGCCATCAAGACGAGAGCGAGCAACATGACGGCCGCACTGGTGCCGGCGATGAACATCCCGCCTTCGACTAGGAACGGCGGACTACACGTCTCCAGTAGCTGTAGCACCCACGGAGTGTCGGCGAGGCGGGCCTCAAACTGATTAATGGTTGCATTGCACCCAGGTGGCTTGCCGGACGTCGAAGTCGCGACGCTGCGCGAAACGGAAGCGTATAGCCCCCTGGGATCGATCCCATTCGTTCCGAGTGCGACCAGCACCATAACGAAAATCGCCGGTGCGAGTAACCAACGGATTATGAGATTTTCCGCTCTGCGGCACAGAACGACGACCGAAACCGTCAAGCCGATTCCGTAGCCCACTATGGCACCTGCTGCGGGAATATCGATGAGCAACTGCGGTGAGATCGTGGCCGTTAAGTCAGAATCGGTCCCTGGGGAGGTAGAAAGTGGTAGGAGCTGATTCAGCACAGGCAGCATAGCGGCGGTCACGACGCCTGCCGCCGTTCCATAGCCAGTCCACGTCGCAACAACACGAAAAGCGCCAGCGATATCAAGACCAACGAGGAGCACGCGCGCAAATCGCATCATTGTCAGAATGAGCAGGCTCAACGCCACTGCCGTCGTGATGCAGGAAACGACAAGCAACGCGTTGTAGCCGACGATCAGCGAGAGAACTCGCTGATCCACGACTGACCCTCCACGAATAGCAGATATGAAAATCCACGCCATCAGCACGGGGAGAATCGCGAGACCCGATCCATAGGCGAGCAAGATGGTACGGGGAGCGAGGACCCTATCCATCACATCAATTCCGATTCGAAACTCAGACCATCCAGTTGGAGCAATGACTCGCGCACCTTGTCTTAAACCCAATGAGGCTCGTCGGGATGTTGCCTGGGCGTGGCACAGAATAAGGCTTCGTAGGCCGTTGACCCGGGATTTGCGCACGGCAGCCGTGGTTCGGTTGGCAACCCATACGGTGCTCACGCTGACCAGAACTAGCATGCCAAGAATCGGCAGAAAGGATGGGTCAGCTCCAAACACATAGGCAAACACGATTGCAGCGCCGGTGAGCCAGGCACACATTCTCGCGACCTCGCGCACCCAAAGTATCCAGATCACGTCTTTCCCCGGGCCCCCGTGCCGATACCACTTAGCAAACCCCCCTCCGCCGACAAGGACCAGCCCGACACCCATTGCAATTAGGAACCCCATGCGTGTCATCCTTGCGCAACCTACCGACACCACGTCGTAACTCGTGGCGTCGGCGACGGCAACACCAGCTTTCTGAAACCTGCCAGCCGCTGTCCGGCAATGCAAAAACGGCCCAACTCTGTCGAGTTGCGCCGTTTCTCTATGCGTAGAACTAAACGTTGAAGCGGAACTCCACGACGTCGCCGTCCTGCATGACGTATTCCTTGCCCTCGATGCGGGCCTTGCCCTTGGCGCGGGCTTCGACAACGGAACCGGCGTCGATGAGGTCCTGGAACGCGAAGACCTCGGCCTTGATGAAGCCCTTCTGGAAGTCGGTGTGGATGACTCCGGCGGCCTGCGGGGCGGTCCAACCCTTGTGAATGGTCCAGGCCCGCGTTTCCTTGGGGCCGGCGGTGAGGTAGGTCTGCAGCCCGAGAGTGTCGAAGCCGATGCGGGCAAGCTGGTTCAGCCCGCTCTCCTCTTGGCCGGTGGAGGCCAGCATCTCGGCGGCGTCTTCTTCGTCGAGTTCGGCGAGCTCGGATTCGAGCTTCGCGTCGAGGAACACGGCGTTGGCCGGGGCGACGAGGGCGGCCAGCACGGCGAGCTTCTCGGCATCCTGCAGCACGGCCTCGTCGACGTTGAAGACGTAGATGAACGGCTTGGTGGTGAGCAGGCCGAGTTCGCGGATGGGCTCGACGTCGATCTTCGATGCCGACAGCGGCTTGCCGGTGTCGAGGAAGGTCTGCGCCTCGAGCGCGGTCTTGAGAACGCTCGGGTCGAGCTTGCGACCCTTGGTCTCCTTCTCGTACCGCACGATCGCCTTTTCGAGCGTCTGCAGGTCGGCGAGCACGAGCTCGGTGTTGATGGTCTCCATGTCGCCGGCCGGGTTGACCGCACCGTCGACGTGCACCACGTCGGGGTCGGCGAAGCCGCGGATGACCTGCGCGATGGCGTCGGCCTCACGGATGTTGGCGAGGAACTTGTTGCCCAGGCCCTCACCCTCGCTGGCGCCGCGCACGATGCCGGCGATGTCGACGAACGACACCGGGGCCGGCAGCAGACGCTCGCTGCCGAACACCTTCGCCAGCTTCGCCAGGCGGTGGTCGGGCAGGTTGACGATGCCAACGTTGGGCTCGATGGTGGCGAACGGGTAGTTCGCCGCGAGCACGTTGTTCTTGGTCAACGCGTTGAAGAGGGTGGACTTGCCAACATTGGGCAGTCCGACGATTGCAATAGTAAGAGCCACGAGAGTCCATGGTACCGGCTCAGCCCGTTCGGCGTTCTGCCGCGTCGTTTCGCGCCACGCCCGGGCCGGTCGGCGGAGGTGCGGATGCCAGCCGGCGCGGCGATGTCGGCGGCGCGTGAGACCATGAGGCGTGCCCGTCAACTTCACCGCCATCGATTTCGAAACCGCCAACTCCTCAGCTGCCTCGGCCTGCTCGGTGGGATTGGTGAAGGTGCGCGACGGCGTCGTCGTCGACAAGATCGGCTGGTTCATCAAGCCGCCGCTCGGCCACGACCTGTTCCAGGAGTGGAACATCAAGATCCACGGCATCTATCCGGAGCAGGTGGCAAGCGCCCTCAGCTGGTCGCAGCAGCTACCCAACCTGGTCGCCTTCGCCGACGGTGACGTACTCGTGGCGCACAACGCGGGCTTCGACCTGGGCGTGATCAAGACCGCATCCACGATCACGGGCATGACGGTGCCCGACTTCCGCTACGTCTGCAGCCTGCAGGTGGCCCGCAAGACCTACCACCTCGACTCCTACCGGCTGCCGGTCGCGGCGATGGCCGCCGGGTTCGAGGACTTCTCACACCACAATGCCCTCGCCGACTCCGAGGCCTGCGCGGCGATCATGATCCACGCCGCCGACCGGCACGGCGCCGACACCATCGAAGACCTGGCCCGCATCTGCGGCGTCAACATGGGCGTCATCGGCCCGGTCGCCACCCAGGAACACCGCGCCGCGCACGGCCCGATGGCGCTGAACTAGCCGGCACCGCCAGCTCCCGGGGTCCGGCCCGCACGACGCGCGTGCGGCCTGCCGGCCGTGTCGGTGGTCGCTGTCAGACTGGCCGCATGGACCTCCTCGCGCTTTTCTTCGGCCTCCTTCTCGGTGCTGTGCTCGGCGCTCTCGTGAGCGTTGTGCTCCTGCAACGCCGTCAGTCGGCCGGCCCGGCCGGCGCCGACCCGGCCGTGCTCGAGGCCCGGCACCAGGTGGCGCTCGCCGAGAGCCGCGCCAGGGAGGCAGGCGTGCAGTCGCTGTTGCGGGAGGAACTCGCCTCGATGCAGGCCACCGCAGACGGACTGCGCGACCAGATCGCCGACCAGAAACGGCAGTACCGGGACATCGTCGACCGGCAGCGCGACGACCAGGCCGCCCGCACCGAGCGCGAACGGCAGGAGAGCGAGGTGCTGCAGGCCCTCGCCCCGGTGAAAGACAGCCTGGTCAGCATGCAGCAGAAGGTCGCCGAGCTCGAGAAGCAGCGCAGCCTTCAGCACGGTGAGCTCACCGAGCAGCTGCGCTCGGCCACCGAGTCAGAGGAGCGTCTGCGCAGCACGGCAGAGTCCCTCGCCTCGGCGCTCCGCGCCAACAACACCCGCGGTGTCTGGGGCGAGACCCAGCTGCGCAGCGTCGTCGAGGCGGCCGGTCTCATCGAGCGGGTCGACTTCGACGTGCAGTCCAGCATCCACTCGGATGCCGGAGCCGGCCGGCCCGACATGGTGGTGCACCTGCCCGGCGGCAAGAACATCGCCGTCGACGCCAAGGTGCCGTTCACCGCGTTCCTCGAGGCCAGCCAGATTCCCGCGACGGCGACCGGTGCGGATGGCGCCCAGCGCGCCGTGTTCATGAAGGCGCACGTCAAGGCCGTGCGCGACCACGTCACGGCGCTGGGCAGCAAGGCGTACTGGCAGGGCCTCGACGCCTCCCCCGAACTCGTGATCGCGTTCATCCCCAGCGAATCGCTGGTGTCCTCCGCGCTGGAGGCCGACCCGTCGCTGATGGAGTTCGCGTTCAGCAAGCGCGTGGCGCTGGCCTCCCCCGTCACACTGTGGTCGGTGCTGAAGACCGTGGCGTTCAGCTGGCAGCAAGACGTGCTCACCCACGACGCCCAGGTGCTCTTCGACCTCAGCCGCGAGTTGTACTCCCGGCTGGCCACCACCGCCACCCACATTGAAAAACTCGGCCGCGCGATCGAACGCACGGTCAAGGACTACAACGGGTTCGTCGGCTCGATGGAACGTCAGGTACTGCCGACTGCCCGCAAGCTCAACGCCCTCGACGAGTCGAAGGTGCTGGCCCCGTTGGTGGGCATCGAGGAATCCCCTCGCGAGCTGGTGGCCTACGAGTTCGTGGCCGCGCTGGAGACCGACGCCCTGGAAGCGATCCCCACCCGGGACTGAGCCGCTCGCGCCGGAACGCGAGTCGTACGTCGGGCCGCCGCTATGGGATGGCGCGAGCCGTGCGTTCGAGGTCGGATACCGGCTGCTCGCGCTGGGTGGCGATCGCCGCGCCGGCGGCGGCGCAGACCACCAGGATGGCGATCTGCTGCTGCAGCAACAGGTTCTCCCCGAGCACGAGCACCCCGAAGACCGCCGCGACAACCGGGCCGAAGCTGGTGATGATGGCGTAGAGCCTCGGGGTGATCCGGCGCAGGATGAAGGTGTCCAGGGTGTACGGGAACGCCGACGACAGCACGCCCACCGCCACGAGCAGCCCGATCACACCCCAGTTCAGCTTCGAGTAGTCCACCGTGACCACGGCCAGGGGAACGAGCAGCACCAGGCTGACCAGGCTGGCGATGGTGATGCCTTCCAGGCCCGGCAGCTGCGTGGCCACCCGGCGGGTGAGCAGGATGTATCCAGCCCAAGCCGCCGCGGCGGTGAGCGCGAGGGCGATGCCGATCGGGTCTAGCGTGCCATCCGACCAGGTGAGCAGGAACACCCCGGCGGCGGCCGCGGCCGCGCAGACGAAGTCGAGGAACCGGCGGGACGCGGCCAGCGCCACGGCGAACGGGCCGAGGAACTCGATGGTCGCGGCCACGCCCAGGCCGAGCCGGTCGACCGACTCGTAGAAGGTGAGGTTCATCACCGCGAGCACCACGCCGAGCATCAGCGCGGGCCACAGCCGGGCCCAGGTGAACGTGACGAACTTGGGCCGGTAGAACGGCAGCACGGTGATCGCCATCACCAGTTGGCGCACGGCCACGACCACGGGTGAGCCGACCATAGGGATGAGTAGACCAGCCAGCGACGAGCCGTAGTTGATGGTCACCTCGGTGACCAGTTGGGCTCCAGCTCCGGTGAGGCGGTCACGCTTGGCTGTCACTGTTCTCCCTCGCCGACCGGATGCGGTACTCCGACGACATTACCGGCCGACTGTCCGCCGCTCGCCCCGTGCCGCGCCGGGTCGGCTGCGCCGGTAGCCACCGGCGAAGGCCGCTCCTGTCGGAGCGGCCTTCGCTGGTCGTCAGGCGCCGGCCTGAACGCCTCGGTTAGAGGACACCGTGACGGCGACGACGGACCACCACGAGCACTCCGCCCGCAGCCAGCAGCAGCGCGGCGATACCCACCAGCGGAGCCACCTGCGCCCCGGTGGAGGCGAGGAGGCCGCCTACGGCCGCGGCAACTCCCGCTGCCACACCGTTGGTGGGGCCGGTTCCCGGTACCGCTCCGGCCGGCGCAGGCGTCGGAGCAACCGTGGGCGCCGGTGTCGTGCCTGCCGCGGCGACGGTCAGCACTGACGACACCGAGACACCGGTCTGGGCGCCGGTGAGGGTGACCGTGTACTGCCCGGGAGCGGTCGGGGCGGTTCCGACGATCACAGCCCGGCCATCGATGACGTCGACGACGCCGAGCGGGTCAGTCGAGGCGGAGCTGCTGACCTCGCTGGTGGCGCGCCAGTCGGCGGCCAGCCCCGCACCAGTGGCAGTGAATGCCGCCCCCGGTGCGACGGCCGCCTGGTCCAGGGTGAGGGTCGCCGCGGCGCTGAGGGACCTGAGGTTCGTGTTCAGGGCCAACGCGTTGGACGAGGTGAAGAACAGATCAGTCTGGTCGGTCAGGCCAAGCACGTTCGCGGCGCCGGGGCCGTACCCGGCGATCCGTACCTGGGAGCCGGTGTGCTGCTGCGATTCGCCGGCTTCTGCCGTGCCGTAACTCACGAGCATGGGCGAGCCTTCCTCGGTGGTCAGCGCGACGCTGAGGCCGGGCGGGGTCGAACCCACGATCTGGCTGGTGTGGGCGTGGTCGGCAGTGACCACGACGAGGGTGTTACCGTCGGCCTTGGCGAATGCGAGGGCAGACTGCACGGCCTCATCGAGGTCGATGGTCTCGCCGATCTGGCCGCAGGCATCCGCGGCGTGGTCGCGCTTGTCGATGCTGGCACCCTCAACCTGCAGGAAGAAGCCCTGCTCGCTGTCGGCTGACAGCAGGTCGATGGCCTTATCGGTCAGGGAGGCCAGCGAGAGACCGGTGTCCAGCCGTTCGGGGTTCGCCGTGCAGGAGACCGGAGCGAGGTCACCGCCGCCGACGCTGGCTTCGGGGCCGATCCAGCGGGTGGGGAAGTTGCCCGGAGTGAAGAGTCCGAGCACCGGGGCGCTCTGGTCGGCCGCGGTGACGGCGTCGAGACCTGCCGCGTCGCTCACCAGCTGGTAGTCGCGGTCGGCGGCCTGCTCGAACAGGGTCTGGCCGGCCCAGTCGCCGGCGACGGCCTTCTCAGTGAAGGTGGCCGACCCACCGCCCAGCACCACGTCTGGACGGAGGGTGAGCAGTTGCTCGGAGATCGAGCCCAGCCCACCGTTCTCGAGAGCCTCGGCGGCGCAGTTCGCCGTGGTCTTCACCGGTCCGTAGCAGCCCCGGGCCGAGATGTGGGCAACCTGGGCGCCCGGGGTAGCGTCCTGGATTTCCGCGGTCGAGACGTTACCGGTGCGCAACCCGTTCGCCTTGGCCAGTTCGAGCAGGGTCGACTGAGGAGTGCCTGCGATGTCCACCGAGAGTGCCCCGTTGTTCGTCTTGGTGCCGGTCGACCAGCCGCTGGCAGTCGATGCAGATTCCGACGCGTAGTTCGGGGTGCCGTCCTTGTTGAGCGCGTAGGTCGTGTATTGGCCGGTCAGCGGCAGCGCGTCGATCCCGGCGAACGCGCCCGCGGCGCCCTCGGCGTAGTTGCGGGCGACCGTGATCTCGCTGTCGCCCATGCCGTCACCGATCAACAGGATGACGTTCTTGGCCGGCCCGTCCACGATGGACTCGCGAACCGCGGCGGTCTTGTCGCCGTCGTTGCGGGCGGCCCCACCGTGGTCATCGGTGGCGGCATAAGCGCCGAGCGGCGCCAGGATGCTGACACCGGCGATGAGGCCGGTCGCTGCGGCCATGAGCGCGCTGCGCCGGGGCCGTCGGATGGATGACTTGGACGAACGGAACACGGCGTTTCCCCCTGGACTTGGTGTCTCGGTGTTGATTCCGGTTCGAAAGCAACGATTACAAGGCAACCCGGCTGGCAGAGACACCGCCTGAACCGGCGGTGAACAACATACGAACCTCGCCCCGGTGCGCGGGAGGACTCGGTGAGAGGGAGGAGCAGCTCAGTGGAACACCGAACGGGCCACCACCGTCACCTCAATGGGCAGGCCGTCCGGCACGAACAGGGTGAGTACTGGCGGGCGCCACCAGGCCCGCAGGGTCACCGTGGCGCTCTGCCCGTCGGCAGTCTCGGCGCCGGCGAGCACCAGGTTTTCAATTCCGGGGTGCGGTGCGGCAGCAAGATAGGCCGTTGCCGCCGCACGGATCTCGGGGCTCGTCAGGGCGGCGTGGAGTTCGCCGGCCTCGATCGCGACGGAGTCGAGGGTGAACGATTCGGCAGCGGCGAGCGCCGCGCCATCCGCCAACGTGAAGAGTTTCTTCCGCTCCAGATAGAGGCTCGTGGCCGCGACCACGATCAGCACCACCAGGAGCGCCAGGAAACCGTAGAAGATGGTCAGCAGCAGGACCGATCCCTCCTCCCCCTCCGCGCCGCGGGCGGCACGGCCGGCCCTCCTGCACCTCATCGCCCTCACCCCTCGTGCCAGAATCTGGACACGGTCTGGGTGGCCGAGGCTTCCAGCGGGACACTGCCGCCGTTCGACTGGGTGATGACGGCGGGCACGAACGGCAGGTCGACCACCACCCGCACGGTCACGGTCACCACACTGCGGCGGGACAGGCACACGGAATCGCCCGCGCAGGTGATGTTCACTTGGGCGTCGGTCGCGTCAATGCCGTAGTCGGCCAGGCCCACCAGCACGGCACGCTCGGCTCGAGCCTCGGCGTCACCGACGGAGGGCGCCTGTACATACACCCGGGCGGCCTGTCGCGCTGCGCCCTCCACGGCGAACGCGCCGCCCTGCAGCACCGACATGGCAAGGACCAGGTAGACCAGCGGCACCAGCAGGATCAGGCCCGCCGTGATGAATTCGAGCGAGGCCGAACCGCGCTCCCCGGTGGGCAGCCAGCTCGGGTTACCCGGTTTCCAGCCCCTCCACGACCGCATGCCCAGTCACCTCCAGGCCACGGTCCACACCCAGCAGACCGAACATCGGCAACGCCACCACCACCCGCACCCGCACGCCGGGCTGCCCGGCGACGTCGGCGTAGCTGGCGGTGACATCGGCGGAGTACGCCGGCCCGAGCGCTGTCGTGATCAAATCACGGCTGCGAGCCGCACCCTGGTCGAGACCGCTATCGGCCAGCGCGGCAAACCGGGCGCCCTCGGCCGCCGCATCGAGCACGGTGTTGCGGATGTGCAGGGCCAGGGCGAGCTGCAGCACCGCCAGCGTCAACGCGGTGAGCAGCGCCGACACCATCACGAACTCGGCCACAGCCGTTCCACGCTCGGCATCGCCCAGCGCCCACCGCCGGCTCCGGATCATCTCGGCACAGGCATTCGCTAGATGCCGCTGACCCGGTCGATGGCCTGCTCGAAGATTCCGCTGAGAGCGGGACCGGCCAGGCCCCAGATGATCATGACCAAGCCCGCGGTCATCAGGGTAATCAGAACCCAGCCCGGCACATCGCCCCTCTCGTCGTGCAGCCCTCTGCGGATACGGTCCAGTAGCTGGGTGGTGAGGCTCATGGTGTCCTGCTTTCTCTCGGGTGGTGCACGGATGGATCGTGCGGTTCGGGTGAAACGGTTCGGGTCGAACGGTGTCGGGTCGAACGAGATCGGGTCGAACGAGGTCGCTCAAATACGTCTAGAAGCCGGCCTGCAGCACGAACAGCCCCGGGAAGATCGCGAAAAGGATGGTCATCGGCAGGATCAGGAACACCAAAGGCACCATCATCGCCACCTCTTTCTTGCCCGCTGCTTCGAGAAGGTGCCGTTTGGCTTCCTCCCGACCGTCCTGGGCCTGGGCCCGCAGCACGTCGGCGAGCGGGGAGCCGCGGTCGATCGCCCCGACGACCTGGTCCACGAACCGGGTCAGCGAAATCAGGCGCATCCTGGTGGACAGTTCGGTCAACGCCGAGCTGAGCGAGACTCCGGCGTGCACGTCGCCGATCAACCCGGCGAACTCGCGGGACAGCTCCCCCGAGGTGCTGCGGGAGACCCGGCGCAAGGCATCGAGGATGCCCTCGCCCGCGGCGAGCGAGAGGGTGAGGAATTCCAGGATCGTGGGAAGTTCACTGTCGATCCGCGCCAGACGAGCGGTCGCCTGGCGCTTCAGCTGCGTATCCCGCAGCAGCACACCTGCCCCGGCCGCGAGAACGGGTGCCGCGATCTGCACGACGAGCGGCCAGCCTCGGCCGAGCGGGGTGCCCAGCGCAACCAACAGCGCGCTGGCGACGCCGATCAGGGCCCAGGCCAGTTGCTCGGAGCGGAAGGCGTCGACGGTGCGGGAGGAACCGGACTGCCGGAGCCGTCGCTCGATGACGTCGGCGCCGCCGAGCGCGCTTGCGAGGGCCTGCGCGAGGGACTCGAACACCGGGGAGAACAGGGTGCCCAGGACCGGAATCGGGTCGACGGAGCGGCGGCCGACGAAGATCCGGGCCTCGGCCGACACGTCGAGCAGGTACGGCGCCAACCGGTTCGCGAGCCGGGGCCGGCTCAACCGCGGGGTGAGGCTCACCAACGACCAGAGGCCGATGCCGAGCACCGACCCGAAGAAGGCACCCCAGGCGAGTGCGGTCATTGGAACCACCGCCGTTCCTCGGGCAGCCGCCCAACGATGAGCATCACCCGATAGGCCAGCACAGAAACAGTGAGTCCGCCGAGGATGACGATGGTGCCGGCCGGGGTGTTGAACGCTTGGGCCGCCTCGGGCCGGCTGCTGATCAGCACCAGCACGATCCAGGGCGCGGCCACGCCGAGCCGGGCGGCGTTCACCACCCAGGACTGTTTGGCCTCGACCTCGGCCCGCACCGCGGCATCCTGGCGCAACCAGCTCGACAGGCTGCGCAACACCAGGGTGAGGTCGCTTCCGCCCACTTCCCGCGCCATCCGCAGCGTCTCGATCAGGCGATCCGCGAAGGGATCGGCGAGGGAGCCCTTGAGCCTGTCGACGCTGTAGTCGAAGTTGCCGGTGGCCCGGTACTCCCGCTCGAATTCGGCGAACGCCGTTCGGGTGACCACGGGTCCTGCCTGCGCCAGGCTGCTCACCGCGTCGGGCAGCGCCAAGCCCGACCGCACCGCCGAGACCAGGTGGTCGACCACGTCGGGCCAGACCGTGCGGTTCAGCCGCCGCCGCGCCCTGGCCCGCCAGAGCACAATCAGGGTCGGCAGGATCAGCCAGACCATACCGACGACAAGGGTGAGGGCACGCACGCCCAGCACGGCCTCGGCGAGCGCGGCAGCCGCAACGGCGAGCACCCCAGACAGGGTGGCGAACACCGAGACCGGGACCGAACCGAACCCGGCCTGCGCGAGCCGGGCCCGCCAACCGGCCAGCAGCCGGCTGCCGCGGGATGCGGTGGCGGTGGCCGGCCACAACACCGGTGCGCTCAGCAGAACCAGACCGGCACCGAGGAGGCTGCCCAGCACCAGGGTCATGCCGCTCCCCTCCTCAGCACCTCGGCCGGGTCCAGGCCGGCGGCGCGGAACTTGGCCAGCTTGGTGGGGAACCCTCCGGTGTGCTCCAAGACCCCGTCCTTCATCAGGAACAGCGGACTCGCCTCGATGGTGGACCCGGTGAGCTGGCCGCTCGGCGCAATGATCTCGGTCACCCGGCGACGCCCGTGCCGGTCCATCTCGCAGTGCAGCACGATGTCGATGCAGCCGGCCACAGTGGGCAGCACGAACGCGGAGTCGATGTTACGCCCGGCCAGCAGCGGCAGCGTCGACAGTTTGGCGAGGGCGTCCCTGGCGCTGTTGGCGTGGATCGAGCACATGCCGGGCAACCCGCTGTTGAGCGCGATGAGCAGGTCGAGGCTCTCCGCTTCGCGCACCTCGCCCACAACGAGCCGGTCGGGTCGCATGCGCAGTGATTCCTTGATCAGTCGCCGCAGGGTGATCTCCCCGGCCCCCTCCAGGCTGGGCTGTCGGCACTGCATCGCCACGACATCACGCGCACCCACGCTCAACTCGAAGGTTTCCTCCACCGTGATGATGCGTTCCGTGCGGCGGGTGGCCGACAACAGGGCGTTGAGCATGGTGGTCTTGCCGGTTTGGGTTGCCCCTGAGACGAGGATGTTCTGCCCGCCGCGCACGCAGACGCGTAGAAAGTCCGCAGCGGGCTGGGTGAGGGCGCCCAGCGCCACCAGCTGGGTGAGGTCCCGGATGCGCCGGGTGAACTTGCGGATGTTGACCGACCAATGCCGCTGGGTGATGTCCGGGATCACCACGTGCAGCCTTGACCCGTCGGGCAGGGACGCATCCACGAACGGTGACGACAGGTCGACCCGTCGGCCGGAGGCCTGCAGCATCCGCTCGACGAGGTCACGCACGTCGCGCTCGGTGAGCACCATCGGGGTCAGCTCGGGGACCCCGTCCCTGGCGACGAACACCCGGCTGGGCGCGTTGATCCAGATCTCCTCGATGTCGGGGTCATCCAGGAAGGGTTGCAGGGCACCGAACCCGGTGAGCGCGGCGACCACCTCCCTGGTCGCCTGGAACTCGTCGGTGAGCAACGGCAGCGACCCGCCGAGCGCCCGCTCGCTGTACCGTCGCACCTCGTCGCGCACATACTGATCGGCCAGGGCGTCGTCGGCGGCCAGGTCGACGCCGTCGCGGCGCACACGCAGCCGAACCTGCTCGGTGATGATGCGCACGGCCTCGGTCATGAAGGAATCCTGCTGCACAGGAAGTCCTGCGCGTGCAAGTTATCCACAGCCTGCCCGCCCTCCCGGCTCCCGGCCACTCCGCAGCCGATCGAGCGCGCTCTAGACTGGAGCCTCACTCGCGGGAGTGGTGAAATTGGTATACACGCAGGTTTTAGGTACCTGTGCCGTAAGGCGTGAGGGTTCAAGTCCCTTCTCCCGCACCGACGGGCGCCGGCTGTCAGCACACAGATGCTGTCCGGCTCCGCTGCAACCGAGAACTTTTTTCAATTCTGGCCACCGGAATTTTGCTTAGGTTAGGATTGCCTTACCCATTCCTCAGCAGATCGGTTCTCATGACCGCGACCGCACGCTCCGCCCAGCACCCCCTGGATCAGCAGCCGAGCCTGGCCGAATACCTGCGCGCCAGCTCCGGCACCCAGCACCATGACATCGCGACCCGCTCCTTCATCACCGAGCTGATGAGCGGCGACCTCTCCCTCGCGGACTACACCCGCTACCTCGGTCAGTACGCCTGGGTCTACGAAGCCCTCGAACAACTCGTCGACCGGGTCTCGCAGGTCGACCGCATCGAGATTTTCGATCCGGCACTGGATCGTCTGCCCGCCATCGAAAGCGACCTGGCCGCCCTCGGGGTGCAGGATTGGCGCCGGGAACATCCGCCGCTGCCCGCCACCACCGAGTACATCGCGCACCTCCAGTCGCTCACCAGCGCCGACCGCGTCCGCTGCCTCGCCCACCACTACACCCGCTACCTCGGCGACCTGTCCGGTGGCCAGGCCTTCGCGGCACTCGTCGCCCGGCACTACGGCGCCGCGCCCGAGCAACTGGGCTTCTACCGCTTCGACGCCATCAACAACATCGTCCAGTACAAGCGCGCCTACCGTGATCGACTCAACGCCCTCTCGCTCGCGCAGGTCGAGATCGACGCCCTCGTGGCCGAGGTCGACGCCGCGTTCACCTATAACGGCGCGGTCTTCGACGGGCTGGCGCGTTAGCCGATGATACGAACTGCGGCACTGGACGGCCAGCTCGGCGACTTTCTCGCGAGCGCGGGCGTCGTCGTTTTCTACCTGTTGGTGTGGACGCTCGTGTTCGCCGGCACCGCTCTGTTCCTAGGGGTATTCATCCCGTTCATCACGGGCGACTCGCTCCTGTTCGGGGCCGGCCTGGTGGCCGCGTCCACCTCGAGCCTGAACATCGTGGTGCTCGCCGTCGGCGTGGGAATCGCCGCGTTCCTCGGCGACCAGGTCGGCTTTCTGCTCGGCCGGCGGTACGGTCGCGGCTACCTCGACAGACGCGGCGGCCGGCGCACGCGCCTGGCCATCGTCAAGACCGAGTCGTTCTACCTCAAATACGGCTGGTGGGCCGTGGTCGTGGCCCGGTTCATGCCCTGGGCACGGGTATTCGTGCCCGTCGTGGCCGGGGTCGGCCGGATGAACTACTACAAGTTTCTCTCCAGCAACCTCGTCGGCGCTCTGGCCTGGGGCGTGGGCATCACCCTCACCGGCTACTACGCGGCGGCGATCCCCGGGGTGAAGAGCGCCGCGTACATCATCGCCGGCTTCTTCATCACCGCCTCGATCGTGTTCGGCCTGCGCACCTGGTTGGCCGACCGCGCCCAGACCCGCCACGACGCCGGCGCGACCACCGGATCTCACAACACATTGGGGGGTTAGCCCACCCCTTCATCAGGCCTTCCGGTTCAATAACGCGGTAACCTGTAGCGACGCAAGCGATCACCGCCGACTGGCCGATCTAGCCGCCGACGACTGGAGTTTTCTTCGTGATTAACACCGCACTCATCCCGTGGCTCGACCCGGAGATCCTCATCAACGGGTTCGGCCCCTGGGCGCTCCTGGGCGTGTGCGCAATCGTCTTCGCCGAGACCGGTCTGCTGATCGGCTTCCTGCTTCCCGGCGACACTCTGCTGGTGATCACCGGGCTGTTCGTGTTCTTCGACATCATCACGATCGACATCTGGTGGGTTGCCCTGGCCATCGGCGGTGCCGCCTTCGTCGGCGGCGAGGTGGGCTACCTGATCGGCCACCGGCTCGGGCCACGGGTGTTCGAACGCAAAGAATCCGGGCTGTTCAGTGTGAAGAACGTGCAACGCACGAACGCCTTCTTCGTTCGCTTCGGTGGTTTCGCCGTGATCGCCGCCCGCTTCGTGCCCATCGTGCGCACCTTCGCCCCTGTCGCCGCCGGCGTCGGGCACATGGACTACCGCAAGTACAGCCTGTACAACTTCATCGGCGCCATGATCTGGGGCGCCGGCCTGACCTTCTTCGGCTACTTCCTCGGCTACATCCCGCCGCTGGCCGACTTCGTGCGCGACTACATCGACCTGATCCTGCTCGGCGCCGTTGTGCTCACCTTGCTCCCCACGATCTACCACTACATCCAGTCCACCGTGAAGGCCCGCCGTCAGGCCCGCGCCGGCGTGACCGTCGACCCGGACAAGCTCGTGCTCGACCCCGAGACCTTCAACACCGACCACGACGGCAAGCACTAGGCCCGACCGGCCCACCTGCAACGCTCAGCGGTGCGAGTGGTGCTCGTGTTCGGCATCCGCCGCGTGATCGGCCGGCTCGAGCTGGAACGTGGAGTGCTCGACATCGAAGTGGTGCGACAGGCACTCGGATAGCTCGCGCAGCAGTTCGCCTGATTTCCCCGCCGCCAGCAACTCAGGCTCGACCACGATGTGAGCGCTGAACACGTGCGACCCCGATGTGATCGCCCAGACGTGCACATCGTGCACGGCCACCACCCCTGCGGTGCCCTCGAGGTGCTCCCGGATCGCTCGCACATCGGTATCCGCGGGGGCGGATTCGCTGAACACCCGAATGACGTCGCGGAGCAGGCCCAGCGCACGCGGCACAATCATCGCGGCGATCACCAACGAAGCGATGGAGTCGGCCTGCGCGAAGCCCGTCGTGAGGATGACGACCGCGGCCACGATCACGGCCACCGAACCCAGCGCGTCACCGAGCACCTCGAGGTACGCGCCGCGCATGTTGATCGACCCTGCGGCCGCCGGACGCAGCAGCAGGATCCCGACGATGTTGGCCAGGAGTCCGACCACGGCCACCACGAGCATCGGGGCGGCCAGAACCTCGGCGGGCGCACCGGCGGTCAGACGGCCGATGGCACCGACAACCACGAAGCCAGCCACCACCAGCAGGATCAGGCCGTTCAGCAGCGCACCGAAGACCTCGGCCCGCTGGTACCCGAACGTCTGACGGTCGGTGGCCGGGCGGGCGGCGACGACCGTGGCCGTGAGCGCGATGATGAGGCCGGCCAAGTCGGAGAACATGTGGCCGGCGTCGGCGAGCAGCGCCAGCGAACCGGTGAGCCAGGCCCCGATGACTTCGACGACCAGAATGGTCGCGACCAGGCCGATGACGATCGACAGGCGCAAGCGATTGCTCGTCGAAGCGGATGCGTGATCGTGACCCATGCTTCAAAGTTACGAGTCCGCCGGGGCGAAAGCCAGCCCAGCCGCTAGTTGGGAATGAGTGCCGTTCTCAGCATCATCGGCCACGCCGACCGACAGGACAATAGGTCCTGGTCAACGGCCCAAAAGCTCGGACAGGACTGGCCCAAGTGCCGCGAACGCGATGGCCCGGTGGCTCACGGCGTTCTTCACGTCGGCAGGCAGCTCCGCGGCCGACACGGCGTGGCCGTCCGGCTGGAAGATGGGATCGTAGCCGAACCCGCCGGCACCGGCGGGCTCCCGCAGGATCCGGCCGGGCCACTCCCCCGTGACCGCCCGCTCCACACCGTCCGGCAGCGCCAGCGCGGCCACGCAAGTGAAGTGACCGGCCCGGTGCTCGTCGGTCATGTCACTGATCTGCCAGAGCAGCAGGCGCAGGTTCTCCTCGGAGTCCCGCGCCGGTCCGCCCCACCGGGCGGAGAAGATGCCGGGGGCTCCGCCGAGCACGTCGACGCAGATTCCGGAGTCGTCCGCGATGGCCGGCAGGCCGGTGTGCGCGGCGGCGGCGCGCGCCTTGATCAGCGCGTTCTCGGTGAAGGTCGCACCGTTCTCGACCGGCTCCGGGCCGTCGTAGGCCAGCACCTCAAGGTCGGGCAGCATGGGCGCAAGGATGCGGCGCAGCTCCTCGACCTTGTGGGCGTTGTGGGTGGCGAGAACGACGCGCATCTCAGCGGCCCAGCGTGGTCTTCTGCAGGTCGGTTAGCGTGATCGCCCCGCCGAGGGCCAGGTCGAGCAGGGAATCGAGCTCGCTGCGGTCGAACGGGGCGCCTTCGGCGGTGCCTTGCACCTCGATGAACTTGCCGCGGCCGGTCACGACGACGTTCATGTCGGTCTCCGCGCGCACGTCTTCGGTATAGGCCAGGTCGAGCATCGGCACACCACCGATGATTCCCACCGAGACGGCGGCGACACTGTCGGTGAGTGGCTGGGCCTTCTGGGCGATGAACTTCTTCTCCCGACCCCACTCGAGGGCGTCGGCCAGCGCCACGTAGGCGCCGGTGATGGCGGCGGTGCGGGTGCCGCCATCCGCTTGCAGAACGTCACAGTCGATGACGATGGTGTTCTCGCCGAGGGCCTTCATATCCACGACGGCGCGGAGGCTCCGACCGATCAGCCGGCTGATCTCGTGGGTGCGACCGCCGATACGGCCCTTGACGGATTCGCGGTCCATCCGGGAGTTCGTCGAACGCGGCAGCATGGAGTACTCGGCGGTGACCCAGCCCTTGCCCTTGCCGGCCATCCAGCGCGGCACGCCGTTGGTGAATGACGCTGTGGCGAGCACCTTGGTGCGGCCGAACGAGATCAGCGCGGACCCCTCGGCCTGGTCGCTCCAGCCGCGTTCGATGGTGACAGGGCGCAGCTGGTCGTTGGTGCGGCCATCGGCGCGCAGGATGTCGGTCACGAGTTCTCCTTGATAGGACGGGGATTGGAAAAGCGGGGCGCGGCGGTCGATGCGGCGAGTCTGGCGACCTCGCTGAGGCTGATGGTGCCGGTGGCGACCAGGTCGACATGGGAGATCTCCGGGCCGAGCAGCCGGTGGGCGAGGCGGAGGAAGTCGTCGGCGCTGTCGCCGGTGGCCTCGTAACGGTAGCTGGGCGGTGCGGTCTCGACCCGTTCGAGGCCCTGCCCCACGAGCACCCGGTAGACGTCATTGGCGGTCTCGGTATGGCTGGAGACCAGCGTCACCGCATCGCCCATGACGTAGGAGATCACGCCGCGCAGAAAGGGATAGTGGGTGCAGCCCAGCACCAGGGTGTCCACGTCTGCCGCCTTGAGCGGGGCGAGGTACTCCTCGGCGACCCGCAACACCTCGGCGCCCGTGGTGACGCCGGACTCGACGAACTCCACGAACCGGGGGCAGGCCTGGGAGAACAGTTGGATGTCGGTCGCCGCGGCGAACGCATCGTTGTAGGCGCGCGAGTTCACCGTGCCGGCGGTGCCGACCACGCCGACGCGTTTGTTGCGCGTGGTGCCCACCGCACGGCGTACTGCCGGTTGGATCACCTCGATCACCGGCACGCTGTAGCGCTCCCTGGCATCCCGCAACACGGCGGCCGATGCGGTATTGCAGGCGATTACCAGCAACTTCACATCCTGGGACACCAAATCGTCCAGAACCTCCAGCGCGTACTCGCGCACGTCGGCGATTTTCTTCGGTCCGTACGGCGAATGGGCCGTATCGCCGATATAGAGGATCGATTCGTTGGGCAGTTGGTCCTTGATGGCCCGGGCGACGGTCAGTCCGCCGACTCCGGAGTCGAAAATCCCAATCGGTGCATCCGTCACGTCGATCAAGCCTAGCCGGGTTCGGCATTCGGCCACGCGTGACACCGTCATATGCTCAGAACCGCCCAACGTACGTGGGCCGGAATATACCCATAACTACACTCGGCATATGGGCCAGGCCAACCAGGCAGAGCCCGCACCGGAGACGTCCCTCGCGCCGTCTGAGGAGATGATCGTCATGAATGATCGAGTCGTAATCACCGGACTGGGAGCCCTCACGCCGCTCGGCAATTCCTGGACCGAAACCTGGGACGGCCTGACCAACGGCCGCAGCGGCGTCGCCCGCATCACCCAGTTCGACGCCACCGACCTGCCCACCCAGATCGCCGGAGAGGTCAAGGGCTTCGACCCGGCCACGCGGATGTCGATCAAGCAGGTCAAGCGCGCCTCGCGAGCCTCGCAGATGTCCATCGCCGCCGCACGGGAGGCCGTCGCCGATGCCGGTTTCGGCACGTCCATGGAGGGCATCCACACCGCGGTCATCGTGAACAGCGCCGTGTCCGGCTACGCCGAGATCCAGGATGCCACCGAACACGTCAATGCCGGCAGCGCCCGCCGGATCTCCCCGCGCTTCGTTCCTCAGTCGCTGATGAACATGGCCGCCTGCGAGATCGCCATCGACCTGGGCGTGCACGGCCCGGTGAACGCCAGCGCCCTCGCCTGCGCAAGCGGCGCCTATGCCCTGCTCGAAGCCCGCACCATGCTCGTGATGGGCGACGCCGACGTGGTCATCGCCGGCGGCGTCGAGGCGGCCATCACCCCGGTGATGTTCGCCGGGCTCAACGCCATGCACGCCGCGTCGACGCACAACGAGGAGCCCACGGAGGCCAGCCGCCCGTTCGACGCGAACCGCAACGGCCTGGTCTTCGGTGAGGGCGCCGTGGTCTTCGTGATGGAGCTGCTCTCGCACGCCCGTGCCCGCGGCGCCCGGATCTACGCCGAGGTTCTCGGCGGGGCTCTCACCAGCGACGGCTTCAGTATCGTGGCTCCCGACCCGACCGGGCAGTACGCGAGCCAGGCCATCAACCGTGCGCTCGACAAGAGCAAGCTCAATCCGGCCGATATCGACATGATCGTCGCCCACGGCACCTCCACCCAGGCCAACGACAAGGCCGAGACCCTCGCCATCCGCCAGTCGCTGCGCCACTTCGCCGACAAGATCTCGATCACCGCGCCCAAGTCGATGACCGGCCACATGATCGGCGCCGCCGGCGCGCTGTCGGCCCTGGTGGGGGCCCTGTCGATCAAGAACGGCATCGTGCCGCCCACGATCAACCTGCGCAACCCCGACCCGGACTGCACCCTGGACTACACGCCGCTCACCGCGCGCATCCAGCCCATCAAGCACGCCCTGGTGAACGCGTTCGGCTTCGGCGGCCAGAACTGCATCGTCGCCTTCGGCGCCCTGTAGGCCGCACCGGGCACCCAGCCCGGGTGTCGCCGGGGCGGCTAGGCTTCTCGCGTGACCGAGTCTTCAGCATTCCGAACCGACCGCTACGAGCTCACCATGGTGGATGCCGCCATTCAGAGCGGCACCGCGAACCGCGAGTGCATGTTCGAGGCGTTCGCCCGCCGTCTGCCCGCCGGCCGGCGGTACGGCATCGTCGCCGGCACCGGCCGGCTGCTCGACTTGATCCGCGATTTCAGGTTCGGCGATGCCGAACTGGACTGGCTGCGTGACAACAACGTGGTGCGTCCGCCCACCCTCGATTGGCTCGCGGACTACTCCTTCTCCGGGAACATCTGGGGCTACCGGGAGGGTGATGCCTACTTCCCCGGCTCCCCGCTGATCCAGGTCGACGGCACCTTCGCCGAGTGCGTCGTGCTTGAGACCCTCATCCTCAGCGTGCTCAACTACGACAGCGCCGTCGCGAGCGCCGCCGCCCGCATGGTCTCGGTGAGCCTGGGACGGCCGTTGGCCGAAATGGGTTCCCGCCGCACGGGCGAGTACTCCGCCGTGGCCGCGGCCCGCGCCGCGTACATCGCCGGGTTCGCCTCCACCAGCAACCTCGAGGCCGGGCGCAGCTGGGGCATCCCCACCATGGGCACGGCCGCGCATTCGTTCACGCTGCTGCATGACACCGAAGAGGATGCCTTCAGAGCCCAGGTGGATGCGTTCGGCGCCTCGACGACGCTGCTCGTGGACACCTACAACATCGAACACGGCATCGAACTGGCCGTCTCGGTCGCGGGAACGGGCCTGGGCTCGATCCGGATCGATTCCGGTGACCTGCCGACGGTGGCCGCCGCCGCACGCGCCCAGTTGGACTCGCTCGGCGCCGTGAACACCCGCATCACCGTCACCAGCGACCTCGACGAATACTCGATCGCGGCCTTGTCGGCGTCGCCGGTGGACGCGTTCGGGGTGGGCACCTCCCTCGTCACCGGCTCAGGCGCTCCGGCCGCCGGGATGGTCTACAAACTGGTAGCTCACAAGAACGCCGAGGATGAGTGGGTGTCGGTGGCGAAGACTTCAGCGTCGAAAGCCTCGGTCGGCGGGCGCAAGAGCGCTGTGCGCCGACTGGACGCGACCGGGACGGCCCGTGAGGAGGTCGTGACGGTTGACTCCGGCGGCCCGGCAGCCCCACCGGCCGCGACCCCCGCGCCGGACCCCACCGGTGCAGCGGAGCGGTCTCTGCTCGTGCCGCTGATGGAGGCCGGGGTTGTCGACGAACGCTACCTGGGCGCCGGCGGCACCAGGCTTGCCCGCGAGCAAAACGCCGCGGCGATGCGCGAACTACCCATCGACGCGTTCCGGCTCGGCCGCGGTGACGCCGTCATCCCGACGGTGTTCCGCTAGGACGGACTCGCTGACTAGTCCTGCTTCATCTTTTCGTAGATGGCCTTGCAGGTCGGACAGACCGGGAACTTCTCCGGGTCGCGTCCCGGCAGCCACTTCTTGCCGCACAGCGCCTTGACCGGCTTACCGGTCATGGCGGATTCGAGGATCTTGTCCTTGGGCACGTAGTGCGAGAAGCGTTCGTGGTCGCCGGGCTCGATCTGCTCCTGGTTGAGCAGCTCCTCGAGCTCACGGTCGAGGGTGGAGGTTCCGCCACCGATTTCCGGGCCACGGCCGGGCTCTGCGATGCTCGCGCGAATGTCGTGTGTCATGACTTCAAGTGTATGCAGCTACGCGCGCAATGCGGAGGAGAGCATCTCGGGTCCGCGACGTTCGAAGGTACGCGAACCCAACCACACCCCGCCGATCAGCATGACGAAGCCGATGCCGAGGCCCCAGTACAGAGCCGGGAGGTTCCAGATCGGATCCACGAAAATTCCCAGCACCGCGCACACGATGGCCGGCAGCGCCACGATGATCGACCCGACGAAGGTGAGCGACTGGATGACCGCGGCGGCCGTGTCCGACGACTGCGGCTGGGCGAACGGGCTGTCCCCCGGCTTGGTCGCCGGGTAGGGGAACCTGGCCGAGGTGAAGCTTGAGAAGCCGAGCCCGGCCAGCAGGATGCAGGTACTCACGCCGAGCAGCCCGGGAAGCACCGCCCAGTCACCGTGGATGCTCACGCTGACCGCCGAACCGAGGCCGATCAGCGGGATGCCCACGAACAACGCGGGAACCAGCCGGCCGACCCGGTCGGCGACGCCGCGTGGCCCGGAGACCACGTGCAGCCAGATGGCGGTGTGGTCGTAAGCCACATCGTTGTGCAGCGTCCATCCGAGGAAGACGCACATGAGAGGCACCGGAACCAGCACAAGGTATTCGAACGGCATCCCGGCGAACACGAGCGGCAGGACAACCAGGATCGGCACGATCGGGATCATGATCAACGAGACCCAGTAGCGCGGGTCACGACCCCAGTAGGTGATGCTGCGGGCGGCGATGGCGCCGACCGGGTTGTGCGGCATCCGGTCGAACCAGCCCAGGCCGACGTAAGCCCTGGCCTGCGCCTCACGACCAGGCGACACGAGCATCCGGGCCACCAGACCCTGCCAGGAGAGCCAGAGTAGGTACACAGTCGCCGCGGCGATGAGGAGCCTGAGCAGGGACATGCCCCATTCACCTGCAGCGGCGTCGCCAGGCACGGCCCACGCCGCACCCAGCGGCGTCCACCCGAGGATGGCCGCGAAACCGCCGAGGAGGTCGAGCCCGTACTTGCTCCAGTCCACGTTGACCAGCAACACCACCACGGGGGTGATCATGACGATCAGCAGGATGCCGATGATGCCGGTGAACTCGCGGGAACGTCGGGTGGAGAGCAGGAAGGCCGATATCGACGTGCTCACGCGGGAGGCGAGCATGCAGGTTGCCAGCAGCAGGGCCGCCGCCACGATGGCGAGCAGCGTCTCGAACACCCCCCGCGACCAGGTCACGATGGTGCCAAGCAGCACGATCGTGAGAGTCGTCGCCGGCACCCCGACCAGTGCGGAGACTGCCAGGCCCAAGGACAGCTGCTTATTCGGGATGCCCATGGTGGAGAACTTGCGCGGGTCCATGCTGTCGTCCACGCCGAAGACCAGCGGCACGAGGATGAACCCGAGCACCACAAGCGACCCCACCACGGTGACGCCGTCACGGATGGTGGCGACATCGTCGACGAACCGGAAGGCGATGAGCATGGCGAACAGCGCCGCGGCGACGAGCAGCCCGTACAGCAGGCCGAGCACCACTCCCACGACCTGCCAGGGGCTACGCCGGAACAGATTGGCGAGAAGCCTCAGTTTCAGTCCGAGAAATTGTGCAACCACTCCAGGCCCTCCGCAACCTTTCGTCCGCCGGCCAGGTCCACGAAGCGTTCTTCGAGTGACACGTTGCCGCGCACCTCGTCGATCGTTCCCGCGGCCAGCACGGAGCCCTGCACGATGATCGCCACGTGGTCGCAGACCCGCTGGATGAGGTCCATTCCGTGGCTGGAGAGAATCACGGTTCCGCCTGCGGCGACGTAGCGCTGCAGGATCTCGGTGACGTTCACGGCCGACACCGGGTCAACCGATTCGAACGGTTCGTCGAGCACGAGCACCCGTGGCGAGTGGATCATGGCGCAGGCCAGGGCGATCTTCTTGGTCATGCCGGCCGAGTAGTCCGCGACCAGGCGGTTGAGGGCGTCCTCGAGGCCGAACGCCGCGGCCAGGTCGGCGGAGCGGGCGCGCACGGTTTCGCTCTCGAGACCACGCAGAACGCCGGAGTAGTAAAGCAGCTGCGCTCCGGTGAGCCTGTCGAACAGGCGCAGCCGGTCAGGGAGGACCCCGATGGTGCGCTTGGCGGCGATGGGATCTGCCCACACGTCAACACCGTGCACCTGGATCGAACCGGAGTCCGGCCGCAATAACCCGGTGATCATCGAAAGCGTCGTGGTCTTGCCCGCGCCGTTGGGTCCGACGATGCCGTAGAACGACCCGGCCCGCACCTCGAGGTTGACGTCGGCGACGGCGATGTTCTGGCCGAAACGCTTGTTCAATCCGCTGACCGCGATTTCGACGGGGGCGACGCCCCCGACCACTGCGGATGCGCCGGTGCGCGGCACCGACGGCTTGCGCACGACCGAGGGGATGCGCAGCCCGCCCGTGGTCGCGGGACCTGGCACGACCGTGGCCGGGCGGGCGGCGTCTGCGGCCATGACGACGGGTGCCGCAGCCGTGACGGCAGCCTTGCCGGTCAGGGACTCGCCAGGCGCGGCAGCAGCCGGAGACTCCTCACCGGTGACGACCTCGCTGGGCTCGGCCGGCATCTCGGCCGGGGCCACGGTGTCGGACTGCCGCAGGGTCAACCGGGGCAGTTTCCAAAACGGCCGGCGCGACGGCTGGACCGGCTCGGTGACAGGACTGCTCACGGCCCCAGCAGTGCCCAGCACCACGGTGTCGTCCGAGTCGGCTGTGGATGTTGTGAGGACGGCGGTCTCGTCGGCGGCGGCGGGCACGGGCAGGTCGACGTTCTCGTCGGCCGGCCCGGAAGCCCGCGTGATCGGCAGTACCACCGTGTGCGCGATGACGACGGGCTCGTCAACCATGGGCTCGTCAACCACGGCCTCGTCAACTTCGGCCTCGTCGACTACGGGCTCGGCAACTGAAGGCTCGGCGACTACGGGCTCGTGCACGACGGGCTCAGCGGTTTCGGAGCCGGTGGTGACGGGCGCGGCAGCAGCACCGGATGTCGTGTCGTCGACGGCAGCAGAGCGGGCGGCGGCGGCAGCGGCGGCCGCAGCGGTAGCGGCGCGGGCCGAGGCCGTGGCGGCGGTCCTGGCAGCGGCAGACCTCGTCGCGGCGGCCTTCGTTGCGGCAGCGCGGGCGGCGCCGGCCTTGGTCGCCGATTCCGATTTGGCGGCGGCCGCTTTCGCCGCGGCGGCCTTCGAGGCCGCCGTGCGCGCGCTACTCGAGCGCGCCGCTGCGGTGGCGGGCTTGTCGGCAGTCGCCTGAGCGGGGTCGGCGGGCAGGTCCTGGTCGACGACGGCGGCGGCCTCGACGGCAGCAGCGGTATCCGCCGTGGCGGTTGTGGTGGCCGGCAGCCTGATGGCCTTGGCAGGCGCCTTCACGGGCGTCTTTCGGGCAGCGGGGGCGCGGGTCACCGGAACTCGCGGGGCATCCGCGACGGGTTCGGCGCGGTCGACATCGGCGTCGGCATCCGGTACCACGGGCGTCGTCGGGGGCGCAGCCACGTCTTCGGCGAGAGCCTTCGTGACGGGCTTCTTCTTGGCCGGTGCGCGCGGGGTCGTCGCGGCTCGCGGGGACGCGGGGGTGCGCGGTGCGCGGGTGGTGCTCCGCACGGGCTTGACCGGCGCGGCCGAGTCGGCGGCGGTCGCTGCGTCGGGAGTAGCAGCGTCGGGAGCAGTTACGTCGGGAGCAGCCGCGTCGGCCGAGGCCGTCGTGCCGGCGGCATCGGCGGGCGCGCTCGACGCCCCACCGGCCCTGGGCGTCATCGGCTTGGGCGCGGTGGTCCTGGGCGCGCGGCGCACCGGGGTCTTGCGGGGCGGTTTCGCGTCTGTCGGCGGCACGGCCGTAGACGGGGAAACGGGCTCATGGGGGCGGTCCGCAGGGGTGTCGTGTTCGATGGCACTACCCTCACGTTCCGGCTCCGTATCGGGAACGGGCAAGACAGGAGTCTGCTCGTCAGGCTCGGAGTTCGGAGGCACTGGAGTCACCTCGCTAACCTACCAAGGACCGTCTGACCTCGCTGAGGATGGCGCCATCCGCAGGCGTATTCCCACCAAGTTTTCGACCGGATTCACCACTGGAATCCCCGGTCGTGGGGCCGCACCATCGTTACGATCCGGACACGCATTGGGTCGTCTCTTCCCCCGGAACGGGGTGGTCGGCTAGTCTGAAGGTGGCATAACGGAGTGTCTATACGTGAACTTAAGGGTGAACCGCAGGCAAACTCGGCTAAAACGTCCGGCTGCCGCGGGGCCACCCAGATCTTTCTTAGGAGATATTCGTGACCACCCAGGTAGTAATACTTGCAGCAGGAATGGGCAGCCGTCTCGGCCGCTCGCTGCCCAAACCTTTGACCGAACTCAATGACGGCCGCACGATCATGCAGCAGCAGTTCGACAACATCGAGCACGCCTTCGGCAAGAAGACCAAGGTCACCATCGTCGTCGGCTACAAGCTCGAGCACATCATCGAGGCCTTCCCGCAGGCGTCCTTCGTCTACAACGAGCAGTACGACGTGACCAACACGTCCAAGAGCCTGCTGCGCGCCCTTCGCGCATCCGCCAACGGTGGCGTGCTGTGGATGAACGGCGACGTCGTCTTCGATCCCGCCATCCTCGACCGCGCCGCAGCGATGATGAAGCGCGACCAGTCCTTCGTCACGGTCAACACGTCCAAGGTCTCTGACGAGGAAGTCAAGTACACGACGAGCGCCGAGGGCTACATCAAGGAGCTCTCCAAGACCGTGAAGAACGGTCTCGGCGAGGCCGTTGGCATCAACTACGTGTCCGGTGCCGACAAGGCCATGCTGATCCACCACCTCAGCAAGGTCGCCGACCAGGACTACTTTGAGCGCGGCATCGAGCTCGCCATCGAGAAGAACCGCATGCTCGTCGAACCCGTCGACATCTCGGACTTCTACGCAGTCGAGGTCGACTTCGCCGAGGACCTCGAGCGCGCCAACCTGTTCGTCTGATCAGTCTGCAGCCGTGGGGCGCCGCCGCCGATGGCGCGGCGCCCCATTTCGCTCCCATACGATAGAGCGCGTGAGTAGTTACGCTCAGGTGCGTCCTGAACAGCGCACCCCGTTTGCGCGTTACCGTCATTCCCTCTGGCTGCTGACCCAGCGCGACCTGCGGGTGCGGTACTCAACGTCTGTGCTCGGCTACTTCTGGTCGATCCTCGACCCGCTCGTTATGGCCGGCATCTACTGGTTCGTTTTCACCCAGGTTTTCCAGCGCACCGTGGGCAACGACCCGTACATCGTCTTCCTGCTCGCCGCGCTCCTGCCGTGGATGTGGTTCAACGGTGCCGTCTCCGACTGCACCCGGGCCTTCCTGCGCGAAGCGAAGCTGATCCGCTCCACCCGCATCCCCCGCACCATCTGGGTGAACCGCCTCGTGCTCTCCAAAGGCATCGAGTTCGTCGCCGCCATCCCCGTCCTGATCCTCTTCGCCATCTGGTCCGGTGCCGAGATCAGCATTGACGCGATCTTCTTTCCGCTGGCCATCATCATCCAGGCCATCCTCACCGCCGGCGTCGGCTTGATCGTGGCCCCGCTGGTCGTGTTCTTCCGCGACCTCGAACGAGCCGTCAAGCTCATCCTGCGCTTCCTGTTCTATGCGTCGCCGATCATCTACGGCACCAGCGACCTGCCGGAACAGCTGCATTTCTGGGCGGCATTCAACCCGCTCAGCGGTATCTTCAGCCTCTACCGTGCCGCGTTCTTCCCTGGCGAACTGGATTGGTTCGTCGTGACCGTCAGCGCGGTCATGTCCGTGGCCTTCCTCGGGATCGGTCTGCTGGTCTTTTCACGCACCGAGCGCGCCGTTCTGAAGGAGATCTGATGACCGAGACCGTCATCTCCCTGAACGACGTCGGGATCAGGTTCCGCCGCAACCGACGCAGCCGCCGCAGCTTCAAGGACCTGTTCGCCAGCACCCGCCGTCGCACCAGGCCCGGTGAGTTCTGGGCGCTGCAGAACGTGTCGTTCACAGTGCAACGTGGAGAGGCCATCGGAGTCGTCGGCCGGAACGGCCAAGGCAAGTCCACCCTGCTCAAGCTGGTGACCGGCGTTGTCCTGCCCGACGAGGGCACCGTGAACGTCATCGAGGGGGTCGCCCCGCTGATCGAGATCACCGGAGGCTTCGTCGACGACCTCACCGTGCGCGACAACGTCTACCTCACCGCGGGTCTGCATGGCATGACCCGCAAGCAGATCGATTCCAGATTCGACGACATCATCGCGTTCGCCGAGATCGCCGATTTCATCGACACCCCGTACAAGCACCTCTCCAGCGGTATGAAGGTGCGCATCGCGTTCGCCGTGATCTCCAGGCTCGAGGAGCCGATCATCCTCGTCGACGAGGTGTTGGCCGTCGGCGACAAGGCCTTCCGCGAGAAGTGTTACCGCCGCATCGAAGAGCTCCTCGCGGGCGGACGCACCCTGTTCTTCGTCTCGCACAACGAACGCGATCTGCGGCGTTTCTGCGCCAGAGGCCTCTATCTCGACAAGGGCGCCCTCGTCCTCGACGCCCCGATCAACGAGGTGCTCGACCGGTACAACGCTGAATACGGCATCAAACCGGCGACGTAACCCGACCTCAATTCGTCACGGCCAACGCACCGCATCTGACTGGGAATTATCTCGCCGACGCTCAGTTTCGAACCGTAAACTCATGCTTTGCGCACCCGAGGAGGACCGCACCATGGCCAAGAAGCCCACACCACTGCTGTCGCCCACCGGCGGACTGCCGCGGGGCGGCCAGCTGCCCACCGGGGTCGCCACCGGGTTCGACAGGGTCATGGCAATCCACCGCCCGGCAGTTCTCGCGCACATTCGCAGCATCCGCCACCGTCACCCGGATGCCACCCCGGAGCAGCTCGTGCGCATCCTGGAGCGGCGTTATCTCGCCGCGGTGACCAGCGGTGGCGCCGCCGTCGGTGCGACCGCCGTGATCCCCGGAGTGGGCACCGGCATCACCCTCGCACTGTCGGGCGTTGAGACGGCCGGGTTCCTCGAAGCGACCGCGCTGTTCTCGCAGTCCATCAGCGAGGTTCACGGCATCACGGTGAGCGACCCCGAGCGGGCCAGGGCCTTGGTGATGACCATGATGCTCGGCCACGAGGGTTCCGACCTGGTGCGCCAGCTGGCCGGCCAGGTCACCGGCGGCGGCGTGGCGCGCACGGCGTACTGGGGCGAACTGGTGACCACCAGCCTCCCCCGGGCCATCATGGGCCCGCTGACCGACCGCCTGAAGCGTTCCTTCATCCGGCAGTTCGCCGCCAAGGGCGGAGCCAGCCTGATCGGCAAGGCCGTGCCGTTCGGCATCGGCGCCGTCATCGGCGGAATGGGCAACCACATTCTCGGCAAACGCGTCGTCGGCTCGTCCAGGCTCGCGTTCGGCCAGGCGCCCGCCTGGTTCGGCGCCGAGCTGGACCCGAAGGTGCACACCATCACGCTGCAGAACGGCACCGTGGTACCCGGCAACCGGCTCACTCAGTTGGGTCACGGGGCGCTCAAGGCCCTCCCCCGCCCGCTGCGCCGCAGGAGCGCGCCCGCAGACCAGGTCGACCCTGCGGAGGGCTAGACCTCTTCGATCTCGCTGACGTCGTCGACGAACTCGGCCAGGCCGTCATCGACGTCGGCGTTCACCTCGGCGAAGCGGTCCCACTCTGCCATCAGGTGCTCGACCGCTGCATGGAATCGCGCCGTCGGTGCGCCAGGGGTCGGATCGCCGAAGTACTGCTCCACCCAGACCTGCAGCCGCTGCTCGGCGCCACTGTCGCTGACAAGCTCGTCCAGAGTCTCCACGATGCCAGCGGTGTCACCGGCATCGAGCCACTCGCAGTCGGACAGGTATCCGCTGGTGTCGATGGCGGCGTGAGGGTTCAATGGCCGTGTCACCATGAGCGGCTTGCCTGACGCGAGCCGGTCGTAGACCATCGCCGAGATGTCCACGATGGCCACATCAGCGGCGGACAGTTGCCAGCCGAGTTCAGCGCCAGTGTCGACTATGTGCTGGGCACCGGCGTCGCGGCCGTTCGCGGCCGTGATGGCGGCCATGATCTGCTTGTTCGCCACACCGTATTCGTGGTCGACGACTCCGGAGCGCGGGTGCGGACGGTAGATCACCCGGTGCCGGGGGCTTCGCAACAGCGCCGTGACGAGAGCCACGCCGTGTGTGGCGATGGACCCGTAGGCGGCGGCGGCACGGTCGCCTTCCCAGGTGGGCGCGTAGAGCACGACCGTGCGCTCATCGGGCGTGTACGGCAGCAGGCCGGAATAGTGGTCAGCCTGGGGTCGACCGATGGCGATCGCCCGCTTGTCGAAGTCGTAGTCCCAGAGCACCTTGCCGAGCCTGTCGACAGCAGCCTGGCCGGCGACGAACGAGTAGTCATACGCCTTGAACTGGTTGGTGGTCATGTACATCTTGTCGCTCTCACCATGGTTGATGAAAACGTGCCAGCGGCGCCCGTAGCGCATCATCTGGAAGTTGCGGGAATTCTGGTTGACGTAGAGGACGATCCGGATGTCCTGCTCAGCGATCACCCGTTCAAGGTCGACCACCTTGCGCACGTAGGCGACCGGTATCGGGCTTTCCTCGAGCAGCTTATTCGTGCCGCCGGCGGTGCGGCTCAGGATGACCACTGGCCAGGTCTCGGCGAGCTTGGCGAGCGGCTTGTACCACTGGCGCATCTGGTAGAGGTTGACCGGCCCATCCGCGAAGTACACGGCGATCTTGTAGGTATGCGCAGGCAACGGGCCGCGCACGGCGAGGCGCTCGGTCAGGAGACGCTGGGCCTTGCGGGAACCGAGCACATCCTTCACCAGCTTTGCTGCGAGTCGGACGTCTTTCCTGCTTACCACCGTTCCAGCCTACCCACCGAGGTGGGACCTAAGGCCTACTGACCCCCGGATGAGGCGCACCGGTAGCCAATCGTTAGGCGATGCGGTCAGATGACGGGGGGCCGGCCGGCGCGGGTCATCCGCCAGATGGTACGCGCCGACAGCGGCCGCCGCTCGCCCGGGTCGGTGGTCCAGCCTTCCCACCAGCCGCGGAACCAGGCCTTCAGGGCGGCCGGGTCGCGGGCGCCGCGCAGCACCTGGATCACCGTCCAGGACCCCACGTAGAGCGGCATCAACGGCACCGGCAGGTTGCGCCGGGCGATCCACACCCGGTTGCGGGCATTGAGCCTGTAGAAATCGGCGTGCCGGGTGGGCAGGATCACCGGGTGGTTCGCCACCAGGTCGCCGGCGTACCAGGTGCGCAGGCCCTGGTCCCAGACCCGCCAGGCCAGCTCGATGCCCTCGTGGGCGTAGAAGAACGGTTCGGCCCAACCGCCGGTGGCGTCGAAGACCGGCCGCGGCATCAGCACTGCGCCTTCCCACACCGAGAAGACGGCGCCGGATTCGGTGGCTTCGCCCTTGCGGATGCGCGGGATCCACCGGCGCGGCGCGGTGAGACCGGCCGGGTCGACCACTTGCGGTTGCAACAGCCCGATGCTGGGATCGGCGCGCAGCACGGTCACGGCGTCGATCAGGAACCGGGGGTCCGGCAGGCTGGCGTCGTCGTCCAGAAAGAACAGGTAGTCGCCGGTGACGTGCTCCACCCCGCGGTTGCGGCCGGCGGGGATGCCCAGGTTCTCGGGCAGGGCGAGGGCGGCGACGCCGTCGGGCAGTCCGGTGGGCTGCCAGCCGTTGCCGACACAGACGATGTCGAGCTGCACATCCTGCTGGGCGAGCAGACTGCGGATGCCGCGCTCCAGGTCGTCCGGACGACGGCCCTGGGTGAGCACGACGACGCCGACGGTGACGGGCATGCTGTCGCCTGAACTCAGGAGCGCACCCGCTTCGACGCCATGATCGCCAGGAAGTGGCCCATCAACGCGAGGAAGGCGAGCGGAACGAGCACGGCCAGGAAGACCCGGTCGGTGACCGGCTGTCCGGCGACCAGGCCGATGACCGCGGCAACGAAGATCACCATGGTCATTTCCACCGAGTGGTACAGGCGGTGGAACGGCAGGAACCTCGCCAGGCGGCGCAGGGTGGCGATCAGGCCGGCCTGCGGCACCTTCTCGCCCTTGTTGTCGGCCAGCTTGGGCAGGCCGGCGTTGGCGCGGGCCACGTGCACCATGTCGTTGAGCGCCTTGTTGAGCACGATCAGCAGTGCGAGGGCAAGGCCCAAGGTGGTGAACAGGAAGTCGGCCGGTGCCTCGAACGGGTAGGCGGCGGCGCGGATGCCCAGGGCGATGGGGATCAGGGCTTCGGTGGAGTAGTGCCCGACCTTGTCGAGGAACACGCCGGCGGGCGACGATGTCTTGCGCCAGCGGGCGACCTCGCCGTCGCAGCAGTCGACCAGCATTTGCAGCTGGCCGAGCACCAGCGCGAGCAGGGCGCCCCAGATGCCGGGGATCAGCAGGGCCGCGGCGGTGGACCAGCCGACGAGGATCATCAGGCCGGTGACACCATTGGCCGAGATGCGCGTCTTCAGCAGCATCCAGGTGAGATACGGCGACAGATCACGCAGGTAGAGCGAGGCCGTCCAGTGCTCGGCGTTGGCGCGCATCCGCACCTCGGGAGGTTGCGCGACGGCACGAAGCTCGGCGATCGAAGAGGGCCGAGCCGTGTTGGGCGAAGCAGACGTCATTGATGTCTTCCCGTGTGTGCCGAGATGTTGGTGGTGAGCTTGAGGTAACCGAGCAGAAAGCCGACGCCCCAGCAGAAGTGAATGCACGGCAAGACTACGAGAAACCAGAGCGCGACACGAACGCCGTCGGCGCGGGTGGACGCGACCGTGGCGGCGAGAACGATGAGTAGGTAGGCCAGTGGGGCCACGAACCCCAGCAGCAGCCAGCCCGGACCGCCCAGGAGCACCTGGACCAGGCCGGCAAGGCCCAGCAGGATGCCGAGCGAGACGCCGAGCACCATGACGGGCGGAGCGAAGTAGCGCAGCCCGTTCGATTCGGGGTACCTGCGGGCCAGTTCGCCCCGCCAGAGCCCGGTCGAGACCATCTGGCGAGCCAGTCGGGACAGGCTGGGCCGCGGCCGGTAGATGACCTTCAACGCGGGCGTGAACCAGACCGAGCCGCCGTGCTCGCGCAGACGGCGGTTGAGTTCCCAGTCCTGGCCACGCTTGATGCCCTCGTCGAACATTCCCACCCGCAGCAGGCTGTCACGGCGGAAGCAGCCGAGGTACACCGTCTCGGCCTCCCCCTCAGGCCCGCCGACGTGCAACGGGGTTCCGCCCAGGCCGATGCGGGTGCCGTAGGCGCGGGCGACGGCCTGTTGGAACGGTGCGGTGCCCTGGGCATCCATGATGCCGCCGACGTTGTCGGCACCGGTGCGCTGCAGGGTCTCGACAGCGATGCGGGCGTAGTCGCTCGGGAGCACGGAGTGGGCGTCGACACGGATCACGACGGGGTAGCTGGAGGCGCGAATGGCGATGTTGAGGCCCGCAGGGGTCGACCCGACCTCGTTGGCGACGACGCGGATGCGCGGGTCCACCGCGGCCATCTCCTCAACGAGTTCCGTCGTGCCGTCGATGCTCGGTCCGAGGGCGAGGGTGACCTCGAAGGGTCCGTCGTAGTCCTGCTCGAGCAGGCTCTGCACCGCGGCTCGCACATGGCTGGCCTCGTTGAGCACCGGCATGATGTACGAGACGCCGATCAGCACTGTGTCTGCGCTCTCCTGCACTGGGCTGGCCATCTTTCCACTCATTCGGGCAATCGCCTGAGCCTAGCAGCCGAGTCTTTTCACTCGGGTCGCGTTGCCTGTGCGGCACCCGCGAACGGCCGGAACCGGCCGATACGCAGAACTGCGCCGCCGGTTCGGGACCGGCGGCGCAGTTGGAAGGAAGGAGCTGACGCGGGCTAGCTGGTGAGCTCGCCCACGGTGACGGAGACCGTCACGGACTTGCCGTCGCGCACGTAGATGAGGTCGGCGGAGTCGCCGGCCGCGAGGGTGCGCACCTGGGCGGTGAGGTCGGTGGCGTCGGTGATGGGAACGCCGTTGAAGTTGGTGACAACGTCACCGGCCTTGAGCCCGGCCTTCTGGGCGGCTCCTCCGGATGACACCTCGCTGATCAGGGCCCCGACTGTGGCACTGTCGGTGCTGGTGGCGCTGGTGACGCTGGCTCCGAGCAGGCCGTGTGAGGCGGATCCGCTCTCGATGATCTCATCGGAGACCCGCTTGGCCAGGTTGGCCGGGATCGAGAAGCCGACACCGATGCTCCCCGCCGTGGTGGAGGTCGAGCTGCCACCGGCGTTGGCGATGGCCACGTTGATGCCGATCAGTTCACCCTTGCTGTTGAGCAGTGCGCCGCCGGAGTTGCCGGGGTTGATCGCGGCATCCGTCTGGATGACGGAGAGCGAGATGCTGCTCTGCGGGGCCTGGGTGTCGGGGGTCGAACCGTCCCTGTTCGGCAGGTCGTAGTTGAAGAAGTTGCCGTCGCCCTCGTCCGGCGTGGTCTCGTCGGGCGTGGTCGGGGCGGCAGAGGAGGCCACGGTGATGCTGCGGTTGAGGGCGCTGACGATGCCGTTGGTGACGGTGCCGGACAGGCCGAGCGGGGCGCCGATCGCGATGGCGGTGTCGCCGACGTTGAGGTCGCTCGAGTCCGCCCAGGTGATGGGCGTGAGGCCGGACGCGTCGTTCAGCTTGATCACGGCGAGGTCGGAGACCGGGTCGGTGCCGATCAGAGTGGCCTCGTAGAGCTTGCCGTCGCTGGCCTTCACCTGGATAGCCGCGTCGGACGCGGCGCCGTCGAGCGTGACGACGTGGGTGTTGGTGAGGATGTAGCCGTCTTCGCTCAGGATGACGCCCGACCCGGTTCCGCCGGAATCGCCCGCGGCGACCTCGATCGTGACGACGCTCGGTGAGGCCTTGGCGGCAACGGCGGTGATCTCGTTGACGCTCTCGGTGTCGTTGACGACCACAGTGCTCGGCCCCTGGGCCTGGCTGGCCGGGGTGCCGTTGCTCTGGCTCGAGTAGACCAGCGCGGAGACGCCGGCGGCGGAGACGCCGCCGACCAGGGCGGCGATGGCGAGGGCGGCGACGAACGCGACGTTGCCCTTGCGCCGGTTGGGGTCCTTGGGGGCCTTGCCAACGGAGGGCTGGGCGGGGTACCCGTTCGCGTTGGCGTACGCCTGCTGCTGGGCGGCGGTGGGAGCGTAAATCGGGGTGGACCCGTCCGGGCCCGGAATGGGACGACCGAAGGCATCCGTGGGGTAGGCCGCGGCCTGCGCCGGAGCCTGAGTGTAGGGGTGCGTCGGCTGCGCTGCAGCCTGGTGAGCTGCGGCCTGGGCGGCAGCAGCCTGATGGGCAGCGGCCTGGTGGTCGGCTGCGACGGGTGCCGGCGTCTGGGCGGCCGGCGTCTGAGCGGCGGGAGCCTGAGGGGTCTGGGCGGCGACCGTGCCGTCTCCAGAGCCGAGAACCTCGGTGGGCTGGTTGTCTGCCGGCCGGGGAACGGTGGGCTGCACCGCCGTGGGCTGTGCGTCCGTGGGATCGGTGGGCGGAACGTTTGTGTTGCCCGGAACGGCTTCACCCGACGAGTTGACCTCGATCGGTGCGCTGTCCTGAGGCTCGTCGGGGGTGGTGCCCGGGTCCTGAGTGTTGTCGGTCATGATGTGCTCCTTCCAAGCGAAGATAGCTTCTCGCCTGAAGCTGAACGTTTGATATGCGCAGACTGGGAGCAGTCAATGATGAAGCCGTGACCTTGCCCGGCTCGAGGAACTGCGCACCGGAACGATTCACTCAAGTATCGCTCAGCAGCCGGGACCGCTGGGGTTGATGGAGCAGGACTCGGCAACAAGAACCGTGTCTGCCCGGTCGGCGATCGCGATGATCGGGGTCGTCGGCACGAGCACCAGGCCTTGCACGGCGCGCCATTCTCCGCCGGCGAAGCGATATTCGGCCGCATAGGACGCGACCAGGCCGATCGATACCGTGCCGGGTTGCTCGAACACATGGCTGGTTGAGGTTTCTGAGAACTCGGGGAGGTTCAGGGCCGCCCAACTCGCCCCGCCACTCGCCGAGGTACGGGATGTTCCATCGCCGTAGTCCCAGCGAAAACCCACCGGGGTGAACCGTACCTCGGCCGCCGCGCCCAGAAGCGGCCCTGACCGGGCATGCGCGGACGCCGTGGCGAAGAAGTTGGTAGGCACGCCAACCACGATCCAGCCGTTGGGTTCCATCCCCTGGGTGGGCGCGTCGGCTGGGATGCTGACCAGATCGCTCACCCGCACAACGAGATCCGGGTCGCACGGAGTCTGCGGCTGGCACGCCGGCACTGCGGGATCGGCCGGCACCGCGTTTGGCAAGCGCCTCGGCAGTCCGCCAGGGCCGACGGATGCGTCACCCCGGTCGACGGACACACCCCCGGGGACAAAACTGACACCATCGGGCAAGCCGTCCCAGACCCCCTCACGCCAGTCGCCTCCCCCGCTGCTGCCTCCGTCGCCATCACCCTGCCGCCCTGGAGTGAAACCCTCCCGCTCCGCGCCGACGTTCACCCCGCCATCGCCAACGGAAGCCCCTGGGCAAACGCCAACCTGGACTTCATCAACGGAGCAGTTCCCCATTGAGGGTCTGAGCAGCGCATCGAAGTTCAGTGATTGGGTCAGTGAGAGTGAGAGTGCGAGAGCTGTGCTCAACAGAAGTTTTCGCCGGACCATACCTCTGACCTCGATATCTTCAAATCGACTGAAGTGGACGATGTCGCCTCAAACTCGACCTCGAGCGGCATACGCAGCGGTCGGTCAGGTTTAGCAACGGACAAGCCTTCGCTATCAATGACGTCTCCTTGACTGACATCGAGACATAGGTATGTCCTGATCTGCTGCGCTCCGTCCTCGAGCTCTACGCTCTGTAGCTGTATTGAGTCAAAAGTTGTGATTCCAACCGCACGCCATCCGTTCGCTCGCCATTCCTCAATGGATTTTGCATCCCCGTCGTGAGCGCTTCCGGTGGACAGCGACATGTATTCGCCCTCAGACGAACCATCCTCCGCCCAGAATTCGTCATGGACACGGAGGTAGTTCGCGTAGGCCTCGGTGGCCGCGGCGAGCGCCTCCTCGTCGGACGCGAAGATGGGGACGACCGTGGACGTTGGCGACGGCGGAGCGGATTTCGGAGCCGCCGTACAGCCCGCCGCACCCAACAGCAGACCGCCCACACAGGCAGCAGTGATCACCCGTCCTGCACCTCTCCGCACAACGCCCACGATCCCCATGCCGCCACCGTAGGGCAGCCACCCCTCCCCGCGCGGGAGTTATCCACAGGCCCCGGCGGGCGGGCAGGACCGAGTGCAGGGCGGGATGTCGTAAATTTGGGGGTATGCAGCAGGTCACCACATGACGATTTCCGGCGCCTGGCGGCGCACCGCCCAAGGCGCCGGGCTCCTCGGCGCCGACGGCACCATCTCCGCGAGCATTTTCGCTGAGATGAGCGCCCTCGCCATGCGCACCGGTGCCATCAACCTGGGCCAGGGTTTCCCCGACGAAGACGGACCGGCCGTGGTGCTCGAGGCCGCGCGTCAGGCCATCAGCGACGGTGTCAACCAGTACCCGCCCGGGCGGGGAACGCCGGTGCTGCTCGAGGCGATTGCGCGCCACCAGCACCGCTTCTACGGCCTGACCGTCGACCCCGGCACCGAGGTGCTGGTCACCGCCGGTGCCACGGAAGCCCTCGCCGCGACACTGCTCGCGCTGCTCGAACCGGGTGACGAAGTGGTGACCTTCGAGCCGTTCTACGACGCCTACGGCGGCCTGATCGCCCTGGCCGGCGGCGTGCACCGCACGGTGCGGCTGCACTCCCCCGATTTTCAACCCGACCTGGATGAACTCGCCGCCGTCTTGACCGACCGCACCCGGGTCATCCTGATCAACAACCCGCACAACCCCACCGGCACGGTCTTCACGCGGGAGACCCTGGAACTCGTCGTGGCCCTCGCCCACAAGCACGACGCCCTGATCGTGACCGACGAGGTGTACGAACACCTCACGTTCGGCGTGACCCACCTGCCGGTCGCGACGCTGCCCGGTGCTGGCGAGCGCACTGTCACGATCTCCTCGGCCGGCAAGACCTTCAGCACGACGGGGTGGAAGGTGGGCTGGCTGAGCGCGCCGGCCGCCATCGTCACGGCGATCCTCGCCGTCAAACAGTTCCTCACCTACGTCAACGGTGCCCCGTTCCAGCCGGCCACGGCCGTCGGACTGGACCTGCCCGACAATTACTACACGGGCATCGCCACCGACCTGCAGGCCAAGCGGGACGTGCTGGCCCGCGGGCTGAGCGCGGCGGGGTTCACCCTCTCGGCACCGCAGGGGTCGTACTTCATCGTGGCGGATGCCGCCGCGCTCGGCCATCCGGACGCCGTCGAGTTCTGCCGAGCTTTGCCCGACCTGGCCGGGGTGGTCGGGATCCCGATCACGGCGTTCTGCCTGCCAGAGCACAAGGCGCAGTACGCGTCGCTGGTGCGGTTCGCCTTCTGCAAGCGCGTCGACGTGCTCGAGGAGGCCGCCACTCGGCTCGCCCGGCTGTGACACGGCCGGCACACGAAACGGCCCCCTGCAGCAGGGGGCCGTTTCGTGTGCCGGCAGGTGGCGGCTGGGGCTAGTTCGCGTAGGCCGGGTAGTCGGTGTAACCGACGGCATCCGGGCCGTAGAACGTGGCCGGGTTGGGCTCGTTCAGCGGCAGGTTCTCGAGCCAGCGACGCACGAGGTCGGGGTTGGCAATCACGGCACGTCCCACGACGACACCGTCTCCGAGGCCGTCGTCGAGCAGCGCGATCGCTTCCTCGCGCGTGGTGACCTCGCTGAAGCCGGTGTTGACCAGCAGCGGTCCCTCGAACCGGGTGCGCAGGGTGCGCACCAGTTCGCCGGACGGGTCGCGGTTCAAGATGCTGAGGTAGGCCAGCTTGAGCGGCGCCAGCCCATCGACCAGGGCCCCATAGGTGGCCAGCACGTCGGCGTCGTCGGTCTCGAGGGCGTCCTGGATGTTGTGCTGCGGGGAGATACGGATGCCCACCCGGTCGGCGCCGATCGCCGCGGCGACGGCCGTGGCGACCTCGACGACGAAACGGGCCCGGTTCTCGGGCGTTCCGCCGTAGACGTCGTCACGCTGGTTGGAGGCCGGCGAGAGGAATTCGTGCAGCAGGTACCCGTTGGCACCGTGGATCTCGACGCCGTCCATGCCGGCCGCGACGGCGTTGCGGGAAGCCTGCACGAAGCAGTCGATGATGCCGGGCAGGTCCTCGAGGGTGAGGGCGCGCGGCACCGGGTAGGGCAGCTTGCCCTTGTAGGTGTGGCTGTCTCCCTGGATGGCGATGGCGCTGGGCGCGACAATCTGGAGGCCGCCGTTGGTCTCGGGGTGGGTGACGCGGCCGGCGTGCATGATCTGAGCCACGATGCGTCCACCGGCGGCGTGCACGGCGTCGGCGACCTTGGCCCAGCCGTCGATCTGTTCGTCGGTGACCAAGCCTGGCTGGCCGGGGAAGCCCTGACCGGCCTGGTCGGGGTAGACGCCCTCGGTCACGATGAGGCCCAGGGTGGCCCGCTGGCGGTAGTGCTCGATGTTCAACGCGCCGGGGATGCCTTCGACACCGGATCGCATCCGGGTCAACGGTGCCATGACCATCCGGTTGGGCAATTCGAGGGCGCCGAGGTTCAGCGGGGTGAAAAGACTCACGTAGTACTCCTATATCTGTGTGGTGCGGACGCAGTGGATGCGCGGCTGTGCCGCCGAGGTCGGCCAAGCGTCCCGTTCAGCAAACAGTGTTGTCGGCCCCGCTATTCCGGGCCTCGGGATATGAATAGCCGGCGCACAGCCTCGGCCGGGCGCCAATCCGGCCGTCCGGGCGCACCGAACCCTTGTCATGAGCATCACCTCCGACGTATCGGCGTCCGCCGCAGCCACGGACTACTGCCCCGATGCGCTGACCCGTGACGCGGCCAGGCTCGGCCTGCAGACGAGCCTGATCGACACGGCTCTCGGACCCGTGGCGGTGCGCCACGGCCGCCGCACGACCACGGGCGCCCCCGCAACGATCCTGTTGCATGGCGCGGCCGGCTCCTGGACCACGTGGACACCCTTGATCAGCGCGGCAGACCGGCAGACCGGTGCCGGGCTGGCCGACCTGATCATCCCGGACCTACCGGGTTGGGGCGACACTCCCCTGCCGCGCAACGTCGACGCCGAGACCATCGAGTCGTTGGCCGCGGCCGTCGCCGAAATCGCCACGGCCCTGGGCTACCCGAGCTGGCAGGTGTTCGGGCACTCGCTGGGCGGGTTCGTGGCCCTGGAACTCGCGGCGAGCACGCCCCGGCAGACGAGCTTCGTCGGCCTGGTGTCCGCCACCACATTCAGCGTCATCACCAGCGTGCGGCATCCGCTCACCCGGTTCGCAGTTCTGCCCGGCTTCACGGCTCTGCTCGGCGTCATGCGGGTTCTGGCGGCGCTCGGCCCGGTCGGGCGCGGCGTGGCCGCTGGATTACACAGGGTTGGCCTGCTGCGCCCACTGGTGTCCCCGTTGTTCGGTGACATCCGCCGGGTCGACGGCAGTGTGGTGGCCGCCCTCGCCGCCGAGGCCCGGCCGCGCTCCTTCGCCCTGGCCGCCCGCCGCGCCGGGCGGTACGACGCCGAAGTCTCCTGGGCACGCATCGAGTGCCCGGTGCGCTCCGTGCACGGCGACCGAGATGTGTTCGTCACCGCCGACGACGACAGACGGATGGCCGACGTCATCGCCGACCTCGAGGTCACGGTGCTCGGCCGGACCGGCCACTTCGGCCACGTCGAACGGCCGTCGGGTGCCCTGCGGGCTCTGCATTCGCCCGGAACTCTTGCGCTTCCCCGACAGGCAGAGGAGAGTTGACAAATACTCCGGTTCTCTTGTCAGTGCCCCATCATCGCTTTCACCCGTTCCCGGCACCGTGTGTGGCCAATCTGGAAGTGAACGTGAAAACCCATGGGCACCCTGTCCTACGACCGGGTCGTCGTTGAATTTGACGACAGGATCCTGACGCATTTGCAAGTCGTCATCGTGCAAAAACTCCGCAGAGGCGAGAGCTTCCTCTTCTCGTGGCGCAACGCCATCGACGTTGGGGATGGGCGCAGTTCGGCGTGGATGAATCCGGCGATTCCGCTGTACTTCAAGTTCACCGGCGGGCATACTCCAACGCTCAATCCGGAGTGGATCGCCCAGTTGACCCGCTCGGCGAACAGCTCGCAGGGACTCATCGCCACAAGCGAGGAGCGTTGCATCGACTCAGGTCACGCGGGCGGCGCGGATGTGTCGTTCGCGGTCAAGTCGGCGTCAGCGCTGCCGAAATCGTCGGTGGCCGCGCCGGAGTAGAGCGGCAGGCGGGCTACAGCGGCACGGTACCGAATCGGCGCAGGGCCAGGGCGGGGTTGGTCCTGCGCACCTGGGCGAGCCGGGCGGCGGAGATCCACGCGAGCGCGACATCCGTCGTCTCGCCGAGTGTGACCAGTTCGACACCCATCGGGTCGACCACCATGCTCGCGCCGACTCCGCCGGGCGGCGCGTGGTCGGCCGCCGCGACGTAGATGGTGTTCTCGAGGGCGCGGGCCGTCACGAGGGTGCGCCAGTGCTGTTCCTTGAGCGGTCCGCGCACCCATTCGGCGGGCACCAGCACCAGGTCGGCGCCGGCATCGACCAGCCGACGGGTGACCTCTGGGAACCTGATGTCGTAACAGGTCTGCAGACCCACGGTGATCCCGGCCACGTCGAAGGTCTCGGGCGCCTCGATGGACCCGGCGAGCACCCGGTCGGATTCCCGGGCGCCGAATGCGTCGTAGAGGTGAAGTTTGCGGTAGCGCGCCACGACCTGCCCGGCGGGGTCGACGGCGACGAGGGTGTTGTGCACCCGGTCGAGGTCGGCGGTGCGTTCGAGCATGCCGGCGACGACGTGCACTCCCAGATCGGCCGCCAACCGGCCAATGGCCGTCACGAAAGGCCCGGTGAGGGCCTCGGCGGCAGCCACGGAGGCCTCGCCCAACCGGCTCTCGAAGAAGGAGGAGTATTCGGGGAACACCACGATGCGCGCCCCGCGGGCCACGGCGGTGCCGGCCAGCTCCCGCATAACGGCCAGATTCGCGGCCTGATCTGCACCGGGCGCGAACTGCGCCACGGCAACTCCCAGTTCGTCTCGAGCGCGCGCATCCACCATGCCGCCAGCCTAGCGGCGGCTTCCCAGCTTGGCCGTCGGCCGGTTGCAAGCGAAGCGCCCCGCAACGTGCCAGCATGAGATCTGGATGTGAGTGAAGGGTGACGGATGAGAATTTTGGTCGTGGAAGACGATGACCAGATGGGCGCCCTCATCGAACGCGGATTGCAGGCCGAGGGATACGAGACCGCACGGGTCTCCAACGGGATCGACGCGCTCATCGCCATCGCCGGGGATGGCTTCAGCCTGGCCGCGATCGATGTGATGCTGCCGCAGATGTCGGGGTTCGAGATCTGCCGGCGCATCCGCGAGTCTGGCAGCACCATGCCGGTGCTGCTGCTGACCGCACGCGACACCGTCGACGACAGGGTCTTCGGGCTGGACAGCGGCGCCGACGACTACCTCACCAAGCCGTTCGCCTTCGCCGAGCTCTCCGCCCGGGTGCGCGCCCTGCTGCGCCGCCGGTCGATGGGAGCCCCGGCCACCCTGGAGATCGGCCACCTGGTGTTGGACTCCCGGGACCTGCGGGTCACCGTCGCCGGGCGAGCGGTGTCGATGAGTCCCAAGGAGGTGGCGTTGCTGCGCCTGCTCTGCAGCAGGGCCGGCACCACCGTGGACCGCACCACCATCCTCGAAGAGATCTGGAACGGTACCAACCACATCGACCCCAACATCGTCGACCAGTACATCAGTTACCTGCGCCGCAAGATCGACACGGATGCCGCCGGCGTGCGCATCGTCACCGTGCGCGGCAGCGGTTACGCCGTGGAGCTCGCCGAATGAGGCGGCCCGCCCGGTGAGTCGTCTCCGTCGCATCTGGTGGCCGGCACTGTCGATCCGCGCGCGCATCACAGTGGGAAGCCTCCTGGTCGCCACGGTGCTGTTCAGCACCGCTGCGTTCTTCTTCCGCCTCGAGGTGCAGTCGATCCTCACGGAGACGAATGAGACGATGCTGCGAAACGATGCCGAGTCCCTCCTCGGTCAGCTCGCGACCAACCCCACCGAGGCCATTCAAAGCCCGAGCGAGGGCCAGCTGCTCGCGATCGTCGACCCCGCCGGAACCGTACGCAAGTCGTCCCTCCCGCGCAGCCTGGACCGGCAGATCGAAGCTCTCACCGAGCTGGGCGCCGAACCGCAGACCGTGGACACGCCCGCCGCCACCTACCTGGTATCGGCGACGCCGGTGAGTTCGGATGCCGGTGATTGGCTGGTCATCGCCGCTCGCAGCCAACAGGCGCCGACGCTGCTGCTCGACGAGCTCACCGGGGTACTCACCCTCGGCACCCTGATCCTCACCGCGGGCTTCGGGCTGGCCTCGTGGTTGCTCACCGGAGCCGCCCTGCGCCCGGTGACCCGCCTGCGTGAGGAGGCCGAGAGCCTGAGCACCACCGGGTCCTCGGCGCAGCTGCGGGTGCCCGCCGGCAAGGACGAGGTGAGCCAGCTCGCCCGCACCCTCAACGACTTCATCGAGAGGCTCCGGCGCGGGGTGGACCGCGAAAAACAGATCGTGTCGGATGCCAGCCACGAGCTACGCACCCCGCTGGCGGTGCTGCAGGCACAACTCGAGCTGGCCCACCTCGATTCCGGTGATGCCCCGGCCCTCGAGCGGGACATCCGCGACGCGTCGGCGACCGCCGGCCGGCTCAGCCGGCTGGCGACCAACCTGCTCGAACTCAGCAAGCTGGAAAGCGAGCAGGCGCCGCCAGAGACCGACTGGGCCGGACTGGTCGGTGAGATCACGGCGTCGGTCGACCGGGCCAGGGTGGTGCGGGAAGGCCACGAACTCGAGGTGGTCTACCGCATCGACGATGACGACCCGGTGGGCCGGTACGGCATCTCGGCCACCAACATGGGCCAGCTCCTCGACAACCTGATCTCGAACGCCGTCACGGCGATGGCGGGCCATGGCAGCGTCACGGTCTCACTGATGCGCTCCGGCATCGGGGCACTCATCACAGTGGTCGACACCGGCCCCGGCCTGCCGGAGGACTTCATCCCCCTGGCCTTCGACAGGTTCTCCCGACCGGACAACGCGCGTTCGAGCAGTTCCGGCGGCTCAGGGCTCGGCCTGGCGATCGTGCACGCCATCGTCGAGCGTGCCCATGGCACCGTCCTGTTGCGCAACACCGGTACCGGACTCGCGGTCGAGATCCGGCTGCCGCGGCACGTGCGCTAAATCGACGCCGACCAGCACAACAGTCTGCCTCGGCGACTCTGAGAACCTTCGCAGGAGCGTGCGACCCCAGGTCGGCAAACGTTAACCCGAGGGTTCTACGGTCTGGATGTGACGATAGTTCTCGCCTCTCCGCTCGTCGAGGCCTCGGGGCCGACGGCGCGGGATCGGCGCGGCTTCGCCGGCACCGCCGCCCTACTCGGCCTGGTCGGCTTCCTGGTCTCGGCAGCCGGCTCCTGGCAGCCGTCCTATTGGGGTGACGAGGCGGCCAGTGTGCTCTCCGCCGAGCGGCCCATTCCGTCACTGTTTCGGATGCTCGGCAACGTCGATGCCGTGCACGGCATCTACTACCTGCTCCTGCACGGCTGGATCAACCTGTTCGGGGCATCCGAGTTCGCCACCCGGCTCCCCAGCGCCGTGTTCATCGGCGCCGCGACCGCGGGCACCGCCGTGTTGGCACGGATGCTCGTCAACCCGCGGGCCGCCGTTATCGCCGCCCTCGTCTTCGCGATGTTGCCCCGGGTGACCTACATGGGCGCTGAGACCCGTTCAACGGCCCTGGCCACGCTGATCGGGGTGTGGTCCTCCGTGCTTCTCGTGCACGTCGTGAGGTCGCGACCTGCCACCGCGACCCGGTCGGTCACGCTGTGGGCCGGCTACGCGGTACTGCTCGCCGCCGGTATCGGCGTGTTCATCTATGCGGCCCTCCTGGTGCCGGTGCACGCGCTCGTGGTGCTCCTGCTGCGCCGGCAACGCCGACGGTCCACCGTGCTCGCCTGGACGGCCGCGGCGGCGGTCGCGCTGATCCTCGCGTCCCCGATCCTGGTCTGGTCCATCGCTCAACGCCACCAGGTCTCCTTCCTGGCCCACCGCGTCCAGGCCGGCGTGCTCGACGCCGCCGTGCAGCAGTGGTTCGGTGCGCCGGCACTGGCTTTCCTGGCCTGGTTGCTCATCGCCGTCGGCTGCCTGGCCACCTTCGTGCCGCGTTTCCTGAACCGACCGGCGGGCTTCCCGCTCGAGCGGGCCCCGCGGGCCGAGCTGCTGATCCTGCTGGCCTGGCTGATCGTGCCCAGCACCACCCTGCTCATCGGCACCCACCTGATCTCGCCGATGTACTCGTTTCGTTACCTCTCTTTTTGCGCCCCGGCCGCGGCCATCCTGATGGCCGTGGGCATCGTCGGGCTGCGACCGCGCTGGGCTCAGGCGCTGACCCTGCTGCTTGTGGTCGTTCTCGCAGCGCCGGGCTACCTCGCGCAGCGCACCGAATTCGCCAAGGACAACGGAAGCGACTGGCGCCAGACGGCCGACATCCTGCGCACCGAGGCCCGGCCACGAGACGCCGTGGTCTTCGACGAGAGCACCAGGCCGTCTCGCCGCCCGCGCCTGGCCATGCACCTTTACCCGGCGGCGTTCGTCGGGCTCAACGACGTCACCCTGGATCAGCCCTTCCAGGACGGCGACGGACTGTGGGACAGCACGATCCCGCTCGCCGACGCCACCTCCCGCCTGGCCGGCACCCACCGGGTGTGGCTGCTGCAGAACGTGGGCAGCAGCGAAACCACTGCGGGAACCGACCTCGACGTGCTCCGGCAGGCGGGCTTCTCCATCGCGACGTCTCGCACGATCAACCGCACGATCCTCATCGAAATGACAAGGTAACCCATGCCATCCACCGTGGTCATCATTCCCACCTACAACGAGCGTGACAACATCCGCCCGATCGTCGCCCGCGTGCGCGCCAGCGTGCCTGATGCCCACGTCCTGATCGTGGACGATGCCTCGCCGGACGGCACCGGCGCGATGGCTGACCTGCTCGCGGCATCGGACGAACGGGTGCACGTTCTGCACCGCAGCAAGAAGAACGGCCTCGGCGCGGCCTACCTCGACTCCTTCGGCTGGGCCAGGGAACGCGGTTTCGACTATCTTGTGCAGCTGGATGCCGACGGCTCGCATCAGCCCGAGCAGCTGCCAGACCTGCTGGCGGCCGCGCGCACCGCCGATGTGGTGCTCGGTTCCCGCTGGATTCCGGGCGGCCGGGTGCAGAACTGGCCGTGGCACCGCCAGATGCTCTCCCAGGGCGGCTCGGTGTATTCGCGACTGCTGCTCCGGCTGCCCCAGCGCGACGTCACCGGCGGGTACCGGGTGTACAGCGCCGACGCTCTGCAGAAAATGGCGCTCGGCACCGTGGACAGCCTCGGCTACTGCTTCCAGATCGACATGCTGCTGCACGCCGTCCGTGCCCGCTTGCGCGTGGTGGAGGTGCCGATCACCTTTGTCGAACGCACCCTGGGCAGCTCGAAAATGAGCGGGAGGATCGTTCTGGAGGCGATGGTGCGGGTCACGATCTGGGGCCTGACCGGCCGCGGCGCCCGGCACAGCAACCCGGCTTCTGTGCGCTCCGCCCAGCTTGGACGCTGAGCCCGCTCCCCACCCGCTCCGGGCATCGCGGCTGCCACTGCGAGCGCAGTTGCCACTTCGGGTCACAATGACTATATGATGGACATCACGTTAGAGTCACCTTGACCTTTACTCGATGGATGCCCCGATGACCGATCCACACCCGCCCGTGCTTGCGGTTTCGACGGTCATTTTCGCGCTCCGGCCCGACGTGGAGTCTGGTTTCATGACGCTCTGGCTGCCCCTGGTGCGCCGCACCAGGGACCCCTACCTGGGCCTGTGGGCGCTGCCGGGCGGCTGGCTGCCGCCGGAAGAAGAACTCTCCACCGCCGCGGCCAGCACCCTGCGCGAGACCACCGGCCTCTCCCCCAACTACCTCGAACAGCTCTACACCTTCGGCGACCTCGGCCGTTCCCCGGGCAGCCGGGTCGTCTCGATCGTCTACTGGGCCCTGGTGCAATCCACCGAGGCCGAACTCGCCGCCGTCGGCGACAACGTGCAGTGGTTCCCCGCCGACCGGCTGCCCGAACTCGCGTTCGACCACAACCACATCGTCGAATACGCGCTCTGGCGTCTGCGCACCAAAGTGGAGTACTCCCGCATCGCGCATGCCTTCCTCGGTGAGACGTTCACCCTGGCCCAGTTACGCGACGTGCACGAGGCGGTCCTGCGCCGCGCACTGGACCCGGCGAACTTCCGCCGCATGATCGAGTCGTCCGGAACCGTCGTCGACACCGGCCTCCGACTGGCCGGCGTGCCGCACCGGCCACCCCGGCTCTACCGCTACAACGACTCCCAGTCCCTCACCGAACAGAGCCCGCTTGGCCCGTCGGCCGGCTGGCCGGAGACTCCCCTCCAATCCACCCCGCACCCCCCGAGGAGCACGACATGACCATCGCATCGGTCGACCGCACCATCCGCTTGATCAGCACGGGCGAAACCGCCGGCAGCACCTGTACGCCAGACCTCGCCGTCGATCCCTGGTATTTCGACGACAAGGCCCCCGGCTACGGTCCGGGCTCCTCGATGGGTGACGTCATCCCCACCGGCTCCCCCCGCCAGGGCGAGCTGCCCGCGCGGTACCGCACGGCCTCGAACGGTGAGCTGGGCGACTGGATCCGCGCCGCCAAGGCCACCCTGGGCGAGAGGGTCGTCGTGCTCGGCCACTTCTACCAGCGCGAGGAGGTGCTCCAGCACGCCGACTTCGTCGGTGACTCGTTCCAGCTCGCCGTGGCCACCCAGAGCCGGCCCGACGCCGAAGCCATCGTCTTCTGCGGCGTGCATTTCATGGCCGAGACCGCCGACCTGCTCTCCCGCCCCGAGCAGGCCGTGATCCTGCCCAACCTCGCCGCCGGCTGTTCCATGGCCGACATGGCCGACATCGACTCCGTCACCGAGTGCTGGGAACAGCTCGAGGAGCTCTACGGCACCGAACCGGATGCCGACGGGCGCGTACCCGTGATCCCGGTCACCTACATGAACTCCTCCGCCGCACTCAAGGGCTTCTGCGGCGAGCACGGCGGCATCGTCTGCACCTCCTCGAACGCCGAAACCGTGCTCGAGTGGGCCTTCGAACGCGGCCAGCGGGTGCTGTTCTTCCCCGACCAGCACCTGGGCCGCAACACCGCCAAGGCCATGGGCGTGCCCCTCGACCGGATGCCGATGTGGAACCCGCGCAAGCCCCTCGGCGGCAACACCGAGAACGAGCTGGAGAACTCGCAGGTGATCCTCTGGCACGGCTTCTGCAGTGTGCACCGCCGATTCACCGTCGACCAGATCGACGCCGCACGTGCCGAGCACCCCGGCGTGCGAGTGATCGTGCACCCCGAGTGCCCGATGGCCGTCGTCGACGCCGCTGACGAATACGGCTCCACCGATTACATCGCCAAGGCCATCGCGGCCGCCCCGGCCGGCTCGACGTTCGCGATCGGCACCGAGATCAACCTCGTGCAGCGCCTAGCCGCCCAGTACCCGCAACACACCATCTTCTGCCTCGACCCGGTGGTCTGCCCCTGCTCAACCATGTACCGCATCCACTCCGGCTACCTCGCCTGGGTGCTCGAGGCGCTCGTGGGCACCGAAGACGTGCCCGCCGAAGTGCTCAACCGCATCACCGTGGCCGACGATGTGGCCGGGCATGCCCGGATCGCTCTCGAGCGGATGCTCGCGGCCAAGCCGCCGGTTGCCACCCCGGTGGGAGCCTGACCATGGCACGTGTGCTGGTCGTCGGCAGCGGACTCGCCGGCCTGCTCGCCGCCGTGCGGGCCACCGACACCGGGCACCGGGTGACCCTGGTGACCAAGGCCGCGCTGCCCGAGAGCAATACCCGCTATGCCCAGGGCGGCATCGCCGCGGCGCTGTTCCCCGACGATTCGGTGGATGCGCACATCCTCGACACCCTGCGGGCGGGCGCCGGGCTGTGCGACCCGGCCGCTGTGCAGGTGCTCTGCTCGGAGGGCCCGGCCCGGGTGCGCGACCTGATCCGGTTCGGGGTCGACTTCGACCGCGACGAATCCGGTATCACCCGTGGGCTCGAAGCCGCGCACTCCCGCTCCCGGGTGCTGCACGCCGGCGGCGACGCCACCGGCGCCGCGATCGAGGCCGCCCTGGTGGCCACGGTGCGGGAACGGGCGAACCGTGCCCACGCGCTCGGCGGCGACCAGATCACCATCCACGAACACAGCATGCTCGTCGACCTCGTCGTGCATGACGGCCGGGTCACCGGCGCCACCCTGCTCGAGTCCGGCGGTGCCAGACCCACCGTGACTGTCGACGCCGTGATCCTCGCCACCGGCGGCGCCGGCGCGCTCTACACGCACACGACGAATCCAGCCATCGCCACCGGCGACGGCGTCGCCGCCGCCTGGCGCGCCGGCGCGGCCGTCGCCGATGTCGAGTTCTACCAGTTCCACCCCACCGCCCTGGCGGTTCCCGGCACTCCCTTGGTCTCGGAGGCCGTGCGCGGCGAGGGAGCCGTGCTGCTCAGCAGCACCGGTGAACGCTTCATGACGGCCATCCATCCGGATGCCGAACTCGCGCCCCGCGACATCGTCGCCCGCAGCATCGCCGCCCAGATGAAGGCGCAGGGCGGCGCCCCGGTCATGCTCGACGCCACCGGCCTCGGCCGTGAGCTGCTCGAAGGCCGCTTCCCCACCATCACGGCGGCCTGCCGCGACGCGGGCCTGGACTGGGCCGTCGAAGCCATCCCGGTCGCACCGGCCGCGCACTACTGGATGGGCGGCGTCGCCACCGATGCGTGGGGCCGCACCTCCCTGCCCGGGCTCTACGCCGTGGGCGAGGTAGCCCGCACCGGCGCCCACGGCGCCAACCGGCTGGCCTCCAACTCGCTGCTCGAAGCCGCCGTCTTCGCCGACCGGGCCGTGCGCGCACTGGGTGAACCCGAGCAGCAGGCACCGCGGTTCGGCGACGAAGCGGCCACGGCCGGCTACCCCAGCGGCACCGACCTCGACGACGAGCTCGCCTACGAGCTCGACAGTGCACGCAAGACCATCGCCACCGGGGTGAGCGTCGACCGCGGCGCACTGCAACAACTCCTCTGGGAGGCCGCCGGCGTGCACCGCTCGGGCGCCGGACTCACCCGCGCCGCGGTGACGCTGGCCGGCTGGCGGGCCGCCGACCGCGACACGGCGTCCGTCGCCGAGCTGGAAACCGGCAACCTGCTCGATCTCGGCCGCCTGATCGTGGCCGCCGCCCTCGCCCGGGAGGAATCCCGCGGAGCCCACCACCGCGCCGACTTCCCCGACAGCAGGCCCGAGCTGGCCCGGCCACACGTCACCCGCCGCCGGGACCTGAAGTCCCGCAACCTGATTTCTGTTTCGTCACAGCCCTCATCACCGCAGCCCTCGGAGGCCATCGCATGCTGACCAGTCACGCCATCGACACCGTCGTGCGCGCCGCCCTCGACGAGGACGCCCCCTGGGGCGACCTCACCTCCGAAATGCTGATCCCGGTCGACGCCGTGGCCACGGCCCAGCTCGTCGCCAGGGAACCCGGCGTCTTCAGCGGCGGGGCCGTGTTCGCCGCCGCCTTCCGCCTCGTCGACCCACGCATCGTGGTGCACCTGCACCTGGCCGACGGCACCCCGTTCGCCGCCGGCGAGCTGCTCGCCGAGGCCTCGGGCCCGGCCCGCGGCATCCTCACGGCCGAACGCATCGGACTCAACTTCGTGCAGCGCATGAGCGGCATCGCCGCGCTCACCGCCCGCTACGTGGCAGAGACCGTCGGCACCAACGCCCGCATCGTCGACACCCGCAAAACCACACCGGGCCTGCGCGCACTCGAACGCCAGGCCGTGCGCGACGGAGGCGGCCACAACCACCGGTTCAGCCTGTCCGACGCCGTGATGGCCAAGGACAACCACCTGGCCGTGCTCAGCGCCGGCGGCATCGGCCTCACCGACGCCCTGCTCGCCGTGCGCGCCAAGCTCTCGCACACCACCCACTTCGAGGTGGAGGTGGACACCCTCGACCAGATCGAACCGGTGCTCGCCGCGGGCATCGACACCATCATGCTCGACAACTTCGACGCGGGCGACCTGCGCGAGGGCGTGCGCCGGGTCGCCGGCCGCGCCATCGTTGAGGCCAGCGGCGGGGTGTCGCTGGACACCGTGCGCCGCATCGCCGAATCCGGTGTCGACGTGATCTCGGTGGGCGCCCTCACCCACAGCGTGCGTTCCCTCGACCTCGGCCTCGACGTCGTGATCATCACCGAGGATTGAAACCAGCAGGGGCGGAACAGCCATGATCTACCTGGACAACGCGGCCACCACACCGCTCCGCCGCGAGGTGGCCGAAGCCATCTGGCCGGTCATGACCCGAGGCTTCGGCAACCCGTCCAGCCACCACCGGGTGGGCGAGGCCGCCGCGGCCACGCTCAAGGCCGCCAGGGCCGACATCGCCCGGGTGCTCGGCTGCCGGCCGGGTGAGATCACCATCACCAGCGGCGGCACCGAGGCCGACAACCTCGCGGTCAAGGGGCTCGCGCTCGGCAGCCCCCGCGGCCGGCACATCATCACCACCGCACTCGAACACGAGGCCGTGCTCGAGTCCTGCGACTACCTGCACCGGGTGCACGGGTTCGAGATCACCCTGCTGGGCACGGATACCACCGGCCGGGTCGACCCCGTCGAACTCGCCCAGGTCATCAGGCCGGAGAGCACCCTCGTCACCGTGCACTACGCCAACAACGAGATCGGCACCGTGCAGCCCATCGCCGAGCTCGCCGCAATTGCCCGCGCCGCCGGGGTGCCCTTCCACACCGACGCCGTGCAGGCCGCCGGCTGGCTGCCGCTGAACGCGGCAGACCTCGGCGTCGATGCTCTGAGCATCTCCGGGCACAAGCTCGGCGCCTCCCCGGGCATCGGCGCGCTCTACCTGCGCGGCCGGCTCACTGTCGAACCGGTGCTGCACGGCGGCGGCCAGGAGCGCGGCAAGCGCAGCGGCACCGAGAACGTGGCCGGTGCCGTGGGACTGGCGGTCGCCCTCAGGCTCGCCGAGGCCGAACGCACAGGGCTCACGCCCCGGCTGACCGCGCTGCGGGACACCTTCGTGGCCGCCGTGCTCACCGGCACGCCGGGGGCCGCGCTCACCGGGCATCCGCTGCACCGGCTGCCCGGCCACGCCTCCTTCACCTTCGCCGGAACCGGCGGCGAGGCCGTGCTGCTCGAACTGGAACGACACGACATCGTCTGCTCGAGCGGGTCGGCCTGCGCCGCCGGCAGCGACGAGCCGTCGCACGTGCTCACCGCCCTCGGCATCCCCGCCGACCTGGCCCAGACCGCCGTGCGGTTCACCCTGTCAGCGGGTACCACGGCCGCGGACCTCACCGAGGCCGCCGCCCGGGTGCACGACGCGGTCGCCGCCGTGCGCGGCCTCGCCACGTCATAACTGTTCCCCCGAACGGACAATTGCGCCCGGTGCGCCGGGCGCAATTGTCCGTTCGGGCAACAATTAGGCCTGGGCGAACGGATGCTGAACGGGCGGGAAATGGCGGGGAGGTGGGACCTTTGGCCCGTGTTCTGGGTGGTGCTGCGCTCTATGTTTGAACCAGAGACAAAGATCCCAGATCGGGTTGTCCAGGAGGAAAACTATGACGATCACAGACCAACCAGTCGCCACTCCCATAGCTACGCAGATCGACACCTTGGTTGCCGCCGGCAACGTCGCGCTGAAGGATTACGCTGACTTCACCCAGGAGCAGATCGACTTCATCGTCAAGAAGGCCTCCGTCGCCGCTCTGTCCCAGCACGCCACGCTCGCCGTGCACGCCGTCGCCGAGACCGGTCGTGGTGTCTTCGAAGACAAGGCCGTGAAGAACCTCTTCGCTTGCGAGCACGTCACCAACAGCATGCAGAACCTCAAGACCGTGGGCATCATCAGCCGCGACGAGCTCACCGGCATCACCGAGATCGCCGAGCCCGTCGGCGTCATCTGTGGCATCACCCCGGTCACGAACTGTACGTCCACCGCGATCTTCAAGTCCCTCATCGCGCTCAAGACCCGCAACCCCATCATCTTCGGCTTCCACCCGGCCGCGCAGGAATCCTCCGCCGCCGCCGCACGCGTCGTCCGCGACGCTGCCATCGCAGCCGGCGCCCCCGCCAACTGCATCCAGTGGATCGAACAGCCTTCCCTCGAAGCGTCCACCCTGCTGATGAACCACCCCGGTGTGGCCCTCATCCTCGCAACCGGTGGTAACGCTATGGTTCGCGCCGCGTACTCCTGCGGCAAGCCCGCCCTGGGCGTCGGCGCCGGAAACGTGCCCGCCTTCATCGAGAAGAGCGCCAAGCTCAAGCGTGCCGTCAACGACGTCGTGCTCTCGAAGGCCTTCGACTACGGCATGATCTGCGCCTCAGAGCAGGCCGTCATCATCGAAGAGCCCCTCTACAACGAGGCCATGGCCGAGTTCAAGATCCTGCACGCGTACCGCACCAACAAAGAAGAGAAGGCCCTCCTCGAAGAATTCATCTTCGGTGTACAGGCCAACTCGGAGAACTGCGCCGGCGCCAAGCTGAACCCGAACGTCGTCGGCAAGTCGCCGGTGTGGATCGCTCAGCAGGCCGGCTTCAGCGTTCCCGAAGACACGTCCATCATCCTGGTCGAGGTCTCCGGCGTCGGCCCGCACGAGCCGATGACCCGCGAAAAGCTCGCACCGGTTCTCGCCGTCATGCACGCCAAGGATGCCGAAGAGGGCATCTCGCTCTCCGAGCAGATGGTGGAATTCGACGGACTGGGCCACTCGGGCTCGATCCACAGCGAGAACCCCGCAATCATCGAGGAATTCGGCAAGCGCGTCAAGGCTGTCCGCATCATCACCAACGCCCCCAGCTCGCTCGGTGGCATCGGTGACATCTACAACGCGTTCATCCCCTCGCTCACGCTGGGCTGTGGTTCGTACGGACACAACTCCGTGTCGAACAACGTGTCAGCGATCAACCTGATCAACATCAAGCGCATCGGCCGGAGGAACAACAACTTGCAGTGGTTCAAGATCCCCGCGAAGACCTACTTCGAGCCGAACGCCATCCGGTACCTGGCCGACATGCGCGACGTCACCCGGGTCACCATCGTCACCGACTCGACCATGACCCGCCTGGGCTTCGTCGACAAGATACTCGACGTGCTCAACCGCCGCGAGGGCCGCGTTGCCCTGCAGATCATCGACAACGTGCTCCCCGAGCCCACCGTTGCCGCCGTCGAGAAGGGCGCAGAAGAAATGCGCGCCTTCAAGCCGGACACCATCATCGCCCTCGGTGGCGGATCTCCGATGGACGCCGCGAAGGTCATGTGGCTGCTGTACGAACACCCCGAAATCGAATTCTCCGACATGAAGGAAAAGTTCTTCGACGTGCGCAAGCGCGCGTTCAAGTTCCCCGACCTCGGTGAGCTCGCCAAGCTAGTCTGTATCCCGACCACCTCGGGTACCGGCAGCGAAATGACCCCGTTCGCCGTCATCACCGACGACGTCACCGGTGTCAAGTACCCGCTGGCCGACTACGCGCTGATCCCGTCCGTCGCGATCATCGACCCCGTGCTCACGGCCATGATGCCATCGTTCCTCGCCGCCGACTCCGGCTTCGACGCCCTGACCCACGCCACTGAGGCGTACGTCTCGGTCTACGCGAACGACTTCACCGACGGCCTGTGCCTGCACGCGATCAAGCTGATCTTCGAGAACATCGAAACCAGCGTCAAGGGCACCATCGGCAGCACCGACGACACCGTGATCAAGGCCCGCGAGAAGATGCACAACGCCGCATCGATCTCGGGCATGGCCTTCGGTAACGCCTTCCTGGGCATAGTCCACGCCATGGCGCACGTCACCGGCGCGCAGCTGCACCTGATCCACGGCCGGGTCAACGCGACCTACCTGCCGCACGTGATCCGGTACAACGGCACCGTGCCGACCAAGCTGACCAGCTGGCCCAAGTACGAGCACTACATCGCCCCGGAGCGCTTCCAGGAGATCGCCAAGCACCTCGGCCTCCCGGCTTCGACCCCCGCCGAGGGCGTCGAGTCCTACGCCAAGGCCGTCGAGCAGCTGCGCGACAAGGTCGGCATCAAGCCGTCCTTCCAGGCACAGGGCGTGCCGGAGGAAGACTTCATCAGCCGCCTCGACTCGCTCGCCATGGGCGCCTACGGCGACCAGTGCGCACCGGCCAACCCCCGGATGCCGATGCTGGACGACATGAAGACCCTCATGGAAGCCGCGTACTACGGCACGTCGTTCGCCGAGGTTCGCGCTGGCCGCGCAGCCGTGGGTGACGCCGCGCTCGAGACCGGTGCAGAGGTTGCCGCCCCGGCCGCCGACGCCAAGAAGCCGGCCCGCAAGGCCGGCAAGTAGGCTCAACGGTCACAGCAGCACCCGTTCGACCTGCACCACCACAACGGCCCCGCACACTCGTGCGGGGCCGTTCTGCGTTACCCGGGCGAGGCCCGGTGCGGCTCAAGCCTCTGCCCGCACCCCCACGCTGTCGAGCAGGGCCAGGACCTGCGCCCTGATCTTGTCGCGAATGCCGCGCACGGTTTCAAGGGACTGCCCGGCCGGGTCGTCCAACTCCCAGTCCTGGTAACGCTTGCCCGGGTAGACCGGGCATGCGTCTCCGCAGCCCATGGTCACGACCACGTCGGCTGCCTGCACCACGTCGTCGGTGAGCGGCTTGGGGAATTCCTCGCCCAGGTCCAGGCCGATCTCACGCATGGCTTCGACCACGGTGGCGTGGATCTCACCGGTCGGCATCGACCCGGCGCTGCGCACGTGCACCCGTCCGCCCGAGAGATGCGCCGTGAGTACGGCGGCCATCTGGGACCGGCCCGCGTTCTGCTCACACACGAAGAGCACCTCGGGGACGTCGCGCGTGATCGCACCCTTGGCTTGGGCCAGCGCCGTCAGCCGGTCGGTGGCGAACCGCACCGTGCGAGCGGCGACGTGCGCGCGCACCGTCGAGCCGCGCAACAGACCGGTGTAGGACTCCAGCACGTACCGCTCCACGGTCTCGAGACCGAAGATGCCGGAGAACTTGACCGACAGCTCATCGGCCAGACGGTGCAGGTACGCCTCAGGGTAGGCGAGCCCGGGCAAGGGACGACGGTCCGAAACATCCATTGTCGCGGGGCTAAACGGTGGCGGGCAGGATCTCGGCGAGCAGCTTCTGGATGCGCGCCTTGATGTCGTCGCGGATCGGGCGCACCGACTCGATGCCCTGGCCGGCCGGGTCGGCCAGCTCCCAGTCCTCGTAGCGCTTGCCGGGGAAGATCGGGCAGGCATCGCCGCAACCCATGGTGATCACGACATCGGAGTCCTTGACGGCCTCGACGGTGAGGATTTTGGGCACGTTGTTCGCGATGTCGATGCCGTCCTCGGCCATCGCCTGGATGGCCACCGGGTTGATCTGGTCCTTCGGCTCCGAGCCGGCCGAGAGCACCTCTACCTGCCCCTGGGAGAGCGCCGAAAGGTAGCCGGCGGCCATCTGGGACCGGCCCGCGTTGTGCACGCAGACGAACAGGACCGTGGGCTTGGCGGCGGACGAACCGGCAGTGATGTCAGGCATGAGGGCTTCCTTCGGATTGCGATTGATCGACATCTGTCAATATAGACGATTCACGGCAACATCGGCATCCGGGGCCGATCCGTCACGCCCTGGACGCCTCCTGTTCAACGTCCGTTCACCTGGCGACGAGCGCCGGACACCATATTAGAAATCGATGAACGTCGATATACTGGAGGGGCTGGACGTGCCCGACAGTGTGTCTTGTCACCCGGCGGATCAGAGGCTCCCATGACGACCATCCAGATCTTCGAACCGGGCCTGTGCTGCGGCACCGGCATCTGCGGGGTCGACGTCGACCAGCAGCTTGTGACGGTGTCGGCAGACATCGACTGGGCGACCTCGGCCGGTGGCAACGTGCGCCGGTTCAACCTCGCCCAGGAACCGCTCGCATTCGCCGAGAACGAGACCGTGCGCAGCTTCCTGCACACAGTGGGCCAGGAAGGACTGCCGGTCACGATGGTCGACGGTGCCACCGTGCTCACCGGGCGCTACCCGTCCCGCCCCGAACTCGCCAGGTGGGCCGGTCTGGGCGCTCCCGCGGTCGAGGACCGGCCGTCGCTGCTGGCGTCCGCCCAGCCCGCGGCCACGCCCGACGCAGCCGATGCCGGCTGCTGTGGCGGCGGGGCGGGCGAAGGCTGTTGCTGATGCCGCTGGGCACCGACACTCTTCCAGGCACAGACAGCCTCACCTCCCCCGCCTTCCTGGCGGATGCCCCACGGTTTCTCTTCTTCACCGGCAAGGGCGGCGTGGGCAAGACCTCCATCGCCTGCGCGAGCGCCATCCGGCTGGCCGAGGGCGGCGCATCCGTGCTTCTGGTCAGCACCGACCCGGCTTCGAATGTCGGCCAGGTCTTCGGTGTCACCATCGGCAACACCGTGACGCGGATTGACGCCGTGCCCGGGCTCGCTGCGCTGGAGATCGACCCGGAGCAGGCCGTCCAGCAGTACCGCGAACGCATCGTGGGCCCGGTCCGTGGCCTGCTGCCCGCCGCAGAAGTCGCCTCGATCGAGGAGCAGCTCTCCGGCGCCTGCACCACCGAGATCGCCTCGTTCAACGAGTTCACCGACCTGCTCACGGATGCCGCGTGGACCGCCGCGTACGACCACATCGTCTTCGACACCGCACCGACCGGGCACACCATCCGGTTGCTGCAACTGCCCGGCGACTGGACCGACTTCCTCACCACGGGCAAGGGCGACCCGTCCTGCCTGGGCCCGCTGTCCGGCCTCGAGAAGCAGCGCGCCGTGTACGCCCAGGCTGTGGATGCTCTCGGTGATCCTGAGCGCACCCGGCTGGTGCTCGTGGCCCGCGCCCAGCAGTCCACTCTCGCGGAGGCCGCGAGAACCCACGGTGAACTGGCCGCCATTGGCATGAGCCGTCAGTACCTCGTCGTGAACGGGGTGCTGCCGGGCGAGAATGCCGACCCGCTGGCCGCCGCCATCCGCCGACGTGAGCGGCGCGCTCTCGACGCCCGCGACCCGGCCTTGGCTGCGCTGCCCACCGGCTACCTGCCCCTGATGGCCGCGAATATGGTGGGCCTGCCCGCACTCCGCAGCCTGCTCCCCCGCGACGGCACCGCCGTGGGCATGGACTCTGCCGCCGAGCTGCTCACGTCCGGACCAGATGCCCCCGTGCACAGGGGCAACTCGTCCGATGCGGCGCAGCTCGGTGCCGTCGGCCTCTCGACCCTGGTCGATCAGATCGCCGCCGACGACCACGGCCTGGTGATGCTGATGGGCAAGGGCGGTGTGGGCAAGACCACCATGGCCGCCGCCGTCGCCGTCGCCCTGGCCGAACGCGGCTTTGCCGTTCACCTGACCACGACAGACCCCGCCGCGCACCTGACCGACACGCTCGACGGCGAGCTCACCAACCTCGAGGTTTCCCGCATCGACCCGGCGGTGGAAATCAAGCGTTACACGGAGCACGTCCTGGCCACCAAGGGCGCCCGCCTCGACGAGCAGGGCCTGGCCATGTTTCGCGAGGACCTCCGGTCGCCGTGCACCGAGGAGATTGCCGTCTTCCAGGCCTTCTCCAGGGTGACCAGGGAAGCCAGGAACAAGTTCGTGGTGCTCGACACCGCCCCCACCGGGCACACCCTGCTACTGCTGGATGCGACGGGGTCCTATCACCGCGAGGTCGCCCGTCAAATGGGCACCACGATGCACTTCGTCACCCCGATGATGAAGCTGCAGGATCCGGCCCAGACCAAGGTCCTTCTGGTGACCCTGGCCGAGACCACCCCGGTGCTCGAGGCCGCCGGGCTGCAGGAGGACCTGCGTCGAGCCGGTATCGAGCCGTGGGCGTGGATAGTGAACAACTCGATCGCGGCGGCGGCACCGACCTCCCCGTTGCTTCAGCGCCGTGCGGCCAACGAACTGCCCGAGATCGACGCGGTGCACCGATACGCTGCCCGCACGATCGTGGTTCCGCTGCTGGCCGTCGAGCCGATCGGCATTCCGGCCCTGGCCGGCCTGTCGGGCCGTTAACGCAAAAGTCCCGGTCTCTTTCGAGACCGGGACTTTTTCTTGTTGCGGGGGCAGGATTTGAACCTACGACCTCTGGGTTATGAGCCCAGCGAGCTACCGAACTGCTCCACCCCGCGCTACAAGAACTAAGTTACCACAGTTCTCCAAGCCCCTCGAATCGGCCCCTCCCCCCGGGCGAGTCGCACTCGGTCGGGTCCGGCATCGGTGCCTGGCACACAGAACGCGGGTGGTGCGACCGGGGTTTCCCCGGCGCACCACCCGCGTGGGATGGAGCTGGTGACTACTGCCCGATCAGCGTGAGCATGCTCTCCACGGTGTCGGAGAGCTTCTTGTCGGCGACTCCGAACGCGGCCAGGTCGTTGGCGGCCAGGGCCGCCTGCTTGTCGGCGATGGCTTGCTTCGCCTGGGCGAGGAGAGTCTGCAGCTGGGCGTCGACTTCCGGGTTGCCGGTCTCGGTCGACGGCACTGTCGTGTCGCCGTCGGTTCCGGGCTCGGTCGGCGTCTCGACGGCCGGCACGTCGGTGTCGCCGGCGTTAGCACCGGATTCACCGCCGAAGAGCACGTTGAGCGCGGTATCCAGGGTGTCCTCGAAAGCGATCTGGTCGCCGAAGGCCACCAGGACCTTCTGCAGCAGCGGATAGCTGGTCTCACCGGTGGACTGCACGTAGACGGGCTGCACGTAGAGCAGACCGCCACCGACGGGGAGGGTCAGCAGGTTTCCGTTGAGCACAGTGGACTGGCCCTGCTTGAGCAGGTTGAGCTCGGCGGAGATCGTGGGATCACCGTTGAACTTGGCCTGCACCTGGCCGGGGCCGGGCACCGTGATGTCGTTCGGCAGGGTCAGCAGGCGCAACTTTCCGTAGCCGTCCGCACGTTCACCGTCGGTCGCACCCGCATCCGCGTCTGCGGCAAGGTACCCCGTCAGCACGTTTCGGCTGGTCTCACCGGACGCGTTCGGGATGAACGTCGAGTACAGCGAGTACGACGGTGCTTCCTGGCCGGGCATCTGCATCGTCAGGTAGTACGGCGGCTGCAGGGTCGTGTTCGTCGACGGCGACACCGGGTCGTTCGGCGTGGTCCACGCGTCGTCTTCGGAGTAGAACGAGCCCGGGTCGGTCACGTGGTACTTACCGAGGACCGAACGCTGCACCTTGAACATGTCGGCCGGGTAGCGCACGTGGCTCATCAGGTCGCCGCTCATCTCGCTCATCGGCTCGACGGTGGTCGGGAAGATCTTCTGCCACGTCTGCAGCAGCGGGTCTTTCTCATCCCAGGCGTACAGGGTCACGGAGCCGTCGTAGGCATCCACTGTCGCCTTGACCGAGTTACGCATGTAGTTGATGTTGTCCAGCGCAAAGGGCTGTTCGGGCGTCTCGGTGTCGGCAATGGCATCGCTGAGGCTCACCGCGGTGGAGTACGGGTAGCTGGCCGAGGTCGTGTACGCGTCGACAACCCACTTGATCCGGCCGTCAACGACGGTCGGGTACGGGTCGGAGTCGAGCGTGAGGTACGGGGCAACCTTCTGCACCCGGGTGATCGGGTCACGGTCGTAGAGGATCTGCGACTCGTCGTTGACGGCGTTGGCCAGGAAGATCTGCTCGGATTGGAACTTGAGCGCGTAGATCAGCTTGTTGAACGGACCGCTCAGGCTGGGGCCGCCCTCTCCGCTGAAGGTCGTGTAGGTCTGCTGGGCGCCGTCCTCGCCGGACGGGTAGTCCAGCTCGACCGGGTCACTGCCCTCGGGGGCACCGACGATCGAGTAGGTCGGCGAGGTCTCACCGAAGTAGACCCGCGGCTCGAATTCGCCCAGGGCTCCTGAGGTGGGGATGCCGTTCTCCAGGAACACCGGCTGGCCATCGGCCGAGCGCTGGTTGCCGTAGGCGGCGACGACGCCATAGCCGTGCGTGTAGACGACCGAGGAGTTGACCCAGGTCTCGCTGCTCAGGCCGCCGAGGTCGAGGTCACGCACGGCGACCACGGTGTCCTGGGACTTGCCGTCGATCGTGTATCGGTCCACATCGAGGTTGGCGGGGAACTGGTAGTACTGCTTGAACTGCTCGAGCTGGGCGAACGCATCGCTGACCAGTGCGGGGTCCAGAATACGGATGTTGGCCGTGGTCTCGGCGTCCGCGCGAAGCGCACCTGGGGTGGCCTCTGTGGTGGCTGTGTAGGGGATCTCTTCCACGTCGGCGACGCCGTAGGCGTCCCGGGTGAGGTCGATGTTGCGCTGGATGTACGGGGCCTCGAGGGTCTTGGCGCTCGGGTCCACCTGGAAGCGCTGCACGACCCAGGGGTAGAGCGAGCCGATCAGGAGGCTGCTCACGATGAGCAGTGCGGTGCCGATCACCGGCAGGCGCCAGCGACCGATGAACGCGGTGACCAGGAACAGGATGGCGACGAAGATCGCGATGCCGGCCAGGATGGCGCGGCCGGGGATGGTGGCACTGACGTCGGTGTAGCCGGCGCCGGTGATCAGATCGTTGGCCTGGGTGAGGGTGGAGTACTGGTCGAGCCAGATGCTCACGCCCTGCAGCAGCAGGTAGATCGCGGCGGTGACGGCGATCTGCACGCGCGCGGCCTTGGCCACGAAGACCTCACGGCCGGTGATGCGGATGGCGCCGTAGAGGTACGAGGTGGCGAGGGCGACGAGCGCGGAGATGAGCACCACCGCGGAGCTGAAGGCCAGGAGTGACTGGTAGAACGGCAGGTCGAAGAGGTAGAACGACACGTCGAAGCCGAACTGCGGGTCGGTGGTGCCAGCCTCGGTGCGGTTGAGCCACATCAGAATGGTCTGCCAGTGTGTCGCGGCGGCGACACCGGCGAACAGGCCGAGCAGGGCGGGGATGCCGTACATCGCGAGCCGGCGCAGCGGCTCGATGACCTGCTGGTAGCGGTCGACCTGCGAATTGAGCTTGGCGTAGACGGGGCGCAGGCGGTAGGCGAGCTGGATACTCACCCACACCGGTACGGCCATGCCGAGGAACCCGATGACGAACAGGACCGCACTGGCGATCCACTGGGTGGTCAGCACGCTGAGGAATCCGAGTTGGTCGAACCACAACACATCCGCGTACAGCCCGGCGAAGATGAAGAATAAGATCACCAGCCCTGCGATGATCGCTGCCGTGATGGCGAGCGGGGCACGGCTCCGGCGTGGAGCGTTTCCGGCGGATGATGTGGTCACGAATTGGCCTCTTGCTCTGATAGATCGGGGGTCAGACCCTCATTCTATGCAAGCCTCCTCAGGGCAAACCCCCAGTTCGCTGAGGGCTCGCCCAGAAGCAGCCCTGCTATCAGCCGGCTGGGCAGGTCGGCAGGTCGCCGATATCGGCTCCAGTGCGGATGGCATCCAGTGCGGCCAGGGACTCGTCCAGGGTGCTCACGGCCAGTACGGTCAGCCCGTCTGGAACGTGCCCCGTGACCTCGTCACAGTTCGCCGTTGGCGCCAGGAACCACTCCGCACCGGCTTCTTTGGCCCCGAAGAGTTTCTGGCGGATTCCGCCGATGGGGCCGACGGTGCCGGACTGGTCGATGGTGCCGGTCCCGGCGACATCCGCCCCGCCCTGGATCGACCCGGGGGTGAGCTTGTCGATGATGCCCAACGCGAACATCATGCCCGCGCTCGGTCCGCCGACCTTGTCGAGCTGGATGTTGACGTCGAACGGGAACTTGTAGTCCGACTTGACGTTGATGCCGAGCACCACGTTGCCGTCGATGTCGACGGGTGCGACCTCGACGCTCTGTTCGGTGCCGTCGCGGTTCAGCCCGATGGTAACAGGGGTGCCGGCGCCGCTGGCCGTCAGCGCGGTCCGCAGCGCCGTGATATCCGCCACGGTTTCGCCGTTGACGGACTCGATGAGGTCTCCGGCCTGGATCAGCCCCTCGGCCGGGGCGCCGTCGGCCAGGGACACGACGCTCAGTTCGGTGGGGTAGTCATAGCCGAGGCTGGTCAGGGCTGCGGCGATGGCGTCCTGCTGGGAGTTGACCATGGCGACCTGGTTCTGCTCATCGCGCTCCTCGGTGGTGACGTCGGTCGGGAAGACCGACTCAAGCGGCACCACGGCCTGGCTCGGGTCCAGCCAGGCTGCCGCGACAGTCAGCCAGTTCAGCCGGTTGTCCGGGTTGCCGAGCACGGAGACGGTGAGGAGGTCGAGGCTGCCCTCGGTCGGGTACACGGTCTCGTCGGGGATCGTGATGAGGTCGGTCTTCTCACCGTCGTTTTCGGCCGAGCCCAGGGTGTTGTACACCGGACCCGGCCTTTCCACGACGTACGGCGACGGTACGACGGCCAGGGTGAGCCCGGTGACCAGCGCGATGCCCAGTACCACCCAGCCGGTGCGGGAACCCCGGCGGGGTCGGTCGGCGCCTGAATGCGGGTCAGCGGTGAAGAGGGCCACCAGGCTCCTTAGAAGGATGAACGAGAAGTACGCGGCCTGTTCGCTACAGGCGACAACGCAAGAACCCAGCGTAGGTCATTTCCCAGTTCTAGCCGGGGTTCTCGGGCTAGCGTAGAGGCACGCAACTGAGAGGTGCCTGAAGTGGCCGATGACTCCCGACCCGACGAGGGTCAGAATCCAGAAGACGAATTCCGGGACATGCTCCGGGACATCCTGTCCGGCAAATCGTCGATCGACCCCGGCCAGTTGGCCGGCGCTGCCGGGCTTCCCAACGACCCCGCGAGTGTCGCGGCCCTGATGAGCCAGTTGCAGGGCGCCCTGAAGGGCGGCGGCGACGGCGGCATCAACTGGGACATCGCCCTTCAGCAGGGCCAGGAGCGCGCCGCCGCCGGAGCGCTCAGCACGACCGATGCCCAGCGAGCCGAGCTCGAGCAGGCCTTCCACATCGCGGCGCTCTGGTTGGACGATGTGATCAACGTTGCCGAGCTCACCGTCGAACCTCGCCTGATGACCCGCAGGGAGTGGGTGAGCGCCACCATGCCGCTGTGGAGCCAGCTCTCCGAACCTGTGGCCACCAGCATCTCGGATTCCCTCACCAACGTGCTCACCGAGCAGGCCCCCGAGGAGCTCAAGGGCATGCTCGCCGGCGCCAGCCAGATGATGCGCAGTCTCGGCGGCACCCTGTTCGCCATGCAGCTGGGCCAGGTTGTCGGCCAGCTTGCCAGCGAGGTCGTCTCCGGCGGCGACATCGGCATCCCCCTCTTCGGCGATCAGCAGGCCGCCCTGCTCCCCCAGAACGTCGCCGAATTCGGCGAAGGCCTGGATGTGCCGGCCGACCAGGTGCAGATCTACCTCGCCGTGCGCGAGCTCGCCCACGCCCGGCTGTTCAGGCACTCCCGCTGGTTGCGTCTGCACATGATCAGCTCGATCACCGATTTTGCGCATGGCATCACCATCGACACCGAACGCCTGGAGTCCCTCGCCGAGGGCTTCGACCCGTCGAACCCCGAGGAACTGCGCGACGCCATGGTGAACGGCTCGCTGATCCCGCCCAAGTCCGACGCCCAGCTGGCCGCGCTCGGTCGCCTCGAGACCATGCTCGCCCTGGTCGAGGGCTGGGTCGACGTGGTCACCCTCGAGGCCACCAGCCGGTTGCCGCGCGCGGATGCGATCAACGAGACCGTCAAGCGCCGCCGGGCATCCGGTGGCCCCGCCGAGTCGGCTTTCGCCACCCTGGTGGGCCTGGAGCTGCGCCCCCGCCGGCTGCGTGAGGCTGCCGCGATGTGGCAGGCGGTCACCGACGCCGTGGGCAACGAGGCCAGGGACGCCCTGTGGGCGCACCCCGACATCCTGCCGACGTCTGCGGACCTCGACGACCCGCAGTCGCTGGTCGCGCGGCTCACCTCCACAGCCAAGGGTGAGCCACCGGTGCTGGACGACGTCGACCAGGCCCTGGCCGACCTCCTCCGCGACGACAACCCCGACCGTCCCCACGAGGCGTGACTCCCCCTCGCGAACTGTGAGTTAAGCACCCAAAACGGGCGTTTTCCGGTGCTTAGCTCACGGTTCGCGAAGTAGGGCGAGGGCGGTGTCCTCGTCGGTGATCAGAACCGTGCAGAGGCCGCTGAGCACAACGGAGCGCGCGATCGCGTGCTTGCGCGGACCGCCGATCACGGCGATGGCGGTCTTCGCCCGGCGCAACTGCTCCAGCTGGATGCCGAAGGTGCGTTCGTCCAGCGCAGGGTCGACGATCTGGCCCGCGCTGTCGATGAACCTCCCGACCACGTCGCCGACGGCCCCCTTGCGTACGAGCTCGGCCACCTGCTCCGGCGTGAGGTACCCGCTGTCGACGTGGGCAGAGTCCTCGTCGGCCTGGCCCGCGCTGAACAGGTAGGCCGAGGCCGCTGAGCCCATCTCGAGCACTGCCGCGACCGAGCGGTCGGAGGCGATGGCCTGCTTGGTCTCCATCCGCTCCAGGATGGCGGGACTTGGCAGCAGGGTGAACTGACCTGCGCCCTTCTGGGCGATGCTCACGGCGGTGGCTGCGGCCGTTCCCGGGCGGGCATTCAGGCTCACGCCGCCGTTGATCTGCACCACGTTGACGCCGCTGGCCCAGCCGGGCTTGAGCTGCACCGAAATGTCGTACAGGGTGCGGCCCCAGCTGATCCCGAGAGTGCGCGGCACCGGGCGCAGGGCGGTGAGGTAGTCCGCGGCCGCCTGCGCGGTGCGCTTGTGCAGGTCGAGCTCGTCGACGACTCCGGCAGTGGAGACCACGATGGCGTCGGTGAGGCCCGTGGCTTCGCGCAGCTGACGTTCGATACCGAGACGACGCGCGCGGGGATGCACGATTTCGATACGTATGAACCCGTTGGCCTTGGCTTGGGCCAGCAGCCTACCGACCTTCCACCGGGTGAGCCGGAGGATCGTGCCGATCTCGTCCTGGGTCTTGTCTTCTTCGTAATACAACTCGGCCGCCCGAATGGAGCGCAGTTCGTCGATGTCGGTCATTCGCTGGTGCCTTCCCACGTGGCCCTAGCGTAAGTGGAGTTCTCCGACCGGGACAACACTCGTTGCAGATCTTGCTCATATGAGCAGCGGCTACAGGCGGTGTCGGCGATCCAGATCGTCCTCGAGCAGGTGCGGGCGGGCGATGACGGCACCGGCCACGGTGACCGCGAGCGCCGTGCCGATCAGGAACAGCAGCGGCGCCGTCCAGCCCCCGGTGACCTCGTGCAACAGGGCCACACTGAGCGGGCCGATCGCGCCGAGCGTGTAGCCGACGCTTTGCACGAACCCGCTCAGGGCCACCGACCCGGCATGGGTTCGGGTACGCAGGTTGATCAGCACCAGGACGAGGGGGAACAGCAACGGTCCGAGGCCGGCCATGACCACCCAGAGCCAGGTCAGCGTGCCGGGGGCCAGGAGCAGTCCCAGGTCGCCGATCAGGAAGACCGCGGCGCCGAGGTACACGAGGCCCGCCACGTTTTTCATCCGGGCGGTCAGCCAGGGAATCAGCAGGGCACAGGGAATCCCCATTGCCGCGTACACCGAAAGCAGGGTGCCGGCCTGCGCGGGGGTGACGCCGGCCGTGTCGATGAGCAGCTGCGGCAGCCAGGCGAACATCGCGTAGGCGTTGAGCGACGATGCCGCGAAGACCACGGCCAGGGCCCAGGCGATCGACGAATGCCAGATCCGGCCCACCAGCGCCGGTTCGGCCTCCTCGACGACTGTGCCGGGAGCCACCTGCACCCTGTGCCGCACGAACATGGTGACCCAGGGCACGAGGGCGACCAGCACCGGCAGCAGCCAGAGGCCGAGGGACACCCGCCAGCCGGCGGCATCCGCCACCGGCACCGCGATCAGCGGGGGGAACAGGGTGCTCAGCGACAGCATCGTGACGTAGAGCGACGTGACCAGGCCGATCCGGTCGGGGAAGTACTTCTTCACCAGCGGCGGCAGCAGCACGTTGCCCACGCCGAGGCCGGCGAAGGTGACCACACTCCCGATCACCAGGACCGGGAGAGAGCCGGCCAGGCCGCGGGTGAGGTGCCCGATCATCATCGCGGTGAGGGCGAGCACAAGAACGTTCTCCAGGCCGAGCCGGCGCGTGTAGACCGGGGTGAAGATGCCGAATACGGCGAAGCAGACCGGCGGCAGCATGCCGAGGATGCCGATGGCCGTTGCGCTCAGCGGAACGTCGGTGGAGATCTGGCTGACGATGGGCGAGAGTGCCGCGACGGCGGTGCGCAGGTTGGCGGCGACGAGGACGATGCCCAGCAGCGCCAGGGTTCGCCCGGCCCACAGGGAGCGGGGCGAGGTGGCTGACACTCAGCAAGTCTAGGCTGGACGGCATGGCAGAATTCGCACGACTCCTCCCCCTCAGCTTGCGGAGCGTCGGCAATGAATCCGGAGTCAACGCGCGCTGGTCCGGGCATCTGGCCGCCACCCTCACGGCCATAGCCGATCTGCTCGCCGGGCTGGCTCCCGAGCAGTGGGAAGCGCAGAGCCTGTGCGCCGGGTGGCGGGTGCGCGACGTCGCCGGGCACCTGGTCTGGCGGCTGGGCAGCAGCAAACGTGAGCTCCTCGGCAGCGCCACCCGCGCCTACGTCGGGCACCATCTGCGCCCGGCGCGCGCCATCGAGGCCGTCAGCCGGGCCGCTGCAGCGGCCGAGCCGGACCAGCTGGTGCTCCGGCTGCGCGAAATCGCCGCAGCCAGGGCGGCCACGGGCCGAGGCGGCATCACCGACCTGACCGAGGCCGTGGTTCACGGCTTGGACCTGGCGCATCCGCTGGGCCTGACCCTGCCCATTCACCCCATGGCCGGCGGTGCGGTGGCGCTGCGACGCAGCCTGATCGCGCCTACCGAGATCAAGGCCGTGCTGCGCACCCGCCGGCTGGTGGCGACGGATGCCGAGTGGAGCGTCGGCCATGGCACCCCGCTCCGCAGCACCGCGCCGGAACTGATCCTGTTCCTGTTCGGCCGCGGGCCGTTGCCCGCGGACACGCCGGAGCAGATACCGCCGGTGCAGCCGACCGTCTGACCTGGCGCCCGACCGGCCCGTTTATCCCAGCGGGAGGTTCAGGATCGCGCGGGTCTTCACCACGTCGTCCTGCATCTGCCGGATCAACGGCTCAATGCCGGTGAAGGCGACCATGCCGCGGATGTGCTCGACGAAGGCGACCTCGACGACGTGGTCGTAGAGGTCGATGTCCTGATCGAGCACGTACGCCTCAACCTGCTTCTGCGGCACACCGTCGAAGGTGGGGTTGTTGCCGATCGAGATGGCGGCCGGGTAGCGCTCCCCGTTGTCGGTGAGCCAGCCGGCGTAGACACCATCCGCGGGGATCAGCCCCTCAGCCTCTGGCGAGAGGTTCGCGGTGGGAAAGCCGAGTTCGCGACCTCTGGCCGCGCCGTGCACCACCACTCCGCGCACTCCGGGGGTGTGCCCGAGCAGGCGGGTCGCGGCCCGCACGTCACCGGCGGAGAGCAGCTCGCGGATCCAGGTGGACGAGACCCGGCGCTCCCCGTGCGGCATGACGTCGTCGATGAGGCGCACATCGAAGCCGTAACGGTGGCCGAGTTCGGTGAGCAGGTCGGCGTCGCCGGCACCGCGGGCGCCGAACCTGAAGTCCCGCCCCACCATCACGTGGCGAGCGTGCAGGGTGTCCACCAGGATGCCGCGCACGAAGTCCTCCGGCGGCAGCGACGAGAGCGCGGTGTCGAAGGCGAGCACCAGGGTGGCGTCGATGCCGGTCTCACCGAGCAGGTCGAGCTTCTGCTGCACACTGACCAGTTCGGCGGGGCACTTGGCCGGGTTCAGCAGGGCGAGCGGATGCCGGTCGAAGGTGACGACAACGGCCGCCAGGCCCTCCCGGGTTGCGTGAGCCTTGAGCTCACCGATCACGGCGCGGTGGCCCGCGTGCACCCCGTCGAACTTGCCGATGCTGACCGCCGAGGCCGGCCAGTCGGCCGGAACGGCGCCGAGGCCGTTGAGCACCTTCATCGGCGCCTGCCTGGGCACGTTCGTGGGTGCGGTCCTGGCGGCGCTCACGCTGCGGCTCCGGTTCCGCCGGCGCGTTCGGGCGCATGGCGCGCCAACCACCACATGCCCAGGACCGGCAGCACCAGTGGGATGAACAGGTAGCCACGCCCGTACACCGACCAGACGGTGTCGTGCGGGAACAGCTGCGGGTCGACCAGGCTGAGGGTGCCGATCACCAGAACGCCCAGGAGCTCGAAGCCGATGGTGATCCAGGCGATCCGGTACCAGGCCTGACCCCGATTGATCAGGGCGATGGTGGCGACTATGTAGACCACGGCGGCGAGCGCCGACAGGGTGTACGCCAGCGGAGCCTCGTCGAACTTGCCGACGATCTGCACGAAGGAGCGACCGGTGGCGGCCAGGGCGAGAACTCCGTAGACCATGATCAGCACACGACCGATACCGGTCACCCGACCGGGTTTCGTCGTGCCGGTGGCGTTGTCTCCGGAGTCGGTCTTGAGCTCATTCATCGCTCAGTAATTATCGCAGCATCTTCGGGCCGAACGGTGCCGGGCGCGAACCTCGGCTCAGACGCCCTGCACGGTCCAGATCTGCAGCATCCGGTAGACCATGACCGCCACCGACAGGCAGACCACGCCGAGGATCACTGTGCTCCACCGGCTGCGGTCGATCAGCGCCCACACTCCCCCGAAGATCGGCAACAGGATGGCGCTGATCAGGTAGGTGTAGAACTCGAGCAGGCTGCCGGTGGCCTGGTTCCCGGTGAGGGGCGCGACGATGGCGACCACGAGTTGCCCGATCAGCAGCAGCTCGACCAGCAGCGTCGCCCCCATGCTGAGGTCGGTGGGTTTGCGGCCGACAAAGCCGAGGCCCAGGCAGAGCAGACCGGCGGCGGTGGCGACGGCCAGCTGCAGATAGGTGAACCACTCGATCACGATGCATCCTCCGGCGCGGCGGGCTCGGCGGGATCGGCCACAGTGACCGGATCAGCGGGGGCGTCCGGCGGGAAGTTCACGATCGACTTGGCCTGCCCGGCGCGGTATTCGACGAGTCCGACGAGCCGGCCGTGCGGGTCGACCGCGGCGACCGGGCCGCCGTCCACGGCGCCGGCCGGCGCGTCGATGCGCTTGCCCTGACCGAGATCGACGGCCTGCTTGTCGTCGAGGTCGAGCCTCTCGAACAGCCTGCTCGCGGCATCCGCCGGCCCGATCATGGCGCGGGCCACGTCGAGCTGGTCGAGCGGGTCGGCGTCCTGGATGCCGAACGGGCCGATGCGGGTGCGACGGAGGCTGGTGAGGTGCCCGCCGACACCCAGTTCGGCGCCGAGGTCTCGGGCGAGCGCCCTGATGTAGGTGCCCGAGGAGCAGACCACGCGCACCTCGAGGTCGAGGAAACCGTCGAGCGGGGTGCTGCTGACCAGCTCGAACTCGCTGACGGTGACCGGGCGGGCGGGCAGTTCGACGTCTTCGCCGGCCCGCACTCTGGCGTAGGCGCGTTTGCCGTCCACCTTGATCGCGCTCACGGCGCTGGGGCGTTGGCTGATCGCCCCGGTGAGCCCCCGGATGCCCGTGGTGATGGCCGCCGCGGACACCGCGGCGACAGACTCGGCGGGCGCGCGGGTGAGCTCCTCCCCCTCGGCATCATCGGTGGTTGTCGCCGCGCCCAGCCGGATGGTGGCCAGGTATTCCTTGTCGAGGCCGACCACGTAGGTGAGCAGCCGGGTTGAGCTGTTGATGCCGAGGATCAGCAGTCCGGTGGCCATCGGGTCGAGAGTGCCGGCGTGGCCGACCTTGCGGGTGTTGGCCAGGCGGCGGGTGCGGGCGACGGCGTCGTGGCTGGTCCAGCCCTGGGGCTTGTCGATCAGCACGAGGCCGCTGGTGGTGCTGCCGGGCTTGCGGCGGGGGGCGTTCACGGGAAATCCTTCTTGGCTGGGTCAGGCATGCTCTGCGGCCTCGGCTGCCGTAGCGCCGAGCACAACATCGAGCTTGCCACGGAACGTGCAGCGCATGAGTTCCTCGGCGTCGGGATCCTCGTCGAAGATGTCGGGCAGCCGGATGGCCAGCAGCGTGTTGAACAGCATCCCGTCGGCCAGGAACTCGCGGATGGCGTCCGGCGGGAAGCCGGCCTCGTCGCGCAGCATCCGGTAGATCTCGAGGAAACCTGCCCTGGCCTTGGCTCCGACGACCGGGTTGTGCCCGCTGATGAATGCCTGCATGAGCGAAAGCAGGATGCCGCGGTCTTCGATGAGGTCCACGTACGCGGCGCCGAGCCGTGCGGCCAGCAACTCCACCTCATCGTCGCCCGGTTCACGCGGTTCGGCGATGATCTGCCGGAAGCCGACGATCAGACGGTCCAGGGCGCGCGCCAGAACCTCCAGGAAGAGCTTCTCCTTGGTGCCGAACATCCGCACCACATAGGGCTGGCTGATTCCGGCCGCCTTGGCCACCTGGTCGGTGGTCGCGCCGGAATAGCCTCGCTCGCCGAAGACCACGCTGGCCGCCGCCAGGATCTGCTCGCGGCGTTCGGCGGCGGGGATGCGCTCGGTGGGCTGGGCGGCTGCGGTGCCGGATGTCTCGTTCACACTTGACAGGTTATCAGTCGATTACTACTCTCCTATCTTGTAATCATTCAATTACAACATCCTCTGTCTCCGTACCCGAAGGGACCTCCCATGATGACCACCGCCTCCACCCCACCGGTCGCCCGGCGCCTGAACCGGGTGCCCGTCTGGCTTGCCGTCGTCGCCGCGTCGCTGCCCATGTTCATGGCCACCCTCGACAACCTCGTGGTCACCAGCGCCCTGCCGGTGATCAATACAGATCTGAACGCCACCATCGAAGAACTGCAGTGGGTCGTCAACGCCTACTCGCTCAGCTTCGCCACCTTCATGCTGATGGCCGTCGCCATCGGCGACCGTTTCGGCCGCCGGTCGGTGTTCCTGGCCGGCATCGCCCTCTTCACCGCCGCATCGGCGCTCTGTGCGATGAGCGTCGAGCCGTGGATGCTGATCGCGGCCCGCGCACTCCAGGGCGTCGGTGCCGCGGCGCTCATGCCGCTCTCCCTCACCCTGCTCGTCGGGTCGGTCGCCGACCGGTTCCGGCCGGCGGCGATCGGCATCTGGGGCGGCATCGCCGGACTGGGTGTTGCGCTCGGCCCGCTGATCGGCGGCGCCGTGGTGGAGGGCTGGAACTGGGAGGCCATCTTCTGGCTGAACGTGCCGCTCGGCCTGCTGTCGATCCCGCTCGCGCTGATCGCGTTGCCCAATAGCTTCGGCGCCCGACTGCGCGCCGATGTGGTGGGCCTGGTGCTGGCCGGCGGCGGGGTCTTCGGGATCGTCTACGGCATCGTGCGGGGCAACGAGGCCGGCTGGACGAGCACCGAGGTTCTCACGGCGCTCATCGGCGGCGGAATCCTGCTGCTGGCCTTCGTCTGGTGGGAGGGGCGGGCATCCGCCCCGCTGTTGCCGCTGCGGCTCTTTCGTGACCGCAGTTTCACGGTGGCGAACCTGGTGGGGATCACGTTCAGTTTCGGTATCTTCGGGTCTATCTTCATCCTGATCCAGTTCCTGCAGATCGTGCAGGGCCACAGCCCGCTCGAAGCCGGCGTGATGACCATGCCGTGGACGCTGGCTCCGATGATCGTGGCACCGCTGACCGGGATGCTCAGCCCGAGAACGGGAACCAGGCTGCCGATTGTGCTGGGCCTGGCCCTGCTGGCCATCGCCATGTTCTGGGTGGCCGTCACGATGTCCGTCGACGTCGAATACGGCGAGCTGGTGGGCGCGTTCATCCTGGCCGGGCTCGGTATGGGGTTGGTCTTCGCGCCGAGCTCCACCGCCGTGCTGGCCAATATGGTGCCCGACGATCAAGCCAAGGCGTCCGGCACCAATTCCACCTTCCGAGAGATCGGCGTGGCGCTGGGCGTCGCGGTGCTCACCGCGGTGTTCACCGGCAACGGCGGCACGCTCACGCCCTCCGGGTACGTGGATGCCGCGGTGCCCGCCGTGATGGTCGGCGCCGGGGTACTCGCCGTCGCGGCGGTGATCGCCCTCGCGCTGCCGTCCGGCCGCCGGGTGGCCCCGACGCCGTCGACGGCCCCGGCCCCGGCAGACTCCATGCTCGTCGGCTAGTCCTGGCGACGCGGTGGGGCTCCTAGGCTGAGAGCATGCGAATAGCTGTGATCGGTGCCGGCGCCCTGGGCGGAACCTTCGCCACCCTGCTCAGCGCGGCGGGTCATGACGTCTCCGTCACGGCCCGCGGTGCCGGGCTGGCCGCGATCCGCGAGCGGGGTATCCGGCTTGAGGGCGGTTTCGGCCGGGCGGCGGCGCGCCCCACTGCCCTCGAACGGCTGGTCGAGACACCCGACCTGGCTCTGGTGTGCACCAAGGCACAGGATGCCGAAGAGGCGATCCGGGACAACGCCGCCGTGCTCGACGGTGCCGCGGTGATCGTCATCCAGAACGGCCTCGACGGTGTTGACACCGCCACGCGGCTGCTCCCGGGTTCGGACTGCTTCGGCGCCCTCTCGATCATCGCCGCCAACTACACCGAGCCGGGCCTGGTCACCGTCACCACGGCCGCGCCCACCTACCTCGGCCGGGGCACCGGACCCGCCGACGCGGCCACCAGGCACTGGCAGGAGGTGCTCGCCGGGGCCGTGCCCTGCCGCACCATCGACAACTTCGTCGGCGCCCAGTGGACGAAGCTGGTCGTCAACATGCTGAACGCCCTGCCGGCGATCACCGGGCTGAGCGTGCAGAGCGTGGTCGCCCACCGGGGGCTGCGCCGGGTGATGACCCTGAGCATGCGGGAGGCCGTGCGGGTGGGCATGCGTCGCGGCATCCGCTTCGGTGCCATGCAGGCGCTCGACGACGTGCGGCTGCGGCTCTTCTCTCTGCTGCCGGCCTGGGCCGGGCAGGTGCTGCCGCTGCGGATGCGCGCCCGCATGGGCACGGTACCCAACCTGGGTTCGACTCTGCAGAGCGTCACTCGCGGCCAACGCACCGAGGTCGACTTCCTCAACGGCGCTGTGGTGCGGGAGGCCGCCGTGGCCGGCATTTCCGCGCCGGTGAACCACCGGCTGACCGCCCTGGTCCACGAGGTCGAGCAGCGCGGGTCGTTCCTCGGCCCTGATGAGGTTCTGGCGCGGTTCAGCAGGAGTCGCTGAACACCCGCTGGGGCAGATGCCGCTGGCTGAGGTCGATGACGGCCGACACCACCTGGCGAGGCCGTTCCTCCTTCTGGTAGAGGTAGTCGGCCTCAGAGGTCGCTTCGCTCTCCAACAGGATGCGGTAGTTCCAGGCGTCCCGCAGCTCGCCGCGGTTGATGAACTCGCCGTCGATCACCAGCATCGCGTCGGCCGGAGCTGTGGTCCACGTCGGTTCGATCCAGACATCCCGGTCGGGGTCGAAGACCTGGGTGACAAAACCTGTGCTGCCGCCGAGGCGGAACGGTTCGAGCAGCACCCGGCGCAACGCCGAATAGTCGTAGCCGTGCCGGTAGTGGCGCTCCGGGGTGTCGGCACCGAACCGGGCGGCGTCTTCACGGGAGCGTTGGAAGTAACGCAGCGACGCCCGGAAGGCGGGGGTTCCGGCTTCGTCGAGCACCGCCGCCAGGTCGTCGGCGAAGGCGGTGCGCGCGGCGGCGTCGGCGCCGTCCACGGCGACGATCACCCTCCCCCGGCCGTTCAGGTTGAGGATCTCGGCCGCGAGGGTACGCAGGTACTCGACGCGAGGAGTGGAAACGAGCTTCATGAATCGAGCCTAGGTTAGAACCGATGAACGTCACAGCCCACAGCGCGGCCCCCGTCGACAGTGCCGCACTCGAGAGTGCCGCAGCCGAGACTGCACCCGCCAGTCCGGACCTCAGCCGCAGCATCAGTCTCTGGTTCGGCGAGAACGCCCGCGACCTGCCCTGGCGGCGAGACGGGTTCAGCGCTTGGGGCACCCTGGTGAGCGAGTTCATGCTGCAGCAGACCCCGGTGAACCGGGTGATCCCCCGCCTGAGCGAATGGCTCGAGCGGTGGCCGACTCCGAAGGACCTGGCCAGCGTGCCGCCCGGTGAGGCCGTTCGGGCCTGGGCGAGCCTGGGCTACCCGCGCCGGGCGCTGTGGCTGCACGCCGCCGCGGGGCAGATCACCGAACGGCACGGCGGCATCGTGCCTGAGGACGTCGACGACCTACTCGCCCTGACCGGGATCGGCGACTACACGGCCAGGGCCGTCGCGGCGTTCGCGTATGGCCACCGGCATCCGGTGGTCGACACGAACACCCGACGGGTGATCGCCAGGGCCGTGACCGGCCAGGCCGAACCTGCGCCGCCCAGCCGCGGCCGGGACCTCGAGGCGATGTCGGCGCTGCTGCCCGCAGAACCTGCCGCGGCAGCGGTGTTCAACGCGGCCATCATGGAGCTCGGGGCCATCGTCTGCACCAGCCGCAGCCCACGCTGTGCGGTCTGCCCGATTCAGGATGCATGCGCCTGGCGGGCGGCCGGCTACCCGGCATACGACGGGCCGAAGAAGGCCGTGCAGAAGAAGTTCGAGGGCAGCGACCGGCAGGTGCGCGGGCTGATCATGGCCGAGTTGCGTGCCACGCATCATCCCGTGACCGATGCGGAGATCGAGGGCCTCTGGCCGGATGCCGTGCAGCGCAGCCGCGCCTTGGCCGGCCTCCTCGCGGACGGCCTCGCCGTCACGACCGAACCCGGGATGTACGCTCTTTCCCAGGGGTGACAACCCCGCGTTCTCTCCAACAGAAATGGTTTCGATGAAGAACTGGGCCGGCAATGTCGAGTATTCAACCGACGACGTCAGGCATCCCGCCACGACGGCGGAGGTCTCGGCCATCGTAGCCGCGGCCGACTCCGCCGGTGGCCGAGTGAAGGCCCTGGGCTCGAGGCACTCGTTCTCCACCATCGCCGACACCGCGGGCACCCTGGTGGCGCTGGACCGCCTGGATGCCCCGCCCACGCTGCAGTTCGGCGACGACGGCGCCCCGGTGAGCGTGCGGGTCGGCGCCGGCAGCACCTATGCCCAGGTGGGCGCCTATCTGGCCGACCAGGGGTTGGCCCTGCCCAATCTCGCCTCGCTGCCGCACATCTCGATCGCCGGCGCGATCCAGACCGGCACGCACGGTTCCGGCGTCCGCAACGGGTCGCTGGCGTCGTCGGTGCTGGCTTTGGAGATCGTGCGGGCGTCCGGCGCTGTCGAGGTCGTCGGGGAGCACGACGCCGATTTCGCCGCCTCGGTGGTGGGCCTCGGTGCCGTGGGCATCATCACCGCCGTGACCCTGCGGGTGCAACCGCACTTCCAGATCTCCCAGTACGTGCACCAGGGACTCTCCTGGACCGCCGCCCTGGCCAACTGGGCCGCCATCATGTCCAGTGGTTACAGCGTCAGCGTGTTCACCACCTTCCAGGGCGAGAACACCCACCAGGTGTGGTCGAAGCGTCGACTCGATGTGGACGGCCCCGAGCTGGACCTCGCCGCCCTGGGTGCAACGGAGGCCACTGTGGCGTTGCATCCGCTGCCCGGTGTCGCCGCAGACAGCGTGACCGGCCAGCTGCGCGAGCCCGGTCCGTGGAACGAGCGACTGGCGCACTTCCGGAGCGAGTTCCAGCCCAGCCACGGTGAGGAGATCCAGTCCGAGTACCTGATTCCGGCCGAGCACGCCGTCGCCGCGATCACGGCGCTGCGCGCGATCGGCGACCGCATCGCACCCCTGCTGCACATCTCCGAGCTCCGCAGCGTGGCCGCTGACACCGCCTGGCTCAGCCCCAGCTACGCCCGTGACTCGCTCGCCATCCACTTCACCTGGAAGCCGGTGCTGCCTGCGATCCTCGCGGTGCTGCCCCTGATCGAGCACACGCTCGAGCCGTTCGCGCCCCGCCCGCACTGGGGCAAGGTCGCCACGATGTCCCCGGCCCGGCTCCGCCGTGCCTATCCCCGCCTCGATGATTTCGCGGCACACGTGCGCCGGGTCGATCCCGACGGACGCTTCGAGAACGCCTACCTGAAACGAGTACTGTCCCATGACTGACGCCGCCGTCGCCACCGGTACCCCCACCAGCACGGATGCGCCGGTGCTGCCGCGCTCCGGCCTGCAGTACACGATCAGCCACGGCGGCTACTCGGCCACGATCGCCAGCGTCGGAGCGAGCCTGCGCGAGCTCACCTGGCACGAACGCGACCTCGTGGTGCCGTTCGCCGCCGACGAGGTGCGGCCCGGCTACCGGGGTGCCGTGCTGGCGCCCTGGCCCAACCGGGTTGTCGACGGCACCTACACCTTCGACGGCGTCGACTACCAGCTGCCGCTCACCGAACCCAGCCGCGCGCACGCCCTGCACGGCCTGGTCTGCTGGGCCGACTGGACGCTGCAGGCCCGATCGAACGATTCCGTGACCCTCGGCACCACCATCGTGCCCAGCGACGGCTACCCGCATCGCATCGCCCTCCTCGCCACCTACAGCCTCACCGACCACGGCCTCACCAGCACCGTGACCGCGGAGAATCTCGGCGCGGCCACCGCCCCGTACGGCACCGGCCCGCACCCCTACCTCGTGGCCGGCCCCGGCACCGTCGACGACTGGACGCTCGAGTTCCCCGCGGCCAGCTACCTCACGGTGACCCCGGACCGGCTCAGCCCCGTGGCCACCGTGCCGGTGGAGACCACGCCGGAATTCGACTTCCGCACCCCCCGTGCGATCGGCGACACCTTCATCGACCACGCCTTCACCTCGATCGCACGTGAAGCGGATGGGTCGGCCGGCGTCACACTGAGTAGCCCGGCCGGCACCGGAGTGCGCATGAGCTTCGGCGCCGAGCTGCCCTGGCTGCAGGTGCACACCGCCGACCGTCCCGCGCCGGAGCGCAGCCGGATCGGTCTGGCCGTCGAGCCGATGACCTGCCCGCCTGACGCCTTCTCCACCGGGGAGGACCTGGTGCTGCTGGCCCCCGGCCAGTCCCACTCCGCCGCCTGGACCATCGCGGCCACCGAGGCCTGACGCCGAGTTACCGCAGAAGCACCCATCGCGCCCGTCGAAGGGGAATTCAGCGGCGATTCGCGGCATCCTGCTGCGCTCAGAGGAAGCAAAATGCCCCTTGACACCAGGTCAAGGGGCATTCTGAAGCAACTCGTTGCCGGGCTGCCGAGGGCTACTGAGCGTCGGGCTCCGTCGGGGCGACGTGACGACCGGTGTGGGCCGGGGCAGCCTCCACCTCGTCTTCGTCGGAGTCGTCTTCGTCTTCGTCGTCCTCCACGTATTCGCGGGGCTTGACGTACGGGTCCTCGTCGCCGGCGTAGACGGCCGTACGGGCCATCTCGTCGACCTGGGTGTCGCGCTCGCGTGCTTCACGGAGCAGGTCGTCGATGAGGGCGGCGTTCTCCGGGATGCCGTCGGCGATGAACTCGATCGACGGGGTCAGTCGCGCGGTGATGTTCTTGCCCACCTCGCTTCGGAACATGCCGGTGGCGGCCTTGAGGGCTGCGGCGCTGTCCTTGCGCTCCTCTTCGGAGCCGTAGACCGTGTAGAACACCGAGGCGTGCTGCAGGTCGCCGGTGACCTTGACGTCGGTGATGGTCACGAAGCCGAGCCTCGGGTCGCGGATGCCGCGTTCGAGCCGCTTGGCCACGATGACCTTGATGCGGTCCGCCATCTTCCTAGCGCGTGCCGGATCTACCATGTCGAACTCCTATAAACCTAAAAATTACGGGGTACTTCTTAANGCTCTTAAGCCCCCCCCCCCCCCCCCCCCACCATCGAATTGACGCTGGCATTTCTCAGGGACTGGGGCGGAGCTCGATCCCCCCTAAAAAGGGAATCGGGGTAGGGGTCCCCGCTCTTCCCTTTTTAGGGGGGATCGAGCGGAGACCCCTTGCCACCATAGCTATTAGCTACGCGGCTTTTCCTTCAATTCGATCGTCTCGATCTCATCGCCGATCTGGATGTCATTGAACTTACCAAGCCCAATACCGGCCTCGAAGTCCGTACGGACCTCGGTGACGTCATCCTTGAAGCGACGCAGCGACTCGATGGCGAGGTTGTCGCCCACAACGATGCCGTCGCGGATGACCCGCGCCTTGGCGTTTCGCGTGATCGTTCCCGAACGCACGATGACACCGGCGACGTTTCCGAACTTGGACGAGCTGAAGACCTCGCGGATCTCGGCGATACCACTCTGCACTTCTTCGAACTCGGGCTTGAGCATTCCGGTGAGGGAAGACTCGATGTCCTCGAGCGCGTTGTAGATGACGGAGTAGAAGCGCACGTCCACGCCTTCACGAGCCGCACGTTCGCGCGCCTTCGTGTCGGGGCGAACGTTGAAGCCGATGATGATGGCGTTGTCGACGGTGGCGAGGTTGACGTCGCTCTCCGTGACAGCACCGACACCGCGGTGGATGATGCGCAGCTGAACGGAGTCGTCGACCTCGATCTTGAGCAGCGACTCTTCCAGGGCCTCAACGGCACCGGAAACGTCACCCTTGATGATGAGGTTGAGCGATTCGACCTTGCCCTCTTCGAGTGCACGGGTGAAGTCCTCGAGGCTGATGCGCTTGCGGGCCTTGGCCAGCAGGGCGTTGCGCTCGGCGGCTTCGCGCTTCTCGGCGATCTGACGCGCGGTGCGGTCTTCCTCGATGACGAGGAAGGTGTCACCGGCGCGGGGAACGCTCGAGAGGCCCTGCACCTGGACGGCACGGGACGGCACGGCGGCGAGCACGGGGTTGCCGTTCTCGTCGGCCATGGCACGAACACGGCCGTAGGCGGTACCGGCGACGATCGAGTCACCGACGTGCAGCGTTCCCGACTGGATGAGCACGGTGGCAACTGCACCGCGACCCTTGTCGAGCTTGGCCTCGATGGCCACACCGCGGGCATCCTTGTTCGGGTTGGCGCGCATGTCGAGTCCGGCGTCTGCGGTGAGCAGGACGGCGTCCAGGATCTCCTGGATGCCGACCTTGTTCTTCGCAGACACGTCGACGAACATGACGTCTCCGCCGTACTCTTCGGCGACGAGACCGAATTCGGTGAGCTGCTGGCGCACCTTCTGCGGGTTCGCACCGGGCTTGTCGATCTTGTTCACTGCGACCACGATCGGCACGTTGGCGGCCTGTGCGTGGTTGAGCGCCTCAATCGTCTGCGGCATGATGCCGTCATCGGCGGCGACCACGAGGATCGCGATGTCGGTGACCTGCGCACCACGAGCACGCATGGCGGTGAACGCCTCGTGACCGGGGGTGTCGATGAAGGTGATGGCACGTTCGATGCCCTCGTGCTCGGTGACGACCTGGTAGGCACCGATGTGCTGGGTGATGCCACCGGCTTCACCTGCGGCCACCTTGGCGTTACGGATGGCGTCGAGCAGCGCGGTCTTACCGTGGTCGACGTGACCCATGACGGTGACGACGGGAGGACGGACTTCAAGCTCTTCGTCGGTCTCGTCGGCCAGTTCCTGGTCGATGTCGATGTCGAAGGCGAGCAGCAGTTCGCGGTCTTCGTCGTCGGGCGAGACCATCTGGATCTTGTAACCCAGCTCGCTGCCCAGCACGTCGAAGGTGGCCTCGTCGAGCGACTCGGTCGCCGTGGCCATCTCACCGAGGTGGAACAGCACGGTGACCAGGTTGCCCGGACTCGCGTCGATCTTGTCGGCGAAGTCCGTGATGGAGGCACCGCGGCGCAGACGCACCACGGTTCCGCCGTCGCCACGGGGAACGCTCACGCCACCCAGCGACGGGGCCTCGCGCAACTCGAACTCGGCCCTCTTCGTCCGCTTGGACTTGCGAGCCTTGTTCTTGCCGCCACCGCGACCGAACGCACCAGCGGTTCCACCGCCGGGGCCACGGCCACGGCCGCCGGCGCCGCCGCCACCGGCGGGGCGGGGCGGGCCGAAGCCGGGCGCACCGGCAGGGGCACCCGGACGGGTGAAGCCGG
>NZ_SOHM01000043.1 GCF_004403945.1 Cryobacterium lactosi | reverse complement strand
GTAGGGCTTTGTGCATGAAGTGATCTCTCTGCTAGATGACGGCTTACTGCTATGGCGTACATCGATGTAACGGCGGGGTTTTCGCCATCACGCTCAGCGCTTGGCGGTGGAGGGAAGGCGGGTCTACTTCATCCCGGTGGTGGCGATTCCTTCGATGAATCGACGCTGGACGAAGACGAACGCCACGATCATGGGCAGCAGGGCGAGTATCGCACCGGCCATGAGCATCCCGTAGTCGGAGCTGTGTTGGCCTTTGAACAAGGCCAGACCGGCAGGCAGGGTCTGCATTTGGGGATCGGTTGCTACAAGGAGGGGCCAGAGGAGATCGTTCCAGCTGGCCAAGAAGGTGAACATGGCAACTGTCAGGAGTGCTGGTCCAGCAAGCGGAAGCATGATTCGAGCAAAGATCCGCACCTCGCCAGCGCCGTCGATGCGAGCGGCATCCTCGAGGTCTTTCGGTAGGGAGAGGAAGAATTGGCGGAGGAAGAAGATACCGAACGCGTCTGCCACTCGAGGGATGACGAGTCCGTGGAAGGTGTTGATCCATCCGAAATCTGCCAGCAGCTCGTAGAGCGGAATGAAGGTGACTTGGATGGGGATCATCAGTGTGACGACGATCAGGATGAACACAACGTCGCGACCGGGGAAGTTGAATCGGGCTAGCGCGTACGCGGCCATGGAATCGAACAGGAGCGAGGCCAATGTCGTTCCGCCGGCGAAGATGATGGTGTTCAGTAGTTGTCGGTCGAAAGGGATGCGTTGCCAGACGTTGATGTAGTTGTCGAGCGTGAAAACCTGCGGAATAAGGCTGGTGGGGTTTCCAACCAAGTCACCCTGGGTGCGGAAGGAGGCGCTGACCATCCAGATCACCGGCAGCAGGATGAACAACGAAACCGCGACCAAGAGAATCACGATCAACACCGTGGGAACCCTGCTGGGTCGATCCGAGCGTGGTCGTCTGGCGACGGGCGGGTTTGCAGGCAGGGGGCGCTGCCGGGTTGCGCGAGGAGGAACGATGGTAGCCATCAGTACTGCACCGCTTTCTTGCGGAAGTAGCCAAGTTGAATCAGGCTGAAGACGAGGACGATGAGGACCAGAACCCAGGACACGGCGGAGGCATAGCCGAGGTCGTAGTCCTTGAAACCGGCGCTGTAAATGAGCATGACCAGAGTTTCGGTCTTGAAGAACGGCCCGCCCGAGGTCATGACGTACATCTGATCGAAGGCCTGGAACGAGAAGATCGCGGCGATGATGACCACGAACAGCGTCGTGTTGGCTAGGAGCGGCCAGGTGATGTTCGTGAATCGCCGGATGCCGGAGGCTCCGTCAATAGCGGCAGCCTCGTTGAGTTCACCCGGGATGGACTGCAGCCCGGCGAGATACATGACCATGAAGAACCCGGTGTTGCGCCAGATCCCGACGATCATCACGGCGGGCATGGCCCAAGCCGGATCGCGGACGCCGTTGCCGATCGGCAAACCGATTTCGCTGAGCCAGGCTGCGATGATGCCGACCTGTGGGTCCAGCATGAACGCCCAGGCAATGGAAATGATGCCGAGCGATGCGATGAATGGGAAGAAGATGACCGAGCGGAATAAGCCTCGGCCGGGTAGCTTGCGGTTCAGCAGCATGGCGAAGAGGAGCGCAAGCCCCACGGAGATTGGAGCCGTGACCACGGCGTAGAGCGCCGTGTTGCCGAGTGCGTTCCGGAAGCGGTCGTCGCCGATGAGCTGGGCGTAGTTGTCGAGGCCGACGAAGTTGCGTGGGCCGATGATGCGGGCGTTGGTGAACGATGTGACGAGCGAACTCACCATCGGCCAGAAGACGAAAACACCGAGCACGGCTAGCGCAGGAACAAGGAAGGCATACGCCACTCGGCTCCTGCGGCGCTCGAGGTTCGAGCGCCGCAGACGGCGTGCTGACGTAGGAACGGGACTGGCTTCGAGTGGGGGCGAGGTAACGATGAGCGTGTCCTTCTGTCTACGTCAGGTCTGTGTTCGCTACTGGGCGAGTTCCGAGTTGATCTGGTCGCTCGCGTCCTTCAANCGCTACTGGGCGAGTTCCGAGTTGATCTGGTCGCTCGCGTCCTTCAAAAGGTCTTCCACCGTGCCTTCGTTGTTCGTGACGCGCTGGAGCGTGGGGACCACGATGTTCGAGTCGATGTTGGCGTACTGCGTGAGACCACCGAGATAGAACTTTCCGTTGCCGGAATCCTGGAAGGCCTGCGACGTGGGGTTCGCAGCGAGATCCTCGACAGTGACATCGGTACGCGTGGGCGGGAATCCGGTCTCGACCGCGTAATAGGTGGATGCCTCCTTCGAGTTCCAGAAGGCGAAGAAGTCGTAAGTGCCCTGTCGCTCGGCATCGGTCGCATCCGCAGCGAGATGCATGTTGGAGCTCACCGCGGCCGCGAATTGGCCGTCGGAGCCTTCGGGCGTTGGGGCGACTCCGAAGTTGATTCCGGCTTCTTCGAAAGCAGCGGATGCCCACGGGCCGTTCATCAGCATCGCCGCGCGACCGGCGCCGAAGAGCGAATCCCCATCGACTCCGTTCAGCCCGACGGGCGAGATGTGCTGTTTCTGGATCAAGTCGTTCCACTTGGTCATCGTCGCGACTGATTCCTTGGACGCGAAGATCGATTCGGTCTTGTCGTCGCTGACGAATCCACCGCCATCGGCCCAAAGGAGAACACCCCAGCTGCTGGTCGCTTCGCGGTCGGGGATCGCGATGCCGTAGGTGTTGGTCGTCTCTGCGCCTTCTTGGTACTTGGTCAGGGCAACCGCATCCTCGGCCATCTCTTCCATGGTGGCGGGCGGGCCATCGATGCCAGCGGCAGCGAAGAGGTCTTTGTTCCAATACAGCATCGTGTTGGTCGCGATCATCGGAGAGCCGTAGATCTCACCGTCGAGAGTGGTTGCGTCCAAGCTCGCCTGGGGAAGGGTGTCTGGGTCGATCGCACCGCTGTCGTAGAAATCATCGATGGGGGAAATAACGCCAAGCTCGGCATACTGGGGGAACTGTGAAGCATCCAAGGCGGCGATCGTGGGGCCTTCTCCGGCCGACATCGCCGGGAGCAATTTCTGAGAGTAGACATCGAACGGCTGAATCGTCATATCGACGGAAACGTCGTCCTGGGACTCGTTGAAGTCCTCGACGATCTTCTCAACAACAGTGCGGTCGGGACCGGTATAGCTGTTCCAAAAAGTAATGGTGACGGGGTCGCCATCCGCGGACTTTGGCTGCGTTGCGGTGCAGCCAGATAAGACGAGAGCGGCGGTGGCGGCGGTTGCCGCAAAAAAGAGGGCTTTACGGTGCATTGTTGTGGCTCGCTTTCTGACTTCTTTGTCGTGCGTCGGGTCGCCTCGATTGAGAGGCTCATCGGTGCCGGGAATGTTACATCGATGTAACAGAACGGTATTACATGGATGTAATAGGTGTCAAGTGGCCGCCGAAAAGTCGTTAACCGGAGGATTCGCGCCTGATTAGCTCGTACTTCGCGAGGAGCTGGCGGGGCTCCTTTTTTCCGCCGATCTGATCAACGAGGAACTGCACGGCTGACTCGGCAATTTGCGAGCGGCCCGGATCGATAGTGGTGAGACTAGGGACCGAGTACGCCGATTCGTCGAGGTTGTCGAAGCCGACTATCGCCACATCGACTGGAACCCGGACGCCGACTTCCTGCAGGACGCGCATAGCGCCGAGGGCCAGGGCGTCGTTGAACGCGAATATCGCATCGAACTTGGCACCGCGATCAATCAATTCGCGCGCCGCTTTCGCGCCATTTGCTCGGTGCCATGGGTCGGCATTGACAACCAGTTGAGGGTCAAAGCCGATCTTGTGCCCCTGCAGCGCTGATAGGTATCCCTCTAGGCGCATTCGGGCTGAAGCGTCCTCGCCGCTGTCATGGGCTCCAATGACGGCGATCCGGCGCCGGCCCCCTGCAAGCAAGTGCCGTGTAGCCGCTTGAGATGCTGCGACCTGGTCAACGGTGATGTGGTCCGTAGGGCCCTTCGTAACCTGGTCTCCGAGAAGGACGAGGGGCACCGACAG
>NZ_SOHM01000019.1 GCF_004403945.1 Cryobacterium lactosi | reverse complement strand
GTAGGGCTTTGTGCATGAAGTGATCTCTCTGCTAGATGACGGCTTACTGCTATGGCGTACATCGATGTAACGGCGGGGTTTTCGCCATCACGCTCAGCGCTTGGCGGTGCAGGGAAGGCGGGTCTACTTCATCCCGGTGGTGGCGATTCCTTCGATGAATCGACGCTGGACGAAGACGAACGCCACGATCATGGGCAGCAGGGCGAGTATCGCGCCGGCCATGAGCATCCCGTAGTCGGAGCTGTGTTGGCCTTTGAACAATGCCAGACCGGCAGGCAGGGTCTGCATCTGGGGATCGGTTGCGACAAGGAGGGGCCAGAGGAGATCATTCCAGCTGGCCAAGAAGGTGAACATGGCAACTGTCAGGAGCGCTGGTCCAGCAAGCGGAAGCATGATTCGAGCGAAGATCCGCACCTCGCCAGCGCCGTCGATGCGAGCGGCATCCTCGAGGTCTTTCGGTAGGGAGAGGAAGAACTGGCGGAGGAAGAAGATACCGAACGCGTCTGCCACTCGAGGGATGACGAGCCCGTGGAAGGTGTTGATCCATCCGAAATCTGCCAGCAGCTCGTAGAGCGGAATGAAGGTGACTTGGATGGGGATCATCAGCGTGACAACGATCAGGATGAACACAACATCGCGACCGGGGAAGTTGAATCGGGCTAGCGCGTAAGCGGCCATGGAATCGAACAGGAGCGAGGCCAATGTCGTTCCGCCGGCGAAGATGATGGTGTTCAGCAGTTGTCGGCCGAACGGGATGCGTTGCCAGACGTTGATGTAGTTGTCGAGCGTGAAAACCTGCGGAATAAGGCTGGTGGGGTTTCCAACCAAGTCACCCTGGGTGCGGAAGGAGGCGCTGACCATCCAGATCACCGGCAGCAGGATGAACAGCGAAACCGCGACCAAGAGAATCACGATCAACACCGTGGGAACCCTGCTGGGTCTATCCGAGCGTGGTCGTCTGGCGACGGGCGGGTTCGCCGGCAGGGGGCGCTGCCGGGTTGCGCGAGGAGGAACGATGATAGCCATCAGTACTGCACCGCTTTCTTGCGGAAGTAGCCCAGTTGAATCAGGCTGAAGACGAGGACGATGAGGACCAGAACCCAGGACACGGCGGAGGCATAGCCGAGGTCGTAGTCCTTGAAACCGGCGCTGTAAATGAGCATGACCAGGGTTTCGGTCTTGAAGAACGGTCCGCCCGAGGTCATGACGTACATCTGATCGAAGGCCTGGAACGAGAAGATCGCGGCGATGATGACCACGAACAGCGTCGTGTTGGCTAGGAGCGGCCAGGTGATGTTCGTGAATCGCCGGATGCCGGAGGCGCCGTCAATAGCGGCAGCCTCGTTGAGCTCACCCGGGATGGACTGCAGCCCGGCGAGATACATGACCATGAAGAACCCGGTGTTGCGCCAGATCCCGACGATCATCACGGCGGGCATAGCCCACGCCGGATCGCGGACCCCGTTGCCGATCGGCAAACCGATTTCGCTGAGCCAGGCTGCGATGATGCCGACCTGTGGGTCCAGCATGAACGCCCAGGCAATCGAAATGATGCCGAGCGATGCGATGAACGGGAAGAAGATGACCGAGCGGAATAAGCCCCGGCCGGGTAGCTTGCGGTTCAGCAGCATGGCGAAGAAGAGCGCAAGCCCCACAGAGATCGGAGCCGTGACCACGGCGTAAAGCGCCGTGTTGCCGAGTGCGTTCCGGAAGCGGCCGTCGCCGACGAGCTGGGCGTAGTTGTCGAGGCCTACGAAGTTGCGTGGGCCGATGATGCGGGCGTTGGTGAACGATGTAACGAGCGAACTCACCATCGGCCAGAAGACGAAAACGCCCAGTACGGCAAGCGCAGGAACAAGGAAGGCAAACGCCACTCGGCTCCTGCGGCGCTCGAGGTTCGAGCGCCGCAGACGGCGTGCTGACGTAGGAACGGGACTGGCTTCGAGCGGGGGCGAGGTAACGATGAGCGTGTCCTTCTGTCTACGTCAGGTCTGTGTTCGCTACTGGGCGAGTTCCGAGTTGATCTGGTCGCTCGCGTCCTTCAGNATCTGGTCGCTCGCGTCCTTCAGAAGGTCTTCCACCGTGCCTTCGTTGTTCGTGACGCGCTGGAGCGTGGGGACCACGATGTTCGAGTCGATGTTGGCGTACTGCGTGAGACCACCGAGATAGAACTTTCCGTTGCCGGAATCCTGGAAGGCCTGCGACGTGGGGTTCGCCGCGAGGTCCTCGACAGTGACGTCGGTACGCGTGGGCGGAAATCCGGTCTCGACCGCGTAATAGGTGGATGCCTCCTTCGAGTTCCAAAAGGCGAAGAAGTCGTAAGCGCCCTGTCGCTCGGCATCGGTCACATCCGCAGCGAGATGCATATTGGAGCTCACCGCGGCCGCGAACTGGCCGTCGGAGCCCTCGGGCGTCGGGGCGACTCCAAAGTTGATTCCGGCTTCTTCGAAAGCAGCGGAAGCCCACGGGCCGTTCATCAGCATCGCCGCGCGACCGGCGCCGAAGAGCGAATCCCCATCGACTCCGTTCAGCCCGACGGGCGAGATGTGCTGTTTCTGGATCAAGTCGTTCCACTTGGTCATCGTCGCGACCGATTCCTTGGACGCGAAGATCGATTCGGTCTTGTCGTCGCTGACAAATCCACCGCCATCGGCCCAGAGGAGAACACCCCAGCTGCTGGTCGCTTCGCGGTCGGGGATCGCGATGCCGTAGGTGTTGGTCGTCTCTGCGCCTTCTTGGTACTTGGTCAGGGTAACCGCATCCTCGGCCATCTCTTCCATGGTGGCGGGCGGGCCATCGATGCCAGCGGCGGCGAAGAGGTCTTTGTTCCAATAAAGCATCGTGTTGGTCGCGATCATCGGAGAGCCGTAGATTTCACCGTCGAGAGTGGTTGCGTCCAAGCTCGCCTGGGGAAGGGTGTCTGGGTCGATCGCACCGCTGTCATAGAAGTCATCGATGGGGGAGATGACGCCAAGCTCGGCATACTGGGGAAACTGTGAAGCATCCAAGGCGGCGATCGTGGGGCCTTCTCCGGCCGACATCGCCGGGAGCAGCTTCTGAGAGTAGACGTCGAACGGCTGAATCGTCATATCGACGGAAACGTCGTCCTGGGACTCGTTGAAGTCCTCGACGATCTTCTCAACAACAGTGCGGTCGGGGCCGGTATAGCTGTTCCAAAAAGTGATGGTGACGGGGTCGCCATCCGTGGACTTTGGCTGCGTTGCGCTGCAGCCAGATAAGACGAGAGCGGCGGTGGCGGCGGTTGCCGCAAAAAAAAGGGCTTTACGGTGCATTGTTGTGGCTCGCTTTCTGACTTCTTTGTCGTGCGTCGGGTCGCCTCGACTGAGAGGCTCATCGGTGCCGCGAATGTTACATCGATGTAACAGAACGGTATTACATGGATGTAATAGGTGTCAAGCAGTCGCCGAAAAGTCGTTAACCGGAGGATTCGCGCCTGATTAGCTCGTACTTCGCGAGGAGCTGGCGGGGTTCCTTCTTTCCGCCGATCTGGTCAACGAGGAACTGCACGGCTGACTCGGCAATTTGCGAGCGGCCCGGATCGATAGTGGTGAGACTGGGGACGGAGTACGCCGATTCGTCGAGGTTGTCGAAGCCGACTATTGCCACATCGACTGGAACGCGGACGCCGACTTCCTGCAGGACGCGCATAGCGCCGAGGGCGAGGGCGTCGTTGAACGCGAATATCGCATCGAACTTGGCACCGCGATCAATCAACTCGCGCGCCGCTTTCGCGCCATTTGCTCGGTGCCATGGGTCGGCATTGACAACCAGTTGAGGGTCAAAGCCGATCTTGTGCTCCTGCAGCGCTGATCGGTATCCCTCTAGGCGCATTCTGGCTGAAGCGTCCTCGCCGCTGTCATGGGCTCCAATGACGGCGATCCGGCGCCGGCCCCCTTCAAGCAAGTGCCGTGTAGCCGCTTGAGATGCTGCGACCTGGTCAACGGTGATGTGGTCCGTAGGGCCCTTCGTAACCTGGTCTCCGAGAAGGACGAGGGGCACCGACAG
>NZ_SOHM01000030.1 GCF_004403945.1 Cryobacterium lactosi | reverse complement strand
TTTGTGAGTTCTTTGATCGGTACTCACTGACCATCCCACGGTGGCTCTTCACGTTGACGAAGCAACACTCAAGAGCGGGAAACCACACCACTCACGGGGACGTAACCCCGTTTTCTGCGAGCAGCAAATTGACAAGTAGGCGGTCGCGCATCATGGCTGTGGCTTGCGAATGAGCGATGAGATCGCCCCGTCGAACCGACGCGACGGACTGGCCAAGGACGTACAAGAAGATCTGGACGTCCTGTGCAGGAAAGAACGGCAGACCGGAAGGACTGGCAGTGGTCATGGAGTTCCGAATCAGTGCATCGCGGTCAAAGAGAACACGGCGCGTGTCCTCGGGCGCGAACTCACCATCCGGAGGGTGCACATTCAAGTCGATGTGTATCCAGCCAGAAGTAACGCAGATGAAGGATCCTGTTAGTCCCGGGATTGCGTCTGCGAGCACCAGGTGTACCTGGGACTCAAGCCAGTCGGTGGCGGCGAAGCTCTCTGGTTCCCTCACCGCCAAGTGAAGGTCTAGATCACTCCAGTCATCGGCCAATCCTCGCGCGAGCGAGCCTTCCAGCCAAACGGCACGTATGCGTTCATCTTCGGCGCTCGTATTTAGAAGCATTTGAAGCGTCGGCCGTAGCCGGGCCGGCATGTCCTCAAGAGTTGGATCCATACCCGGATTATTCCATCCGCACTCGCCGCCCCACTGGTCTTTCGAGCGAAGGCCGGGCAGCACGGGCTGCGGAGCCTGTTTGGATACCCGTGAATACGGCGAATAGCACGGACGAGTTTCGCAGCCTGGGTACGGCGATGCATGCTGCCCGACACAGGCCGGCCGTGTTGAGGTTCACCTTGGCGGTGGCAGCACCGGCCGCCGATCCTCCCGCGGCACCGCTTCCGCCACGACACCGCCAGGTGGCCCCCAAACTCAATGCTCGACCCGGTGAGCGGCACCCGACTGTGGTGCCGATCGGCCGGCACCACCGGCCAGTTGAGCAACGGGGCTTGAACCCGTTGCTCCTACGCGGCTCCCGTGGACAGCTGCGCCCGGGCGGGTTGTTCACGCCGACCCCGGCACCAGCAGCCGAAGTCGAGTTTCTGGCGCATTTCTGGTCACGCCGCCCCCGGGATCCCGGGCTTCAAGCCACGGGGCGCGTTAATGCGCCACAGCAGCGGGCCACATATTCCCTGATCAGCGGGCATTTATCGAAGACTCGAACCAAGAACCTCGCGTTCTTATTCATCTCTGTTCAGGATTCTCATAGAATCAACAAAAGGAATTGGCCACTGACCTGCACAAAGGATGAGAGGGGAGATGAATCGGCACCGCGCCTCTAGCGGTTTCGGACATTGATCAACAACGGAGTTGCAACGAAAAAACCCCCGCATGACCGGGGGTTTTGTTATTGCTGGGGTACCTGGACTCGAACCAAGAACAAATGAACCAGAATCATCCGTGTTGCCAATTACACCATACCCCAATGGCGTAGTCCGAGAACCGCGCCGAAAAGTAACTCTAGCCCACTTCGGTGCGACCAGCCAAATTGACGCGAGGGTGTGTCGCGAGCGCGCCGAGAAGTTCGCGGTTGATGGCCACTGCGGCGCGCGCGCCCTCGCCGGCGGAGACGAGTAACTGCTCAGGTCCGGGCGGGGTGGTGTCGCCCGCGGCGAAGAGTCCGGGCACCGAGGTGCGGCCCTGCTGGTCGACAAGGATCAGGCCATACGCATCCACGGACGGGTGCAGCGCGCCCGCGAACGCGGCGGCGGCCTCGTAACGGGGTCGTACGAAACCGCCCGTTCTGGGCACGAACTCGCCGTCGGCGACCTGGATACCGGTCATGGCACCGCGCTCCCCCACGACGTCCGTGAGGGCGCGCCGGTCGACGCGGATGCCGCGGGCGGCCAGAGCCGCCTCGTCGGCGTCGGTGACCTGGCCGACGCCGTTGGTGAAGACGATCAGGTCGTCGGTCCACTGCGAGATGAGCAGGGCGTGCTCGGCAAGGTCGTCGGTCTCGCCGATCAGGGCGAGCGCCCGGTCGGCCTCTTCGTAGCCGTCACAGGCGATGCAGCTGTGCAGATTGGTGCCGTACCAGGCGCGGATGCTCGGCAGCGCCGGCAGCGTCTCGGCCAGGCCCGTGGCGATGAGCACGGTGCGGGCGGTGACCACGCGGTTCTTCTCTCCGCGCATGCCCTTGGTGGACACCGTGAAACGAGCAACGGTGGCATCCGCCCCGTCGGCGCCCGGCAGCGACTCGACCGTGCGCACCAGGCCCATGTGGAATTCGGCGGCCGGGTAGGCCTCGTACTCCTCTCGGCCGATGCGGCGCAGCTCGAGCGGCGGCACGCCGTCGCGGGTGATGAAGCCGTGCGAACGCAGGGTGGCCGAGTGCCGGGGCCGGTTGCTGTCGATCATCAGGGTGCGGCGGCGGGCGCGCACGAGGTTGAGCCCCGCGGCCAGGCCGGCCGGGCCGGCGCCGATAATGACAACGTCATAGGGCGCTTCAGCGGCGCCGGCAGCAGAATCGCTGCCGGCGTTCAATGAACCGTCGGGCCTCATGACACCAGGGTCGCCGAGAGCCGATCCAGGCGGGCCAGGGTGTCGGCCTGGCCGAGGATCTCCATCGACTCGAACAGGGGCGGCGAGATCTTGCGGCCGGACACGGCCACGCGCAGCGGGCCGAACGCCACCCGGGGCTTGAGGCCGAGGCCCTCGATCAGAGTTGCGGTGAGGGTGCTGTGCACGAGCTCGTGGGTCCATTCCGCTTCGGGAATGCCTCGCAGGGCCGCCGTCGATGCCGCGAGGATCTCGGCGGCGTTCTTGGGCAGCGACGCCAGCGCATCCGCCTGGTGCTCGAGCTTGTCCGCGCTGTGGAACAGGAAGCCGAGCATGTCGGGCGTCTCGCCGAGCAGCGCGATGCGCTCCTGAACGAGCGGGGCGGCCGCGGTGAGGATGGCCTGCTCCTCGTCGCTGAGCGGCTCGGTGACGATACCGGCGTTGACCAGGTACGGCACCACGCGGGCGGCGAAGTCGGCCGGCTCGAGCAGGCGGATGTGGTCGCCGTTGAGCGATTCGGCCTTCTTGAGGTCGAAGCGCGCCGGGTTGGGGTTCACGTCCACGACGTCGAACGCGGCGATCATCTCTTCGATGGAGAACACGTCGCGGTCGTGGGTGAGCGACCAGCCCAGCAGGGAGAGGTAGTTGACCAGGCCCTCGGGGATGAAGCCGCGTTCGCGGTGCAGGAACAGGTTCGACTCGGGGTCGCGCTTGGAGAGCTTCTTGTTCTTGTCGCCCATCACGTAGGGCAGGTGGCCGAAGCGCGGCACGAAGGTGGTGAGGCCGATGTCGATCAGCGCGTGGTACAGCGCGATCTGGCGGGGCGTGGAGGAGAGCAGGTCTTCGCCGCGCAGCACGTGGGTGACGCCCATCAACGCGTCGTCGACGGGGTTCACGAACGGGTAGAGCGGATGCCCGTTGGGCCGCACCACGACGAAGTCGCTGAACGAGCCGGCCGGGAAGGTGATCTCGCCACGGACCAAGTCGTCGAAGGAGAGCTCGGTGTCGGGCACCTTGAGGCGGAGCGCCGGCTCGCGGCCCTCGGCGCGGAAGGCGGCCTTCTCGGCATCAGTGAGGTCGCGCTCGTAGTTGTCGTAGCCGAGCTTGGCGTCTCGGCCGAGCTTGATGTTGCGCTCGGCGATCTCCTCGCCGGTGGCGAAGCTCTCGTAGATGTGGCCGGACTCGATGAGCTTGGCAATCACGTCACGGTAGATGTCGTAGCGCTGGGACTGGCGGTACGGCTCGTTGGGTCCGCCGGCCTCGACACCCTCGTCCCAGTCCAGGCGCAGCCAGCGCATGGCGTCCAGGAGCTGGGTGAAGCTCTCCTCGCTGTCACGGGCGGCGTCGGTGTCCTCCACGCGGAAGATGAACTTGCCCCCGGTGTGCCGGGCGTAGGCCCAGTTGAACAGGGCCGTGCGGATCAGGCCGACGTGCGGCGTTCCGGTGGGCGAGGGGCAGAACCGCACACGCACATCAGTGCCGGTTGCGGTCGAGAACGGGTGCGCTGTTGTAGTAGACATACTGCTCTTATCCTACTGACGGTGCGCCGAACGCGGCGTGTGCGGAATGTGACCCGGCCGCCGCACCGAACAGCGACCACGGCGCCGCGTCGATCTCTCCGATCGCACGGATGGTGGCGGCAATGGCGGGAATCGACTCCGCGCCCTCGGTGCCCACGAGGTGGATCGTGCGGAAGTCGCCGGCGCTGGTGGGCCGGGCCACGATGCCGGCGGGCAAAGGCGAGGCCGCGATCGCGAGGGCAGGCACAAGCGCCACGCCCAGGCCCGCGGCGACCATGCCGAACACGGCCACAACGTTGTCGGTCTCGTAGGAGATGCTCGGGCTGAAGCCGCTGCGCGCGGCAAGGTCGAGCAGGTGGGCGCGGCAGCGCGGGCACCCGCCGATCCACTGCTCCGCGGCCAGGAGGGCCAGGTCGATGCGATCCCGGCCGGCCAGGGGATGGTCGCGGGGCACCACCACGAGCATCTCGTCGCGCCAGAGCGGCACCACGGTGAGGCCCTGGGCGCTCTGGTGGTGCGGGTCGGCCTGGTCACCGGTGTAGCTGAATGTGATCGCCAGGTCTGCGGCCTGGTCGCGCACGGCCCGCACGGCCTCGGGCGGTTCGGCCTCGAGGTAGTTCAATTGCACGCCGGGGTGGCGTTGCGAGAGCCCGCGCAGCAGGGTGGGGATGACCGTGGCCGAGGCGGAGGGGAACGCGGCGAGGGTCACCCGGCCGCTGCGTAGGCCGGCCAGGTCGCTGAGTTCGCCCGCCGCGGCATCCAGGGCCTGGGTCACGGTGGCGGCGTGCCGAGCCAGGATGCGTCCGGCCTCGGTGAGCCGCACACCGCGGCCGGCCTTGGCCACCAGCGGCAGGCCCAGCCGGCCCTCGAGGCGTTTGAGGTGTTGGCTCACGGCCGGCTGGCTGTAGCCGAGCGAGCGAGCCGCGGCGGTGATCGAGCCGAGCTCGTTGATGCGGTGCACGATACGCAGGGCGTGGGAATCTACGTCGAGTGCACGGTGGACGGTGTCGGCCATGCGCAAAGCATAACCGCTCGTTATGGGAATGATCGAGCACTGGGCATTGCCGAATGGATCGGGGCGCGGGACGCTGGAGGCATGAGCTCCACCGTTCCGCCCAGCGCCCCACTTGCCATCCTCAGCCTGACGGCGGCGCGGGCCGAGTACTCCCCCAGCACGACCCGCTATCTGGCGGCGTGCACCTCGGGCCGGCCGACGATCGAGACCGTGCGAGCCCTGCAGGATGACGCCGACATCTGGGCTCGCGGCGAGGCCTCCCCCGCGCACTACCAGGTGGAGATCGACCGCGCTCGTGAGCTGTACGCCGGCCTGGTCGGTGTGTCCGTTGACCGGGTGGCGATCGGCTCGCAGGCCTCGGTGATGGCGGCGGTGCTGGCCGCATCCGCGCCCTACGGCCGCGAGGTCGTTTGCGTCGACGGGGATTTCACCTCGATGGTGTTCCCGTTCCTCCAGCAGGAGCACCGCGGCGTCACCGTGCGCCACGTGCCGGTGGCCGATCTGGCGACCTCGCTTACCGAGCGCACCTGGCTGGTGGCCTTCTCCCTCGTGCAGTCCGCCACTGGTGAGATCGCGGATGCGCCGGCGATCCGCGCGGCCGCCGCCGAGGTGGGCGCGTTCACGCTCTGCGACACCACCCAGGCCACCGGCTGGCTGCCCGTGGCGGCGGGCGACTTCGACGCCACGATCTGCCATGCCTACAAGTGGCTGGGGGCCCCGCGCGGAGCCGCATTCCTCACCGTGCAGCCCGCACTGGCGGAGCTGCTGCGCCCGGTGCAGGCGGGCTGGTTCGCCGGGGACGACCCGTGGGCATCCTGCTACGGCCCCACCATGACGCTGGCCACGGATGCGCGCCGCTTCGACGTGTCTCCGGCCTGGCCGGCCTGGGTGGGCACGAGGGTGGCCCTGGAATTCTTCGCCCGGCTCGACCCGGCCGCGGTGTACGCCCATGACACGGGCCTCGGCAATGCGCTCTGCGCCGGGCTCGGGCTCCCCCAGCGGAATCAGGCGATCGTCACCTGGGCCGACCCCGCCGGCACCAACCTCGGCCTCCTCACCGCCGCCGGCATCACCGCCTCCGGCCGCGCCGGTCGTGCCCGCGTCGCCTTCCACCTCTGGAACACTCCCGCCGACGTCGACGCCGTCCTCGCCGCCCTGGCCCACCCACCTCGCGAACTGTGACTTAAGCACCTCAAACTCGCGTTTTTAGGTGCTCAGCTCACGGTTCGCGGATGGGCAGGCGCACGAAAGCGGCCCTGTGGTCACCTCGGGATAGTGAGGTGACCACAGGACCGCTTTCGCGAGATTGCGTGGTGCGGGGCGCGGGACGGGCGCCGGCGGCGCTACTTCTGGGCGGCTACCGCGTCGATGATGGCCGTGGCGAGCTTGACCGAGGAGGCGGGGTTCTGGCCGGTGTAGAGGTTGCGGTCGATCTCGATGTGCTCGGCGAAGGATGCTCCCTCGACGAAGTCGGCGCCCAGCTCGACTAGACGGGCCTGCACGAGCCACTTGGCCTTGGGTGCGAGTCCGCCCAGGGCCTCTTCGGCGTCGGTGAAACCGGTCATGCGGTAGGCCAGGAACGGCCAGGTGCCGTCCTCGGCCTCGGCGGCCAGCAGGGCGGCCGGCGCGTGGCACAGCACCCCGAGGATCGTGCCGGAGGTGAGGGCATCGGTCATGATCTGGCCGCTGGTCTTATCGACCGCGAGGTCCTCCATGGGGCCGTGTCCGCCGGGGTAGAAGACCACGTCGTAGTCGGCGACGGTGACGTCGTCGAGCGAGCTCGGGGACTTCAGCGCGGGCAGCGACTCCAGGTAGCTGCGCAACTCGGCGGAGCGGGCCTCGCCGCCGGTGGCTCCGGCCGCCAGGCTGCCCAGGTCGACGGTGGGCGCAGCACCCTGGGGGGTCGCGATCGTGATCGACCAGCCGGCCTCGGTGAAGAGACGGTGCGGCTCGGCGAGCTCCTCGGCCCAGTAGCCGGTGGGGTGCAGCGAACCGTCGTTGAGGGTCCAGTGGTCAGCGGCGCTGACGACAAAAAGTACAGAAGTCATGGTTCTCCTAGATCGAATACGTAGGTTGTAGAAGCAGTGGTCGCGGGTTAGTTCGCGGCCGGCGCGGAATCGGTGACGGAGGTCTTCACGACCATCTTGCCGGTGTTCTCTCCGCGGAGCATGCCCAGGAACGCGTCGACAGCGTTGTCGATACCGTCCACGACGGTCTCGTCGAAGACGATGTCGCCGGCCGCGAACCAGGTGCCCATCTGCTCGGTGAAGGCCGGGAAGTGCTGCAGGTAGTTACCCACGGTGAAGCCCTGCAGGGTGAGACCACGGGTCACGATGTTGACCATGTTCTGCACGCCGGTGGGGCCATCCGTTCGGTTCATCTGGGAGATCGCGCCGCAGAGGGCGGCCCGGCCGCCATCCTTGAACGCGCCGAGTGCCGCGCTGAGGTGGTCACCGCCCACGTTGTCGAAGTACACGTCGATGCCCTCGGGCGCGGCCTCGGCCAGCTGGGTGGCGATGTCGCCGGTCTTGTAGTTGAACGCGGCGTCGAAGCCGTACTTCTCGGTGAGCAGGGCCACCTTCTCGTCGGTGCCGGCGGAGCCGATCACCCGAGCGGCACCCTTGAGACGAGCGATCTGGCCCACCATGCTGCCCACGGCGCCGGCGGCGCCGGAGACGAAGACGGTGTCGCCCGCCTTGAACTGGGCGACCTCGAGCAGGCCGACGTAGGCGGTGAGCGCGGTCATGCCCAGCACACCGAGGTACGCGGAGGCGGGAGCGTTCGGGATCTCGGGAACGACGCGGAAGCCCGCGGCTTCCTCCTGTACGACATCGCGCCAGCCGTACTGGTGCACGACGAGGCTGCCGACGGGCACGGACTCCACGGTCGAGGCCACGACGTGGCCGACGGCGCCGCCGCCCATGGTCTCGCCGAGCACGAACGGCGCGATGTAGGACTTCACGTCGTTCATCCGGCCGCGCATGTAGGGGTCGACGGAGATGAAGTCGTTGACGACCCGCACCTGGCCGGCGGCCAGCTCGGGCAGCTCGACGACGGCGGTGGAGAAGTCGGCGTCAGTGGGCCAGCCGGTGGGCCGGGCCGCGAGCTGGATCTGGGTACTGGTTGCTGTCGTCATGCGAAACGTCCTTACTGTTCGTGGTGGGTGCCGGGCGCTTGTGGCGCCGCACGTTTTCTGCACCGATCGTTTTACTATAGCCGGGCTATCGGTTATAGTGAAACGAGCAGTACAGAACATTCACAGGAACACCGCGTGTATCAACACCACACACACCCCGGACCAGACGTCCGCGGACGGAAGGCAGGCAGCTCATGGGACGGCTCCAGACGTTCGACAGCACCACTGTCGTGCAATCCGCCCGCGACGTCTTCTGGGACCTCGGCTACGACGGCGCATCCCTGGCCGACCTCGAGGCGGCCACGGGTATCAACCGGTCGAGCCTCTACCACGCCTTCGGCAGCAAACGGGGGCTCTTCGACGCCGCCGTCAGCGACTACCGGGACACCGTCATCCGCCCGCGCCTGCGCGGTCTGCAGGCGGATGGCGCCGGCCGAGCTGAGTTGCTGGCGTACTTCGAGGAACTCCGCGAAGCCGTGGGGAAACTGCCGCTGGACTCCCCCCGGCGCGGCTGCCTCCTGGTGAACTGTGCGACGGGCCTGGCCACGCACGACGAGCCCGCCCGCGAGGTGGTGGAGGCATATCGCACCGAACTCGCGGCGGCACTGCGCCATGCCATCGCCGGCGCTGCTGCCGGCACCACTGCCACTGCCGGTACCGATACCGGCACCGGCACCGGCACCGGCACCCGTACCGATGACCACAGCGACCGCACCGACGAACGAGTGCGCACCCTCGCATCCCTCTCGATGAGCGCCATGTTGCTCGCCCGGGTCAACGCCGCCGAGTCATCCGCGCTGCTCTCCACGGCCGCGGACCAAGTCCGCGCCTGGTTCCCGCTCTAACTGTTCCCCGTCCGGACAATTGCGCTCGGCGCACCGGTCGCAATTGTCCGCAGCGGCAACAGTTCCAGCTCAGGCGAGATCCAGTCCCCACTCGGTGGCGAAGCGCTCCGGCGTGAACTGGGCCAGTTCGCGCTGTGCTGTCTCGAGCATCGAATCGGCCAGCTGCGAATTGCCCTGCCCGGCGCGATAGACCACCCGCCCGTCGTCCCTGACCCGGATGACGAGGTCGGAGACCGCCGGCCCGATGGGACTGTCGCCCATGCCGAACAGGCTCAGAGCGATGGATGCCGCCGACCCGGCGAGCATTCCCGCCCGGCGGCCGATGGTGATGTCGCGCGGCTCGAGCTCCGCCGCGTAGATCTCGGCAGCGTACATCTCCGCAGCGTTCATCGGTCCCCCGTTCATCGAACCCCCGTCAATCGATCCCCCGTCAATCGGCCGGTCAGGCCGCGCGGCGCACCGGGTTGGTGAGCACGCCGAGTCCGGGGATCTCGATGCTCGTGGTGTCGCCGTCGGACACGCGCCGGGCGGCGCTCGAGGACCCGGTGAGGATCACGTCGCCGGGCAGCAGGGTGAACGAGTGCGAGAGGAACGAGACGATCTCGGCCATGGAGAAGGCCAGCAGCGACACCTCGCCGTTCTGGAACTCGGTGTCGTTGACCCGGCCGAGGACCCGGCCATCCGTGGGATCGAACTCGGTGTCGATCACCGGTCCGAGCGGGCAGAAGGAGTCGAAGCCCTTGGCCCTGGCTCCGTGGCCACCTTCCTCGCTGAGGTCGACCGCGGTGACGTCGTTGGCGATCGTGTAACCGAAGATCGCTCCTGGCGCGTCGGCGACGCTGAGGTTCTTGGCGACCCGGCCGATCACGATGGCCAGCTCGCCCTCCACCCGCACGTCGTCGGATGCCGGGGGCAGCACGATGGGGTCGTTGGGGCCGACCACGGTGGTGTTGGGCTTGATGAAGAAACGCGGCTCGGCCTTGTCGCCGGGCGCGGCCAGCGCGGCGGCCTTCTCCGCGGCATCCGCGTAGTAGGCCCCGGCCAGGCCGACGACCTTCGAGCGCGGGATGACCGGGGCGAGCAGGGCCACGTCCACCAGTGGCAGTCGGGCTCCGGTGGGGTTGTAGCCGGCGAACATGGGGTCGCCGGTGAGCACGACGAGTTCGTCGTCGTCGATGATGCCGAACGCTATGGTGCCGGCGTGGCTGAACCGGGCGATCTTCACGCGGTCACCTCAGTCTCGGCAGCAGCGTCCAGGCGCAGCAGCCAGCCGTGCCGGTCGGGCAGGCGGCCGTATTGGATGTCGGTGAGCTCCTGGCGGAGCGACATGGTGATCTCGCCGGCCGGTGCGTCGGCATCGCCGATGGTGAAGCCCTCACCCTTGAGCTGGGCGATCGGGGTGACCACGGCGGCGGTGCCGCAGGCGAAGACTTCGGTGATCTCGCCGGAGGCGACGCCGTCGCGCCACTCGTCCACGGTCACGTCGCGCTCGAGAACGGTCATGCCACGGTCGCGGGCGAGCTGCAGGATGCTGTCGCGGGTGACGCCCTCGAGGATGGTGCCGGTGAGGCGAGGGGTGACGAGGGTGTCGGTGCCGTGCACGAAGAACACGTTCATGCCGCCGAGTTCGTCGATGTGGGTGCCGGTCTCGCCGTCGAGGAAGAGCACCTGGGCGCAGCCGTTGTCGTAGGCCTGACGCTGGGGCAGCAGCGAGGCGGCGTAGTTGCCGCCGCATTTGGCGGCGCCGGTGCCGCCGCGGCCGGCGCGGGAGTAGTCGGTGGAGAGCCAGATGCTCACCGGGGCCACACCGTCGGTGAAGTAGGCGCCGGCCGGGCTGGCGATCACGTAGTAGCCCACCTTGTGTGCGGCGCGCACCCCGAGGAAGCTCTCGTTGGCGATCATGAACGGGCGCAGGTACAGGCTGGTCTCGGGCGCATCCGGCACCCAGTCGCCATCCACATTTATGATCTGCTTGACCGATTCGATGAAGTCGGCCACCGGCAGTTCGGGCAGCGCCAAGCGTCGGGCCGAGCTTTGCAGCCGTTGGGCGTTCTTCTCCGGACGGAAGGTCCAGATCGAGCCGTCGGCGTGACGGTAGGCCTTCATGCCCTCGAAGATCTCCTGGCCGTAGTGCAGCACCGACGAGGCCGGGTCGAGCATCAGCGGGCCGTACGGGATGACGCGGGCGTCGTGCCAGCCCGCGTCGACGGTCCAGTCGATGACGACCATGTGGTCGGTGAAGTGCTTGCCGAAGCCGGGGTCGGCGAGGATGGTTTCGCGCTCGGCGCTGCTCCGGGCCGTCTCGGACGGCGTGAGCTCGAATTCGAGCGGGAAGGTGGTCTGCTGGCTCATGGGAGTCCCTTGTGGTTAGACGGGAGTGCGGTTAAGCGGAAGTGCCGGTCAGGCGGGTCACGATGGCATCGCCGACGGCGCTGGTGGAACGAGGACCCGAGCCGGCGCTGCCGGTGTTGCTGTCGACGCTGCGAGCCACGATGTCGGCCGTGACGGCCGCGCTCACCCGTGCCGCGGCATCCGTGAGCCCGAGGTGGTCGAGCAGGAGCGCGACGGAGAGGATCGCCGCCGTCGGATCGGCCAGTTGCCGGCCCGCGATGTCTGGTGCCGAACCGTGTACGGGTTCGAACATGCTGGGGAAACGACCGTCCGGATTGATATTTCCGGATGCCGCCAGGCCGATGCCGCCGCTGATTGCCGCTGCCAGGTCAGTGAGAATGTCGCCGAAGAGGTTGTCCGTGACGATGACGTCAAATCTACTCGGATTCGTGACGAGAAAAATCGTCGCCGCGTCCACGTGCAGGTAGTCGACGGCCACATCCGGGTAGTCGACGGCCACCTCGGTGACGAGGCGCTGCCACAGGCTGCCCGAGAAGACCAGCACGTTGGTCTTGTGCACCAGGGTCAGGCGCTTGCGCGGGCGGTTGCGGGCGGTCTCGAACGCGTAGCGCACGACCCGTTCCACGCCGTAGGCGGTGTTGACCGAGACCTCGTTGGCCACCTCCTGCGGGGTGCCCTGACGGATGGCGCCGCCGTTGCCGACGTACGGGCCCTCGGTGCCCTCGCGAACGACGACGAAGTCCACCTCGCCGGGGTCGCCCAGCGGGCTGGGCACGCCGGGGAACAGCACGCTCGGGCGGAGGTTGACGTAGTGGTCCAGGGAGAAGCGCAGCTTGAGCAGCAGACCCCGCTCGATGTTCGCGTCCTTGAGGCGCGGATCGCCAGGCACTCCGCCGACCGCGCCGAGCAGGATGGCGTCGTGGGCGCTGATCGCGGCGAGGTCCTCGTCGGTGAGCACGTCGCCGGTGTCGAGGAAGCGGGTGGCGCCGAGGGAGAAGTGCGTGAGGTCGAAGTCAACGGGCTCGGACTGGGTCACGGCGTCGAGCACCTTCAGCGCTTCGGCGACGACCTCCGGGCCGATGCCGTCTCCGGCGATGACTGCGAGCTTGACTGAGCGGGACATGCGGCTCCGATTACGGTGAGGCAGCCGGTGGGCTGGCGATATTGGCGCGATATTGGCGTGGAGATACCCTGCAAATCAACCCTACTGTGCGCATTCCGCTGTCTATGCTGGAGAACCCTGACCGTGCGCGTCGCCGACGCGTATGTGCCACTGAAGAAGAAAGCAGTTCATCATGAGTATCGGATTGGGAATCTTCCTGTTCGTCGTCGGCGCCATCCTGGTATGGGCCCTGAACATCCAGGTCGACTGGGTGGACCTCGACCTCGTCGGCTACATCCTGATGGGGGCCGGCGCTCTCGTCTTCGTGCTCGGCCTGGTGCTGCTCACCCGCCGCCGCAGCAGCATCAGCACCACCCGCAGCGCGGTCGACCCGGTCAGCGGAGAGCGCACCGTGCAGCAGGAACGGTCGATCGACGACGTCTGACCTGTCTGACCGCAGCACACGAAAAAGCCCCGGATGCGCATCCGGGGCTTTTTTCGTGTGCTGCGCCTGTTCAGGCGACGGGTGGGTTACTCGGTGAGGTCGATCGTCACCATCACGTCGGCCGTGATCGCTTCACGCACCGACTCGAGCAGCGCGGCGGGAACGGGCGAGTCAACGGTCAGCACGCTCAGCGCGGGGCCGCCGGCTTCGTGCCGGGCGATCTGCATGCCGGCGATGTTGATCGCCGCGTCGCCGAACTCGCGGCCGTACACCGCGACGATGCCGGGACGGTCGGTGTACAGCATGACGATCAGGTGCTCGGCGAACGGCACCTCAACGTCGTAGCCGTTCACTTCGACGATCTTTTCGATCTGCTTGGTGCCCACCAGGGTGCCGGAGACCGACACCTGCGAACCGTCGGCGAGGGCGCCGCGGAGGGTGATCAGGTTGCGGTACTCGGGCGACTCGGCCTCGGTGATCAGGCGCACGGCCACTCCGCGCTGCTCGGCGAGCAAGGGCGCGTTGACGTAGGAGACGGTTTCGCTGACCACGTTGGTGAAGATGCCCTTGAGCGCGGCGAGCTTGAGCACCGACACGTCGTGGGCGACGATCTCGCCGCGCACCTCGACATCGACGCTGGTGAGCGGGCTGTGGGCGGCGAGGCCGGAGAAGACCTGGCCGAGCTTCTCGACCAGCGGGATGCCGGGGCGAACGCTTGGGTCGATGATGCCGCCGGCGACGTTCACGGCGTCGGGGACGAGTTCGCCCGACAGCGCGAGGCGCACGGACTTGGCCACGGAGACGCCGGCCTTCTCCTGGGCTTCGTCGGTGGACGCACCCAGGTGCGGGGTGCTGATCAGGTTGTCGAGGCCGAGCAGCGGCGAACCGGTCGGCGGCTCATTGACGAAGACATCCAGGCCGGCACCGGCAATGGTGCCGTCGACCAGGGCCGTGTACAGGTCGGCTTCATCGATGAGTCCGCCGCGGGCGACGTTGACGACGTAGGCGGTGGGCTTCATCAGCTTCAGCTGCGGCGCGCTGATCATGCCGGTGGTCTCCGGGGTCTTCGGCATGTGGATGGTGACGAAGTCGGACTGTGCGAGCAGCTCGTCCAGGCTCACCGGGTGCACACCCAGCTGCTGGGCGCGGGCCGAGGTGATGTACGGGTCGAACGCGATGATGTTCACGCCGAAGGCCTGCAGGCGGGCGGCGACCAGGGCGCCGATGCGGCCGAGGCCGATGATGCCGACGGTCTTCTCGTACAGCTCGATACCGGTGTACTTGGAGCGCTTCCACTGGCCCTGGGCCAGGGCGCCGTGCGCCGGCGGGATGTGACGGGCCAGGCTGAGGATGTGGCCGACAGTGAGCTCGGCGGCGGAGATGATGTTGGAGGTCGGGGCGTTGACGACCATGACGCCGGCGGCGGTGGCGGCCTTGATGTCGACGTTGTCCAGGCCGACTCCGGCGCGGGCGATGACCTTCAGGTGCGGGGCGGCGGCGAGGGCCTCGGCGTCGACCTTGGTCGCGGAACGAACCAGGATGGCGTTGGCGGTGGCCAGCTCGGCGAGCAGTGCGGCACGGTCGGTGCCGTCGACAGAGCGGACATCGAAGTCGGGGCCCAGGGCATCGACTGTGGCGGGCGAGAGTTCTTCGGCGATTAGTACTACGGGCTTCGACACGAAAACAGATCCTTAGAAAGCGTCAGGCGAGGGAAGCTCGCGCCACGATCTTGGGGCGCCAGATACCAACACACTTTACTGGCACCAGAATGGAGCGATGAGCCCCGAGTCAGTGACCAACGTCCTAACCGTGCTGAGGATCGTGCTGGCGGTGGTGTTCGTCGGCGCCGGGATCAGCCATTTCGCGCCCGCGGTTCAGCGCACGATGTCGGCGATGATCCCGCCACGACTGCGGATGCGGGGCCTGCTGTCGCCGCGGAACCTGGTGATCTTCACGGGCGTGTGCGAGATCGCCGGCGGCGTGGGGCTGCTCGTCGAATCCACTCGTGTTACGTCAGGTGTCGCGCTGGCGGTGTTCCTGGTGGCGGTGTTCCCCGCCAATGCCTACGCGGCCCGGCACAAGGACCGGTTCGGCGCTGTCGCGATTCCGCTGGTTCCGCGGTTGCTCGGCCAGCTGGTCCTGATCGGTCTGGTGCTCGTGGCGGGCCTGGCCGGCTGAGTCAGCCGGTATTGCGCTAGACGATCAGGCTGCCCAGGCCGAAGACGAAGATGTCGAGTGAGAGAGCGGACACCAGGCAGAGCCCAGCCAGCAGGATGAGCGCCTGCGGACCGGCCTCGCGGCGGCGGCCGAGCCAGAAGGCCAGGCCGAAAACGATGACGGGGCCGAGCACACCGGCCAGCAACAGGCCCCACCCGAGGCCGTTCAGGGAGGTGTCGAGCATCCCGGCGGCATTGTTCAGCCCGAGCAGGTTGCCGAGGCCGGCCCACGCGCTGTACGCGTAGAACAGGCCGAACACGATGGAGATGGTCGCGGCCAACCAGCCGGGGGTACGGCGGGTGCGAGCGGTGGTGGTGTCTTCGGTGCTCATCAGAGTCCCCCGGATCCGGCGATGAAGGGCAGTGGGGCCAGCAGCACGACGCCCAGGACGAGCCAGGTCCAGCGCAGCCGCGGCTTGCCGCGGGTGAGCCAGTAGGCGGTGGCGAACCAGACCGCCGGGGCCGCGATGGCCAGCCAGGTCCCCAGGGTGAACATGAACTCGGTCAGCACGTCGGCCGGCGGATTCGTGAGGCGGGACACGCCGATGAACCAGCCGATCGTGTAGAGCAGGTAGACACCGCCCAGGATGCCCAGGCCCACCAGGGCCGGTGATGACAGTGGTGCCTTGCCCGTTGGGGCGTCGACATAACCGCCGGGCGAGCCGGTGACTTCCCAGCCCTCGGGCAAGTCGCCGGCGGGTTCCGCCGTGACAGGACCGGCCGCGCTGGCGGCCTCGGTGTCGGCGGCGGGCGCATCCGTTCGCTCGGGCGTCGTTGTGTTGCCGGACACGAGCGTGGGGTCGTCGTCGCCGGCCCAGCCGAGCGCGTCGTCATCCCGAGAAGAAGTCATGTGTCCAGCTTATTGGACCGGCGACTGCGCTTCAGTGACTGATCAGCACCTTCAGTGCGTGGGTGTCGGCGGCGCGGGCGAAGGTGTCGTAGGCGTCCAGAACGTGGTCGAAATCGAACCGGTGGGTGGCCAGCCGGTCCGCCGGGATCTTGTGCTGGGTCACGAGCTTGAGCAGCATCGGGGTGGTGTTGGTGTTCACCAGGCCCATGCTGATGCTGATGTTCTGGATCCACAGGTTCTCCACGTGTAGCGGCACGGGCTTGCCGTGCACGCCCACATTGGCCAGGTGCCCGCCGGGCCGCACGATCTCGGTGGCCATGGTGAAGGTCTCCGGGATGCCGACGGCCTCGATGGCCACGTCCACGCCGGCACCGTCGGTGACGGCGAGCACCTCGTCCCGCCACTCGGGGCGGCCGGAGAGCACGGTGTGGGTGGCTCCGAAGGCCTTGGCCTGTTCGAGCCGGTTCTCGTCGATGTCGACGGCCACAATCGCGCCCGCGCCATAGAGCCCCGCGGTGGCGATCGCGGCCAGGCCGACGGGACCGGCCCCGATGACGGCGACAACGTCACCCGGCGCCACCTGGCCGTACTGCACCCCGATTTCGAAGCCGGTGGGCAGGATGTCCGAGAGCATCACGGCCTCACCGTCGGTGACGGACTCCGGCAACGGATACAACGAGTTGTCTGCGTAGGGCACCCGCACGAACTCGGCCTGGGTGCCGTCGATCAGATGACCGAAGACCCAGCCGATGCCCGACCGCCCCTCGTCGCCGAGGCAGTGCGAATAGAGCCCGGTCTTGCAGTTCGCGCAGTGCCCGCAGGACTTGATGCAGGAGATCAGCACCCGCTGGCCCACAGTGATGGACTCGACGGCGTCGCCGACGGCGACGACTGTGCCGACTCCCTCGTGGCCGAGGATGCGCCCGGGCTGCACCGCGGGCACGTCACCTTTGAGAATGTGCAGGTCCGTGCCGCAGATGGTGGTGGTGTCCACCCGCACGATGGCGTCGGTGGACCGGGTGATCTGCGGATCAGGCACGTCGGTCCAGGCCTTCTGGCCGGGACCGTTGTAGACGAGTGCTTTCACGATGACGCTCCTTTGAGTCGACGCTTCTGCGAGTCGCGGATGGCTCACCAATGCGGGACATAGTACCCGGGAGCATCCGAGGGGGTAGTCTGGTGGGCTCGTTCGACCCCGGGCGAAAACAGGTTTCTCATGCAACACCATCTCGATGCCAATCGCGCGAACTGGGACGACCGGGCGGCGGCCCATGCGGTGCGCACCGGGCTCGGCTACGGCGTGCAGCGTTACCTGACCGATCCCGCACTGTTGTCGGGTGTTGTGAACTTCGACAGTGACCGGCTGGGCGACATCGCGGGGCTCAACACCGTGCACCTGCAGTGCCACATCGGCACCGACACGCTCTCCCTGGCCCGGCTCGGCGCCAGGGTCACCGGGCTGGACTTCTCCCTCATGGCTCTCGCGGAGGCTCGTGCGCTCGTCGCCGAAACCGGCGACGCCGTCGACTTCGTCGAATCCGATCTGTATTCGGCGCTCACTGTGCTGCCGCCGGCGAGCTTCGACCTGGTCTACACGGGGATCGGCGCCCTGTGCTGGCTGCCCAGCATCGAGCGGTGGGCGGCCGTGGTCGCCGGACTCTTGGTTCCCGGCGGCCGGCTGTTCATCCGTGAGGGCCACCCGATCCTGTGGGCCATGGACGAACGACTCTCCGACGACCTGCACCTGCGCTTCCCCTATTTTGAGCAGCAGGAACCGTTGGAGTGGGACGACGACTCCACCTACGTGGCGACGGACCGTCCGATCACCCACACGACGACCTACGAGTGGAACCACGGTCTCGGCGAGATCGTCACGGCGCTGCTGAACGCGGGCCTGACCCTGACGATGCTGATCGAGCACGACAGCGTGCCGTGGGAGGCCCTGCCCGGCCAGATGATCGAGCGACCGAACGGCGAGTTCGCACTCGATGCGCGAAACGGCGTCGCACCGCTCAGCTATACGATCCAGGCGGTCAAGCCCGCGGTGTGACCTTGGTTGCCGGTGCCGGTGCCGCTGCGGGCGCGGTGTGTTGCCGAATGGCCACACTGACCACGATGACCCAGCCCAGCACCCCGGCCAGGCAGACCCGCTCGGCCAACCCGATCACCCCAGGTGCGAGCACCGCGGCCACGCCGAGCGACACGAGCCCGGCCGCTGCCACTCCCGTGAGCGCGGCGGCGGCCGGGAACACCCTGCGGAGCGCGGTACCCCGCAGCCACAGGGTCAGCAGACCGAACGCGATCAGCGCAGCGATGAATCCGGCCGCAGCGACGACCAGGTGCGCGGTGCCGAGCGCCGTCGTCGGGGCGAGCCCTGGCGCATCGGCGGGCGGGATGTCGGTGGGCAAGAAGGCCAGCGCGGCGGAACACACCCCGGCGAACAGCATCAGGCCGAAGCCGACCTGCCGAAGCCTGCTGCGGGGTGAGAAGCTCGCGAGCGCGGCGACAGCACACACCGTGACCACTCCCCTGGCCAGAAAGTTCAGGTTCATGATCCAGCCGTACGGCCCCACAGCGAGGTTGCTCTCGGCTTCGGAGATCACGCTGTAGTGCGGCGGCAGCAACTGCAGCACCACGTCGACCAGCACGTAGAGCACCGCCCCCACCAGGGCGACAGTGGCCAGCAGTCGGGTGGACCGAGTGGCACCGTCGTCACTCGCAGCGGGTGCGCCGGCAATCTTCTCGGTCGAGGAATTTCGCATGCTCACGCCGGAAGCCTATCGGGCGCAAACCGGGACGGACGCGTCGGCTGGCTGGCCCTGGGTAGCGGCACTCGGCAGGGCCCCGCCAGGAACAACCGAGCACCTTGGCGAGAGGGCAGTTGAGGCCACTTGAGGGCGCCGGCACTGCCCTCAACTGCCCTTTCGTCGGTTACCCCGGCGGCGAGAGGACAGTTGAGGCCAGTTTGCGCCCGCTGCACTGCCCGTAAGTGGCAATTCGGTGCATCCGCCCGTCGCGCGCACGCCGAAGGGGCCAGTCGGATGACTGGCCCCTTCGGTGAAACTGGTGAGACTGGTGAAACTGGTGAAACTCAGCTGCTGGTTAGCGGGCGGCTTCGCCATCGACGTAGTCGTCGTCGTTCGAGGCGTTCCACGCGAAGAGCTTGCGCAGCTCGCGGCCGGTGGCCTCGATCGGGTGCTCTTCGCCCTTCTTGCGCAGCGCCAGGAACTCCGGTGCTCCGGCATCCTGGTCGTTGATGAAGCGCTCGGCGAATGCACCGTTCTGGATGTCGGCGAGAACGGCCTTCATGTTCTCCTTGACGCTCGGGTCGATCACGCGCGGGCCGGAGACGTAGTCGCCGTACTCGGCGGTGTCGGAGACGCTCCAACGCTGCTTGGCGATGCCGCCCTCCCACATCAGGTCGACGATGAGCTTGAGCTCGTGCAGCACCTCGAAGTAGGCAACCTGCGGCTGGTAGCCGGCCTCGGTGAGAACCTCGAAGCCGTACTGGATCAGCTGCGACGCGCCACCGCAGAGAACGGCCTGCTCGCCGAACAGGTCGGTCTCGGTCTCTTCGGTGAAGGTGGTCTTGATGCCGGCGGCGCGCAGGCCACCGATCGCCTTGGCGTAGCTGAGGGTCAGCGGCCAGGCGTTGCCCGAGGCATCCTTCTCGACGGCGACGATGACGGGAACGCCACGGCCGGCCTCGAATTCGCGGCGCACGGTGTGGCCCGGGCCCTTTGGTGCGACCATGACCACGTCGACGCCCGCGGGCGCCTCGATGTAGCCGAAGCGGATGTTGAAGCCGTGTCCGAAGACGAGGGCCTTACCATCGGCGAGGTTGGGGAGGATGTCGTCCTTGTAGAGGTGGCGCTGCACCTGGTCGGGAGCGAGCACCACGATGACGTCGGCCCAGGCGGACGCCTCGGCGGCGCTCTTGACGGTGAAGCCGACCTCTTCGGCCTTGGCGCGGGACTTCGAGCCCTCCTTGAGTCCGATGACGACCTCGACGCCGGAGTCGCGCAGGTTCTGCGCGTGGGCGTGGCCCTGCGAGCCGTAGCCGATGACGGCGACCTTCTTGCCCTGGATCAGGGACAGGTCGGCGTCTTTGTCGTAGAAGATTTCAGACAATGTGGGGTTCTCCTTGGTTGTTGGACTGTACTAGTTAGTTCTTGAAAACGCGTTCGGTGATCGACTTGGATCCCCGACCGATGGCGAGCAGGCCCGATTGGGCGATTTCCTTGATTCCGTACGGTTCGAGCACCCGGAGGAAGGCCGCGACCTTGCCGGAGTCTCCGGTGACCTCGATGACGACGGCATCCGTTGCGACATCGACGACCCGGGCACGGAACAGGGTGACGGCCTCGAGCACCTGGGAGCGGGTGGTGTTGTCCGCCCGCACCTTGACGAGCAGGTGTTCGCGCTGGACCGACTGGCTCGGGTCGAGCTCGACGATCTTGATGACGTTGATCAGCTTGTTGAGCTGCTTGGTCACCTGCTCGAGGGGGGCGTCTTCGACGTCGACGAGGATCGTGATCCTGGACAGGCCAGGGATCTCGCTGTGGCCGACGGCGAGGCTCTCGATGTTGAAGCCACGTCGGGCGAACAGGCCGGCGACGCGGGTCAACAGGCCGGGCTTGTCCTCGACGAGGAGGCTGAGAACGTGGGTGCTCATGGTTACTCCTCTTCCCAGGTGGGGGCGTGGTCCTTGGCGTACTGCACAAAACTGTTGCTGACGCCCTGCGGCACCATCGGCCACACCATGGCGTCACGGCTGACGATGAAGTCGATCACCACGGGTCGGTCGTTGGTGGCCAGGGCGAGCTTGATGGCGTCGTCGACCTGGTCGGCGCTGGTGACCCGGATGCCCAGGGCACCGTAGGCGTCGGCCATCTTCACGAAGTCCGGCACCATCGCGGTGCCGTGCCCGGTGTTGAGGTCGGTGAACGAGTGCCGGCCGTCGTAGAACAGCGACTGCCACTGGCGCACCATGCCGAGGGACGAGTTGTTGATGATCGCCACCTTGATCGGGATGTTGTTGATCGTGCAGGTGGCCAGCTCCTGGTTGGTCATCTGGAAGCAGCCGTCACCGTCGATGGACCAGACCACACGGTCGGGTTCGGCGACCTTCGCGCCCATGGCCGCGGGAACCGAGTAGCCCATGGTTCCGGCGCCACCGGAGTTGAGCCAGGAGTTGGGCCGTTCGTACTTGATGAACTGCGCGGCCCACATCTGGTGCTGGCCGACGCCGGCGGCGTAGACGCCCTCCGGTCCGGTGAGCTCACCGATGCGCTTGATCACGTACTGCGGGGCGAGCAGGCCGTCGGCCGGCTCGGAGTAGCCCAACGGGAACTTCTCGCGCAGGCCCCTGAGGTACGTCCACCATTCGGAGATATCGGGGGTGGTGGTGGTGATCGCCTCGCGGTACGCGACCGTGAGGTCGGCGATGACGTCCTTCGCATCGCCCACGATCGGCACGTCGGCGGCGCGGATCTTGCCGATCTCGGCGGGATCCACGTCCACGTGCACGATGGTGGCGTTCGGCGCGAATTCGCTCGCCTTGCCGGTGACCCGGTCGTCGAAGCGGGCGCCGAGGGCGATGATCAGGTCGGCCTCCTGCAGGGCGAGCACGGCCGCGACGGTGCCGTGCATACCGGGCATGCCCAGGTGCTGCTCGTGCGAGTCGGGGAACGCGCCGCGCGCCATCAGCGTGGTGACGATGGGGGTGCCGGTCAGTTCGGCCAGCTCCAGCAGTTCCGGTGAGGCCTGAGCGCGGATGACACCGCCGCCGACGTAGAAGACGGGCTTCGAGGCTTCGGCCAGCAGGGCTGCCGCGGCTTGCACCTGCTTGCCGTGCGCCTTGGTGATCGGCCGGTAGCCGGGCAGGTCGAGCTTGGGCGGCCAGATGAACGGCGCGCTCATCTGCTGCGCGTCCTTGGTGATGTCCACCAGCACCGGGCCGGGCCGGCCGGTGTTGCAGATCAGGAACGCCGAGGCGAGGGCCGCGGGGATGTCTTCAGGCCGCTTCACCAGGAAGGAGTGCTTGGTGATCGGCATGGTGATGCCGACGATGTCGGCCTCCTGGAAGGCATCCGTGCCCATCAGCGTGGAGAAAACCTGACCGGTGATCGCGAGGAGCGGCACCGAGTCCATGTAGGCGTCGGCGATGGCGGTGACCAGGTTGGTCGCGCCGGGACCGGAGGTGGCGATGGCCACCCCGACCCGGTTGCTGGAGGACGCGTAGCCCTCCGCGGCGTGGCCGGCACCCTGTTCGTGGCGTACCAGGATGTGGCGGATGTCGTCCTGGTTCATCAGCTCGTCGTAGAGCGGGATGACGGCGCCGCCGGGCAGCCCGAAGACGTCGGTGACACCGAGCATCTTGAGGGTACGCAGAATCGCCCCGGAGCCTGTGAGGATCTCGGGAGCAGCGTCGGCCGGAGCGGTCGGCGCACCAGGGGTCGGAGCGGATGGCACGGGCAAAGGTTCCGTGGTCATGAGAGGCAAATCCCTAAGTCGGTGACGGATGGTGTCGATTAGCCCGTGGTAGCACCAAGGGCTGCGGACTGCACGAGCTTGGAGTACTTGGCGAGAACGCCGCGGGTGTAACGGGGAGGAAGCGGAGCCCAGCCTTCTCGGCGGGCGGCCAGCTCATCAGGGTCGACCAGTAGGTCAAGCGAGCGAGCTGCGATATCGACCCGTATCAGATCACCATCGCGCACGAAGGCGATGGGACCTGCGTCCACCGCTTCGGGTGCTATATGGCCGATACACAGTCCGGTTGTGCCGCCTGAGAATCGACCATCAGTCAATAGTAGTACATCGGCTCCGAGCCCGGCGCCCTTGATGGCCGCGGTGATCGAGAGCATCTCGCGCATGCCGGGGCCGCCCTTGGGGCCCTCGTAGCGGATGACGACGACGTCGCCCTTGAGGATCTCCCCGTTGGTGAGGGCGTCCATGGCGGCGCGCTCACGTTCGAAGACCCGGGCGGGGCCCTCGAAGATATCGCTGTCGAAGCCGGCGGTCTTGACGACGGCGCCCTCCGGGGCGATGGAGCCCTTGAGGATGGCGATGCCGCCGGAGGCGTGGATCGGGTTGTCCAGGGTGCGCAGCACCGTGCCGTCCAGCTCGGGCGGGTCGATCTCGGCGAGGTTCTCCGCCACGGTCTTGCCGGTCACGGTGAGCGCGTCACCGTGGATCAGGCCGGCTTCGAGCAGGGCGCGCATCACGGCGGGCACGCCGCCGTGACGGTCCACGTCGTTCATGACGTATTTGCCGAACGGCTTGAGGTCGCCGATGTGCGGAACCTTGTCGCCGATGCGGTTGAAGTCGTCGAGGGTCAGTTCGACCTCGGCCTCCTGGGCGATGGCGAGCAGGTGCAGCACCACGTTGGTGGAGCCGCCGAAGGCCATGGCGACGGCGATGGCGTTCTCGAACGCCTTCTTGGTGAGGATGTCGCGGGCGGTGATGCCGAGGCGCAGCAGGTTGACCACGGCCTCGCCGGAGCGGTGCGCGTAGTAGTCGCGGCGGCGGTCGGCGGAGGCGGGTGATGCGGAGCCGGGCAGGCTCATGCCCAGGGCTTCGGCGACGCTGGCCATGGTGTTGGCGGTGTACATGCCGCCGCAGGCTCCCTCGCCGGGGGCGAAGGCACACTCGATGCGCTTGGCGTCGGCCTCGCTCATGCGGCCGGCCTTGACGGCGCCGACGGCTTCGAACGAATCGATGATGGTGATGTCTTTCTCGGTGCCGTCGGAGAGCTTCACCCAACCGGGGGCGATGGACCCGGCGTAGAGGAAGACGCTGGCGAGGTCCAGGCGGGCCGCGGCCATGAGCATCCCGGGCAGCGACTTGTCGCAGCCGGCCAGCAGCACCGAACCGTCGAGGCGCTCGGCCTGCATGACGACCTCGACGGAGTCGGCGATGACCTCACGGGAGACCAGGGAGAAGTGCATGCCCTCGTGGCCCATCGAGATGCCGTCGGAGACCGAGATGGTGCCGAACTGCAGCGGGTACCCGCCGCCGGAGTGCACACCCTCCTTGGACGCCTGGGCGAGGCGGTCAAGCGACAGGTTGCACGGGGTGATCTCGTTCCAGGAGCTGGCGATGCCGATCTGGGGCTTGTCCCAATCGGCGTCGCCCATCCCGACCGCGCGCAGCATGCCGCGGGAGGTGGTGGCTTCGATGCCATCCGTGACGTCGCGGCTCCGTGGCTTAATATCGATCTCAGACATGTTCCGAGTCTAGAACGTCGCGGGCGGCATGCAGGTCATGGACCTGTTGGCACACCCGCGACGGCGCGGTCACTCCTGCTGAGCTGCCGCCCGGAAGTCGGCCAGGAGCGCCAGCACCTGGGTGACTTCCTTCGGGCCGCGCACCCGGTAGCCCGCCTGGGTGGCGCCCGGGCCGATCTTGAGGCCGAGGTCGCCGTCGCCCAGAACGGTGAAGGCGTCTTCGTCGGTGACGTCGTCGCCGGCGTAGAGCACCCTGTCGGCGCCGGTGTGCACGCGTAGGCGTTCGAGGGCGTCACCCTTGGTGCTGGAGCGCACCGAGAATTCGAGCACGTTCTTGCCCTCGCGCACGGTGAGTGCCGGCAGCAGCTCGGCCAGCTGGTCGCGGGCCTCACGCTGCACGGCCAGGCCGTCCTGGGCGGTGGCCAGGCGGGTGTGCAGGGCCAGGCCGGCCGGCTTCTGCTCGATCCAGGTGCCGAACACCGGCCCGGAAATGCGCTCGAGCACCCGGGTGAGGGTGTCCAGCTTCTCGACTTCCTCGGGCACCAGGCCCAGCTCGATGCCGTTGGCGTCCAACTGCACCTCGATGCCGTGCGACCCGGTGAGTAGCACTTCGCTCTGGGGTTCGGCCACGTGCTTGAGGCTCACCAGGGCGCGGCCGGAGACGAACGCGACACGTACACCGCGCTGGTCGAGCAGCCGCTGCACCACATCGTGGGTGCCGTCCACGGCACGGGCGTCCTCAGGCTCGTCGACGTGCGGCGCGAGGGTGCCGTCGAAGTCCAGCGCCACCAGGATGGTCTCGGCCTGGGCCAGGTCGCGGAGGGCGCTGACCAGGTTCTCCGGCACCCCGCTGGGCACGGCGGCCCCGCCGGTGAGGGTCTGCAGGAACGAGGCGGACCAGGTGGCCACGTCGTTGTCGAAGACCTTGCGTCGCAGCGCCCGCATCCGCCGGGTGCGTTCGCGCTTGGGCATGGTGATGGCCTTCATGATCGACGCCTTCATGCCGTCGATGTCGTGCGGGTTGATCAGCACGGCCTGCTTGAGTTCGTCGGCGGCGCCGGCGAATTCGCTGAGCACCAGAACACCGTCGCCGTCGTAGCGCACGGCCACGTACTCCTTGGCGACGAGGTTCATGCCGTCGCGGAGCGCCGTGACGAGCATCACGTCGGCGGCGAGGTACAGCGCCACCATCTCCTCGCGCGGGTACCCGTGGTGGTGGTAGCTGATGGCCGTGTGGCTGATGGTGGAGTAGTCGCCGTTGACCCGGCCGACGGCGAGTTCGATCTCGTCGCGCAGCTGCATGTAGGTGGCGACGCGTTCCCGGGACGGGCTGGCGACCTGCACCAGGGTGACGTCCTCGACGCTGAGCGCGCCGTCTTCGAGGAGCTCGCCGAAGGCCTTGATGCGGTGACCGATGCCCTTGGTGTAGTCCAACCGGTCCACACCGAGCATGATCGTCTTGGGGTTGCCGAGGTCCTCGCGGATCTGCCGGGCACGTTCCTGGATCTCCGGCCGCCTGGCCATTTCCTCGTAGGCTTCGGCGTCGATCGAGATCGGGAAGTGCTTGGCGATGACGCGGCGGTGCTGGCCGTTCTGGCTGGGCACATCCACGGCGACGCCGCGAGTGGCGTAGCCGAACAGGCGACGCACGGCGCGGGAGAAGTTACCGGCGTCGGCGAGCCGCTGGAACCCGATCAGGTCGGCGCCGAGCAGACCGTCGAGGATCTGCTTGCGCCAGGGCAGCTGCGCGAAGATGCCGTACGGCGGGAACGGGATGTGGTTGAAGAAGCCGATCACCAGGTCGGGCCGGGCGTCGCGGAGCATCCGGGGCACCAGTTGCAGCTGGTAGTCGTGCACCCAGACCGTGGCGCCCGGTGCCGCGGATGCCGCTGCCGCCTTGGCGAAGCGGCGGTTGACCTGCACGTACGCCTCCCACCATTCGCGGTGGTAGCTCGGCGAGGCGATCACATCGTGGTAGAGCGGCCAGAGGGTGTCGTTGGAGAAGCCCTCGTAGTAGAGCTCGAGGTCTTCGGTGCTCAGGCGCACGGGAACGATGGAGATGCCGTCGTTTTCGAACGGGTCGAAATCGCGGTCGGCCACGCCGGGCCAGCCCACCCAGGCGCCGTCGGAGGCGCGCATCATCGGTTCGAGCGCGGTGACCAGGCCACCGGGCGAGGTGCGCCAGCTTTCGGTGCCGTCCTCGGCGAGCTCGTAGTCGACGGGAAGCCGGTTGGAGACCACGACAAGGTCGAAATGACCGGGCGCGACGGAATCGGGACCGGGCTCGGGAGCGGTGCTGTCGCTCGCGTCGGTGCGTGCTGCGCTGGTTTCGATCTGAGTGGTGTCGGCGGCGGTAGTGTCGGCTGCGGTTTCGATGATTCGTCCATTCCGGTACCCGTATCCGCGGGCACCTGGCTGTACCTCGAGGTTACCAGCGAAGACTATGCTGACGCCGTGATTCGCATCGGCATGAGCTCCACCTGCGCCTACCCGCTGCCGCTGGAGGACTCCTTCAGATTGGCAGGGCAGGCCGGGTACGACGGCGTCGAGATCATGGTCACCCGCGACGAGGCGACCCAGGATGCGGCGGCGCTGGTGGCCCTGTCCGAGCGGTACGACCTGCCCATCCTGTCCATCCACGCCCCGGTGCTGCTGCTCACCCACTTCGTCTGGGGCCGGGACCCCCGGGTGAAGCTGGAGAAGTCCGCCGAGCTGGCCGCTCGGGTCGGCGCGGGGACCGTCGTGGTGCATCCGCCGTTTCGCTGGCAGGCCGGCTATGCGGAGGATTTCCTCGACATCGTGCGGGAGCTGGCCGCGAGCACCGGGCTCCAGATCGCCGTGGAGAACATGTTCCCGTGGAAGATCGGCGGCCGCGGGGTGAAGGCGTACTCCCCCGGCTGGGACACCACCCTGATGGATTGCAGCTCGGTGACCCTCGATTTCTCGCACTGCGCCCTGAGCGGCCATGACAGCCTGGCCATGGCGACGGCCCTGGGCGAGAGGCTGCGGCACGTGCATCTCTGCGACGGGTCGGGCTCGCTCGACGAGGGCCGGGTCTTCGACGAGCACCTGCTGCCCGGGCAGGGCTCCGAACCTGTGGCGGAGGTGCTGGCGCTCCTGGCCGCGGCGCGCTGGGACGGCGCCGTCGTGGCCGAGGTCAACACCCGCGCCGCCAAGACCGAGCCCGAGCGCCTGGCCATGCTCGCCGACACCCTCGCCTTCGCCCGCATCCACACCCGCGAACTGTGAGCTAAGCCCCGAAAACTCCAGGTTTTCGGTGCTTAACTCACAGTTCGCGAGGGGGCGTGGCTAGGTGGTGAGGGCGAGGGTGAGGGTGGCTGCGAGCACCGTGAGGGGCGCCACCAGCAGGCCAAGCAGCAGGTAGCGGCGCCAGGAGATGTCCACGCCCAGGCTGCTCAGCCGCTCGTGCCAGAGCAGCGTCGCCAGTGACGCCCACGGGGTGATCAGCGGACCGGCGTTCACGCCGATCAGCAGCGCCACCATCCGCACCGGGGTGGTGGCCACCGGCTCCAACGCGAGATAGGCGGGCAGGTTGTCGATCGCGTTGGCGCCGGTCATCCCCGCCCCGGCCAGGCGCAGCAGGCTCAGCAGATCCTCACCCGAGCCGGCGGCGGCGTCGAGAAGATCGCCCAGACCCAGCTCGTGCAGCGCCGCCATCACCAGGAACAACCCGGACGCCAGCAGCAGCAGGGGCCACGGCACCAGAGAGAACGAGAGCGCCGTGCGGTCGAGCACGAAGAAAATCACCGTCAGGATCAGGGCCGCCTGCACCGCCGGAATCCAGACCGGGATGCCCGACACCAGCGCCGGGATGAGCGCCAGCACCGTCACCGCGCTGGTGCCGAACAGAACCGGGTTGGCCACCCGGGTCGGCGGCGCCCTCCGATAACGCTGCCGCAGCGACCGCCGGCTGATCAGGGCGATCGCCGCGACCGGAACCAGAATCGCCGCGAGCGCCGGCGCCGCGGTGAGCGCGGCGAACTGGAGGGGACTCACCGGGTGCCCGAGCATCGCGCTCAGCCGGCTCTGCGCGAGCAGATTCGTGAGGTTGGACACCGGCAACATGAGTGACGCGGTGTTGGCCAGCCACACCGTGGTCAGCGCGAACGGCAGCGGGCCGAGGCCCACGTGCCTGGCCATCACGACGACGACGGGGGTCAGCAGCACCGCCGTGGTGTCCAGCGACAGGAAGATCGTGCTCAGGACGGCCAGGAGCACGACCAGCAGCCACAGCAGCCAGGTACGGCCGCGGGCCCACAGCGTCAGCCGTTCCGCCACGAAGGTGAAGAGGCCGGCGGCGGCGGCCAGTTCGGCCACCACGGTGATCGCGGCGACGAACACCAGGATCGGCAGCACCCGGTCGACCAGCTCCAGCGTGGCCGGCCAGGGCAGCACCCCGGAAATCGAGGCTATGATCCCCACACCGAGCAACACTGCGCCGATGATCGCCGTTCGCATTCTGCTCCTTCGCCCAGCGGCACAACCGGTTCGATGCGGTGGGCGTTCGGCCACCGGTTCGCGTGATCGACGACCACCCCGGTAGCGTAGAACCAGGAGGAACATATGCGAAAGTTCTTGTTCAACAGCGCCATGATCGGCGTCGTGGCCGGCGGGTGGAACATCGTGCAGGCGACCAGGCACGGACCGCGCGACTGGCGGCTCCTGCTCACCTGGATCGGGTGGGGTCTGAGCGTTGCCGTCGCCGTCGGCAACGTGGTGAAGGACGCCGACGAGAAGGCGCTGACGACCGGCACGAAGAAGAAATAGCGCGCCCGCTCCCGCCAGTACTCGTTATGCGGCGTGTCCCCCGTGTTTTAGGGGCACAGACGAGGAAACTGGACTTCTCGCGTTGTTAGAAGGAAGGGGCTCACGATGTTCGGTCGTCGACGTCGCACCGCACCCGTCGTTCAGGTTCCGGTTGCTCCGGCCCCGGCAGAACTCAGTCGCGCTCAGGTCTACGACCATCTGCACGCAGCGCTGGCCGACCTCGTCGGCGCTGACGGCGCCTGGACCCTGGTCCCCCGCCAGGCCGGCGACACGGATGTGATCTTCCACGGGCTCAAGGCCCACCAGATCGCCGAGACGCTGACCGAGATCCTCGCCACCGAAACCATCCGTTTGCGCACGGACGCCCCGGCCGCACCCGCGAATGTCGCCGAGCCGCGCACCGACACCCCCGTTGACGGCATCACGGCCATCGACCCTCGCCTGACCACCGGCGCGATCCTCGTGTCCTCCGGCGCCGAGCCGACCGCGTTGCCCTGGAACCCCGCTCCGATCTCGGTCTGGGCCGAACCCCACAGCACCGTGCAGAGCAGCGCCGACCAGCGCGGTTCCGAAGCGAAGAACGGCGCCCGCGCCGGAGCCGCAACTGTGAGTCGTCTCGTCGCTTAGCCCACTCGGCGGGTCACCGTGTGAAGATGTCTGAATGGCTCTGCACATCGAGGATTATGCGCTGATCAGCGACTGCCATTCTGCTGCCCTGGTGGGCCGCGACGGCAGCATCGACTGGCTGTGCCTGCCCCGCTACGACTCAGCATCGATGTTCGGCGCTCTGCTGGGCACCGAGGACCACGGCCGTTGGCTGCTCGCTCCCGCCGACCCGTCGGCCACCTGCACCCGGTCCTACGTGGGCGACAGTTTTGTCCTCTCCACGATCTGGACCACCGGGACCGGCTCGGTGGAGGTGCTCGACTTCATGCCGCACGGCGATGACCGCGCCGACGTCGTGCGCACCGTGCGCGGGCTCAGTGGAAGCGTGGAAATGCTGCAGGATCTGCGCCTGCGGTTCGGTTACGCCACCACGGTGCCGTGGGTGCGACAGCTGCGCCACGAGCACACGCCCGGGCTGATCGCCGTGGCCGGCCCTGACGCCGTGGTCGTGCGCGGCCCTGCCCTGCATGCCGCCGACCACCGCCACGAGGCCCGGTTCACCGTCACGGCCACCGAGAGCCTCACCGTGCAGCTCACCTGGTACCCCTCGCACCTGGTGATGCCGCCGACCCTGGACGTTCCGCAGGTGTACGGCGACACCCTGGCCTGGTGGGCCGCCTGGGCGGACAGCTGCATCCACGAGGGCCCGTTCAGGACCGCCGTCGTGCGGTCGCTGCTGGTACTCCGCGCGCTCACCCACGAGGCGACCGGCGGCATCGTCGCGGCCGCGACGACCTCACTCCCCGAGCTCTCCGGCGGCAGCCGCAACTGGGACTACAGGTACGTGTGGCTGCGTGATGCCTCACTCACCCTCGAGGTGCTGCTCTCCCACGGCTACGAGGCCGAGGCCCAAGCCTGGCGGGGCTGGCTGCTGCGGGCGATTGCCGGCGACCCGAACGACCTCCAGATCATGTACGGCCTGGCCGGTGAACGCGACCTGCCCGAGCGTGAGCTGACCAGCCTGCCCGGCCATCAAGCGTCTGCGCCGGTGCGGGTGGGCAACGGAGCCGTCGGCCAGTTCCAGTCCGACGCCGTCGGTGAGGTGATGATGGCCCTGCACGCGGCCCGCGGCGCCGGGGTCGAGGAGACCGAATTCTCCTGGCCGCTGCAGCTCTCCCTGATGAGATACCTGGAAGCGAACTGGCGGCGGCCCGATCAGGGCATCTGGGAGGTGCGCGGTCCGGCGCGGGAGTTCACCCATTCCCGGGTGATGGTCTGGGCCGCGTTCGACAGGGCGGTGCGGGGCGTGACGGAGTACGGCCTGCCCGGACCGGTGGACCGGTGGCGGAGCATCCGCGACGAGGTGCGCCGCGACATCGAAGAACGCGGATTCAACACCGCCCGCGGCTGCTACACGCAGCACTTCGGCAGCGAGGAGGTCGATGCGTCGCTGCTTCTCCTCCCCCAGGTGGGCTTCTGCGAGGCGACGGATGCGCGCATGCTCGGCACGGTGCGCGCCATAGAGGACGATCTCATGCGGGGCGGTCTTGTGCTGCGCTACTCCACCCACCGGGCGTTGGACGGACTCGACGGCGGCGAGCACCCTTTTCTGGCGTGTTCGTTCTGGCTGGCCGAGCAGTACGCGGCGTCGGACCGCGTCGACGACGCCCAGACCCTGATGACCAGGCTGGTCGGCCTGGCCAACGACGTCGGGCTGCTCTCCGAGGAGTACGACGTGACGACAGGGCATCACGCCGGGAACACGCCCCAGGCCCTCACTCACCTGGCTCTGGTGCGCACCGCCGACGCCATCGTTGCGGCCGTGGATCGACAGAGCCGCTCAGGTGGAACTGCCGCGATTGCGGGTGGCCGCGCCGTAGGTGAGCAGCACGATGATCGAGCCGAGGATCGCGATCACCCAGGTGCGCAGGTCGAAGAACGACCCCATGTTGACCCCGAAGATCAGCCCGGCCAGCCAGCCGCCGAGCAGGGCGCCGACCACACCGAGCAGCAGGGTCACGAACCAGCCGCCGCCCTGCGTGCCGGGCAGGATCAGCTTGGCCAAGGCGCCGGCCAGCAGGCCGAGTAGGAGAAAACCGAAGAAACCCATGATGACTGCCCTTCTGTTGGCACTGCCTCGCCGGTGGCCGGCTGCGACGATCATAAAACCGCCCTCCTGCGACCGATAGGCGTCGCGGGCGCATTCGCCGGGCCATCCACCAGGGTTCGACGGGATTCTTTGTAGGTATTCCACTGCGGCGGCCCGGTGCGGGATCCTAGATTGAAAACCATGACAGCCCGTTCAGCATTTGCCCGCCTCAGCGTGCGCGACCTCGCGCAGATCGCCATTTTCGCCGCCCTCATCGCCGCGCTCGGTTTTCCCGGCGCGCTCTCGCTGGGCGCCAGCACCGTCCCGATCACCTTCCAGACCCTCGGGGTGATGCTGGCCGGGGCGATCCTCGGTGCGCGAAAGGGCTTCCTGGCCGTGTTGCTGTTGCTGGTGCTGGCGGCCGCCGGCCTGCCGCTGCTCTCCGGCGGACGCGGGGGCCTGGTCTGGTTCACCACCTCCCCCTCAGCCGGATACCCGTACGGTTGGCTGCTCGGCGTCGTCGTGATCGGCGCGCTCACAGCCTGGCTGCTGCCGCGGTACCCGTTCTGGCCGGCCCTTGGCGCCACCGTGCTCGGCGGGATCGTGGCGGTCTACCTGATCGGCGTGCCCGTCACCGCCATCAACCTCGGCCTGCCGCTCTGGGCCGCCGCCGTCGACAGTGCCAAGTTCCTGCCGGGCGACCTGGTCAAGGTGGTCGTGACGGTGCTTGTCGCCAAGCAGGTGCACCGCGCCTACCCCGGCCTGATCACCCCGCGCCGTACCGCACCGGTCTCCCTGCCCGCCGTCGACGCCCGGGCGTGAGCGTGAGCGCCGCCGGCATCCGTTTCGAGGGCGTCACGCACGACTTCGACGGCCAGCCGGTGCTCCGGGGCATCGACCTGCACCTCACCGAACGACGCATCGGCATCGTCGGCGCCAACGGCAGCGGCAAGTCGACGCTGGCGCGGATGATCAACGGCCTGGTCACCCCGACCGGCGGCACCGTCACGGTGAACGGCCTGGACGTGCGCCGCCAGGCCAAGCTGGTGCGGCGCGAGGTGGGCTTCATCTTCACCAATCCCGACAACCAGATCGTGATGCCCACCGTGCAGGAAGACGTGGCGTTCACCCTGCGGCGGCGCGGCCTGGACGCGACCGAGATCGCCGCGCGCACCTCGGAGGCGCTGGACCGGTTCGGTCTGACCGACCTGGCCGAACGCCCGGCCCACCGGCTCTCCGGCGGCCAGAAGCAGCTCCTGGCCCTGGCCGCGGTCCTGGTGGCCGGGCCCAGCATCGTCGTGGCCGACGAACCGACCACGCTGCTGGATGCCCGTAACACCCGCCTGATCACCGGCCTGCTGGTGTCACTGACCCAGCAGGTGATCGTGGTGACCCACGACCTGGAGGTACTGGACGGCTTCGACAGGGTGATCGTGGTCGACGAGGGCCGGGTAGTCGCCGACGACGTGCCCACCACCGCCCTCGCGGCGTATCTGAGCCTGCTGTCATGATCGGGCTGTACCGGCCGGGGACATCGCTGCTGCACCGCGCGCCAGCGCTGCTCAAGCTGGGACTGCTTGCCGTTGCCATGGTGCTGGTCGGCCTGGTGGCCGATCCGCTGGTGCTCGCGGGCGAACTCGCGGCCGTGGTGCTTCTCTACGCACTGGCCGGTATTCCGCCCACGGCGGCGTGGCCGCAGATCGGTCCGATCCTCTGGATCCTCCTCTTCGCCGTGCCCGTGCAGGTGCTGGTCGCCGGCGGCTCGGTGGAGGGCTGGACCACGGCCGGGCTGATGGCCGGCCGGCTGCTGGTGGCGGTGGCCCTCGCCGCCCTCTTCACCCTCACCACGACGGTCACCGCCGTGCTCGAGGCGTTCCAGATCCTGTTGCGGCCGTTCCACCGCTGGGTGGACGCCGACCGGGTGGGACTGCTCGTGGCCCTCACCATCCGGTGCATCCCGCTGGTGGCGGAGATCGTGCGGGAGGTACTCGACGCCCGGCGGGCCCGCGGCGCGCAGGGATCCGTCGTCGCCCTGGCCGTTCCGGTCGTCGTACGCTCGTTGTACGCTGCCGATGCAATCGGAGAGGCCCTCGCCGCACGCGGATTGGACGACTGAGAATAGTGACGACCGGACACACTGCACGATCCCGCACCCGCGCCCGCATTCAATTCGCCGGCTGGACCGCGCTCACGGCCCTGGCGCTCGGCGTCGTCGCCTTCCTCATCTGGACCCAGCTGGTCATGCCGGCCGACCGCGCCGCGGCCCAGGCCGTGTTCGACAATCCCGCCGTCACCGTGACCGACACGGCTGCCTCCGTGGTGATCGCCCCGGCGGAGAACCCCTCCGACGCCGGTCTGGTCTTCATCCCCGGCGCCAAAGTGGACCCGTACGCCTACCTCGCCACCCTGTCGGGCACCGTGGAGGAAACCGGGATGACCGTAGTCATCACCAAGCCGGTGCTGAACCTGGCCTTCTTCGACCAGCGCCCCCTGGATGCCTTCACCGCTGCCGCCCCCGACGTGAGCACCTGGTTCGTGGGAGGGCACTCGCTCGGCGGGGTGCGCGCCTGCATGTACACGCAGGACACCGAGGTGGCCGGCCTGGTGGTGTTCGGCAGCTACTGCGCCGCAGCGGTCGACGACGATCTGCCGGTGCTGAGCATCAGCGGCAGCGAGGACGGCCTGAGCACCCCGGCGAAGATCGAGGACACCGCCGACCTGCTGCCCGCCGGTACCACCTTCGTGCAGATCGACGGGGCCAACCATGCCTCCTTCGGCGCCTACGGCGACCAGCCCGGGGATGGAGTGGCAACAATCACCCCCGCCGAATCGCAACAGGCCATCACGGACGCGCTCTCGACCTTCATCGCGCCGCTCGCCGTGCAGTCTGAGTGACCGGCAGGTCGTCAGGGGCGGGGCCTGAACCGGCGGTGCCCGCGCGGTTGCCCAGCCGGAGGACCGGGTCCACTATGGCTCGTGTCGGCCAACGTCGCCCCGACCCTGGAGGACCCATGCACGCGCTCGTCGTCTATGACACGACCTACGGCAACACCCGTACCATCGCTGAGGTGATCGCCACGGAGCTCGGTCGAGGAACCCGCACCCTCAACGTGGCCGACCTCACCGAGACCAGCCTCGACGGTATCGATGTGCTTGTGGCGGGCTGTCCGATCAACGGCTGGAAGCCGACCGAACGGATGCGCGCCTTCCTGCAAACGCTCACGCCGGGCTCCCTGGCCGGTGTGCGCGCCGCCGCGTTCGACACCCGCATCAAGCTGTTTCTGCACGGGGATGCCGCGGGCAAGATCTCCCACGCCCTGCAGACCGCCGGCGCCAGCATCGTGGCCAAACCGCACGGTTTTGTCGTCGAGGGCACCGAGGGTCCGCTGGCTCCGGGCGAGACAGGCAAAGCCGGTGCCTGGGCAGCCTTCATCGGCGCCGAGCTGCGAGCAAGCACCTGACGAGGCGCCAGAGAAATCAAAAAAACGGCCCGTGCCACAGCACGGGCCGTTCTCTGATGGGGCAGTCGACTACGCGGTGAGCGAGTCCACGTACTCCTGGTTCTCTTCGATCCACTTCGCGACGATGGGGCCGTAGTCCGTGCCCTCGTAGTCGACGAGCATGGCGGTCTCCAGCGAGTACAGGTGATCGAGGTCCATGGTGAACCCGGACATCCACTCGGTGACCTGCGGGAAGTCGGTGGCGAAGTCCTTCTTGCCGTAGGCGTGCAGGGACTCGGCGTCGCCGAGGGTGCCCTCGGGGTCTTCGAGGTTCTTCAGGTCGAACGAGCCGTAGGCCCAGTGCGGTTCCCAGAGCGTGACGGCGATGTTCTCGCCGGCCTTGGTGGCCGCGGTGAGCTCGGCGAGCATGGCTGCCGTCGACGAGGTCTTGAAGTCCATGCCGTCCAGACCGTAGGCCGGGATGGAGTTGTCCTCGACAGCGGCGGTCAGTCCGGCGCCGGGCTCGATGCCCACGATGGTGTTGTTGAACAGGTCGGCGTTGTCGGCCAGTTCGGTGAGGCTGTCGATCGGCGCGTCTGCGTTCACGGCAACCGTGAGCTTCGCTTCGTCGTTCCACGCTCCGAGGTCGGTGATGTCCTCACCGTATTCCTTGACGTATTCGGCGTGCGTGTTCGGCAGCCAGACATCCAGGTTCAGGTCGTAGTCGCCCTCGGCGAGTCCGACGTACACCGGTGCGACATCCGCGTATTCGAGGGTGACGTTATAGCCCTTCTCATCGAGAATGGCCTTCCACAGCTCGGAGGCGGCGATGCCTTCGTCCCAGCCGTTGAAAACGGCGATGGTGAGGTCTTTGTTGTCGGAGTTGCCGCCGCCGACGGTTTCGGCTTCGGCTGCTGCGCAACCGCTGAAGGCGAGGAGCCCGACGGCTCCGAGGGCGATGACGCTGAGTGAACGGTTCTTCATGTGTTCCTTTCGTGCCACCAATGTGGGGCGGCAGGGTGGTGCAGGGACGTACAGGTTGGTGGGGCAGAGGGCGCTCGGGCTAGGAGGGCGTGAGCACGCCGGGCCGCTTGGCGGACTCGATCGCAGTCGTCATGTCCACGTCCGGTGTGGGCGCCGCGGGGGTGCCGCCGTGCTTGCGCGCGGCCAGCAGCCGGCCGAGCGGGGTTTTGCCGGATCCGAGCGCCGCCGTGAAGCGGTCCAGGAACATGGCCAGGATCACGACGGCCACACCGGCTTCGAAGCCGAGCGCCACATCGATGCGGTTCAGGCTGGCGACGACATCGCCACCGAGGCCACCGGCGCCGACCATGCCCGCGATGACGACCATCGAGAGGGAGAGCATGATGACCTGGTTGATTCCGGCCATGATGGTGGGCATCGCCAGCGGCAGCTGGATCTGGCGCAGGATGCGACCCGGCGACGCACCGAAGGCCTGACCGGCCTCAACCACTTCCTTGTCGACACTGCGGATACCGAGGTCGGTGAGCCGCACGCCGGGAGCCATCGCGAAGATGATCGTGGCCACGATTCCGGGCACGACGCCGATGCGGAACAGGAGCAGGGCCGGAATCAGGTAGACGAAGGCCGGCATGGTCTGCATGAAGTCGAGGATCGGCTTGATGATGGTGCTGGCCAGCTGGGATCGTGCCGAGAGGATGCCCAGCGGGACGCTGAACAGGATCGCCAGGATGCTGGCGACAAGCACCAGTGCCAGCGAGTCCATCGCGTTCTCCCACTGGTTGACGCCCACGATGATGCCGAGGCCGATGATGGTGCCCACAGCGAATTTCCAGCCGCGAACCATGAGGGCCAGCACGCCGAAGACGATGATGATGACCCAGAACGGCGGGGTACTCAGGATCAGATCGACGACGTCGTAGGCGCCGCCGAAGATGGCGCGGATGAAGTCGAAGACGAACCCGAACCACTCGGTGACGAAGTCGACGAAGCCCTCGGCCCAGTCTCCGAGCGGGAGACGGAATTCGCTGACGTCGGTCCCGATCAGGGCTGTGCGGATCACGGCTGTACTCCTTCCGACGCGGTTTCGCGCAGGGTCTCGGTGATGATGCTCATCGAGATCGTCGACGGCGGTTCCATCACCGGCAACTCCCCCGTCGTGGTGCTGACGTTGCCGAGCGCGGCAAGCAACGTCACCCGGGGGATGACACCGAGCAGACGATTGCGCTCGTCGACGACGGCGATGGGCAGGTCGCTTTCCACCGCCAGCTCCACCAGGTCGACCAGCGCGGTGTCGGCGGACACGGCCGTGGCCTTCTGGATGATCGCACGGAGGTCGGTGTGACCCGATTTCACCTGCTTGAGCACATCGCGGTCGCGGACGACCCCGACGAAGCTGCGGCCGCGCTCCAGAACGAAGGTGGCCGAGGTCTGCAGGTCGCGCATGGTGCGGAGGGCCGCACGCGGGCCTGCGGACGCGGCGACGACGGAGCGAGCCGGCTCCATGACGCTGCCGGCGGTGAGCACCCGGGCCCGGTCGACATCCTGAACGAACTGGGCGACGTAGTCGTTGGCCGGGTCGGTGAGGATCTCCTCCGGCGTGCCGATCTGCACGATGCGGCCGTCGCGCATGACCGCGATGCGGTCGCCGAGGAACATGGCCTCGTTGAGGTCGTGCGTGATGAAGATGATGGTCTTGCCGAGTTCGGCCTGCAGCTCGATGAGCTGTTCCTGCATCTCGCGGCGGATCAGCGGGTCGAGGGCGCTGAACGCCTCGTCCATCAGGAGCACGTCGGTGTCTGCGGCCAGCGCCCGGCCGAGGCCGACGCGCTGCTGCATACCACCGGAGAGCTCGGAAGGCAGGTTGTCTGCCCAGCCGTCCAGACCGACCAGGCCGATGATGGTGCGCGCCTTGGCGAGTCGTTCCTCGCGGGGCATGCCCTGCACTTCGAGGCCGTAGGCGACGTTGTCGATCACAGTGCGGTGCGGCAGCAGGGCGAAGTGCTGGAAGACCATGGAGACGCTCTGGCGACGTACCTCACGAAGCTTCTTCGCGGGAACGCCGGTGATGGTGGTTCCCCCGACGGTGACGGTTCCCGACGTGGCTTCGAGCAGTCCGTTGAGCATGCGGATGAGAGTGGACTTCCCCGAGCCGGACAGGCCCATGACCACGAAGATCTCACCGCGCTTCACCTCAAAGGAGGCGTCGATGACCGCGGCGGTACCGAGGTGCGCGAGGTCGTCGCGGCTCGCGCCGCCCTGGAGCTTCTTGACGATGTCGTGGGGTTTGCGGCCGAAGGCCTTATAGAGTTTGTCGGCCTTGACGGCGATTGCCGGGGCCGGGGATTCTGCTGTTGTTGTCTGCTCCGCCTCACTGGCGGTTTCTTCTGCCTTAACGGCGGTGATTTCGGTCACGGATTCTCCGGAGCACGCCGATTGGACCGCCTGAGCGGTCGACTACACGGGGCTCGCTGTGTCGGACGGGTAGGCCGAGACCGGCCTCGGTACCGAGCTGCGGCGTGGGCTGGAGCGACCATGGGATCGCGTCCGTCTGAGCCTCACCGTACGCACGCGGCCGTCCCAGTCAAGCTGGGGGCTACGCGTTCGCGTCCTGGTGAAGGGTCGTAAGACCGTTAACGAGCCTAGCACGCGGGCGCACGCGGGCCCCCGGGACGGTCATGCAGCACCGTCGTCCGGGGACCTTAATCGCTGGTCAAGAGCGATAAACCGCCGCCAGCACTACCGAAGGGCAGGCTCCGGCTGCGGCGCGGCGACGGCATCCGTGTGCTCGGCGGGCAGGTGCGTCGACATCATCGTGGCCTCGTCGAAGGGCGCGTGCCGGTCGAGGACCAGGTCCACCTGGGCCCGGTCGATCTCCTTGGTCCAGGTGCCGATCAGCACGGTGGCGACGGCGTTGCCGGTGAAGTTCGTCAGTGCACGGGCCTCGGACATGAAGCGGTCGATGCCCACGATGAAGGCGACTCCGCCCACGAGCTGCGGCGCGTGCGCCTGCAGTCCGCCGGCGAGGGTCGCGAGCCCCGCGCCGGTGACCCCGGCCGCCCCCTTGGAAGCGATGATCATGAAGACCAGCAGGCCGATCTGCTCCCCCAGCATCAGCGGCTGGCCGAGCGCCGTGGCGATGAACAGCGATGCCATGGTGAGGTAGATGGCGGTGCCGTCGAGGTTGAACGAGTAGCCGGTGGGCACCGTGACGCCCACCACGGGCTTGGACACCCCGAGGTGCTCCATTTTGGCGATGAGGCGGGGCAGCGCGGCCTCCGATGACGAGGTCGAGAAGATCAGCAGGTATTCCCGCCCGAGGTAGCGCATCAGCTTGAAGATATTGATGCCGGTGACCAGTTTGAGCAGGCCTCCGAGGATCACGACGATGAAGATGATGCAGGTGAGGTAGAACGCGGCCATCAGGGTGAACAAGCTGATCACGGCCTGGATGCCGGTGGCTCCGACGACCGCGGCGATGGCACCGAACGCGCCGATCGGGGCGAGCCACATCACCATGACCAGGATGCGGAAGATCAGCGCCTGCAGGTGGGCGATGCCCGTGAGGATCGGCTTGCCGGCGGCGCCCATCTTCTGCAGCGCGAAGCCCACGACCAGGGCCACCATCAGGGTCTGCAGGATGTTACCGGAGGTGAGCGAGGAGATCAGCGTGGTGGGCACGATGCCGAGCAGGAAGTCATGTGTGTCGGCGGCTTCGGGTGCCGCGTACGTCGCGTCCTGCAGGTTGAGGCCTTCACCGGGGTGGATCAGGTTGCCGACCAGCAGGCCGATGCCCAGGGCGAAGGTGGACATGATCAGGAAGTACCCCAGAGCCAGCCCGCCGATCTTGCCCACGGTGGCGGCCTTGGCGATGGAGCCGATGCCCAGCACGATGGTGCAGAAGATGATCGGGGCGATCATCATCTTGATCAGCAGCACAAAGACGTCACCGAGCGGTTTGAGCGCGACCGCGAAGCCGCCTTCACCGCCGAACATGAGACCGACCAGGATGCCCAGCCCGACCGCGATGATGACAGCGATGTAGAGGTAGTGGGACTTGTCGAGCCGTTTGCGCGGTGTACCGGCCGGGCGCCGGGCGGCAGCGCCGCGGGGAAAAGAAAGTGCCATGTCAGACTCCTTTGTCTAGGCTGGTCGCACCGGTGAACGGCCCGATCAGCTGTGGTGAATACACACTGCGGGACGAGGGGCGTACGGTCACTCTTGCGGTCATATTGGTCACGACGACGTGAATCTCGAATTCGTAAAGCAGTGAAAGGCGAGTGCCGGATGCAGGGCTGGAGCATTGCACGCCGGCTTTTCCTTGCCCATTTCGTCTTCATCGTGTCGCTGGCGGTTTTCGTGGGCACGGCCTCGTTCGTCGACGCCCGCGACCGGGGCTACACCGAAACGGCCGACCGGATGCTCTCGGTCGCCATCTCGATAGCCGACAGCCCGCTGGTGGTCACGGCCGCCGAATCGGCGGATCCGACCGCGGCGCTGCAGGCGTACACGCTGGAGGTGAGCCAGGACGCATCGCTGGACTTCATCACGATCATGAGCCCCGCCGGCATCAGGTGGACCCACCCGGATCCCGCCGAGATCGGCCGGGAGTACATCGGTGAAACCGGTCCAGCCGCGGCCGGAAGCCCGCTGACGGAGGTGACGGCCGGGACCCTCGGCCCATCGGTGCGCGCTGTCGTGCCGATCCTCGACCCGGACGGCCAGGTGGTGGGCATGGTGGCCGCCGGGGTGAAGACAAGCAACCTGCAGATCGCCCTCAACGCCAGGCTGCCGGCCATCCTGGCGCTCTCGCTGGCCCTACTGCTGGCGGGTTCGGTGGCCACCTGGCTGCTGGGTCGCTACCTGCGCCGGGTGACCCTGGGCTGGGGCCCCGAGGAGCTCGCCCAGCTGTTCGTCTACAACGACTCGGTGTTGCACTCGGTGCGGGAGGGCCTGGTGCTCGTCGACCGCAAGGGCAACCTCGTGCTCTACAACGACCAGGCCGCCGACCTGCTCGGCATCCCGGCCCGGCCGCCCTCGCGCTCCGCCGGCGCCTCCGCTCCCGCCATCGACGACCTCGACCTGCCGGCCAGCCTGGCCGACCTGCTGCGGAGCGGGCGCACCGCGCACGACGAGATCCATCTGACCGAGACCCGCGTCCTGGTGGTCAGCCAGGAGCCCGCGGTGCCCACCCCGAGCCGGGTGCGCCCCCGGGCGGCGCCAATGGGAACCGTGGCGACCATCCGCGACCACACCGACCTGCAATCGCTCGGCACCGAACTGGCGTCGATGCGCACCCTGTCGGATGCCCTGCGCGCACAGACCCACGAACACGCCAACCGGCTGCACACCATCGTGTCGCTCATGGAGCTGGGCCGGGCGGACGAGGCGCTCGAGTTCGCCACCAGGGACATGGCGGTGAGCCAGCAACTCACCGACGAGATGATCAGCTCGGTCGACGAACCGGTGATCGGCGCACTGCTGGTGGGCAAATTCGCCCAGGCCGGTGAGCTCGGGGTGCAGCTGAACGTGGATGCGGCGGGCACGCCGGTGGATTCCGGCCTGTCGGTGCAGGACCTCGTGACGGTGCTGGGCAACCTGGTCGACAACGCCCTCGAGGCCGCGGTCGGCGGCGAGGCTCCGCGCCGGGTGGACGTCGCCATCCGCACAACTATGGACACCGTGCCGCCGACCGTGGTGATCGAGGTCGCTGACAGCGGACGGGGCGTGGACCCCGATGAGCTCGACGAGGTGTTCAGGCTCGGCTACAGCACCAAGGAACCCGGTCGTTACGGCCGCGGGCTGGGCCTGGCTCTGGTGCGCCAGGCGGTGACCAGACTCGGCGGCACCCTCACCGTCACCCGTCGGAGAGGCGCCGTGTTCACCGTGACGATTCCGCTGCGGGAGCCCGTCGCCGAGCCGGAGTGGACGGCGGAGGGCGGTCCGGATGCCTGAGCAGGACGAGATCCGGGTGCTCATCGTCGAGGACGAGCCGCTCACCGCAGAGGCCCACGCCGCTTATCTGCAGCGGATGCCCGGCTTCACCCACGCCGGCACGGCGGGGACCGGTCAGGCGGCGCTCCGCCAGCTCACCGACGCCGCGGCATCCGGTGCGCCGATCGACCTGGTGCTGATGGACATGAACCTGCCCGACCTGCACGGGCTGGACGTCTCCCGGCGGGTGCGGACGGCGAATCTGGACTGTGACATCATCGCGATCACCGCCATGCGTGACCTGCAGGTGGTGCGCGGCGCCGTGGCCGCCGGGGTGGTGCAGTACCTGATCAAACCATTCACCTACGCCACCTTCGCGCAGAAGCTCACCACCTATCGGGAGTTCCATCGTCAACTCGGCGAGCGCTCGCGGGTGACCAGCCAGGCGGACGTGGACCAGGCCTTCAACAGCTTGCGCACGCCCTCCCCGGTGACGCTGCCCAAGGGGCTGGCCGAGGGAACCCTGGCCGCGGTGACCGAGCTCCTCAAGGCGAACAGCGAACCGGTGTCGGCGACCGAGGTCACCGAGGCGCTCGGGATCTCCCGGGTGACCGCCCGGCGGTACCTCGAGCACCTGGCCGACGACGGGGCCGTGCTCCGCACCCCGCGTTACGGCACTCCGGGGCGGCCGGAGAACGAGTACACCTGGCGGCGGGACTGACCCGCAGCAGCCCGGCGGGGTCAGCCCAGCCGCCGCGCCCGCAGCACGACGTCCTCGGTGTGGTGGGCGCCGGCGCCGGTCGCCACGTGGCGTGGCCGGGTCTCGTCGACCTCGATCAGCCAGTTCTCGTCCAGCAGGGCCGCGACCTGGGTCGGGCTCACATAGAGGGCGGCGTCGAAGCCGTGCGCGGACGCCTCCTCACCGGTGGGCGCGGGGTGGTGCACGACGAGCAGCACCCCGCCAGGGGCGACGGCGTCGAGCAGGGCCCGTTCCGCGTCGTTGCCAGGGGTGCGCAGCAGGGCCGGGTACTGGGCGGAGACCAGGTCGAAGGTTCCGTGCGGCAGGGCGGCTTCGACGAGCCCGGTCTGCAGCCAGTGCACCGACGTGATCCCGGCCAGTTCGGCCTGCCGGGCGGCACGCTCCAGGGCCACCCGCGACACGTCCAGGGCCGTGACGGTCCAGCCCGCGGCGGCCAGCCACAGCGCGTCGGCGCCCTCGCCGCAGCCGACGTCGAGGGCACGACCGGGCCGCAGCGGGTGCGTCTCGGCCACCAGGGCGGCGTTGGGCTCTCCGCTCCACAGCGTCTCGCGGTCGGAGTAGCGCTGATCCCAGAACTCCCCCACAGCGTGGGGATCCTGGGGCGCGTGGGCGTGGGCGTCGGTGTGCGGCATGAGTGCATCATCCCGCGCCGGTGTGACGGCGACAAACCCGCTTGCCAAACTGGCAAACGGGGCCGGGCTGGGTCGGAGAGCCCGGACCCGATAGCCTCTTCGCATGAGCGCTGAGGCACCGGGCAAGGCCGATGTGCCGGCCGCCCGGCATACCCTGCAGATCCTCAGCTACCTGGCGGGCCAGCGCGGCCCGGTTCCGGCGTCCACTCTCGCCCAGGCGCTTGGCCTGCCCCGGTCCACCGTCTACCGGCTGCTCGGGGTGCTGCAGGAGCTCGGCTTCGTGCTGCACTTCCCCGAGGCCCGCCGGTACGGCATCGGCCTGGCCGCCTTCGAACTGAGCAGCGGCTTCGCCCGGCAGGAGCCCCTGGCCCGGCTGGGCCGGCCGATCCTGGCCTCCCTCGTCGACAAGATCGGCGAGAGCGCACACCTGGCGGTGCTGCACGGCCGTGACGTGATCTACCTGGTGGAGGAGCGGGCGCCCCGCCGCCCCGCCCTGGTGACGGATGTCGGAGTGCGGCTACCCAGCCACCTCACCGCGAGCGGTCGCGCGCTGCTCGCGACGTTGCCGCTCTCCCAGCTCCGGGCGTTGTTCCCCGACCGGTCTGCGTTCGTGCAGCGCGGCGACGACGGCAATGCGCCGCTACCGGGCAGTGTGACCAGCTACCGCGAGCTCAGCCGGCTCCTGGCCGAGGTGCGCGCCCAGGGCTACGCGGCGGAAGACGGCGATGTCACAGCGGGGATGGCATCCGTGGCCGTGGCCGTGCGTGACCACAGCGGGTGGCCGGCCGCCGGCATCGCCGTGACCTTCGCCAGGTCGAGCGTGCCGCCGGAACGTTGGCCGGAGATCGCCGCCGCCGTGGAGCACGCTGCAGCCGAGCTGGGCCGCCGCATCAGCGGACGTACGGGCTAGGCGAGGCGCGGGGTGCGATGGAACGCTCAGCTCGTGGCTTCGGACAGGCTGCGACCGAGCCCGTAGAGCCCCCGAGTCAAGCAGGCCTTTGCCGCACCCGGGGGAATCCGCAAGATCTGACTCACCTCGTCGTGGCTGTGAGCGTTGAAGTACGCGAGCTTGAGCGCGTGACGCTGCGTCGGTTCGAGATCGGCAAGTGCTCCACCGAGCGCAGTCCCGTACGGCACCGGATCGGGAACGGAGCCTGGCGACACCGGAACGACGTCGGGCCCACCCTGGGCGATGGCGTGCCTGCCCGGCGCGGACCGTGCCGCAGTCCCACGGTCCGGGTTACCCCTGACATGCTCCACACACATCCGGTGGGCCAGCGTGATCATCCAGGACAGCGCCGCGCCTTGACCGGAGTCGAAACGGGCGGAGGAACGCCAGATCTCTGCGAAGACCCGCTGGGTGAGCGCCTCTGCCTCACGAACGTCACGCAGGATGCGCAGCACGAGGCCATGGACTTGCGGTGCAACGTCGTCATACAACTCGGCGAATGCCCCCGTGTCGCCCTGACTCGCCGAGGCCAACCATCGCTCTCGCTGCCGCAGGTCGCTTCCCGGAGCGGGAGCAGCGGCTTCTTGCTCCGAACTCGCGTCCTGCTGGCGTTCGTCAGGGAAAAGGACCTCGTTCGCGGGCAAATCGGGGGCGGGAGTGGCCATGGTCCTCTTTCAGTCAACACACCGTCGATACCAACACCCTACACATCTTGTGCACAAGCTACTAGCGCGCAAGGCAATGGGAAAGGTGACAGTATGTGAGCCATGGCCGCCCCCCGGACCCCACCGCTTTCTGACCAGCTCTGTTTTGATCTGTACGCGGCTTCGCGCGCCGTCACCAACGCCTACCGACCGGTGCTCGCCGACCTGGGACTCACGTATCCGCAGTACCTCGTGCTGGTGGTGCTCTGGGACGAAGGAACCCGTACCGTACGCGAGCTCGCCGACACTCTCCGGTTGGACCATGGGACGCTCACCCCACTGCTTCGCCGGATGGAAAGCAACGGGCTGCTCACTCGGCGCCGCAACCGCGCCGATGAGCGCTTTGTCGAGATCGCGTTGACGCCGACCGGGGACGAACTGCGCAGTCATGCCACCAAGATCCATTGCGATATGACCGCGGCACTGGGGCTGAACCCCGAGGAGTTCAGCGCCCTTCAGGCCACACTGCGCATCCTCACCGAGAGAGTAAGCCCGTAGTTCGCACAGTGCGCCCAGTGGCCATCGACACGTTGACGAGGCGCCAGAGGGGCGATTTCGACGAACGGTGAACCTTTTGGGCCGTCACCTCGTTGTTCAGAGTGGATGACCGTCATCCACTACGCGAATGAACGAGGGTGACATGCAGAAGAAGACGAAAATCGGCCTGTGGATAACGGGCGGAGTTGTCGTCCTCGGCGGCGCCGCCCTGGCCTTCGGCCCGGCCGTGTATGCCGACTACGCCAACAGCAACGCGGAAGCGGCCCCGACCATCGCCCCCGCTACAACGAGCCCCACCGGCTCGGCGACCTCCGCCGCGGTGAACCCGGATGACCTCTCCGGAACCTGGAGCATCGGCGCCGACTCGTACGCCGGCTACCGTGTCGACGAAGTACTGCAGGGCAACGATGTCACCGTGACCGGCCGCACGGCCGACGTCACCGGTGACCTCACCGTGGACTCCCTGTCCCTCACCGCAGCCACGATCACGGTGGACGTGGCGAGCATCGCCACCGACGAGGGCGCCAGGGACGCTTACTTCCGCGACACCGCCATGGAGGTCGGCGACTTCCCGACCGCCACGTTCACCCTCACCGAACCGGTCACCCTCGAGGCTCCGGTGGCCGGCGTGGCCCAGACCCTGACCGCCACCGGCGAACTCACGATGCACGGCGTCACCCAGCCGGTCACCGCCGCGCTGCAGGCCGCGCTCACCGACACCGGCGGCCAGGTTGTCGGCAGCATCCCGATCACCTTCAGCGACTACGGCGTCGACGCCCCGAACCTCGGCTTCGTGTCGGTCGAGGATGCCGGCTCCGTCGAGTTCTCGCTCAACGTCGCGCAGAATTAGTCCGGCGGCATAGGCATGTTCATCGTGGGCATCGAGCGGACCGGGAGGTGACCGTGGCAGAACCACACGCGGAACTCCTGCGGGCGCTGCACGATGCCCACGGGCCCTCCCTGTTCAGGTACGTGGTGCGCCTGACCGGGGATTACGGGTTCGCGCAGGACGTGGTGCAGGAGACCCTGCTCCGCGCCTGGAAGCGTCCGGCACTGCTGGACCGAGACGAAGACGCCGCCCGCGCCTGGCTGTTCACCGTGGCCCGCAACCTCGTGATCGATGACCGGCGGAGCGCGAGGTACGCCCGGGAGATCTCGACCGACGCCCTGCCGGAAACGGTCTCTGCCGACGCCACCGAGGCCATCCTGGATCGCTGGCTGGTGACGGATGCCCTCACCGCGCTCTCCCCCGAGCACCGCACCGTGCTGGTGAGCGCCTACTACCTCGGCCGGCCCATCGCGGAGATCGCCCGCCGGGAACAGATACCGGAGGGCACCGTGAAGTCCCGCCTGCACTACGCCCTGCGAGCAATGCGGCTCGCCCTACAGGAAAGAGGGGTCACCGAATGACCTCCACCCCCGACAGTTTTCGCGATTGGGACGCCGCCTATGTGCTCGGCGCGCTCAGCGCGGAGGACCGGCGCGACTTCGAACGCCACCTGCCGACCTGCCCGGCCTGCGCGGCCGCCGTCGCGGAACTCGCGGGGCTGCCCGGCATCCTGGCCGTGCTCCCCGCCGCGGACGCCGCGGCGCTGACCGAAGCTCCGGCAGACCCGTCCGGCAGCGCTCTGCCAGACGGCAGTGTGCCCGGCAACACCGCCGACGAGCACCTGCGCGCCGCGATGCACCAGCCTCAGCTGCTGCGGCGGCTGGCCGGAGCCGCCGCCCGGCGCACCCGGCGCACCCGGATCCACCTGGCCCTGGCCGGCACCGCCGCCGCCGCCGTTCTCCTGCTGGGCGGCGGGCTGCTCGGCGCCGCGCTGACCGCGCCCTCGACGCTTCAGGCCGGGCCGGCCGCATCCGCGCCGCCTGCATCGACACCGACGGATTCAGCACCGACGGATTCAACGCCGACGGATTCAACGCCGACGGCGACCAGGGTCGTGGCCATGGAGCCCGTGCAGGCCGGTGCGCTCACCGCCGACCTCTCCATCACCGACACCGACTGGGGCACCCGGTTCGACTGGTCGTGTGTGTACCTGAACGAGCTGTGGAAGGACAACGGGCCCCAGGACTACGACATGGTGATGACCGATCTGGCCGGCACCGCCACCGTGCTCGCGACCTGGACGGCGACCAGCCCGAGCACCGAGAACCTCGCCGCATCCACCGAGCTGCCCCTGGATCAGATCCGGAGCGTGGAGATCCGGGCGAGCTCGAGCGGAACACCGCTGGCTCACAGCGACCTCTAGCAGAGCCGCCCTCAGCCAGGCAGCGGCCGCAGTTCCCGGCTCGCCTCGGCGCGCACCGCGGCCGACACGGCATCCAGCAGCGGCGACGAGAGGTTCCAGCGCTGCCAGTAGAGCGGCACGTCCACCGGATGCGCCGCGGCCAGCTCCACCAGGGAGCCGTCGGCGATCTCGGCCAGGCACTGCTGTTCGGGCAACACGCCCCAGCCCAGACCCAGCAGCACGGCGCGGGCGAAGTCGTGCGAGGTGGGAATGAAGTGGCGGGGCGCGTCGCCGGGCCGGCCGGCGTGGGAGCGCAGGAAGGCATCCTGCAGGTCGTCGTTACGGTCGAAGGTCACCACGGGCGCCGCCGACAGCGCGTCGAGCCCGGTCGGGAGCCAGCGCCGCACGAACGCCGGCGTTGCCACGGCGCGGTAACGCATCCGGCCCAGCGGCTCGGTCACGCAGCCCTGGATGGAGTCGCGGTTGGAGGTCACCGCGGCCATGACGGCGCCGGAGCGCAGCAGCGAGATGGTGTGCTCCTGGTCTTCGCGGTGCAGATCGAACGTGAGATCGAGGTCGGCGGCCACCCCGGCGAGGCTGCCAAGAAACCAGGTGGCCAGGCTGTCCGCGTTCACGGCGAGGGAGATCAGCACCGGCCGGTCGGCGGGGCCGTCCTCCTGCAGCGCTCGCTCGGTATCGGCAGCGAGAAGCTCGACCTGGCGCGCGTAACGCAGCACCACGGCACCGGCGGGCGTGAGCAGCACCGGGCTGGTGCGCTGCACGAGCACCCGGCCGGAGGACTGCTCCATGGCCTTGACCCGCTGGGACACGGCCGACGCCGTCACATGCAGGCGACGGGCGGCCTTCTCGAAGGTGCCGTCCTCGATCAGGGCACGCAAGGTCTCCAATTGGTCCAGGGTGAAGCGCTGCATTAGATCAGCTTACGCATGATGAGAAAGCGTAGCTAGACTGCATGACCTCGGGTCTCTACCGTTGACTCATGACCCCCGCGACAACACTCCTGCCCGCCCTGCTGGGCCTGGCAACGGGGCTCTCCCTGATCATCGCGATCGGCGCCCAGAACGCTTTCGTGCTGCGTCTGGGCATCGAGGGACGCACCCGGGTGATCCTGCCGGTGGTGCTGATCTGCGCGCTGTCCGACGCAGCGCTGATTCTGGCCGGGGTGCTGGGCATGGGTGCCCTCGTCGCGGCGGCGCCGGTGGCCATGGTCGTGGTGCGCATAGTCGGGGCGGCGTTCCTGGTGGGTTACGGGCTCTGGGCGGCCCGCCGCGCCATCCGGCCGGGCGCCCTCCTGGTGACCGGCTCCCCCGGCGGCACCGGGCTGGGGGTCGCCGTGGGCACGGTTCTCGCGCTCACCTGGCTCAACCCGCACGTGTACCTGGACACCGTGGTGCTGTTGGGGTCGGTGGCCTCCCAGCAGGACGCCGCCGAGCGCTGGTGGTGGGCCGGCGGCGCCATGACCGCGAGCCTGGTGTGGTTCGCCGGCCTGGGCTTCGGCGCGCGCCTGTTGCGCCCTGTGTTCGCACGCCCCGGGGCCTGGCGCATCCTGGACGGCATCATCACCGTGGTCATGATCGCCCTCGGCGCGCGGCTGGCCTTCGACCTCTAGCCCTGGAGCCGTTCCGCCGTGTGTGCGCCGGGAGAGCGGCTGATGGGGACGGGCGTGGCCGCGGTACGATTTCCCCGTGCTCACCAAGGACCTGATCCGCCTCTACCCCGAGCTGTACCACGTGGCAGCGGATGGCGCGTGGCCGTCGATCGAGCGGCACGGGCTGCTCTCCACGGCCGCGCTTGTCACCCGCTGGGGTGTGCGGCAGGGGGCGCCGCAGGCCGCGATCCTCACCAAGCGGCGTGGCGAGTCGATCGAGCTGGAGCATCCGGACTACGGCACCGCCGTCATCCGGCACCAGAAGGCCATTCACGAGGCGTCGCTGGCCGCAGCTTTGGAGGACCTGTCCCCCGGCGAGTGGTACACGATGCTGAACGAGCGGGTGTTCTTCTTCCTGCAGAAGAGCCGGCTGAACGAGCTGTTGGCCGCCCGGTCGTACCGGGACGACGCCCACACCGTGATCACGGTGGACACTCGGAGCCTCGTCACCGCGCACGAGGACGATATCGAGCTCACCAGGGTGAACACGGGCTTCGCGCAGCGGTTCAGCGCCGAGCCGCGCGGCCGGGACAGCTTCCAATCCATCGAGGAGTTCGCGCATCCCACCCGGGCGCACGCCTCGACCAAGGTGGTTGATGTGGCCGAGCTCGCGGTGTATCGCGGGGTGCGCGACATCCGTGAGCACGTCAAACGCGTCGAGCGGGTGCGCGACGGCACCGTGCTGGAGCGCTTCGTCTAGCGCAGCCACGCTGGTCGAGCCTGTCGAGACCCCGCACCCGGTCTCGACAAGCTCGACCAACGAGTGGCCGGCTGTCGAGACCATCGCGCCAGGTCTCGACGAGCTCGACCAACGGGTGGACGGGTCAGGCGGCGGGGGCGACCGACGGCTCGAGGCCGTTGCGGCGGGCGACCTCGCCGAGCCAGCTGGCGCTGGGCTTGGGGGTGCGGGCGAACGTCTGCTTGTCCCAGGCGATCAGGCCGAAGGTGGGCCTGAAGCCCGAGGCCCACTCGTAGTTGTCCAGCGCCGACCAGTGCAGGTAGCCGAGCAGGTCGATGCCGTCCTCGATGCAGGCGTGCAGGCCCTCGAGGGCACCCTGGGTGTAGGCGATGCGGCGGCTGTCATCCGCGGTGGCGATGCCGTTCTCGGTGACCATCACGGGCACGTGGTCGGTGAGCTCCCACGCTGCACGCACGCCGATGCCGGCGGCCGGCGGGAAGAATTCCCAGCCGGTGAGGGTGGTCTCCACGTTCTCGGCGACCGGGCGGGGGCCCTCCGGACCGATGAAGGTGCGGGTGTAGGCCTGCACGCCCACGAAGTCGTCACCCTTCACGTTCTCCAGGTACCAGTCCTCACGCGGGTGGCCATACTCCACGAGCTTCTCCGCGGCGCCCTCCTCGTCCACGGCCACGAAGGCCTGGGTGGCGATGGTCCAGCCGGTCTTGAGCCCGCTCACCTGGGAGAGCACCTCGCGGGAGCGCTGGTGCGAGAGAAGCAGCGCATCCGCCACCTGCAGGTCGGGATCGGGCAGGCCGTGCGCCACGAGATTGGCGGCGTCTTCTCCGCCGGCCAGCATGGCGGCGATGTTGGGCTCGTTGATGGTGCAGACATAGTTGACGCCCTCGGCCACGACGGGCAGGGCGAGCTCGGTGTAGCGGGCGAACAGGTCGGCGGCGTCCTTCGCGCGCCAGAAACCGTCGTTCTCGAACCAGCGCGGCACCGTGAAGTGCATCAGGGTCACGATCGGCTGGATGCCGAACTCGTGGCAGGTGTCCACCATGCGGCGGTAATGGTCCACGGCCGAACGGGAGGTGAAGCCGCGCTCGGGTTCGATGCGGGCCCACTCGATGCTGAACCTGTAGGAGTCAAGGCCCAGGTCGGCGAGCAGCTTGATGTCTTCGCGGTAGCGGTGGAAGCTGTCGGCGGCGTCCCCGGAGGGTTCGACCATGGTCGAGCCCTGGGCGTGCTCCTTGGGCCACCAGTTGCTATTGACGTTGTTGCCCTCGATCTGGTGGGCGGCCGTGGCGGCGCCCCACAGGAAGCCTTGGGGGAAAGTGAGCATGGAAGGATCTCCTTGGGGTAGCGATGGTGCGGTGGTGAAGAGAGAAAAATCAGCGGGTGGATGCCCAGAACTCGTCGAGCATCGCGGCCGTGAAGCCGGGGTTGTCGAGGTTGGGCAGGTGCCCGGCCTGCGGGATCACCCGGTACTCGGCACCGAGCTGCTCGGCCATGAGCTTCTGCGCGGGGATGGGCCAGGCGTCGTCGGTGTCGCCGTGGGCGACGAGGGTGGGCACCCGGGTGGCCCGCACGGCGGCGGTGGAGTCCGGGGTGGACTGCAGGATGCGGATTCCGCCGAGGATGTTGTCGACCGAGGAGGCGATCAGGCGGTCGCGCACGAACTCGTCGTCGGCGGTGAGCGGGCTGCCCGCTGGGTGGTCGAGTGCCCAGATGGCCAGGGTGCCGTGTTCGGCCACCAACTCGGCATCGCCCTCGTGCGCACCCGCCCGGCCGCCGGGGCCGGAGCAGAGCATGGTCAGGTCGGTGAACAGCGCCGGCGCATCCTGCTGGGAAACACTGCGCAGCAGCGCCGCCCGGGCGACGAGGCCGCCCAGGCTGTGGCCGACCAGGTGCACCGGGTCGCCCTCGCCGATGGCGTGGGCGACCGTGACGGCATCCGCGGCGAAGTCGTCGAGCCGGTAGCTCCCGATGCCCGCGGGCGCGGCAGAGTCGGCCTGGCCGCGCTGGCTGTAGCTCACGACCTCCCAGCCGTGCGCCGCGATCAGCGGCAGCAGCAGCCGGAAGTCCTCCTTTGACCCGGTGAAGCCGGGCACCAGCAGGGCCACGCCACGGCGGGGGCCCTGCGGCCGCACCCGGAACGCCGTGAGCGGGCCGACCGCGGTGTCGATGCTGAAATGCTCGAGCTCCGGGGCCAGGGCCAGGGCGCCGAACGCGGCCGTCACGCGACGACCTTGCGGGGGTTCGGGATCGCGTCCAGGAGCCGGATCGTGTAGTCGTCCTGCGGGTTCTGCAGCACGTCGGCGGTGACGCCGCGCTCCACCACCGCTCCCCCGTTGAGCACCATGATGTTGTCGGTGACCACCCGGGCCGAGAGCAGGTCGTGGGTGATGTAGAGCAGGCTCACCCCCCACTGTTCGCGCAGGTCTTCGAGCAGGGCCAGCACACCGGCGCGCAGCGACACGTCGAGCATCGACACCGGTTCGTCGGCGATGATGACCTGCGGGTCGCTGGCCAGCGCGCGGGCGATCACGACCCGCTGGCGCTGCCCGCCGGAGAGCTGGTGCGGCAGCTTGGCCGCGAACTCCTCCACGGGGCTGAGGCCCACGATGTCGAGCAGTTCGAGCACCCGGCGGCGCGCGTCGGTGCCGGTCAGTCCCGTGAAGTTGATCACCGGGCGGGTGAGCGCGTATTCCACGGTGTGCAGCGGGTTGAGCGCAGAGTACGGGTCCTGGAAGACCATCTGCACGTCGCGGTGCAGTCGGCGGAAGTGCCGCCGGTTCAGCTTTCCGACGTCGAGGTCGCCGAAGCGGATGCTGCCGCTGGTGGGCTTCTCGACCGCCGTGATGAGCTTCGCGATGGTGGACTTGCCCGAGCCGGAGGCGCCGACCAGGGCCAGTGCGGCGCCGGGTTCGAGGGTGAACGAGACGTTGTCCACGGCGCGCACCGGAGCTTCGCCTCGGCGCGGGGCCGGGTAGATCTTCGAGACGTTCTCGACGACCATGGCGTGCTGGTCGGTACGCCGGGTGCGCGGCGAGACCGTGGGTGTGTGGGTGGCCGCCTCGGTCCGCGAAGCCCCCTCCGCCTTCCGCTGCTGCCGGTCGGCGAAACCGGGCAGCTCCACGACCTCGGCGCGCGGGTCGGCGTAGTGCGAGAGCAGCATCCGGGTGTACGGGGCCTGCGGGTTCTGAAGGATCTGCCGGGCCGGCGCATCCTCGACGATGCGGCCCTCGTGCATGACCATCACCCGCTGGGCGGATTCGAGCACGATGCCGAGGTCGTGGCTGATCAGGATGGCGGTGAAGTTCTCGCTCTTCTGCAGTTCGATGATGGTGTTCATCACGGCGTGCTGCACGAGTACGTCGAGCGCCGTGGTGGGCTCGTCGAAGACCATCAGCTCGGGTTCGAGCGAGAGCGCCAGGGCGATGGAGACCCGCTGCCGCATGCCGCCGGAGAGCTCGCCGGGGAACCTGTCGAGTACCTGCGGGGTCAGTTCGACCTTGCCGATCAGCTCGGTGGCCCGAGCCGTCCAGCGGCTTCTCTCGACGTGTCCGTGGGCGCGGAAGATGTCGACGAAGTGGTTGCGGATGCTGCGCACCGGGTTGAGCGCGTTCATGCCGGACTGCAGCACCATGGCGATGCCGCCGTGGCGCTGCTCGCGCAGCTGCTCGGCGTCGAGGCTGGCGATGTCCTTGCCGCCGAAGAGGATGCGGCCCTTCTCGATGTGTGCCGGCGGCTTGGACAGGCCCGTGAGTGCGAAGCCGAGGGTGGACTTACCCGAACCCGACTCCCCCACCAGGCCGACGAACTCGCCGTGGGCCAGCCGGAAGGAGACGTTCTGCACGGCCTTGGTGGCCCCGGCGCCGTAGCCGTAGTGCACCGAGAGGTCATGCACCTCGAGCAGGGTGGTGTTGGCGGCGGGCGGGGTCTGGCTGAACGGTGTCGGGGTCATTTCTTGGTTCCTTCCCGGAGGCGGGGATTGCTGATGCCGTCGACGCCGAAGTTGATCAGGGTGAGGGAGGTGGCCAGCAGCGCGATGCAGAGGCCGGGGGCGAACAGGAGCGCCCACTGCCCGGTGAGCAGGGCGTTGGAGTTCTGCGCCCAGAAGAGCATCGTTCCCCAGCTCACCACTGTGGAGTCGCCGAGGCCGAGGAACTCCAGGCCGGCTTCGGCGAGGATCGCCGCGGTGGCGGCGCCGAAGAAGTTGCCCACGATGAGCGAGGTCATGTTGGGCAGGATCTCGCGGAACACGATGCGGAAGGGCCGTTCACCGCTGAATACGGCGGCCGTGACGAAGTCGCGGGAGCGCAGCGACTGGGTCTGGCTGCGCAGCACCCGGGCACCCCAGGCCCAGCCGGTGATCACGACGACCACGATGATCATGCCGATGCCGCCGCCGGAGAGGTACGCGGCGATCACGATCATGAGCGGCAGGCCGGGGATGACGAGGAACAGGTTGACGACGAAGTTGATCACGTCGGCGCCGAACCCGCGCACGTAACCCCAGCTGAGCCCGATCAGCACGGCGATGATCGTGGAGAGCAGGCCCGCCACGAGTCCGACGAAGATGCTGATCTGTGCGCCGTAGAGCAGTTGGCTGAGCACGTCTTCACCGGCGGCGGTGGTGCCCAGCCAGTGGGCAGCGCTACCGTCTGCGCTCCGTTCGAAGCCGGTCTCCCTGGCTCCGTACGGGGCGATCAGCGGAGCGAAGATCGCCAGCAGGATGAACACGGCGAGCATGACCAGGCCGATACGGGCCTTGCCGTTGCTCCAGACCGTCGAGGCGACGCGGACGACGACCTTCCAGGGCGAGGGGGCCGCGTCGATCGTGGAGAGGGGCGCGCGGATGGCGGCGGTGGTGGGAGGCAGTGAGGTGGTCATCGTCGGGTCCTCGGGTCCAGCACGCCGTACAAAATGTCGACGAGGAAGTTGGCGATGAGCACGCTCACGGTGATCATCAGGAAGAGTGCCTGCATCAACGGGTAGTCCTGGTTGGTGACGGCGTTGAAGAGCAGGTAGCCGATGCCCGGGTAGCCGAAGACCTGCTCCACCAGGATCGAGCCGCCCACCACGCCGCCCAGCGCCAGGCCGAACGAGGTGAGGTTGGGCAGGATGGCGTTGCGGGCGGCGTAGCGCAGGGCGATGGTGCGGGGCTTGAGCCCGTTCGCCTCCGCGAACGTCACGTAGTCGTCGCCGAGGGTGGAGATCATGGTGTTGCGCATGCCCAGGATCCAGCCGCCGAGCGAGGTGATCAGGATCGTCAACGCCGGCAGCACACCGTGGTAGAGCGCGTCGCCGAAGAACTCGAACGACAGGTTCGGCTGCGCCGTCGGCCCGTAGGCACCGGAGGTGGGGAAGAGTCGCAGCACGTAACCGGCGAAGAAGAGCAGCAGCAGCGCGGTCCAGAAGTACGGGAAGGCGCTCATGAATGAGCCCACCAGGGTGGGCACGCTGTCGAGCCAGGTGCCGCGCTTCCAGGCCGCGAGCACGCCGAGCAGGGTGCCTAGGATGAAGGCGACCACGGTGACCAGGCCCACCAGCACGAGCGTGTACGGCAGCGCGGCCGAGACCAGCTCGCCCACGCTCTGCGGGTAGAAGGTGTACGAGATGCCGAAGTCCAGCGTGACCACCTGGTGCAGGTAGGCGAAATACTGCTCCACGATGTTGCCGGTGGGCACACCGAGCTGGGCCTCGATGGCGGCCTTGGTGGCCTCGGTGACGGGGCCGTTCTGCGCGAGCTTGGCCAGCGCGGCGTCCGCCGGGGTGCCGGGCATCAGCCGCGGCAGCAGGAAGTTGACCGTGACGGCCGCCCACAGGGTGAGGGCGAACAGGCCGAGCTTGCGGGCGACGAAGCCCAGGGACGTGACGATCGGGCTCGGCGCGTGCGCCGCATCCGTGGGGCCCGGCCTCGTGGGAGCGAGACCGTCGACGCCGCGGGGCGCCGCCGTGGTGCTAGTCATCATTGACCTTCTTCAGATTGGTGAGCACGAGAAGCGGGGTGGACTCGTAGGTCTTGGGTGAGGCATACGGGTCGTCGGCGCTCGGCCAGCCCGTGAACTTCGCGTTGCTGAACAGTCCCCAGGAGCCGCCGTAGTACAGGCTGATGGACGGGATCTGGTCGTACACGACCTGCTGCAGCTGGTTGGCCAGGTCGGCCTGTTCCTCGGGGTCGAGGGCGACCTTGTAGTCGGCGAGGATCTCGTCGACGGCCGGGTCACTGAACCGTTCGAAGTTGTTGCTGGCCTCCTCGCCCACAGGCTTGACCCACTCGCTGGAGAGCAGATTGTTGAAGTCGCGGAAGGTGTTGCCGGTGCCGCCGGTGGCGCCCATGGCGAAGTCATACTCCCCGTTGCGGAGCGCCAGGGTGTACGCGGCCGGCTGCGGGGACTCGACCTTGACGTCGACGCCGATCGCGCCCCACTGCTTCTGCACCTCCTGCACACCCTTGAGCCAGTCGTTGTAGCCGGCAGCAGTGGTGATGGTGAGGCTGAGCTGGGTGCCGGAGGCGTCCACCAGCTTGCCGCCCTGCTGCGTGTAGCCCGCCGCGGCGAAGTACTCCAGCGCCTTCGCGGTGTCCTGCGTGATCAGGCCGGAATCCGGGATCTCGGGGTTGAGCACATCCGCCTGGTTGGGCAGCAGGATGTTGGTCTGGCCGGCCGGGTCCATGTAGCCCTCGGCGGCGGCGTCGCCGACCATGCCGCGGTCCAGCGCCGTGGAGAGCCCCTGGCGCACGTTGACGTCGTTGAACGGTGCCTTGGTGAGGTTGGGGAACAGGGCGATGGTGCCGCCCGGCGGGAACCAGTAGGTGTTCTGGTTGCCGGCATCCACCCAGGCGCCGTCGACGTCGCTGATGAACGAGTAGGCCCAGTCGTAGCCCTTGGTGGCCACGTCGAGCTGGGTGTTGGTGGCCGGCAGGATCAGGTGCTCGGCGGCGACGGTGTCGGCCTGCCAGTAGTCCTGGTTCTTGTCGACGGTGTACTGCTGCGGGGCGAAGTTGCCCAGCGTGTACGGGCCGGTGCCGACGGGCTCGGGGTTCCGCCAGGTGGTGGGATCCTCGACGTCGGCCCAGATGTGCTCAGGCACGATCAGGGTGGTGGAGGCGATCAGCTGAGCGGCGGGCACGTCCGGCGCGGTGAGGTGCACGGTGACGGTGTCGGTGCCGACCTCGAAGGTGTCGATGTAGCTCCAGATGCCCTGCAGGTCCAGCGACGGGTTGTCCTTGAGCAGCTGGAAGGTGAAGCCGACGTCTGCCGCGGTGAAGTCCTCGCCGTCGGACCAGGTGACGCCGTCGCGGATTGCGAAGACGATGGTGGAGGGGTCCGGCTGGGTGTACCCGGTGGAGAGCCACGGGTGTTCTTCGGCGTTGAGGTTGTCGAGCACGATCAGCGGCTCGTACATGTAGAACGCCGCGACCCGCTTGTTGATCATGAACGGGTTGAAGTTCTTCTCGAACAGCGGAGAACCGTTGTCGGCAGCGACGAGCATGGTGTCGTCGGGGATGGACGGGTCCGGCGCGCTCTGAATCTGGATGCTGCAGGCAGCGAGAGTGGAGGCGGCGACGGCCAGGGCCACACCGGCGAGCGTGCGGCGGGCGAGCGAGCGTCGCGCCTGTGGACGGAGAGGCCCTGATCGGGGCCGAGATCGAGTGGGTTGCATCATTACTACCGGGTTTCCTCAGTCATCGTTGAGCTGATCGCGCCGGGGACGGGCTGGGGTGGCGCGTGATCTGACTTCGAGTGTATGCGCATACATTGGCGGAATGCAAGCACAGGTTTCCCCGCGGAGTCGCCGGTACCCGGTCAGACGCGGGGGCAGCTCTCTCGCAGCACAACCTCCACAGGCAGGGTGAACGCCTGCGGGTCGAGCGTTGGATCGTCCAGGCGCGCGGTGATGGCGTGCACGGCGGCGCGGCCCAACTCCACCATCGGCTGGTGCACCGTGGTGAGCCGCGGTCGGGAGTGCCGGCCGGCCGTGATGCCGTCGAAGCCGGTGACCAGGACATCCTCCGGCACCCGGATGCCGCGCTGCTCGAGCACGTCGAGAACGCCCAGGGCGGTTTCGTCGTTGGAGCAGAGGATGGCACGTGGCCGGTCCGCGGCCAGGATGCGCGCGGCCGTGGCCCTGCCACCATCGCGGGTGAAGTCGCTGCGCAGGATCCGCACACTGTGTTCGGCCAGACCGGAGTCGGCGAGCGCGTCACGGAACCCGGCGAGCCGCTCGGCGTCGTCGGGGGAATCGGTCGGTCCGGCGATGTAGACGACGTCGCGCACACCGTGGCCCTGCAGCACGTAGTTGGCCAGTGTGCGCATGCCCGGTCCGTTGCTCGCGCTGACATGGTCGAAAGCGTCCTCGCGCTGGGCGCCGGCCAGGATGACCACGGGGATCCGTCGGGCTACATAGGCCAGCAGCTCGTCGGGTACGGTGCGGGCCAGAACGGCGAGGCCGTCCACCCGGCCGGCGATGTCGGTGACCAGAGCTTCCCGGCTCGAGCCGCGTCCGGCGGCCACCATCAGGGCGAAGCCGCGGCGCCAGGCTTCGATCTCGGCCCCGCGGAGCACCTCGTCGAAGTACAGGTTCTCGGTGTCGGAGGAGGTGTCGGAGTCGTCGTCGACGATGGGCACGGTGTCGCCGCGCGCCGAGTCGACGGGCTGGTCCGGCACTGTTTCGTCGTGGCCGGGGAAGAACAGGCCGATCACATTGGTGCGCCGGGCGGCGAGCCCCCTGGCCGCGGCGCTGGGCACGTAGCCGAGCTCGGTGACGGCGGCGAGCACGCGTTCCCTGGTGTGCTCGCGCACCGCAGCCGGCGAGCGCAGCACCCTGGAGACCGTGGCGATCGAGACGCCGGAGCGCTCGGCGACGTCGTAGACCGTGGGTGCTTTCGCCACGTCGCCTCCTCGCCCTCGGTGCTGCCGCCGGTCGCCGCCGCTGGTGCGGGGTGTCCTGCCATCGTACGGCCGCTACGGTTCCCGTCCCGGACACTTGCGCCCAGCGCACCGAGATCATGTGTCCGAACGGGCAACAGTTGTGGCCCGGGAGCAGGTCAGACGCCGCCGCGGGCGACCAGACGGCCGGTGCGCACGGCGTCGAGGAAGGCCTGGTAGTCCGCGTCGTTCTGATCGGCATACCGGTGTGCGAAGTCGGTGACGGCGCGGTCGAATTTGTCGCTGCCGCCGAGGTAGGCCGCGATCGCGATCGGGTCGCCGGAGCGCGCGTGCGCCCTGGCCAGGGTCCAGCCGCAGGCGTGCGCGTAGAAGGTCATCCCCATCGGCACCATCGCCTCCACGACCACTGACCCCTTCATGTCGCGCAGCTGCCGCCAATACAGGTACCGGTCGGCCTGCATCCCCCTGGTCCAGCCCAGGAAGATGTCGCTGGCGGCCTGCATCATCCGTTGCCCCTGCACGACCCGTTCACCGGGCTGCTCGAAGATGCTCTTCGGCAGGTGGTCTTCGAGAACGGATGCTGTCGCCTCCTTCACCTGCAGGAACAACGGGTCCTGCTCGTCCCGCCCCTGCAGCAGGACGATGAACGCTCGGTTGCCGACGCTGCCAACGCCCACCACCTTGTGGGCCACGTCGACGACGTCGAAGCGCTCAAGCAGCCGCCGCCGGTCGTCCTGCAGGGTCTGGCGATAGGCCTTCAGCTGGTCCCTGACGGCGGCCTCGGTCTCCTCCGCGGTCAGCCCGAAGGTCTCGGCGAGCTCACGGACCGGAATCACGATCGGCGGTTGACTGATGATCCGGTAGTGTCCATCGACGAATTCGGCCAGCTTGGCAAGCGCCTGCATGCTGTCCCGCGAGCGCGCTTTCGCGGCGTTCTTCAGGGCGTTCTTCTCGAGAGCCTTCGAGGCCTTCCTGGCCGCCTTGCCCTTCTGGTTGGCCCTGGCCATGTCCATCGCGGCCAACAGCTCCTGCTCGGACATCCGGGCATACCAGATGTCCAGGGTGCGCATGCCGGAGAACTGGATCATCGCTTCCCGGTAGGAGCGCACCGCCTCCAGGGTCACCTCCCGGATGTCCGACGAGGAGAAGCCGTTGTTGCGGGCGGCGATCGTGAAGCTCGCCGTCATCCGCAGCACGTCGTACTCGAACGGGCCGGGCAGGGTCTCGTCGAAGTCATTGAGGTCGAAGAGCAGGTTGCGTTCGGGAGACGCGAAGACGCCGAAGTTGGACAGGTGGGCGTCGCCGCAGAGCTGCACGATGAGGCCGGCCCGTGGGGTGTCCTTCAGGTCGGTCGCCATGATCTTCGCCCCGCCCCGGTAGAAGGTGAACGGCGAGGCCATCATGCGCCCGTGCCGCACCGGCACCAGGTCGGGCACGCGGGTGAGGTTCTGCTCCTCAAGCAGGGCAACGGGGTCCGGCCGGTCCTCGGCCGGCGACCAGCCGCGATGACTGTTCAGCGGGGTCTGGGCCCTGGCGGCCTTGCCGCCCGCGGCACGGTCGGCCACGCTTGCGTGCTCGGTGCCGGCGACATGCTCGGCCTGGCTCGAATCCTCGGTCATGACAGTCAGCCCTTCGCTGGACGACGCTGAATGTACCCACGATTGCCCCAGCCGGCGGGGCTGTCAATGGCCCGGGCGGTCGGCAGCCGAATCGCCGCCGCCGCTTCAGTGCCTGAAGAAGGCGTTCGCCCGGCCCGAGTAGAGGATGCCTATGACGATGACGGCGACCAGCATGTTCACCACCCCGACCGCGACCTGCCCGTGCACGATGCTGAGTACCCCGTTGATCGCGGCGAAGAGCTGGATGCCGGCGATGATGCCCCTGGACAGATTCGAGCCGCTGAACAGGCCGCGGGCCACGAGCAGTGTGAGCAGTCCGAGCAGCATGGCGATCACGCCGGTTCCGACCGCCAGCTCGGCCCCGCCCACGGCGCTGTCCACCTCGGTCGAGTTGGCGCCGATGAGCAGGATGACGCCGCCGAGGATGGTGAAGAGTGCGTTGAGGTAGACGATCACCGCGACAACCGTGACCAAGCCGGGTCTCAATGACATGGCAGTTCCCCTTCCTCGTGACTTGGGCTACACCATAGGGCGAAACGGCTCGACGACGGCGCCCTCGCCGGGAATTCCGCTCTCGTGCAGCTCGGCACCGCGCCCGCCGGGCGGCCACACCCGGTAGCTCCGGAATCGCACCGGCAGGCCGGCTGCCCTGGAGAGGTCCAGGTTGTCCATCACCTGCAGGTGCACATGCGGTTGGGTAGAGTTCCCGGAGTTGCCGCACTGTGCCAGCAGATCACCCGTGTGTACGACCTCGCCCACACGAACCCGCACGGACCCGTTCCGCAGGTGCACGAGGGCGGCAAAGCCGGCACCGTCGGCCAACTGGATGACGACGTGATTGCCCGCAATCGCGCCCACTCCCTGCCGCAGTCGCGCCGCCTGGCCCAAAGCGTAGGGAACCAGGCTCAGCTGGGAGCGCCGGGCCACATGGTCGGGCTCACCGTCGTGTGCGTGGACCACGGTGCCGCCCGACGGCGCCAGGATCGGCCGGCCGAAGCCGACGAACCGCTCCGGCGGTTCGGTGCCGAAAAACGTGCCCCAGCTGCGGGTGGCGGCGGTGCGGCCTCGTTCGTCGACGCCGATGAAGTCGATGGCGTAGCGCTCGCCCAGCAGGTCGGTCCCGTGACTCGGGATTCGTCGTGCCGGGCTGTTCCTGGCGATCCACCGGCCCGTGAAGGGCAGGGTGAGTAGGGCCGGGACCGGTGGCGAATCCCGCTTCGGTTGCGCTTGGCTCATCGGCCCACACTAAACCGGCCCGGTCGTTTCGAAAGCGACCGGGCCGGGATGTGCATTACCGTGTGGCTAGTTGGCGACCTGTTCGCGCCGCGGCAGCACCCAGCCCGGCCGCACGAAGTGGCAGGTGTAGCCGTTCGGGTAGTTCTGCAGGTAGTCCTGGTGCTCGGGCTCGGCCAGCCAGAAATCACCGAGGGGCTCGACCTCGGTCACCACCGGGCCGGGCCAGATGCCGGATGCGTCGACATCCGCGATGGTGTCGCGCGCGACGCGCTCCTGCTCGGCATCCGCGTAGAAGATCGCCGAACGGTAGCTGCGACCGCGGTCGTTGCCCTGGCGGTCCACGGTGGACGGGTCGTGGATCTGGAAGAAGAACTCCAGCAGCTCCCGAAAGTTCGTGCGCTCGGGGTCGAAGGTGATCTCGATGGCCTCGGCGTGGTCGCCGTGGTTGCGGTAGGTCGCGTTCGGGGTGTCGCCGCCGGTATAGCCCACCCGGGTCGAGATAACGCCCTCGCGCTTGCGCACGAGTTCCTCGACGCCCCAGAAGCAGCCGCCTGCCAGTGTCGCCGTCTCAGTGGTTCCGCTCATAGTGTCTCTCCTTGATCGTGGACGCCGTGATCGTGGACGTTCCCTCGACACAACGTGTCGGTGAGCCGCCCTGTTCCTCGCTCGCGTCACACACAGCGTGCTCCCAGTTTATTGGCACGCGCGCGGCTCACACACGTCGATCATCTGAGCTCAGCGCTGACGATCGGGCAGCAGTTTTGCGCTTCTGGGAGAAGCTCCTCCCGCCTTGGCTTGAGTCTGTCCATACAACACAGCGTGGACTGTTATCTACAGCGGCCAGACGGCCGCCATCGTGCAACAGAAACGGAAGCCAAACCTGTGCGAATCATCACCCGTCCACTCCACATCATCCGCGCCAATCTCCGGGCCTATCTCGCGGTCAACGCCTTCGTCTACGGGCTGATACTGATCGGCATGGCCGTGGCCACGATCTTTCCAGAGATAAATGCGTCTCGAACGAAAGCAGTCGCCGAGGCAGGATCACTCGCCGATATCGCACCACTACTCGACAGCGTCTGGCTCCTGGCAGGAAGGATATTCCTGAACAACGTCGTGGTCGCGTCCCTTCTCGTGATCCTGTTGCCATCTCTGATCATCCCGTTCGCGGGCCTGATTCTCTTCGCAATGAGCCTCGTCGATACGGGCTTCCTGCTGGCGCCCGTGAACGACGCAGCGGCACTGATACTTCTGCCGCACAGCATTACGCTCCTGATCGAGATGCAGGCCTATGTCGTGCTCCTCTTCGGAGTCTTCCTCCTCGGACGCGCGTGGCTTCGGCCCGCAGCCGTGGGAAAACTGAACCGCCGCAGTGGATACCTCCACGGCCTTCAGCAGCTCGGATGGCTGGCACTTCCCGTGCTGGCGCTCCACGCGGTCGGTTCGATCTACGAGGCGTACGAGGTCATCCATCTCATTCCCGTCGTGCTCGGGAACTAAGACGCGGGTCGTGATCGCCTCGACGGAATCGTGGAGGAGATCAGATCTCGACAGAGATGATGTTATGGTGCACCCCCCCGGACTTGAACCGGGAACCCGCTGATTAAGAGTCAGCTGCTCTGCCAATTGAGCTAGAGGTGCGTATTTTGTGCATATTTTTCGCGGCGGGGGCTTCCCCGCCGACATGAGACATTACCACCAGATTCGCGCTCGGCGCCAATCGAGGGTCGCGTCCCGGCGTGTCGCGCGCCGGTCACTATTCTGGACAGCGTGACCGAGACCCCGCTGCCCACCCTCGCCGATGACCTTTCGCTCGCCCTCGAGCTGGCTGACGCCGCCGACGCGATCTCAATGGCCCGGTTCGAGGCCCTCGACCTGGTCGTCACCACCAAACCCGACCGCACCCCGGTGACGGATGCCGACCAGGCCGTCGAACGCGCCATCCGCACGCTCCTGGCCCAGCGACGCCCCACCGACGGCATTCTCGGCGAGGAATTCGGCACGGCGGGGTCCACGGCCCGGCAGTGGATCATCGACCCCATCGACGGTACCGCCGGGTTCCTGCGCGGCATCAGCATCTGGGGCACTCTGATCTCCCTCGCCATCGACGGCGTGCCCGTTCTCGGCGTGGTCAGCTCCCCCGCCCTGGGCAAACGCTGGTGGGCCGCGACCGGCGGCGGCGCCTGGTCGGCCGACTCGCGCTTTCCCGATGCCGCGCCCACGCGCCTGCGGGTTTCCGGCGTCGAAACCCTCGCCGACGCGTCGCTCAGCTACGGCAGCATCCAGCAGTGGGATGCCGCCGGCCGGCTCGACGAGCTCGTTTCGCTCACCCGCCAGGTCTGGCGCACCCGGGCCTACGGCGATATGTGGTCCTACATGCTGCTCGCCGAGGGACACCTCGACATCGCCGGTGAATTCGACCTGCAGCCCTACGACATGGCCGCACTGGTGCCCATCGTGCAGGAGGCCGGCGGCCGGTTCAGCTCCGCCGACGGCGAGAACGGCCCCTGGCACGGCAGCGCCCTGGCCACCAACGGCCGGCTGCACCAGCTCGCGCTCGACGCGATCGCCCGGCCGGTTCGCTGAACCGGCCCGCAGCCAGAGCCAGATCCGGCACCCGGATGCGTCTGAAGACCAGCGTGCGTCGCCGCCGGGGCGTGCCCACCGGCATCCTGGTCGCGCTGATCGCGCTCACCGGGTGCGGAGCCGTCGACGCTGGGATCCCCGCCACATCCGCCGGCATCAGCCTGGCCCCTGGTACGGATGTGTTCACCCTTTCGGTCGGCGACTGTGTCAATACGGCCACTGGGGATCTCCGCTCCGGGGTCAGCCTGGTGCCCTGCGCCGACGACCACGACTGGGAGATCTACTTCGAAGCCGGTGTGCCGGGGACCGGTCCCTCCGGCGAGGACTATCCGGGCGACGAGGTGCTCATGGCCGCCGCCGAGGCGGACTGCGGAGCACAGTTCGGCTCCTTCCTCGGCCTCGACCCGGCCGCCGCAGCCGATACCGGCTCGGGGACCGATGCCCTATCGGAGCTCGGCTACACCTACCTGATCCCGTCGGAGACCGACTGGAGAGCCCAGGCCGAACACGAGGTCACCTGCCTCATCGGCGACATGGGCGGACCTGTCACCGGGTCACTGGCCGGCGCGGCCGGCTGAACTCACAACGGACGGGAGTCGGCCGGATAGTCGGCACGGTCGCCGCCGTCGACGGCGCGCCAGAGTTCGTTCTGCAGCAGCAGCGCCAGCTCGCGCAGCAACACGACGTCGACGCCCTCCTCCGTGCGCGGTCTCTGGTCGTACACGCACAGGGCGCCGATCCGTTCGCCCGAGGGCGACTCGATCGGAAACCCCGCATAAAAGCGCAGCTTCGGATCGGCCACGACCAGGGGGTTGTCGCGGAAGCGTTCATCCAGCAGCGCGTCGGGAACGACCAGGGCGGCGGGTTCGAGCACCGTGACCGTGCAGAACGAGCTGCTGCGGGGGATCTCGGCGACGTCCAGCCCCACCGTGGACTTGTGCCACTGCCGGTCGCCGTCGAGCACCGTGAACGCAGCCGCGCTGGTACCGAGCGATGAGCTGGCCAGGGCGACGATCCGGTCGAATCGCTCCTCCGGCTCGGTGTCGAGCAGGTTCAGCGCCATGAGAGCCCGGTGCCGCGCGTCCTCGATCTCCTCGGGCGTGCGGCTCTGCACCTCGGGCTCCGGCACCCTGTCGGAGCCCGGTACGGGCTCCAGGGAGCCCACCATCCGCTCGGCCAGGGCATCCGCCCAGACTTCGTAGTCACTGGCAGCGAGGAACCGGCCGAGGGCGGAAACCGGCGGGCTCGGCAGCGGGACGAAACTGAACCGGTCCACACCGGCGCACACCTCACGACTGACCCTGTTGAGCTCGAGCGCCTGTGCACCGGCCAGCGCCCCGCACGGGCCGCGGAAAACGGGAAGATCCGCCAACGGCACGATCCCGGCCAGGAAGACCTCGGTGCCGAGGGAACTCGAGCGCTGGATTTGCTCGACCAACCGGCCCAGGTCCCGCCGCCAGGCCCGCTCGGAGGTCAGCCGGCCGGCGTCGCCGATGCCGAGGGTGAGCACCACGGCGTCGTAACGCCACAGGTTGGCGAAGTCGATGTAGTCCGGCGCCGCACGCGCGGTCATCTTCGACCGAGAGATCACATCGACGTCGGCACCGCGGCCGGTGCGGGCAGTGAGCGCCCTGGCCAACGCGCCGGGCAGGGCGAGGGTATGGCTGAGCACCCCCCAGCCGACGGCGGGACCGCCGCCGACGATGAGAATACGGTCGCTGTCGATGCCCGGAGAATGAGCCTGTGGCGCATCGGTCGGAAAGGGGATTCCGCGGAACTTGCGCTCGAGGGCGGTCGTCCAGGCTCGCATCACGGGGACCAGCGTCCAGCGCAGGACTTCGCGCACGTGACCCTCCAACGTGGTGCTGTGGGAACCGAGGTCCCATGCGAACATTGCATACAACTGGCTCTCATCTTACGCATCCGCCCGTGTCATAAGATTCTGTAGTGTCCCCTGCTACTGATCCCCTGCGTATCGCCCTGGTTTCCCTGCACACCTCCCCCGGTGCCGAGCCCGGTTCGGGGGACGCCGGCGGCATGAATGTCGTGGTGCGGCACCAGGCCGAGGCGCTGGCGGCCCTGGGTCACCAGGTGGAGATCCTCACCCGGCGCTCCTCCCCCGAGATGCCCGCCGCCCGGCGCCTCGCCGCGGGCGTCACCCTGCGTTACCTCGACGCCGGACCGCTCCGGTCGGTGCCCAAGGGCGACCACGAGGGGTTCATCGACGACTTCCGCGCCCAGGCGGCCCGGCTCGGACCATGGGACATCATCCACTCCCACCACTGGTTCTCCGGCATGGCCATGCTGCCGCTGGCGCGCGAGTTGGGCGTGCCGCACGTGCAGAGTTTCCACTCCATCGCCGCCAACGAGGCCACCCCGCTGTCGGCGGGCGAGCGCCCGGAGTCCGACGGACGGATGGCCGGCGAGGCCTGGCTGGCCCGGGAGTCCGACCTGATCGTGGCCGTGAGCGCCGCCGAGGCCGACACCGTGGTGCTGCGGCTGGGCGGATCGATGGAGCGCGTTGCGATCGTGCCGCCCGGCGTGGACGGGTCGCTCTTCCACCCTCTCCCCGCCGGCACGGCCGGTGTGGGCCGGGCCGCCGCCGACCGCGGCTATGCCGTCGTCGCCGGTCGGCTGCAGCCGTTGAAGGGCCTGGATCTCGCCATCCAGGCGATCGCCGCCGTGCCGGCAGAGCTGCGGCCCGAGCTCGTGATCGCGGGTGACGCCTCGGCCGACTACGACGGCTACATCGACGAACTGAGCCGGCTGGCCGCGACGCACGGCATCAAGGACGGGGTGCGCTTCGTCGGGCCGCGTTCCCGCGTCGACTTGGCCAAGCTGCTCCGCGGCGCCCGGGTGGTACTGGTTCCCTCACACTCCGAGACCTTCGGCCTGGTGGCACTTGAGGCCGCCGCCAGCGGTGTGCCTGTCGTCGCCCAGGGCACCGGTGGCCTTCGCGAGGCGGTGCTCGACGGTGACACGGGCCTCCTGATCGAGTCGCGCGAACCGCGGGTCTGGGCTGCGGCTCTCACCGAGGTGCTGTCAGACCCCGTACTGGCCGAGCGCCTGTCGTTGGCGGCCCGCGCCCGTGCCGAGAGCTTCGATTGGCCCCGCTCCGCCGCCTCGCTGCTGAGCGCCTACTGCACTCTGCTGCCGATTGCGATTTGCGCGTGACCCTGCTCGACGGGCAACGGTCGGTATTGTTCGTGCACGCCCATCCCGACGACGAGACCATCTCCACCGGCGCGCTCATCGCCGAGTACGTCGCCAGGGGCAGCCGGGTCTTCCTGCTCACCTGCTCCCGCGGTGAACGCGGCGAGGTCGTCGACGGCCCGCTCACCGCCCTGGCCGGCACCGGCGAGCTGGCCGAAGAACGGGACCGGGAGCTGGAACGAGCCACCGGCATCCTGGGCATCACCGAACGTTTCTGGCTGGGCGAACCGCCGGCCAGGGTCGACGGGCTCCAGGCCCGTCGCTATCGCGACTCCGGCATGGTCTGGCTCAGCCCCGGCCTGGCCGGACCGGCGGACGATGCCGCAGAGGACGCCCTGTCGGTAGCCCCGCTGACGGAGGTCAGCGCCGACATCGCGGCCCTCGTCGAGCGGCTGCGGCCGTCCCTGGTGATCAGCTACGACGACGGAGGCGGCTACGGCCATCCCGATCACGTGCGCGCCCACGACGCGGCGCGCGCAGCATGCCTGGCCACCGGCACCGACTTCGCGGAGGTGCTCGAGGCACCCGCGGCCGGCAGCGACTGGTTCGACCTGCCCCAGCATCTCACCGTGGTGACGGATGCGTTGCGCGCGCACGCCAGCCAGCTCACCGTGCACGGCACCGAGATCGTTCACTCCGGCGGTCAGCGGGAGGCCATCGGCACCTCGGCCGGCCTGCGGCTGCATCCCCGCGGCGCCGGTCCCGAGTAATACCGGCTGTCCGAGCGGCCGGCGCTCCGCAGCTGCGCGAGCAGCAGCAGCTTGGTGCGCCCGGACTCGAGCAAGGTTAGGACAGGCTAAGCTAACTGTCGCGATCCTCGTCGCCCTCTCCCCCGTCGAAAGGACTTCCTCGTGCGCCTGCATTCCTCCTCCCCCCGGTCACGAGGCCTCCTCGCCGGGCTCGCGCTGCCCGTCGTCGTGGCGTTCGCCCTGACCGGCTGCACCGCGACGCCGGCGTCCTCCTCCGGCGCATCAGCAGACCCGTCGACAGCGGATGCCGGCACCCACCTCGTCGAGCACGCTCGCGGTGAGACCGCCGTGCCGAACAACGTGCGGCGCGTGGTCGTGCTGGAGCCGGTGCAGCTGGACACCACCGTGGCCCTCGGTGTGATCCCGGTGGGCGCGGCCGTGCTGAACGAGGCGGCGGGGGTGCCGGACTACCTGGGCGATGCCGCGGCGGACATCGCCACAGTCGGCACCGTGCCCGAACCGTCGATCGAGAAAATCGCGGCACTGGAGCCCGACCTCATCCTGGGCACGGAGTCGCGCCACTCCGCGCTCTACGACCAGCTCTCGTCCATCGCACCGACGGTGTTCATGGCCACTCAGACTGACCCCTGGACCGACAATGTGGCCCTGGTGGCGCGCGCTCTCGGCGACGAGGCCGGTGCGGACCAGCTGCTCACCGACTACGACGACCGCTGCGCCCAGATCGCCGAGACCTACGACACGGCCGGCATGACGGCCCAGTTCGTGCGCCCGCGTGACGGCATCCTCACCCTGTACGGACCCACCTCATTCGCCGGCAGCACGCTCGAGTGCACCGGGCTGACCATCCCCGACCGCGACTGGGAGGAGTCCATCTCGGTGGACATCTCCCCCGAGCGGGTGCTCGAGGCCCAGGCCGACCTGGTACTCGTCTCGGCCACCGACGTGACCGATGAGACTCTGGTGCCCGAGTCGATCCGCACCAATGCGGCATCCTTCCCGGGGCTCTCCGTGGTGGACCAGTCCTTCTGGATCACCGGGGTCGGGCCGCTCGGCGGCATGACCGTGCTCGACGACCTCGACCGGATCCTGGCCGGTTCGAAGTAATCGTGGCGGCCTTCCCGGTGCCGGCGGCACGAACCGGCCGGCGCGCCGCCCGAGGGGCCTGGTTCGGCGCCGCGCTGGCCGCTCTGATCACGGCCGTCGCCCTCTCGGTGATCGTCGGCGCCAACCCACTGCACCCGGGCGCGGTGCTGGACACCGTGTTCGGGGGCGGCAGCGCCGAGTCCCGCTTCGTGGTCTGGGAGCAGCGGATCCCGCGCACGGCGGCCGGACTGGCGGTGGGCGCCGCGCTCGGCGTGGCCGGTGCGCTCATGCAGGCCTTCACCCGCAACCCGCTCGCCGACCCCGGCCTCCTGGGCGTCAACGCGGGTGCCGCGTTCGTCGTGGCCGTCGGCATCACCTTCTTCGGAGTGACCAGTCCGCTCGGCTACGTCTGGCTCGCCTGCGCCGGGGCGCTCCTTCTCACCGTCGCGGTCTACGCCATCGGTTCGGCCGGCGGCCGGGCGGCCGGTCCGGTGCGGCTGACCGTCACCGGGGTGGCGATCGGCGCCGTCTTCGCCGGACTCACCACCGGGCTCACCCTCACCCACCCCGACGCCTTCGACAGGATGCGCGGCTGGAGCGCCGGCAGCCTGCTCGAACGCGGCGTCGACGTGGTGCTGCCGGTGCTGCCGCTGGTGCTGGTGGGCCTGGCTCTGGCACTGTGGGCGGCGCCCGGCCTCAATTCGATAGCCCTCGGCGCGGACGTGGCCCGCTCGCAGGGGGTCAGTGTGCGGCGCATCCAGCTGGTGACCCTCGCGGCCGTGACGCTCCTGGCGGGCAGCGCCACAGCGGTGGCCGGGCCTCTCGTGTTCGTCGGCCTGGTCGTTCCCCACGTGGTGCGGTGGACGCTCGGCACCGACCAGCGGCGAATCGTGCTCGGCTCGATGGTACTGGGGGCGGTACTGGTGCTCGCCGCCGACGTGCTGGGCCGGATCGCCGTGCTGCCGAGCGAGATGCCTGTCGGTGTCGTGACGGCCTTCGTGGGCGCCCCGGTGCTGATCATCCTGGTGCGCCGCCGATCGGCGACGGCGCTGTGAGTACCGCCGCCCTCGATGTCGGACGACGGCGGATCGTGGTGGGCATCCGCGGCCTCACCGTGGTCGTCGGGCTCCGCAGCGCCCTTGTCGGGTCGGTGATGCTCCTGGTCACGGTGCTCCTGGCTCTTCTCGCCCTTGCCCTCGGCGACTTCCCGCTGACGCCGGCCGAGGTCGTCGGCGTCGTCACCGGCCGGGTCGACGGGTTGCCGCGCATCGTGGTGCTGGAGTGGCGGCTGCCGCGCGCAGTGGCGGCCGTGCTCTTCGGCGCTGCCCTGGCCGTGGCCGGCGCCATCTTCCAGACGATCACCCGCAACCCGCTGGCCAGTCCGGACATCATCGGCCTGGCGAACGGCTCCTTCACCGGCATGCTCATCGCCCTCCTGGTCCTCGGTGGCAGCTGGCCGCTCCTGACCGCCGGGTCCCTGATCGGCGGCCTCGCGGCGGCGGTCCTGATCTACCTGCTCGCCTACCGGGGCGGTCTGCACGGGTTCCGCTTCATCGTGGTGGGCATCGCCATCTCGGCCATGCTGGCCTCGGTCAACACCTGGATGCTGCTGCGAGCGGAACTGGAAACCGCCCTCTTCGCCTCGGCCTGGGGCGCCGGCACCCTGAACAGCGTCACCGCCGCAACGGCGGTTCCCGCGGGACTCTGCATTCTGCTGCTGCTGGCCCTGGTGCCCCTGGTCACCCCCGCCGTGCGGCAGCTCGACCTGGGCGACGACGCCGCATCCGCCACCGGGGTGGCCGTCGGGCGGACCAGGCTCGCCGCGGTCGCCCTCGCCGTGTGCCTGGTGAGCGTGGTGACCGCCGTGGCCGGCCCGATCGCGTTCGTGGCGCTGGCGGCACCCCAGATCACCCGCCGTCTCACCGGAACGCCGGGCATCCCCTTCGTCACCACCGGGATCGTCGGCGGAGCGCTGCTTCTGGGCTCGGACCTGATCGCCCAGCATGTCATTCCCCTGACCGTGCCCGTCGGGGTGGTGACCGTGGTCCTCGGCGGCAGCTACCTGGTCTGGCTGCTCATCCACGAATCCAGGAGGAGAGCATGAGCTCACCGACACGCCCACCCAATTCGCCCCTGCAGGCAGCCGGCCTCGGCGTGCGGTACGACCGCCGCAGCGTCATCGACGATCTCGACCTCGCCGTGCCGCCCGGGTCGTTCACCGTGATCATCGGACCGAACGCCTGCGGCAAGTCCACCCTGCTGCGTGCCCTGGCCGGGCTGCTGCCTGCAGCGTCGGGCACCGTGCTGCTCGACGGCCGGGACATCGCCTCGTACCCGGCCAAGGACACCGCCCGCCGTCTCGGACTGCTGCCGCAGAGCGCGGTCTCACCGGAGGGCATCACCGTGGCCGAGCTGGTCGCTCGCGGCCGGTACGCCCACCAGCGGCTGCTGCGCCAGTGGTCCGTCGCCGATGAGGCGGCCGTGACGGATGCGCTTCGCCTCACCGACGTCGCCGACCTGGCGACCCGGCGGGTGGACGAGCTCTCCGGCGGGCAGCGGCAGCGCGTGTGGATCGCCATGGTGCTGGCCCAGCAGACGCCGCTGATCCTGCTGGACGAGCCCACCACCTACCTCGACATCGCCCACCAGATCGAGGTGCTCAACCTGCTGCACGACCTCAACGGCCAGGGGCGCACCGTTGTGGCCGTGCTGCACGACCTCAACCATGCCGCGCGGTACGCATCCAACATCATCGCGATGCAGGACGGCCGGATCGTGGCCGAGGGGCCGCCCGCCACGACGATCACTGCCGAGCTGGTCGCGGAGGTGTTCGGCTTGGCCAACGTTGTCATCAGCGACCCGCTCACCGGCACCCCGCTCGTGGTTCCCGCCGACACCCGGCGGCCGCATCCGGTCGCCGCCGGGAACTGACGTCAGCCCAGGATCGCTTCCGCTGCCGCCGTCACCCGCTCGCTGGTCTGGCGCGGGCTCATCGACGCCGTCAGCACCCGGCCCAGCTCGGGCGGCCCGCCGCGTTGGAATGCGGCGCGCTGCCGCGCGGCGCCGGTGCCGTCGACCCGCAACCGCGCCACCGCCTCCCTCGCCAACGCCGCGTCGCCCAGTTCTTCGAGCGCGGGCTCGAGCATCCGCACGAATCGATCGAGGCACTCAGCCGCCGGGGCCAGTCCGCCGACCAACGGGTCGAAGACCTGCTGTCGCATTCCGTGATGGGCCGAATGCAGCAGAGCGGCGGAGAGGAGTTCGGACGGCATCTGCGCGGACGCTCGTGCTGCGGCGTACCGCGCGGACGGCACGGCCAGGGAGTGCGCCACGAAGGCACGGCACAAGGCGGCGATGAACAGCGTGGTCTCGGCGTCCAGCTGTGCGTCGGCCACCCGGAACTCGATGGTGGGCAGGTGCTCCGAGAGGCGCACGTCCCACATGATCACGCCGAGGTCGACAGTGCCGCCGATGCCCAGCAGCCTCACGATCCGCCGGTCGTAGTCCGCGGCGTCGATGAAGGAGGGCGGGCAGCCCGAGGTCGTCCACCGGCGCAGCAACACCGTGCGCCAGCTGTCGTGCCCGGTGTCCTGCCCGCGCCACATCGGCGAGTTCGACGAGATGGCCGTGAAGAGCGGCAGCCAGGGCCGCACCGCGTTCAAGACGATCACGCCGGCCTCCCGGCTCGGGATACCCACGTGCACGTGCAGGCCGCTCACCTGGTGGTCGGCGATGACGGCGTCCATACTGCGCACGATGCGTTGGTAGCGCTCCGTGTCGGTGATCGACGGGAAGGGCGTCGTGTCGGGCGGAGTGCCGACGCTCGCCACGATGACACCGAGGTCGGCCGCCTGATCGGTGACCACACGGCGAAAGCCGGTCACGGCCGTGCGTGCCACGTCCATCCTGTCGAAAACCGCCGAGGCATGTTCGATCTGCGAGGCCAGGAACTCCCTGTGTGTGACCTCGCGCCAGGCGGGCAGCACCGAGAGACGTGCGAAGACCTCATCGCCCACATCCACGGGGAACAGGGTGTCAGGAGTGAGGAATTGGAACTCCTCTTCGATGCCGAACGTCGCCACGTTGACCTCTTCCGTTCACGTCGGAACACGACAGTGTGAACCGCCTGCGACGAGTGTGGCCTCACCCCGGATGGTGGTCAAGGGTCCGTCCCGAGGGAGCACCGGGTTGGACCGGGGCATCCGTGCCCACCCGTCGCGGACGGGTGCACAATGGTCGCGTGCGCGCCGCCGCGGTCGTGCCGGATGGGAGATGGACGGATGTGTAGATGGCTGGCGTATATCGGGGAACCGCTTCGTCCCGCCACGATCGTGCTCGACGCGAAGCACTCGATCGTCGCGCAATCGCTGAACTCCCCGCTCGGGGCCGAAACCGTGAACGGCGATGGCTTCGGGTTCGGCTGGTATCCCACCCACGCACCGCAGGGCACCGAGCCGGCGCTCTTCCACAGCATCGAACCGGCCTGGAACGACGCGAATCTGAGCGAACTCACCCGGGCCATCACCAGCCCGCTCTTCTTCACCCACGTTCGCGCGGCAACCGCACCGCCGATCCAGCAGACGAACTGCCATCCGTTCCGCTACAAGAACTGGATGTTCATGCACAACGGCGCCATCGCGGGGTGGCGGGAGCTCAGGCGCGACCTGACGTTGGCCATCGACCCGTCGCTGTACCCGAACGTGCTCGGCACAACGGACTCCGAGGTGCTCTTTCATCTTGCGTTGACCTACGGTCTCCGCGACGACCCGATCGACGCCATCGGGCGCGCCATCCGCACCGTCGAGTCTGTCGGCCACGACCATGGCGTGCAATTCCCCTGGCAGGGAACCGTTGCCGTTTCCGATGGCGCCACCTTGTGGGCCTTCCGCTATTCGACCCAGGGACGCACACGGTCGCTGTTCCATTCGGCGGACATCCGCACGCTACGCCAGATGTACCCGGACCAGGAGCGTCTCGCGGCGTTCGGCGATCATGCGAAGGTCGTCGTCTCGGAACCGCTCAACGATCTACCGGGAGCCTTCGTGGAGGTGCCGGAATCATCCGCACTCATCCTCGATATGGAGGGATACCGTCATCAGGCCTTTCTGGCCGACTGACGGTTTCTCAACAGCGTGTGGCAACAACCCAATGGTGGAGATGCGGGGAATTGAACCCCGGTCCATTGCTGTGGTCATGTTTCTTCTACGGGTGTATCCAGTGAAGACGTTCTACTCGGCTCCGGAACTTGCCACTGTCAGCTGATCCGACGAGCCCAGCCCTCGTTTAAGTCCCCCTATACCCCGAGGCTCAGGATAGGAGCAATCTCTCTAAATGACGTCAGGGTCCGGGTAGAGAGCATTCCCGGTCTGACGGTCTCAATGTGGTTCTACTTAGGCCGCGAGGGCGAAAGCGGAACGCGAGACAGTGCGGTTTGAATTGGCACTTATTGTTTTGCAGAGATCGTTAACGAGTTAACCCTGCATCCTCGACCCGCTTCTCACAGTTACGCAGGCAATGTCGAAACCGATCATCCCCATGTTCGTGCCGCCGACTCGAATGAGCGAAGCGGTACGCGGTTGTTGTCACACGCTGTTGAGTTACCAATCTTGTTTCCAAGACCGCAGTGGCGAACATTGCAGCTCACCACTACGGCCTTTCAGGATACAACACTTTCGCCCCGCCAAGGTAGCGCCCCCTAATCCGACCCCGGCAACTCCCCACCCCGCTGGTCGAGCCTGTCGAGACCCCGCACCTGATCCCGACAACGCCCCCATCCCGCTGGTCGAGCCTGTCGAGACCCCGCAAGCCGCTCTTCCTGCGTAGAAGAAACTTGTGAATCTCATTAGATTGAAACATGAGCAATGCTCGCATTTAAGTACGATTCGTGGGATAATGGCGGTATGGATGACGAGCTGGTCAGCCCCACCGCACCGACGGGAACTCCTCCCGCCAGCGCGAATCCCTGTGACTGGAACACTGCGTTGGCGTCTCCGGTGCCGGAGCCGTCCGGCCCGGACGCTGGCAGCCTAGGCGGGCCCACCGACACGACGGCCCCCGGCGAGTCCTTCCCCGGTCGGCCGGGTCGGGCTTCGACTGACGGGCGGCCGGCGTGGCGGGATCCGGCCCATCTGCCCGGGGTGCAGCGTGCGCGCACCGGGGTGTTCGGTGAGAAGTTGCAGGCCCTGGAGGATGCGGCTCGCACGGTGCGGGCGGTGATGGACTCGCTGGACGTGAATGCTCTGAGTGACGCCGAGGTGGTGGCGTTGACGCAGATGGTGGAGCGCACTGGCCGGCCGGTGGATGCAGCCCGGGTCAGCACCGCGACGGTGGTGGGCTACCGGTCCCGGTCCGGGTTGGGCCGGGACTCGATGGCCTGGCGGTTGGGCGCGACGCACTCGAATGATTTGTTGATCCGGTTGACGGGCGCATCGGTGCCGGAGATGAAACGCCGGGTGCTCTTGGGTGAGAAGGTGGCTCCGCGGGTGTTGGGCGGGGCGGTGTTGGAGCCGGTGTTCCCGTTCGTGGCCGCGGCACTGGCCGCGGGCGAGTTGGGCATCGACGCGGCCGAGAATATCGTCACGGGCCTGTCCGACTACAAGGTGCACGGCCGCTTCGACGCGGACCAGGCCGACGTGGATGCCGGGGAAGCCGGTTTGGTCGAAAGCGCGACCGGGTCGGTCTTCGGCCGCACCGCCGGCCCCGCGGACACCACTACCGACACCGGCACCGACCGCGACACCAACACCGACGCCGACACTGGCACGGACCGCGGCTCGAACGCCGGCGGAGTTTGTTCAGGTCCGGTCGCCCGTCTGGGTGACTCGGCCGGGTTCACCTTCCCCGCCGACCGGATCCGGGACATGACCCTGACCTGGCAGGCCGCGCTGAACCCCGACGGCGCCGCACCCACCGAAGCTGTCCTCGAGGCCAAATCCACCCTCTCTTTCGGCAGGCTGACCCGAGGGTTGCACCCGCTGCGCGGCGGCGTCACCCCGGAGCTCAAAGGCATCATCCACACCCTCTTCGACAGTTTCCAATCCGCCCGCACCGCACCCGCGTTCCCCTCCGCCGAAGAGCAGCAGCGCATCGAGGCCGGCGAACTCGTGCCCGGCGAGATCCTGGACGAACGCACCGGCGGCGAAAAACGCGCCGACATCCTCCGCGGCATCCTCGTCCAAGTCGCCCAAGACCCCCGCACCCCCACCATGGGCGGCATGCCACCGACCGTGATGGTGCACGTGAGCGCGACAGACCTCCTCGCCGGCATCGGCGTGGGCTGGATCGACGGCATCGACGGGCCCATCTCGATGACAACCATCAACCAAATGATCGACAACGGCGGCTTCCGACCGATCTTCTTCGGCGGCACCGGCGCCGTCCTGGCCCTGGGCAACAAAGCCCGCTGCTTCACCCCCATGCAACGCAAAGCCATCACCGCCCGAGACGGCGGCTGCATCATCCCCGGCTGCACCTGCCCACCCCAATGGACCGAAGTCCACCACGTCATCCCCTGGCAACACGGCGGACCCACCAACGTCACCAACGGAGTGCTCCTCTGCTGGCGCCACCACCACGGCATCACCAACACCGACGGCTGGAAAATCCGCATGGTCCTCGGCATGCCCGAAGTCAAAGCCCCACACTGGATCGACCCCACCGACACCTGGCGCAAACCACCCCAACACCGCGCCCACAACCCCACAACCCGACAACCACCCCACACCGAATGAGTCAGGCCCGGCCGGGTTGGCTGGCTGGCTGGCTGGCTGGGTATCCGGCTGGCTAGTCGCCGAGGTTACGGCGGGCGGAGATGGCTCGGTCGGACTCGCGCTTGTCCTGGCGTTCACGCAGGGTCTGGCGCTTGTCGAATTCCTTCTTGCCCTTGGCCACCGCGATCTCGACCTTGGCCTTGCCGTCGCTGAAATAGATCTTCAGCGGGATGAGGGTGTAACCACCCTCCTTGGTCTTATGGCTGATCTTGATGATCTCCTGCTTGTGCAGCAGCAGCTTGCGCTTGCGACGCGGCGGGTGGTTCGTCCAGGTGCCGGCGGTGTACTCCGGAATGTGCACGGCATCCAGCCACGCCTCACCGGACTCGATGAACGCATAACCGTCGACGAGCGACGCCCGCCCGGCCCGCAACGACTTCACCTCGGTGCCACTGAGCACCATTCCGGCCTCGTACGTATCCTCGATGAGGTAGTCGTGGCGCGCCTTGCGATTGGTCGCGACGACCTTCTCGCCTTTTTCCCTGGGCACGGCATTCTCCTCGATCGGTTCGGGTAAATCGGCCTGGCATCCGCCGGGCAGCCCATCAGTCTAGTGGATCTGATCAGACCTTCAGATAGCGGGTGATCGCGAAGTTCGCCGACGCCGCGGCCAGCGCCGCCCCGAGGACCAACAGGATCGGCACCACGGTGAACGCATCATCGAGGCCGACCAGGGCGAATCCGGTCAGGCTGGCGCCCAGATAGCCCTGCACGAAGTAGTGCACGATCGCCACGATCGCACCACCGGCCAGCAGCGATCCCAGCAGTGCCGCGAAGACACCCTCGAGGATGAACGGCGTTTGGATGAACCGGTTCGACGCACCCACCAACCGCATAATGCCGAGCTCCTTGCGCCTGGAGAAGGCCGACAGCCGGATGGTCGTCGCGATCAGCAGAGCCGCCGCCACGAGCATCAGCGACGCGATCCCGATGGCCGTGTAACTGGCCACGTTCAGCACCGAGAAGATCTGATCGAGGTACTTGCGTTGGTCGGCCACGTTCTCGACACCGGCGACGCCGGAGAGGCTCTCCACCAGCACATCGGAGTCCGCGGGGTTGTTCAGGTTCACCCAGAAGGTCTGGTTGAGCTGATCGGCCGTCACGTAGTCGGCCACGGGGTTGCCCGCGAACTGCGTCTTGAAGTTCTCGAACGCCTGCTCGTGGGTCTCGAAGTAGTACTTGTCGATGAAGGTCGCCAGCGTCGGGGACTGCAGCTGCGCCTCCACCGAGTCGATCTGCTCCTGGCTGGCCTCGCCGGCCGTGCAGGTCTCCCCCGGCGAGATGGCGGTGCACATGTAAATGCCCACCTGTGCGCGGTCGTACCAGAAGTTCTTCATCTGGCCGATCTGCATCTGCATGAGGATCGCCGCTCCCACGAAGGTCAGCGAGATGAACGTCACCAGTACGACCGAAACGACCATCGAGGCGTTGCGGCGCAGGCCGTTGGATGCTTCGGAAAGCACAAGTCCGAGTCTCATCGGGTGGGTCCTACGTTCTGCTCACTGGTCGGGTCGGGCTTTTCGCCCGGAGCGCGCAGGCCGAGCTTCTCGGCCAGGGTGAGCTGTTCTGGTTCATCGTGCTGGGTGACCGGAAGGACCGGCCTGGACATTGTCGAGGTCGGCGGTTCAACCGGCGGCTCGGCATCCGGTCGCGGGGTGACCGCAGCGGGCGCGTCGGCACGCGGCGCACTCGGGGCACTCGGCGCCGGCGGAGCAGGCGCAAAGGCCGGCACGGTCTCTGCGACGGCAGGCCGGGGCTCGGTCGCCGGCACAGTCGGTGCGACGGTCTCGGCGACGGTCTCGGCAGGAACCGTCGGCGGAGCGGTGCTCACCGCAACGGCGGCGGCCTCGACCTCGGCCGATGCCACCTCCTGGGGCAGAACCTCGGGAGCGGGGTGGGTGAACGGCTCGGCCGGGGTCTGATCGGTGATCGGCCCGGTGGTCGCTGCCGTTGTCGGCATCCGCGACGACCGGGACGCGGCCCGTTCGCCCGGCGCAAGCACCATCGGGATGGCCGCGGTGGCGTAGCCGCCCTGACGCTCGTCACGCACGATCTGGCCCGCGGAGAGTTCGATCACGCGGCGCTTCATCTTGTCCACGATGCCCGCCTCGTGCGTGGCCATGATCACCGTGGTACCGCCGGCGTTGATCCGGGCCAGCAGCGACATGATCTCGGCACTGGTGGTCGGGTCGAGGTTACCGGTCGGCTCGTCGGCCAGAACGATCTGCGGCTTGTTCACGATCGCACGGGCGATCGCCACACGCTGCTGCTCACCACCGGAGAGTTCGTGAGGCAGCCGCTGCCCCTTCTCGGCCAGTCCCACCATGTGCAGGGTGTCGGGCACGGCCTCCTGGATGTACCCGCGAGACTTGCCGATCACCTGCAGGCTGAACGCGACGTTGTCGTAGACGGTCTTGTTCGGCAGCAGGCGGAAGTCCTGGAAGACCACCCCGAGGTTGCGGCGGAAGTACGGCACCTTGCGGTTGGAGATGGAGCGCAGGTCCTGGCCGAGCACGTGAATGCTTCCGCTGGACGGCTTCTCCTCCTTCAACATCAGGCGAAGGCAGCTGGACTTACCCGAGCCCGAAGCCCCGACCAGGAAGACAAATTCGCCGCGAAGAATCTCGACGTCGATTGAGTTCAGGGCCGGTCGGTTCGTACCGGGATATTTCTTGGTGATGTGATCAAATCGGATCATGGCGTTTCGAGCCTAGGCAGCCATCCGCGTTTTACCTACTTGCGACATACCTCAACCAGCAAGTCCAAAGGTTCGCGGGCGCCGTGCGATGCCTTAATCGGTCGGGGTTTTACGCCACCGGATGCCCGCGGCGATGAATCCGTCCAGGTCGCCGTCGAACACATTGGACGGGTTGTTGACCTCGTACTCCGTGCGCAGGTCCTTGACCATCTGGTACGGCGCGAGCACGTAGCTGCGCATCTGGTCACCCCAGCTGGCGGTGATGATGCCGGCGAATTCCTTCTTGGTGGCCGCTTCCTGCTCACGCTGCAGCAGCAACAGCCGGGAGGCCAGCACCCGCATGGCCGCTGCACGGTTCTGGATCTGGCTCTTCTCGTTCTGGCAGCTCACCACCAGGCCGGTGGGCAGGTGGGTGATGCGCACGGCGGAGTCGGTGGTGTTGACCGACTGGCCGCCGGGGCCGCTGGAGCGGAACACGTCGACCCGGATGTCGTTGTCGGGGATCTCCACGGCCTCGGCCTGCTCGATCAGCGGCACCACCTCGACGGCGGCGAACGAGGTCTGCCGCTTGCCCGCGGAGTTGAACGGGCTCATCCGCACCAGCCGGTGGGTGCCGGCCTCGACGCTCAGGGTGCCGAAGGCGTACGGCGCGTTCACCTCGAAGGTGGCGGACTTGATGCCGGCTTCTTCGGCGTAGCTCACGTCGAGCACATTGGTGGTGTAGTCGTGCTGCTCGGCCCAGCGCAGGTACATCCGGAGCAGCATCTCGGCGAAGTCGGCGGCATCCACCCCGCCGGCGCCGGCACGGATGGTGATCACGGCCGGGTTCGGGTCGAACTCGCCGTTGAGCAGGGTGTGCACCTCGAGGTCGCCGAGCACCTTCTGCACGCTCTTCAACTCGGCCGTGGCCTCATCGGCCGACTCCTGGTCGCCCTCGGCGTTGGCCAGCTCCACGAGCACCTCGAGGTCGTCCAGGCGCGACTCGATACTCTCGATGCGCTTGAGCTCGCTCTGGCGGTGACTGAGGTCGCTGGTCACCTTCTGGGCATGCTCGGAGTCGTTCCACAGGTCGGGGGCACCCGCCTGGTCGTTCAACTCGGCGATGTCAAGTTTCAGACGGTCGATGTCGATCACCGACCGGATGTCGTCAAACGTGGCCCGCAGCGCGGCGATCTGCTCAGAGAAATCCAGCTCAATCATTGTGGAATCCAGCCTACCGGGCGAGAGGTAGCATCGAACGGATGAGTACCGACCGCCCCTTCAGCCTCCGGGGAGTGGCTCTCGCGGCGTTCTTGCCCACCATGCTCTTCTCGATCGGCGAGGGCGCGATGATCCCGCTGATCCCGCTGGTGGCCGACAGCCTCGGTGCATCCCTGGCCTTCGCCGGATTCATCGCGGCCATGGTGATGGTCGGCGAACTGGCCGGGGACATTCCCAGCGGCGCCGTGGTCTCGCGCTTCGGCGAGCGGAGCTCGATGATCGGCGCATCGCTGCTGGCGATCCTCGCCGTGCTGGTCTGCATAATTGCGCCCAACCCCATCGTGCTGGCCGTCGGCATCTTCCTCATCGGCCTGGCCACTGCGGTGTTCGCGCTCGCCCGGCACGCCTTCATGACCAGTTACGTACCCGTGGCCTACCGGGCCAGGGCCCTCTCCACCCTCGGCGGCGTCTTCCGGGCCGGCTGGTTCGTCGGCCCGTTCATCGCGGCCGGCGTCATCCAGCTCACCGGCAGCACCACCGCGGTCTTCTGGGTGTTCATAGTCTGCTGCCTGGCGGCTGCCGTGGTGCTGCTACTCCTGCCGGACCCCTCGAGCACCTTCGCCAGCGCCGCACCCGGAGCGCCCGCCGGCACCACCGTGCGCACGGCAGGCGAGGACGAGGCCGCGGCGGAGACCACCGGCCTGTTCGCCACCATCTGGCGCTACCGCGGCGTGCTGCTGCGGCTGGGCAGCGGCGCGGGCCTCGTCGGCGCGATGCGTGCCACCCGCACGGTGATGCTGCCGCTCTGGGCGGTCAGCATCGGCATCAACGAGCCGGACACGGCCCTGATCATCGGCATCGCCGGCGGCATCGACTTCGCCCTGTTCTACGCCAGCGGCCAGATCATGGACCGGTTCGGCCGGATGTGGACCGCGATCCCCTCGATGATCGGGCTCGGCATCGGTATGCTCGCCCTTTCATTCACCCACGACCTGCCCGACAACGTGCAGTGGTTCATCGCCGTGGCCATGTTCCTGTCGCTGGCCAACGGCATCGGCAGTGGCCTGCTGATGACTCTGGGCGCCGACCTGGCGCCGCCCACCGGCCCCGCACCGTTCCTGGGCGCCTGGCGATTCACCGCCGATTTCGGGAGCGCCGCCGCTCCCCTGGCCGTCGCCGGCATCACCGCGGTGTTGTCGTTGTCGGTGGCCAGTGGTGTCATGGGAGTGGTGGGACTCCTGGGCGCCGGCGTGCTCTGGCGCTACATCCCGCGGTACGCGCCGCGCCACCCCCGTTTTCCCCTGAGAGAGAAGTAGGTCGACCATGCCCCTGCACGGAGAATACGAGCCCAGCCCCGAGAAGTGGGTACGTGATCAGGTCGACCTCTACGAAAGCTCTGGCGGCACCGCGGGCACCACGATGCGCGGGATGCCCGTGATCGTGCTGTCCACCCTCGGCGCCAAGTCCGGCAAGATCCGCAAGGCCCCGCTGATGCGGGTCGAGCACGACGGCCGGTACGCCGCGGTCGCGTCTCTCGGGGGCAGCCCGAAGAACCCGGACTGGTACGCCAACGTTGTCGCGCATCCGCTCGTCGAGGTGCAGGACGGCCCGCTCAGGCAGGACATGACAGCCCGGGAGATCACCGGCGACGAGAAGGCACTCTGGTGGGAACGTGCCGTGGCGGCGTACCCGGACTACGCCGACTACCAGACCAAGACCGACCGGGTCATCCCGGTGTTCCTGCTCGAGCCGCTCTCCTGATGGCCCGCGCGAAGAAGCGCGGTCCGCAGCTCGACCGGATCGTCCTCGACAACCTGCTCGACAACGACGGCGCCCTGGTGGGCCGCGGCGACGACAGGGAAGCCGAGCGGTTCAGCCGGGTGGACTTCTCCGGCCGGGACCTCACCAGCACGAGCTTCACGGAGTGCGAGCTGCACGCCGTGGACCTGAACACCACGGTGCTGCGCGGCAGCTCCTGGTCGGAGTGCATCGCCACCGAACTGCACGCCGCGGTGTTCAGCGCGCCCCGGTCGTCCTGGCGCGACGTGCGCATCGAGCATTCCCGGCTCGGCTCGGTGGAGATGTACGACGCGAACCTGCGCAGCGTGCAGATCGACGGCTCGAAGCTGGACTTCGTGAACCTGCGCAACGCCACACTCACCGACGTCCTGATCAGCAACTGCATCATCGACGAGCTCGACCTGTCGAGCGCGGTCGTGCAGCGGCTGGAACTGCGTGACTGCCGCATCGGCACGCTCGACGTGGCGGGAGCCCGGCTCACCGACGTCGACCTGCGCTCGAGTGACTTCTCGGCGATCCACAGCTTCGAGGGGCTCAAGGGCGCCACCATCGACGACGCCCAGCTGTCGATGCTGGCGCCGCTGCTGGCCGCGCACCTCGGCATCCTGGTCGAATAGGTCGCCAGGGCCGAGGGCGCGCTGCCGGCTCAGCTCAGGCTAGAGCCACTTCTCGGCGAGGTGCTCGGCCACGACCCGACGGATGGTGCCGCTCTTGCCGCGCAGCACGATGGACTCGGTGCGGATCTTCGGGCCCATCTTGCGCACTCCGCCGACCAGCTGGCCGTCGGTGACTCCCGTGGCCACGAAGTAGGTGTTGTCGCTGGTGACGAGGTCGTCCACGCCCAGGATCCGCTCGAGGTCATGGCCGGCGTCGATGGCCTTCTGGGCCTCGTCGTCGTCCTTGGGGTGCAGCCTGGCCTGGATGAACCCGCCGAGCGCCTTGAGGGCGCACGCAGTGATGATGCCCTCAGGGGTGCCACCGATGCCCACGCACATGTCGATGCGGGTCTCGCTCAGGGCCGCGTTGATACCGCCGGCCACGTCGCCGTCGAGCATCAGTCGGGTGCCGGCTCCGGCCGCGCGCACCTCGTCGATCAGTCCCGCGTGGCGCGGACGGTCGAGGATGGCGATGGTCATGTCGGCCACGTCCTTGCCCTTGGCCTTGGCGAGGGCGCGGATGTTCTCGCCGATCGGCTGGCGCAGGTCCACAACACCGTGGCCCTCCCAGCCGGTGACGATCTTGTCCATGTAGAACACGGCGCTGGGGTCGTACATGCTGCCGCGGTCGGCGACGGCGATCATGCTCAGCGCGTTCTGGCGGCCGTTGGCCGTGAGCGAGGTGCCGTCGATCGGGTCGACCGCGATATCGCAAGACGGCCCGCGGCCGCTGCCGACGTGCTCGCCGTTGTAGAGCATGGGCGCGTCGTCCTTTTCGCCCTCGCCGATGACGACAACGCCGTCGAAATCAACAGTGCCCAGGAACTTGCGCATAGCGTCGACGGCCGCACCGTCGGCGGCGTTCTTGTCGCCCCGGCCGATGAACGGCACCGCACGGATGGCGGCGGCCTCGGTGGCCCGCACCAACTCCATGCCGAGGTTGCGGTCGGGGTGCAGGTAGAGCGAAGCGTGTTCGGTATTCACCATGTGTGGTTGTCCTTCGAGGTCGTATGTGGGTTGCTGAGGGACGTTCCGGATAACTTCGCCGGTACGTCCCCCAGCTTACCCAGCGGTCCGGTGACGACTCAGGCGCTGACTGAGCCGCCGGCCACCGGCCGGTTCAGGCGCCCGCCGCCCCCACCACCAGCCACAGAAGAGCCACGATCAGGAACCCGGCGACCCCGAGGACCGTGGTCAGCACGGTCCAGGTGCGCAGACCGTCCGCGACGCTGAGACCGAGGTACCGGGTGACCACCCAGAAACCCGAATCGTTGACGTGGGAGAGACCCAGCGCCCCGAAAGCGACGGAGAGGGTGATCAGGGCCACCTGGATCACCGAATAGTCCGACGCGGCCACGTTCTCCGCGATCAGACCGGCCGTCGACAGGATCGCGACGGTGGCGGAGCCCTGCGAAACGCGGAGCACCAGGGAGATCAGGAAGGCGAGAACCAGGATCGGCAGGCCGGTGGCAGTGAGGGCGTCGGACAGCGCGGTGCCGATGCCGCTCTCGGTGAGGACCTTGGCGAACGCCCCACCGGCGCCGGTGACGAGGATCACGATCGCGGCAGGCGGCAGAGCGGCTTCGAGGACATCACCGGTGTGCGCCAGGGACCAGCCACGGCGCACAGTAAGGAGGTAGAAGGCGAGCAGGAGCGCAACCAGGAGGGCGAAGATCGGGGCGCCGATGAACGCGAACAACGGGCGGAGCGGGTCACCGAGCGGCAACAGTGTCGCGGCGAGGGTCCCCGACATGATCAGGGCCAGCGGAACCAGGATCAAGGTGAGGATGGTGCCCGCCGTCGGTGGGGCCTCGGTCTTGGTCAGGGTACCCGTGCGGGTCGATCCGGCCGGAGAGCCTCCGCCGGTGGACGCATCCGCACCGCCGGTGCTGCCGGTGCTGTCGGTGCCGAACTGGGCGAACTGCACGGCCGTGGCCGGCAGCATCGTGAACTCGCGCCGGTTGAGCAGCTTGGAGACGAAATGAGCCAGGAAGCCCAGCGGCACGGCGACGGCGAGGCCGATGATGGTGACCCAGCCCAGGTCGGTGCCGAGCAACGCCGACCCTCCGACGATGCCGGGGTGCGGGGGCACGGCCACATGCACCGCGAGCATGATGCCGGCCACGGGCAGGCCGAACTTGACCGGGTTCACCCCGGCGATCTTGCAGAAGCCGTAGATGATCGGCACCAGGATGATGAACCCCACGTCGAAGAAGACCGGGATCGCCAGCACCAACGCCGCAGCGGTGAGAGCGGCGGAGACCCGCTTGGGCCCGAGCAGCGTGGTGAACTTGCCGGCGAGACTCGCCGCGCCACCGGAGACCTCGATCAGCCGGCCGAGCATGGCGCCGAGGGCCACGAGGATGGCGACGGTTCCCAGGGTTCCGCCCATTCCGGCGACGATGGTTTGGATGACGCCGAGCCGCTCCGGGGCGTCTTCGGTTGCCGGGATGGTGGTCAGCGGGATGCCGGCAGCGAGCGCGACGAGCAGGCTGACCAGGAGCAGGGCGACGAACGCCTGAACCTTGAACCGGATGATGAGCACGAGCAGCAGGGCGATGCCCCCTGCGGCGATGCCCAAGAGGATGGCGGTATTCATCGGGGTGTCTCCTTTGACGGTGTGCAGTGACTAGTAGAAGTGAGAAAAGGTCAAACAGAAAATCAGGCGGTGGCCTGTGGGGCGACGACCTTGATGACGGCGGAGTCGTCCGCCGCCGCGAGTCCGGCGGCCTGACCGAGCAGGTAGACCTGCTCAGCGGCCGAGGCCACCGGTGTGGCCAGGCCGAGACCACGGGCCGCCTTGGTGACGATGCCCATGTCCTTGACGAAGATGTCGAGCCGGCTGAGCACCTCGGCGCCGTCCTCGGTGTAGGCCTCGAGCATCCGGGGGCCGCGGTTGGCCAGCATGAAGGAGCCGGCCGCGCCGCTGGACAGGGTGGCGAGGGTGCTCTCGACGTTCAACCCCAGCGCGCCGGCCAGGGCGAGAGCTTCGGCAGCCACAGCGATGTGCACACCGCAGAGCAGCTGGTTGACGGTCTTGAATGCTTGGCCGTCGCCAGGCTTGTCGCCGATGACACTCAGGGTGGAGGCGAGCAGGTCCAGCACCGGCTGGGCCTTGGTGCGGGCAGTGGGATCGGCACCAACCACGATCAGGAGGTCGCCCTGGCCTGCGCGGACCGGGCCGCCGCTCAAGGGCGCGTCCACGAGTTGCACGCCGTGCCCGGCGAGCCTGTGGGCGACCGCGGTGACGTCGTCGATCCCGACGGTGCTGGTCATGATCACGACGGAGCCGGGGCTGAGCACGTCGGAGATCCCGTTCTCCCCAAAGAGGACGTCGCGCAGCTGGTCGCCGTTACGCACGGCCAGCAGCACGGCGTCAGCGCCGGCTGCGGCGCCCTGCGCGGAGTCGAAGACCTCGATGCCGGCGTCGGCGGCGAGGTCCAGACGGGCCTGACTGATGTCGAAGCCGTGAACGGAGAGCGCGCTGGCGAGGCGGGTCGCCATGGGCAGGCCCATCGCGCCGAGGCCGAGAACGGCGACGGTGTAGTCATGGCCGGATGGGTGATTCTGGCCGGAGGCCTGGGTCTGGTTCATGCGGGGACTCCTGTGGGGATAGTGGTGAATGAGGTGAGGGTGTGGGCGCTCAGCGTCTCGACGACGCGAGCCAAGGAGGTGTCGTCGCCGACGTTGCCCGCGAAGACGATGTACGGGATGCCGGCGGCCGGTCCGTCGGTCGGCTCCCAGAGCGAAACGATGCCGGGCAGCATCGGGCCACGCACGATCGCGTGGCGGATGCCGAGCCCGAAGGCGGCGACATCGCTGGAGGTGATGCCTCCCTTGGCAATGACGAAGCGGGGCGGCGAGGCGGCGAGGGTGCGCTGCACGACGGTGACGACGGCCGCGGACACGTCCCGGGAGATCTGCAGGCTGGCCTCTGGGTCGTCGGTCTTCACGAGCACCCGGCTGGTGTGCACGATCACGTCGGTGTGCCGCAGGTTCGACACGATCTCGGCGACCAGCCCGCCCAGATAGTCCCCGGTACCGACGGGGTCAGTTTCGGTCTGCCGGGCGCCCACCACTCGGGCCACGTCGATCTCGACGGTCGCGGCGAGCGGGCGCGCGGTGCGCAGCGCCGCGAGCTGTCGGGTGGTGACTCCCACGTGCGAGCCCACCACGATCAGGCCGCCGCCAGGATGGGACTCGGTGCCGGGGAAGATCTCCGCGCTGGTCAGCGGCTCGCGCTTCTCCTGGCCGATCCGTGCCCGCACGAACGGCGGACCGACCCTGTACAGCAGGGCCTTGCCGCGCCGCTCCGCCTCGTCCAGGCCGAGGGCGAGCAGTCGGAGGTCATCCTCGGACACGGCGTCGGCCACAATCGGGGTCGAGCCTGACACCGCATCGAGGGCGTCGGCGACGGCGGCAGCGCCCGCCCTGATGATGCCCAGGTGGAGCACGACGACGTCGTCGGCCGTGACACGGCCCAGTGTCTTCTCTTCGACGTAGCCGGGAAGGTCGGAATGGGTGTAGCCGAATGTCGAGTCCTGGGCGAACTCCGTCTCGGCGACCGGGGTGAGGCCGTCCGCCCCACGCATGTAGTGCACTCCCCCGATGGTGACCCGTCCCGCGTCGGGGAAGGCCGGCACGATGACGACGCCGTCGATGAGCTCTCCGGTGAGTTCCTCGAGCGTCTGGGCGATGACATCGGTTTCGAGGGGGTAGTGGCCGCGCAGAGTGGAGTCGCCCCGGCTGACGAATCCCAGCGCCAGGCCGTGCCGGGCGGAGGCTGCGACGGCGCTCCGCACGATCTCCCGATTGCGCTCCGCCGCATCGGCCGGGCTGAGGCTGCGAGTGTTGGTCAGCACGTAGATCGCCGCGGACCCCCTGGCGAACGCCCAGTCGAAGTCGGCCTCCGACCAGCTCGTGAGCACGGGCAGGTCGGCGACCGATTGGGTGCCGGTGGGGTCGTCGTCCAGGACCACCAGGATGCGACCGGATTCGGTGACACAGCGGGCAACGTCGGCGGCCGGGACCGAAACTGGGGCGGGAAAGGGGGCGAGGGCAAGACGCTCATCCATGTGGCGTTACTCCTTTGTAAACGCTGTCTGTTGTCAGCTGTCAGACAGGTTACGGGAGTGGGACGAGTTGAACAAGTGATTCAGCGGAACTACTTTTTTCGCACGATCTACCCCGCGGCGTGCACGTATGTGCGGATGTCCGCCAGGGTCTGGTCCATGTGACTGTCCATGGCTCGCCGGGATGCCTCGGCGCCCCCCTGGCTGAGCGCGGCGAGGATCTCCGTGTGTTCCGCGATGGCGTGCTCCTGGATGGCCACCACCCTGGACGTCTCGGTGCGACGGTCGGCCATCACCCTGGTCAGCGGCTCGAAGAGCACCCCAAGGAAGACGTTGCCGGAGGCGCGAAGGATGACGTCGTGGAACGCCAGGTCTGCCCTGACGAAAGCGGCCACGTCGTTGACCGCGTGAGCTGCGCGCATCGCCTGGAGGAACCCCTCCAGGGCCGCCAGATCGGCGTCGGTGCGGCGAGTGGCGGCCAGGAACGCAGCACCGGTCTCGAACATCCGGCGCACCTCGATGAGCTGCTCCGCCACGTCGAGGGCGCTCGCCCCCGCTCCGGCCACTCGCAGCACGGCGTCCAGTGACGTCCACTGCGCGACCGGATTCACAAAGCTGCCCTTGCCTGACTCCACCCGCACGACTCCCTGCGCCTGCAGGGTCTTCATGGCCTCGCGCACGGTCATCCGGCTCACGTCGTGTTCGTCGCCGATCTCGGCCTCGCTCGGCAGTCCCTCGTCGATGCCGATGGAACCTCGCACAATACGGTCGAGCAGGTCATCGGCAACAACGGCGACGAGTGATTTGCGGGCCACGATTCCTCCAACAGGGGTCAGACATCCGATTTCGGACAGCTGACACCATTCTGCCCGGCTTCCACGCTCGGTCCCGAAAGGCCACGGGACCTACTACCCGCTCCCCGCCATGCCGGGCCGAGTCCGCCATCGCTACACTTGATTGACAACCCCGCTCGATTTCGAGGAGAAGCAATGCCCATCGCAACCCCAGACCAATACGCCGAAATGCTGAACAAGGCCAAGTCGAAGGGGTTCGCGTACCCCGCATTCAACGTCTCCTCCTCGCAGTCCATCAACGCCGTTCTCCAGGGCCTGACCGAAGCCGGCTCCGACGGCATCATCCAGGTGACCACCGGAGGCGCAGACTACTTCGCCGGCCACACCGTCAAGAACCGTGCCGCCGGCGCCCTCGCGTTCGCCAAGTTCGCGCACGCCGTTGCTGACAACTACCCCGTCACGGTGGCCCTGCACACCGACCACTGCCCCAAGGGCGCACTGGACGACTTCGTCCTGCCGCTGATCTCGGCCTCCGAGACCGCAGTCGCCGATGGCTTCAACCCGATCTTCCAGTCGCACATGTGGGACGGCTCCGCCATCGCGCTCGACGAGAACCTCGAGATCGCGAAGACCATCATCAGCCGCACCAAGGCGATCAACGCCATCCTCGAGGTCGAGATCGGCGCCGTCGGCGGCGAAGAAGACGGCGTTGAGGGCGACATCAACGACAACCTGTACACGACCTTCGACGACACCGTCAAGATGATCGAGGCCCTCGGCCTCGGCGAACAGGGCCGTTACATGGCCGCGCTGACCTTCGGCAACGTGCACGGCGTGTACAAGCCCGGCAACGTCAAGCTGCGCCCGGAGCTCCTCAAGGAGATCCAGGAGAGCGTCGCCGCCAAGTACGGCACCAGCGCCCTGCCGCTCGACCTCGTCTTCCACGGCGGCTCCGGCTCGACCGATGCCGAGATCGCTGAAGCCGTTGCCAACGGCGTCGTGAAGATGAACGTCGACACCGACACCCAGTACGCGTTCACGCGCGCCATCGCCGACTACATGCTGAAGAACTACGACGGCGTGCTCAAGGTCGACGGTGAAGTGGGCAACAAGAAGCTGTACGACCCGCGCGCCTGGGGCAAGGTCGCCGAGACCGCCATGGCCGCCCGCGTCGCCCAGGCCACCCGCCAGCTCGGCTCCGCCGGACACTCCAACAGCTAGATCAGAAACAACCGGATGACGATGGCAGAGAACGCTCCAGACCAGACGCCGGCGACCCCGCCGGTGGACTACCGCCCCCAGCCCCGCTACGGCGAGCTGGCCCCGGAGGGCTGGACCTGGACCCCGCCGCAGGACGAACACGCGCCTGCGGACTCTGCCGTCGTCACCCCGGAACCGGTCCAGGCCCCCGTGCCCCCTGGCCGGTTCGGGCCGGGTGCAGCACCAGGGTCGGTACCGGGGTCGGCACCGACCTGGGACCGTCCCGTCACCCTCAGCCTGCTCATCCTGGGGGTGCTCGGCGCGTTCTTCACCATCTCGATCCTCGGCTCGATGCCGGAGGCCCTGCAGATGCTCTACACGCAGGCGAGCCTCGGCGACTACACCGCCGCCGACTCGGTCGGCTCGATCATCACCGCCGGCAGCATCGCCCTCGGCGTGCTCTGGCTGGCCACCGCCACGGTCTCCGTAATGCTGGTGCTCCGCGGCCGCCGAGCGTTCTACGTTCCGATCGTCGGCGGCGTCGTCGCCTTCGTGCTGCTGGTCGCGGTCACGGCCGTCGTGCTCGCCGGCGACCCGGCGCTGCTCGACTACTTCAGCCGGCCGTAACCTCTACTCGGGCTGGCTGACCCGGCCACCGAGCGCACGCGCGTCGGTCTTGCCCTGCAGGTCCTTACGCAGTTCCTTGGGCAGCGAGAAGAGCAGATCTTCCTCTGCGGTCTTGACCTGCTCCACGTCGCCGTACCCGGCATCGGCCAGGTCGCGCAGCAGTTCCTCCACGAGCTCCTCCGGCACGGAGGCCCCGCTCGTGACGCCGACGGTGTTCACTCCGTCGAGCCATTCCTGCTTCACTTCGTTGGCGTAGTCCACCCGGTAGGCGGCCTTGGCGCCGTATTCCAGCGCCACCTCGACCAGTCGCACCGAGTTGGACGAGTTGGCCGATCCGACCACGATGACCAGGTCGGAGTCGCGGGCGACCTTCTTGATGGCCACCTGACGGTTCTGGGTGGCGTAGCAGATGTCGTCGCTGGGCGGGTCCTGCAGGTTGGGGAACCGGGCCCGCAGGCGCCGGACGGTCTCCATGGTCTCGTCGACGCTGAGCGTGGTCTGCGACAACCAGACCACCTTGTTCGGGTCGCGCACGGTGATGGTGTCGGCTTCATCGGGGCTGCCGACCAGTGTCGTGTGCTCCGGCGCTTCGCCGGCGGTGCCCTCGACCTCTTCATGGCCCTCGTGGCCGATCAGCAAGATCTCGAAATCGTCCCTGGCGAAGCGCACGGCCTCGCGGTGCACCTTGGTGACCAGCGGACAGGTCGCGTCGATGGCCGACAGGCCGCGCTCGGCGGCGGCGTTGACCACGGCCGGCGACACGCCGTGGGCGCTGAAGACGATATGCGAACCGGTGGGAACCTCATCCACTTCTTCGACGAAGATGGCACCCTTCTTCTCGAGTTCGCTGACCACGTGGGTGTTGTGCACAATCTGCTTGCGCACGTACACGGGGGCGCCGTAGAGCTCGAGTGCTTTCTCGACGGCGATGACGGCGCGGTCCACGCCGGCGCAGTAGCCGCGTGGGGCCGCAAGCAGCACCTTTTTCGGCCCTTCCACCGGGGTATCCTTGAGCCTGTTGGCCAGGCTCGGAATTCTGGGCATGCCAAGGCCGATCACGGGCGCATTAGTACTGGTACTCACCTGAACAGTCTATGCGGGCGCGTCTGGACAGACCGTGCGAGCCGTAAGTAGACCTGCAGACCTGGAGAACCATGAACGCTGTCACGATGCCTGCCGCCGGCGATGAGCCGCCCACCGTCGAGGCCCCCTGGCCGGTCGCGGTGCTCTCGAACAAGATCCGCGGCTACATCGAACGGCTCGGCACCGCCTGGGTCGAGGGCGAGATCGTGCAGTGGGGCGCCAGCGGCGGCAACGTCTACGGCAAGCTCAAGGACCTCTCGGTGGATGCGACGGTGAGCTTCACGGTGTGGTCGTCGGTGAAGGCCCGCCTCACCGGCGACTTCAAGCAGGGTGACCGGGTGATCGCGCTGGTCAAGCCCAACTACTGGGTCAAGGGCGGCACCCTCACGATGCAGGTCTTCGAGCTGCGGCACGTGGGGCTGGGCGACCTTCTCGAGCGTCTCGAACGGTTGCGTGCACAGCTCAAGGCGGAGGGGCTATTCGACGCCTCCCGCAAGCGGCCGCTGCCGTTCCTGCCCCACCGCATCGGCCTGGTGACCGGCAAGGACTCCGACGCCGAGAAGGATGTGCTCCGTAACGCTCAGCTGCGCTGGCCGGCGGTGGACTTCAGCGTTGTGCACGCCGCCGTGCAGGGCGACCGGATGGTCGGCGAGGTCACCGCGGCCATCAAACGGCTTGATGCCGACCCGGAAGTGGACGTCATCATCGTCGCCCGCGGCGGCGGCGACTTCCAGAACCTGCTCGGCTTCAGCGACGAGTCCCTGGTGCGCGCCGTCGCGGCTTGCACGACCCCGGTGGTCAGCGCCATCGGCCACGAGGCCGACCGGCCGCTGCTCGACGATGTGGCCGATCTGCGCGCCTCCACCCCCACCGACGCCGCCAAACGGGTCGTGCCCGACGTCTCCGACGAGTTGAACCGGGTGCAGCAGGCCCGGGCGCGCCTGAGCAGCCGGCTCACCGGCATCCTCGCCACCGAGGTGGACAGGCTCGGCGCCTTGCGCAGCCGCCCGGTGCTCGCCGGCGCCGACTGGATCATCGACAGCCGCTCGCAGGACCTCACCCGGTACGTGGCCCGCGGTGCCGAGCTGATGCACCGCACCCTCGAACGCGCGGGCTCCAGCGTGGTGGAACTCCGCTCCCAGCTGCGCGCGCTCTCCCCGCAGGGCACCCTGGACCGCGGCTACGCCATCGTGCAGCTGCCCGACGGCCACGTGCTGCGCTCGAGCGACCAGGCGCCGGCCGGCACCGATCTGTTGATCACCGTGGGCGTGGGCACCGTGCCGGCGGTCTCGAAATAGAATGGCTGACATGACTTCGTCCGCAGGCACGCCCGTTCCCGTCGACTCGCTCAGCTACGAGCAGGCCAGGGACGAACTGATTCGCGTCGTCTCGGTGCTCGAGCAGGGCGCGTCGACGCTCGAAGAGTCCCTGGCACTGTGGGAGCGAGGCGAGACCCTCGCGACCCGCTGTGAGGAATGGCTGATCGGCGCGAAGGCACGCCTGGACGCCGCCCGCGGCGCGGCCGCCGCGGAATGAGCCGCAGCCCCCGCCCACCGCGCGTCGTCGCGGAGCTCGGCCGCCCGGAGACCGGCCAGGAGCGCGCCACCCGGCTGGCGACGAACTCCCGCAACTACCGCTCGCGCAAGACCATCAACAATCTCGTCTACTCGCTGCTGGCGACCGTGGGCGCCGTCATCGTGCTGGTGCTGATCGTGCCGCGCAGCGACACCCCGCTGACGCGGAACGTGGACTACGCCAGCGTGGCCGAACAGGTCCAAACCGGCGTCGACGTGCCCCTGGTGGCCCCCGAGCTGCCCGCGGGCTGGGCCGCGAACGCTGCCGAATGGCGCAACGGCGGCAGTGACGGGGTCTCCAGCTGGTACATCGGCCTGCTCACCCCGTCGAACGAGTTCATCGGCCTCACCCAGGCCGTCGACGCGAACCCCACCTGGCTGGCCGACAAGCTGGAGAACGTGGCCGCCGACGACACCGTCACCATCGACGGCGTCGAGTGGGACGTCTACCGCAACCCGGCGCCCCAGGAAGACCGGGGCAATTTCGAGTCCGCACTCGTCACCGAGGCCGGCGCCAGCAGTTACCTGCTGATCGGCACCGCTTCCGACGAAGAGTTCAGCGTTTTGGCCGGCGCCCTGGCCGAGCCCATCACCACAGAGAAGAATGGTTCCAGCGAATGAGTGACACCCTCACACCGGCCCAGGTCTGGAACGACCTCGCGGAGGGGAACGAGCGCTTTGTCGCCGGCACGCCCCAGCACCCCCGCCAGGACGTCGACCGGCGCGCCGAGACCGCGTTCGTGCAGACCCCGATGGCCGCCCTGTTCGGCTGCAGCGACTCCAGGCTGGCCGCCGAGATCATCTTCGACAAGGGCCTGGGCGACCTGTTCGTCGTGCGGAACGCCGGCCAGGTCATCTCCGACTCCGTGCTCGGCTCGCTCGAATACGCCGTCGCCGTGCTCAAGGTGCCGCTGATCCTGGTGCTCGGCCACGACAGGTGCGGCGCGGTGCGCGCCGCCATCGACTCGCAAGGCGCGGACGCCGAGACCCTGCCCCCGCACATCAACAACATCATCGAGAAGATCGTGCCGGCCGTGCGCCGCGTCGGCGGCCCCACGACCGGCCCGCTGGACACCGACGACATCGACGCATCCGCCGTGGGCCGGGAACACCTGCGCGACACTGTCGCCGAACTCGTCCAACGCTCCGAGATGATCAGTGCCGCCATCGCAGAAGGTACATTGGCTATCGTCGGCGCGAACTACCGGCTCCTCGAGGGCCGGGCCGACCCGGACATCGTCGTCGGCGTCGTTTAGCGCCGTCGTCACACAGCAATGAATCGAAAGGTATGACACACCGTGGTGGACATTTCAACTGAGACAGGCTCCGTGCCGACCGGGTACCGGATCGAGCACGACACGATGGGCGAGGTGCGGGTTCCCGCCAACGCACTCTACGGCGCGCAGACGCAGCGCGCGGTCGAGAACTTCCCGATCTCCGGGTCGGTGCTCGAGTCCGCCCAGATCGCGGCCCTGGCCCGCATCAAGAAGTCGGCCGCCCTCGCCAACGCCCGCCTCGGGGTGCTCGACTCGGCCATCGCCGACGCGATCGCTGCGGCAGCGGACGAGGTCATCACGGGCCGGCACGACGCCGAGTTCCCCATCGACGTGTACCAGACCGGCAGCGGCACCTCGTCGAACATGAACATGAACGAGGTGCTCGCCACCCTCGCCACCCGGCGCCTGGGCAGCCCGGTGCACCCCAATGACCACGTGAACGCGTCACAGTCCTCCAACGACGTCTTCCCCACCTCGGTGCACATCGCCGTGACCAGCGCTCTCATCGACGACCTGATCCCGTCGCTCGACCACCTCGCGGTGGCGTTCGAGGCCAAGGCCGAACTGTGGGCCACCGCCGTCAAGGCCGGCCGCACCCACCTGATGGATGCCACCCCGGTCACCCTCGGCCAGGAGTTCGGCGGCTACGCCCGCCAGATGCGCCTGGGCATCGAGCGGGTCCGCACCGCGCTCCCCCGCGTCGCCGAGGTGCCGCTGGGCGGCACCGCCGTCGGCACCGGAATCAACACCCCCGCCGGCTTCCCGCAGCTCGTCATCGAACTGCTCACCGCGGAGACTGAACTGCCGATCACCGAGGCCGTCGACCACTTCGAGGCGCAGGCCAACCGTGACGGCCTCGTCGACGCCTCCGGCGCGCTCCGCACCATCGCGGTGGGCCTGACCAAGATCTGCAACGACCTGCGCTGGATGGGCTCTGGCCCCAACACCGGCATCGGCGAGCTGAGCATCCCCGACCTGCAGCCCGGATCGTCGATCATGCCGGGCAAGGTCAACCCGGTCATCCCGGAGGCCGTGCTCATGGTCTGTTCCCGCGTGATCGGCAACGACGCCACCATCGCCTGGTCGGGTGCCTCCGGCGCGTTCGAGCTCAACGTGGCCATCCCCGTGATGGGCACCGCGCTGCTCGAGTCGATCCGGCTGCTCGCCAACGGTGCAAGGGTGCTCGCCGACAAGACCGTCGACGGCCTGGAGGCCAACCTCGACCGGGCCCGAGCACTGGCCGAGTCGTCGCCGTCGATCGTCACCCCGCTCAACCGGGTGATCGGCTACGAGGCCGCCGCCAAGGTGGCCAAGCACTCCGTGGCGCAGGGCCTCACGGTGCGGGAGTCGGTGATCGACCTCGGTTTCGTCCAGCGCGGCGAGGTCACCCTCGAGCAGCTCGATGTAGCGCTCGACGTGCTGAGCATGACGCGGCCGCCGCAGGCGCGCTAACCCTCACGCGAAAGCGGCGAAACGGTTGCTTCAGCTTCGCTGAGGCAACCGTTTCGCCGCTTTCGTGGGCTCAGGCCAGCTCGTTGCCCTCCAGCATTTCGGTGACCAGGGCGGCGATGGCGCTCCGCTCCGATCGGGTCAGGGTCATGTGCGCGAACAGCGGGTGCCCCTTGAGGGTCTCGATGACCGAGGCGACCCCGTCGAAACGGCCCACCCGCAGGTTGTCGCGCTGGGCCACATCGTGGGTGAGCACCACGCGGGAGTTCTGCCCGATGCGGCTCAGCACCGTCAGCAGCACGTTCCGCTCCAGCGACTGCGCCTCGTCCACGATCACGAAGGCGTCGTGCAGGCTCCGGCCGCGGATGTGGGTGAGCGGCAGCACCTCGAGGATGCCGCGCTCGACAACCTCCTCGAGCACGTTCTCGCTGACCAGAGCACCGAGCGTGTCGAAGACCGCCTGACCCCACGGGCCCATCTTCTCCTGCGCGTCACCGGGCAGGTAACCGAGCTCCTGGCCGCCCACCGCGTAGAGCGGCCGGAACACCATGATCTTGCGGTGCTGCTGACGCTCGAGAACGGCCTCAAGGCCCGCGCAGAGGGCGAGCGCCGACTTCCCCGTCCCCGCTCGACCTCCCAACGACAGGATGCCGATCTCCGGGTCGAGCAGCAGGTCGATCGCCAGGCGCTGCTCGGCCGACCGGCCGTGCAGGCCGAACAGGTCCCGGTCGCCGCGCACCAGGCGCAACTCGCCCCGACCGGTGACCCGGCCGAGAGCCGAACCGCGGTCGGAGTGGATCACCAGGCCCGTGTTGACCGGCATGTCCTGCACCAGGCGGGTCTGCAGGGACTCCTTGTCGTAGAGGTCGTTCACCTGCTCGGCGCTCAGGGTGATCTCGTCCATGCCGGTCCAGCCGGAGTCCACGGCCAGCTCGTGCCGGTACTCGTCGGCGGCCAGGCCGATCGAGGCGGCCTTCACCCGCAGCGGCAGGTCCTTGGAGACCACCGTCACGGCGAGCCCGTCGTTGGCCAGGTTCATCGCCACCGCCAGGATGCGCGAGTCGTTGTCTCCCAGTTGCAGACCGCTGGGCAGCACCGACATGTTGGAGTGGTTCAGCTCCACCCGCAGGCTGCCGCCCTCCCCCACCGGGATGGCGAAGTCGAGCCGCTCGTGCTTCACCCGCAGCTCGTCGAGGTAGCGCAGCGCCTGCCGGGCGAAGTAGCCGATCTCCGGGTCGTTGCGCTTGGACTCGAGCTCGGTGATCACCACCACCGGCAACACCACGGCATGCTCGGCGAACCGGAAAATCGCCTTGGGATCCGAGAGCAGCACCGAGGTGTCCAGTACGAAGGTGCGCTCGGTTTGGTCGACCCCTGAGACGCTCTGGTCCGCGTTCAGGTAGTCGGTTCGATTAGCGGTCACAACCACTCCCACCCCGCACCTTTCGGTGCGGATTCGTTGGCGAGCGACCACTAGCTTTTTTCTCGAGCCGTACTTATGTGGCCGTCTCGATCAGGTGCCGTACCTGATGTGTTGAAGGTACGTCGATTGGCTGGGAATTGGAAAAACGACACGCCCAACGTCATGAGACGTTAACGTTCGCCGCCGGCGGGCAGGCAGGCAGGCAGCTCGGTTAGTACGTGGCGCCGGCGGAGTACGCCGTGAAGGCGCCACGGAGCATCTCGACGGTGTCGTCGGCGAGGTGGGCGTGCACGCTGAGGCGCACCCTGCCGCCCCGGGTCGTCACGGTGACGCCGTGGTTGTGCAGCGCCGCGCCCAGGGCGGTGAGGCGCTCGGCGGGCGGCGCGAGCACCACCAGGCCGGCTCGTTGCCGCACGTCCCTGGACGAGACGACAGGCAGGGCGTACTCGTCGGCCAGGTCGATCAACCGGTCGACGTTGTGGCGCACGGCGCCCTCGATCGCGGCCACGCCCACGGCCTGGATCTCCTCCAGCGCCGTCGCGAACCTGGCCTGGGCGATGCCGTCGCCGTCGGTCACCCGGAACGCCGACGCCGCACGCACCGGCGGCAGCACCTGGTCCCAGGGCTCGGTCACGTCGGTGCCGGCGAACCCGGACACGACCGGGGTGAGCCGTTCGACGGCGCGGTCGCTCAGGGCGAGGAAACCGGTACCCCAGCCGGCCCTGACCCATTTCTGACCGCCGGAGACCACAACGTCGGCGACCTCGTAGGCGGCGTCGACCACCCCGAAACCCTGAATGGCGTCCACGATGAGCAGCCGGTCACCGATCACCTGCCGGATGCCCTCCAGATCGGCCCTGAAGCCCGTACGGGAGTCGACCAGGCTGACGGCGACCGCCACGGTGCCCGGTGTCAGCTGGTCGCGCACCTGCCCCGGTGTGACCGCTCCGGCGCGCATCTCGCCGCCGTCGGCCGTGAGCCAGAGCGGCGTGGCAGCGTGCAGCGCCTCGGCGGCCCGCACGGCCGCGAACGGCACGCTGGGAAAGTCAGCCGGCGAGAGCAGCACGTCTCCGGTGAGACCGAACATGGCGTGCATGAGGCCCATGCTGGTATTCGGCTGCGACACGATCTGGTCGCTCCCGAAGCCGAGAACGGCCGCCACCGCGGTGCGCATCCGCAGGTCTTGCTCGCCGAAGTGGCCCAGGCTGCCGAACCGGGCCCTGGCGAGGATCTCGGTCTGGCCGCGGGTTTCGGCGACGACGGCCCTGGAAACCGGGCCGATGCGACCGTAGTCCAGGTAGCCGGGGTCTTCGGTGAATCCGTCCAGGTAGCCCGCCAGGGGCGTGTCGACCGCGCTCACCCGCCGAACCTGCGGTGCCGTTTGGCGAAGTCGCGCAGGGCCCGCAGGAAGTCGACCTGGCGGAGGTCGGGGCCGAGGGCCTCGACGAAGTAGAACTCGCTGTGCGCGCTCTGCCAGAGCATGAAGTCGCTGAGCCGCTGCTCGCCCGAGGTGCGGATGACCAGGTCCGGGTCGGGCTGGCCGCCCGTGTACAGGTGCTGGCCGATCAGCTCGGGGGTGAGGGTCTCCGCGAGGTCTTCAAGGGTTCCGCCGTGGGCGTGGTGGGTGGAGACGATGCTGCGCATCGCATCGGTGATCTCGGTGCGGCCGCCGTACCCGACGGCGAGATTCACGTGCAGGCCGCGGTTGGCGTGGGTACGGGCCTCCGCGGCCGCCAGCGCGCCTTCGAGAGGGCCGGGCAGGCATTTCTTGGAGCCGACCTGCTGCACCTTCCAGTCCCGGTAGTGCGAGAGGTCCTCGGCCAGGTCCGCGATGATCTCGAACAGGGCATCGAGTTCCTCTGTCGGCCGCTGGGTGAGGTTGTCGGCGGAGAGCAGGTACAGCGTGACGACGGAGATGCCGAGGTCGTCGCACCACTCCAGGAATTCGCGCATCTTCGCGGCCCCGGCCCGATGGCCGTGCGCGGCGGAGTCGTAGCCGAGTTGCTTGGCCCAGCGGCGGTTGCCGTCGATGATCATGGCAACGTGCTTGGGCAGGACCGCAGCGGTCAGCCCGCGACGCAGTCGACGCTGGTAGATCCTGTAAAGGAGTCCGCGTCCGAGGGAGGATTGCCGCATCTGCACACAGTTACGCTAGCTCAATCCGGCGGGCGCTATATGCCGCAACGCGTTGGGCGCTGCCGTATCCTGACAGCATGGCCTCCACGGACGACATTCCGAATCTCCCTCTTCTCGAAGACGAGATCGAGCATCCGCTTCCCGAGAAGCCCACCTGGCGGGGCTGGATCCACGCGGGCACGTTCCCGGTCACCATCGTCGCCGGCATCATCCTCCTGCTCGCCGCCGACGGCCCGGCCGCGAAGTGGAGCTCGGCGGTCTTCGTGGCCAGTTCGATGCTCCTGTTCGGCAATTCGGCGTTGTACCACCGGTTCAACTGGCAGCCGCGCACCCGGATGGTGCTCAAACGCATCGACCACGCCAACATCTTCCTGCTGATCGCCGGCTCCTACACGCCCATCACGGTGTTGGCCCTCCCGCCGGACAAGGCCGTGCTGCTGCTGTCGCTGGTCTGGGGCGGCGCGATCCTCGGCATCGCGTTCCGGGTGTTCTGGATCAACGCCCCGCGCTGGCTGTACGTGCCGCTCTACCTGGCGCTCGGCTGGGGCGCACTGATGTTCATCGTCGACTTCTTCCAGGCCGACGCCCTGATGATGACGCTGATCATGGTCGGCGGACTCTGCTACTCGGTCGGCGCCGTCGTGTACGGCCTCAAGAAGCCCAATCCGGTTCCGGGAGTGTTCGGATTCCACGAGATCTTCCACTCGCTCACTGTGGTGGCGTTCCTCTGCCACTGGGTCGCGATCCTGATCATCGCGACCCACCCGCTCTACCCCTAGGGCCCGCTTCGCCCCTACGGAGTGTCGGACTTCTTCTGTTCAGCCGCGGCGGCATCCCGTTCAGCGACCTCGGCCTGCAACCGTTCCCGCATTTCGGCACGGTACGTGGTGCGGCGGATGCGGCGGGCGAGGTCCATGCCTAGCAACAGGGTCACGACCGCGACGAAGAAGATCGCAAAGAAGCCCCACGGCCCCGGTGTGACGGTGTCCGGGTTGAACTCCGGCGGCGGGGTGTTGGACAGGATGAAGCCGAGCACGGGCGCGAACGTGACGCTCATGCGTCGTCCCGCACGCCGCTGAAGAGGTCGGACTCGGGCATGACGGTGTCAACTTTCGATTCGATGAGCTGGAAGTCCTCGTAGGGCCAGGCCTTGCGGACCATGTCGTTGGGCCAGAAGAAGAAGCTGCTCGTGGGTGAGACCTGGCTGGCGTGCGCCTTGAGGGCTTCGTCGCGCACCTCGAGGAAGTCCCCGATCGGCACGTGCGTCGTGGCCAGGTTCGGGTAGTCGCTCATCCGCTCCCTGGCGCTGGCGAGCGGCTCGAGCAGCTCGGAGTCCGGTTCGGCGACGCTCAGCTCGAGGTACATGGCGTCCATGCGTTCGAGGTTGAAGATGCGGTCGTAGTACAGCTTGTCGATCTGCCACGGGGCGCCGGCATCCGGGTACCGCTCGGTGTCAGCCGCCGCCCGGTACGCCTCGAGGGAGACCTCGTGGCAACGGATGTGGTCGGGGTGCGGGTAGCCGCCGTTCTCGTCGTAGGTGATGAGCACCTGCGGGCGGAACTCGCGGATGATGCGCACCAGGGGTTCGGCCGAGTACTCCAGGGGGATGGCGGCGAACGAGTTCTTCGGAACCCCGCCGTCGTCGGACATACCGGAATCCTGGTAGCCCAGCCAGCGGTGCTGGATGCCCATCGCCTGCTGGGCCGCCGCCATTTCCAGGCGGCGGAGTCCGGAGAGGTCCCGCTCGGCCATGGCCACGTCGACCAGGTCTTCGTTGAGGATGCTGCCGCGTTCACCGCCGGTGCAGCTCACGATGAGCACCTCCGCGCCGAGGCTTCGGTAGTAAGCGTACGTAGCGGCGCCCTTGCTCGACTCGTCGTCGGGATGGGCGTGCACTGCCAAGAGCCGCAGCGTCATGAAACTCCTCAGAAATGCCAGCTAACCTAAGGTGCAAGCCTAATCGTTGAACAGTGAGTGTGGAGTCTGAGTGGCCGTGAGCAGCAACCTCGACGAACGCTATGGGCGAACCCCCGGCAGCAGGATCCGTGACCGCCGGGTGCTCTGGATCGTCGCGGGCGCTTTCGCCCTGATCCTCACCGCCTGGGTGGTCTGGGCGGGATTGGACGGCGCCGGCCCGGCGATCGAGGCCAGGGACACCCGGCACCAGATCATCGACGAGGACAGCATCAGCGTCACCTTCGAGGTGTCGCTGCCCACCGACACCGCCTCCAGCTGCGCCGTGCAGGCGCTCAACGAGTCCTTCACCGTTGTGGGCTGGAAGGTCATCGACCTGCCGCCGTCGGACGACTACACCCGCTCGTTCACCGAGGTCGTGAAGACCACGGAGCTGAGCAACACCGGATTGATTTACCGCTGTTGGTTGACCTAGACTGATGTATTCGCCCTGACAGAAGTCGGGGCGTCCGCTGTATGGCGCGGTGTCTTCGTGACGTACTCAGCGACGAACGGCCGCCTCCGCGGCACCATCGGCGCACTATCTGCCGGCGCACCACCGATCAGCACGAGAAGGAGAGAACCATGACTACCGAAACTTCGGTCACCTGGCTGACCCAGGAGGCCTATGACCGCCTCGCTGCGGAGTTGGACACTCTCAGCACTGTTGCTCGGGTGGACATCGCCAACAAGATCGAGTCGGCCCGTTCGGAGGGTGACCTCAAGGAGAACGCCGGCTACCACGCGGCCAAGGAGGAGCAGGGCAAGATGGAGGCCCGCATCCGCACCCTGACGCTGCTGCTGCGCACCGCCGAGGTGGGCCACGCCCCCGAGAGCAAGGGCGTTGTGGAGCCCGGCACCATCATCACCGCCACGATCGCCGGCGATCAAAGCCGGTTCCTGATCGGCAGCCGCGAGATCGCCGGCGACAGCGACCTCGACGTGTACAGCGAGAAGAGCCCCCTGGGCGAGGCCATCATCGGGCTGAAGGTCGGAGCGAAGACGAGCTACGAGACCCCCAACGGCAAGCAGATCGCCGTCGAGATCCACCTGGTGGAGACCTTCACGGGCTGATAACCGCGCACAATATGAAACGGCCGGCTGCACTCGCAGCCGGCCGTTTTTTTTGCGTCTCTAGTCGGTGCGCGGGTCGTACCCGGCGGCGCGCAGGGTGTCGACGACGTGCTGGCGGTGCTCCGGCCCGCGGGTCTCGACGCTGATGTCGAGTTCGACCTCGCTGATCTGCAGGCCCACGCCGTGCCGGGTGTGCAGCACCTCGATGACGTTGGCGTGCGCCTCGGCGAGCAACTCGGAGATCCGGGCGAGCTGGCCCGGCCGGTCGGGCAGCATGATCCGCAGCTTGAGGTACCGGCCGGATGCGGCCAGACCGTGGCTGATCACGCGCTGCATGAGCAGCGGGTCGATGTTGCCCCCGGAGAGCATGGCCACGGTGTTGCCCGTCGCGGTGATCTTGCCGGCCAGGATGGCCGCGACGGACACGGCGCCGGCCGGTTCGACGACAAGCTTGGCCCGTTCGAGGAGCACCAGCATGGCCCTGGCCATGTCGTCCTCGCTGACCGTGACGATCTCGTCGACGGCGTCGCGGATGATCGCGAAGTTGAGCAGGCCCGGCTTGGCCACGGCGATGCCGTCGGCCATGGTGGGGCTGATGTCGATCGCGAGGGCCTCACCGGCCGCGAGGGAGGGCGGGTAGGCCGCCGCGTTCTGCGACTGCACGCCGATGACCCGGATCCGACGATCGTGGCTGGCCGCGTACTGCTTGAGCACACTGGCCATGCCGGCGGTGAGCCCGCCGCCGCCGATCGGGACGATCACCGTGTCGAGGTCGGGCACCTGGTCGAGGATCTCGAGGCCGAGGGTGCCGGCGCCGGCGACGACATCCGGGTGGTCGAACGGGGGGATCAGGATGGCGCCGGTCTCGCGGGCGTACTCGGCGGCGGCCAGCAGCGGTTCAGCGACGGTGTGGCCGCGGAGGATCACCTGGGCGCCGTAGTCCCTGGTGGCCTGCAGCTTGGGCAGGGCGACGCCGACGGGCATGAAGATGGTCGCGTCGATGCCGAGTTCGCGGGCGGCGAAGGCGACCCCCTGCGCGTGGTTGCCGGCCGATGCGGCGACGACGCCGCGGGCCTTCTCCTCGTCGGTGAGCTTGGACAGCCGGTTGTACGCGCCGCGGATCTTGTACGATCCCGTGCGCTGCAGGTTTTCGCACTTGAGGAACACCGGGGCGCCCAGAATTGCCGACAGGAACCGTGAGGTCTCCATGGGGGTCACATCGGCCACCCTGGAGACGACGGTGCGGGCCGTCTCGAAGTCGGCCAGGGTGGGACCGGCCAGATCTGCGGGGGCGAGAACTGCGGGGGTGTCAGTCATGGACGGGTCTCTCTTATTCTGCCGTGCTCTGGGGTACTGCCTGCTGGATACTCCGCGGCTGCCGGAAGCCCGGCCGCTGCGGAATCGTCTGCCACAGGATGGAGCCGCCGGCAGCGGCTGCCGGCGGCACTCCCCCGCGCCAGGCACCGCTGTGGATGTAGCTGATCATAACGTTCAGTACGGCCGCGACGGGAACCGCGAACAGGGCGCCGGGGATACCGGCCAGAAGCGCGCCGGCCGCGACGACGAGCACCACGCCGAGCGGATGCACTTTGACGGCGGTGCCCATGATCAGCGGCTGCAGCACGTGACCCTCGATCTGCTGCACTAGGAGCACAACGCCGAGCATCAGCAGGGCCACGAACCAGTCGTTGAAAATCAGGGCGATGAGCACGGCCACCGCACCGGTGGCCACGGCTCCCACGATCGGGATGAACGAACCCAGGAAGACCAGCACACCGATCGGTATTGCCATCGGCACACCGAGGATCGCGGCTCCGGCGCCGATACCGATGGCGTCGATCGTGGCGACCAGGATCTGCACCCTGGCGAAGTTGCCCAGGGTCCGCCACCCGGCGATACCGGCGCCGGCGATGGCCGGCCGAGCCCGGCGGGGGAAGATCTTGACGATCCAGTTCCAGATACCGGCACCGTCGATGAGGATGAACAGCAGGCTGAACAGGGTCAGCAGCGCACCGGTGGCCAGGTGCCCCAGCGACGAGCCCAACGACAGGGCACCGGTGATGAAGATCTGGCTGTCGTTCTGGAGGGCGTCGACCGCCTGGCTGAGGTACCCGTTGATCTCGGCGTTGCTCAACTGCAGCGGCGACGCGGCCAAGACATCCTTGAGGTTCGCGTAGGAGGCGGCGAACCGGGTGCTCAGCCCCACCGACCCGGCCGCGATCTGCGTGACGGCCAGCGTGACGAGGCCGGCGATCACCGCGAGGGTGCCCACCAGTGCCAGCGCCACGGCGAGGCCCTTGGGCCAACGGTGCCGGGTGAGGAAACCGACCAGGGGCACCAGCAGGGCGGACACCAGCACCGCCACCAGCAGTGGAATCACGATGAAGCGCAATTGCACCACCAGGAACAGCACGACCGCGATGGCCGCGGCGATCACCAGCAGCCGCCACGACCAGGCGCCGGCCAGGCGGATGCCAGCGGGGATGTTCTCGTCCACCCCGTTCGGCACGGCCCGGACGGGCGACACGACCGCCGTGATCGGCTGGGCCGAGGGTACCTCGGGTGCCGTGCGGACTTTACGCCGGCGGCTGAACCAGCCGGATCTTCCCGTGGATGTGCTCACCGAACCAGTCTAAGACGCCGCTTGAACCGGTACCGGTGCGCCGCTGAAGCGCACCATCACGGAGTCGCCCACCTGCAGGCGGTCTCGCACATCGTGCTGCACCACGACGGTGCCGCCCTGCGCGAGCCGCACGCTCGTGCGGCGCAGCGACCCGAGGAAACTGGAGATCAGCACAGTGCCGGCCAGGCTCCTCCCGCTCTGGTCCGCCGGGCCCGCTTCGCCCGGCCCGGCCGGGGCCAGCGTCAGGTCCTCCTGGCGCACGAAGACCTGAACCGCACCATCCGGATGTGACGGATCGAGCAGCGGCAGCACCACACCGTGCACCTCGGCGAAACCGTGCCGCACCACGCCGGGCAGCCGATTGCTCAGTCCCACGAAGTCCGCGATGAACGGGGTGGCCGGCCGGGTGTACAGCTCCTCCGGCGTGCCCACCTGTTCGATCCGGCCGTCCCGCATCACCGCGACCCGGTCGGCCACGGCGAGGGCCTCGTCCTGGTCGTGGGTGACGAACAGGGTCGTGATGCCCAGGTCGGTCTGGATCCGCCGGATCTGGTCGCGCAGCTGCACGCGCACCTTCGCGTCCAGCGCCGAGAGCGGTTCGTCCAGGAGCAGCACCCTGGGCTGGGTGACCAGTGCCCTGGCCAGGGCCACCCGCTGCTGCTGGCCGCCGGAGAGCTGGTGGGCGAACCTGTCGTAGTGTGCGTCCAGGCCCACCAGGGCCAGCGCGGCCGCCGCCCGCTCGCGCCGTTCGGGGGCCGGCACCCGGCGCATCCGCAACCCGAATTCGACGTTCTCGCCGGCGCTCAGGTGTGGGAACAGCGAATAGGACTGGAACACCATGCCCATGTCCCTGCGGCTGGTCGGCAGGGCGGAGACGTCGTCACCGTCGATCCGGATGCCACCGTCGTCGCAGCTCTCCAGTCCCGCCAGCACGCGCAACGCCGTGGTCTTGCCGCTGCCGCTGGGGCCGAGCAGGGCCACGAGTTCGCCGGCCCGCAGGGTGAGGTCGAACTCGGTCAGCGCCAGGTGGGTGCCGTAGCGCTTCGCGACCCCGGAGAATTCGACGACGGCGCCGGTCCTGGTTGCTGCACGCTGCGTTGTCGTCTGGCTCATGGTCGGTCTCCGGTTGGGGTCAGGGTCGGGGTGGCGGTCTGGGGCGGTGAAGCGGTGACCGCGCGCCGCGTGCGGCTGCGGCGCGGGGCGCCGAGCCGGCCGATGGCCATCAGCAGGGCGAAGGCCACGAGCAGGGCGATCAGCGAGAGGATCACCGCCGTGTACGGGTCGTTCTTGCTCACCACGACCAGCGCGGTCTGCAGGTTCACCCGGTTGAGCAGCGAGGCGATGGTGAATTCGCCCAGCACCACGGCCACGGCGATGAACGCGCCGGCGAGGATGCCCCGGCGGAGGTTCGGCACCAGTACCCGCAGCAGCACGCTGCCCCAGCCGGCGCCGAGGGTGCGGGCCGCCTCGCTCAGGGTGCGCACGTCGACGCCGTCGAGGTTGGCCTGGATGGCCCGGTAGGCGAACGGCAGCACGGTGATGCCGTAGGCGAACGCCAGGGTCCAGACGCCACTGCCCACCAGTCGGGCCACGACGGAGAACACCGGCGCCAGGCCCACCACGAGAACGATGGCGGGAATCGAGATCGGCAGGATGCAGATGATCTCCAGGGCCCGGCGCAGCCGCCGGAACCGGATGTGCACGAGCAGCATGGTCGGCACCAGCAGCAGCAGGATGATGGCGACGGTGCCGAGCGCCAGGCCCACCGAGTTGCCCAGCGCCACCAGCACGGGCTTGTATTCGCCGGTGAGGCCGCCCTGGAACAGCTCGGTCCAGCGGTGCAGGTCGTAGCCGCCGACGAGTCCTCGTCGCAGGGTGAACTCGACCATGGCCACGAACGGCACGACGAAGACCAGCCCGACGACGCCGAGGATCAGGCCGCGAACGAACCGGCTGGGAGCGTGGGCTACGCCGCCCGTGGTGCGGAACCCGCCGCTCATCGCTGCCACCTCGCCGCGCGGGACTGCAGCACCGAGTAGCCGATCATCACGACGGTCATCACCAGGATCATGCCCAGGGCGAGCGCCCCGGCCAGGTTTTCCCGACCGAGCATGGTTTCGCTGGTCAGTGCCGAACGGATCTGCAACGGCACGATCTGCGACCCCTGGCTGGTGAGGGCGGCCGCTGTCGCGTAGGAGGAGAACGCGTTGGCGAACAACAGCAGCAGGCTGCCCAGGAAAGACGGCGCCAGCACCGGCAACGCGATCCGCAGCCAGTAGCTGCGCGCGCTGCCGCCGAGGGTGGCGTTGGCCTCGGCCCAGGTGGTCTTCAGCGACACCAGCGCGGGCATGAACGTGATCACCATGAGGGGCACCTGAAAGTAGATGTAGGGCAGCACCAGGCCGGGCAGCTCGTAGAGCCAGACGCCGTCCGCGTAGATGTCGAAGCCGAAGGTGTCGCGCAGGAGCACGGTGACCATGCCCTGGATGCCGATGGTCGCGACGAACGCGAACGCGAGCATGACGCCGCCGAACTGGGCGAGCACGCTGCTGAGCGAGTCGATGGTCGACCGCAGCGGCCCCGCTGGCGGGGCACCGAGCAGCGCGTAGCAGACCAAGGCGCCCACGATCGCGCCGATGATCGCGGTCAAGGCCGACAACCAAATCGAACTGCCGAACGCGGCCAGGACCACGGGGTCGGTGAGGGCGGCGACGGTGTCGAGGGTGAACGCTCCATCGGTGCCGACGAACCCGGTGCCGACCGCGATCAGGGTCGGCAGCGCCAGGAAGAGCAGCACATAGACCGCGAACGGCAGCAGCCCGAAGGCTGCTGCCGGTACACGGAACCTACTGGACAGCCGCTGCCCACTTCTCGCCGAGCAGCGTGGCTGCGGCTTCGCTCTGGGCTGCGGTGGGCACCACTGTGGTGTCCGGCACGGCGGGCAGGGCGTCGAACAGGTCGGCGTCGATGGTGCCAGCCTCGGCCATGGCGTCGGCCCGGGCCGGGCGGGCGCCTCCGGCGAGCCACAGGTTCTGGGCGTCGTCGGAGTAGAGGAATTCCTGCCAGAGGCGCGCGGCGGCCGGGTGCGGCGCATCCACGTTGATCGCCTGGTTGTAGTAGCCGGCGTATCCGGTGCCGGGGAAGACCACGACCTCCCAGTTGCGCTCACCCTCCAGCTGCGTGCCGTAGCCCACGTTGAGGTAGTCCCAGTCGAAGACCACGGGGGTCTCACCGGAGGCGATGGTGGCGGGGGTCGGGTCGATCTTCACGAAGTTGCCGGCGGCGTTGAGGTCGCCGAAGAAGTCGATGCCGGCCTGGAAGTCATCCACGGAGCCGTCGTTCTGCACGGCGGCCATGCCGACCGCGGCGAAGGCGGCGCCGGCCTGGGTCGGGTCGCCGTTGATGGCGACCTTGCCCTTGTAGTCCGCGCCGAGCAGGTCGGCCAGGGACTCCGGTGCCGGCACGGCGTCGGGGTCGTAGCCGACGGCCATGTATCCGCCGTAGTCGCCCACGTACAGGCCGCTCTCTTCCTTCAGGGCGTCGGGGATGTCGGACCAGGTTGCCACCTGGTACGGGGCGAACTGGTCGGTGTTGGCCAGCGCGACGGCCAGGCCGAGGTCGAAGACGTCGGGAGCGGTGTCCTGGCCGGCCAGGTTCTGGGCCGCCTGGATCTCCTCGGCACTGGAGCCGTCGGGCGCGGCCTCGGTGATGGTGATCTCGGGGTACTTCTCGGCGAAGAGGTCGAGCACCGCGCCGTAGTTGGCCCAGTCGCGCGGCAGGGCGATGACGTTCAGTGCGCCTTCGTCGATGGCGGCGGCCTCGAGGGCGGCCAGGTCGCCGAAGGCGGAGATGCTGGTCGCGGTGGAGGCGTCGACGTCGCCGCTGGTGCCGGCCGCGTCGGCGGCGCCGGAGCAACCGGTGAGGGTGAGGGCGACGATTGCGGTCGCCGCGATGGTGGCCGCCAGGGTTCGGGTGGTAGGCAAGGGTTCCTCCGTCGTGAACAGTTCGGTGCCGGGTAACCGGTCGCTGCGAGGCTAGGAGCGGGGAATGTCCTGGTGCCGCCTTGCTCCTGAACGGCGTGTGAACGTCGTGTGTCACCGGGCATCGGTAGGGTCGAGTCGTGGTCCAGACGATCTCCCCCGCCCTTGCCCGCCGCATCGCCCTCGCCGCGCAGGGCTTCGGCCGGCCTGCCGCGCCGGCTCCCGGCATCCGCCAGCTCGGCGCCCTGGTGGATCGGCTCGGGTTGCTGCAGATCGATTCGGTGAACGTCTTCGAGCGCAGCCACTACATGCCGGCGTTCAGCAGGCTCGGCCCGTACGACAAGGCCCAGCTCGACAGGTTGAGCGGCGGCGCCAAGCCGCGGCTCACCGAGTACTGGGTGCACGAGGCGTCGCTGATCCCGGTCGACGACTGGCCGTTGTTCCGCTGGCGGATGCAGGCCTACCGGGACAAGGCGGCCGCCGACGACGCGCACTGGTCGCAGGACAACGCCCCGATGCTGGCCTGGCTGCTGGGCGAGCTGGCCGCGAACGGCCCCATGCGCGCCAGCGCCATCGAGCACGACGCCAACACCAAGCGCGGCCCGTGGTGGGGCTGGTCCGACGTCAAGATCGGCCTGGAGACGCTGTTCCGCTGGGGCGACGTCGTCAGTGGCGGACGGGAGCGGTTCGAGCGGGTCTATGCGCTGCCCGAGCAGGTCTTCAGCACGGAGCTGCTGGACCGGCAGGTCTCCGCCGCCGACGCGCACCGCACTCTCATCAGCCAGGCGGCGAGGGCGCACGGCATCGGTACGGTGAAGGACCTGGCCGACTACTTCCGGTTGCGCACCGAACCCGCCAGGGCCGCCATCACCGACCTCGTGGATGCCGGCGAGCTCATCCCCGTCGAAGTGCCCGGCTGGGGCCGCGGCGGGGCCGCTGGCGCCGCCTGGTTGCACCGGGACGCCCGGCTGCCGCGCCGGATGGATGCCGCCGCCGTGCTCAGCCCGTTCGACCCGGTGGTCTGGGAACGGGCGCGGGCGCTACGGTTGTTCGACTTCCACTACCGGATCGAGATCTACACCCCGCAGGAGAAACGGCAATTCGGCTACTACGTGCTGCCGGTGCTTCTTGGCGACACCATCGTGGGCCGGGTCGACCTGAAGAACGACCGGCAGGCCGGGGTGTTGCGGGTGCAGGCCAGCTGGGCCGAGCCCACAGCGCCCGCCGACACCGCGGCGCGGCTGGCCGGGGTGTTGCGGAGCACCGCGGCGTGGCAGGGCCTGTCCGACATCGAGGTGGTGCCGCGCGGCACCCTCGCGGCCGGGCTGGCTGCGGAGCTGGACTAGTTCCCTAGAACTTGCTGCCCATCGCGTGCAGGCGCTCGATGCGCTCGTTCAGCGGCGGGTGGGTGGCGAAGAGCTTGTCCATCACGCCGGGCTTGAGCGGGTCGGCGATCCAGAGGTGCGCCATCGAGGTGTTCTGCTTGCGCATCGGGCGGCCGTACTCGCCGAGCTTGGCCAGGGCGCTGGCCAGGGCATCCGGCTGCCGGGTGGTGAGCGCGCCCGTCGCATCCGCCAGGTACTCGCGCTGACGCGACACGGCCAGCTGCACGACGGAGGCGATCAGCGGGGCCACGACCATGGCGACCAGGCCGAAGACCAGCACGATCGGGTTGCCGTTGTTGTTGTTGCCGCGGCCGAAGAACGCCATCCGCAGGAAGATGTCGGAGATGAAGCCGACGGCCACAACCAGTCCGAAGACGATCATCGACACCCGGATGTCGTAGTTGCGCACGTGGCCGATCTCATGGGCCATGACGCCCTCGAGCTCGGCGTCGTCCATGATGTCGAGCAGGCCGGTGGTGGCGGCCACGATGGCGTGCTTGGGGTCCCGCCCGGTGGCGAAGGCGTTGGGCGCCGGGTCGTTGATGATGTACACCTCGGGCATCGGCGTGCCCGTGGTGATCGACAGGTTCTCCACGATGCGCCAGAGCCGCGGGTGATCGGTGACGCTGTTCACCCGGATGCCGCCGCTCATGGCGATCGACTGCCGGCCGGCCGCGAAGTACTGGATCAGCGCGTAACCGCCGGCGATGACCAGGGTCAGGATGAGAACGCCCGGGCCCTGCACACCGTAGGCGGCGCCGGCAAGCCAGCCGAGCCCGGAAATGATCACCAGGAACAGCACGATGATGATGACGGTGTTGCGCTTGTTTCGCGCGATCGCGCTATACATGGATCCTCTTCGAGCTCAGGGTGAGAACTGCGTGGTCAGGACTGGTTAGAACTGCACACGGGGCGGCTCGGCGATGGCCGCTGCGTCGCTGACCTCGAAGAACTCGCGCTGGGTGAAGCCGAGGTTCTTCGCGAACAGGTGGTTCGGGAAGACCTGGATCTTGGTGTTCAGCTCCCGCACACCGCCGTTGTAGAACCGGCGCGAGGCCTGGATCTTGTCTTCGGTGTCGACCAGCTCACCCTGCAACTGCAGGTAGTTCTGGCTGGCCTGCAGCTGCGGGTAGGCCTCGGCGACGGCGAAGATGCTCTTCAGGGCGGTCTGCATGTGGTTCTCGGCCGCCGCGGCGTCCACCGGGCCCTGTGCGGAGAGTGTCTCGGCGCGCGCCTTGGTGACGTTCTCGAAAACTGACTTCTCGTGTGCCGCGTAGCCCTTCACCGTTTCGATCAGGTTCGGGATGAGGTCGGCACGACGCTTCAGCTGCACCGTGATGTCGCTCCACGCTTCATCCACTCGCACCTTGAGGGTGATGAGCGAGTTGTAGGTCGCCCACAGGTAGATACCCGCGATCGCAACGAGTACGACAACGATGAGGACCGGGATGAGCCATTCCATGGCAACGTCTCCTTGCGATTGAACCTGTGGGAATTCCCCGTGGCGAGTGCACCGGTGGGGATTGAGCCCATCATAACGAAGCACGCTGGGGCTCCCATGTGCTTCCCATGACACTCCAAGGAATCGCGCCCCGCGGCACGTGACTTTGGACCCTGACCGGCGAATAATGCAGACATGGAGTACTCGCCAGGGACCGAACCGGAGCCGGCCGTCACGGTGTCCGGCCTGCACGTGCGCCGCGGCAGCCGGCCGGTGCTGGCCGGGCTGTCGCTCACAATCCCGGCCGGCCTGGTCGTGGGCCTGATCGGCCCCAGCGGGTCGGGTAAGACCACGCTCATGCGCGCCATCGTCGGCGTGCAGGTCCTGCGGTCGGGTACGGTCACGGTGTTCGGCCGGCCAGCCGGCAGCGCGGCTCTCCGGCACCGGGTGGGCTATGTCACCCAGGACGCCAGCGTCTACGACGACCTGACCGTGCGGCAGAACCTGGATTACTTCCGGGTGGTCCTGGGCGCCGGCCGCAAGGATGTGGACCGGGTGATCGAGGCGACGGACCTGGGCGCCAGCTCCGCCCAGCTGACCGGGTCGCTGTCCGGCGGGCAGCGCAGCCGGGTGTCGCTGGCGGTGGCCCTGCTCGGCTCCCCCGAACTGCTCGTGCTCGACGAACCCACCGTGGGCCTTGACCCGGTCCTCCGGCGCGACCTGTGGGCCCTGTTCCACCGCCTGGCCGCCGACGGAACCAGTCTGCTGGTCTCCAGCCACGTGATGGACGAGGCGGCCAGGTGCGACCGCCTGCTGCTCATGCGCGGAGGCGCCGTGCTCGCCGACGATACCCCGGCCGGTTTGCTCGCCGCCACGGGCACGACGGACATCGAGGCCGCCTTCCTCAGCCTCATCGAGGAGGGCTCATGACGATCACCCGCACCCTCGCCACCGCCGGCCGGGTGCTCACCCAGATCCGGCACGACCCGCGCACCGTCGCGCTACTGCTGCTCGTGCCGAGTCTGCTGATCGGCCTGGTGGCCTGGATCTTCTCGGACACCGAGGTGTTCCAATCGGTGGGGCCGGCGATGATCGCGCTCTTCCCGTTCATCGTGATGTTCCTGGTCACCAGCATCACCACCCTCCGGGAGCGGCGCACCGGCACCCTGGAGCGTTTGTTGTCGATGCCGCTGGGCCGCGGCGACCTGATCCTCGGCTACACACTCGCGTTCGGGCTTCTCGCGGTGCTGCAGTCCAGCATCGCGGCGCTCTTCGCCGTCACGGTCTGCGGGCTGGACATCGCCGGATCGCTCGGGCTGCTGGTGGCCGTCGCCGTGGCGGACGCCATCCTGGGCACGGCCCTGGGGCTGCTCGCGAGTGCCTTCGCCCGCACCGAGTTCCAGGTGGTGCAGTTCATGCCGCTGCTGGTCTTCCCGCAGATCCTGCTCGGCGGTATCTTCCTGCCGCGCGACCAGCTGCCGGAGGTGTTGCAGGCGATCGGTGATGCGCTGCCGCTCTCGCACGCCATCGACGCGCTCACCGCTGTGGCCGCCGAAAGCCACGACGACGCCTACGTGTTGGGCGAACTCCTCGTCATCCTGGCCTGGATCGCCGGTGCGGTGATCCTGGCTTCCCTCACCCTGCGCCGCAGAACCCCCTAGCCCCCTCCCGCGAACTGTGAGCTAAGCACCTTTCGGGGCGCGTTTTGAGTGCTTAAGTCACAGTTCGCGGGGCTAGCGGGAGCTTAAGACCCGCTGGAGCCAGCGGTAGGAGAGCTTGGGGGTGCGCGGGCGGGACGGGTCGGTGAAGTCCACGTAGACCAGGCCGAAGCGCTGCGTGTAGCCGGCCGCCCACTCGAACCCGTCCAGCAGCGACCAGACCAGGTAGCCGCGCAGGTCCACGCCCTCGGCCGGCCCGCCGGGGGCGACGGCGTCCACGGCCGCGACCAGGTGCTCGGCCAGGTAGTCGATCCGGGCCAGGTCGGTGACCGCGCCGTGCGCATCCGTTCGGTCGGGGTAGCTTGCACCGCCGGCGGTCAGGTAGACCGGCGGCAGGGCCTCCTGGTAGCGCTCATGTAGTTCGGCGAGTAGCACCGGCAGGTACTCCGGGGCGTTCGGCCAGCCGAACCCGGTGACCGGATGCTCGCGGAACGCTTCGACATGGAAGGGCAGCCTGCTGGCCATCGGGCGCTCCTCGGCGGGCCGCTCCCCCGGCACGCTGACCTGTCGTGCCCCGCCGGCGGCCACCCGGGTGGGCTGGAAGTAGTCGATGCCGTAGAAGTCCAGCGGTTGATGGATCGTGCGCAGGTCGTCGGGCTCGATCTCGTGCAGATAGCGCAACTCGTTCTCGAACACCCCGGTGGGGTCCGGGTAACGGCCGAGCAGCACCGGGTCGGCGAAGAGCCGGTTGTGCAGCAGGTCGTAGAGCGCGGCTGCGTCGCGGTCGGCCTCCCGGTCGGTGGCGCTCTGCACGGGCGAGTGCACATTGGCCAGGCCGATCCGACCGCTGACGTCGGCGGCGCGCAGGCCCTGCACGGCCAGGCCGTGCGCGAGCAGCTGGTGGTGGCCGGCCGGCAAGGCGTCGAGCAGCAGGGTCTCGCCCGGGGCATGCGCGCCGATCGCGTAGCCGTTGAACATCACCGTGGCCGGGTCGGCGATGGTGACCCAGCGTTCGATCCGGTCGCCGAAGACCTCGCCCATCTGGTGGGCGTAGTCGCCGAAGCGCATCGCCGTGTCCCGGTTCAGCCAGCCGCCGCGCAGCGCCAGCGGGGTGTCCCAGTGGTAGAGCGTGGCCATCGGGCTGATGCCACTGCCGAGCAGTTGGTCGAGCAAGCGGTCGTAGAACGCCAGGCCGGACCGGTTCAGCGACCCGCGGCCGTCGGGCTGCAGCCGCGGCCAGGCGAAGGAGAACCTGTAGATATCTGCGCCCAGTTCGGTCAGCAGCGTGACGTCCTCGGTCAGGTTGGCGACGTGGTCGGCTCCGATCGACGCGTTCTGGCCGTCCAGGATGCGCCCGGGCGCCCGGGTGAAGGCGTCCCAGCTGGATTCGCCGCGGCCGCCGTCGCGGGCGCCGCCTTCGATCTGGAAGGCGGAGGTGGCCGTTCCGATCTGGAAACCGGTGGGCAGCCGGTCGCCCAGCTCACTCGCCCGGTGCTGCCAGGCGCGGGACGCCGGGGTGTTGCTGCTCATGGTCCAAGGACTCTTTCCAGGTAACGGTTGGTGAATCGACGCTCCGGGTCCAGCCGGTCGCGCACGGCGAGGAAGTCGTCGAAGTGCGGGTAGACCGTGCGGAGCGTGTCCGCGGTCTGGTTGTGCATCTTCCCCCAGTGTGGGCGACCGTCGTGCGCGCGCATAATCGCCTCGACATCGGAGAAGTAGCGGCTGGGGTCTTCCCGGTAGTACTTGTGCACGGCGATGTAGCCGGTATCCCGGCCGAAGCCGGTGGACATCCACAGGTCGTCTGCCGCGGCGGTGCGCACCTCGAGGGGGAAGGAGATGCGCCAGCCGCGCTTCTGGATGAGCGCGCGCACCTCGCGGATCGCCGCCGGCACCGCCTCGCGTGGCAGCGCGTACTCCATCTCGTGGAACCGAACGGTGCGGTTCGTGACGAAGACCCGGTGCGAGTGGTCGGTGAAGTCGCGGCGGCCGGTGAGTCTATCGGCCAGCCGGTTGACCCTGGGCACGACCGGCGGCACGATCAGGCCGGCCGCGCAGGTGGCGCGGTACAGCCCGTTGGCCAGCAGCTCGTCGTCGACCCAGCGGTTGAGCCGGCCCCGCGGGGCCCGGCCGGTGCCGGGCGGTAACCGGGTGTTGGTCTTGGTGAGGGCGGTCTCGGTGTGCGGAAACCAGTAGAACTCGAAGTGGTCGGCCGTGGCACTGCGTTCGAGGTACCCGTCCAGCACGGCCTCGACCGGCTCCGGTGTGTCGACGGCATGCAGCAGGTAGGCGGGCACGCACTGGATGGTGAGGTCGACGAGGATGCCCAGGGCGCCCAGGCCCAGCCGCACGGCGGGGAGCAGCTCGGGGTTCTCGGAGTCGCTGACGTGCAGGAGCGAGCCATCGCCGGTGACCAGGGTGACGGCCACGATCTGGGCGGCCAGGCCGGCGAAGCCGGTGCCGGTGCCGTGCGTGCCCGTCGAGGTGGCGCCGGCGATGGTCTGCCGGTCGATGTCGCCCATGTTCTGCAGCGCCAGTCCGTATGGGGCCAGGAGCGCGGGCAGCTCGTGGAGATGTGTGCCCGCGGCGACGGTGACCCGGCCGGCCGCCTCGTCGACGTCGATCAGCCCGCCGAAGGCCAGGTCGAGTTGAACCCCGGAGGCCAGCGCGATGCCGGAGAAGCTGTGCCCGGCGCCGACGGCCTTGATCCGGATGCCCGATTTCGCCGCGGCGAGCACGGCACGTTGCACCGCTCCCGCACTGGTTGGCCGCTCCACCCTGGCCGGCACGACGGATTCGCTGCGTGCCCAGTTCTGCCAGCGCGCACCGCTGGCCGTCACAGGAAGGCCTTCCCTTCGCCCCGGTAGGTCGGCAGCATGTCGACCACGATACCGTTGTCGACCAGCGCGAATTCGTTGAGGTGTTCGCTGAGTTCACCGGATTTGGTGTGCCGCAACCACACCCGGTCGCCCGCCTGTAACCGAGCGGCAGCGGCCCCGGTGACCGGTGACTGCACTTCCCCGGCCATCTCGCGGGGCACCAGGGCCAGACCCTCAGGCCAGACCAGCCGGGGCGAGCGGTCCGCGCCCGGCGGGCCGGAGGCGATCCAGCCGCCGCCGAGCAGGGTCGCCGTCGAGGCAGTCGGTTTGCGCACCACCGACAGCGCGAACGCGGCGGCAGGGGCCGGCTGGAAGCCGGAGTAGTTGTCGAAGAGGTGGCCGCCGAAGAAGCCGCTCCCGGCGGCGATGTCGGTCACCGAGGTGTCGGCGTGGGTGCTCTCCAACGACCCGGTTCCGCCGCCGTTGACGAATTCCAGGTCGGCCACCTGCCGCACCGCGGCGACGGCGGCGGCCCTGCGGGTGCCGATGTCCTCGATCGACCGGTTGCGCACCCATCGGTTCAGACCGCCCTGCAGCGGACGGCCGGCCGGCCGGTCGCCCAGCCCGGCGATCTGTGCCTCGTAGGCCATCAGCCCGACCAGGTCGAAGCCGGGCCGGGAGACGATCGCCACGGCCAGCGCCCTGGCGTCCTCGGGCGTGTGCACGGGCGAGCGCCAGACGCCGAGGTGGCCGAGTACCGGGGCGTTCCAGGACGCATCCAGTTCGAGGCAGACCCGGATGCGTCCACGCTGGGACGGCGCGATCACGGCGTCGATCAGGTCGAGGTGGGCGATCGAATCCACCATCAGGGTGACCCGGCCGGCCAGCTCGGGCGAGCGGGCCAACCGCCGGATCGCCGAGGTGTCGGCGCTGGGATAGCCGACCACGATGTCGTCGACGGTCTCGGCGAGCCAGAGGGCCTCGGCCAGGGTGTACGCCAGCACACCGCTGTAGCCGGGCAGCGCGAGCACGGCCTCGAGCACGCCCCGCACCCGCAGCGATTTGCTGGCCACCCGGATCGGGGTGCCCTGGGCGCGGCGGAGCATGTCCTGGGTGTTGTGCCGCAACGCGCCGAGGTGCAGCGCGCCCACGGGGGTGTCCAGACCTCCGGTGGCCTCGGTCAGGCCGGGCCAGTACGACTCGGGGGTGAGCCAGGGGGCGCCCTGGTCGGTGCTCCGGCCGAGGTCTGACGCCAGGCTCATGCTGGTCGTCCCAGCCGCGCGACGGAGTCGGCGGCCACGTCGAGCAGGCTCGCGGTGGCGGCGTCGTTCCGGTCGACCAGCCACGCGATGGTGAGGCCGTCGGTGAGGGCCACGACCAGGCGGGCGATCTCGCCGACCGGGAGCAGCCAGACCGAACCGCTGCGCTGGGCCGCGGACTCAAGTGCCGCGGCGGCCAGGGCGTGGTAGCGCTCATACTGCGCCTGCGCGAGATCGCGCATCATCGGGGCTCTGAGCGCGTACTGGGTGAGTTCGAGCATGGCCTTCTCTCTCAGTGGGTCCTGGCGCAGGTGATCGGCGTAACCCTGCAGCCCGTCGCGCAGCACCTGACGCAACGGCTCGGGCTCGCCCGGCCCCGCGGAGGCCTCGATGGCAGGCTGGAGCAGCACGGCGGTGGCTTCCTGTTCGACGACGTAACGGATGAGTTCGGCCATCAGCTCGTCGCGGCTCTCGAAGGCGTAGTGGAAGCTTGCCAACGACATGCCGGCATCGGCGACGATCGCACGGGTCGTGGCCTGGGCCACGCCCTTGTCGGCCACGACCCGCAATGCGGCGCGCACCAGAGCGCTGCGCCGGTCAGCGGCGGGGATTCGAGTCACTCGGTCACCTCGTTCCTGCCTGTTCGACGTCGAATAGTGGGGCAGTTGACCCAGTGCATAGTATGCCGCACCGGGCGCGCCGGATTGACATTCCGGGCCATGGACCGTGGAATGGTGTGAGGGGGTCCATGCTCACGTCACGCCGTTCCAGCGCGCACGGGCCGAATCAACGAGCCCGTCGGGGTGGTCGTCGAGCCCTGGTGGCACGGTTGGCCCCGCTGGGCATCCTCGTGGCGGCCCTGATCGTCGGCCCGCTCGCCGGCACCACGACTCCCGCCACCGCGGAATCCGCGGAATCCGTCGGGTCCGTGGAGTCTGCAGCGACCGTGGCCACCGCCGAACCGACGCCGGAGCCCTCGGAGACCGCCCCGGCCTCCCCGGCACCCGAATCGTTCGCGCCGACACAGCAAACTTCGACACAGCAACCGTCCCCGCAACCATCCGCGCAGCCGTCGGAATCGCCGTCGCCCACTCCGTCCACCGCCCCCAGCGCGGCGCCGACCATCGACAGCCCCGGCGCCAACGCCTTCGTCAGCGGCAGCATCACCGTCACCGGCACCCGGGACCCCGCTCAGGAGATCCAGCTGCTCTCCCCCACCGGCGGCGATCCACTGTGCATCGCGGCCCCGGACGGCTCGGCCACCTGGGAGTGCCCGGGGGTACGTCTACCCAGCGGGCCGAGTGTCAGCCTCAAGGCCGTGGTGACCGGGGACGCCGGCCTCGCGGCCTCGCACACGGTGCGGGTGCTCCAGGCCCCCACCGTCACGGGCGGTTCGACCGGTCAGCCCACCACGAGCGGCATCGTGCGCGGCACCGGGTACCCCGGCGCCACCGTGACCGCAACCCTCACCGGCGGAGCACGCTGCTCGTTCACCGCCGACGCATCCGGAGCCTGGGCCTGCCTGTTGCAGGGCACGCTGATCAGCGGGTCGGAGCAGGTCACCGCCTCGCAGCAGACGTCGTTCAGTGCCCCGGAGTCGTCTCCGGCGAGCGATCCGGTCTCACTGACCATCGACGTCGACGCTCCGGCCGCCCCCGTCGTGGTGAATCCCGTGGCCGGTGCCACTCTCCCCACCGCCGCCGGGCCGTACTACGGGCAGGGCGAGAACGGGGCCACGGTCACGGTCTTCGCCGGCGCATACTCGGTGTGCAGTGCCGTGGTTTCCGGCGGTAGCTGGTCGTGCACAGGGTCCGGCGTCGCTGACGGCACCTACGATCTGCGCGCGGTGCAGCAGGATGCCGCCGGCAACGTGAGCCCCGGCAGCCCGGCGATCAAGGTCACCTACGGCGCCGCAACGGCGGCGCCCACTCCGGCACCCACCCCCGCCCCCACGGCGGCGCCACCTGTCGTGCCGGCCCCGACGGCCACGCCGCAACCCACCCCCTCGGCCACACCGGGCAGCGCGAGTCCCACCCCGGCGCCTGCAGTGCCCGGAGGCGGCGACGGCCAGGCCGGGGCGGCCCCGCCGGCGCTCACCGTGCCCGGAGGCTGGAACGACCCCACCCAGTTCAGCACCGCGGTGATCCCGCCCTGGACGGTGGCGCAGTTCCCCTGGCTGCAGGCGGCGATGCTGACCCTGGGCGCTCTGCTGCTGCTCGTGGTGCCCGCCCGCCTGCTGGCCGGCACGATCAGCCGGGCGCGGGGCGGCAGGCCGTTCCTGGCCGGTCATCGGTTCTCCGGCCGCAACCGGGCCCGGGAGGAATTCGAGGTCGCCCCGACGGTGCGGGTCAACCGTTGGGTCGCCTACGGCGGTGCCGTCCTGGCCGCCGCGGTCTTCGTCCTGCTGTCCGGTCCGGTGTCCGGAACGCTGTCCTACCTCAGGCTCCTGCTCGCGGTGACGCTCGCCCTGCTCGTGGTGAACGCCGTGGCCGGCCTGGTGCCGCAGTGGTGGGGGTCACGGGCGCTGCAGGTGGACGTGTCGATGACCATCCTGCCGCGCTACCTCGCGGTCATCGCCGTCACCGCGCTCGCGTCCCGCGTGTTCGAGCTGCAGCCGGCCCTGCTTTTCGGCTTGCTGGGCAGCGTCGTCGTGACGGCGGGGCCCGTTGCGGCCCAGCGCGGTCAGCTGGCCGCCATCCGGGCCGGCAGCCTGCTCGGCCTGGGGCTGGCCGCCCTGGTCGTCGTCGGCACCCTCCCGGTCGCCACCAGCTTCCTCAGCGCCCTGGCCGCGGAGGTCGCGAACACCGTGGTGCTGGCGTCGATCGGCTCCGCCGTGCTGGTCCTCGTGCCGATCGGCAACACCAGTGGGCGCAGCATCCTGGCCTGGTCGCCGCCGATCTGGGCGGCCCTGACCGTGCCGGCCTTCCTCACCCTGTTCGCGCTGCTCTCGCCCATGCTGCCGCAGTGGACGGGCAGCGGCACCGCGAGCCTGCTCTGGCTGGTCGCCGCCGGCTTCGCCGTCGTGAGTGTGGCCGCCTGGGCCTGGCAGCGATTTGTGCAACCGGCGCTCGACTGAGCGCTCGCTCTGGTGCCCCCGCTGGGATTCGAACCCAGACTGTGACGATTTTAAGTCGCCTGCCTCTGCCGGTTGGGCTACGGGGGCACGCCCGGACTGGCCGGGCAGCACAAGTGGATGCCGCACTCGCGTGCGGCATCCACTCGTGACTCTACGGTGCTGAGACGGTCTCCGTGCCGGCTTCGGCTGCGGCGACCTCGGGAACCGGCTTCTTCACCGGGGCCTTGCGCGGTGCGCGCGGGGCCTTGACGGCGGCGGCCGGCGCCGCGGCAGGAGCGGCCGCCGGCGGCTTGGGGCGGGACGCGAACTCTTCGAACACGGCGCGCGGTGTCTGCACGGCCTCGAGCGACACGATGTCGCGACCGAGGAACAGGTTCAGCACCCAGCCGCCGACGACGCGGATCTTGCGCTCCCAGCTCGGCATCGCCAGGCCGTGGTACCCACGGTGCGCGACCCAGGCCGGGAAGCCCTTGAGGGCGAAGTTGCCGGACTGGAATGCGCCGACGCCGACGCCGAGACCGGCGACCGCTCCGAGGTTCTTGTGGTTGTACTCCACGGTGCCTTCACCGCGGATGACCGCGACGATGTTCTTGGCCATGAGCTTGCCCTGACGGACGGCGTGCTGGGCGTTCGGCACGCAGAAGCCGCCGACGCCGCCGCCGGAGAGGTCGGGAACCGCGGTGATGTCACCGGCGGCCCAGGCATCGACGACGATGTCGTCCTCGGTGCCCACGCGCAGGTCGGGGCGCACGCGAAGGCGGCCGCGTTCCTCGACGGGCAGGTCGGTGTTGCGCACGATGCCCGGGTTCGCCATGACGCCGGCGGTCCAGACGATCAGGTCGGTCTCGAAGGTCTCACCGGTGGAGAGTTCGATCTTGCCGTCGACGGCGGAGGTGAGCTGGGTGTTCAGGTGCACCTCTGCGCCACGCTCGGCGAGGTTCTTGATGACCCAGAGCGCTGTCGACTCGGACACCTCGGGCATGATGCGGCCCATCGCCTCGATGAGGTGGAAGTGGGTGTCCTCGAAGGCGATCTGCGGGTACTTGGTCAAGAGCGAGCTGGCGAAGGAACGCAGCTCGGCGAAGACCTCGATACCGGCAAAGCCGCCGCCGATGACCACGAAGGTCAGCAGGCGGTCGCGTTCGGGCCCGGCGGGGAGCTGGGCGGCCTTGTCGAAGTTGGTGAGGACCTTGTCGCGGATCGCGACGGCTTCCTCGATGGTCTTCAGGCCGATGGCCTGGTCAGCGACCCCGGGGATCGGGAACGTGCGCGACACGGCACCGGCGGTGACCACGACGATGTCGTAGTCGAACACCCACGGCTCGCCCACGGGCGGCGTGATGGTGGCCTTCTTTTCCGCGTGGTTCACGTTGGTGACCTTGGCGGTGAGCACATTGGTCTTCTTGAGGTGGCGACGGTGCGCCACAACGGAGTGACGCGGGTCGATGGAACCGGCGGCGACCTCGGGAAGGAACGGCTGGTACGTCATGTACGGGAGCGGATCGACCATGGTGACCTCGGCCTCGCCGGGTCGCAACCACTTCTCAAGCTTCCAGGCGGTATAGAAACCCGCGTAGCCGCCACCGACGATGAGAATTTTGGGCACGATTAGAAGGCCTCCTACAAGGATTGGATACGCGAAAATTTAGAGCTTGGAACGAATTCGCTTGAAATGCCGCGTGGCTCCAATGCCGAACAGCGTTACAAGGATACCAAACCCAACCAGCAGGGCGAGCGGCACGCTCACATAGGTCAGAGTCAGCGGGGTCGGCAGCCACCCGGCAGCGGCGTTCTGCTGCGGCAGGGGCGGGTCGGCGTCCGGCGCCATCGGGGCCGCGGTGCTCGGCGCGGTGGGGGTCAGCGGTGCGGCATCCGCCCGGCGGTGCAGCGTGATCCACTCCTGCAGCAGCTCGGTGGGCGTGGCGGAGGTCGACTTGGGCACGTACGCCGAGACCGCCGCCGCGGCATCGATCAGGCCGTTCCCGTAGATCGGGCTCGGCACGGTGTGACCGTTGGGGTTCGCGGTCTCGATCACCCGGTTGATCACCTCAGCGGCATCCAGCTTCGGGTACGCGGAGCGCACCAGGGCGACCAGCCCCGACACGATCGGCGCGGCAGCGCTCGTGCCGTACCACTCCATATACCCGCCGCCCGGCGCGACGCCGACGAGTTTCTCACTGGGCGCTGCGACCGCAATCGTGATGCCCTGGGAGGAGGCGTCGAAGCTGGCTTCCTTGGACTGGTCGACGCCGGCGACGGTGAGCACGCCCGGGATGGTGGCCGGCGCGCCCACCTCGGTGGTTCCGCTGCCGCGGTTGCCGGCCGCCGCGACGACGACGACGTCGTGCTCGAACGCGTACAGGAACGCGTCATCCCAGCTGGTGGGCCAGTCCAGGGTGTTGCGCGTGAGGGACATGTTGATCACGTCGGCGCCGTTGTCGACGGCCCACCGGATGCCCTTGGCGATCTGGTCGTCATTGCTGAGGACCGCATCACTAGTGCCGAACGCCACGGAGACGGCGAGGATCGACGCCTCGGGCGCCACGCCGATCAGGCCGCCGCCGGTGGGGGTGCCGCGGCCGGCCAGCAGTGAGGCCACCAGGGTGCCGTGTTCGTTGTCGTCGCCGACCGGGGTCTGCCCGTTGGACGACCCGACACCGGAGACGTCGGTGCCTCCGACGACGGCTCCGTTGAGTTCGGTGATACTGCCGTCGACACCGGTGTCGATGACGGCGACCGTCACGCCTTTTCCCTTGGTGGTGGTCCAGGCCTGGCTGAAGCCGTAGTCGTTCAGCCAGTACTCGAGGTCGCGCACCTGGTCGGCCCGGGCGACGGGGGCGTCACCGACCACACCGACGACGGCGACGGCCGCCGCGAGGGTGATCGCGACGCCGGTGAGGGTGCGGCGCCAGGCGCCCGTCACGCGTTGGCCGGCGGGCCCGCCGGCGGAGCATAGTCCAGGCATTCGCACACCTGGGGCGACCAGGCTGCGCGCAGCAGGGCGAGGTCGCCGATCGGGTTGACGCCGGGTCCGGCCGCCAGGGCGTGGGCGGCCAGGGCGTGCAGGCACTTCACCCGCACCGGCATGCCACCGGAGGAGACGCCGGCGAGTTCCGGGACCACGCCGATCATCTCGCGGTCGGCGAGGAAGCTCTCGTGCGCGGACCGGTAGTGCGCGCGCAGGTCCTCGTTGTCGGCGAGCATCTGGTTGTATTCGTTCATCACCTGGGTGGCCTCGAGGAACGACAGTGCGGCCGTCGCGGCGGGGTGGGACAGGTAGTACAGGGTGGGGAACGGGGTGCCGTCCTCCAGCCGCGGGGCCGTGGCCACCACGGTGGGGGCGCCGCAGGCACACCGGGCGGCGATGCCGATCACGTTGCGGGCGGGTCGGCCGAGTTGGGCCGAGACGGTTTTGATGTCGGCCTCTGAGGCGGGGTCGAAGGGCGGTCGGGTCATTGTGCTGCCTCCTGTGGGGCCAGTCCGGCGGTCATCACCGAGCGAAAGACCGAGTCGACCCAGTCAACCTCGGTGTCCTGGATAGCGGTGCTGATCGGCGCGGTGTCGGCGGCGCCGTCGACGCCGGCTCCGGTGTCGTTGATGACCAGGAAGCTGATGTCACCCGGCAGCACGTAGGAGAGCCGGTCGCGCGCCTGGGTGGTCACGAAGGTGCGGTCGTTCCAGCGCTCACGCTCCGCCTTGAGGTCGTCGACGGAGTCCTGCTGCGCCGCGACGGTGTTGCTGAGCTCGTCGATCTGCTGGCGCTGTTCGGCGTAGGTGCGCACGCTGGGCGCGAGGACGATGACCGCGAGCACCAGGATGCCCATCATCACGAAGGAGAAACCACTCAGCCGCAGGCCGCGCAGCCAGCCGCGCACCGCGGAGTCGTCGGCGAGTGTGACGGTTCTCTTCTCCGTCGGGCGGGAGGCCGTCCGGCGCGGTTCGGTCTGGCGCGGTTCGGACTGGCGCGTTTCGGTCTGGCGCGGTTCCGGCGACCGGCGCGGTTTGGGCGGCCGGGGCGGGGTCATGCCTGAACCGGTGAAGGTCACGGTGGCTCCCGTCCGCTGCTCGGTGTGTGGCTGCAGATCTGGCTGCTCGCCGGGGCACACGAAAACGCCCCGGTTCTAGAGTGCCAGATCTTTCGGCCGGCGCCGTTCGTGACGGGGCCGACAACGGGAATCCTGTGCAAACCCGCAGCCAAAGCGGTCACGACGGCCACACAAAGAGCTCCCCGCCCCGGACGGTGTCCGAAGGCGGGGAGCTCGAGTGTCTTCTGGGAGGCGATTAGCCCTTGAAGCGCGGGAACGCGGAGCGGCCGGCGTAGACCGCGGCCTCGCCGAGCTCTTCTTCGATGCGCAGGAGCTGGTTGTACTTGGCAACGCGCTCGCTGCGGGCCGGGGCACCGGTCTTGATCTGGCCGGCATCCGTGGCGACGGCGAGGTCGGCGATGAAGGTGTCTTCGGTCTCACCGGAGCGGTGCGAGATGACGGTCGTGTAGCCGGCGCGCTGGGCGAGGGCGACGGCATCCATCGTCTCGGTCAGGGTGCCGATCTGGTTGACCTTGATCAGGATGGAGTTGGCAGCCTTGATTTCGAGGCCCTTGGCCAGGCGGATCGGGTTGGTGACGAACAGGTCGTCTCCGACGATCTGCACCTTGTCGCCGAGCTGAGCGGTGAGGTGGACGTAGCCTTCCCAGTCCTCCTCCTCGAGCGGGTCTTCGATGGAGACGAGCGGGTACGCCTCGAGGAGCTCGGCGTAGTACGCGACGATCTCGGTGGAAGAAAGTTCCTTGCCCTCGAAGTGGTAGACGCCGTCCTTGAAGAACTCGGTGGCCGCACAGTCCAGGGCCAGGCCGATGTCGGTGCCGGGCGTGTAGCCGGCCAGGGTGATGGCTTCGACGATGAGGTCGAGAGCTGCACGGTTGCTGGGCAGGTTGGGGGCGAAGCCACCCTCGTCGCCGAGGCCGGTTGCGAGGCCCTTGCTCTTCAGCAGGCCCTTGAGGGCGTGGTAGACCTCTACGCCCCAGCGCAGGCCCTCGCTGAAGGTGGGGGCGCCGAGCGGGACAACCATGAATTCCTGGATGTCGACGTCGTTGTCGGCGTGCGAGCCACCGTTGATGATGTTCATCATCGGAACGGGCAGGGTGTGCGCGTTCGGGCCGCCGAGGTAGCGGAAGAGGGGCAGGTCGGCCGAGCTGGCGGCTGCCTTGGCCACGGCCAGGCTCACGCCGAGGATGGCGTTGGCGCCGACGCGCTCCTTGTTGACGGTGCCGTCGGTCTCGTTGAGGACCATGTCGATGATGCGCTGGTCGGCGGCGTCGAGGTCTTCGACGGCCGGGCCGAGCTCGTCGGTGACGGAGCCGACGGCCTTGAGCACGCCCTTGCCGAGGTAGCGCTTCTTGTCGCCGTCGTGCAGCTCGTAGGCTTCGAAGGCGCCGGTCGAGGCGCCTGAGGGGACGGCGGCACGGCTCAGCGTGCCGTCCTCGAGAAGGACCTCGACCTCGACGGTCGGGTTTCCCCGAGAGTCGAGGATTTCGCGTGCAACAACTGCGTCAATAAGAGCCACAACTATCTCCTGTTTGTCTGTCGATCTTCGTTTGGATTTCTAAGTCCGATTGGATTTTGAGGAAGACGCCGCTGTGTTCCAGTCCGAGAACAGTCTAGTGATCGCGCGCTCGGGGCGCTCTAGGACTGAAGTCCCGTCGCCCCGACGTTCATCGATCGTTCAGTCGCCCAGCGGTTTGAAAACGAGCTCGTCCGGATCGACGGAGTCCTGGGTCACGAAGGCGAACCTGCCGTAGCCCGCCTGGCCCGCTCGCTCGAGCAGCGCCTTGAGGTTTTTCGTGCGCTTCTCCAGCCGCACGCGCAGACCGTCGGCGACGAGGGCGGACTTGAGGGCGACGAGGGCGGCCGGGTCGGCATCCTTCTCGTGCACGAGCAGCACGGCCCGGTCGGTGTCTCCGGCGGAGCCGGCGAGAAGGTCCACGATGCGTTCGAAGCCGATCGAGAAACCGCAGGCGGGCACGTCGGTGCCGAGGAACCGGCCGATCATGCCGTCGTACCGGCCGCCGCCGCCGAGCGAGTAGCCCAGGTCGGGGTGCTTGATCTCGAAGATGGTGCCGGTGTAGTAGCCCATCCCCCGCACCAGGGTGGGGTCGAACTCCAGGCTGACGCCGGGCAGGGCGGCGCGCAGGGCGAGCAGGTCGGTGTAGGCCGCGGTGTCGAGCCAGGCCGGCGCGGCAGCGGGGTCCGGCCAGCCCGCATCGGCGAAGCCCGCCAGGGTGTCGGCCAGGCCGGCGGTGTTGATGCCGAGCTGCGCGAGTTCGGCGACCACGCCGTCGACACCGATCTTGTCGAGCTTGTCGAGGGTGATCAGGGCGCGTTCGGTGAGGTTCTCGGCCACACCCCAGGTGGCGAGCATGGTGCTCAAGATGCGCCGGTCGTTGATCCGGATCGAACAGCCGGACAGCCCCAGGTTGTTCAGGGCAGCGACGGTGGCGGTGATCAGCTCGATCTCGGCGAGCGGACCGGCTTCGCCGATGATGTCGATGTCGCACTGCACGAACTGGCGGTAGCGGCCCTTCTGCGGGCGTTCGGCGCGCCAGACCGGGGCGATCTGGATGGACCGGAACACTGTAGGCAGTTCGGCACGGTGGCTGGCGTAGAACCGGGCCAGCGGCACCGTGAGGTCGAACCGGAGACCCAGGTCGGTCAGTGAGAGCAGATCGTCGGCCTCGGCCGCGGCCACCAGGTCGGCGGGACCGATACCGCGCTTGAGCACGGCGAAGCCGAGCTTCTCGTTGTCACCGCCGAGACCGGAGTGCAGCCTGGCGGTGTCCTCCATCACCGGGGTCTCGATCTCGTCGAAGCCGTGTGCGGCGAAGCTGGAGCGGATGACGCCCAGCGCCCGTTCGCGGGTGGCCTTGTCGGCCGGGAGGAAGTCGCGCATGCCGCGGGGAGGGGTCACTGCTGTTGCCATGCCCCAATTCTGTCAGGTCCCCCGGGCGCGCCCGTTCCGGCGACGCTTACAGGGCGCCGCCGGCCGCGCCGGGGGCGTCGGTGTCGCCGCCGGCGTCGCCGACCTGCTCGCGGGCGATGAAGTTCTCGATATCGAAGAGGTTGTCCTTGGCGCGCTTGGCGATGGTGAGCAGGGTCGACATGGAGGCGACCTCCTCGACCTGCTCCTTGAGGAACCAGAGCATGGCCTGCTCGCCGAGCGCGTCGCCATCCTCGCGGGCAGCGCGGAACAGCGCCTCGATCTGGCCGGTGACCTGCTGTTCCTGAGCGAGGGCCAGCGCGATGGGTTCGACGATGTTCGCGAAGCCGTTGATCACGGCGGGAATGCCGGGGATCACGACCTCCAGGCCACGGTCCAGGCGGTACTGCACGAGCATCATGGCGTGGTTGCGCTCTTCGACCGACTGACGGTAGAAGTGCGCGGCGAGTTGGGGCAGGTCCTGGCTGTCGAACCACGTGGCGATGGCGATGTACTGCTGGGACGCGGCGAATTCATTGCCGATCTGCTGGGTGAGAAGGGCGTTGAAGGATGTCTCGGTCATGGTTCGACGTTAGCGGGCCGCGCTGTGCGCCGCTACGCGGACGGGAAGGCGATGATCCCGGCGTCTCCGGGGTCGCTCTCCTGTTCGCTGCTGCGGATCTCGTCCTGCAGGTCGCGAAGGGCCGTGCGCAGCGCCCGCTCGGAGTCCAGCCCCTGGGCCTTGGCCGCCGACACGATGGCCAGCAGGATCGGGCCGAGCTCGGCCTCGCTGTCGATGGGCAGCAGGGCGGGCGGGTCCGTTTCGAGCAGGCCGATCTTCTGGGCCCGGCCGATCACCTTGTCGGCCAGCGCCAGGGCCGGCATGCCCTGCGGGATACCGTCGAGCACGCTGGTGCGGTGCGGCTTCTCGGCCGCCTTCACGTCGTCCCAGCCGGCCACGACGGCCTCGAGGCTCTGCGTGCCCGCGTCACCGAACACGTGCGGATGCCGGCCGACCATCTTGGCTGTCATCCGGGCCGCGACATCCTGGATGTCGAAGTCCTCGCCGGCGGTCTCGGCAGCGATCGACGCGTGGAAGACCACCTGGTAGAGCACGTCGCCGAGTTCCTCGAGCAGGTCGTCGCTGCTGCCGCTCTCGATGGCCTCGATCAGTTCGTGGGTTTCCTCGGTGAGGTACTGCACGAGTGACTCGTGGGTCTGCTCCGCGTCCCACGGGCAGCCGCCGGGCGCGCGCAGCCGGGCCACCGTGGCCACGAGGTTGTCGAAAGCGGATGGGGTGGGCAGGCTGGATTCAGTCACACTCCATCGTAGGCGGCGGGGCTAAACTGGGCGCTGGTGTGCCGGGAAGTCTGGTCGGCGGGCGAAGTGTTTCGCTCACGACGCACGACAGACCCCGTTTTCGGCGGGTGGACAGGACCACGCATGACCTTCATTCGCTCCGAGCGTTACGCCGCCGGATTCCTCCTCTTGGCCGGAGTCCTCGGCCTCCTCGCCGCGAACGTCGCGTTCGGGCCCGCCCTGATCGTGGCCGCCAACGAACACCTGCACACCGGGATCTTCGGACTCGACCTGTCCGCCAAGCACTGGATCAGCGACGGGCTGTTGGCGGTCTTCTTCTTCCTGATCGCCATCGAGCTCAAGCGTGAGCTCGTGATCGGCGACCTGAACAGCGTCGGCAAGGCCGCGCTGCCCGCCCTCGCCGCGCTCGGCGGTGTGGTGGTGCCGGCCGGAATCTACCTGCTGCTCACCCAGGGCTCCGGGCTCGCCGCCGGCTGGCCGGTGCCGACGGCCACCGACATCGCCTTCGCCCTGGGTGTGCTGGCGGTGTTCGGCCGCGGTATCCCCACCCGGGTGCGGGTGTTCCTGCTGGCGCTGGCCGTGCTCGACGACCTGGTGGCGATCCTGATCATCGCGTTCTTCTTCACCCAGGACCCGCAACTTCAGTACATCGGCTTTGCCGCCATCGCCGCGACGCTCTTCGGCGTCACCAGCCGGATGCTCAAGCCCCGCTCCGCCTGGGTGCTGGGCCGGAAACCCGTCTGGCCGATCGTGGCCGCCCTGACTGTGCTGGGCATGGCGACCTGGTACTTCACCTATCTGTCCGGCGTGCACGCCACGATCGCCGGCGTCATCCTGGGTCTGGTGATGGCCCGGGTGCCCGGCGGCCGCGCCCACCACGTGCTCGAGCCGTACTCCAACGCGGTGATCCTGCCCCTGTTCGCGTTCTCGGCCGCCCTTGTCGCCATCCCCCAGGTGAGCGTGGCCCAGCTCAGCCCGGCGTTCTGGGGCATCCTGGTGGCACTGCCGGTGGGCAAGCTGATCGGCATCACCCTGGCCGGCAGCCTCGGCAGCCTGATCTCCCGGCGGCCGAACGGGTCCAAATCCGGGCTCAAGTTCGCCGACATCGTCATGGTCGCCTGCCTGGGCGGCATCGGCTTCACGGTCTCGCTGCTGATGGGCGCTCTTGCGTTCGCCGGCAGCGTCGAGGTTGTCGACGAGGCCACCCTCGCCGTGCTGCTCGGCTCGGGGTTCGCGATCCTGGTGTCGGCCGTCGTGGTCAGTGTGCGGGCACGGCAGTATCGACGGGCCGCGGAAAAACTGCGTCCAGCAGCGATCCCGTCCACGCGATAAGCGCGGCGTCGGCCAGCGGTTCGCCGTTCAGGCGCGGCAGCGGCACGATCATCGACCCGGCCGCGGCCGAGTACTTCGCGCCCGGGTACATCCGTTGCACCCGCACCTGCATCGAGTCGGCCAGGTCGACCGGGGCCACCCGCAGGTTGGAGCCCATCGCGACGACCTCGCCGAGACCGGCCTGCTGGGCGTGCCGGCGCAGCCTGGACACGGCGATGAGGTTGGTGACGGCCTCGGGCGGTTCGCCGTAGCGGTCGGTGAGTTCCTCGAGCACCAGGCCGATCTGATCGTCAGCGGCCGCCAGTGAGCTGGCGCCGGAGAGCTTCTGGTAAGCCTCCAGGCGCAGCCGCTCGCTGTCGACGTACTCCTCGGGAATGTGCGCGTCCACGGGCAGCTCGAGCCGCAGCTCGGTCTGACCCTCGGCGACGTCACCGCGGAAGGTGGACACGGCCTCGCCGATCATGCGCAGGTACAGGTCGAAGCCCACCCCGGCGATATGGCCGGCCTGTTCGCCGCCGAGCAGGTTGCCCGCACCGCGGATCTCCAGGTCTTTCAGGGCCACCTGCATGCCCGCGCCGAGTTCGTTGTTGGCCGCGATGGTGGCCAGCCGGTCGTGCGCGATCTCGCTGAGCGGCTTGTTCTCGTCGTAGAGGAAGTAGGCGTACGCCCGTTCCCGGGCGCGGCCGACCCGGCCGCGCAGCTGGTGCAGCTGGCTGAGCCCGTACTTGTCGGCGCGGTCGATGATGATGGTGTTCGCGTTGGCGATGTCGAGGCCGGTCTCGATGATGGTCGTGGAGACCAGGATGTCGAACTTGTTCTCCCAGAAGTCCACCACCACCTGCTCCAGCTGGGCCTCCGGCAGCTGGCCGTGTGCCACGGCGACCCTGGCCTCCGGCACCAGTTCGGCCAGCTGTGCGGCCACCCGGTTGATGCTGGAGACCCGGTTGTGCACGAAGAAGATCTGGCCCTCGCGCAGCAGTTCCCGGCGGATGGCGGCGGCCACCTGGCGGTCGGAGTACGGGCCGACGAAGGTGAGGATCGGGTGCCGGTCCTCGGGCGGGGTGGCCAGGGTGGACATCTCCCGGATGCCGGTGACGGCCATTTCCAGGGTGCGCGGGATGGGCGTGGCGCTCATGGCGAGGATGTCGACGTTGGTCTTGAGCTTCTTCAGCGCGTCCTTGTGCTCGACTCCGAACCGCTGTTCCTCGTCGATGATGACCAGGCCGAGGTCCTTGAAGATGGTGTTGTCCGAGAGCAGCCGGTGCGTGCCGATGACCATGTCGACGGTGCCGTCGAGCATGCCGGCCACGGTCTCCCGGGATTCCTTGTCGGTCTGGAACCGGCTGAGGGCGCGCAGGTGGATCGGGAAGCCGGCGAAGCGTTCCTGGAAGGTTTCCATGTGCTGGCGCACGAGCAGGGTGGTGGGCACCAGCATGGCCACCTGCTTGCCGTCCTGGATCGCCTTGAACGCGGCGCGCACGGCGACCTCGGTCTTGCCGAATCCCACGTCGCCGGAGAGCAGCCGGTCCATCGGGATGGGCCGTTCCATGTCGGCCTTGACCTCTTCGATGGTGGTGAGCTGGTCGGGCGTCTCCGCGAAGGGGAAGGCCTCCTCGAGCTCGCGCTGCCAGGGGGTGTCCGGGCCGAACGCGTGACCCTTGCTGGCCATCCGTGCCGAGTACAGCTTGACCAGTTCGACGGCGATGTCGCGCACCGCACGGCGGGCCTTGGTCTTGGCGGCAGACCAGTCGCTGCCGCCCATCTTGGACAGCGCGGGGGCCTCGCCGCCGACATAGCGGGAGACCAGGTCGAGCTGGTCGGTGGGCACGTAGAGTTTGTCGCCGCCGTGGCCGCGCTTGGACGCGGCGTATTCGAGCACGAGGTATTCGCGGGTGGTCTTGACCGGGTTGCGCCCACCGCTGGAGACCTCGCGCTGGGTCAGTTCGAGGAACTTGCCGATGCCGTGGGTCTGGTGCACGACGTGGTCGCCGGTTTTGAGCTGCAGCGGGTCGACGACGTTCTTCCGCCGGCTGGCCAGCTTCTTGATCTGCCGCGCGTCGTAGCCGACGGTGCGGCCGTAGAACTCGCTTTCGCTGACCAGGGTGAGCTTGGTCTCCGGGATCTCGAAGCCGTGGGCGATGGAGGCCTTGATCAGGTACGCGATGCCGGGTTCGGGATCCGCCGGGAATTCCGCCACGATGCGGGCGGGCAGTTCGGCGCCGGCGAGAACGTCGGCGGCCCGGTCGACCAGGCCGGCGCCCTGGGCGACGACGGCGACCGTCCAGCCGTCCTTGAGCCGGCTGGAGAGGTGCCCGACGGCGCCTTCGACACTGCCGGCGAAGCTCGGCACGGCGTCGCCCTCGATCCGGATGGTGAGCAGTTCGTCGATCTCGCGGTGTTCGGGCAGCACGGGAATGTCGGTCGGGGCGGCCTGGAACGAGCTGAGCGTCCACCAGACCCGTTCGGTGGCTGGAGCGCCGGGGGCGGAGTAGCGCACGGCGTCCCGCAGGGTGCCCAGGGTGAGGAAGTCGCCCGAGGCCAGGTCGATGGGCGCCTCGGCGCCCGCGGTGGCGGCGTTCCAGGCCGCGGAGAGGAACTCCCGGTTGGTTTCGGCGAGGCTGATGGCGCGGGAGGCGACCCGTTCGGGCGAGATCACCGCGACGGCGGCCTGTTTGGGCAGGTAGTGCGTGACCGGCACCAGCCGGTCCACGAGGGCGGGCGCCAGACTCTCCATGCCCTCCACCGGGATGCCCTCTGCCACCTTGGCGAGGAGGCCCGCGAGGCTGGGGAACTCGTGCTGCATCTCCCGGGCACGCTGCCGCACCGCGGGGCTGAGCAGCAGCTCCCGGCTCGGCGGCAGGGTCACCGAGGCGATGGGCTCGGGCATCGAGCGCTGGTCGGCGACCGCGAAGGCGCGGATCTGCTCGACCTCGTCGCCGAAGAACTCGATCCGGTACGGGTGCGCGGCCATGGGCGGGAACACGTCGAGGATGCCGCCGCGCACCGCGAACTCGCCGCGCCGGGTGACCATGTCGACCCGGGCGTAGGCGACGTTGACCAGGTCCACCGAGATGGCGGCGAGGTCGTGGCCGCGTCCGCCGGCGCTGAGCTCGAGGGGGTCGTAGTCGGTGAGGTTGTCGGCCACGGGCTGCAGCGCGGCCCGCACGGAGGCCACCACGATGAGCGGGCGGCGGCTGGCCGCATCCGAGTTCTCCCAGTCGCGCATCCGGCGGAGCGCGTAGAGCCGGCGGCCCACGATCTCGGCGCTGGGGCTGAGCCGTTCGTGCGGCAGGGTCTCCCAGGCGGGGAATTCGACGATCTCGGCGTCGTCGGAGAAACAACCGAGGTTTTCCCGGAGCGCTTCGGACTCGCGGCCGGTGGCCGTGATCACGAGCAGGGCGCGGCCCTTGTCGAGCCTGGACCGTTGCTCCATGAGCGCGGCCAGCAGCGGGGCGCGCAGGCCCTCGGTGAGGGAGAAGTCGGCGTCACGCGCCGCGAAGGCGAGGGCGTTGTCGAACGTGGAGGCGCGAGAAAGCGCCGGAATCAAGCCCTGAAGAATCACCGCACAAGTCTACGGGTTCCCGCCGACGCTCTAGGCGGGAGGGGCGTGGAACTTCTGCTGCGCGGCGGTGACCCCGTCTGCGGCGATCATTTCGATGGCATCCGCGGCGTCCTCGAGCATGATCGGCAGGGTGCTGCGCTCGGTGCTGGAGAAGTCGTGCAGCACGAAGTCGGCGGCGTTCTGACGGCCGGGCGGGCGGCCGATGCCCATCCTGATGCGGGTGAATTCGTTGCTGCCCGTGGCGGCGATGATGTCGCGCACCCCGTTGTGGCCGCCGTGACCGCCGCCCACCTTGATCTTCAGGGTGTCGAAGGGCAGGTCCAGCTCGTCGTGCACGACGATCAGCCGGGAGACGTCGAGGGAGTAGAACCTCAGCAGGCCCGCGACGGGGCCACCGGAGAGGTTCATGAAGCTGTTCGGCTTGGCCAGGATCAGCTTGGGGCCGCCGGGGGCGCTGCGGCCCTCGGCGACGGAGGCGTTCGCCTTGTGGTTCTTGAAGTTCGCGCGCATCCGGTCGGCGAGCACGGCGGTGACCATGTGACCGACGTTGTGGCGGTTGCCGGCGTAGCCGGGCCCGGGGTTACCGAGCCCGACTACGAGCCAGAGATTGTCGTCCAGGGGGTTCCTTTACACAAGTTTCTGTCCGGCGGTGAAGAGGGGAAGACTACTCGGCGGCAGCTTCCTCGGCGGGAGCCTCGGCCTCGGTGGTCTCTTCTTCCTCTTCCTCTGCGGGCAGGTGCACGCCGATGACGACCATCTCGGGGTCGGAGACGAGCGACGCGCCGGCGGGCAGCTTGATCTCGCTGGCGTGGATGAGGGTGCCGTCTTCCAGGCCCTCGACATCGACGCTGACGCTCTGCGGGATGTTGGTGGCTTCGACCTCGAGGAGCAGGGTCTTGGCGTCGAGGTCCGCGGTGGTGCCGGGGGCGCTCTCACCGGTGATGTGCACGGCGACCTCGACCTGGACCTTTTCACCCTTGCGGATGACGATGAGGTCGAGGTGCTCGATGATCTGGCGAACCGGGTCCTTCTGCACGTCCTTGACCAGGGTCAGGTGCGTGGTGCCCTCGACGTCGAGCTCGAGCACGGCGTTCGCGCGACGCAGCAGCAGTCCGATCTCGTGGGCCGGCAGGGCCACGTGCACGGGCTCGGTGCCGTGGCCGTAGATCACGGCGGGGATCTTGCCCAGCACGCGCAGCTTGCGGGCAGCGCCCTTGCCGAAGCTGTGGCGCGCGTCGGCGGAAATCTTGTTGTTGTTGTTCTTGGCCTCGGCCATGGTGTCTCCTTGCGGGCCTCGTGTGCCCGTATTGATGTGTGCTGGCGCTGGGCCCGCAGTACGGATGCTGGTTCAACTCGAACGCATGTCAGCGTGAGGAAAGGCCTTGGGGGACTTTTCGCCGCGTCGATTACGGATTTCACCGGGCCGGTTTCCCGGGCCCCGCGCGAATCCCTCGCCGAAGTTCAACTCACCACTCTAGACGATAAAGTGACGATCATGGCCAGCCTGCACACCCGAGTGACCGATGACGTCGGCCGGTCCATCGTCGATGGCACGGTTCCGGCGGGCACGATCCTGCTCTCCGATGAGATCGAACGCCGGCAGGGTGTGAGCCGGTCGGTGATCCGGGAGGCGATCCGGGTGCTGGGGTCGATGGGGCTGGTCGAGTCGGTCAAACGGGTCGGCATCCGGGTTCTGCCGCCGGAAAGCTGGAACGCGTACGACCCCACCATCATCCGCTGGCGCCTGCTCGGGCCCGGCAAGGGGGAACAGCTGCGGTCGCTGACCGAACTCCGAAGCGCCGTGGAGCCCATGGCCGCGGAGCTGGCAGCCAGGCACGCGGCCCCCGCGGTCTCCGCCGAGCTGGTGGCCGTGGCCGAGCTGATGCGCAGCGCCGGCGATTCCGGCGACCTGTCCCAGTTCCTTCAGCTCGACATCCGCTTTCACCGGCTGGTCCTGCAGGGGTCGGGCAACCAGATGTTCGCCAAGCTCGACGAGCCCGTCGCGGCCGTCCTGTCCGGTCGAACCGACCTGGGCCTGATGCCCGACCGCCCGCACGAGAACACGCTGCAGCTGCACGCCGACGTCGCCGAGGCCATCGCCGCCGGCGAGCCTGGCGCGGCCCGGGTGGCGATGGAGCTGATCATGCGCCGCACGTACGCGGAGGTGCAGCCCAGCTGGTCCCGCGCATCCGGGCAATAAGTATGATTACATAGGTCCAGCGGTCCACTAATCTTGATGGTGGTCATTGCTCACAGACCCAAAGGAGATTTGCGTGTCAGAAACCGGTTCAGCAAACATCGGCGTCGTCGGACTGGCGGTGATGGGCTCCAACCTCGCCCGTAACCTCGCCAGCCGCGCAGGCAACACCGTGGCCGTCTACAACCGTTCGCCCGAACGCACCCGGCTGCTCATGGATGAGCACCCCGAGGCCGGCTTTGTGGCCTCAGAGACCATCGAGGAGTTCGTCGCTTCGCTGGCGACCCCCCGCACGGCCATCATCATGGTGCAGGCAGGCCGCGGCACCGACGCCGTGATCAGCCAGCTGACCGAGCTGTTCGAGCCCGGCGACATCATCGTCGACGGCGGCAACGCGCTGTTCACCGACACCCTCCGCCGCGAGAAGGCCGTTCGTGAGACCGGCATCAACTTCGTCGGCGCCGGTATCTCCGGTGGCGAAGAAGGCGCCCTCAAGGGCCCGAGCATCATGCCGGGCGGCTCCGCGGAGGCGTACGTCACCCTCGGCCCGATCCTCGAGTCCATCGCCGCGGTCGTCGACGGCGAGCCCTGCGTCACCCACGTGGGCACCGATGGTGCAGGCCACTTCGTCAAGATGATCCACAACGGCATCGAGTACGCCGACATGCAGCTGATCGGCGAAGCGTACGACCTCATCCGTCGCGGAACCGGCAAGACCCCGGCCGAGATCTCCGAGATCTTCACCGAGTGGAACAAGGGCGAGCTCGAGAGCTACCTCATCGAGATCACCGCGGAGGTCCTCAAGCAGGTCGACGCGGAGACCGGTAAGCCGCTCGTCGACGTCATCCTCGACCAGGCCGGCAGCAAGGGCACCGGAGTGTGGACCGTGCAGACCGCCCTCGACCTCGGCATCCCCGTTTCCGGTATCGCCGAGGCCGTGTTCGCCCGCTCGGTCTCCTCCAAGCCCGCTCAGCGTGCCGCCGCCGCCGCCCTTCCCGGCCCGACCGCGAACCCGGTCGAAGACGTGGACGGCTTCATCGAGGGTGTGCGCCAGGCGCTCTACGCGTCCAAGGTCATCGCCTACTCGCAGGGCTTCGACGCCATCGTCGCCGGTGCAGAGCAGTACAACTGGGACATCAAGAAGGGCGAGATCGCGAAGATCTGGCGCGGCGGCTGCATCATCCGCGCCCGCTTCCTCAACCGCATCACCGAGGCCTACACCGAGAACCCCGGACTCGTCTCGCTCGTGACCGCCCCGTTCTTCACCGATGTTGTCGCGAAGGCTCAGGACTCCTGGCGCAACGTCGTCGCCGACGCTGCCCACGCGGGAATCCCCGCGCCGGTGTTCGCGTCGTCGCTGGCGTACTACGACAGCCTGCGCGCCGACCGCCTCCCCGCTGCCCTCACCCAGGGCCAGCGCGACTTCTTCGGGGCGCACACCTACAAGCGCGTCGACAAGGAAGGCACCTTCCACACCCTGTGGTCCGGCGACCGGACCGAGATCGTGACCGAGGGCTCCTCGCACTAGAGGCTGTTCTCCCGCATCACCCGCTCCACCCGCCCGGCAGCTGTTGCCCGTGCGGACATGTGCGCCCGGTACGCCGGGACCATGTGTCCGTTGCGGGCAACAGTTGTCTTGGTCACCGGACGACCGGCACCCCCGCAGCGACCGGCACCGGGACCACGTCGTGCGTTCGGGAGCCCGTGCGGCAAGTCAGGAGCGGCGGGCGGCGCGGGCGAGGCGCAGCGCGCGGCCAGCGAGGCCGAGCGCCAGCCAGGCGAGGGCGGCGAGCACCCCGGGCCAGGGCAGGGTCACCGCCAGGAGCAGGCAGCCGGCGGCACCCGCGTATTGCACCCAGCGGGGCAGCCAGCGCTCTCCGGGCGGCTGGCGCAGCGCGGCCAGGTGCGCGATCGCGTAGTAGACCAGCACTGCGCAGGCCGAGAAGCCCACCAGCTGGGCGGGGTCCAACAGCAGCACCGCGAGCACCGCCACCAGGCCGATGGTCACCTCGGCCGTCATCGGGGTGCGCCGCACGGGCGAGATGCGGCCGAGCGCTCCCGGCAGGTCCCCCTCCCTGGCCATCGCCAGTGCGGTGCGGCTGAGGCCGGCGAGGATGCCCGCGAGCGAGCCCAGGCAGGCGACGCCGGCCAGCAGCCGGGCGACCCAGGTCCACGGCTCGCGCCCGCCCACCAGGTCCGCCAGGGGTGAAGCCGAGGACGCGAGGGCGGCCGGGCCGAGCACGAGCACGCAGAGCAGGCCGATCACCCCGTAGACCACCAGGGTGAGGGCCAGCGCGGTCACGATCGCCCGCGGCAGGGTGCGGCGCGGGTCGCGCACCTCCTCCCCCAGGGTGGCCATGCGGGCATAACCGGCGAAGGCGAAGAAGAGCAGCCCCGCCGATTGCAGGATGCCCGCCCAGCCGCCCTCGACAAGCGTGCCGGCGTCGAACGCCACCGACACCGTCCCTCCGGCGAGGCCGGCACCCACCACGAGCACCAGGGTGAACAGCCCGCCGAGCACCAGCAACACCACCACGGCGCTGAGCCTGGCGGTGCTGCGTATGCCCGCCAGGTTCACCCCGCCGAGGACGAGCACAGCCAGCACCGCCACCAGCCGGGCCTGCTCCGGCCAGAGGTAGCCGCCCAGGATCAGGGCGATGGCGCCGGCCGAGGCGGTCTTGCCGGCCAGGAACAGCCAGCCGGCCGAGAATCCCCACCACGGTCCGATGGTCGCCCGGCCGAACGCGTACGCTCCCCCGGACACCGGATGGCTCATCGCCAGTTGCGCCGAGCTCAGGGCGTTGAGCGACGCGATGAGCCCGGCGAGGACCAGTCCGACGAGCAGGCCGGAGCCGGCCGCGGCGGCGGCCGGTGCCCACACGTAGAAGACTCCGGCTCCGATCATCGCGGCCAGGCCCACCACGGTGGCCCCGCCGGTGCCGAGGTGGCGCCGCAGGGTGTCCTCGGGCCGTACCGATTGGTCCATGCACCCAGAGTAGGCAATCCAGGTGAACCGCAGGCATCCGCACCGGGCCAGGTTCTGATTTACTGGAGGACACCCATGAGCGATTTTCACCCCGAACTCTCCGGCTACGAGCCGACCGACTCCTCCCGGCCCCTCCGCGGCCGGCGGATGCTGCTGCTCATGCGCATCACCGTGGTGCTCGGCCTGGTGGGGCTTGTCGTTCCCGGCGTCCTGACCACCCTGAGCATCGCCTCGGCCACGGCCGTGCGGGCCTGCGGCCAGGCCGTGGCACGCTACTACCCGCTCTCGGAGGGCATCGACGCCAGGTTCGAACTGGCCGGCGCCGGCGGCTTCGGCTGGCAGTGCTACGCGATCGACCAGAACGAACGCCAGACCTTCGTGCTGCCCCTCGGCATCATCCCCGGCCCGTTCCGGCCGCCGGCCACCAGCGTGTCCTGACCCCGAACACACCGACGGCCGGCCCCGAGAACGGGACCGGCCGACTGAGCAGTATTACCAGGGAGCCTTACGCGGCGCCCTCGAACATCGACGTAACGGATCCCTCGTCGAAGACCTCGTGGATGGCGCGCGCCAGAAGCGGCGCGATCGGCAGCACGGTCAGCGTCGGGAAACGCTTGTCCTCGGGGATCGGCAGGGTATCGGTGACGACAACCTCCTGGATGGCGTCGTTCTGCAGCAGTTCGAGCGCGGGCGGGCTGAACACGGCGTGTGTCGCGGCGACGACAACACCGATGGCGCCGGCGGCCATGAGCGCCTCGGCGGCCTGGACGATGGTGCGGCCGGTGTCGATCAGGTCGTCGACGATCAGGCAGACACGGCCCTCGACCTCACCGACGATCTCGTGCACGGTGATCTGGTTGGGCACCAGGGGGTCGCGGCGCTTGTGGATGATGGCCAGCGGGGCGCCGAGCTTGTCACTCCAGATATCGGCGACGCGCACGCGGCCCATGTCCGGCGACACGATGGTGAGGGTGGACGGGTCGAGCTTGGCGCGGAAGTGCTCGAGCAGCACCGGCATAGCGAAGAGGTGGTCGACGGGGCCGTCGAAGAAGCCCTGGATCTGTGCGGCGTGCAGGTCGACCGACATGATGCGGTCGGCGCCGGCGACCTTGAACAGGTCGGCGACGAGGCGGGCCGAGATCGGCTCGCGGCCGCGGCCCTTCTTGTCCTGGCGGGCGTACGGGTAGAACGGGGCGACCACGGTGATGCGCTTGGCCGATGCCCGCTTGAGTGCGTCGACCATGATGAGCTGTTCCATCAGCCACTCGTTGATCGGGTTGGTGTGCGACTGGATGACGAACGCGTCCGCACCGCGAACACTCTCGTCGAAGCGGGCGTAGATCTCACCGTTCGCGAAGGTGCGCGCGTCGGTGGGGATCAGCTCCGAACCAAGTTCTGCGGCGATGTCGATCGCGAGTTGTGGGTGCGCTCGCCCCGAGATGAGCACCAATTTCTTCTCGCCGCTGCTCTTGATTCCAGGCACCTAGTCTCCGCTCTGTGACGCGGCTGTCGCCGCGTCTGTTCCCGGACGGTTGGTCTCTACCCAACCGACCATATTGCGTTGCGGAGCCACGTTGATCGCGAGCGCCCCGGCCTGCACGTCCTTGCGGACGACAGTGCCGGCGCCCGTGTAGGCTCCGTCTCCGATTCTAATCGGCGCGACGAACACGTTGTGCGACCCGGTGCGCACATGCGACCCGATCACGGACGGGTTCTTGTTCACGCCGTCGTAGTTGGCGAAGATCGTTCCGGCGCCGATGTTGGAGTGCACCCCGACCGTGGCGTCGCCGACGTAGCTGAGGTGCGGCACCTTGCTGCCCTCGCCGATGACGGCGTTCTTGGTCTCCACGAAGGTGCCGATCTTGCCGTCGGCGCCCAGCCAGGTGCCCGGTCGGAGGTAGGCGAACGGGCCGACTGTGGCGCCGTCGCCGATCACCGCGAGAGTGCCGTCGGTGCGTTTGACCGTGGCCCCCTCACCGATCTCGCAGTCGAGCAGGGTGGTGTCCGGGCCGATGATCGCGCCGGTGGCCACCGTGGTGGAGCCGAGGATCTGGGTGCCGGGCAGCAGGGTCACGTCGCTGGCGAGCGTGGCTTTGAGGTCGATCCAAGTGGTGGCCGGGTCCTGCACGGTCACCCCGGCCAGCTGCCAGCCACGCACGATGACGGCGTTGAGCTTGGCGGCGGTGTCGCTGAGCTGCGCCCGGTCGTTGATGCCGGCGACGAGCCAGGCATCCGCCACCGGCACGGCGCGCACCTCGGAGCCGGCGGCGCGCAGCAGCCCGATCACATCGGTGAGGTATTTCTCGCCCTGCACGTTGTCGGTGGTGAGACGGGCCAGCTGGTCGCGCAGTTCGGCGAGGCCGAAGATGTAGACACCAGCGTTGGCCTCGTCGACCGCCCGCTCGTCGTCGCTGGCGTCCTTGTGCTCCACGATGCGGTCGAAGGTGCCGTCGTCGCCGCGGATGATGCGGCCGTAGCCGGTGACATCGCCGGGGAACGCGGACAGCACCGTGGCGGACACCCCGGCGCGTTCGCGGTGTGCCTCGATGAAGTTGGTGAGGGTGGCGGCGTTCAGCAGCGGCACGTCGCCGCTGATCACGAGCACATCCCCGTCGAAGTCGGCCGGCAGCGCAGCGACGGCCTGCTGCACGGCACGCCCGGTGCCGGGGACCTCGTCCTGGTCGACGAGCAGGCTCTCCGGCAGGTCGAAGGCGACGAGCTCGGCCAGGCGTTCCCGTTCGTGTCGGAGCACGGTGATCACGTGGGCGGCGTCCAGGGCCCTCGCCGTGGCGAGCACGTGGCTGATGATCGGCAATCCGGCCAGTGGATGCATCAGCTTGGGCAGGCTGGACTTCATGCGGGTGCCCTGGCCGGCGGCCAGCACGATGATGGCGAGGCGGGAATCGGTCACTGGGTTCCTCTCAAAACGAGCTCCGCCGCCAGGACTCGAACCTAGACCTAACAGCTCCAAAGGCTGTCGTGCTGCCATTACACCACGGCGGATTGCACCGGCTACGGCCGGGCAACGGAGTCAAGTCTGCCAGATGCGCGGGCGCCTGGGCGTCATCCGCGCTTTCACGCGGCCGAAAACCGGATAATGGACGAATGCCTGCGAATGACGAAGTCGACCGGATCGTTGATGCCTGGTTGCGGGAGCGCCCCGACCTGGATTTCGCTCCCCTGCAGGTGTTCTCCCGCGTCGCCCGCCTGAGCAAGCATCTGGACCGTGCCCGCCGCACCGCGTTCTCCAGGTCCGAGCTGGATTCCTGGGAATTCGACGTGCTGTCGGCGCTGCGCCGTGCGGGCGCTCCCTACGAGCTGAGCCCGAAGCTGCTGCTGCAGCAGACCCTGGTCTCCAGCGGCACCATGACCAACCGCATCGACAGGCTCGTCGAACGCGGCCTGGTCACCCGGCGCACCGACCCCAACGACGGCCGCGGCATCTTCGTGGGCATGACCGCCGGCGGCCTCACCCGGGTGGATGCCGCGATCACCCGCCTGGTCGACGCCGAGGCGGCCCTGCTGCGGAGCCTGCCCGCCGTCGATCAGGAACGCCTGGCCGCGCTGCTGCGCAAACTCAGCCTGGACTTCGACTGAGCCTCAGCGGCGCAGCGCCTTACGGGCCAGCCGGTTGCCGAGGAACTGCACAACCTGCACGAAGATGACGATCAGCAGCACGGCGGCCCAGGTCACGACGGGGTCGAACTGCCGCCAGCCGTAGAGCAGCGCGAACGCGCCCAGACCGCCGCCACCGACGTAACCGGCCACCGCCGACATGTCCACGAGCGCCACGAAGATGAACGTGTAGCCCAGGATCAGCGGGCCGAGCGCCTCGGGCAGCAGCACCGTGAAGATGATCCGGATCGGGCCGGCGCCCACGCTGCGGGCCGCTTCGATCACGCCGGGCGTCACGGTGAGCAGGTTCTGCTCCACGATGCGCGCCATCGCGAACATCGCCGCCAGCGCGATGGTGAAGATCATCGCGTTGTTGCCGATGCCGGTGCCCACCACGGCACGGGTGAGCGGTTGCACCGCCGCCAGGAAGATGATGAACGGGATGGGCCTGATGGTGTTGACGAGGACGTTGAGCACCCCGAAGACAGCCCGGTTGGCCAGGATGCTGCCGGCCCGGGTGAGGTAGAGGCCGAGGCCGACGACCAGGCCGCCGAAGCCACCCAGGAGCAGGGTGAGGCCCACGATGTACAGGGTCTCCCATGCGGCAACCCACAGTTGGGGCAGGAGAGTGATGAGTCCGTCCATGGTCAGCGCACCTCGGTGACTGTCGTGAGCGCGCGCACCCGGTCGAGCGCGGCGTCGATGGTCACGTCGTCGCCGGTCAGCGCGAGCGTGAGATGCCCGAACGGGCGTCCCTGGATTTCGTTGATGCCGCCGTAGACCACCTGGAAGGCGATACCGTCGCGGGACAGTTCCCCGAACACCCGGGTCTGGTCGACGGTGTCGCTGCGGAACGCGAGGGTGACGATGCGGCCGGTGTGCCTGGCACGGAGCACGTCAAGCTCCGGCTGGGACGGGAGGCCTTTCACCACCGTGGACACGAAACGCGCGGAGGCGGCCTGCTGCGGGTTCGAGAACACGTCGAACACGTCGCCGCGTTCGATGATGCGGCCCTGGTCCATCACGGCGACCTTGGTGGCGAGAGTCTGGATGACATCCATTTCGTGGGTGATCACGATGATGGTGACGCCGAACTCGCGGTTGACCCGCTTGAGGAGTTCGAGCACCTCGTGGGTGGTCTCCGGGTCCAGCGCGCTGGTGGCCTCGTCGGCCAGCAGCAGCGCCGGCGAGGACGCGAGGGCGCGGGCGATGCCCACACGCTGCTTCTGGCCGCCGGAGAGCTGGTCGGGGTAGGCGCCGGCCTTGTCGGCCAGGCCCACGAAGTCGAGCATCTCGGCGACCCGCTTGGTGCGGTCGGCCTTGTCGCGGCCGGCCACCTCGAGGGGGTACGCCACGTTGCGGGCGACGGTGCGGGAGTTCAGCAGGTTGAACTGCTGGAAGATCATGCCGATCCCCAGGCGCACCGGTCGCAGTTCGCGTTCGGGCAGTTGGGCGACGTCCCGGCCGTCGATGAGGATCTGCCCGGCCGTGGAGCGCTCGAGCACGTTGACCAGGCGCACCAGGGTGCTTTTGCCCGCCCCTGAATAGCCGATGATGCCGTAGACGTCGCCGGCGTCGATGCTGATGCTCACGTCGTCGATCGCGGTCACGTCCGGGGCGCCCTTGACGGTGGCCGGGTACACCTTGCTGACGTTTCTCAGTTCGACGAGTGGGGTGGGGGCTGGCATGCAGGTCCTTCGGTTGGAACGGGGAAAGGCCGGCCGCACCCCACGGGAGGGGCGGCCGGCCGGGGACTGCTTACTTCTGGGCTGCGGTGTCTTCCTCGACCGTGGCCAGGGCGGCCTGCAGGTCGGCGGGCGACGTGGTGGCCAGCACGGCGGAGTTGCCGGAGACCTCGAGCAGGCCGTCGGTGACGGAGGCCGTGGTCTGGAAGAGCTCGACGAGCGTGGCGTAGGTCTCGTTGTCCTTGTCTTCGGCGCGCACCGCGAACACGTTCACGTACGGCAGGGCGGACTCGTCGGAGGGGTCGTCCTTGATCAGGGCGTCCTCGAACTTGAGGCCGGCCTTCTCGACGAAGTCGTTGTTGATGATCGCGGCATCCACGTCGGGCAGCGACGTCGCGGTGAGCGACGGCTCGAGCGCGGTGACGGTGACGGTGGACTTGGCGGTGTCGACGTCGTCCAGGGTGGTGAAGATGGATCCGCCGTCCTTGAGTACGACGAGGTCGGCGCTCTGCAGCACCAGGAGGGCGCGGGCCAGGTTGCTCGCGTCGTTGGGCACGGCGACCGTGTCGCCCTTCTTGAGGTCAGCGATGTCGGTGACCTTGGTGGAGTACAAACCGAGGGGGTAGATGGCCGTCGCGCCGATGGGCGTGAGGTCCTCGCCGCTGGAGACGTTGTAGTCGGCCAGGTACACCAGGTGCTGGAACTGGTTGATGTCGATGTCGCCGTTGGTCAGCGCCGGGTTGGGCTGGTTGTAGTCCGCGAAGTCGACGATCTCGACGGAGATGCCCTCGTCGGCGGCGGCCGCGGTGTAGTCGGCCCAGTACGGGTCGCTGGCCCCGACGACGCCGATCTTCACGGTCTCATCGCCGCCGCCTGCCGCACCGGCGCAGCCGGCAAGCAGGGTCAGGCTGGCGCCGACGGCCAGGATGCTCAGGAAGCCCTTTTTCGCGCTGTACTTCTTCACTTCAGTGTTCTCCACGTCTCGGTCGCTGTGTGTGCGTGCAACGCAGGACGAGAAGCTGGCTGGCACAGGTCATCCACGGGATCGTCGCGTGGGAATTCTGTGCCGCATCGTCGCGTGGCACTCTTCTACGGTAGCCGCAGAAGGCACGACGACCGTACCGCGCCGACGCACTTCGTCACAGATACTGCGACGAACGCCGCCCAGTCACAGGATCTGCGAGCTGGACGGCGGGTCAGCGAACCGGTGCGCCGGTCGCGTGAAACAGCTGACTCACTTTTCGAGCAGCACCGACAGTTCCACCCAGCGGGTTTCGAAGCCGGCGACGGCGTCTTCGGCCGCGGCGACCTCGGTCTGGAGCGCGCCAAGGCCCGTGTAATCGCTCTGGTCGTGAGCGGCGAGGGCGTTATGCAGTTCCTTGATCTTGGCCTGCTGCTTGGCGACCTTGCGGTCGATGGAGGCGAGTTCCTTCTGCGCGTTGCGGAGCTCCGCACCGCCCAGCGCCGGCTTGCCGGAGCCCTTGACCGTCGCGGAGGTCGGCGAGGCCGCATCCGCCGTGAAGGAACCGCCGGCGACCTGGCGCTTACGCAGCTCCAGGTACTGGTCGACACCGCCGGGCAGGTGGTGGAAGCCGCCGTCGGAGACCGCGTACTGGTTGTCGGTGACACGCTCGATGAGGTACCTGTCGTGCGAGACGACGAGCAGCGTGCCGGGGAAGGAGTCGAGCAGGTCTTCCATGGCCGCGAGCATGTCGGTGTCCAGGTCGTTGGTGGGCTCGTCGAGGATCAGCACGTTCGGCTCGTCCAGCACGATCAGCAGCAGCTGCAGGCGGCGCTTCTGGCCACCGGAGAGGTCCTTGACCTGGGTGGACAGCTGGGCGCTCATGAAGCCCATCCGCTCGAGCATCTGCCCGGGCGTGATCTCCTTGCCGCCGGCCATGTACGAGGTGCGCTGCCGGGCGATGACGTCGCTGACCCGGTCGTTGCGGATGTCGTCCAGCTCGAACAGCTGCTGGGTGAGCACGGCGACCTTGATGGTCTTGCCGCGCTTGACCTTGCCGCTGGTGGGCTCGAGGGTGCCGGCCACCAGGTTCAGCAGCGTCGACTTGCCGGCGCCGTTGACGCCGAGGATGCCGGTGCGCTCGCCCGGCGCGATCAGCCAAGTGATGTCGTTGAGCACGGTCTTCTCACCGAAGGTGACGGTGATGTCCACGAGGTCGACGACGTCCTTGCCGAGCCGCTGCATGGCCATCGACTGCATCGACACGGTGTCGCGGGGCGGCGGCTCGTTCTCGATCAGTTCGTTGGCCGCATCGATGCGGAACTTGGGCTTGGCGGTGCGGGCCGGGGCGCCGCGGCGGAGCCACGCCAGTTCCTTCTTCATCAGGTTCTGGCGCTTGCCCTCCATCACGGCGCTCATCCGGTCGCGCTCCACGCGCTGCAGGATGTAGGCGGCGTAACCGCCCTCGAACGGTTCGATCAGGCGGTCGTGCACCTCCCAGGTCATGTTGCAGACCTCGTCAAGGAACCACCTGTCGTGGGTGACGACCACGAGGCCGCCGGAGTTCTGCGCCCACCGGTTCTTGAGGTGCCCGGCGAGCCAGGCGATGCCTTCGACGTCGAGGTGGTTGGTGGGCTCGTCGAGGAAGACCACGTCGTGGTCGCCGATGAGGACCTGGGCGAGGGCCACCCGGCGGCGCTGGCCACCGGAGAGGTCGTCGACAAGGGTGTCCCAGGGGATGTCGCGCACGAGGCCCGCGATCACGTCGCGCACCTTCGAGTCGCCGGCCCAGACGTGCTCGTCGATGCCGCCGACGATGGTGTGGCCCACGGTCTGGCCGTTGACGAGGTCGTCGGACTGGTCGAGCACGCCGATGGTGACGCCGCGCCGGCGGGTCACCCGGCCGGAATCGGGCTCCATGCGCCCGGCGAGCAGGCGCAGGAGGGTGGACTTGCCGTCGCCGTTACGGCCGACGATGCCAATGCGGTCGCCCTCGTTCAGTCCGGCGGTGACGCTGTCGAAGATGACGCGGGTGGGAAATTCAAGGTGCAGGGACTCGGCCCCGAGCAAATGTGCCATAGGGTTCGAGCCTAGCCGTCGCAGCTGAGAGCCCGGACCGCCGGTGGGCTAGGAGGTGAGGATCCGGGCGCCGTGCACGGGGCCGGTAGCCCGCACCACGTGCAGCCTGGCGGCGCTCAGCGCCACCTGCAGCTCGAGCCCCGCGTCCAGGTCGGGCACCAGGAACGCCACAGTGGGGCCGGACCCGGAGAGGATGCCGGCCAGGGCGCCGTTCGCCTCGCCGAGCTCGAGCACCCGGCCCAGGCCAGGCGCCAACTGCAGCGCCGGAGCCTGCAGGTCGTTGTGCATCGACTCGGCCAGCATGGCCGGGTCGCCAGCGCGCAGGGCCTGCAGCACGTCCGCGTCCACGGTGGGCTGCTGCTGCACGGGGAAGATGTCCTGGGCGTGCCGGGTGCGGTGCCGGTCCAGCTCGCTGTAGACCGATGGGGTCGACATGCCGAACTCGGCCAGGGCGAGCACCCAGTGGAAGGTGCCCTTGGCCAGGGCCGGGCTCAGTTGGTCACCGCGACCGGTGCCGATGGCGGTGCCGCCGGTGAATGCGAACGGCACATCCGCGCCGAGGGTGGCCGCGATCTTCAACAGTTCCTCGCGGCTCAGTTCGGTTCCCCAGAGCGCGTCGCAGGCGAGCAGCGTGGCCGCGGCATCCGCCGACCCGCCGCCCATGCCGCCGGCAATGGGCACGTTCTTGTCGATCCGGAGGTGCACCCCGCCGGTGTAGCCGGTCGCCCGCGCGAGCGCCCTGGCGGCCTTGATCGCGAGGTTGCTCTCGTCGACGGCCAGACCCGAGGTGTCGATGGAGCCGGTGAACTCGACGCTGAAGTCGTCAGCGGCCCTGGCGCGCACGTCTTCGTAGAGGGAGACGGCCTGGAACGCGGTGGCGAGATCGTGGTAGCCGTCGTCCATCACGGCGCCCACTTTGAGGAAAACGTTGATTTTGCCCGGTGCCCTCGCATGCACAACCGGTGAGGTCGCCGTGTTGGTCATGCCTCTAACCTAGGCCAGCCAGGCCCGGGCGATCGCCAGGAAGTTGTTGACGGTGAGCTGCTCGCCACGTTCGGTGGGGTCGATGCCCGCAGCGGTGAGCACGGCCGCCGCCTGGGTGGAGTCACCGAGCACGCCGGACAGCGACTGCCGCAGCATTTTGCGGCGCTGCTGGAAGGCCCCGTCGACCAGGGCGAACGTGGCCAGACGTAATTCCTCGGATTCGAGTTCTTCGGCGCGTCGCTCGAACGCGATGAGGATGGAATCGACGTTCGGGACCGGCCAGAACACCTGCCGGCTCACCTTGCCGGCGGTGCGGAACTGGCCGTACCAGGCGGCCTTGACGCTGGGGCTGCCGTAGATCTTTGACCCCGGCGCAGCGGCGAGGCGCTCCCCCACCTCGGCCTGCACCATCACGACGCCGGCGCGGATGGAGGCGAAGTGCTCGAGCAGGTGCAGCAGCACCGGCACCGACACGTTGTAGGGCAGGTTCGCAACCAGCCGGGTGGGCTCGCCGGGTAGCTCGGCGATTTTCAGGGCGTCGGCACGGATGACCGTGAGCTGTGCGGTCGGCTGCATGAGCTGCACGGTCAGCGGGAGCTGTTCGGCCAGACGGTCGTCGATCTCGACGGCCACGACGGCGGCGCCCACTTCGAGGATGCCCAAGGTCAGCGAGCCGAGGCCGGGACCCACCTCGACGACGGTTTCGCCGGGCTGCACGGCGGCGACCTTCACGATCCGCCGCACGGTGTTGCCATCGATGACGAAATTCTGTCCGAGCTTCTTGGTCGGGTTCACCCCGAGCATCTCGGCGAGGTCGCGGATCTCGGCCGGCCCGAGCAGGGTGGGCGCGGCCGGGTCTGTGGCTGGTGTGTGGGCAGAGTCGGTCATGCGAGGCCTCCGGCCGGGCTGATGCGAGGGTCACGGGCGGTGTCGGTCAACACAACGGGTTCCGCGTCCCAGCGGCCGTAGACGAGTTCGGTGTTCGAGGTGATCTGGGCGGCGAGCACGGCGACGTCGGTCTGCAGGTGGTCGGCCATGGCGCGCAGGGTGTGCGGCAGCAGGTACGGCGCGTTGGGACGGCCGCGGTGCGGGGTGGGCGTGAGGTAGGGCGCGTCGGTCTCCACCAGCAGCAGGGAGCGCGGCGCCACGTCCAGCGCTTCGCGCAGGGTGGCGGCGTTCTTGAAGCTGACCGGGCCGGCGAACGACAGGTACCAGCCCTGCTCCGCGCAGAGCCGGGCCAGTTCGGCGCCGCCGGAGAAGCAGTGGAACACCGTCCGTGCCGGCGCGCCGACCCGCAGCAGGGTTTCGACGACCTCGTCGTGGGCGTCGCGGTCGTGGATCTGCAGGGCCAGGCCGTGCCGCTTGGCGATCTCGATGTGCGCCTCGAACGAACGGAACTGGGCGGCCCGGCCCTCCGGTGCGGTGCGGAAGAAGTCCAGGCCGGTCTCGCCGATCGCGCCCACGCGGGGCCGCCCGGCGAGCTCGTCGATCACGGCGAGCCCCTCGTCGAGGGTGCCCGCGCTCTCCAACTCCGGCGCCTCGTTGGGGTGGATGGCGACGGCGGCCAGCATCCGCGGCTCCCGGGCGGCCATCTCGGCCGACCACCGGGAGGTGGCCACGTCGGTGCCCACCTGGATCACGCCGCGGACGCCCACACTGGAGGCCAGGTCGAGCTGCTCGGCGACAGAGAGCGGGGTGATGCCGTCGCTGATCTCCAAGTGCGTGTGGTTGTCGTAGACGCCCACGACGAGGGGAACGGGCGCGGGCGGGTAGACCAGGTCTCGGCCCGCGCTCGCCTCGCGAGAACGGATGTGGGTGGAGTTGGCTGGGTCGTTAGCCAACAGTCGCCTCGATGCGCGGGAACAGGGCGGCCAACGGTGACACGTGGGTGCCGCCCGTCCATTCCCAGGCCCGGTGGATCGGCGTGTCCTGCACCGCTCCGGTGCCGCCCAGAGCACTCCACAGGGTGGCGGTGGCCTGCGGGGTCACCGGGGAGAGCAGCACGGCGAGGGTGCCGAGGCCGCGCACCACGGTGTGCAGCACGGTTTCCAGGCGTTCGCGGTCGTCGGGGTTCTTGGCCAGCGCCCACGGCTCCTGCGTGGTGATGTAGCCGTTGAGCTCGTCGACGAGTTCCCACACCGCGGCGAGGGCCTCGTGCAGGGCGAGCCTGTCGATGGCTTCGTCGGCGGCCTGGCTGACCCGGATCGAGGTCGCGAGAATGGCGGCATCCGCGGAGGTTTGAGTGCCGCCGGCCGGGATCTCGCCGTCGCAGTAGCGCACGACCATGGCGATGACCCTGGATGCCAGGTTGCCGAAGCCGTTGGCCAGTTCGGACTGGTAGCGGGCGGACAGGTCCTCCCAGGAGAACGAGCCGTCCTGGCCGAAGCTGATGGCGCGCATGAAGTAGTACCGGAACGTGTCGGAACCGAAGACGTCGGTGATCTGGTTCGGGGCGATGCCGGTGAGCTTGGACTTGCTCATCTTCTCGCCGCCCACGAGCAGCCAGCCGTGGCCGAAGACCTGGGTGGGCACCGGGAGCCCGGCGGCCAGCAGCATGGCGGGCCAGATCACGGCGTGGAAGCGCAGGATGTCCTTGCCGACGATGTGGGTGGCGGGCCAGAGCCGGCTGAACTTCTCATCGTCCTGGCCGTAGCCGGCCGCGGTGATGTAGTTCAGCAGTGCGTCGAACCATACGTAGACGACGTGGCTGTCGTCCCAGGGCACCTTGATGCCCCAGTCGAAGCTCGAGCGGGAGATCGACAGGTCGGAGAGGCCCTGCTTGACGAAGGAGATGACCTCGTTGCGGGCGGACTCGGGCTGGATGAAGGCGGGGTTGGCCTCGTACAGGGCCAGCAGCTGGTCGGTGAAGGTGCTCATGCGGAAGAAGTAGTTCTTCTCGTGCAGCAGTTCAACGGGGATGGAGTGGATGGCGCAAACCTGCTGGCCGGTGTACTCGCCGGTGCCGTCGACGAGGTCGCTGGGCTGCTTGTACTCCTCACAACCCACACAGTAGAAACCCTCGTACTCGCCCGTGTAGATGTGGCCGGCGTCGAAGAGGTGCTGCAGGAACTTCTGCGCGTTCACCTCGTGGCGCACGTCCGTGGTGCGGATGAAGTCGTCGTTCTTGATGTCGACGGTTTCCAGCAGCGGCTTCCACGCCGTCTCGACCAGCCGGTCGGCCCACTCCTTGGGGGTCACCCCATTGGCCGTGGCGGTGCGCAGGATCTTCTGGCCGTGCTCGTCGGTGCCGGTGAGCAGCCAGGCGTCCTCGCCGCGCTGGCGGTGCCACCGGGCAAGCACATCCGCGGCCACCTCCGTGTAGGCGTGCCCGATGTGCGGGACATCATTCACATAGAAAATAGGCGTGGTGATGTAAAAAGATGAGCCGTCGGACATGCTTTCATCTTATGGGGACCGGCCAGCGCCGCCGACCCTGTTACGCCTCGCGGCTGCGCGGCCGGTGTCAGCCCAGCGGCAGCTCGGGTTGCGGGGCTGCCTTCTGACGGGATGTCCCGGCTCCGGCGGCCTTGCCGGTGAGAGCGGCCTCGTACAGGTCGCGTTTGCCGAGACCGGATGCGGCGGACACGTCAGCGGCGGCGTCCTTCAGGCGTGCCCCGGCCGCGACCAGGGCCAGCACCTCGTCGACGCCGGTGGCCAGGTCGAGCACCCGAGGCGTGGCTCCGGCCACAACGATGCAGATCTCCCCGCGCACACCCTCTGCGGCCCACTCGGCCAGCTCGGCGGCGGTGCCCCGCTTGACCTCTTCGTAGAACTTGGTCAGTTCCCGGCAGACCACCACCCGGCGCTCGGCGCCGAGCGCGGCGGCGAGGTCGGTGAGCGAGGCGGCGAGCCGGTTGGGCGATTCGAAGAAGACCATGGTGCGGCGTTCGGTCGCCACCTCGCGCAGCGCCTGCATCCGCTCGCCGTGTTTGCGGGGCAGGAAGCCCTCGAAGGTGAACCTGTCGGTGGGCAGGCCCGAGACGGCCAGCGCGGTGAGCACGGCCGACGGACCGGGCAGCGCCGTGACGGTGACGCCGGCATTGATGGCGGCATCCACCAGGTGGAAGCCGGGGTCGGACACCGTGGGCATGCCGGCATCGCTGAGCACGAGCAGGTCGGTGTCGCGGGCCAGCTCCACGAGCTCGGCGGCCTTGCCGCGTTCGTTGTGGTCGTGCAGTGCGATCAGCCGAGGCCGGTTCTCCACCCCGAGGGCCTTGAGCAGGTGCACGGTCACCCGGGTGTCCTCGGCGGCGATCACGGTGCTCGTGCGCAACGCCTCGATCAGGCGGGTCGAGGCGTCCCCGAGGTTTCCGATGGGGGTGGCAGCCAGAATGATCATGTACTCAGTCTCGCAGCCCTGGCTCTGCCAGTCGCTCACTACGATGGTCAGGTGCTCCTCACCCACCCCGCGCCCGATCGTCTGACCCAGCGTTGGCCCGACCTGTGGGCCAACCGGTGGGTGCGCCTGGCCGGACCGGCGCTCGTGCTGCTGGTGGCCGCTGTCTTACGGTTGTGGAACCTCGGCCACCCCGGCACCCTGGTGTTCGATGAGACCTTCTATGTGAAGGACGCCTGGAGCCTGTTCAACAACGGCTACGAGTCGACCTGGCCGGATGGTGCGGACGCCCTGTTCGCCGCCGGGCAGAGCAACATCTTCGGCACCGCTGCGTCCTTCGTGGTGCACCCGCCGCTCGGCAAGTGGCTGATCGCGCTGGGGATGGCCGTGTTCGGCGCCGACAACCCGTTCGCCTGGCGGGTCGTGACCGCGCTGGTCGGGCTGCTCGCCGTCGCACTGCTGATGCTCATCGCCCAGAAGCTGTTGGGCTCGGTCCTCCTGACCACGATCGCCGGGTTCCTCTTCGCCATCGACGGTAACGCCATCGTGATGAGCCGGGTGGCGCTGCTCGACAACTACGTGATGTTCTTCGCCCTGCTCGGCTTCGGCGCGGTGCTGATGGACCGGGACCACCACCGGGTGCGCCTGGGCGCCTGGCTGAACGAGAAGCGGGACAACGAGATCGAGCCCACCTGGGGCCCCGCACTCTGGTGGCGGCCGTGGGTGCTGGCGGCCGGACTGGCGTTCGGTCTGGCCTGCTCGGTGAAGTGGTCAGGCGCCTACTTCCTGGCCGCGTTCGGCATCTACCTCGTGGTGGTCGACGCGCTCGCCCGACGCAGGGCCGGGCTGCCGTTCTGGGCCAGCGGGGCGATCCTCAAGCAGGGCCCGGTGACCTTCCTGCTCCTGGTGCCCGTTGCCGTCCTCACCTTCTTGGTCTCCTGGACCGGCTGGTTCGTCACCCGCGGCGGCTACTACCGGGACTGGGCCGACCAGGCCGGTCAGGCCTGGACCGGGGCACTGGCCTGGGTGCCGCACAGCCTGCAGAGCTTCTGGCACTACCAGTCAGCGGCGTACGCGTACCACGTGGGCCTGGTCACGCCGCATCCGTACCAGGCGAACCCGCTCACCTGGCTGATGATGAGCCGGCCGACGAGCATGTACTACCAGGGCTCCTCGCTGGGCGAGAACGGCTGCGGCTACGCCACCTGCTCCGAGGCGATCACCGGCATCGCCAACCCGCTGATCTGGTGGGCGGCGAGCATCGCCATCCTCTACCTGGTCTACAGGCTGGTGCGGTACCGCCAGTGGCAGGTCGGCCTGATCCTCATGGGCATGGTCGCCGGCTACCTGCCCTGGCTGATGTACCTGAATCGCACGGTCTTCCAGTTCTATACGATCGCGTTCCAGCCGTACCTGATCCTCGGTCTCACACTGGTGATCGGCCTGCTGCTGGGGAGTGTCTGGGGCCGGGTGGTCGTGGTGGTGTTCCTGGTCCTGGCCACACTCGTGAGTGCCTTCTACTTCCCGCTGTGGACAGGCGCTCAGGTTCCGTTCGGCTTCTGGCAGGCCCACATCTGGCTGCCGAGCTGGCGCTGACCGGCTCAAACGCCCTTATTGCAGGCCGTGCATACAGCCAGACATATGCCCAAATTGGAATACATCCGCTGTTAAAGGCGTGTGAATTCGAGCCGATTTCGGGGTCAGAACCCGTAGGATGGCCGGTATCTGCTTGACGAGTGTTTGCTCTACTACCGACTGAGAAGTCCAGATACAAACCAAAGGCCTCATGTCGGAAGCATCTGCCGCACCCACGGTGCGTATTGTCCGCACTCGCAAGGGTGGCGACTCCAAGAACCCCACCACCGAGTACTCCTCCCTGCTGCACACCGTGCGGAACCTCGGTCTGCTCGGCCGCCGCACGGGCTTCTACTGGGGTGTCTTCGCCGCTCTGGTCCTGATCACCGCCGGCCTCGGCGTCGGTTTTGTGCTGCTGGGCGATTCCTGGTACCAGCTGATCATCGCCGGTGTGCTCGGCATCATCCTCACCCAGTTCGCCTTCCTCGCCCACGAGGCCTCGCACCGCCAGGTCTTCGAGTCCGGCCCCGCGAACGACCGGGCCGGCCGCATCCTCGCCAACCTGTTCGTCGGCATCAGCTATGCCTGGTGGATGACCAAGCACAGCCGGCACCACGCCAACCCGAACGTGGTGGGCAAGGACCCGGACATCGACCCCGACGTGATCCGCTTCAACGAGAAGGACGCGTCAGAGGTCAACTGGATCACCTCCTTCATCACCCGCAAGCAGGGCTACCTGTTCTTCCCGCTGCTCACCCTCGAGGGCATCAACCTGCACATCCACGGCTTCAAGACCGTCTTCGGCAAGGGCAAGGTCGACAAGCGTTGGCTCGAGATCACCATGCTCACCACGCGCATCCTGGTCTACTTCGCCGTGATCTTCTACTTCCTGCCGCTGGGGATGGCGTTCGCCTTCATCGGTGTGCAGATGGCCGTCTTCGGCGTCTACATGGGCGCATCGTTCGCCCCCAACCACAAGGGCATGCCGCAGCTGCCGCACGAGAGCAAGGTCGACTTCCTCCGTCGTCAGGTACTCACGTCGCGCAACATCCGCGGCGGCACCTTCATGGACACCTTCATGGGCGGCCTGAACTACCAGGTCGAGCACCACCTGTTCCCGAACATGGCCCGCCCGCACCTGAAAAAGGCGCAGGAGATCACCAAGGAATACTGCGAGTCCAACAAGATCCTCTACACCGAGACCGGACTGTTCGAGTCGTACGGCATCGTCGTCGCCTACCTCAACAAGGTGGGCCTGGCCGCCCGCGACCCGTTCGACTGCCCGATGGTGCAGCGCTTCCACCACCGCTGACCCCCTCGCGAACCGTGAGGAAAGCCCCAAGAATCTCGGATTCTTGGGGCTTTTCTCACGGTTCGCGCCGCCGTCGGTAGGGTTGAGTAAATGTGGATGTGGGGAGTTGCGGCGGCCGGGATGGCCACCCTGGTGGCGTGGGGTGTGCACACCATGGTTCCCGCGATCCCGCTGCTGACCGCGGCGGTGCTGCTGGGCATCGTGGTGGGCCAGCTGCCCGTGCTGCGCCCTGCGCTGGCCGGCCCGCTGAAGCCCGGTCTCTCCCTGGCCGCCAAACGCCTGATGCGGATCGGCGTGGTGCTGCTGGGCCTCAAGCTCAGCCTGGTCGACATCGCCGCGCTCGGCTGGCTCACCATCACCACCACGGTGCTGATCGTGCTGCTGACCTTCTTCGGCACCCTGTGGCTGGGTCGCCGGGTGGGCCTGCCCGGCAACCAGCCGTTGCTCATCGCCACCGGCTTCGCCGTCTGCGGAGCCTCCGCCATCGGCGCGATGAGCGGGGTGATCAAGGCCAAGGACCGGGAGACCGCCACCCCGGTGGCGCTCGTGACCCTGTGCGGCACCCTGGCGATCGGCGTGCTGCCGCTGCTCTGGCATCCGCTGGGCCTGACCGACCTGCAGTTCGGCCACTGGGTCGGCGCCGGGGTGCACGATGTGGGCCAGGTCGTCGCCACCGCGCAGATCGCCGGGTCGGCGGCCCTCGCCGTGGCCGTGGTCGTCAAGCTCACCCGGGTGTTGATGCTTGCCCCGCTGGTGGCCGGCGTGGCGGTCTATGAACGCCGCAGGGCGCCCGCCCCGGTCACTCCGGCCGGTGACGTGATCGGCTCCCCCGCCGCTGCGCCCGCCGCCCGCCGGCCGCCTGTGCTGCCCCTGTTCGTCGCCGGGTTCCTGGCGATGGTGCTCGTGCGCACGTTCGTTCCGCTGCCCGCGAGTGTGCTCGACAGCATCGACCTGGTGCAGACCGTGCTGCTGGCCATGGCCCTGTTCGGGCTGGGCACCGCGGTGCGCCTGACCGAGCTGGTGCGGACCGGCGGCAAAGCGCTGGGCGTCGGCCTGGCCTCCTGGCTGCTGATCGCCCTGCTGGCGCTGGCCGCCGTGTTCATCAGCTGAGCCATGTGGCGCTCTGTTACGCCGCCGGGCCGCGGTCCGGCACCGGGCCGGTAGCGTACTCCCATGGCAGATCGCGAGTACGGCTTCACGACCAGGGCAATCCACGCCGGGAACATCCCCGACGCCGTCACGGGAGCGCGGGCTCTGCCCATCTACCAGACCAGCGCTTTCGTCTTCGATGACACCGCGGATGCCGCCGCCCGCTTCGCCCTGCAGAAGTACGGCAACGTCTACTCCCGGCTGTCCAACCCCACCGTGGCCGCATTCGAAGAACGCATCGCCAGCCTGGAAGGCGGCCTCGGCGCCGTCGCCACCGCCTCGGGCCTGGCCGCGCAGTACATCACCTTCGCCAGCCTGGCCGGCGCGGGCGACCACATCGTCTCCAGCGCCAACCTCTACGGCGGTTCGATCACCCAGCTCGACGTCACCCTGCGCCGCTTCGGGGTGGAGACCACGTTTGTGCAGTCCGCCGACCCGGCCGACTACGCCGCGGCGATCACCGACAAGACCAAGCTGATCTTCGCCGAGACCGTCGCCAACCCGTCCGGTGAGGTCGCCGATATCGAGGGCCTCGCTGCCGTGGCGCACGCCGCCGGCATCCCGCTGATCATCGACTCCACCATCGCCACGCCGTACCTGTGCCGGCCGATCGAATGGGGCGCGGACATCGTCATCCACTCGGCCACCAAGTTCCTCGGCGGCCACGGCACCACCCTGGGCGGCGTGGTCGTGGAGAGCGGCCGGTTCAACTGGAACAGCGACAAGTTCCCGCTCTTCACCGAGGCCGTGCCCAGCTACGGCGGCCTGGAGTGGTCGGGCAACTTCGGCGAGTACGCCTTCCTCACCCGCCTCCGCGCCGAGCAGCTGCGCGATATCGGCCCGGTGCTCGCCCCGCACTCCGCGTTCCTGCTCGCCCAGGGCGTCGAGACGCTGCCGTACCGGCTGCAGGCGCACGTGAACAACGCCCGCATCGTGGCCGAATGGCTCGACGCCGACCCGCGCGTGGACTTCGTCAACTGGGCCGGTCTGCCCAGCCACCCGCACTACGAGCGCGGCCTCAAGTATCTGCCCAAGGGTCCGGGCTCGGTGTTCAGCTTCGGCGTCAAGGGCGGCCGTGACGCCGGCCGCACCTTCATCGAATCGGTCGACCTGGCCAGCCACCTGGCCAACATCGGCGACGCCAAGACCCTGGTGATCCACCCGGCCTCCACCACGCACGCCCAGCTGAGCGAGCAGCAGCTCGTGGACGCCGGCGTGCTGGCCGGTCTGGTGCGCATCAGCGTGGGCATCGAGGATGTCGACGACATCATCTACGATCTCGACCAGGCCCTTGCGCAGGCCGCAGGCACGTCAGGAGCGTCATGAGCACCGACACCGTGAACAGCACCGAAACCGTTCAGCTCACCAACGGCCTGAGCTGCAGCGTTCCCACCAACTCCCCCCTGGCCAAGCTGTTGCGCACCCAACGCACCTGGGAGGGACCGGACGCCAAGGCGCGCCTGGGCATCCTGCGGCGCGCGAAGTCCATCGCCATCGTGGGCGCCTCCCCCAATCCCGCCCGCTCCAGCTACTTCGTGGGAACCTACCTGCAACAGTCGAGCGACTACAGGGTCTACTTCGTCAACCCGCGCGCCGACACCATCCTCGGCGAGAAGGCCTACCCCGACCTGGCGTCACTGCCGGAGGTGCCCGACATCGTCGACGTGTTCCGCAAGGCCTCCGACATCCCGTCCGTGATCGACGACGCCCTCGCTGTGGGCGCCAAGACCGTGTGGGTGCAGCTGGGTATCTGGAACCAGGAGGCGGCGGAGTACGGCGAGTCGAAGGGGCTGACCATCGTGATGGACCGCTGCATCAAGATCGAGCACGCCAGGTTCCACGGCGGGCTGCACCTGCTCGGCTTCGACACCGGGCAGATCACGGCCCGCAAGACCATCCGCTAGCTCCGCAGGCGGCGCGGTCCGCGTACGATGGGGCGAGTGACAGCGTACGTATCGGCTCTCGACCTCTTCTCCATCGGAATCGGTCCATCCAGTTCCCACACGGTCGGCCCGATGCGGGCCGCGCTGGCCTTCGCCGAACACCTGGCCGAGAGCGGCCGGCTGGCCGAGGTGCGCCGCATCCGGTGCTCACTCTTCGGCTCCCTGGGCTCGACCGGTCTCGGCCACGGCACTCCGGACGCCATCCTGGCCGGCCTGGCGGGCCTCCGCCCGGAGGCCTGCGACCCCGACGAGGTGCGCAACCTCTGGGCCCACCTCGCCCCTGGCGCCACCCTGCTGGTGAACGGCGTGCACCCGGTGCCTGTGCAGCAGAGCGACGTGGTCTTCGAACCCCGCACCCGGCTGCCCGGCCACCCCAACGCGATGACTCTCTCGGCCTGGAGCGACGACCCGGCCGCTCCCGCTGTGCTCGAGGAGACCTACTACTCGATCGGCGGCGGCTTCATCCGCCGCGACGGCGACCCGATCCGGCCCGCCTCGACTCTCGTCCAGCCGATGCCGTACGCCTCGAGCGCGGCGCTCCTGGCGCTCTGCGACGATCACGGTATCGGCATCTGCGACGTGGCCCGCGCCAATGAGGAAGCCGTGCACGGCGCCGACAGGCTGGATGCTGGACTGGACGCGATCTGGTCGGCGATGCACGCCTGCGTCGAGGCCGGGCTCCGCGTCGACGGAACCCTTCCCGGCGGGCTCGGCGTCAAACGCCGCGCCTCGGCGATTCGTATGCAGTTGGAAGAATATGACGGTCAGACCCAGCGGGAGCGGGACACCTCCACGGAGTGGCTGCACGCCTTTGCCCTGGCGGTGAACGAGGAGAACGCCTCCGGCGGCCGCGTCGTGACGGCGCCCACCAATGGCGCCGCCGGCATCATCCCCGCCGTCGCGCACTACTACCTGCGCTTCGTGCCCGGCGCCAGTGTGGCCGGCATCCGCCGGTTCCTGCTCACCGCGGTGGCCATCGGTTCCCTGGTCAAGGCGAACGCCTCGATCTCCGGCGCGGAGGGCGGCTGCCAGGCCGAGGTCGGCTCAGCCTGTGCCATGGCCGCCGGGGCGCTCTGCGCCGTGCTGGGCGGTACCCCCCGCCAGGTGGAGAACGCGGCGGAGATCGCCATGGAGCACCACCTCGGCCTCACCTGTGATCCCGTCGGCGGCCTCGTGCAGGTGCCCTGCATCGAACGCAACGCCATCGCCGCGTCGACGGCCGTGTCCGCGGCACGGTTGGCCCTGCACGGCGACGGCACCCACCTGGTGTCGCTGGACACCGTGATCGAGACCATGCGGCAGACCGGCCTGGACATGATGACCAAGTACAAGGAAACCAGTGAGGGCGGCCTCGCGGTCAACGTCATCGAGTGCTGACCCTCCCCCGCAGTGGGCACACCGGCGGGGTGCCCCCGGCCAAATCCCTGACCTAAGCTAGGTTCCCGGGGGTACACCATCGACAATCTCAGCCACAACCTGCCGGCACAGCCGCGCACCGCATTCTTTCGCACCGGACGCGCGATCGCGCTGGCCGCCGTGCTCTCCGGCGGGCTGGTCCTGGCCGGCTGCGCCGCGGCGCCTGCTCCGGTGGTCACCCAGACGATCGTGATCACCCCGACGCCCACTCCCACCCCCACAGCGACGCCCACCCCGGCCCCGACACAGGAACCGGTGGCGGAGGCGCCCGCGCCGGAGCCCGTTCCGAACCCCGATGTGCCGGCCGAGCCCATCCCGGAGGGCCCCGCTGTCGACAACGGTGCGATTCCCGGCGCCCAGGCCGCACCTGAGTACAACGGCGCTGGCGAACCGATCAGCTACACCGTGATCGAGGGCGACTCGTTCTTCGACATCGCCCAGCGGTTCGATCTGCCGATGCAGCAGCTGCTACGGATGAACCCGAAGGTGTCCGGGCTCGGCGAGAACATCTACCTGCGTCAGGTCATCAACCTCGACTGGACCACAACGGGCTGATCCCCGCCTCACCGCACCGAGGCGTGAATCCGTTCGATCAGTTCGATGGTGTGCGCCGAGTCGACGGCGTTCACCGGCAGCGGAGCACCGCGGAGCAGGGCGTCGGCCAGGCCCTCGTAGAAGGCCGCGTAGTGTCCGCGCTGGGTCGGCACCACCTGGCTGGCCCCGTCCGCTCCGAGCCGACCCCAGGTGGCTTCCGGCTCGAGTCCGAAGTCGGCGTCGCTGGGCAGGTTGCCGGCCTGGATGGCTGCTTCCTGTCCGTCGACGCCCCACTTGGTGTAGCCGGCGGCCGAGCCGAGCACCCGGAACCGTGGTCCGGCCTGGGCGGCGAAGGAGCTCACCCACAGGTGCGAGCGCACCCCCGACCCGTGGTGGAGAGACACGAAGGAGTCGTCGTCGGCGGCGCCGCCGGGCCGGCGGGTGGACAGCTCGGCGGTGAAGTCGTCGACCGGGCCGAACAGGAGCACGGCCTGGTCGATCAGGTGGGCGCCGAGGTCGTACAGCACGCCGCCGCCCGCGGCCGGCGTCGCGCCGGCCTTCCAGCTGCGCGGGGTCCCCGGCTTGAAGAACTCGAATCTGGACTCGAACCTGTAGACGTCGCCGAGGGCATCGTCGGCCAGGAGGGCCTGCAGAGTGAGGAAATCGCCGTCCCAGCGCCGGTTCTGGAACACCGTCAGCGGCAGTCCCAGGCTCTCGGCCCGGTTCAGCAACGCCCAGCCTTGCTCGGAATCCACCGCGAACGGCTTGTCGATGACGACGGCCAGGCCCGCGTCCAGGGCCGCGTTGGCCAGGGCCACGTGGGTGTCCGGCGGGGTGCCGATGACCACGACGTCGAGGTCGGCCGCCTGAGCGAACAGCGCCTCCGCCGTGGGCACGATCCGCACGTCGGGGTAGCTTTCGGTGGCCCGGGCGCCGCGCTCCGGGTCGCCGGTCACGATGGCCTCGAGCGAGAAGTCGGGGTTGGCCGCGAGGAACGGCGCGTGGAAGACCCGGCCGGAGAGCCCGTAGCCGATCACGGCCGCGCGGATCGGCCCGGTCAGCCTGGCTGCCGTGGGGCCGGCGACAGTCGGGGCCGGTCGCGCATCCGCCCGGGCGCCGTGCTGCGGGCCCGGTCCGGGTCGCGGGCCGGGCTTGGGAGCCGGCTTCGGCGTGTTGATCGGGGATTCCGGCTGAATATCTGAATTGGCCATGGCCCGAGGTTACGCCCTTCCGGCTAGAGCGGCGGCGTCACGTGGTCGAAGATGACGCTGGTGCGGGTGGCCGCCACGACAGGGTCGGCCGAGAGATTGTCGACCACGAAACGACGCAGGCCTGCCGTGTCCTGCACGGCCACGTGCAACAGGAAATCTTCGTTGCCGCCCACGAAGAAGAACTGCACCACCTCGGGCAGGTCGCGGATGCGGGTGGCGAACGGCGTGATCTGCGACCGGGCGCCGGAGTGGATGTTGATGCTGATCAACGCCTGCACGCCCAGGCCCAGCGCGGCCGGGTCGACATCCACGGTGAACCGGCGGATCACGCCGCGGGTCACCAGGGACCGCACCCGCTCGAGGCAGGTGGACGCGGCGATGCCCACCGAGGCGGCCAGGGCGGCGTTCGACAGCCGCGAATTGGAGCGCAGCAACCCGAGCAGGCCGTGATCCACGGCGTCGAGGACATCCGTGCGAACGGCCAGTCGCTTCTTGGGTGCATCCATCCGAGGTCCTTTTCTGCCGAGGGCGGGAAGCTAGAGCCGGTTGATTCCGGTCACGGTCAGGGCCGGGATGCCCAGCTCGTCGGACTCGGCGAGGTCGATCCGGGCGCTGATGCCCCAGTCGTGATCGCCGGCCGGGTCGTCGAAGATCTGCCTGGCAGTCCACACCGTGGCGCCCTCGTCGAGGATGAGCAGCCCGGCGCCGCGCGCGTTCGCCCCGGCCAGCAACTCGTCGTGCTCGGCGAAGTAGCCGTCCATGGCGTCGGCCCAGGCATCCGCCCCGAAGCCGCTGTCGCGGTCGAGGTCGCCCAGCGCGTCGTAGTTCTCCAGCGCGGCCAGCTGCACCCTGCGGAAGAGTTCGTTGCGCACCAGGATCCGGAACGCCCGGGTGTTGGTGGTGAGCCGGTGCGGCGCGGGCGGCACCACGGCGTGCGCGGTGGCCTCGTGTGCGGCCAGGTCGGGGTGGATGAGTTCCTCCCACTCGTCGAGCAGGCTGGAGTCCACCTGCCGCACGAGCTCGCCGAGCCACTCGATCAGGTCGAGCAGGTCCTCGGTCTTGGCTTCGTCCGGGATGGTCTGCCGGGCGGCCCGGTAGGCATCCGAGAGGTAGCGCAGCACCACACCCTCGCTGCGGGCGAGCTTGTAGTAGGCCACGAACTCGCCGAACGACATGGCGCGTTCGTACATGTCGCGCACCACGGTCTTGGGCCGCAGCGGGAAGTCGGCGATCCAGGGCTGGGACTGCTTGTAGGTCTCGAATGCGTAGCTGAGCAGCTCGTCCAGGGGTTTGGGCCAGGTGATCTCCTCGAGCAGCTCCATGCGCTGGTCGTACTCGATGCCCTCGCTCTTCATGGCGTTCACGGCCTCGCCGCGGGCGGCGAACTGCTGGCCCATCAGCACCGGGCGCGGGTCGTCGAGAGTGGACTCGAGAACCGAGATCATGTCCAGCGCGTAGGTGGGCGCCTCGATATCCAGCAGGTCGAACGCAGCCAAGGCGAATGGCGACAGCGGCTGGTTGAGCGCGAAGTTCGCCTGCAGGTCAACAGTGAGACGGATGCTGCCGTCCGCACCCTGCTCCACGATCCCGGCCGCGCGCAGGGTCTTGTAGATGCCCAGGGCGCGGCGGGCGTGGGCGAGTTGACGCTTCCACGGCTCGTGGTTGTCGAACACCAGCGAGTACACGTTGGCGTAGGCGTCGCCGCCGCGGGCGATCACGTTGATCAGCATGGCGCTGGTCATCTGCATGCTCGAGGTGAGGGTCTCCGGTTCGGCGTCGACGAGCCGGCGGAACGACGGCTCCCCCCAGGAGACGAAGCCCTCCGGGGCGCGCTTGCGCACGATCTTGCGCCGCTTCTTGGGGTCGTCGCCGGCCTTCTCGATGGCCTTGAGGTTCTCGGTCTCGTGGTCGGGCGCCTGCACCATCACGGTGCCGGCGGTGTCGAAGCCGGCCCGGCCCGCCCGGCCGGCGATCTGGTGGAACTCGCGGGCGTTGAGCTGGCGCATCTTCACGCCGTCGTACTTGGTCAGGGCGGTGAACAGCACGCTGCGGATGGGCACGTTGATGCCCACGCCGAGGGTGTCGGTGCCGCAGATCACCCGCAGCAGGCCGCGCTGGGCGAGCTGCTCCACCAGCCGGCGGTACTTGGGCAGCATGCCGGCGTGGTGCACGCCGATGCCCATCCGGATCAGCCGGGAGAGGGTCTTGCCGAAGCTGGTGGTGAACCTGAATTCGCCGATGAGCTCGGCGATGGCCTCCTTCTGCTCCTTGGTGACCACCTTCACGCTGGAGAGCGCCTGGGCGCGTTCGAGCGCGGCGGCCTGCGCGAAGTGCACGATGTACACGGGCGCCTGGCCGGTCTTGAGCAGGTCCTCGACGGTCTCGTGCACCGGGGTGGTCTCGTAGAAGTAGTGCAACGGCACGGGGCGCTCGACACCGGTGACGACGGCGGTGTCGCGGTTGGTGCGCCGGGACAGGTCCGCGGCGATGTCGGTGACGTCGCCCAGGGTGGCCGACATGAGGATGAACTGCACGCGCGGCAGCAGCAGCAGCGGCACCTGCCAGGCCCAGCCGCGGTCGGGGTCGGAGTAGAAGTGGAACTCGTCCATCACGACCTGGTCGACCGGGGTGTCCTCGCCGTTTCGCAGCGCCAGGTTGGCGAGGATCTCGGCGGTGCAGCAGATGATCGGGGCGTCGGAGTTGACCGACGAGTCACCGGTCATCATGCCCACGTTCTCGGCGCCGAAGATCTCCACCAGCGCGAAGAACTTCTCGCTCACCAACGCCTTGATCGGGGCGGTGTAGAAGGTGCGCTTGCCGGCCGAGAGAGCGGCGAAGTGCGCACCGACGGCCACGAGCGACTTGCCGGTGCCGGTGGGGGTGGAGAGGATGAGGTGCGCCCCCGACACGATCTCGATGACTGCTTCCTCCTGCGCCGGGTAGAGGCGCAAGCCCGCATCCGCTGCCCAGCCCTCGAAGGCCTCGAAAAGCTGGTCGGGATCGGTGACGTGCGGGAGGGCGGTGAGGGTTGCCATGATCCCCAATCCTCCCCTATCCGGCTGGTGGGCACCTGCACCGGCCAGCCGGACGGAGCCGACACCCTGGTCAGGCGGCGTGCTGCATCAGCCAGGCCAGCAGGTAGGCGCGGCTGTTACCGTCGTCGATCCGTGCCTCCGGCAGCCCTTTGGCGGCGTCCAGGGCTGCGGATGCCGCTTCCCGGCCCTGCAACGCCGAGTACATCAGCAGGTAATCGCCGAACATCACGTCATAGGTCGATCCGGGTAGGGCCTCGCCCAGGTTGGCCTGAACCCTGTCGGGGTCACCGCCGAGGTAGTCCGCGACCGGGCTCATCGGCAGCACCAGGATGCCGAGCATGGCGCTCGGCTCGGCGCTGAACCAGGTGGCGTAGTCGCGTTTGCCGCCCCAGACCAGCGAGGTGACGGTGTGGTCGAAGCCCGCGTAGACCGGGTCGGCCAGGTCGAAGTCGGTCCAGTAGGCGAGGGAGGAGGCGGCCTCGTTGGAGAGCATCCAGCCGGCCTCGGTCGCCAGGCCCGCCTGCGAGCTCACGTCGGCCCACAAGGCCAACCCGTTCCACGCCGTCACGGCCTCCGAGCTGGACTCCTGGTTGTTGCCGTCACCGAACGGCGAGGTGCCGCTGGCCCAGGAGTGCCCGGCGTAGGCGTCGAACACCCGACGGTCGGGAAAGTAGTCGCTGCCGCCGCTGGTGGCCAGGTCGGCGGCGAGCAGGTTGAGCACAGGGGCCCAGCGCCCGGCCAGGTCGGGGTTCTCGGCCGCGACCACCGCCGCGGCATACAAGAAGTAGCCGTAGTGGAAGTGGTGGTCGTTGAATTCCTCCGAGCCGAACGATGTCGCCAGGCCCACCAGTCCCCGGGCGTCGGGGTCGTAGACGAAGCAGCGCTCGGTGCGCACCGCACAGCCGTCGGGGTCCATCCAGTCGTCGAGGGCTGCACTGAGGCGGTCCGTCAGGGCAGTCACCGCGTCATCGGCGCCCACCTGCCGGGCCACCTCGAGCAGGTTGGCGGCCCGGTAGAGCGACTTGCCACCGAAGTAGGTGTCGGCGGCGAAGGTGGTGGTGCCGGCCACATCCGCCCGCACCTGGTCGGCCAGCCGTTCGCGGTCGTCGCCGCCGAGGGCCGCGAGGTCCAGGGCGCCGCTGGGCGTGACAGTGGGCACCGACCAGTCCAGCGTCGGCCCCTGGCACACCGTCAGAGTGCCATAGATGCTCCGGTACTCCCCCGCGGCGCAGGCCGGCTTCCCGGCACGACCCTCCTGTTGGTGCGGCATCACGGCGATGAGGGTGTCGCCGCCGTCGTCGGTGTCGTAGTGGATGGTCGTGGTCGCGGAATCGGCGTCCGAGCTGTACTCGAGGCGGGTGCCGCTGACCGGGTGCGTGGCCGCCTCGACGAAGGCATCCTGATCACCGCCGTCCGGCAGGGCGAACCAGGTCGCGGACTGGCCCGCTGCGAGCGTCAGATCGGTGCCGTCGGCGAGCGTTCCGTCGCTCACCAGCCCGTAGGTGTCGCCGGCCACGTCGACAGTCCACGCCCCGCCGGCCGCGCCCTGGGCCTCGGCGAAGGCCGTCGGCATGGCCAGGGCCACCTCGGCCGTGGCCGTGAACGACACGAACGGTGAGCCCTCTGCGATCACAGTGCGGCCGACCGCGGCGCCGTCGACGAACTGGCCGATGGTGACGGACGCCTCGTCGTAGGCGGTCACCTGCTGCTCCAGGCGGTCCTGGGCGGCGTCGACCCGCACGCCGATCTGCCCGGCGAAGCCGCCCCTGATCACGGTGGGGTCTGCAGATATGGTCGGCAACCCGAAGGCGAATCCGGTGTCGGTCAGTTGGAATGACAGTGGCAGGGGGAACACCGGCATCGACTGCTCGCCGAACACCAGTCCGGAGAACCACCGGTTGGTCGGGGGAATGAGCCCATCGGCCAGGCGCGCCACCGGCAGCGGCTTCACAGTCGTGTGGGGCACCGCGTCGACGAGAGGTGCGACCTCGGCGCTGGGGAAGATGGCGGCGCCGGACGTCACCGCTCCGCGGTCGGCCGGGCCGGCGACATCCGTCGTGGTGCACGCGGCCAGCGCGACGGCGATCACGAATGCAGCGGCCACGGCGGGTGTGCGTCTGATGCTCAGCACCGTCACAGCCCGATCGTCCGCAGGAAACTGAACAGGCCGTCGCTGGCGCCGGCGAGGAGACCGTCGTCGCGTAGCTCGATCGTGGCCGTCACCGGCGTGCCGGGTGCCATGAGACCGTCCGCGGCGCCGTCGACCAGATCCGGGCTCACGACCCTGGCTGTGGTTTCGGCCTGACCGTCGGCCGTCTGCACGTCCAGGGTGTCCATCGTGCCGGCCACCCTGGTCTGGTTGGGCAGCACGATGTCGACGGCGGCACCGGGTTCGATCCGCGCATAGTCGCCGCTGGTGAGCACGAAGTCGGCCGACACGAACAGGGACCCGGTCTTGTCGATGACCGCGAGCACCTGGCCGGCCTGCACGAAGGAACCGCGTTCGGTGGTGATGTCGGTGAGGGTGCCGTCGACGGAGGCGGTCAGGGTGAGCACCCCGTCGTCGGCCACCGAGTAGGCCACGCTGTCGACCGTGACCAGTCCTTCGGCAAGGTCCGCTTGCAGGGTGGGGCTCTGCAGGGTGAACAGGGCTTGCCCGGCCCGAACGTGGTCGCCATCGTCGACGAGCCGATCGAGCACCGTTCCGCCGTAGTCGGAACCCACCGGGTACTCCGCTGCCTGGATCGACGCGGAGGCGCTCATCACCTGGGCCTGCCGCTGGTTGAACACCAGTGTGAGGACCGCGACGATGCCGACGACGGCGACGAGTCCGATGAGGAGCTTGAACCGATTGGCCCAGGTCATGAGGTCACCATCTTTCGGGTCAGGGCACGGGCACGACCGGCGCGGTACGACTCGTGCAGAGCCGTGCCCACGAAGGTGCCGAGGATGAGCGTGTTGGTCACGTTCCATGCCGTGGCCAGGGTGAGGGTGCCGATAACCAGGTCACGCCACACCCCCACCACCGATGTGAGCAGGAGGAACACGAAGAACAGCACCTGCGGGATCATGAAGTTGAACGGTGACCTCACCCTGGACGTGTTGCCGGTGGCGCTCCAGTGCTGTTCCTTGCCGACCAGCACGTTGACCAACGCCGCCACGTAGATGGGGAAGGACGCCGTGGCGAGCATCAGTGTCTCCCAGCGGAACGATCCCATCGTGTAGAACGCCAGCAGCACCTGCATCAGGTAGAAGCCCGCGTAGTACAGCAACCAGGTCACCACCGTCGTCGAGAGGTTCATCGGTCGCAGGTCCAGGTAGATCTCCAACGGCGGCACCAACAGGAGCAACAGCGGAGCGATCCCGGTGAGGTAGAAGGATGCGGTCACCAGGTACTGCAGCCGCTGGTCGAAGGTGAGGCGGCGCCGAGGGCTGAGCGGGTTGCTGTGCAGCAGGATCTCGAAGCCACCCGTGGCCCAGCGCAGTTGCTGCTTCGTGTAGGCCTCCACGGTGTCCGGCGCGTGACCGGTTGCCAGCACGGTGGGGATGTAGATGGACTTCCAGCCGCGCTCGTGCAACTTGAGTGATGTCCAGACATCTTCGGACTTGGAGTCGGTGTACATGCCGCCGATGTCGTTGATGGCGTCCCGACGGAAGACCACATTGGTGCCCACGCAGAACGCCGCGTTGAACCGGTTGCGGCCGGGCTGGATGAATCTGTAGAAGACGGCCTGCATGTAGCCGGCGCCGCGGGAGATGACGTTGTGCAGGTTGCTGTAGGCCTGCGGGGTCTGCACGAAGGAGACCCTGTCATCGATGAAGAACGGCAGGGTCTCGAGCAGGAACTCAGGTTTGGGCACGAAGTCCGCGTCGAAGATCACGAAGTACTCCGCTGTGCTCGCGGTGAGCGCATGGTTGACGTTGCCCGCCTTGGCGCCGTTCGAACTCAGCCGCCGGAGGTAACGCACGCCCAACTCGGCGGCCAGATCACGCACCGCGTCCGAACGGCCGTCATCGAGCACCCAGGTGAGGTGCTCGCCATGCATCGCGCGTACCGCGGTCACGGTCGTCCGGATCACGTCGATGTCCTCGCCATAGGTCGTGACGAACACATCGACCGTCGCGGGCTGGTCGCCCAGGTGCAGGGGCCACCGCTCCGGCTGGTCCATCAGACCGTCCCTGACGAGGGATCGAGAGTGGATCAGGGTCGCCTGGGCCTGGTGCACATTGAACTCCCGCGGGTCGCTCGACCCGGACAGGATTGTCCACATCGACAGCAGCGCCTGGAAGATCAGGATCGACTCGGCCGCGATGACCAACGAATACGGCAGCCAGTCACCACGGCTGGCCGGGTTGAGCAGGAAGTTCGCGTAGGCCAGGATGCCGACGGTGGCGATCAGCACCAGCATCACCAAGGATGGCGAATGGGCGTGACCGGTGGGCGCTGGCCGGCCCTGCCGCGGGTCGGTGGTCACTCGGTGGGCGGGAATTCGGTGCATGGCCTCGGGCGGCACCACGGACTCCAGGGTGGATTCGGGAGGGCCGGGTACGCCTAGGCGGGGATGAAGGGTGGTCATCCGTCTCTCTTTTCGGTGCCGGATTCTGGGGTCCGGGGTTCGCGAACGGGGTCTCGGGCGAGGTTCGCGGTGCTAGTGCTGAACGCAAGCGTGGCCGGGGAGGTCACGGGTGGGGCCGAGGAGCTGGTTCGAAGAGCTGGTCGATTGATCCGGGAGCGCACGCCGGAAACCATCCGGCAATGGGTGCTGACGGGTGGGCGGTGGGCTTCGGTGTCCGGGTGTCGCGGGATCTATCGAGATCGGGATCCACGAGGGATCGGGATGCGGATGGAACGGCGAGGCGCCAGGGACGGCGTTGACGACAAACGGGGAGGTCGGGTTCGACCGTTCGTCGTGGCGGGTAGATATCACCGTAGAACCGGCACCCCTCGTCTGCCAACCCGTTCCCGCAACGTTTTCGTGTTCGTAACATGGCGGTAACCCGGGCTCCCGTAAGCCTTTCGTAAGGCCGATCCCGCACGATTCCCCGCATATCTCCCAGCGTGCGAATCTATGCTGGGGCCATGTCCAGCCCGCTGTCTCCCCCGTCGGCATCGGCTTCGCCCGGCGATTCATCGTCCGGCCCGGCAGCCGCCCGCGGCCGGGAAACGACCTGGCTGGCTGCTGTGGCCGGTCTGGCCGCTGTGCTGGCCGGTTTCGGCCTGGCCGAGTTGGTCGCCGGGCTCATCGCACCGGGTGCCAGCCCGGTGCTGGTCGTCGGCGCGCTCCTGATCGATCTGGCTCCGGCCTGGGCCAAGGAGCTCGTGATCTCGCTGTTCGGCACCGCCGACAAGGTCGCCCTGGTGGTCTTCATCGCACTGGTCGCAGCGGCCCTGGCGGCGCTGGCCGGCATTCTGGAATACCGTCGGCCGCCGTTCGGCCGGTACGTGATCGTGGCCGCGGGTCTGGTGGCGCTGGCGGCCGCGCTCACCCGCGCCGGAGCATCCCCGTTCGACGCCGTCCCACCGGTGCTGGCGATGCTGGTCGCCGCCCTGGTGCTGAGCATGCTGACCCGGCGCCTGCAGACCAGCCGGGCTCCGGCTGAAGCGGCCGCGGCGGCCTCCGTTGACGCCGGCCGGCCGGCCTCCGTCACCCCGGCGGCGGCCTCTCGGGCCGCGCTGGACCGACGCAAGTTTCTCGCCTACACGGGCGTCAGCGCGGGCGTCGGCGTGCTCGCGGCGCTCGGCGGCCAGCTGCTCACCGCCGGCAGCAGGGCAGCGGATGCGGCGCGGGCGCTGTTCACCCTGCCGGCTCCGACGGTGCCGGGTGCGGCCATCCCCGCCGGGGCGTCGTTCGCGGTCGACGGTCTCACGCCGATCATCACGCCCAACGCGGAGTTCTACCGCATCGACACCGCTCTCTCGGTGCCCCGGGTCGACCCGTCGACCTGGACCCTGAAGATCAGCGGCATGGTCGAGAACGAGGTGGAGATCGATTTCGCCGAGCTGCTGGCCCTACCGTTGGAGGAGAGCACCACCACGCTGGCCTGTGTGTCGAACTACGTGGGCGGTGACCTGATCGGCAACGCGGTCTGGCTGGGATACCCGATCCGCGAGCTGCTCGCCCGGGCCAAGCCCCGCGCCGACGCCGACATGGTGCTCTCCCGCAGCCAGGACGGCTGGACGGCGAGCACGCCGATCGAGGCGCTCACCGACGACCGCAATTCGATTCTCGCGGTGGGTATGAACGGCGATCCGTTGCCGCTGGAACACGGTTACCCGGTGCGGATGGTGGTGCCCGGCCTGTACGGCTACGTGTCGGCGACCAAGTGGGTCACCGAGCTGGTGGTCACCCGGTTCGACCAGGAAACGGCCTACTGGTCCACCCGCGGCTGGTCGGAAAAGGGTCCGGTGAAGCTGTCGAGCCGGGTGGATGTGCCCCGCGAGAACGCGACCGTCGACGCCGGCACAGTGACGGTGGCCGGCGTGGCATGGAGCCAGCACGTGGGCATCTCCGCCGTCGACGTGCAGGTGGACGACGGCGACTGGAACCCCGCGACCCTCGCCGACGCGATCTCCGTCGACACCTGGCGCCAGTGGCGCTGGGACTGGGACGCCCCGAGCGGCTCCCACACGATCCGGGTTCGTGCGACGGATGCCGAGGGCCTGGTGCAGACCAGCAAGCTCGCGGATGTCGCGCCGGACGGTGCCACGGGTCTGCACGAGATCAGCGTCTCGGTCTCCTGATCGTGGCCGGCCGAGCACTGCCGCTGACGGCCGCGGCGGTCGGCTATTTCGAAGACGTGCTCGGACGCCGGCGGCGTGACCTCCTGCTCGAGCTGAGCCGGCAGGGTGACACCCTGAATGCCGTGCGCGCCGCCCGCAGCGGCGGGGATGCCGATGACGAGCACGACCCCGAGGGCCCGACGCTCTCCGACGAGTGGTCGCTGCGCGCGGGGGTGCACGCCGAGCTGACCGCGTCCCTGGCGGCCATCGACGCGGCCTTGGTGCGCATCGACGACGGCAGCTACGGGATCTGCCTGCGCCGGGGCGAGCCGATCGGGCGCGAGCGGCTGGAGGCCCGGCCGGCCGCCGAGCTGTGTATCGACTGCGCCCGGGAGGCGTAGGCCCTCCTCCACAGGCCGGTCTCTTCAGCACTTGTCCACGGCTGTCTTTTCGGGCCTGGGAGTGCCGGTGGCGGGTGATTCACTGTCCCTATGGCCACCTCAGATGCCACACCCGGAGTAGACCCGATAGCGGCGGCGATCAGCGCGGTGATCGACCCGCTGATCACCAACGAGAAGGCGCTGGCCGCGTGCTACGCGCAGCGCACCCGGCTGCTGGCCGAGCTGGACCGGCTCGGCCACGACCCGCGGATCATCGCGGGCCTCTGCGGTGACCCGGTCGAGTCCGGCCGGAACGACCCCGACACCGGCGCGCACGGCCCCGCCTGGGACGACGAGGAATTGGCTCGCCGGTGCATGGCCGCCGAGGCCGCGGGGGCGTTGCGGGTGAAGGCGAGCACGGCGGGGATCATGGTGTTCAACGCCGTCCGCCTCACCGACCAACTACCCCAGTTCCACGCCGCGTTGGCTCGCGGCAGCATCACCTGGGGTCACGCACTGAAGATGCTCGATCTCACCGACGGGGTGCCCGAGGAGATCCTGCCCGCGTTCGAAACGAAGGTGCTGCCCGCAGCGGAGAAACTCACCTCCACCCAGTTCGTCCGGGTCGCCGGCCGGATCCTGGAGCGGATGCACCCGGTGCCCTTGCAGACCCGCGCCGACGCCGGCTTCGTCACACGAAGGCTGGTGCTCCACCCCGACGCCGACGGTATGGCGTGGCTGAACGCCTACTTGAAAGCCGAGGACGCCCAGGCGATCTACGACAGGCTCAGCCGCATCGCCACCACCCTCGACACCGACACCAGCGCCGAGGCCTCGGCACCCGGCGCTGACCCGACCAGCACCGGCCCATCCAGCACTGACCCGATCGGCAGCGGCCCGACCGGCACCGCCGAGCCCCGTACCAAGGACCAGCGCCGCGCAGACGCGTACCGCGACCTGCTCCTAGACGGCGTCGGCCCGGCCGGGCTGGGCCACGGCATCCGCGGCACCGTGCACCTCACCGTCCCGGCACTGACGCTGCTGGGTCGCAGCGACGAACCCGCGATCCTTGAGGGCTACGGCCCGATCGACCCCGAGACCGCCCGCCGCATCGCCGGCACCGCCACCAGCTGGAGCCGTATCCTCACCCACCCCGAGACCGGCTGCCGACTGAGCATGGGCCGCGAGCAATACACCCCACCGGCGGATATGCGCCGCTACCTCGACGCCCGCGACCGAACCTGCCAAGGAATCGGCTGCACCCGCCGCGCCACCCTCAGCGAAATCGACCACACCAGGCCCTGGAACACCGGCGGCCCCACCGACGTGGACAACCTCGTCCACCTCTGCACACCCTGCCACCGCCTCAAACACCAATCCAGCTTCACCACCAACCAAGGCCCCGGCGGCGCCCTCACCTGGACCACCCCCGCCGGCAGAAAATACACCTCCGCGCCGGCCAACACCGACCCCATCACCTACGACCCCGCCACCTGCGACCCCGCCACCCACGACCCAGCCATCCTCGGCACCGCCACCAACGACCCGGCGACCAACACCCCCACCACCTACGACAGCCCGCCGCCCGGTCCGCCTCCGTTCTGATCACGCGTCACTGAAAGTGCGCCCCTCCGGCGCGCGGCGGTGTGAAAGGCTGAGGCGTGAGCGAAAGACTGGAAGGCGAACGTCCTGGCCGCGCTACGCCGTTCCGATTCACACAGTCCCGGTTCACACAGTCCCGGTTCACACAGTCCTGGTTCACACAGTCCCGGTTCACACAGTCCTGGTACACGAGCGTCATGTCGGCAGCCCTGAGCTATCACCTCGGCGGGTTCATACTCATGGTCCTGCAGCTAAGCGGCCGCGGCGAATGGAGCCGATTCCCCTGGATCTACCTCGACGTGGTGCAGGCCCTGGCATTCCTCGCCCTCGGCGCCGTCTGCAGGATCCTGAGCAGCTCGGTCTTCCGGTCGTCCGACTCGGCATCCCGAGTGGTGTGGGGCGACCTCGGTGTGGTGGTGCTGGCGATCGCCGGGGCCTCCGCGATTGCATTGCCCCTGGACAGTTCTGGCGCATTTCTGCTCGCACTCATCCTGATCGTCCCCTGGGCGCTGCCGTTTGCCGCCCTGCTCAGCGGACTCTCGATCCTCGCTCAGCGGTATGTCTGGCTGCAGATCGTGCTCACGGCGGTTCTGCTGATCAATGTCGCCTTGTTGCTGGTGGGACTGGCCGCGGGAACCGCGGCCCCGTAGACCGGGCGCCGATGCTCCATTAGGCTTCCGCCAAGCGAAAGGAACCTCATGGGCATCGTCTCCCCCGGCTTCTTCGGCCGCCGCCGCCAGGGCGATCCGGCGCTGCCGCCCGGCCAGTACCTCACCGAGAGTTTCCCGGTGCTCTCGGCCGGGCCCACCCCGCGGATCGCGCCGGAGGAGTGGGAGTTCACCATCACCACCGAAACCGGCCAGGTGCACCGCTGGAGCTGGGACGAGTTCCTCGCGCTCAAACAGGATGACGTGACACAGGATATCCACTGTGTGACCAGCTGGTCCAAGCTCGGCACCAGCTGGCGCGGCGTTTCGCTGGACACCCTGTTCGAATCGGTCGAGTCAGACTGCGAATTCACCATGGCGCACTCCTACGGCGGCTACACCACCAACGTTCCGCTCGACGATCTGCTCGGCGGCAAGGCCTGGATCGCCCACGAGTTCGACGGCGAAGCCCTCGAACCGGCCCACGGCGGCCCGGCCCGTCTGCTGGTGCCGCACCTGTACTTCTGGAAGAGCGCCAAGTGGGTGCGCGGCTTGGAGCTGCTGCGCCAGGACGAACCCGGCTTCTGGGAGAGCAACGGCTACCACATGTACGGCGATCCCTGGCGCGAAGAGCGCTACTGGTGAGAACCGGCTGGAGAGTGGCGGAGGTGATCGGAGTGAGTCAGGAGACCCGGACCGCGCGCACCCTGCGGTTGCGGCTGCCGGGCCTGACCGGACACCGGGCCGGCCAGCACGTCGACGTGCGCCTCACCGCCCCGGATGGCTACACCGCGGTGCGCTCGTACTCGGTGGCGTCGGCGCTGCCCGGCGACGAACTCGAACTCACCGTGGAGGAACTGGACGAGGGCGAGGTGTCGCCCTACCTTGTGCACGGCGTTTCGGTCGGCGACCAACTCGAGGTGCGCGGCCCGGTGGGCGGCTGGTTCGTCTGGGACCCGGCCGACCCGTCCCCCGTGCAACTCATCGCCGGCGGCTCCGGGGTGGTGCCGCTGATGGCCATGATCCGGGCACACGCCGCCGCCGACCCAGCATCCCCCGGCGCGACCGCCGAGTTCCGGCTGCTCTACTCGGTGCGGAGCCCCGACGCGGCCTACTACGGCGCCGAGCTCGACGAGCTCGCCGGATCGGACCTCCTCACCGTCACCTACGTCTACACCCGCGAGGCCCCGGCCGGCAGCCCCGTTCCGCCTGGGCGGCTGGATGCCCGGGCGCTGAGCATCGCGGTGCTGCCGGTGTCGGCGAACCCGGCCTTCTTCATCTGCGGGGCTACCGCGTTCGTGGAGACGGTGGCCGACTGGCTCGTGCAGGCCGGCTACCCCGCCGACCGGATCAAGACCGAGCGTTACGGCGGAATGGGGAGCACACCATGAGGAGCACACCGTGAGGTGCACGCTGTGACCGACTACCTGGACGGCAACGCCGCGGCCGGGCCGCTCAGCGAATTCTTCGCCATCGACGTCACCACCGCCCGCGGCCGGTGTCTGCACTGCGGCCGCACCGACGCCCTGGCCACCGCGCAGCTCTACCCCAACTCGCACGGCCTGCTGCTGCGATGCCCCGGCTGCACGGAGATCTTGCTCCGGCTCGTGGACACCGGCGACACCGTCTGCCTCGACCTGCACGGGCTGAGCTTCGTCGAACTCCACCGCGACTGACGGCTCGCCGGCTTCCCAGCTAAACCCGCCGCCGCCCGCTTAGGCTGGATCACGGCGAATCTAACGCCGTTCAGACACCCGGGAGCGTGCATGCAGGGATCGGTCATCCTCGACGTCATTCTGGTGGTGCTCCTCGTCGCCAGCCTGGGCGCCGGCTACCGCAGCGGCCTGATCGGCAGCATCAGCGGCATCCTGGGCCTGGTCACCGGCGCTGTCGCCGCCTACTTCATCGTGCCTCTGGTGCCCACCTGGGTTCCCGCCGCCGAGTGGCGCACCCCCGCGTCCATTGCCGCGGCGCTGGTGCTGGTCATCGTCGGTCTCACCGTCGGCGAGTCGATCGGACTGGCCCTGCGCCGTCGCACGCCCCGCAAGCTGCGCGGCGTGGACAGGCTCTTCGGCGCCGTGATCGGCGTGGCCGCCGCGGCGGCCGTCATGTCGATGGTCGCGTTCAGCGTCGGTGCCCTGGGCATCCCGGTGCTCACTTCCGCGATCGCCTCCTCCGGTGTGGTGCGCACCATCGACTCGGTCACCCCCGACCCGGTGAAAAGCTTCCTCGCCCAGCTGCGTTCCACAGTCGTCGACGACGGCCTGCCCGTCATCGCGGATGCGTTCGGCGGTCAGAGCCCCACCCTGCCCGAGGCCCAGCTCGACAATGCCGCGCTCGACACGGCCGCGGCATCCGTGCTGCGCATCACCGGCAACGCCGTGGCCTGCGGTCAGAGCCAGTCCGGCTCGGGCTTCGTCATCGCCCCCGAGCGGGTGATGACCAACGCCCACGTCGTGGCCGGAGTCACCGAAGCCGTCGTGGAGGTGCCCGGGGCCGGCGCCCTGACCGGCGAGATCGTCTACTTCGACCCCGTCGACGACCTCGCGATCATCGCCGTACCGGGGCTGTCCGCCGCACCGCTGACCATGCAGGGCGACCTGGCCGTGGACAACGAGGGCGTCAGCCTGGGCTACCCGTTCGGTGGGCCGTTCGACTCCGATCCGGCCCGGGTCATGTCGCTCGGGTCTGTGCTCGTCGCCGACATCTACGGCCAGTCCCCCACCGCCAGGGATGTCTACACCCTCGCCGCGGATGTGCAGCAGGGCGAGTCGGGCGGCCCGCTGCTCAGCGTCGACGGCCGGGTGGCCGGCGTGATATTCGCCAAGGCCGCCAACACCGCCAACGTGGGCTACGCCCTGACGATGTCCGAGGTCGCCCCGGTCGTCGCCCAGGCCGACGGCCTCTCAACGGCGGTCAGTTCCGGTACCTGCATCCAGGGCTAGGTCCGCCGTATTCAGAGCTCGGTGCGGGGGTATGGTGACCGCATGACTTTCCGGCCGGAGGACTATCGGGCCCCGCTCGAGCAGGCGGTTCGGTATGCCCGCGAGTGGTTGGATTCACTGCCGTCCCGGCCGGTGAAACCGGCGGCTCCCGTCGACCAGCTGGCGGCGGCCTTCGCCCGGCCCCTGCCGGAAGAGCCCGCCGATCCCGCCGCGGTGGTGGCCGAGCTGGCCACCTTGGCCGAGCCCGGGCTCATGGCCATCGGCTCCGGCCGCTTCTTCGGCTGGGTGATGGGCGGCACCCTGCCTGCGGCCCTGTCGGCGGACTGGCTGGTGAGCGCGTGGGACCAGAACGGCGGCCTGCGCTATGCGACCCCGGCGACCGCGGCGATCGAGGAACGCGCCGGCGCCTGGATCCTGGACCTGCTGCACCTGCCGGCCGCAAGCGCCGTTGGCTTCACCACCGGGGGCACGATGGCGAATTTTGTCGGGCTGGCCGCCGGTCGGGGTGCCGTGCTCGGCGCGGCCGGGTGGGACGTCAACCGGGATGGCCTCACCGGCTCGCCCCGGGTGACGGTGCTCGCGGGCGTCGAGGTGCACATCTCCGTGCTCCTCGCCCTGCGCTACCTGGGCCTGGGCGGACCGACCCTGGTCGCCGCCGACCCGCAGGGCCGCATCCGTCCCGACGCCCTGGCGGAGGCGCTGTCGGCAGTCACCGGGCCGTGCCTGGTGGTGCTGCAGGCCGGCAACTTGCACTCCGGCGCCTTCGACCCGATGCGTGAGTGCATCCGGCTGGCCCACGATGCCGGAGCCTGGGCGCACGTTGACGGCGCCTTCGGGCTGTGGGCGGCAGCAAGTCCGCGCTGGGCGAGCGCCCTGGACGGCCTGGACACCGCCGATTCCTGGGCGACGGACGCGCACAAGACCCTCAACGTGCCCTACGACTGCGGCATCGCCGTTGTGGCGGATGCGGCCGGGATACGTTCGGCGTTCGGGGCGCAGACCAGCTACTTCGTGCAGGATGACGCCGGCGCGGCCGATCCTATGGAACTGGTTCCCGAACTGTCCAGACGAGCGCGCGGCGTTCCGGTCTGGGCGGCGCTCCGCTCCCTCGGCCGGAGCGGCACTGTCTCCCTCGTCGAGGGGCTCGCCGACAACGCCAGGGCACTCGCCGCGGGGTTGGCCGCGCTGCCCGGCGTCGAGGTGCTCAACGATGTGGTCTTCACCCAGGTGTCGGTTTCGTTCGGCACCGACGACCGCACCGTGAGGGTGACCCAGGCGCTCATCGACGGCGGCGCGGTCTGGATGAGCGGGTCGGTCTGGTCGGGGCGGGCGGTGCTTCGCATCTCGGTCAGCAACTGGTCCACGGATGCCGCCGATGTGGCCGTGGCCGTCGACGCCGTCGCGCAGGCCCTGGCCACCGTCACCACCGCCGCCACCGACGGAGAGTGACCGCACTCCCGGGCTGGCAGACTGGATCCATGACTATCACCGCCGCCGCAGACGGCTCGGCCCTTGGCAACCCCGGACCGGCCGGCTGGGCCTGGTACATCGACGACAACAATTGGGCCGCCGGCGGTTGGAAGCACGCCACCAACAACCAGGGCGAGCTCAAGGCCGTCCTCGAACTGTTCCGGGCCACGGCGCACGTGGACGACGACCTGCTGGTGCTCTGCGACAGCCAGTACGTGATCAACGCCATCACCAAGTGGATGCGCGGCTGGAAGGCCAAGGGTTGGCGCAAGGCCGACGGCAAGCCCGTGATGAACCTCGACCTGCTGCAGGAGCTCGATGAGGCCCTGGTGGGCCGCAAATACAGGTTCGAGTGGGTCAAGGGCCACGCGAACCACCCGCTCAACGAGGCCGCCGACTCCCGGGCCCGCGCGGTGTCCGAGGCCTATCAGCGGAACGCCTCGATCCCCACCGGTCCGGGCTTCGTCGCCGGCGGGCCGGCTCCGGCTGCGCCGAAGGCCGCGCCGGTCAAGGCCGCACCGATCAAGGCCGCGCCGGTCAAGGCCGCGCCGGTGAAGAGCGCAGCACCGCGCGCATCCGCCGACCTGGGGCTGTTCGACTTCGAGGTCGACCGCCCGCACACCGTGCAGGTGGCGCTGAGCACCGAGGAGCTCGGCCGGCTCAAGCGCCGGGCGACCGGCCGCGGAGTCAGCCCTGAAGAGCTGCTCCGCGACCTGATCTGATCTGACTAGCGCCGCAGCTTCGGCTGCGTCTTCGGCTTGGCCGCGTTCTTGTGCGGCAGGAGCGTGTTCGCCTCGTCGAGCGACATACCGTTGGTCTCGGGCACCTTGGTGAGAACGAACAGGAACGACAGCCCGGCGAACAGGGCGTACATGCCGTAGGTGAGCGGCAGCGAGAGCGCCGCCATCGGCGGGAACGTCACCGTGATGAGGAAGTTCGCCACCCACTGGGCGGCGGCGGCCAGGCCGAGCGCCTTGGCGCGGATGGTGTTCGGGAAGATCTCGCCCAGCAGCACCCAGACCACCGGTCCCCAGGAGGCGCCGAAGGAGATCACGAACACGTTCGCGGCGACGAGCGCGATGGGACCCCAGGCGCCCTGCAGTGCGAGTTCGCCGTCGACCATGACCGACTGGCTGAACGCGACGGCCATGGTGGCCAGGGACACGGTCATGCCGATGGAGCCGCTGAGCAGGATCGGGCGCCGGCCGATCCGGTCGACGAGCGCGATCGCCACCAGGGTGACCAGGATGTTCGTCACCGATGTCGCCACCGAGATCGCCAGCGAGCTGGACTCCTCGAAGCCCACCGCGCTCCACAGGGTGGTCGAGTAGTAGAAGATCACGTTGATGCCCACGAACTGCTGGAACACCGACAGGATGATGCCCACCCAGACGATGGGCTTGAGGCCGAGAACCTGCCCGCGCAGCGACCCGGTGCGCTTGGCCTTGATGTCGTCGTCGATGGAAGCCTTCATGTCGCGCAGCTCGCGGTCGACATCGCCGTGCGGCCAGACCCGCAGCAGCACCTCACGGGCCTTGGTCTCCTTGTCGTGCAGCACCAGGTAGCGCGGCGACTCGGGCAGCACCAGGGCGATGACGCCGTAGACGACGGCGGGGATCGCGGCGATCAGGAACATCCAGCGCCAGGCCTCCAGGCCCCACCAGAATATCTCGCTGGCGCCGCCGGCGGTCGTGGCGAACACGGCGTCGGAGAGCAGGGCCGCGAAGATACCGATGGTGATGGAGAGCTGTTGCAGGGAACCCAGCCGGCCACGCATCTGCCGGGGCGAGATCTCGGCAATGTACGCGGGAGCCACGACCGAGGCGAGCCCGATGCCGATGCCGCCGACGACACGCCAGACGATGAGGTCGACCACGCCGAAGGCGAGGCCGGAGCCGATGGAGCTGGCGAAGAACACGATCGCGCCGGCGAGCATCACCGGGATGCGGCCGAACCGGTCCGCGAACCGGCCGCCGAGGAAGGCGCCGGTGGCCGCGCCGAGCAGGGCACTGGCCACGGCGAAGCCGGTGATGGCTTCGGTGAGGCCGAACTGGCCCTGGATGGCCTCGACCGCTCCATTGATCACGGAGGAGTCGAAGCCGAAGAGGAACCCGCCGAACGCGCCGGCGATCGCCAACGCGATGACCTTGCGGTTCGTCGCGGGTTTGTCTGTCGGCATCCGGTCCGTTTTCGGCCCTGTTGTGTTTGTCATCGCCACTTCCCCCGTATCCGCTGGTGTTTTCGTCGTCTGGGCAACCTGAAAATCCTACGCCTGACCCGCACAAGGGGGTGACCGTGGTATCTATGTCCCATGACACGATTCCTCGGGGTGGATCTGGCCTGGGCCGAAGGCACGGCGGCGAAACCGGCCAACGAGAGTGGGCTCGCCTGCATCGACGACACCGGCCGGGTGATCCACGCGGGGTGGGCTCGCGGCATCGACGAGGTCGTCAACTGGGTGCAGTCGATGGTCGAACCCGGCGCGGTGCTCGCCGTGGACGCCCCTCTCGTGGTGAACAACCCCACCGGCATGCGCGAGTGCGAACGGGAGACCGGGTCGCGGTACGGCCGGTGGCACGTGGCGGCGAACGCGTCCAACCAGGCCCTGACGCGCCTGGGCGGCGTCACCCTGCGTGGCCGGCTGGAGGATCTCGGCTGGACCCACACCGACGGCCTCGAGCCCGTTGAAGCGGGGGCCTCGAGCCTCTTCGAGTGCTACCCGTACACGACCCTGGTGGGAGCCGCGGAGTTCGGCTACGACGAGCGGCGCCCCCGCTACAAGCGGATGGGCTCGGCGCTGCCGATCGTCCAGCGCCGCGCCGAACGCGCCCTGGTCTGCGACGACCTCATCGAGCGGTTGTGGCGGCTGCACGCGGGCTCTCCGCCGCTGGACCTGGCCACGCACGAGGCGACCGACAGCCTGGTGACCGAGCCGACACCGTTGGCCGACGCGGCCTACAAACACCGCGAGGATCTTCTCGACGCGGTGCTGTGCGCCTGGACGGCGTCGCTCTGGCACCGGTTCGGTACCGCCCGGTGTCAGGTCCTCGGTGCCGCAGACCCGCTCGTGGTCAACGGCCGCCGGGGCACGATCATCGCACCGGCCCGGCCGGAACAGCGCCGGGGCGAGGATGCCCTGCGGGCCGCCGCGCTCAACGCACCGGCAGCCAGCGCCCCTGCACCCGCTCGGTGATCAGCCAGGTCACCGGCATGGCCACCAGCCGGGTCCGCGCCACGACGTGGTCGCCGATGGTCAGAGCCGCGTCGCCGCCGTCGGCGGTGAAGCGCACGGTAGCGCGCGCCGAACCGGCCACCACGGCCAGGTCGGAGGCCTCGACGGTGGTGCGCTCCGCGGCCGCGGCCGCGGCCGCGGGGAGCACAGCGTCCGGCCGCACCCCCGGCTGAAGGGCGCCGATGGTCATGATCACGCGGTAGGAGGGCATTCATCCAGAGTAGGCGGCGAACCCGGCGCGCCTAGTCCCGCTAGTCCCGCGGCGGCAGCTGCTGCAGCGCCCAGGTGTTGCCGTCGGGGTCGGCGAAGTAGACGAAGCGACCCCAGTCCTGCTCATCCACCTCGCTGGCTTCGACACCCGCGGCCGCCAGTTGCGCCCTGGCGGCATCCGCGTCGGCGACCACCATCTGGATGCCCTGCTGCGTGCCCGGTGCCATCTCGGTCATGCCGTCACCCAGCACGATCGAACACGCCGAACCCGGCGGAGTGAGCTGGACGAACCGCATCGCCTCGTTCACCCGGATGTCGTAGTCGTCGTGGAAACCGACCTGGTCGACGTAGAACGACTTGGCCCTGTCGACGTCGGTGACCGGGATCGGGATGAGTTCGATCTTCATGTCCATGGCGGGCAGCCTATGACTGACCGGTGCCCGCCGCTAGAAGCGGATGTCGCTGCGTGACCTGGTCACCTCCGCCAGTACCTCGGGCAGCACCGCCACCCCAGTGCCCGGCCCGGTCGGCACCCTCAGGTGACCGTCCTCGAGCACGAATGGGGCGGTCAGGTCCCGGGCGTAGTAGCGGTCGGAGGCCGAGGTGTCCCCCGGCAGCACGAAGTTGGGCAGGCCGGCCAGCGCCACGTTCGCGGCCCGGCCGATGCCCGTCTCGAGCATCCCGCCGCACCACACCGGCACGCCGTGTGCGGCCGCGACGTCGTGGATGCGCCGGGCCTCCAGGTAGCCACCCACCCTCGACGGCTTGACGTTGATGATGCTGCACGCGCCGAGACTGATCGCCGCGGCGGCGTCCTTGGCCGACTCGATCGACTCGTCCAGGCAGACCGGGGTGCTGATCAGCCGCGCCAGCGCAGCGTGTCCGAGCAGGTCGCGCTCGCCAAGCGGCTGCTCGATGAGCAGCAGGTCGAACGGGTCGAGCCGGGCGAGGTGCCGGGCATCCGCCAGCGAGTACGCGGTGTTCGCGTCGACCTGCAGCAGCAGGTCGGGGCCGAACCGCTCGCGCACCGCGCGCACAGGCTCGAGGTCCCAGCCGGGTTCGATCTTGAGCTTGATGCGCAGATAGCCCTGCTCGAGGTAGCCGGCCACGGCCTCGAGCAGCTCGTCGACGGAGTCCATAATGCCCACCGAGACGCCGGCGGGCACACTGTCGTGCACGGCGCCGAGGTAGCCGCCGAACGACTGGCCGTTCTCCCGCAGTTGCGCGTCGAGGATCGCCGTCTCGAGCACGGCCTTGGACATCTGGTGGCCTTTCACCGGGGCGAGGGCGTTGCCCACCCGCTCGGCGGTGAGCGCATCGCCGAGGGCCTGCAACCGGGGAATCAGGTGGTCCCGGATCACCAGGTCGCTCGCGTCGATGAACTCCGAGCTGTAGAGCGGCCACACCTCGGCCGCGCACTCCGCCCAGCCCTCGGCATGAGCCGTCGACACGTGTACCAGGGAGATCTGGCGCTCCGTGATGGTGCCGAAGGACGTGCGGAACGGCCGCACGAGCGGCATGCTCACCCGGCGCAGCTCGATGTTCTCGATTCTCATGGTGCGGAGTTTACGGCGCATCCCCAGCCATCCGCGCGGTCCCGTCGATTAGGGTTCGAAGAATGAGCAGCCTGGTGGATGGATTTGTGAACAGCTGGCGGTCGCACCTGCTCGTCACGCTCTCGGGCAACGACGAGGGCCGGCCGGCCTGGGTCGGCACCATGGAGCAGGGCGACGATGCCGGCTTCTTCGGACCGGGGTCGGCGTCCTGGGCCGTGCACGGCGGCATGGCCACCATGGTCGCCGGCATCCGGGCGCTGCTGATGCAGACGCTGCACCCGGGTGCCATGGCCGGGGTTCACGACTGGTCCAGGTATCGGGAGGATCCGCTCGGCCGGCTCAGCGGCACTATCCAATGGCTGGTCACGGTGACATTCGCCGCCAGCGAGCAGGCCGAGCGGGAGTCGGCGCGCGTGGGAAAGTTCCACGACAGGGTCGCGGGCCGCTACGTCGACGCCCGCGGCGTCGAACGGGAGTACTCGGCCGGAGACCCCGAACTGCTGTCCTGGGTGCACGTGGTGTTCACGGATGCCTTCCTGGCCAGCCATCGGCTCTGGGGCGGTCCCATCCCCGGCGGCGCCGACGGCTACGTGCGGGAGTGGGCCAAGGCCGGCGAGCTCGTCGGGGTGCAGGACCCGCCTCGCTCCGACGCCGAGCTCGCCGCACAGCTGACGGCTTTCTCCGACGCCGGCGTGCTGATGGGCGGCGACCGTGTCGCCGAGGCCGTGCGGTTCATCCGCAACCCGCCGCTGCGGCGCGGCATGATGCCGTTCTACCGCATCATGTTCGCCGGGGCCGTGGCCTCGATCCCGGTCCAGTACCGGCGGATGCTGGGACTTCGCCGCTCTCCCCTGCCCGTGGTCTGGGCCACCGGCGCGGTGCTCGGCCTGGTGCGCCTGCTGCTCGGGGCCTCCTCCACCTCGGAGGACGCCGCCCGTGCCCGGATCGCCCGCCTGGCCGTGTCCTAGCCGGGAACGCCGCCGGATTCTCGGCGCAGGGTGACGGCGATGGTTGCGGCCGCGGCGGCGAACAGGGCGGCTGCGATGGCGATGACCAGGGCGTTCGGCTGCACGATCGACTGGCCGGCGAGGGCCTGCCCGGTCACCAGGGCCAGCACACCCAGGTAGAGGCCGACCAGGACGCGCAGGATGCCGCGGCGGACGAGTGGACGGGCTAGGGCGGGTATCCGCCGGGCGAGCGCTTCGAGCAGCAGGGCGGCCAGCGGCAACACCTGCAGGGCATGCATGCCCACGAAGTGCGGGATGCGCAGGTCGCCGGCCACGGTGCTCCAGCCCAGCAGGGGCAGGCCAGGGCCGCCGTCGGCGACGCCAACAGTGTGCGCGCCCACGATCCCCTGGTAGTCGTCGAGTTGGGCCGCGGTCGGCCCGGTCATCAGGAACGCCAGGCCCATGCCCACGAGGGCGATGAGTAGTCCGGAGCGGATCGCGAGGGCCCGGGCCGGGTCACCCAGGTCGGTGCGAAGCAGCAGAATCGCGATGGGGACGGCGGCGACCCAGACCGTGACGATCGATGCCGCCATCACCGACCAGAGTGCGGCGTGGAACGCGGTGGACACGTTGAAGTGGCTGGTCAGGCCGGCCGCTGCGGCTCCGACGATGATCACCATCTCCACGACGAGGAACACCGCGGCGACGGTGCCGGCCCACCAAGCCAGCCGGCGCCGGCCCGCGAAGGCACCGGGCAGCAGCCCGATCAGCCAGGACAGGGTCACCGCGTAGAGGCCCACCGAGATCGCGAACTTGAGTGGCTTGGCCCAGAGCGGCGCGCCCGTGATCACACGGGGATCGACGGCGAGGCCCACGAGTGCAGCGGTTGCGACGACGGCCATGGCCATCGCCAGCCAGATCAGCGGTCGGTGCCAGCGGATGGCGGGCAGCGAATTCATGAGGCACCTCCGGAGTAGCGCTGGGACGAGACGTGTTCCTGGGCGGCCCGGCGCAGCCCGGCGAAGAGGGCGTCGCCGAGAACGGTGCCGATGACCACCATCTCGGTCTTGGACTCCCGGTCGTCTCGGGCGTCGACCTCGTCGAGGTCGGCCTCGGCCACGGCGAGCGCCGCGGCCGCGTAGGCGGGCACCCAGCCGCTGAGGTCGGGCTGGCCGAGCTCGGCGAAGGTCTGCAGTACCCGGGCCGCGGCCAGGCGGCCGGGATTCTCGGGTGACACGTGCCATCCGCTCAGCACCTCGTCGACCTGCGCGACCACCTGGGCCGACAGCGCTTCGGGGTCGATCTCGGGCGACACCGTGCGCTGGGCGATTTCGAAGGTGTGGGCGAGCCCGAGGTCGGAGTCGATGGCGTCGATCACCTCGCGGGCGGCGGCGACGCTCAGGCCGCCCACCTCCAACAGTCCCCGGATGACCCGCAGCCGGCGCAGATGATCCGGTCCGTAGAGCGACTGGTTGGGACCGCTCTTCTCCCCCGCGGGCAGCAGCCCCTCCCGGAGGTAGTACTTGATCGTCGCCACGGGGACCTCGCTGGTCGTGCTCAGTTGCGCCATCTTCATGCGGATAGTGTAGCTATCGGATAGTGAAACTGTCTACCCCGGTGCAGTGGTCCGCCGATTACAGTTGCACGGTGCCCCAACGTCCCCACACCGTTCTGTCCCCCACCCCGCCGACAGTGCGGGCGACACTGCGCAGCCCGAAGGCGCTCAGCGTCGAGGTGCTCGCGGGAGTCGTGACCACCCTCGCGCTCATCCCCGAGGTTATCTCCTTCTCGATCATCGCCGGCGTCGACCCCAAGGTGAGCCTGATCGCCTCGGTGGTCCTGGCCACCTCGATGTCGTTCCTGGGCGGTCGGTCCGCCATGATCACCGCCGCCGCCGGCGCCGTCGCCCTCGTGGTCGCCCCGCTCGTGAAGGACCACGGAGTCGAGTACCTGCTGCCGGCGGTGCTGCTGGCCGGGCTCGTGCAGATCCTCTTCGGCGTCACCGGCCTGGCCCGGCTGATGCGCTTCATCCCCAGGTCGGTGATGATCGGCTTCGTCAACGCGCTGGGCATCCTGATCTTCGTCGCCCAGGTGCCGCATCTCATCGACGTGCCCTGGCTGGTCTACCCCTTGTTCGCCCTCACCATCCTCATCGTGGTCGGGCTGCCCAGGCTCACCACGGTCGTGCCTGCGCCGCTCGTGGCCATCGTGGTGGTTACCGCGATCGCCATGATCGCCCACCTCGCCGTGCCCACCGTTGGGGACCAGGGCGATGTCTCCGGCGGTCTGCCCGGCCTCACGCCGCTGCTCGTGCCGCTGGACCTGGAGACCCTGCAGATCATCTGGCCCACCGCACTGAGCGTGGCGTTCGTGGGCCTGGTGGAGACCTTGCTCACCGCCAAGCTCGTCGACGACATCACCGACACCCGCTCCCCCAAGGGCCGCGAGGCCTGGGCGCTGGGCATCGCCAACCTGCTCGCCGGCCTCTACGGCGGCATCGCCGGCTGCGCGATGATCGGCCAGACCGTCGTGAACGTGAAGCTCGGCCGGGCCCGCACCCGCATCTCCACCTTCGTGGCCGGGGTCTTCCTGCTGCTGCTGGTCACCGCACTCAGCGGGCTCATGGAGCAGATCCCCATGGTGGCCCTGGCCGCCGTGATGATGGTCGTGGCCATCACCACCGTCAACTGGCACAGCGTGCGCCCGGCCACCCTGCGCCGGATGCCCGTGCCCGAGACCGTCGTGATGCTCACCACCGTGATCGTGGTCGTGGCCACCCACAACCTGGCCATCGGCATCGTGGCGGGTGTGGTGCTGGCGATGGTGCTGTTCGCCCGCCGGGTGGCGCACGTCGTGAAGGTCGACCGCACGCTCGCCGGCGACGGCCTCTCGGTGCGGTACGCGGTGAGCGGACCGTTGTTCTTCGGCAGCAGCAACGACCTCGTCGAGCAGTTCTCCTACGGCGCCGACCCCGCCACGGTCGACGTCGACCTGTCCCAGGCGCAGATCTGGGATGCCTCCACCGTGGCGGTGCTCGACTCGGTGGAGACCAAGTACCGCCAGCACGGCGCCACGGTCACCTTCCACGGCCTCGACGAGCGCAGCCGGGCCATGCACGGCCGCCTCACCGGGCGGTTGTAGGCGGGTTACGCTCCGGCGAAGAACGCACCGATCGCCGCGGAGAGCGCGAACGGGTCGTTCACGTGCGCCAGTTCGCGGGCCGAGTGCATCGACAGGAGCGGGATGCCCACGTCCACGGTGCGGATGCCCAGCCGGGTCGCGGTGAGCGGCCCGATGGTGGAGCCGCAGGGAATCGCGTTGTTCGACACGAACTCCTGGTAGGGCACGTCGGCGGCAGCGCTGCAGCGCGCCCAGAGGGCCGCGCCGGCCGCATCCGTGGCGTAACGCTGGTTGCCGTTGATCTTCAGCAGCGGACCCCGGCCGGCCAGCGGCAGGTTGGCCGGATCGTGCCGCTCGGGGTAGTTCGGGTGCACGGCGTGGCCGGCATCGGCCGAGACGCACCAGGAGTCGGCATAGGCGCGCTTCCGCTCGGACACCGTGGCACCGAGGTCGTCGCCGATTCGACTGAGGATGTCGTCGAGCATCGGCCCGCTCGCCCCCGACCTGGACTGCGAGCCCAGCTCCTCGTGGTCGAACGCGGCGAGCACGTTGATGGTCTCGTCATTTCCCGAGGCCTGGATGAGCGCCAGCAGGCCGGCGTGCACCGACGAGAGGTTGTCCATCCGGCCGGCGGCGAACAGCTCGTGGTTCAGGCCGAACCGGGCGGGCGGGTTGGTGTCGGCGGTGAGGATGTCGTAGCCGGCGACATCCTCGCCGGCGACCCCGGCGAGCGCGGCCAGGTGCCCGACCAGGTCGGCCTGGCGCAGGTCGCCCACCCCGAACACCGGGTTGAGGTGCCGCTGCCGGTCCAGGGTGAGTGACTCGTTGGCGGTGCGGTCCAGGTGCACGGCCAGCTGCGGGATCCGCAGGAACGGGCCGGTGCGCACCAGGTACTCCACCCCGTCTGTGGTGACCAGCCGGCCGGCCAGTTCAAGCTCGCGGTCGAGCCACGAGTTGGCCAGCGGTCCGCCGTAGACCTCGACGCCGGCCTGCAGCCAGCCGTAGGAGCCCGTCGTGGGCTTGGGCTTGAGTTTGAAGCCTGGCGAGTCGGTGTGCGAGCCCAGGATGCGGAACGGCGTTGTCGGCGTCGCCCCAGCCGGTTGCACCCAGGCGACGATGGCGCCATCCCGCACCACGTAGTAGCGGCCGGCACTCGTGCCGGCCGTCCAGTCCTCCGCCTCGTCCCTTCGCTCGAAGCCGGCCTCGTCCAGCCGACGGGCCGCCTCCGCGGCCGCGTGGTACGACGACGGTGACGCGGTGATGAATCGGGCGAAATCGTCGATGTATGCCGAGAGTGAAGTCATGCGTCCATCCAACCACCCACACCTCGACAAGCACGCCCAGCGGTGCGACTCTCGCACCAGGCGAGGAGGGCATCGTGACCGACACGGCGAACGAGAACACACTGGACCCGTGGGTGCTGCGCTTCGACGGGTTCGACCCGGCGGCAGAGGGGCATCGTGAAGCGCTGTGCACCCTGGGCAACGGCTACTGGGGCACCCGCGGCGCCGCCCCGGAGGCGCGCACGGATGCCGTGCACTACCCGGGCACGTACCTCGCCGGGGTCTACAACCCGCTGAGCACGGAGATCCACCTCGGTGAGGCCATCAACGACAGCGCAGCTGGGAGAACGGCCGCGGTCGAGCCGGGCATCCGCACTCCGTTCCAGCCGGTGCCGGGGTCCCCGGCGGCGGAGTTCCCCGGCGCGCATGTGCGTGACGACGAACACATGGTGAACGCCCCCAACTGGCTGCCGCTCTGGTTCCGCACCGGCGGCGGGCCCGGCACGAGCAGTGTGGGCGATTTCGCCGCCCCCGACACGGGCTGGTTCCACCCGGAGACCGCCGAACTGCTCGACTACCGCCAGGAGCTCGACCTCCGCCGGGGTCTGCTCACCCGGCTGATCCGGTTCCGCGACACGCGCGGCCACGTCACCCGGGTGCAGAGCCGGCGGTTCGTCTCCCAGGCGGCGCCGCATGTGGCGGTGCTGGAAACCACCTTCGTCGCCGAGGACTGGTCCGGCCCGCTCACCGTGCGGTCGGCCATCGACGGCCGGGTCGCCAACCGCAACGTGGCCGCCGACAGGCAGCTGGCCCATCTGCACCTGATGCCCCGCACGGCCAGGGAACTGAACCAGGACTCGGTGCTGCTCGAGGTCGAGACCACCAGGTCCGGCATCCACATCGCCATGGCCGCCCGCACCCGCGCGTACGCCGGCGGCGTGCTGCTCGAGCCCGAACGGCGTTTCCTCACCGACTCCAGCCGCTGGGTCGCCCACGAATTCGACCTCACCCTCAAGCTGGGAGTGCCCGTGCGGGTGGAGAAGGTTGTTGTGGTGAGCACCTCCAGGGACCGCGCCGTGGTCTCCCCACCGATGGCCGTGGCCACCTGGCTGGGCCGCACCCCGGACCCGGCCGAGCTGCTGGCCGCGCACGAGCGGGAATGGCAGATCCTCTGGGACGAGTTCGCGGTGCACCTGCACAGCGGGGCGCGGCAGTCGCTCGCGCTCAACCTCAATACCTTCCACGTGCTGCAGACCGTCGCCGCGGTGGACGCCGACCTCGACGCCGGCGTCCCGGCGCGGGGCCTGCACGGCGAGGGCTACCGCGGCCACGTCTTCTGGGACGAGATGTTCGTCTACCCGGTGCTCACCCTGCGCCGCCCCGACCTGAGCCGGGCCCTGCTGGGCTACCGGTACCGCCGGTTGGGCGAGGCCAGGGCCGCCGCGCACACCGCCGGCCTCCGGGGCGCCAGGTTCCCTTGGCAGAGCGGTATCGACGGGCGCGACGTCACTCCCACCGAACTGTTCAACCCGCGCACCAACCGGTGGATGCCCGACCACTCGGGCCTGCAGCACCACGTGGGGCTGGCGATCGCCTACAGCGTCTGGGGCTATTACCAGGCCACCGGCGACGTCCAATACCTGATCGAGCAGGGCGCCGAGCTGCTGCTCGAGATCGCCAGGTTCTTCGCCTCGCTCACCGAGTACGACGACGCCGCCGACCGGTTCGACATCCCCGGCACGATGGGGCCTGACGAGTTCCACGACGGCCTGCCCGGCCACCCGGGCGAGGGGGTGCGCACCAACGCCTACACGAATGTCATGGTCGCCTGGGTGATGCGCCGCGCCGTGGACACCGTCGCCCTGCTCGAGGGCCGCGCCTGCCGGCCGCTCTGGAACCGGCTGCGGCTGGGGCCGGACGAGGTGGACACCTGGGAGAAGATCGGCCGACGGCTGCGACTGGTCTTCCACACCGACGGGGTGATCAGCCAGTTCGACGGCTACGAGACCCTGCCCGAACTGGACTGGGAGCGCTACCGCACCGCCTACGGCACCGAGGATCACTCGCTGGGCCGCCTGGACCTGATCCTGAACGCCGAGGGCGACAGCACCAACAACTACAGGGTCGCCAAACAGGCTGACGTGCTGATGCTGCTGTACCTGTTCTCCGCCGAGGAGCTGCGCGAGCTGATCGAGGAGCTGGGCTATTCGCTCTCCCCCGACGTGATCCGCCGCACCGTCGAGTTCTATCGCACCCGGTCGACGCACGGCTCGACCTTGAGCAACGTGGTGCATTCCTGGGTGGACGCCCGCGCCGACCGCGAGCGGTCCTGGGCGGCGCTCTGCCGGGCCCTGGACAGCGACCTCGGCGACATCCAGGGCGGCACCACGCACGAGGGCATCCACCTGGGCGCCATGGCAGGCTCGCTCGACATGGTCGTGCGGTGCTACACGGGCCTGGAGATCCGCGACGACATGCTCTGGCTGCACCCCGCGTTGCCGACCGAACTGGCGAAGATCGTCTTCAGCATCAACTACCGCGAGCAACCGATCAACCTCGAGGTCACCCCGACCAACCTGCGACTGCAGCTGCCCAGCGGCGGGGCCACGCCCATCCGGGTGCGCGTCGAGGGCCGTGAGGCTCAGCTCTACCCGGGGCAGACCCACGACTTCCTGCTCAGCCCGTCGTGAGCAGCCCGGCGTGAGCAGCCCGGCGTGAGCACTGTCGGACGACCCCGTTAGCCTGAGGGCATGGCCAGAAACGTCGCAACCAGCACCACCGTCTCCCTGTCCGACCTGCTGGATTTTGTCAGGCCACGGCACCGGATGCTGCTCGCGACGACCCGCGCTGACGGCCGGCCGCAGATGTCGCCGGTCTCCGGCGGTGTCGACGAGGAGGGCCGCCTGGTGATCTCGTCGTATCCGTCGCGGGCCAAGACCCGCAACGCCCAGCGCGACCCGCAGACCTCGGTGCTGGTGCTCTCGGATGAGTGGGACGGCGCCTGGGTGCAGGTCGACGGTTCGGCCGAGATCCTGCACATGCCCCAGGCCGGCGACGGGCTCGTCGACTACTACCGCTGCATCGCCGGCGAACACCCGGACTGGGACGAGTACCGCCGGGCGATGGCCCTGCAGAACAAATCCCTGATCCGGATCACGCCCACCCGGTGGAGCCCCATCGCGACCGGCGGGTTCCCCGCCGATGTGGCCGCGCGACTCGACGCGCTGAAATGACCGAGGCCATGACGAGCACGCGCGAGGCCGCTCTCGACATTCTGCGCACCCTGGTCGGCCGTCCGGACGCGGATTTCCACGAGGGCCAGTACGAGGCCATCGAGACCCTCGTCGACCAGCGCCGCCGCGCTCTCGTGGTGCAACGCACCGGCTGGGGCAAGTCGGCGGTGTACTTCGTGGCCACCCTGCTGCTGCGCCGCCAGGGCGCCGGGCCCACGATCCTGGTGTCGCCGTTGCTGGCGCTGATGCGTGACCAGGTCGCCGCCGCCGCCCGCGCCGGGGTGCGGGCGGTGTCGATCAACTCCGCGAACTCCCACGAGTGGACCGACGTGCTCGCTGCGCTCCGCGCCGACGAGGTGGATGTGCTGTTGGTCTCGCCCGAACGGCTGAACAACCCGTCCTTCCGCGACGAGCAGCTGCCGACGCTGCTCGAGCGGGCCGGGCTGCTCGTGGTCGATGAGGCGCACTGCATTTCGGACTGGGGCCACGATTTCCGGCCCGACTACCGCCGGCTGCGTGACCTGATCGCCGCGATGCCGGTGGGAGTGCCCGTGCTGGCCACCACGGCCACGGCCAACAGCCGCGTGGTGACGGATGTGGCGGAGCAGGTGGGGAGGGGCGTTTCGGCCGGAGAGGGCACGGAAGTCGTCACCATCCGCGGCCCGCTCGCCCGCGCGTCGCTGCGGCTGGGCGTGCTGCGACTGCCCGACTCCCGCGCTCGGCTGGCCTGGCTGCTCAGCCATCTGGCCGAGTTGCCCGGCAGCGGCATCATCTACACCCTCACGGTCTCCGCCGCCGAAGACACCGCCCGGCTGCTGCGGGACGCCGGCCACGCCGTACGGGCGTACACGGGCCAGACCGACACCGCCGAACGGGAGGAGTCCGAGGGACTGCTCAAGGCCAACCAGGTGAAGGCCCTCGTGGCCACCAGCGCCCTGGGCATGGGGTTCGACAAGCCCGACCTGGGCTTCGTACTGCACCTGGGGGCCCCAAGCTCCCCGGTGGCCTACTACCAGCAGGTCGGCCGCGCCGGCCGCGCCACCGAGAACGCCGACGTGCTGCTGCTGCCCGGGGTGGAGGACGAAGCCATCTGGCAGTACTTCGCCACCTCGTCGATGCCCAGCCGGCACAAGGCGGAGGCGGTCCTCGCGGCGCTCGGCGCCAATGGGGGCGCCCCGCTGTCCACACCGGCCCTGGAGGCCAGGGTGGACCTGCGCCGCTCACCGCTGGAGTTGCTGCTCAAGGTGCTCGACGTGGACGGCGCCGTGCGCCGGGTGACCGGCGGCTGGCTGGCCACCGGGCAGCCCTGGGTGTACGACAGCGACCGTTACGAACGCATCGGCGCGGCGCGGATCAGCGAGCAGAACGCGATGCTGGCCTACGAACGCCTCACCGGTTGCCGGATGGAGTTCCTGCAGCGCGCCCTCGACGACGACACCGCGGTGCCCTGCGGCCGCTGCGACACCTGCACCTCCCCCTGGTATCCCGCGGATATTCAAGGTGACGCGGCGAGCACCGCCGCCGCCGCCCTGGACCGGGTGGGCGTGGCCCTGGAGCCCCGGGCGCAGTGGCCCACCGGCGCCGACCGGCTCGGCGTCACCGCCAAGGGCCGCATCGACCCGGGCGACCGGGTGCTGCCCGGGCGCTCGCTGGCCCGGCTCACCGACCTGGGCTGGGGCAACACCCTGCGTGAGGTCTTCGCGCCCGGCACCCCGGATGCTCCCGCCTCCGCACCGCTCCTAGCCGCCTGTGTGCGCGTGCTCGCGGAGTGGGGCTGGGCCGAACGACCCGTGGGCGTGGTGGCCATGCCGTCGCGCACTCATCCGCTGCTGGTGGCGTCGGTGGCCGCCGAACTCAGCCGGGTGGGACGCCTGCCGCTGCTGGGCACCCTGAGCCTGGTCGGTGCCGGGCCCGCCGGCGAGTCCGGCGGCAACAGCGCTTACAGGCTCTCCAGCGTCTGGGGAGCGTTCGAGGTAGGCCCGGACCTCGCGGCGAACCTCGCAGCGGTCCTCGGCGAGGCCGCCGGTCCGGTGTTGCTGGTGGACGACCTCGGTGACAGCCGGTGGACGATCACTGTCGCCGGCCGGCTGCTCCGGCGCGCGGGCGCGCCGGCGGTTCTGCCGTTCACCCTGGCGCTGCGTTCCTGACCGCTGCGTTCCTGACCGCTGCGGCCCTGAAGCGCCTCACCTCACTGCGTGGAGCCGAAAGCTCTCGCGTTCGCCGGCCTCGTTGGTGTCTCGGCCGTGCGCGGCGAGCACCGACAGGCGCACCAGGTCGGCTCCGCGCAGGCCCGGCCAGCCCTGCACCAGCCGGCGCCATTCGCTGGGCACCGCGGTCAGGCCCCACGTGGCGGCCAACAGCGCACCGGCGATGCCGGCCACGGCATCGGTGTTGCCACCGCCCCGCACGGCCGCCTCGACGCCCAGCCGGTACTGCCCGCCGTTTGAACCGGCGTCTGAACCGGCGTCTGAGCCGCCGTCCGCGCCGGCCCTGGTGTGTACGATCGCGGACCAGGCGCCCTGCAGCGCCTGCACGACCCAGCCGTTGCGGGTGAAGTCGCGCGGCTGCCGGCGTTCGGCGTGGCCGATCCGGGCCGACCAGAGCTCACGGCGGCCGGGCGAGAGCGTGCCGAGCCCCACCCGCAGGTCGAGGTCGCCGGTCAGCACGGCGTGCCGGATGGCGAGACCCCAGAGCACGCAGGCGTCCCCGGCGTCGGTCTCGCAGTGGGTGAGGTCGCTCAACGTGCGTGCGGCGTCGGCGAGGGCCTCCGGGTCGTGCAGGTAGGCCAGCGCCACCGGGGCCGTGCGGATCAGGCAGCCGTTGCCGGCGCTGCGGCCGATGCGTTCGTGCTGCGCGCGGGCGGCCGCGCGCACCCCGGCGGCTGTCGGGTCGGGTCCGGACAGCGCCGCCCCGAGCTGCAGCCCGGCGAACGGCGCCGTGTCGGACCAGTCCACCCACTCCGCGGTGATCAGGTCGAGGGTCGACTCGTCCCGCAGGTCGAGCCCGTCGGCCGCGGCCCGGGCCACCGGGATCGCCAGGGCCGTGTAGTCGGTCCATTCCCCGCGCGCCCAGTTCGCGCCGCCGCCACCGCGCATCCCCACCGCGGCGGAAGGTGGCAGCGGCCCGGCGTAGGCGTAGCCGGCGCCCAGGGCGTCACCGCAGGCCATGCCCAGCAAGACAGCGGCCGAACGATCGTGTTGAACCATCGACAATTTCACGCGTACTCCTTCGGGTTGAGTGCGACGGCGGCAGCCTATGCCGAAAGCCGCGGGGCCGACAGGTGCTCGAATGGGGGGCCTGACGAGCGCAGGAGGTGTCATCCGGCGTCATCGGAATAATCCCCGGGGCCCAGGACTTGTTAACCTCGGTGTACGGGCCCGCACGCCCGCGACACCCCCTGACCCTCGATCAGCACATTGGATGACCACATACATGAAGCGCCACCTCGTCTCCGCCACCATCCTCACCCTCGCCGCAGCGGTGGCCCTGACCGGGTGCAGCAGCTCCGCCGGTGACTCCGGCAGCGACGGCGGCACGGCCGGAACCGACGATTCGCTGAGCTCGGTGCTCGAGTCCGGCACGCTGACCGTCGGAACCGAAGGCACCTACCGTCCGTTCTCCTTCCACGCCGACGGCTCCGGCGACCTCACCGGCTACGACGTCGAGGTGGCCACGGCCGTCGCCGACGAGCTGGGCGTCAAGGTCGCCTTCGAAGAGACCCAGTGGGATGCCATCTTCGCCGGCCTGGAGGCCGGCCGGTTCGACACCATCGCCAACCAGGTGTCGATCACCCCGGAGCGCGAAGCGTCCTACGCGTTCTCCACCCCGTACACCTACTCCACCGGCGTGATCGTGGTGCCGGAGGCCAACACCGACATCACCTCGTTCAAGAGCCTTGCCGGTAAGACCACCGCCCAGTCGCTCACCAGCAACTGGAACACCCTGGCCACCGAGAGCGGCGCAACCGTGCAGGGCGTCGAGGGCTGGGCGCAGTCGGTCGCGCTGGTCGAGCAGGGCCGCGTCGACGCCACCATCAACGACAAGCTCACCTACCTCGACTACAAGAAGCAGACCGGCGCCGCCGGGCTCAAGGTCGCCGCCGAGACCGAGGACCGCTCCGAGAGCGCGTTCGCGTTCGCCCAGGACGGCACCGCACTGGCCGCCGCCGTCTCTGACGCCCTGGCCACGCTGAGCGAGAACGGCACCCTCGCCGCCATCTCGGACACCTACTTCGGGGCCGACGTCTCGAAGTGACCGACTCCACCTGGCAGCTCCTGCTGGACTCGTTGTGGCCGATGATCCACGGCGCCATCACGGGAACCATACCGCTGGCCCTGTCGTCGTTCGCGATCGGGCTGGTGTTGGCCCTCGCACTGGCGCTGATGCGGTTGTCCAGGCGGCGCTGGCTGTCGTCGATCGCCCGGGTGTACATCTCGCTGGTGCGCGGCACGCCGCTGCTCGTGCAGCTGTTCGTGATCTTCTACGGCCTGCCGTCGCTCGGGGTCGTGATCGATCCCTGGCCCAGCGCCATCATCGCCTTCTCGATCAACGTCGGCGGCTACGCGGCCGAGGTGATCCGTGCGGCCATCCTGTCGGTGCCCAAGGGCCAGTGGGAAGCCGCGTACATGATCGGCATGTCGCACCGGCGTGCGCTCACCCGGATCATCCTGCCGCAGGCGGCACGGGTGTCGGTGCCGCCGCTGTCGAACACCTTCATCAGCCTGGTCAAGGACACCTCGCTGGCCTCGCTCATCCTGGTCACCGAACTGTTCCGAGAGGCCCAGCAGGTGGCGGCGTTCAGCGGGCAATTCATGGCCCTCTACCTGGAGGCCGCCCTGCTCTACTGGGTGATCTGCCTCGTTCTGTCCAGTGGCCAGGGCGTGCTCGAAAAGCGATTGGACCGATATGTCGCCCACTGACCAGAAGCTGCTCACGGTTCGCGGCCTGCAGAAGAGCTTCGGCGCGAACCAGGTGCTCACCTCCGTCGACCTCACCGTGGCCCGTGGCACGGTGCTCGCGCTGATCGGCCCGTCCGGCTCCGGCAAGACCACGGTGTTGCGGTGCCTGAACGGCCTGGAGATAGCCGACGGCGGCACCATCAGCATTGTCGGCGCCGATGACTCCAGGCACGCACCGGTGACCATCGACTTCGCCGCCGCGCACGGCACCCGCGCCGGTGTGCCCAAGAAGGCGCTCACCAACCTGCGCGACCAGTCGGCAATGGTCTTCCAGCACTACAACCTGTTCCCACACAAGACCGTGCTCGAGAACGTGATGGAAGGCCCCGTCGTCGTGCAGCGCCGAGATCGAGCCGAGGTCGAGGCAGAGGCGTTGGCGCTGCTCGAGCGGGTGGGACTCAGTGACAAGCGTGACAGCTACCCGTTCGAGCTGTCCGGTGGCCAGCAGCAGCGGGTGGGCATCGTGCGCGCCCTGGCTCTCCGCCCCACCCTGCTGCTCTTCGACGAGCCGACCAGCGCGCTGGACCCCGAGCTCGTCGGTGACGTGCTGCGCCTGATCAAGGAGCTCGCGGCCGAGGGCTGGACCATGGTGATCGTCACCCATGAGCTCGAGTTCGCCCGGGAGGTGGCCACCGAGGTGGCCTTTGTCGACGGTGGCACCATCGTGGAGCACGGCGATCCCAAGGAGATGCTGCGGAACCCGAAGCACGAGCGCACCCGGCAGTTCCTGCACCGGCTGCTCTTCCCTTTCTAGAGTGAACGCTGCACTAACCTGATCAGGTGAATTCCGCAGCTGCGCCCGCCAGACTCGACGACTCCCCGACGCCCCTCAGACGCTTCGTGGGGGTGCTGCGGATCCTGCTGGCCCTGCTCGTGCTGGCCGCCGTCGTGACCCAGATCACTGACCAGATTCTGAACGACGCGTTCGACCCTGCCGCCTACTTCGGTTTCTTCACCATCCAGTCCAGCCTGATGAACGTGGTAGTGCTCTTCGTCGGCGGGGTGCTCGCCCTCCGCGTGGCCGCCGAACCCGAGCTGCTGGCACGGGTGCGGATGTCCACACTCTCGTACGCCGTGATCACCGGGGTGGTCTACAACCTGTTGCTGCGCAACCTGCCCGCCGACGGCAGCTTCGTGGGGCTGGACTGGCCCAACGAGGTGCTGCACGTGTGGGCGCCCGCGCTGATCCTGCTCGACTGGCTGCTGGCGCCGGGCCGCCCGGCGCTGGCCTGGAAGCGGATCTGGTTCGCCCTGATCTACCCGCTGGTCTGGCTGGCCTATGCGCTGCTCCGCGGCACGTTCACCGACTGGTGGACCTACCCGTTCCTGAATCCGGGCGAACCGGGCGGCTGGCCGTCGGTGCTGCTGTACATCGTCGTCATTGCCGGGGTGATCATCGCGATTTCGGCCGCGGCCATCGGGCTGAGCCGGCTGGGGCGCCGCGAGCCGGCGCTGCTGGAACCCGACCCGGTCTGAGCTTCATCTGCCGTTCACCTCGGCGACGGATACTGGGCCGAACGTGGCCAACGGGCCATGCGAGCGTTCCGGAGGGTGAGATGAACCGTCAAGCTACTGAACAGGAGTCCGGCTACGCCGACCTGGTCGCCCACCGCGGCCGGGAGCTGGCCGGCGCGGTCGCGGTCCTCGCCGAGGGCGAGGGTCCACTACTGGTGCACGGTCCCGGCGGCGAACACCAGTCCGGCCTGGTTCTCGCCCTGGCGCTGCTGGCCGCCGGCCTGACACACGACGATGCCGTGGCTGCCGCCCTACCCGCCGAGGCAAGGCCGGATGCCCTGATCCAGGCGCTGGCCGCCATCGGCGCCCTCGGCGGCACGGAACCGTACCTGCTCCGTCACGGCCTGATGGTGTCGCACTTCCACGCGCTGCGGGAGCGGTTCGCCGGCGACGAGGCCGGTCTCGCGGCCGGCGACGTGAGCTGAGGCTCAGCGCCCCCGTACCAGGCGGCGTTCCCGCATTGCCAGGAACAGGGGGAAGGTGAACGCGAACGCGGTGACCAGCCCGAGGACGACGTAGGCCCAGCCGGCCTTCATGCCCAGCCGGCGGGCCTCCACGATGATGAAGACGCTCCCGGCGATGGCCACCACCAGCAGGTCGGTGGTCAGCGACGACACCGCGGGTCCGCTCATGGTCCAGTCGCCGATGAAATCGCTGGCGGCCAGGATGGCCTGGATGTTCCAGGTCCAGGTGCCGATCAGGCCCACGATGGCCAGGGCCAGGTAGACGAAGGTCAGGGTGGTCCAGCCCGCCGCGGCGGAGCCGGTGGCGGGCTGCTGGTCTGGCTGGGGCTCGGGCTGGGGCTGTGTGCGGCTCATGTCCATAGTGTGCCGTGATCTGCCCCGATCTGCCCGGCGTGGGCCGTTAGCCGGCCGGACCGGCGATCAGGGTGGCGGATGCTGTGTGCGCGGCGCCCGCCGCATCCGCCCAGTCGATCGTCACGGTGTCGCCGGGGTCGTGGCCGGCCAGGGCCGTTGACAGCGCGGTGGCGGTGGTCACGGCGGCGCCGTCGACCGCGGTGATGGTGTCGCCGGCGGCGAGGCCGATGGCGGCGGCCGGGGTGTCGGCGATCACGCCGGCCACGAGAGCGCTCTGGCCCGTGCCCAGTCCGATGCCGAGAAAGGCCGGGTAGCCGACGGTGATGGTGTCGGTGTCGGTGTCCGTGTCGGTGTCGGTGTCGGCGCCGGCGGCGACGGCCGCGTCGATGGCAGCGACGATCTCGAGGGCGTCTTCGATGGGGATCGCGTAGCCCGTGATGTCGGTGCTGCCGGACGATGCGGCGGTGGTGATGCCGATGACCTCGCCGTCGGCGTCGTAGAGCGGGCCGCCGGATTCGCCCGATTCGATGTCGGCGTCGACCTCGATGAGGCCGGTGAGGTCTTCGGCGTCCGAGCCGTCCGAGTCCTGCGCGGTGATCGCCTGCTCCAGGCTGAGCACGGTGCCGGCAGCTGCGGTGAGGGTGCCGGTGCCGCCGGCGTTGCCGACTCCCGTGACCGCGGCGCCGACGGTGACGTCGCCGGAGGTATCGAGGTCCGCGGTGTCGAGGTCCGCTGTGTCGAGGTCCGCGACGGCCAGGCCGCTGGCGTCGACGAGTTCGAGAACCGCGATGTCCTCGGTGGCATCGGTGCCCACCACTTCTGCGGTGTAGTCGAGACCTGTCGAGACCACGGTGACCGTGATGCTGGTGGCGCCCTCCACGACGTGGTTGTTGGTGAGGATGCGGCCGTCCGCGGTGAGGATGAGCCCGGTACCGGCGGCCTCGGCGCTCTCGTAGCCGAGCACGGTGTCGATGACGACAACGCCCACGGATTGCTCGGCGGTCGCCGCGGTCGTGTCGAGGGTGGCGGTGGTCGTGCCGGACGACGCTCCCCCGTAGCCGCCGGTCGGTCCGCCGGAGCCTCGGCCGCCGTAGAGCTGCGTGGTGGGGCCCTGTGTGGTGGAGGCGGTGTCCGATTGGGTGGTGGTCGTGTCGGCTGCGGCGGTGCTGTCCTCGATGGCGCGCGCGGCGGCGACGAGCCCGGTTCCGCCGGCTCCCACCACGAGGGCGGCCGCGAGTCCCATGGCGACGATGTCGCCGGTGCGCCAACGGGGGTGCTGCGATTCGCTCATGCTCTGTGTCCTTTCCTGGGCGACCGGGGACCGTTCGCGTCTGGATTCAGACAAGCCGTCAGGACTATGGGTGAGCTATGACGCAGCCAAGGAGAGGCTGTTGATCTCGCCGCCGTCGATCTCACTGCCGGCGATCTCGCTGTAGCCCTGCGGAGTCACCCGGATCTGCAGCTTCGCCGGGATCTGCTCCTTCATCGACTCGACGTGGCTGATCAGGCCGATGGTGCGGCCGCCGGCGCGCAGGCTGTCCAGCGTGCTCATGGCCGTTTCGAGGGTCTCCGCGTCGAGCGAGCCGAATCCCTCGTCGACGAAGAGGGTGTCAAGGGCGATGCCGCCGGCCTGGTTGGAGACCACCTCGGCCAGGCCGAGCGCGAGGGCGAGAGAGGCGAGGAAGGTCTCGCCGCCGGAGAGCGAGTGCGTCGCCCTGGCCCGGCCGGTGTGCTCGTCGCGGATCGCCAGCCCCAACCCGGCCTGACTGCCGCGGTATTGCAGGGCGTCGTCGTGTTCGAGGGCGTAACGGCCACCGGTCATGGTGCGCAGCCGGTTGTTCGCCGCGGCGATGATCTCCTCGAGCTGCGCGGCGAGCACGTAGGTCTCCAGCTTCATCCGCTTGGTGTTCGGGTCGTCGCCGTGCACCACGGCGGCGAGCTGGCGCACCTGGGCCTGGGTGGTGAGCAGGTCGGCGGCGAGGGCGATCCGGGCGCGGGCATCCGCCACCAGGGCGGTGAGCGCGCTGGAGCGTTCACGCAGCGACTCGCGCCGGGCCAGGGCGTCGTCGCGGGCGGCGCCGGCCTCTTCGCGGGCGAGCCGGGCGGGGCCCAGGTCGATGGGGTCGTCGGGCAGCCCGGCCAGGTCTGCTTCGGCCAGCACCCCGCGGGCGGCGGCGAGCTGATCGTCGTAGCCGCGGAGGGCGGCCTGGGCGGCCTGCAGAGCGGCCGGGCCGAGCCGGGCGGCGACGGCGGACTGCTCGTCGGCGAAGCCCTCCTCCCGTAATTGCCGGGCCAGGGTGTCGGCGGCGGATTCCGCGGCGCGGCGGGTGGACGCGGAATGCGCCAGCGCGTCGGCCAGGGTGCGGGCGGCGTCGAGTTCGGTCTGCAACCGGTCGGCCCGGTCGGTCACGCTGTCGAACCCGGCGCGCTGGGCCTCGACCCGGCCGGCGATGCCGTCGCGTTCGGTGCGCCGCTCGGCCAGTTGCACGGCGGTGTCGTCCCGCACCAGCTGCAGCGGGGCGACGGCGGCCTGGGCCTCGGCCTGGGCCTCGCGCAGTCTGGCCAGCTCGGCCTCGAGGGCGGGCATCCTGGCGCGGTGGTCTGTGGCCGCGGTGAGGGTGTCCCTGGCCTGCCGGAGCGCGGTAGTGATCCGCTCTGTGTTGATCCGCTCCGTGTCGACCGTCTCGGCATCCCCGTCACCGGCGCGGGTGCGGGCCGCGGTGAGCAGGTTGGCCACGGCCTGGGACTGGCTGCGGGCGGCCTCGGCGGCGGCCTGCCGGCGGCCCATCAGGCTGCGGGCGGCATCCAGGTCGGCCTCGGTGACGGGGTCGGCGGTGCCGGTCACGGGGGCCGGGTGTTCGGTGGCCCCGCAGACCGCGCAGGGGCTGCCGTCCACGAGACCGGCGGCGAGTTCGACGGCGAAGCCGCCGAGTCGGGCGTCCACGAGTTGCTGATAGTGCACGGCGGCGGCGGTGTTCTCCGCCACGGCGTCCCGTTCGGCGCGGTGCACGTCCGCCAGGTCGGTCTCCAGCCGGCGCACGTCTTCGGCCGCGGCCAGCGCCGCCTCCGCGCGGGCGACGGCCGCCTCGGCCTCCGGGGCGCGGGCGGCGCCGAGGGTGGCCTGCGCGAGTGCGTCCGAGGCCGCGTCGATGCGTTCGGGCAGGGCGAGGAGCAGCAATCTGGCCTCGTCGAGCGCGGCGACGTGGGCCGCCGAGCGGCGCTCGAGGTCGGCGATCTGCTCGTCGAGGATGGGCAGCCGGCGTTCCTCGACAAGCAGGTCGTCCAGTCCACCGAGCTGGCGCAGCCTGTCGTCGATGAGGCTCGTCAGGCCTGCGGCGTCGATGCCGTCCGCACCGGCCGGCCAGGCGTCGCGGGCGGCTGCCTCCGCGGCCTCGGCCTCGGTGACGGCGGCCCTGGCGTCGGTGGCGGCCCGCACCTGCGGCCAGACCCTGGCGGCGTGCTCGGCCAGGCGCAGGGTCTCGCGGTCGTCGTGGATCTCGTCGCCGCGGGCCTCCAGAGCGGTGAGCGTGCGTGCGGCAGCATCCCGGCGGTCCTGGCGCCGGCGGCGGTCCTCGACCGCCTGGTAGTCCGCGGTCGCGGCGGCCAGCGCCGCGGCCGCCATGTCGGCGCGCCGGGTGGCGGCCTCGAGCCGCACGTCGAGGGTGCCGAGTGCGGCCTCGAACCAGCCGAGGTCGGGGTCGACCGGGGACTCGGGACGGGTGGCATCCGCAGCATCGTCATCGTCGCGCCAGAGCTGACGCAGCGTGGCCGCCACGATCCCATCGATCTCGTGCCGCACCAGCGCCAGCTCGTCGTCGAGCACCTTGCGGCGGGCGAGCAGCTCGGCCTCCAGCTGCTGAAAGCGCAGGGTGCCGAACAGGGTGCGCAGCACGGTGAGCCTGTCGTCGGTCTTGGCCAGCAGGAACCGCTGGAACCGGTTCTGGGCGAGCAGGATCACCTGCAGGAACTGGTCCTGTTTGAGCGGCAGGATGCGGCTGAGCTCGGTGCCCACATCCACCGGGCGAGCGGCGATGCCCACCCAGGCGTCTCCGGCGGCGTCGAACCGGTCGAGGCGCGCATCCGGTTGCGCCGTGGTGGTGCCGGTGCCGCGTTTCTTCGGCTTCTCGTAGCGCGGCGTGCGGTAGACCCTGTAGGTCTCGCCCTTGAGGGTGAACTCGAGTTCGACGAAGCTCGGGTCGGCAGGATCGCAGTGGTCGCTCCGCAGCCTTAGTTCGCTGCCGTCGAAGCGGGGCACGGCGCCGTACAGGGCGAAGCAGATGGCGTCGAGGATGCTGGACTTGCCGGCGCCGGTCTTGCCGGTGATCAGGAAGATGCCGTCGGCGTCGAAGCGGGTGAAGTCCACCTGCTGCTCGGTCTTGTACGGGCCGAAGCCGGCGATGCGCAGCCGGGTGATCTTCATACCGCGGCGTCCCCGTTCTGGCCCAGCACGTCGGCGACCAGCTCCCGTTCGAAGGCGGTCAGGCCCACGCCGTTCCGCACGAATTCCAGAAAACCGGCCACGATCTCGGGGTCGCTCTTGTGCTTGACCCGGTCGGAGTAGGTCGACTCCGCGGGGGTCTCAGTGATCGCCGGGCGGTGCTCGAGGGCCACGCAGTGCCCGAAGCGTTTCTGCAGCGTGCGCATGCCGTCCAGCGGCCGCACCTGATCGGTGAGGACCGCGGCGACCCAGTCGTCTTCGAACGGCGCGAATTCGTCGTCGTGGGCGAGGGCATCCAGTTCGCCGGTGAGAACGCGCAAACGCCTCGGAATCGGGAGGTCGACCCATTCGGTCTCGGCGAGTCCGGTCGCGTCAAGCTCGACGAGCCAGGCGCCGCGGGGCTTGTCGGCCTCGGCGAAGGAGTAGTGCAGCGGAGCCCCCGAGTAGCGCACCCGGTCGGTGATCCTGGCGCGGCCGTGGATGTGGCCGAGCGCCACGTAGTCGGGGCCGTCGAACACGCTGACCGGCACGAGGTCGAGGCCGCCGGCGCTGATGTCGCGCTCCACGTCGCTCGCCGCAACGCCAGCGGCGAAGCAGTGCGAGAGCACCACGGACCGGCCGCCGCGCGCGGCCAGGTCGGCGCGCACCTGCCGCATCGCCAGGCCCAGCACCTGTTCGTGGGTCTTGAGCAGTTCGTCCGGGTAGTGGTGGCGCACCAGCGCCGGCTCCAGGAACGGGATGCCATAGAAGTGCACGGGGCCGTGTTGGTCGTCGATCGTGATCGGGGTGCGGTACTGGTCGAACCCGGTGACCACGTGGATGCCGGCCAGGCCGGCCCACTCGGACTGGAAGCCGAGCCGGGTGGCCGAGTCGTGGTTGCCGCTGGTCATCACCACGCGAGCGCCGGTGCCGTGCAGGCGTTGCAGGATGTCGCTGAGCAGGGCGTAGCTGTCGGCGGAGGGTGTGGCGGAGTCGAAGACGTCGCCGGCCACGGCGACAACGTCGACCTGGCGCTCGCGCACGATGTCGACGAGGGCGTCGAGCACTTTCGCCAAGTGGCCGAGGGTCTGGTGGGTATGGAAGGTGCGCCCGATGTGCCAGTCACTCGTGTGCAGGATCTTCATGCCACTCACGCTACCGTCGGCCACCGACAGTACTGGCCAAGCCCTGCGCGTGTACATTCCCCGTCGAACTCGTTTCTTCGAAGGTCGACTCGTAGGGAGGTAGCAACATGGCCCGTGTCAGCGGCAAGGTCGCACTCGTCAGTGGTGGAGCTCGAGGACTCGGGGCCGCCATGGCCCGGCGCCTCGTCGAGGAGGGCGCGCAGGTGGTGATCGGCGATGTGCTCAGCGAGGAGGGCAAGGACCTCGCGGCCGAGCTCGGCGAGGCGTGCCGGTACGTGCACCTCGACGTCACCCGAGCCCAGCACTGGGACGCCGCGGTCGCCACCGCCGTTGATGAATTCGGCGGCCTCGATGTGCTCGTCAACAACGCCGGCATCGTGAACTTCGGCACCGTCGAGGAGTACACCCTCGAATCCTGGAACACCATCATCGCGGTCAATCTCACCGGGGTGTTCCTGGGCATCAAGGCCGCGGTGCCCGTGATCATCCGGTCGAAGGCCGGCTCGATCATCAACGTGTCGTCGACAGCGGGCCTGCAGGGCTACGAGGCGCTGCCCGGCTACGTGGCGGCGAAGTTCGGGGTGCGCGGGCTCACCAAGGCGGTGGCGCTGGACCTCGGCAAGTACAACGTGCGGGTCAACTCGGTGCATCCGGGCGCCATCGCCACGCCGATGACCGCCGGACTCGACCTGCCGCAGAACCACGTGGCGTTGCACCGCATCGGCCAGGCCACCGAGGTGGCCAATCTGGTGTTGTTCCTGGCCAGCGACGAGTCGAGCTTCTCCACCGGTGCCGAGTTCCTCACCGACGGCGGCGAACTGAGCGGCCTGTCGCACTACCAGTAGCGCTGCGGCGCTGTCACAGGGCGGCACCCCTGGCCCGCAACCGCAGCCTGATCCGTGCCACCAACGCCGCCGGATCGCGTAGGTCGTCGTCGGTGAACTGCGGCAGGAGCTTGTAGTCGGGGTAGACGAGGTCTCCCCTGGCCAGGAACCGTCCGTGCTCGTCGAAAACGTTGTAGTTGCACTGGGGTTCAGGCAGGCCGGCGAGCACGATGATCACCCGGAGCATCGATTCCCGCGGTGATTCCGATCGGCTGCGGAGCAGGGGCAGGGCGGTTCGGGCGTGCGTGAGCCCGGTGCGGCTCGGGTACTTCTCGAGGGCGTCCGCGAGCTCGCCCCGCGTGAGGATCGGCGACCGCCAGTCGAGGAGGTCGTCGCGGTCGATCCGCAAGCTGTGGCCGACGATGTCGCGTGCCTCCATTGCGGAGGCAGGCGCAGGTATGCCTACGTGCACCGGGCGTAGCTGCGCAAGCCGCGTCGGCACGGGCAGGCCGAGCAGTAACGCCGCGGTGGTGTGCGTGAAGAATGCCTCGCGCTTCATCCGAACCAGGAGCGACCGGCAGAGCGCCTCCAACTCCGTGCGGCGCACCGGGCCACGTCCCATGCCAGACCCCACCCCGCCACTCGGGCCATCGGTGGGGCGCCGCGCCGGGGTACGGATGCCCCAGAAGGGCCGATCGAGGTCGCTGCTCCGTAACCTCGATCGCCCCACCCCGGCATCGAGGGCATCACCGACCCGAAACGGGCGGTCGGCCCATCCGTCAGGAAGAGGGATGCGTGCGGTCACCGGTCGAGGGTGCCTCACAACGCCGGGTCCCCGCTGCAGTTCTCCACAAGGAGTTGCTGGCTGGGCCTCGTTTCGGAAGAAAGCACCTTCATGGAGCCGTTCAACCCTGCGAAGTCCCGAAACGAGAGTGGTTGTTGGTCAAAACGCGCGGGCTAGTCGCCGCGAACACCCCGGAAACGTCCGGCCGGCGTCCAGGGATCTTTGTTTGTCTGTGTTTGTGTTGACAAGCAAAAACAAACGGGTCTAAAGTCAGGCATACCAACTTTTGTGCCCGGTTCCCCCTGATCGCGCACCCACCAGTTCTCACTGTCGAGGAGGCCCGATGTTCGCCGAAGAGCGTCAGTCGATGATCGCCGAAATGGTGTCCGACTTGAGCCGCGTGACCGTCAACGAACTGGCCGTCCGCTTCGACATCACCCCGGAGACCGTGCGTCGCGATCTCTCCGCCCTCGAGCTAAGCCGGCACCTGCGCCGGGTGCACGGCGGCGCCGTGGCCATCGACCGGCTGAGCATGACGGAGCCGAGCCTCGAGGAACGGCAGAGCCAGCGCCACGACGAGAAGGCCCGCATCGCCGATGCCGCCCTGGCCATGATCCCCGCGAGCACCACCGGGTCGATCATCCTGGACTCCGGTACCACCACCGAGCTGCTGGCCGACCGCCTGCTCGACTGGTCGCCCGCCACCGTCGGCGATCAGCTCCTGGTGATCACCAACGCGCTGCCCATCGCCTACAAGCTGGCCGCCAACGAGGCCATCTCGCTGCAGATCCTCGGCGGCCGGGTGCGCGGCCTCACCCGGGCCATCGTGGGCACCCGCACCACGCAGATGCTCGACGCGATGCGCCCCGACATCGCCTTCGTCGGCGCCAACGGCGTGGCCGCCGAGTTCGGCTTCAGCACCCCCGACTCGGTCGAGGCCGCCGTGAAGACCGCGATCGTGCGCTCGGCCCGCCGCGTCGTCGCCCTGGCCGACTCCTCCAAACTCGACCAGGAAACCCTGGTCAGGTTCGCTGCTCTGAGCGACATCGACGCGCTCATCACCGATGCTCCCCCTTCCCAGAAACTTGCCGAGGCCCTGGCCGCGGCGGATGTCGAGGTCGTAATCGCATGATCGTCACACTCACCCCCAACCCCAGCCTCGACCGCACCATCGAGCTCGCCGGCCCCCTGGCCCGCGGCGACGTGCAGCGGGCGCTGGACGCCCACCAGGAACCCGGGGGCAAGGGCGTCAACATCTGCCGCGCCCTCGAGGCCTCCGGCGTGCAGAGCCTGGCGATCCTGCCCGGCGATGCCGAGGACCCGGTGCTCATCGCGCTCACCGCCCAGGGCATCCCGCACCTCGGCCTGCCGATCAACGCGACCCTGCGCAGCAACATCGCGATCACCGAACCCGACGGCACCACCACCAAGGTGAACGAGCCCGGACCGGCGCTCAGCACCGACCAGCAGGCCGCCCTGGTGGAACTGGTCCTGGAGAAGGCCGCCGGCGCCGGCTGGCTGGTCCTGGCCGGCTCGCTTCCGCCCGGAGTGCCGGACACCTTCTACGCCGACCTCACCCGGGAGCTCAAGACCCGGTTCGGTGCCGATGCCCCCAAGGTGGCCATCGACTCCTCAGGCGCACCCCTGGCCGCGGCCATCAGTGCCGGCCCCGACCTGCTCAAGCCCAACGCCGACGAGCTCGCTGAGCTCACCGGCATCTCGGACCCGGAGAGCCTCGAGGCCGACCCGCACCTGGCCGCCCGTGCCGCACACACCCTGATCACCGCGGGAGTCGGCGCCGTGCTGGCCACCCTCGGCTCCAAGGGCGCCCTGCTGGTCACCGCCGAGGGCTACTGGCTCGCCACTCGTCCCCCGATCGTCGCGGTCTCCACCGTCGGCGCCGGAGATTCTTCGCTGGCAGGGTTCCTGCTGAGCGACCTGGCCGGAGCATCCGCCCCGGACTGCCTGCGTCAGGCCGTCGCCCACGGCGCCGCTGCCGCATCCCTGCCCGGCTCAACAGTGCCGGCCTTGACCCAAACCGACCCCAGCGCCGTCACAGTGACGGCATTTGCTACACATCCAAAGGAGGATGACCAGTGAGTGCACTGATTACCCCAGAGCTCGTTGCTTTGGACCAAAACCTCGGCGGCGCACCCGCGACAGTGATCCGGCACCTCGCCGAGCTCGTCGTCGGAGCCGGCCGGGCCACCGAGATCGACGGCCTCTACGCCGACGCCCTCGCCCGCGAGGCCAAGACCTCCACCGGCATCCCCGGTGGACTCGCGATCCCCCACTGCCGCTCGTCGGCGGTCACGGAGCCGACGCTGGCCGTCGCCCGCCTCTCCCAGCCCGTTGACTTCGGATCCGCAGACGGTCCCGCCGACCTGATCTTCATGATCGCCGCCCCCGAAGGCGCCGACCAGGACCACCTGAAGATCCTGTCCAAGCTGGCCCGCTCGCTCATGAAGTCCGACTTCACCACGGCCCTCCGTGCCGCGAAGACCCCCGAAGAGATCGTGACCCTGGTCACCGACATCGTCGCCCCGGTCACCGCCACGGCCGGAGCGCACTCCGGTCCGGCCGCCGCGCGTGCCACCGCAGCCCCCACCGGCGCCGGCACCGAGGGCACCCCGGCCACCGGGGCACGCCGCCTGGTCGCCGTGACCGCCTGCCCCACCGGCATCGCGCACACCTACATGGCAGCGGATGCGCTCGTCGCAGCCGCCAAGGAGATGGGCATCGACCTGCAGGTCGAAACCCAGGGCTCCGCCGGAGCGACCCCGCTGGCCGCTTCCGTCATCAACGCCGCCGACGCCGTGATCTTCGCCGTCGACGTCGACGTGCGTGACAAGGCCCGGTTCGCCGGAAAGCCCGTCATCCAGGCGCCGGTCAAGCGCGGCATCGACGAGCCCAAGAAGATGATCCAGGAGGCCCTCGCCGCCGTGGACAACCCGAACGCCCGCCGCGTCAGCGGTGGCGGCGCCGCGGCGTCCGACTCGGTCACCGAGAACGAGCACCTGGGCCAGAAGGTCAAGCGTGCCCTGCTCACCGGTGTGAGCTACATGATCCCGTTCGTCGCCGGTGGAGGCCTGCTCATCGCGCTGGGCTTCCTGCTCGGTGGCTACAAGATCACCGAGGTCGCCGACACCGTCGTGCTGCAGAACAGCCTCTGGAACCTGCCTGAGGGCGGCATGCTCATCTACCTGGGCGCCGTGCTGTTCAAGATCGGCGCACTGTCGATGGGCTTCCTGGTTCCGGCCCTGGCCGGTTACATCGCCTACGGCATCGCCGACCGGCCCGGTATCGCCCCCGGCTTCGTCGCCGGTGCGGTCTCCGGCTTCATGGGTGCCGGCTTCCTCGGCGGCATCGTGGGTGGCCTGCTCGCCGGCGTCGCTGCGGCCTACATCGGTTCCTTCAAGGTGCCGAGCTGGCTGCGGAGCCTGATGCCCGTCGTGATCATCCCGCTGCTCGCCTCGATATTCGCCTCCGGCCTGATGTTCCTGGTGCTCGGTGGACCGATCGCCTGGCTCACCGTCGCCCTGAGCGACTGGCTCAACGGCATGACCGGCGCGTCGGTCATCATCCTGGGTCTGATCCTCGGCCTGATGATGGCGTTCGACCTCGGTGGCCCGGTCAACAAGGTGGCCTACTCCTTCGCCGTCGCCGGCCTCGGTGCCGCAACGCTGGCCAACCAGGCGCCGTGGCAGATCATGGCCGCGGTCATGGCCGCCGGCATGGTTCCGCCGCTCGCCATGGCCCTGGCCACCGTGCTCGACCGCAAGCTGTTCAGCCCGGTCGAACGCGAAAACGGCAAGGCAGCCTGGCTGCTCGGTGCGTCGTTCATCTCCGAAGGCGCCATCCCGTTCGCTGCGGCCGACCCGCTGCGCGTGATCCCCGCGAGCATGCTCGGCGCGGCCACCACCGGTGCGCTGACGATGGCCTGGGGCGTCACGTCCAAGGCCCCGCACGGCGGCATGTTCGTCTTCTTCGCCATCGACAACTTCCTCCTGTTCGCTCTCGCGATCATCATCGGCACGGTCATTTCGGCCATCGCCGTGATCGTTCTGAAGCGCTACGTGCGGAAGGCGCCGACGGCCGAGAACGCCGAGCTGGCTAACACCACCCTGGTGACCGCCTAGCATTAGTGGGTTACCCACTGTTTATGAGAATCGAGGAAGTTCCGTGCAGAGTTTCACAGGAGTAGGGGTCAGCCCCGGGCGGATCGTAGGATCCGTTCGGCAGATGCCCAAGGCCGTGAGCGAGCCGCCAGCAGGAGAGAAGCTGGCCTCGTCGACGACGGCAGAGGATGCCGCCGTCACACTGCGCGCAGCCGCGAAGGCGGTGCAGGCCGAACTCAAGCAGCGTTCGGTCAGCGCCACCGGAGCGGGCAAGTCGGTTCTCGAGGCCACAGCACTGATGGCCGCGGACCCCATGCTCATCAAGGGCGCCGTCAAGTTGATCACCAACAACGACACCTCCGCTGAGCGGGCAATCTGGGAGTCCGCGGCATCCGTGGCCGAAATGCTTCACAACCTCGGCGGCTACATGGCCGAGCGGGCCACGGATGTCCTCGACGTGCGTGCCCGGATCGTCGCGGAGCTGCGTGGGGTGCCCGCACCGGGCATCCCCGCCTCCGATGAACCGTTCATCCTCGTCGCCGACGACCTCGCGCCGGCCGACACCGCCACGCTGAACCCGGCCGTCGTCCTGGCTCTGGTCACCTCAGGCGGCGGACCGCAGTCGCACACCGCCATCATCGCGCGCGCGCTCGGCCTGCCCGCTGTCGTCGCCGCCGTGGGCGTCGAGTCCATCGCGGATGGCTCCGCCGTCTACGTGGACGGCGCGGCCGGCAGCATCACCCTCGACCCCGACGCCGACCAGGTCGCCGCGGCAGAGGCCTGGGCCGCCAACGCGGCCACCCTCGCGGTGTTCGACGGCGAGGGCGTAACCGCCGACGGCCACCTCGTGCCGTTGCTCGCGAACGTGGGCGGCGCCGCGGATGCCGTCAAGGCCGCCGCAGCCGGCGCCCAGGGTGTCGGCCTGCTTCGCACCGAGTTCTGCTTCCTCGACCGCGACGAAGAACCCACTCTCGACGAGCAGGTCACCGCGTACCGCGGCGTCTTCGACGCGTTCCCCGGCAAGAAGGTCGTCGTGCGCACGCTCGACGCCGGCGCCGACAAGCCCCTCCCGTTCCTCACCGACGCGTCAGAGCCCAACCCGGCGCTCGGCGTGCGCGGTTACCGCACCGACTTCACCTCCCCCGGTGTGCTGAAGCGCCAGCTGGCCGCCATCGCGACCGCCGCCGAGGGCACCGAAGCGGATGTCTGGGTCATGGCCCCGATGATCTCCACCGCCGAAGAGGCCGGCGATTTCGCAGGTATGTGCCGCGAGGCCGGACTGAAGACCCCCGGTGTCATGGTCGAGGTTCCCTCCGCCGCATTGACGAGCGAGACCATCCTGGGTCTGGTGGACTTTGCCAGCCTGGGCACCAACGACCTCACCCAGTACGCCATGGCGGCCGACCGCCAGCTCGGCCCGCTCGCCGCGCTGAACACCCCGTGGCAGCCCGCCGTGCTCAAGCTGATCCAGCTCACCGTGGCCGGTTCCGTCGCCGAGGGCAACAACAAGCCCGTCGGTGTCTGCGGCGAGGCCGCGGCCGACCCGGCCCTGGCCGTGGTGCTGGTGGGTCTCGGCGTGAACACCCTCTCGATGACCGCCAGGGCCCTCGCGGCCGTCGCGGCCGTGCTGGCCAAGGTGACCCTGCCCGAGGCCCAGCGCCTCGCAGGCATCGCCCTGTCCGCGCCGAGCGCTCTCGAGGCACGCGCCCGGGTGCGCGCCGAGCTGCCCGTTCTCGACGAGCTGGGGCTCTAAGCCCCAGGCGTGAACCGCGCGATGTGCTCCCGTCTCAGGGCGTGCGCACATCGTGCGGGCAATACAGTTGTAATCCGTACAGTTTCAGGAGGAACCATGTCAGAACGTACCGCCACCATCGCCAGCCGCGTTGGCCTGCACGCCCGCCCCGCAGCGATCTTCGCTGAGGCCGTCGGCGCCCTGCCGGTCGAGGTCACCATCGCCCTCGAGGGCGACCCGGCCGACGACGCCATGGACGCGTCGAGCATCCTGTCGCTCATGAGCCTGGGTGCCGCAAACGGCCAGGTCGTCGTGCTGCGCGCCGAGGGCGACGGAGCGGATGAGGCCCTCGAAAGCCTCGTCAAGATCCTCGAGACTGACCTCGACGCCGAGTAATTCCCGCGTCACACCGAACAGCCCGCTCGCCTCTGGCGAACGGGCTGTTTTTGTGTGCGGGGCCGGGCCCCAGAGAGCCCAGCAGATCCCCAGTTCCGCCGCGCCGCGCCCCGCTATCGTGGCCCTATCCTCAACGACGAGCGAATAGGAATTGCCTCATGACCGATCTGCAGAATGACTCCGTCGAATCCGTGCCGGCCTCCGGACCGGACGCACACAGCATCCAGGACTGGACCGACCTGGGCAAGGAGATGTGGTCGTATCTCACCGGCAAGAGTGCCGTGATCGACTACAGCTTCATCGACATGACGGTCGAGGTTCCCCGCGACATCGGGCCGGATGCGCCCCGGGCGACCTGGAAGCTCAACGGCACGGTGCGGGTGACCACCAGCGAGAAGCCGGCCGACTAAGGCCATGGGCACGCACCTCGACATCGATCTGGCTTTCACGATCGAACCGGCGGGCGAGGAACCACCCGGCCTGCATGGCACGATTCGCGCGGACGGCCTGGACATCGACGTGTTCCTCAGCGACCCCGAGCGTTTCGTGCGTGCGCGGATGTCGTCGTTGCCGGCCCTGCGCACGGTAGCGGCCGATCTGGCCGAGCGAGGTCTCGTGGTGTCGGTGAGCGGCCCGGACGGGGTGATCGCCCGGATGGGCGCCGTTCAGGCCCCGCTGGCCCAACGCCTGGTCACGAGGTCGCCGCACCTCATGCTGGGCAGCGCGGCAGCGGTGACTCAACTCCTGCGGCGCTGGCGCCAGCCGGACGCTGCCGGACGGGCGGTGCCGGCACCGCCGCCCACACCTTTCCCGCTGGTGCCCACCCTGGCCAGGCGCATCCGGCGGCGCGTCACGACCACCCATTACGCGCCGGGGGCCGGGCGGCCCCGCCTGATCTTCGTGGTGGGCTCGGAGAACTGGAACGGCCGCCCCCCGCGCGAATTCGACCTACTGCCCGGCGTGACCCGCATCGGCAGCGACGCGGACGCCGACCTGCGCCTGGACGGGTTGTCGGGATTGCATGCCGAGATCCGGCACGACGAGAACGATGAATACCTGCTCATCGCCCACGGCCCGGTGGGCGGGGGTGCCAAAGCGGATGCGCCCTCAGCCGGCCTGATCCTGCGCACCGGCGCCCGCCTCGAGATGGGTCCGTGGCGAATGGGCTTCTTCCGCGAGGAGTATGCCGACCACGGCCGCCCGTTCGGCGGCCGCTTGGGCGGCGAACTCTCGGTGCAGAAGCCGCAGCCGAGCAGAACGGGGGCTATCCGGCGGCCGTCGTCCTGACCGGTTCCTCCTCGTGCTCGACGGGACGCGCGGTGAGCCGCAGGGTCGCGAGGAGACCGACCACCAGGAACCCGGCGGCCGCGTAGGCCGAGTACCTGGTGCCCTCGCTGAATGCCTCCCTGGCGGCTTCCGCCACCGCGGGGCTCTGGGCATCGAGTGACGGGATGACGGCGCCGGCGCTGTCCACGACGGCATCGACGATCTGGGTGCTGGTGGCCGCCGGAATATCCAGTTCGGCGAGCTTGGCGTCCAGCGAGAGCCCCACCGAGGTGAACAGCACGGTGCCGAGCACCGCGATGCCCAGCGCCGAGCCGATCTGCCTGGCCGTGCTTGAGGTGCCGGAGCCCTGGCCGCTCTGGTCGATCGGCACGTCGCCGAGCACCACGCCGGTGAGCTGGGCCGTGGCGAGGCCGACACCCAGGCCGTAGACGAAGAGGAACGGCACGATCGACACCCACGTCGCATCCACCGAGATCATGGTGCCCAGGCCGGCGACGCCGACGATCTCCGCCACAATGCCCACCCGCACGATGGTCAACGGGGTCACCTTGTTGCCGAACGCGCCGGCGAGGCCGCTGGCCACGAATGAGCCGATGGCCAGGGCCAGAAGCACGAACCCGGTCTGCAGGGCGTCGTAGCCCAGCACGTTCTGCAGCCAGAGCGGCAGCGAGAGGATGATGCCGAACTCACCGAGAGACACGATCAGGGCGGCGATGTTGCCGTTGCGGAACGACGGGATCCGGAACAGCGAGAACGCCAGCAGGGTGGACTTGCCCTGGCGTTGCCGGTGCAGGCCCCACCAGATGAACGCGGTCCCCGAGATCAAGGTGATGGCGAACGCGACCGGGATGATCGACAGCTCGAAAGGCCAGGTCCAGTCGCCGAGGGTCGGGGCGGTCTTGGTGAGCCACCAGCCGTAGGTGCGGCCCTCGATCAGGCCGAACACGAGCGTGGCGCTGGTGATGACCGACAGCACAGCGCCGACCACGTCGATGCGGCGGGGCTCGCCGGCATCCTTGGACTCGGAGACGAAGATCAGTACGCCGACGATGATGACCAGGCCCAACGGCACGTTGATGCCGAACGCCCACCGCCAGGAGAAGTAGGTGGTGAGCCACCCGCCCAGCAGCGGACCGACGGCGACCATGCCGCCGATGGTGGAGCCCCAGATGGCGAAGGCGATGCCGCGGTCCCGGCCTCGGAAGGTGGCGTTGATCAGCGACAGGGTGGTGGGCAGCACCATGGCGCCGCCGATGCCCTGCACGAGCCGGGCGGCGATGAGCAGATCGCCCGTCTGCGCGAAGGCGGCGAGCACCGACGCCACGGCGAAGATCACCACGCCGGTGAGCAGGATGCGCCGGCGGCCGTACCGGTCGGCCAGGGTGCCGAAGACCAGCAGCAATGCGGCGAAGACCAGGGTGTAGCTCTCCTGCACCCACTGCACCTGGGTGGAGGTGATGTCGAGGTCGTCGATGATCGACGGGATGGCGACGTTGACGATGGTGGAGTCGACGATGATCAGGGCGACGGCGATGCTGATGAAGACCAGGCCGAACCAGCGGCGGCGTGCCCCGGTCATGCGCGGGCGGATGCTACGACGGGCGCTGTCTCGCCCAGGCGGCGCGGTGCCCGGATGCGGAGGACCACGGTGACGGCGACGACCACGACGACGGCCACGATGGCCGCGATCGCGGTGGGGGTGGAGAGCAGGTCTCCGGTGAGCCGGGCGACGGCCACCCACGACAGGCCCCAGCAGAGCGCGATGGTCGGGGTGAGGCGACCCTGGCCGGCCACGGCGATAAACACGCCGACGAGTCCGGCGACGGCGATGATCACGACGCTCCAGACGTCGGCGGCGAGGCCGAATCCATTGAAGCCGGCATGAACGAGAACCGCCGTGATATTGGCGGCGGTGGCCACGCACACCCAGCCGAGGTAGAGCCCCAGAGTGCCGTCCACGAGGACGGTTTCCACCAGGGTGCGGGGTCGGCTGTCCAAGATGATGCGGAAGGTCCAAACCAGCACGGCCAGGAGCACGACGATGACCGGTATCGTCAGCCAGAGCAGGTCATATTGCACGCAGAGGATCCAGGCGGCGTTCAGCAGTAACGAGGCTGCGATGGGATACCCGAGCCGGCGCTGGCGGGGGTCGGACTTCTGCTTGGGCAGCAACTGCCAGATGGCGTAGAGCACCAGACCGGCGTAGATCGGGGTCCAGATGCTGAAGGCCGGCCCACCGGGAGCGATCGGAGTGGCATCCGCGGCGAGGGCACCTCCCGAAGCGGTCTCGACGGCGTTACCGCCGGCGGCGCCGGAACCGATGAACGCGCCGACGAGGCCGAGGATCGCAGAGAGCAGCACTACGATCTGGCGGGACAGGTCTCTTGACGTGATCACGGGTTCTCCTTCGTCGAGGTATTGATCAGCTAGCTGACTAAACCACGCTAGCAGTACATTGAGAGGGTGACCACTCCCGATTCCGACGCCATGTCTCAGTGGCCGAACGGCCGGCTGCTCTCAACAGCGGCCCGGCTGGTGGAGCATGCCTGGGTGGACGCTCTGGACTCCCTCGGCCTCACCCACGCCGGGCTGATCGTTCTCCATCTGCTCGGCCCCGGCGCACAGAGTCAGACCGAGCTGGCCCGGCAAGCCCGGGTGCAGACGCAGACCATGTCACGCACTCTGGACCGGCTGGAGCGGGAGGGCCTGGTGGCCAGAATCCGCGATGAGCGAGACGCCAGGCGCCACCTGGTCACCCGCACGGATGCCGGCACCGCCGCCTGGCAGCAGGCCCGCACCCTCGAGGCCGACGTTTTCCCCCCGCTCGAGAACGCCGAAGAACTGCGTGCGGCCCTGCTGCAGATCATCACGGCGTCCTCGGCCAAGCGCTGGTAGCCGCGAAGACTCAGAGATCGCGGATGAGCCGCTTGAGCGCGCGCACCGCTCGCTCGGCTTCACACAGAACCACGGGTACGGTCTCGTCCAGGCGTTCGGCGCGGGCCACGAGCAGGCCGTAGACCAGAGTGTTCTCGCCGCCCTCGTGTGCCGCCTGCGCGGCCCTGTCGAGTTCCTCGATGTAGAGCAGTCCGTCGTGCCGGTCGCCGAGCCGCTTCACCAGCGGCTTCGCCACCTTGGCCAGGCGAGCGTAGCCGCGGCGGTGCTTGGCGAATCGGGCGGCGGCCTCGGCGCGCTTGGCTGCTTCCTTCTTGGCCGCCTTCTTGGCGGGCCGTGCTGCGGGTTCTGTCGCCGGTCCGCCGGCCACGGGCTGGGCCGCTGCCACTGCCTCGGCTGCGTAACGCAGCCGGCGGGCGGCCTTCCGCACCTCGTGCAGCGCCGGCTCCGGGGCATCCGCGTCGGTCACGGCGCTGGTGCGACGCGCGAGGACACCGACGGCCCTCTCGAGGTCGCGGGCGATCTCGGCTGCGGCGGGCCGCTCGGCCCTGCTGGTGAGCGGCGGCCAGGCCACGAAGCGCTCCAGGGAGTCCAACAGTCGGTAGTAGCGCGGGCTCAGGAGGTAGCTGCGGACCGCTCCGAGGCCTTCCGCGTAGTCCCGGCGCGCTCCGCCGACAAGCCGGGTCTGGGCGTCGTCGGTGGGATAGCCGCTGGGATAGCCGGCGACGCCGGCGAGTTCGCCGGCCAGCCGGGCGCCGCGCACCTCGGCATCGCGGGCTCGGCCCAGTTCGACGCCGAGGCGCCCCAGTTCGAGGCGGAGGTCGGTCACGGCCGACTTCTCGAACAGCCGGGCGTAGACCGCGAGGACGCTGCGCAGGCGGCGAACGGAGGTGCGCATCTGGTGCACGGCATCCGGGGCATCCGCTCGCGCCAGCGGGTCGTTGGCGATGAGAGTGGCGGTCAGCTCGCGGAGTGCGCCCACGACGATGGCGCCGGCCGAGTCGGGGTGTTGCAGGGCCGCTGCAGGGAGCAGGCCGGGCAGCATTTCGGCGGTGCTGAGCTCGGTGAGGGACCGAACGCCGACGGCTCGGGCGATCTTGGCCACGCTCGTCGAAGGGGTCGCTCCGGCGGCGAGCAGTTCCTGCTCGATGGCGTCGAGCAGTCTGGTGCGCTTCTTCCGGGTGTCAGGGGCGCCGCCCAGCAGTTCGGCCTCCCACTCGCGCCACTTGCGGTACGTTCCGCCGCGCGCGTCGGAGGCAGAGACGAGGTCGTCGGCGATCTCGGCGAGGGCCTGGCCGTCGGCACCGGAAATCCGCACCGCGGTTCGCACGGTGCTGATCCGGGCCAGCGGGGTCAACGGTCGGTCGCGCACGATCGCGCGCACCGGTTCGAGCACATCGGCGGGGATCGGTTCGCCCTCAGCGGAGTCGGCACCGCCGATATCGAGAGGCCAGTGCACCTCGGTGCGGCCCTCGTCGGCCGGGGTCTTGAGGTGCCAGCCGGCGTCGCCGCCGCCCTCACGACGGCGCAGGACGATGCGGTTACGCGCCAGGGCGTGATCGTCGGTGTCGTAGTAGACGGCCGACAGGATGACTGGTTCCTCCGCCGTTTCGGCGGTGATCCCGTCAACCCCCAGCAGGGACGGAACGGGCCGGAGTCCCTCGATGTCGTATTTGCGCTCGATCTCGGTCTGCTCTTGGCCAGTCATGTGTCCTGTCTACTACCTTGGACGGGTCAGGAGAAACATCTGAGGGGAGATCATGACCGCCACCACGCCAGAACTCGGGGAACCACGTTGGCACGCCGATCCGGAGGGAGGGCCAGGCTTGCGCTGGTGGGACGGCACCCAGTGGACCTCTGCCGTGATGGGTCCGGCCGAGTTGGGGCCGCCCGTGCAACAACCGTTGGCGGCCGACACCGTCGTCTACACAGTGCCGCTCTGGATCATCGTCTTCCTGCCCCTGCTGTCGACGCTCGGTCTCCTGCTGATCCCCGTCGGTTCGCTCGCGTCGGTCTTCGCCGAACAATCCTCTGGCCGACTGCAGACTTTCGACCCGTCGACGATGCTGCGCAATCTGTTGAACCTGCTCGTCTACGGCACGACGATCGCCCTGGCCTACGCCGACCGGCGCACCCTGTTGCGGGCCGGTTACGCGCGTCCGTTCCACTGGGCGTGGGCGTTTCTCTCGACCGGGGTCTACATCGTGGGCCGGTCGATCATCGTGCAGCGCCGCATCGGTCGTGGGCTCACGCCCATCTGGGTATGGGTGGGCGTGACGATGCTGGGAGTGGTCGCGTCCGTCGGCCTGCTGATCGAGGCGTTGACCGCGATCTGGGGGCTTACGACTGGGGCGTGAGCGAGAACACCACGCCGTGGTCGTGCAGCTCGATGCGGAGGCGGTCGAGGCTGGGCACAACAAGGTCGGCGTCCAGTTCGTCGGCGGAGTGGGTGCCGACTACGCCGATGGTTGCGCAGCCCGCCGCGCGGCCGGCGGCGAGGCCCGCGGGAGCGTCTTCGATGACCACGCACTGGCGGGCATCCAGGCCGAGCCGGTCGGCTGCCTCGAGGAACGGGTCCGGGGCCGGCTTGCCCTTCACGGTGTCCTCAATGGTGACGACGGTGGCGGGCGCGGCGAAACCGGCAGAGTCGAGGCGGATGCGGCACAGCGCGCTGTCGCACGAGGTCACGATCGCCCGGCGACCTTCCGGCAGGGTCGCCATCAGCTCCGCGGCTCCGGGCAGGATGCTGATGTCGTCGGTGTCGGCGAGCTCCAGCTGGTTGACGCGGAGGATCGAGGATTCGACCAGCTCGGGTGCGACCAGGTCGGCCACCATCTCCCGGGCCGGGCGGCCGTGCTGGATGCCGGAGAACAGGGCGCCGAAGCCCATTTCGTCTGCCCACTGCTGCCAGGACCGGTTCACGGCCTTGGTCGAATCGACCAGGGTGCCGTCCATGTCGAAGAGCACGCCCTGGAAGACCCGGCCGAGCACAGCGTGCGCCCCGCTCTCGGGCGCCGCCTCGAGACCAGTTTCAGGAACCGCTTCAAGACCAGTTTCGGGAGCAGCCTCGGGAACCGCCTGCAGAATTCGCTGGAGATCGGCCTCGATATCAGCACGCGCGGTGTTCTCGGACGTGGATTCGGCGTTCGTCATGGTGGATCCTTCTTCCGAAGCACCGTCGGAGTCGCTGTGATGCCTCTTCTTCGACCCTAACGAAGCCCCCATCGCGGCGGTAATCGTCGCCGCTCGGGTCATTCGGTGTGGGGTGGTTTTCGGGTTGTGGGGTTGTGGGCGCGGTGTTGGGGTGGTTTGCGCCAGGTGCCGGTGGGGTCGATCCAGTGTGGTGCTTTGACTTCGGGCATGCCGAGGAGCATGCGGATTTTCCAGCCGTCGGTGTTGGTGATGCCGTGGTGGTGGCGCCAGCAGAGGAGCACTCCGTTGGTGACGTTGGTGGGTCCGCCGTGTTGCCAGGGGATGACGTGGTGGACTTCGGTCCATTGGGGTGGGCAGGTGCAGCCGGGGATGATGCAGCCGCCGTCTCGGGCGGTGATGGCTTTGCGTTGCATGGGGGTGAAGCAGCGGGCTTTGTTGCCCAGGGCCAGGACGGCGCCGGTGCCGCCGAAGAAGATCGGTCGGAAGCCGCCGTTGTCGATCATTTGGTTGATGGTGGTCATCGAGATCGGCCCGTCGATGCCGTCGATCCAGCCGACGCCGATGCCGGCGAGGAGGTCGGTCGCGCTCACGTGCACCATCACGGTCGGTGGCATACCGCCCATGGTCGGGGTGCGGGGGTCTTGGGCGACCTGGACGAGGATGCCGCGGAGGATGTCGGCGCGTTTTTCGCCGCCGGTGCGTTCGTCCAGGATCTCGCCGGGCACGAGTTCGCCGGCCTCGATGCGTTGCTGCTCTTCGGCGGAGGGGAACGCGGGTGCGGTGCGGGCGGATTGGAAACTGTCGAAGAGCGTGTGGATGATGCCTTTGAGCTCCGGGGTGACTCCGCCGCGCAGCGGGTGCAACCCTCGGGTCAGCCTGCCGAAAGACAGCGTGGATTTGGCCTCGAGGACAGCTTCGGTGGGTGCGGCGCCGTCGGGGTTCAGCGCGGCCTGCCAGGTCAGGGTCATGTCCCGGATCCGGTCGGCGGGGAAGGTGAACCCGGCCGAGTCACCCAGACGGGCGACCGGACCTGTGCCGGTGGCCGTGCCGGGCGTGGTGCCGGTGCCCGAGTCGGTCCCGGTGCCGGTCCCGGTGTCCGCGGGGCCGGGCGTGCGGCCGAAGACCGACCCGGTCGCGCTTTCGACCAAACCGGCCTCACCGGCGTCCACGTCGGCCTGGTTCGCGTCGAAGCGGCCGTGCACCTTGTAGTCGGCCAGGCCCTTGACGATGTTCTCGGCCGCGTCGATGCCGAGCTCGCCCGCGGCCAGTGCCGCGGCCACGAACGGGAACACCGGCTCCAGCACCGCCCCGCCCATCACCCGCGGGGCCACCTTCTCACCCAGCAGCACCCGGCGTTTCATCTCCGGCACCGACGCGCCGGTCAACCGGATCAACAAGTCGTTCGAGTGTGTCGCACCCAACCGCCAGGCCATCGACTCCCGGCCCAACCCGGACCGGGACCGGTAGCCCACCACCGTCGCGGTGCTGACCCGGGCCGCATCCACCGGCCGGCCCGCCCGCTCCACCATCTGCGTCAACGCCACCACCTCGGCGTCACTCAGAGCATTCACGTCCAGCGAGTCCATCACCGCCCGCACCGTGCGAGCCGCATCCTCCAGGGCCTGCAACTTCTCACCGAACACCCCGGTGCGCGCACGCTGCACCCCGGGCAGATCGGCCGGATCCCGCCACGCCGGCCGCCCCTCACCCGAAGCGAGACGCGGCGTCGACGGGCGGCGGATAGCGGCCCCGGACTCCGTGTCGGCGGTGCCCCCTAGCCTGTGAGCATCCGAGCCGGTAGCGCCTGAGCTGTGCGCATCGGAGTCAGCCGCATCAAAGTCGGAGGCATCCGGCGCCGGAGCGGCCAGTGCCGTGTTCCAGTCACAGAGATTGGAGCCGGCGGGAGGAGTTCCCGTCGGTGCGGTGGAGCCGGCTAGCTCTTCATCCATAACCCCATTCTCTCACAAATCGGAGGTATATGTGAGGAAATCTCAGATAGTCCACAAGGGAGTTTCAGAAGTGTGTACGGAAGGGCCAGGCAATAACTAGACGGCGTCCGCATAGCGCGCGTAAGCCCTCACGGCGAGCGCCGTGGCATCCGCGAGGTCGGCCGGACCGGTGGTGGTCACGGTCAGCCACACCCCACCCGCGAGCAGGGTCACCTGACAGTCCGACTCAGCACAGCCCGAGTACGCCTGCACCCCGGCCTTCGGCCAGGCGGCTCCTGCCTCGCGCGCCAGGTCGACCGCCTGCAGGGCGATCGGTGAATTCAGGGCACCGAAGGCCATGCTCCTCCACGCGTCACCGGCCGCGGGGAGCACCGTCAGCCTCACCACGTCCCAGGGTGCGCTCTGGTCGGACGCCCAGGAACAATCCACCAAGCCGGCACGGTACGCCGGAACCTGGAACCTGAAGTTGCCGCTGCCGACGGGCGTGACGTCGCCGCCGCTCGCGCCTACCAGGCGGCCGGCCGCGGTCAGGTCGTGCGGGCTGAGGAGCGTCGGACATTCGGCCCGGGGCGGCACCAGCGGATCGGGCAAGGTCACGTGCCTGACCTGGTCGACCATTGTGGCCGCATAGGCCAGGAATGCGTCGTCCGCCGGCTCCTGCATGGCCACGGTGATCGAGAGCCAGGTCGTGCCGACCAGCACCTGGGCACGGCAGCCGTGCCATTCGCCGCCCCGGCAGGCGTAGTAGGCGGCGTCGCCGAGTTCCACCGGCGCCATCGGGTGACCGTCGTTGGAATCAGGCTCGGTAAGGGTGAAATAGGTTCCACTGTCGGGCAGAACCGTGACCACGACAGAAGGCCCAGGGTCATCGCCGGCCGGCACCACGTACCGGCACGACTGCTGCCCCGATGCCTCCAGCGCGGCAGAGGCCATGGCGATCCCCACCAGCGCGGTGCTCGGGGCGAAGCCGTCGGTCTGCTGCACAGGGTCGCCCAGGATGAGGTCCTCGACCGGCACGCCGAGGACTCCGGCGACGCCCGCTGCCGGCACCACGACCGAGCAGTCCAGCCGCACGCCGTCGGTGGCCGCCGGGGCGGCATCCGTCACGGTGGGCGTCGACGACGGCACAAGGGCTATCGACCCAGGCCCGGCCGTGCAGCCCGCCAGCAAGACCAGCAGTGCGGCCCCCGCCACCCCTCGCCGTGCCATTGCTCCCAGCCGATTCCGCGGATGCATACCCCTCAGCCCTTTCGTCGGTTCACCTGCCCCGAGCCTCACCCTAGGCCCCGGGATCGGACCGGTATCAACACCGGCCACCCCCAAACCGGGCGGGCAGGCGGGCACGCCCGCACCGCCCTCACACGGGACACGGTCGGATCGGATGGTTACGCTGAATGCATGAGCCTTCCTCCCGTCGCCGCCCAGAAGCCCACGCAGCGCATCCACCACAACGATGTGTACGTCGACAACTACGAGTGGTTGCGAGACAAGGATGCCCCCGAGGTCACGGCGCACCTCACGGCCGAGAACGCCTACACGGATGCCCGCACCGGCCACCTTGAGCTGCTGCAGGAGCAGATCTTCGAGGAGATCAAGGATCGCACCCAGGAGACCGACCTCAGTGTTCCGGTACGGCGGGGACAGTGGTGGCACTACACCCGCTCGGTCGAGGGCATGGAGTACGGCATCCACTGCCGCGCCCCCATCGCCGGCCCGGACGACTGGACTCCCCCGGTGGTCGAGCCCGCGACCGGCACAGACACCGTCGCTCCAGGCCTGCCCGGCGAGCAGATCCTGCTCGACGACAACACCGAGGCCACCGGCCACGACTTCTACTCCCTGGGCAGTTTCGACGTGAGCGACGACGGCACCCTGCTGCTCTACGCCGTCGACCTCGAGGGTGACGAGCGCTACACGGTGCGGGTGCGCACCATCGCCACCGGAGAGGACCTCGCCGACGAGATCCCGAACACCAGCGCCGGCGCCCTGTTCGACCCGAGCGGCCGTTACGTCTTCTACACAACCGTCGACGACGCCTGGCGTCCGGACACCGTCTGGCGCCACGAGGTGGGCGGCCAGGCAGCCGACGCCAAGGTGTTCACCGAGCCCGACGAGCGCTTCTGGGTGGGCGTCGGCCGCTCGCGCAGCAACCGCTACCTCATGATCGAGGCCGGCTCCAGCGTCACCAGCGAGACCTTCCTGCTCGACGCCAACGACCCCACCGGCGATTTCACCGTGGTCTGGCCGCGCCGTGACAACGTGGAGTACGACGTGGAGCACGCCGTCATCGACGGTGAGGATCGCCTGCTGATCGTGCACAATCACAACGCCGTGAACTTCGAACTGGTCAGCGTGCCGGCCGGCGACCCGCAGAGCGAGGGCCGAGTGGTGTTGCCGCACAACGAGCGCATCCGCCTCGAAAGCGTCGACGCGTTCCGGGACTTCGTGGTGGTGGAGTACCGCAAGGACGGGCTGACCCAGGTGGCCTACGCCACCAAGCGCGGCGGCGGCCTCACCGAGATCACCTTCGACGAAGAGCTCTACTCGGTCGGAACGGGCGGCAATCCGGAATGGGACCAACCGACCATCCGCCTGGGGTACACGAGCTTCGTGACCCCCTCGACGGTCTACGACTACGTGGTCGCGACCGGCGAGCTGCGACTGCTCAAGCAGCAGCCGGTGCTCGGCCACTACGACCCGTCCCTGTTCGAGCAGCGCCGCGAGTGGGCCGTGGCCGCCGACGGCACCAGGGTTCCCATCTCGATCGTCTATCGCACCGACCTCGTCGAGCCGGGCACGCCCGCGCCGACCCTGCTCTACGGCTACGGCTCCTACGAGATCAGCATCGACCCGTCGTTCAGCATCTCCAGGCTCAGCCTGCTCGACCGCGGCATGATCTTCGCGGTCGCCCACGTGCGCGGCGGCGGCGAGCTCGGCCGGCTCTGGTACGAGAACGGTAAGACCCACCAGAAGCGCAACTCGTTCACAGACTTCATCGCCTGCGCCGAGCACCTCATCGACTGCGGTTACACCTCGGCCGACAGACTCGTGGCCGAGGGCCGCAGCGCCGGCGGCCTGCTGATGGGCGCGGTGGCGAACATGGCCCCCTCCCTCTTCGCGGGCATCCTGGCCGGGGTACCGTTCGTCGACCCGCTCACCTCGATCCTCGACCCGAGCCTGCCGCTCACCGTGATCGAGTGGGACGAGTGGGGCGACCCGCTGCACGACGCCGAGGTGTACAGCTACATGAAGTCGTACTCACCGCTGGAGAACGTGCACCAGACGCACTATCCGCGCATCCTCGCCGTCACCAGCCTCAACGACACCCGGGTGCTCTACGTGGAGCCGGCCAAGTGGGTGGCCAGGCTCCGTGAAGTGGGCGCAGATGCGCTGCTGAAGACCGAGATGTCGGCCGGCCACGGCGGGGTCTCCGGCCGCTATGCCGGATGGCGCGAGCGGGCATTCGACTACGCCTGGCTGATCGACGTGGCCGGGGCGCATCCGTCGGGTGAAGGTGAATTGGCTTCCTTCGACAGTGCGGAGGCCGGCGCGGTTTAACCCGCGCCCGGGTCGGCATCCCTACCCCTGCTCAGGGGTGCTTGTCGACGCAGTAAAGTGAGCAGGTCGCGGCACTGTGTCCCGAAGATATCCAGTCTCGGAGGGAGCTCGGCCGTGAAGCCCGCGTCGACAGTTCCGAGCCGCATTCCGCGCCTGCTCCGCACAGATTGGGTCGTATTCGGCGGCATCGCCGTGGTGCTTGTCGCCAACCTGATCGGACTCGTTTCTCACGGTGACGGTTTCAACCCGTTCGTCGACGGCTGGCTGGCTGTGTTCAGCAACTGGGCGGCCGTGGTTCTTGTTGGGCTGGCCGTCGCCCGGGTGCGCCTCAGCCGCCCCGACGTGGTCTTCGCGGCGGCCGCGGTGACGGCGCTGGCCATCGGCGACACCGCCTACCGGCTGCTGCCCGGGGATGCCGGCACCGCTTTCACGCCCTCGCTCGCGGACGCCGGATACCTGTTGTTCTACGTCTTCATGGTCGCCACTCTCGCCGTGATCGCGCACCGGTCGTTGCGCGCCCAAGCCCGTCCGGTGCTTCTCACCAGCGCCGTCGGCGCGTTGGGCGCCACCTCGGTACTCGCCGTGCTGCTCGCGCCGGTCCTGGAGTCGGCCATCGCTTCCCCGTTCTCGATCTCGGTCCTGCTCAGCATGGCGTTCCCCCTGCTCGACCTGCTGCTGGTGGCGGCCCTGGCCGGCATTGCCGCGACACCGGCGAGGGTGCTGGGACGAAGCGGCCTGCTGCTTGTCGTCGGTCTGCTGCTCTTCGCCGCCGCCGACATCGTCTACGCCCAGCACGCGCAGGGGCAGCCGGTGCTGATCGGATCGGCTCTCAACGGCGCCTGGGCGATCGGCTTCGCCCTCATCACCTCCTGGGTTCTGGTCTCGGTGCGCGTTCGCGACCGGCCCGAACGACCGACGATGACGACCCTCGCCGCCGGCACCGGCGACGCCGCCTCGGCGGTCGCCGCCCCCATGGTCGCCACGGCGGCCAGCCTGGCCGTACTCCTGCTGGCCAGCCAGACCCGCGTCTCACTGCTGGCGGTGATCCTGGCCTGCGCAACCCTGGCCCTGGCGACGATCCCGCTGACCTTCCGGCAGCGCCTGCTGCACTCGCTCTCCCGCACCGACGAACTCACCGGCCTGCCCAACCGTCGGGCGCTGGCCGTGGATGTCTCCACCCGGCTTCGGGCAGCCGACGCCCGGCCGAGTGCGCTGCTGGTGCTGGACCTGGACCGGTTCAAGGAGATCAACGACAGCCTCGGCCACGAGGCCGGCGACAGGCTGCTCGAACGGATCGGCGCGCGCCTGTCCGGCGCTCTGCAGGCCGGTGACCTGCTCGCCCGGCTCGGCGGTGACGAGTTCGCAGTGCACCTGCACCACGCCGACGGCAAGCGCGCGTCGGCGATGGCCCGCCGGTTGCGGTCCGTGACCGCCCGGCCGCTCGTGATCGACGGCCTGAGCCTCGAACTCGGCCTGAGCATCGGTATCGCCCTCTCGCCCGAGCACGGCTCCGACCTGAGCGGGCTGATGCGCAAGGCCGACATGGCCATGTACGCGGCGAAAGCCACCCGGATGGGCCAGCGGATCTACTCCCCCGACGACGACAGCAACGACGAGGCCCGCCTGCGCACGCTGCACGAGCTGCGTGTCGGCCTGGCCGAGAATCAGCTTGTCCTGCACTTCCAACCCAAGGTCCACCTCGCCACGGACACGGTTCCCGGCGTCGAGGCGCTGGTGCGGTGGAACCATCCCACCAAGGGGTTGCTCTACCCCGGTGAGTTCCTGGACGTGGCCGAGACCGGCGGCCTGATGCGCACCCTCACCCGCGTGGTCCTCGAACTGGCCCTCGACCAGGCCGTGATCTGGCAGGACCAGGGTCGCAGCATCACCGTGGCCGTCAACCTGTCGTCACGGTCGCTGGCCGACTACCAGCTCGCCGGCGTGGTCACCGGGATGCTCACGGCACGGGGCCTGCCAGGCGCAGCCCTCATGCTCGAGGTGACCGAGGAGTTCCTGCTGGTGGACCGGCACCGGGCCCGCAACATCCTGATGCGCCTGCGGGAAGCCGGGGTGCTGATCGCCGTCGACGACTTCGGCACCGGCTACAGCTCGCTCGCCTACCTGCGCGACCTGCCGATCGACGAACTCAAGCTCGACCAGTCCTTCGTCATCCCGATGCTCGACGACGACCGGGCATCCGCTCTGGTCGCGTCCTCGATCCACCTCGGCCACAGCCTGGGGATGCGCATCGTGGCCGAGGGCGTCGAGACCGAGGAGGTGCTCGAGCAGCTGACGCGGTTCGACTGCGACGTGGCCCAGGGCTACCACCTGTCCCGGCCGATCCCCGCGGCGGAGCTGGAGCGCTGGCTCGATGCCCGCGCGGTGCTCCCGGCCGTGGTTCCCGCCCAGGGTTAGCCTCCGGCACCGGGTGTGCCGCACGCACGGGGCGGAATAGAGTGTCCCCGAGCGAAGGAGCACACCATGCAGATCGATCGTGTCGAATTGGAACCGCGCACCATGCTGGGGGTCCACGAGAGGGTCAAGATGGCCGACCTTACCGAGTATTTCGGCCGCGCCTTCGAGAAGTCGGCCGCGGCGCTGGCCGAGCAGGGCCTGGCCCCCGCCGGGCCGCCGCTGGCGCTCTATCACGGCATGCCCACCGACACCGTCGACGTCACCGCGGGCTTTCCGGTCGCCGGCGCCGCCCACGGTAGCGCCGACGTGGTGGTGACCGAGTTGCCCGCCGGCGAGGCCATCACGAGCATCTACACGGGCCCCTACGACGGGATGACCCGCACCTACGACCAGATCGCGGCCTGGCTCCAGGAGCAGGACCTCACAACGGGGGCGGATATGTGGGAGGAATACCTCACCGGCCCCGACTCCGATCCGGACCCCGCGACCTGGCAGACCCGCATCGTGTTCCCGCTCGCCTGAGCGGCCCCCCGGCGCCGGTCCCGGCCCGGCTGTCGGCGGGTGCGTGAGAACATTGAGCCATGCCGCCCACCGTCCCGCCCGACTGGAAGTCGGCCGTTGAGGCTCTCACCGGCGACGCCCCGGCGGATCAGACGCTGCCGGCCATCGCCGGGCCGGACGACGCCCGCACGGCCATGGGCCTGCTCTTCGAACTGCGCGAGCAGACCCCGCGCAGCAACGATCGCTGGCGCGGCGCCACCGCCGTGCGCGCCTCGGCGAGCCGGGCCGGGGCCGGTGCCATCAGGCTCGGCGTGCGCCCGGTGATCCTGAGCGACTCCGGTAAGTGGGTGAAGTCCACGATCACCTGGAGCAACGTGGGCTACCAGCTCAATCGGCTGGGCCTCAACGTTGAACAGCACCGCTGGTTCTGCCAGTTCGTGCCGCTGCACAGGGTGGATCGGCCGGTATACAACGGCCAGGACACCGAGTGGCTCTACCTCGATGAGTTCGAGAGCCCGCTGCTCTGGCATCTGCTCACTGAGGCGAACCGTCTGGGCATCGCCCTGGTCGGCAGCCACAAGGACGCCGCCGTGACCGTGGCGGGCACGGCGACCGTGGCGCTGGATGCCGTGCGGACTGCCGAGGCCCTCACCCTCTCCCCGGTGCTCAGCATCGACGGGCAGGGGCATCCGGTCGATGCCGCCGGCGCTCTCGGCGACCACGGCGTCTACGCCTACCGGCTCGGCGCCGACGCCGCCATCGTGCTGGCCCCGAGCATCGAGCCACTCAGCACCGAACAGCGCCGCCTGCTCGGCAGTCCCGGTGGCCGTACGCCGGCCACACCCGACCTGGTGGTGCCGGCCGGTGAGGTCGACGAGTTCCTGCGCGCGTACTACCCGGCCCTGCGCCGCAGCCTGCCGATCGAGAGCGCGGATGCCTCCATCCAGTTCCCGCCGCCACCGCCGCCGGTGCTCGTACATACCGTGAGCTTCCAACCCAAGCAGGCGGTGCGGCTGGACTGGCAGTGGCAGGGCGACCGCGACGACGAGGCCGAAGACGATGTGCTGCACCGGCTGAACACCGCCCTGCCCGACCTCTCGGCACCGGCAGACCCCGCCGCGCCGGCCGTGACCCTCACCGGCCTCCCCGCCGCGGAATACACCGACAAGACCCTGCCCCGGCTCGAGACGATCGCGGGGGTGTGGGTGCAGCTGGTCGGCGAGAAGCCGGACTACCGCGAGCTCACCGCCACCCCGCAACTGATCGTGACGACGGTGGAGACCGAGAAGCGCGACTGGTTCGACCTCGGCGTGATCGTGCGGATCGACGGCCGCAGCATCCCGTTCAACCCGATCTTCACGGCCCTCGCGAAGGGCCGGAAGAAGCTGCTGCTGGTGGACAACAGCTACCTCTCGCTCACCCAGCCGGTTTTCGACCGGCTGCGGGAACTCATCGAGGAAGCCAGGGCGCTGTCGGAGTGGGAGACCGGGCTGCGCATCAACCGGCACCAGGCCAGCCTGTGGTCGGACTTCGAGGACCTCGCCGACGAGACCGAGCAGGCCGTGTCGTGGCGGGCTGCGGTGGGCGGGCTGCTGCAGCTCGAGCGCGGCCAGGCAAACGCCGAGGGTGTCGCGGCCCTGCCCCGGGCCACCCCGCTGCCGGCCGGCCTGAACGCCACCCTGCGCCCGTACCAGCGCGCCGGTTACGAATGGCTGGTGTTCCTCTGGGAGCACGGCCTGGGCGGCATCCTCGCCGACGACATGGGCCTGGGCAAGACCCTGCAGGTGCTGGCCCTGCTCAGTCACGCCGTGCAGCACCCGGCCGATCCCGTGGCGCCCGCACGGCCGTTCCTGGTCGTCGCGCCCACCTCCGTGGTGGCCAATTGGCTGGCCGAAGCGGCGAAGTTCACGCCGGGGTTGCGGGTCGGCTCCGTCACCAGCACCCAGGCCACCAGCGGGCGTCCCCTGGCCGACCAGGCGCGGAACGTCGATGTGCTCGTCACCTCCTACGCGCTGTTCCGCCTCGACTTCGACGCCTACCAGGCGCACGGCTGGGCGGGTCTGATCCTGGACGAGGCCCAGTTCGTGAAGAACCGCACCTCGCAGGTGTACCGCTCGGCCGTCTACATCGACGTACCGTTCACGTTGGCGGTGACCGGCACTCCGGTGGAGAACAACCTGCTCGAGCTGTGGGCGCTGTTCTCCATCGTGGCCCCCGGCCTGTTCCCCTCGGCCCGACGGTTCACCGAGGAGTACCTGCGCCCGGCCGAGCGCGGGGTGCGTTCCCAGGCGGAGCTGATCGGTCGGCTGCGGCGGCGCATCCGCCCGCTGATGCTGCGGCGCACCAAGGATGTCGTGGCCCGCGACCTGCCGGCCAAGCAGGAGCAGGTGCTGCGCATCGACCTCGATCCCGAGCACCGCGAGATCTACGACACCTTCCTGCAGCGGGAGCGGCAGAAGCTGCTGGGACTGATGGACGATCTGGAGGCCAATCGGTTCATCGTGTTCAGGTCGATCACACTGTTGCGGATGCTGAGCTTGGACGCGTCGCTGGTCGACGACCAGTATGCGGGCGTGCCCTCGAGCAAGCTCGACGCGCTGTTCGAGCAACTCGACGAGGTGGTCGCCGAGGGCCACCGTGCGCTGATCTTCAGCCAGTTCACGTCCTACCTGGCCCTGGCCGCCGCGCGACTGGACGCACGCGGCGTGCGGTACAGCTACCTGGACGGCTCGACCACCGACCGCCCGGGCGTCATCGACGAGTTCAAGACCGGGGATGCCCCGGTGTTCCTGATCAGCCTCAAGGCCGGCGGCTTCGGCCTGAACCTCACCGAGGCCGACTACGTGTTCCTGCTCGACCCGTGGTGGAACCCGGCCAGCGAGAGCCAGGCCATCGACCGCACGCACCGCATCGGCCAGACCCGCAATGTGATGGTCTACAGGCTCGTTGCCGCCGACACGATCGAGGAGAAGGTGATGGCCCTGAAGGAGTCCAAGGCCAAGCTGGTCGAGGCGGTCCTCGACGACGAGGCCGTCTTCGCGAAGACTCTCACCGCCGACGACATCCGCGCCTTACTCGAATAGGGCCCGCGAACCGTGAGAAAAGCCCCAAAAATCGCGGATTTTCGGGGCTTTTCTCACAGTTCGCGGGGGTGGTTACTTGACCAGGGCGAAACCACCGGTCCAGCCCGTGGCGCCTGCGGCGGCGAGGGTGAGCTGCAGGAAGCCGAGCGCCTCGAGCTCGCGGGCGCGCTTGAGGGCACCGGCGTCCAGGGCCAGCACGCCACCGGCGACCAGCAGGCCGATGAGGGCGTTCTTGGCGTCGGTGTCGTCGCCGGCGACCAGCACCGTGGTGGGCGCGACGCCGTTGACGCCGCCGGTGGCCAGGGTGGCCGCGAAGGTGGTGTTGAACGCCTTCAGCACGCGGGCGCCGGGGACGGCCTCGGCGATGACCTGCGCGGCGGAGCCGTCGGCCGGCACCACGAGCGAGTCGAAGGTGGCGAAGTCGAGCGGGTTGGTGATGTCGACGAGGATCTTGCCGTCGAGCCGGCCCTGGTACTGCGCGAGGACTCCGGCGACAGCCGGGTACGGCAGCGCGAGAACAACGATCTCGCCGGTGAGGGCGTCGCCCACGACTCCGGCGACGACGGATGCGCCCGCCTGGGTGGCCGCGGTCCTGGTCTTCTCGGCATCCTGCGCCAGCAGCTGAACTGAGGCGCCGCCCTTGGCCGCGATCGCCGCGATGGCGGTTCCCATGTTGCCGGCCCCGATGATGCTGATGCTCGTCATGACGTACTCCCTCTCGCCTTCCGGCGGATGATTAGTTGTTGATACAAGTAATGTACCGCCTTTTACTTGTCGCGTCAACCAAACTCGGCCTGGCTTGATAAGCTGTGCCCATGGACACGAACGAAACGCCCGCCGTGCAGGGACTCAATCCGGCCCAGATGCACGCGTGGCTGCGTTTTGTCGCCGTGGTGGAACTGGTGCCCGGGCTGCTGGACTCCCAGCTGCAGCGCGACTCCGCGCTGAGCCACTTCGAGTACTACGTGCTCGCCATGCTCTCCGAGGCGCCCGACCGCACCCTGCGGATGACCGGGCTGTCGTCGATGACGAATTCCAGCCTGCCGAGACTGTCGCATGTGGTGCGCCGCCTCGAGGACCGTGGCCTAGTGCAACGCACCCCGTGCCCGAGCGACCGCCGAGCCACCAACGCCTCCCTCACCGAGGCGGGCTGGGCCGTGGTGCAGGCCGCCGCGCCCGGGCACGTGCGCACCGTGCGGGAGAACGTGATCGACCCCCTCACCGACGAACAGGTGGCCCAGCTGGACGCCATCTCGAACCAGCTGCTGATGAAGCTCGACCCCACCAATCGCCTCAACCCCGGGGTCCCGAAGGGAGCCTGAGCCGACGGCCGTCGTGCCGGGTCAGCCCTCGACGAGTTCGATGAACGCGCTCAGCTGCGCGAGCGTGCCAGCGTTGTGCGGCAGGGCATCCGTGAGTGCGGGCGAGTAGAGCAGGTAGGCCGCCCACTGGGCGCGGGAGATGGCCACGTTGAGCCGGTTCGCCAGCAGCAGGAACTCCAGCCCGCGCGGAACCTCCTCCGCGCTGGACGCCGCCAGCGACACGATGGCCACGGCCGCCTCCCGCCCCTGGAACTTGTCGACGGTGCCGACCGACACGTCGTGCCAGCCGCCCAGGGCCAGTCGCTGCCGAATCACCTCGACCTGCGCGTTGTACGGGGCGACGACGATGAGATCCTGCTGGCCGAGCGGGGTGCTCGCGCCGTTCACGGTCCAGCTGCGACCGAGCAGCGAGCCGATCAGACCGGCCACGGCCTCGGCCTCCTCGGGCGACGAGGTGGAGTTGAACGTGTGCGGCACGGGCAGCGGATGCAGGCCAGGAATGATGCCGTCCAGGTGCCGGTCAGCGGCCTGGGATTCAAGCTTGCCCTCGTAGGAGAGCCTGGACACCGGCGCACACACCGCAGGGTGCATCCGCCAGCTCTTCGCGAGGAAGTAGCCGAACTCGGGCGGGAGCACATCGTGCCCATCGGTGAGCCAGCCGAGCGCCGAGACGTCCACGGGCTCGGGGTGGGAGCCCTGGCTCACCTGCGGCAGCTGCTGCGGGTCGCCGAGCAGCAGCAGGCGCCGGGCCGCGACGGCGGAGGCGATGGTGCTGGCCAGTGAGAACTGGCCGGCCTCGTCGATCACGAGCAGATCGAGCGAGCCCGGTTCGATGCGGGCGGCGTTGCTGAAGTCCCAGGCGGTGCCGCCGAGCACGAACCCGCCGGCCTGGCCGGTGAACTCGGCGAACCGGTTGGGCGCCAACGCAGTCCAGCCGTTCTCCCGCGGCTCCTCCCCCGCCTTGGCCTTCTTGCCCACGCGCTCTGAGCCGAGTCCGGCCTTGAGCACGGCGCTGAGCATGTTCTCCACGGTGGCGTGCGATTGGGCGACAACCCCGATCTTCCAGCCGTGGTCACGCACCAGCTCGGCGATCACGCGGGAGCCCGTGTAGGTTTTGCCGGTGCCAGGCGGGCCCTGCACCGCCAGATAGGACCTGTCGATGCCGAGCAGGCTGTCCCGGATGGCCGTGGTGATGTCGCCCCCGCTGGTCGAGCTCAGGACCCCACGTGGCGCCACCCGCCGCAAAATGTCCAGCGCCGCATCCGGCAGCATGGCCGGCAATGTGTCGAGCACCCGCTGGCCCCACTCGGCGATCGCGGGCACCTGGGTGCCCGGTGGTGGCGGGGTGGCCGGGGCCAGCGCCATGGGCAGCTGGTCGTAGGCATCGACGCCGCGGCCGAGCTTCTCGGTGACGTAGAGCACCTCCTCGCCGGTGACCTCGTCGACCAGGCCGGTGATCTCGGTGCGTTCGTGGGCCACCCGGGAGCCGGGCTCGCCGGTCACACCGAGCGGCGGGTAGGGCGCGTCGTAGAGCAGGAACGGTTTCTGGCCGAGCTTGAGCGAGCTGCCCGGCGCCGGCTCCCCCTCGATGCGCAGCACCCTGGACAGGTTGCGGTCCCGACCCGCCAGGGCCCAGTCGCGGTCGACGGTGACGGCCGTCACGATCAGAACGTCGCGGGTGGCCGACCATTCGTCGACGGGGTTCCGCAGCCGGTCGAAGTGCTCCTGCCAGAACTTCTTGCCCTCCCGGCGGTGGTAGTCGATGGCGGCGGAGGCCAGGGCGATCGCGGTCTGGTCCGCCGTGCGGTCGCCGGCCGGGGCATCCGCCACCTGGGCGGCGAGGGCCAGGTAGACCGGGCTGGGCTCCCGCACCGGGATGGCGAGCTCGAGGTCGCGGGATGCCGCTCGTGGGATGCCGGCCTCGTCAGCGCGGGCCAGCAGCCAGTCGCGCAGGCGCAGGGTGGAGAGGCAGTCGTATTCGTTGTAGTCGGCAATGGCGTCCAGCTTGGCCTGGGCGGCATCCGTCTGCCCGGCCCTGAACAGGTCGCGGGAATCGGCGTACTCGGTGATGGAATCGGCAGCGTTGTCGACGCCCTCGCGGTGGTCGTCGCCCATATAGAGCGGTTCGAGTTTCTTGATCGAGTAGCTGCGGGAACCCACCCGCAGGCTCTTCTTGACCACCGGATACAGGTCAACCAGAACGTTGTCGCGAAGCAGATCGTCGACGGCGTCTTCACCCACACCGTGCCGCGCGGCCAACGAGAGCAGGTGGGTGCGCTCGTACGCCGCGTAGTGGTAGATGTGCAGGTTCGGGTACCGGGCGCGGCGCTGGGCGACGTAGGCCAGGAAGTCGATCAGGGCCTGGCGCTCCTCGGCGTAGTCGTGCGCCCAGAACGGACGGAAGGTGCCGTCGGTCTCGATAAGGCCGAAGAGGTAGTCCAGGCCCCACTCGGGGCTGTCGGTGCCGGCGGCCGTCTCGCTGTAGAGCGGGTCGCCCTCGAAGTCGAAGAAGATGTCACCGGCGTCGGGCTCGGGCAGGGCGCCGAGAGCCACCGGGTTGTAGACCTCGAAGGCGGGGGCGTCGGTGTGGCCGGGCTGCCCGGTGGCGAGCTGGCGGGACTGCAGCTGCAGCCGGGCCTGGGCGCGGAGGGCGTCGGTCGTGGCATCCACGAGCCCGTCGACCGGGCCGGTGCTCGCCGCGAGCGCCTCGATGGTGGTCAGGCCGGCCTCCAGCAGGTGCCGACGCTGGGTGAGCCGCATGCCGGCGACGAGCAGCACATCGCGGTGGGCCTCGACCTCCACGGAACAGGCCGCGCAGCGCCCGCAGGCGGTGTACCGCGGGTCACCCCACGGGGTGGGCTGCGGGTCGGCGACGCGTTCGTCGATGAGGCGCTCGAGCCGGGCGCGGCGCTTGCGGTAGACCGGCAGGATGTCGCGGAGCCTGTGTGTGCTGGTGCGGCCGTCGCCGAGCAACAGGTGCACGTGCTCGCCGGTGCGGATGCCGAGCCGGTCGAGTTGGTCGCTGTACGCGGCCACCTGCAACAGCGCGGTGATCTTCGCGGAACGGGCCAGTTTGGTGTCATAGACCTCGTACGCGCCGCGCTCGGTGCGCATGATGAAGTCGGCGAACCCGACAAAACGGCCATCGAAGAAGGTGGCCTGGAAGAGCACATCGGCCCCGGCCCTGAAGGCCTCGGCCGTGGCGGCCGCCGCCGCCGGCAGCTCGCGCATCGACGGACGGGCGAACTCGACCACGTCGCGGTTCTGCCGCAGTCGTTCCAGATAGCGCAGCTCGTGTTCGTCGCCCAGGGCGCCGGCCCGGCGCAGCATGGCGTCGCCTTCGTCGGGCACGGTGTCGATCCGGCCCAGCTTGCCGTCGAGCTTACGCATGACGGCCCACTCGCAGCCCGCGGCGGCACCGAGGTCGCTGGCACTGAAGATCACCGTCGTTTGTGCCGACGGCTGTGCTGCCGGCTGTGCTGTCGAATCGAGCAAGAACACGAAGGCGCCTCCACCTGCTGGGATGTCGTCAGGTTACCGGAGACCTCCGACACCGGCCCGCTCCCCGCAGCCCGGGCGGCGGTCTACGCTTAACCAGTGACCACAGTCCTCGTCCACGAACCGGATGCCTCCCGCTACGCCCTTTACATCGACGGCGAGCTCGCGGCCCTGGCCGACTACCTCGTGCGGGGCGACACTGTGTCGTTCAACCACACATTCACCGATCCCCACCGCCGAGGCCAGGGCCTGGCCGGGCAGGTCGTGCGGTTCGCGATGGACGACGTCGAGGTCACCGGCACCCGCGCCGTGTCGCCGGACTGCTGGTACGTGGCCAGATGGTTCGCCAAGCATCCCGAGCGTTCGAATCTGCTGCGGGTGCGCGGCTGACCTCTCCGCGGCTCGGGATTCCGGTGTCCTGAGAAATGCCCGGCGCTCAGGCTCCGGCGAAGCGTGCGCCGGCCAGCCGGGCGAGGGTGGCCTCGTCGACGATGGGGATGCCGTAGTCGCGGGCCTTGCGGGCCTTGCCGGAGAGCGAGTCGGGGTCTGCGGCGACGAGCAGCTTGACCTTCTTGGTCACCGCGCGCCAGGGCACCAGGCCGAGGTCACGGAGCTCCCGCTCCAGGTCGCTGCGGGTGCGGCTCATCTCCCCGGTCAGTACGACCAGGTCGCCGGCCACTAGCGCGAAGCCCGCACCGGCCGAAACCGCGGTGGCCAGCGCCGGCGTCTGCTGCCGGGTCTCGTCGAGGGATGCCGCGATGGTGTCGGTGGGAAGCGCGAGGAGCATGCCCACGCTCACGAGGTCGGCCAGTTCAGCGCCGGTGAGGATGCCGTCCGACCAGGCGAGTGCGGTCAGCGCCGCGTAGTACTGCCGGTGCAGCGACTCGCAGGTGGCCCGGCCCAAGCCGAGGTCGGCGGCCAGGCGCACCAGCGACTGGGCCTCGTGCACCGAGAGCGCCCGGTCGAGCAGGCAGCGGTCGAGCAGGGCCAGATAGTCCACGTATTCGGCCGGGCCCGCCACATCCGGCAGCCGGGTGGTGATGCGTTCGAGGAACGAGTCCGCGGTCATCGGGTGCGACGAGACCGTACGGGCGCACCACAGCACCGACGAGGCCTCAACGGTAGGCCACCGCGACACGGCGGCCGCATCGAGGTGGGCGAACCAGAACTCCGGCGCATCCGCCGCCTCGATGTACGCGGCGAGCAGCTGCGCGGTGGCGAACGCGTCGACCGAGGCACGATGGGCGCCGCCCGGATCGATGTCGAGGGCCGCGCAGCAGTCGGCGAGGGAACGCCCGGCGCCGGGCAGGAAGTCGCGGGCCAGCTGCATCGTGCACAGGCTCACGACCTCGGCGGGCGGGGTATGGCCGGCCCGGCTCAGTTCGGCCAGCAGAAAGCGGATGTCGAAACTCGCGTTGTGCGCCACGACGACCCGGCCGCGCAGCAGGTCGATGAGCTGCGGGGCGATCTCGGTGAAGGAGGGCGCGTCCAGCACGTCGGCGGCGCGGATGCCGTGGATGTCCTGCCGGCCGAGGTCCCGGCGCGGGTTCACCAGCGTTTCCCAGCGGCCTTCGATCCGTCCCCGGTCGGAGACGTGCACCACGGCCAGCTCGATGACCCTGTCGTTATGGGCGGGAAAAAGACCCGTGGTTTCGAAATCGATCACAGCGAAGCCAGAACCGGCCATGGGGCTCCTTCGCATTGGATATGCCTGACTCTAGACCCGTGGGCAGGTCGGACCGCGCCACGGGTCTGTGGCAGTGCTGGAGCGGATCGGCCGGGTGGCGGTTCCGCGGGGAACGGCAGGTGCCGCTAGATCGAGAACTCTCCGTCGACCGGGGCAGCGACGGTCACCGCGGGAGCGGCCGGGACGGTGCCGTAGGACGAGGTGACCAGGATCGGCATGTGGTCGGAGGTGCCGCGCGGCAGCGTCTCGACGTTGTCGATGGTGAGGCCCACCGAGGTGGCCAGGTCGAAGTGGCCGCGGAAGAATTTGTACCGGGTGTAGGTGCGGCTGTCGCTCAGCGTGAGGTCGTAGCCGGACTCCCTGACCTCGTTGCTGAGGTGCTTCTTGAAGATCGGGTAGTTGTAGTCCCCCACCATCAGCGTGGGCAGGTTCGGGCCCAGCACGGCGAGTTCCTCGTGCGCCGACCGGATCTGGTTGCGCCGCAGCGAGTTGAGCGCCGTCAGGGGCGCGGCGTGGAACGAGGCCACCACCAGTTCCCGCTGCGCGGCCATGTCGAACAGGCGGGTGCCGATCAGCCGTTCGTGCGCCGGCGTGAGCACCAGGTCGTGCAGCGACTTCTTGAGCGCAAAGGTCTGGGTCTTCTGCGCGGTGAACCGGTCCCGCCGGTAGTACACCGCCAGCCCCAGCCGGTTGCGGGTGGTGGAATCCGCCAGGTGCAACAGGCCGACCTCGGCCGGCAGGTCGAGCGTGTCGCACTCCTGCAGGCACAGCAGGTCGGGGTCGTATTGCTCCGCCAGGGCGATGAGTTCCCCGCTGGCACGGTTCTTGCGCAAGTTGTAGCTGATGACCTTCACGTCAGACCTATCTATGAATCGACGGTAGACATCAAGCCTACGTTCGCTGGGTGACGAAAGCAGCATCGGCGCCGCCCGCACTCGACAGGCCCTGCGAGTATTCCGGGTCTGCTGGGAGCGCGCTGGTACCGTTGGTCTCGGACCGGCGCCCGAACGCCGACCGCCACAGATTGGATGCTCACCCCGTGAAACCCTGGACGTTCACCACGTATACAGTTGCCGCTTTCGCGTGCAGCGGCCTCGCCCTGGCCCTCCTGATCCTCAACGCCGCCACCGGCAATGAGATGCTGTCAACGCTGCTGCCCCTGGCCATCGGGGCGCTTGTGCTTGGCGGCATCTTCTCGGTGCGCGCCCGCGTGCTGCGCTACCGCAACAGGGACATCACCAAGAGCTGACCCGGCGCGGCCCCGCCGTATCGGGGCGACCGAAACCCTGCTACCGTCCCCAGCACGGATGCCTCGCGGCACGCTCTGGCGTGCCCGGCGCCGTTGACCGGCCGCTAACTGGGGAGCTCCTGCCATGACCGATGCCTCAGCGCCGTCAGCGCCGTCAGCGCCGTCACCACCGTCACCACCATCACCGGCGGCACCGGCAGGGAAGCGCCCGACTCCCCTGTGGCGCATCCTGCTGTACATATTCATCCCGATCGTCGGGCTGCTCCTGCTCATCACGGCCTTCGCTTTCGCGTTGTGGGGACGGAGCGGTTCGGTGGATCGGAGCGCGGACCTCGCGCCGGGCACCAGCCTGAGCGTGGAGATGCGAAACGCCGAGATCGTGCTGGCCGCGAGCACCGACGACCAGGTGCACGTGCGCATGACCGGGTCGTACTTCGGTAACGAGCCCACCCTCTCCGCTCGCACCGACGGCGGCGTCACCGAGGTGCGCGGCGGTTGCCGGTCCCAGTTCTTCTCCCGCTGCTCCGTCACCGTCACCGTGCAACTGCCCCGGGCACTGCCGGTCACCGCGGTCGGCGAGAACGGCCGCATCACGGCATCCGGGCTCACCGGCCGGGTCACCCTGAGCACGACCAACGGCGTCATCGAGACCGTCGGCACGGTGGGACGGGTGGACCTGCAGACCACCAACGGCGCTATCCGGGTGACCGAGGCCGTCTCCAAGTCCGTGGCCGCGTCGACCACCAACGGGTCCGTCACCCTGGAGTTCGCGGATGCGCCGGAGGTGGTCGACGCCGGCAGCACCAACGGGCAGATCACCGTTCGGGTGCCCGTGGACGGGGTGACCTACCGGGTCACCGCGCAGACCACAAACGGCTCCGTGACCGACGACACCGTCCCGTCCGACAGCACCTCGCGTCGCGCCATCACCGCGCAGACCACCAACGGCTCCGTCACTATCGAGGCCGCACGGTAGCGCGCCGATCTGCAAGGATGGCGGCATGAGCGAGCAGCAGACAGGCATGATTGCGGCCGTGAGCCGGGACGACAAGCACCGGTTCAGCAAGCCGGTGGTGGCCGGCATCCGCCTGGTGGCCGGGCACGGCGTCGAGGGCGACTCCCACGCCGGGGCCACCACCCAGCACCGCTACCTGATCCGCACCGATCCGGCCAGGGCCAATCTCACCCAGGTGCACCTGCTGCGCTCGGAGTTGCTGACCGAGCTCGCGGCCGAGGGGTTCGACGTCTCCCCCGGTCAACTCGGCGAGAACATCACAACCACCGGCATCGACCTACTGGCGCTGCCGCTCGGCACCCGGCTGCACCTCGGCGCCGAGGCCGTTGTGGAGGTCACCGGCATGCGGGACCCCTGCTCGATGATCGACAAGTTCCAGTCCGGCCTCAAGGGCGCGCTCAAGCACACGGATGCGGCGGGCCGCATCGTGCGGAAGGCCGGCATCATGGGCATCGTGCTGGTCAGCGGCGAGGTGGCCCCGGGTGACGACCTGCGCGTGGAGCTCCCCGCCGGCGAGCAGCTGCCCCTGGGCGTCGTGTAATCGGGAAAAAGTGACTTCCCTAGGACGGAATCAGACCGAGAGTCCTAATTTCCGCCCTTTTTCCCGATAAACGTCCCACGCGGGTTAGTCCTCGTCGGTCGGGTGGAACCACGGCGGGTAGACGGCGACCTTGGGCTTGTGGCTGGCGGCCGCGAGGATCGGCTTGACGGCATCCCGCACCCGGTCGTTGGCGACGCCGATCAGGGTGATCAGGCCGAACGGCACCTCGCCGGGCACGAGCAGCTCGGCCTTGAGGATGGTGTCGGAGTCGAGGTCGGCGCGGAGCACGCGCAGCATCCGGTCGGCCGTGTCGGCCGTGGCGCCGAACCGGGTGGCGGCGAACGCGGCGTCGCCATCGGTCACGGTGAAGTGGCTGGCGGACGGGTCGGCCGCGGCGGCGACCTGTGCGTCGAGAACCTTCTTGACGGTGGAGACCAGGATCACGAAGTCGAACGCGGCGGCGTCGTGGGCGTCGTCGGAGAGGCGCGGGTCGAGCGACTGCGCGCGGATGTTCTCCCAGACCAGGGCGTTGGGCGAGAGGAAGAAGGGCACGTGGTCGGCGACGGCGAGGCTGTCGGCGCCGGCGACGCGGGCATCGCGGCGGGCGTCGCGGTTCGCGGATGACGAGATGTCGACGACGGGACGGTCGGCCCAGTCGTCGCTACTGTCGGCCAGCAGCCGGCCGGTGGCCAGGATGCCGGGCAGGTTGCGGATGTGGGTGAGGTGGTAGATGCGCTGCTCGCCGACATTGTCGTCGTTGCGCTTGGTCTTGGCGGTGCCCGTGGTGATCGGGGCGACGATGGTGCGCAGCGCCGTCGGCGCCTCGGGTGTGCGTGCTCGGCTGGCACGCGGGGCGCGGGCAGCGGGCACGGTCGGTGCGACGGGGGCGGCGGGTGGGAAACACAGGGCGCACAGCTCCCCGTCCAGTCCGTGGATGCATTCCTCGTTCACTACTCAACCCTTCGTGTGCGCAGGCTCGGCCGCGTCGGGTTCGACGGACGTGTGCCTACCTATCTAAGTTACGGTCATTTCGCCGCCCGCGGTGACACAACCTTCCCCGTCCGGGGGTGATCCGCTCTGGATCCGGGTCCAAACGGGCGTTTGAGCCCTGGCAGGGCCACAGATCGGTGGCCCGGCAGGAATCATCCCATCGGCGTGGGGAATCGTCCCTCAGATCGACGCGGGCGCATCGGGGCGCTCCCTACCGTGGGATTATGCCTGCCGTCGACGCCCTCAACGCCCTCGTCCTTGCCCTCGCCGGGTCGGCCTGGGTCTACCCCGTCGTGTTCGCCCTGGTGGTCGTGGACGGGTTCTTCCCGCCGCTTCCGAGCGAGACCGTTGTCGTAGCTCTCGGCGCCCTGGCCATCTCGGCCGGGGCGCCGAATCTGGGTTGGCTCATCGGGGTGGTCACGGCGGGCGCCGTGCTCGGCGACAGCATCGCCTACCTGATCGGCCGGCGCATCGGCCTGACCAGGTTCGGCTGGCAGCGTCGCCCCGCGGTGGCGCGAATCGCCGACAAGGCCCGCACTGCCCTGCTCAACCGCCCGGCATCCCTGCTGCTCACCGCGAGATACATCCCCGTCGGCCGGGTTGCGGTCAACATGACCGCAGGGGCAACAGGCTTCCCGATCCGCCGGTTCCTGCCGCTGGCCGCGCTCAGCGGGCTCGCCTGGGCCACCGCCTCCGTGCTGGTCGGCGTGCTCGCCGGCGCCTGGCTGCAGAGCAACCCGCTTCTCGGTGCACTGCTGGCGGTGGCCGCGGCCCTGCTGCTGGGCGTGCTCATCGACGCCGTTGTGCTGCGAGTCGTGCGCAACCGCACCGCCCGGCAGACCGGCAACCGTGCCCAGCGGGGCGAGACGCCGTCACTCCATCGAGAAGTCGGCGAAGTCGAAGCCGGGTGACACCAGGCAGCTCACCAGGGCGTCCTCGTCGCTCGGCACCGTGCGCTGCCAGACATCCGGCGGGATGATCACCTGGCTGCGTTCGCCGCGCAGCAGCCGGCCGCCGACAACAGGGCTGGTCTCCGTGTCGGGTTCGTCGCCGTCGCCGCCGAGTTCGAGCTGCACCGCACCCTGGCCGTTCCAGATCCAGATCTCGCTGGAGGCCACCCGGTGCCAGGCCGAGAACTCCCCGGCCGGCAACAGAAAGTGGATGAGCGTGGCCGCCGGACGCACCCGCTCTGAGCCGTCGGCATCCGTGAGCGTCACGGCCACGGGCGAGGTCCAGGTGCGCCGGTACCAGCCGCCTTCCGGATGCGGCTCCAGGCCCAACTCGATCGCCGACGCCGGGCGCTCCAGACGTTCGATGAACTCGCCGGCGGCAGTGCGGCGGGTGGCGAGGCGGCTGTTCTGGTCGTTCGTGGCCATCGGTTCTCTCCATGTGGGGTGGGGGGGGCGCAACTCCTGCAATTCTGCCGGAGTTGCTCAGCCCAGAAGTTGCCCGGCCAGCTGGGCGAGACCGGTCAGCACCAGGAACACCCCGAGAAGCAGCACCGTGATGACCGTGATCAGCGACATGTTGCGCACCAGCCAACCGCGCAGCCCCACCAGCCGCACCCGTACAGCAGGGCCGCCGAACGCGTAGGCCAGCACCGGGCCGAGCATGGTGATCGAGGCCAGCGCGGTGAAGACCGCCACCGAGATCAGGATGCCGGTCGGGTCGGTGTGCGCGCCCAGGATCACCACCCCGGCAGCGGCGGCCATCACCAGGTTCTTCGGCCTGAAGGCGGCGTAGCCGACCCCGATGATGGTCGCCCGCGCCGGGGTCAGCCGGTCGAGGGCGTTCAACCAGCGCGGCAGCGGCACCTCCACACCGCGTTGCGGCCGGTCGTGCCACTGCACCAGGCCCAGAACGATCAGGACGATGCCGAGCACCAGCGGCACCACCACCTGCAGCGCGCGGCTGCCGGCCGACCTGTCGTGCGGCAACAGCGACGACAACAGCGCGAGCAGCGTCGCAGAGAACAACACCCCGACGAACCAGCCGATGCTGAACCCCGCGGCCGCCTTGAACCCGTCTGGCGCGAGCAGCATCAGCAGCAGTCCGGCCAACGGCAGCGGGCTGAGCGCAATGGTCAACGCCAGTGGCAACAGCTGGCCCCACTCGTTCACCCGCGCACCTCCCGTTCCGGCTATTGCAGTGACGAGGTCAGCCGGGCCAGGTTGTCGAACACCTTGGCGCCGGCGGGGCGGCCGAGCCAGTCGGCCAGTTCCACCTTGCTGCTGTTGGCCCGGTAGCCGTCCTGCACCTCGCGCATCCGCCGCACAAAATCGGCCCCGTGCACGAGTACCGACACCTCCATGTTCAGGCTGAACGAGCGGATGTCCATATTGCTCGACCCCACCACCGACACGTCATCGTCGATGGTGAAGTGCTTCGCGTGCAGGACCGTGGGCTCGGCATAGAGGTAGATCGACACCCCGGCCCGCAGCAGTTCCTCGTAGTACGACCGCTGCGCGTGGTAGACGAGCGCCTGGTCGCCGATGTGCGAGGCGAACAGTTCCACCTCCACACCGCGCGACGCCGCCGTGACGATGGCCAGCATCGTCGATTCCTCCGGCACGAAGTAGGGGCTGGTGATGCTGACCCGGCGCTCGGCCTTCTGGATGAGCATGGCGTAGAGCTTGAGATTGTTGTCATTCTCGAAGCTCGGCCCGCTCGGCAGCACCTGGGCGTCGAGTAGGTCCGGCGCCGGATCGAGCACGATCGGCGACGTGTCGAAGGGCAGCACCTCATTCGTTTCGCTGTACCAGTCGGCCAGGAACACCGCGTTCAGCTCACGCACCGCCGGCCCCTCGATGCGCATCATCAGCTCGTGCCAGCGCAGCCCGCGTTTGAGGTTGCCTGGCTTGAGGTAGGTGGCGTCGATCATGTTCTGCGAGCCACTGAAACCCAGCCGCCCGTCGACGACAAGAAGTTTGCGGTGGTTGCGCATATCCGGCCGGCGCCACTGGCCCTTCCAGAATCGCAGCGGCAGCAGCGCGTGCCACTCGGCGCCCATGTCGGCCAGCGCCGCGAGGGTTTCCTTGCGGCGCGGCAGCATCAGGCAGGCAAGGTAGTCAGAGAGTACCTTGACCTGCACGCCGCGTTGGACCGCCCGGGCCAGGGCATCGAAGAACGGCTGGGTGACGCTGTCGAGCACCAGGATGTAGAACTGCACGTGCACGAATTCGGTGGCCTCGTCGACGGCCTGAACCATTCGCATGATGGAGTCCTCGTAATCCGGCAGCAGCTCCACCCGGTTGCCGCCCACCATCGGCAGCGCGCCGAGGTTGCGGTTCAGCCGCACCGCCGACCCCAGCCAGGCGGGCCACTCGTCGCGGTGGCTGACCTGGTCAAGGCCCTCGGTGCGGGCCAGGATCAACTCGTTCACCTCGCGCTGTTTCTCACGGCGAGCCTTCGGCAGCCGCCCGACGCCCACCAACAGGAAGATCAGCACGCCGAGGTACGGGATGAAGATGATCGCCAGCACCCAGGCGATGGCCGCGGATGGCCGCCGGTTGGCCGACACATAGACGGTGGCGATGAGCACCAGCAGGGCGTGCAGCGCCACCAGCAGCCAGGCACCGAGCTGAAAATCCACCATCGTTCCTCCCAGGTTTCGTCGTGAACCTACACCGGCATCACCGTGCGCACGACACATATCCGCGCCCCGGCTGGGCAATCCGCCGTTGCCTCCGGCGCCAGGTTGCATTAGATTGCCGGTGCGGTGAGCGCCGCGTCTGGTCAGCTGCACCGCATGCTGCACGGCGCCCGACCGGCCGAGAGGTAACGCGCATGGCACATTTGTCCCCCGCCCGAATCTTGGTGTTCTCGGCTCTCGCGCTGCTGACCGTGGCCGGCTGCACCATCCAGACGCCGAACACGGCGTCCCCGAACACGGCCACCCCGTCTGGTACTGCTCAGCCCGGCGCGTTGGTGGGCACCTGGGTGATCGACCAGACCTTCGACAGCCCGGAGCAGCCCTACGTGTCATTCGTGCAGGACAACACCTGGAGCGCCTCGGACGGCTGCAACCGGGTGCAGGGCACCTGGGAGCTCAGCGCGGACGGCACCCTGACCACGACGTCGGGCCCGCAGACCATGATGGCGTGCGACGGCGCCCAGCTGCCGTTGGCGGTCAGCCGCGGCACGAGTGTGGAGGTCGACGGCGACACCCTGGTCATCCACAGCTCGTTCGACTCGACCGAGACCACCCTGGTGCGCTCGACCGACAGCACCGTCGGTCCGCAGGGTCGCCCGATCGGCTACTGGGTGGAGTCGAACACCCCGACCGCCCCGTTCCTGTCCATTCAGGCCGACGGCCGGTACTCCGGCAATGACGGCTGCAATGTGCTCACCGGCACCTGGGAGCAGGCCGACGACGAGGCGATCCTGCTCACTCCCGGCGCGACGACGCTGAGGGCCTGCGAGGGCGTCGACCAGTGGCTGAACCAGGCCGTGCAGGGCAGGGTGCGCGCCGGCGTGATGACACTGCAAGCGGCCGACGGCACCGTGGTCGGCCAGCTCACGGCACGCTGAACCGACACAACCTGCTGAGAGGAGGCTTCACGTGGGCGCCTATCCGATCACGATCGTGCTCATCGTGGGTGGTGCGATCGCGCTGATCTTCCTGCTGCGGTTCGGCATCCGCCAGAACGCGAAGGCGGCAGCGGTGGACCCGGATCCGGACGCCACCGGCGCGCTGGCCGTACTCAGCTTCGTGCTGGCGCTGATCCTGCCGGTGATCGGGGTGGTGCTGGCCCACGTCACGCTGGCCCGTATCGCCCGCGGCGAGGCGAGCGGACGGGTGTTCGCCTACGCCGCCCTGTGGGTGGGGTATGCGCTGATCGCCCTCGAGGTGGGGGTCGTCGTCTTCCTCTACCAGAACAACTACTGGACCTGACCGGCCTCGGGCTTAGTACCAGTCCATCGCCTGCGAGTGTGACCAGGCGGCGCACGGGGTGCCGTAGGAGCCGTTGATGTACTCGAGGCCCCAGGCGATCTGGGTGGCCGCGTTGGTCTTCCAGTCCGAGCCGGCCGAGGCCATCTTGCTGCCGGGCAGGGCCTGCGGGATGCCGGTGGCGCCGCCGTTGTCGTTGTAGGCCGTGTACTTCCACTCGGATTCCTTCTGCCAGAGCTGGACGAGGCAGGAGAACTGGGACTCGCCCCAGCCGTAGCGGGAGGAGGCCAGGCTCGCGGCGGTGGCCTTGGCCCCGGCGGGGGTGTTGCCGGCGGAAAGGGCTTCGGCGGCGGCCTGCGCCTCGGCAGCGGCCTGGGCTTCGGCGGCGGCCTGCGCGGCGGCGGCCTCGACGGCGACGCGGTCGGCCTCGGCGG
>NZ_SOHM01000012.1 GCF_004403945.1 Cryobacterium lactosi | reverse complement strand
TGCCCGGGCCAGCCTGGATCAACCAACCCGCCGAACCCGCAGTCGCGGAGACCGAACCGAAACTAGCCGCCTAAACTCACGCTGGCCTCATTCACCTTGACAAATTCCGCATCCGACGGCATAGACCGAGTGATGTCTCGCAACCCACCTGCCGCATAACCCATGCGATCCGAGACGCGGCCGAGGCGACGACCAGCATGCGACTTGTCTCGCGTCGGCAGGATTTCGAGACAGGAGGAGCCTGCTTAATGCGTGGCACCGAAATTCCCGGCGCGGCCAGGCCGCCTAGGGGTGTGGTGTCACGCTTCGAGTCTGGAAGGCGAGAGTGATGTACGGGAGGTAGTCGCGCGCCACCACCGCAGTCACTATCCGGTCGCCGAGATCTGCTCCTACCGAGTAGACGTGTGGATCGGAGTCGATGCGCAGGCCGGGTGCGTTGACGCCGTCTAGCGGAACGCTCACGCGCTCGACGTGACGCTCGGTCATGGGCGAATCTAGATTCCCGGGGAACCCGCCCTCGACCCGTTGCTCGCGGAAGGTGTTCATCAAAATGTGGTTTGTGTGCGCGACTAGAACCGACTCGGGGGTTTGCCATTCAGTGTCGAAGATTCTCGTCGTCATCACGGCCTCCCATAGGGATGGGTACCTCGCCAGTTTTCGGAATTCCAGCATCCATTCCGGCAGCGGCTTGCTCGGCTCCTGCTCGAGGGAGTGCTCCTCTCCAAGGTCCGCAAGGTTGGCGTGATCGTCATGATCCATGGGGTTCTTCCACAAGGTGTAGCTGATAGCCACCGATTCCGGGGTAGCTGGGCCTCCGTTTGTGGAGGAGCCGACAGTGCCTACGCCAAGTTCGGAAAGGGAGGGCTGGGCAAGAAAGCCGATCACTGGCGCCCCAAACATCTCGGCTGCGGTGTCGACGGTCGGCGGCGGAGGAATGTCCATCGGTTCACGGTCTGCGAAGTGCATGGGACCAACCTAGTCAAGGCGTCCTCCCACCACGCCGATTCTGCTGCAAATCGCTCCGCGAACGACACGGGTCTATCTCGGCCGTGGAGTCTCACAACCCAAGAGCCTCATATCCCATGGGATTCAAAACGCTGACTTCTCTCCGACAACCAGGTCGACGTGGCAAAGAGCATTGACCTGATGGCGGCGAAGGGTGCGTCTCGCATCCGTGAGGTTATGAGACCAGCGCAAGGAGCTCCTCGAAGGTTTCTCAGTCAGGAATTGAGATTACCCGGTACGACCTCACGTAGGCCGCCAGTTGGGCCCCAGGCTGTTACAGGGGCCGCCTGAGCGGTGGACGTTGTTCCGCTCTCCTCATTTGGTGTCAGTGTCACACCGGCCTTGTCGAATGCAGCGCGGGTTACGCAGCTCCACCGACTGCTTTCCTCGCCCGTCGAGTAGATTCCGATCAGGCAGATCCTGTCGTCGGTAAAGTCCGTCGTCTCGCCAAAGCCGCTGGTCATGCTGGCGAAGTACTCTGTCTTCCCAACCTTGCCGAGATAGCGGACAGGTCCTCGTTCGAATGTGTTGACCCCTGTGAGTGTCAGCATCGCGTTGTTCGGTGACGGCAGCGCTGCAGGATGGATGAACACTTCGAGGGATGAGTGTGGCTGTAGTGCCTGCATGACGTTGCCGGCCACGGAACACACCGCGATCACGCTGACACCGACGAGCACGCCCGGAAGCAACCGCGGGAATCTCCGTCGGTGGCCGACCACGCTGGGCGCTGGAGGCGGAGCGACTAGAGGAGTAGCGTCTCGGATTTTGGAGCCGCCGGCGAGCGTAAGGACCGCGCGGTCGAGTGCGGAGCCACGATCACGGAAAGTGGCGAGGAGTAGGCTCAGCTCGCTTTCGGCGCCCGGTGGCGGGTTCGGTCCGTAAACATGACGCTCGAGTTGTCCGACTCGAGCTTGCTCCTCCGTGGAACGATCTACGCCGCCGCGGCGCTGTTCAAGAAGTTCCCGAGCCATTCCCACAGACCCCAGTCTCGCGTCGAGCTGAGATTCGAGATGCGAATCAAGATCGATTCGGTTCAGAAGGTCACTTGCCTCGGTTCTCGTGACCGCAGTATCTGCTCCCGGTCGTGACTCGCCCGCGTTATTGCCGCTCACTCCGACTGACTCCCCACATTTGTGGCGCCATCGTAGCCGAGCGAGGTGACCAGTCGGCAACCGCGAAAAGGCCAAGGTGTCTCGCAACCTACATGACTCATATCCCATGAGTATTGGGACGGCGGCAACTTCTTCGGCGTTCGCCCCCCATATGGTTGCAGGATGACGGCTTCACGCTTTCGGCGCCTCGCGGGGGTTCTCGTCTTCGCGGTTTTCGGCCTGCTTGCCATCAACGCATTCTTGTTCGGAATTACCCTTGACGGTATAGAACATCCGGCCGTCCAGTGCACGCGCTCGACACACCTTCCGGAATCGGGAGGTCCGTTCTACGAGAACACAGAGGTTACGGGCGAACGGACGTTCATGCCCCTCGGTGTGAATTGCACCTACGACTCTCCTGACGACGCGATCGGGCCGCAAACTGTGCAGAACGCGAATTGGCCCGCGACGGTGGTCTGGCTTGGAAGCACGATCATCACTCTCTACGGAGCGTCGTTGGCATTCCATCCTCGGTCGATTCCAGAAACGTTTCCTGCAAGTACCGCTAAGCCACGTCTTGGAAGAGGTGTCTCGCAACCGAAGCGCCCCATATCCCATGGGATTCGAGATGCGCGAGGTGCGAAAGCCGCTCGAGCTCGGAACCTCGAAAGCCCGAAAGAATCTGTATTGCCCCGACCGTAACACCCTCTCTGCTCATACACTGCACCTATAGCCGAGCGTCACACGAGGGGGCACCAGATGCGCAACGTGAGCGAACTGTTCCATTCGATCAAGGGAACCGTCGTACGGGTTTTCCACCGCCTCCTTCATCGACGACAGCTACCACCTGATCCCTTCGGGCTGCCCGCTACGGGAGGTAACGGAGAGTCCGAGCGGGTTAGAAATCTCTTGATTCGGACTACCGGCAAGGATCCCTCCGTTCCTTAGAAGGGCTGCTTCCGCTGCCGCTGACCATTGCCCGGGCCAACGTCTGGGTAAGCGTCACTACGTGACGTGTCTCGTAACCTAATTGGCTCGAAACCCATGGGATACAAGACGCGGGAGATCGGCTGTTCAAGCAACGAGCGGCGGGTGATTTGTCTTGCATCTGGCCCGGCCTCGCATCCGGTAGGGATACAGGACAGTCGAGCATGCCGACCTTCGCAAGGAAGCGATCACAGCATGGGCTCATGTCGAACACGCAGGATGTTCCCAATAGCTCTCGCCCCTTATGGCACTGGGCGCTACCTGCTGCAGCTCTCTTGGTCATCTCAATATCTCTGACCTGGGCAGTTCAAACGCTGCCCAGCATTTGCCCTGCCGTCCATGTAACGCGGCGTATGCAACAGGAACACTCATCAGCCGTGCCAGTGCGCGCTGTCGATTGCGGCCCGAGGTTCCGAGAACGTACCCCGCCCACGGATCGTCCGCGAACGCGTCAGCAAGGGCCGTCGAGTCCGACTTCAAGCCACGTCGACGGCCACCAAAGCGCGCCGGTCGATTCATCACCATGACATTGGGCCAGATCTTGTGGGGTCAGCGGAGACCATTGAGACAGCTCAGGAGGACCTGCGGGACGAGCGCCAGGCTCGGTACCGATCGATCACCACGGTCGTCGTGGCAGCGAGGAAAATCAACTGCAGAAGTGCCCGCCACAATAGTTGGTCGAACCAGGGCAGCGGCTGGTCGGACAGTGCCAATGCCACATTCGCGGGGAACACGCCGATGAGCAGAAGAGCGAGCCCGCTCGCGGCGGGTAAGGCAAGGCGCGGGATGAGTAGCCCGATCGCACCAGCCAACTCTGCCACCCCTGTGAGCGTTACGGCGATCTCAGGTGACGGCACCACGTCCGGAACCATGGCGATCATTTCTTCTCGCATGCCAATGAAATGGGAGACGCCGGTGAGCGTGAACATTGCGGACAGGCCCCCTCTGAGGGCTGTCGGGATGCGACGCAGCGCGCGTACTCCGAAAGCTCCAATCAGGAGCAGACCGAACGTAACGGCCAAGAGGACAATGAGCGGTTCCACAGATGATCTCCTTGAAGGTTGATTGGCTCGATATTGTGCACGACAACTCGCGCTTTGACAGACGCCGAGTCAGGGCAACGGTGACCGCCTTCATGCCAGTGCTGTGATGCCAGCGACGACCACTCTGACCCCGACCGCGCCCAAGGACAAAACCAGCACTGCGGCGCCCACCCCCAGGAGCGCGATCACTTGGTTGACGCCCCGTCATCGGGCTTGAAGTCGGGCCAGTCGAACGGGTACCGTCGCAATCGGGCAGTGTCGAAACCGTCAGTCTCCGTGCGCACGCCCGAAGGAGGTCCGGCTTGCGGGACGGTCGTAGCTCCTTACCTAGCGGCTGTGGAATCGGGGGTCTCGCGCGTAATCCTCGTGACGGAGTTTCAGCGCCGCCTCAACTTGTCCCGGAGCGTCGTCGCCAATAAGTAGACGGAGCCGCGGGTCGCTAAGCTCCCGGACATGGGCAAGAATTTCGGCCGCTACCTTTTCGGGTGGTGTTCCTCCGCTGGCTTCCGCTGCCGGCCAAGGCACGATTGCAGAACCGAACAATTCGGTTCGTAGGTCGTCGTAGGCGGCAACCGGCGAGCTGAATCGCATGCTCCCGCCGGCCCAGTCAGTGTCGATCGCGCCGGGTTCGGCGATGGTCACACGGATACCGAATCGACCGACCTCGGCAGCCATTGCCTCGCTGAACCCTTCGAGGCCCCATTTCGCCGCGTTGTAAAGTCCCAGTGTCGGCATGGTCCCCACGGCTCCGACTGTCGAGATCTGAACGATGTGCCCAACTCCTTGGGCGCGCATGATCGGTATCGCGGCCTGGCTAAGCCACAGCGGGCCGAGAAGATCAGTGTCGAAGACGGTGCGTGCTTCTTCCTCGGTGGCCTCTTCAACCGCGCCGATGTGTCCGTACCCGGCATTGTTCACAAGCACGTCAAGCCGCCCGAATCTGGCTACGGCTCCCGCAACAGCGGCGAAGGCACCAAGCCGGTCGCGAACGTCGAGCTGCTGTATTTCTAAGCGCTTGTGTTCAGGGAGCGAGTGCGCGCCTCGCACGGTTGCAACCACAGCGTGATCGGCCTCGAGTGCGGCGAGAGTGAGGGCCCGACCCAGCCCGCGATTCGCACCGGTAATCATCCAAGTTTGGGGTGAAGTCATGTCTGCATCGTATTGGAAACTGGACGTATCGTCTAGTTTTATGAAGTAATGTTTGAGTATGGCGCGCCCGCGAACTCGAACTCTGGTCTATGACGCGGTGCTCTCGCTCGCTACGGAGGAGCGCCTCGGAAGCATCTCAATGGAGGGCGTGGCGGCGCGAGCTGGAGTAAGTAAGCAAACGCTGTACAGCACTTGGCCGTCGACCGGGGCGATCCTGTTCGACGCGCTCCTCGATCGGAGTAGCAGCGATGACGGCAAGATTGTCGTGCCCCACTCGGGCGATTTGGCGGCGGACTTGGAATCGCTCGTCGCTGCGACCATCGAAGAGCTCACCGATCCAACACTGGAGCCCCTACTGCGAGCAGTCACCGCCGATATCCAAATCGATGAGGTACTTGCTGCCCAATATCGCGATCGGCTCTTGACACCTCAGCTCAAAGCCATTTCCGACAGGCTGCAACGGGGGGCCATCGAAGATCCGGACGCGGCCGCGGAACTCCTCTTGGGGCCCATACTTCACCGTTGGCTCCTACGTACCCGAGCTTTTGAGCCCGGCTGGGCGAGCGCACACGTTCAACGCGTTCTCCGAGCCACCGCAAATTGCGCAGTACAGGTACCGCCACATACCGGAAACCAGTGATCGGCTGTGACCCCGTAGGAAGGTCCCGCTAAGCGTTCGGCTACCAAGACCAGGTCGTGGTTCCGCCGAAGTGGACCTGGATGGTGAGCATCTGATTGTCGCGGACCGTGATCGCCTCGATGTTGCTGAATGTGCCACCGCTTACGAGCTCGTAGACGGACCGGATGAACACGCGGCCTGGCTCCGGCTCGGTAATCTCACGCAGTTCCTCACGCTTGAATCGATCGGATGTCGGGTAGCAACGCTCAAAGCACGTCTGTTTGTCGATGTGATCGTCCTGCGGCGAGGTGATTCAAACGGTCAATTCAACGCTTGCCGCGTTGAAGACCTCATGAGGGAGTCTGCAGTAGGTCCAGGGCAAACCTCCTATTGACGGGAGCTCGCCCTGAGTTCTTTGCCCGATCAAGTCGCCGCTCACGACACCCTGGCAATCGATGAACGCCATTTAGCGATCACAACACGCCGCCAAAGAACGCCAACAGTCACAGCTGCGCGGCGCGCGGAGACACAAGGAGCGGGAGACCGCATCAGCTCAAGGTGTCTCACAACCGATGTGTATCAAAACGCATGGGTTGTAAGACCCAGAGGATTACTCCCGGGTCGCGCAAAGCGAATTCCAGAGAGTCGGGTCTAGGAACTGATTCGGGCTGTCTCTGCGATGATGTTGCCCATGACGATCGATTACGAATGGCGTGGGTCGTTTCAGAATGACGAACTGAACCAACTCCATGCAGAGGGCTTCGACCATATGCACGTGAACGACGATTGGATTGGGATACTCGAGCGCCTGAGCTTGGGCTGGGTAACAGCGCGCGATGACCAGGGTCTCGTCGGTTTTGTGAATGTGATTTGGGACGGTCAGGTGCACGCCTTCATCGAGGACACCTTGGTAGCCGATCGCGCCCGCCGGCAAGGGATCGGAAAGCATCTCATCACCACAGCGACAGAAAAGTCACGGGCCGCGGGCTGCGAGTGGCTCCATGTGGATTTCGAGGATCACCTGAAGGGGTTTTACTTTGACGCTTGCGGTTTCCGGCCCACCAACGCTGGACTAATCCATCTGCGCTGACCGTGCCGAGTGACAGGCCTCTTGCAGGAAACTTCAAGACCCGGGCGCAGCCCAGCTCGCAACGTGCGGTCCGATTAATGTGTGAGCTGTCTCGGAACCTCAGCGTGTCGAAACCCATGGGATACAAGACACTGACTACCGTTCTGAGCCAGCGCCGGCAACCAGGTAGACGCGCCAAATAGCGATCACTGAACGCCGCCACGTATCGCCGAAAGTCACAGTCTGGTCCTGGTCCTGGTCCTGGTCCTGGTCCTAGTCCTGGTCCTAGTCCTAGTCCTAGTCCTGGTCCTAGTCCTAGTCCTGGTCCTAGTCCGGGTCTTGGCGAGCTGGTGCACATCGACGTGAAGAAACTGGGTCGTATCCCGGACGGCGGCGGCTGGCGCACCGATGCAAAACAAAGCGCCAGCATTGTGACTTACCCTCTAGCGTTTTTCGTCCTGAGGAGGATCATAGCTGTGGTCAGCCGTTGGGGTAATTGCAGGTTTGGAGTGAATTGGGATGCTATGGACTGCGAACCTTCCCGAAGTGGTTTCCCGCGAAGAGTGGCTCGCGGCCCGCAAGACACTATTGGCCGAGGAGAAGGAACTTACCCGAGCTCGTGACCAAGTCAATGCCAACCGCCGCAGACTGCCGATGATTCGGATCGAAAAGTCATACCGCCTCGAGGGGCCGGATGGGAAGGTAGGTCTTCCGGACCTTTTTGAGGGGCGTCCTCAGCTCGTGATGCACCACTTCATGTTCGGTCCAGATTGGGACGAAGCGTGTCCGAGCTGCTCGTCTGCGGCTGACGGAATCGGTCGACTACGGCAATTGCATGTACGCAATACCAGTCTCGTCGCGGTGTCCAGAGCCCCGTACGAGAAGATTGTCGCGTATAAGAAGCGGATGGGCTGGACGTTTCCTTGGTATTCGTCGTACGGCAGCGATTTCAACTTCGATTTCCACGCCACCCTCGACGACCGGGTCGAACCGGTACTTTTGCATTTTCGCTCCGAGGCCGATCTTGCCGATTCCGGAACGCCCTGGACAGGGGGACCGTGGGAACCGAGTATGCGCGGCGAAGAAATGCCGGGCATTAGTGCATTCCTTCAGGTCGGCAACGCTGTCTTCCACACCTACTCCACCTTCGGGCGCGGCATCGAAGAATTTCATAACGGATACCCGTACCTCGACCTCACCGCTCTCGGTCGCCAGGAGGCGTGGGAAGAACCTCTGGGTCGCGCCACGCCGCTCGGCCTGCAGGTCGGGGGGCCCGGGATGCGCGCGCCAGACGCATACAACACCTGACGTTTACATCGACGTGCTCAAGACCCTGTTCTTCGCAGTACTCGGCCACCAGGACGTGGGAGCCCTCGCCGAGTAACTGACCGTGGCGCGCCATCACCTACGCACGGCGCCACCCCGGTCGGTAGCCCCACGATGCCGCAAGTCCAACTAGCCGTCCGACAGCGGCTGTTGTGCCACGCGACAAACTTTTTGACATAACCCTTAGTGTCGGCGCCCCAGTGGGAATGGGTGACGGATGCAGGCTGGGGGAGGAGCGCAAAGCTTCACTTCAGTGGCCATCACAACGCCAATAATTCGCGTCGGGGGTAACTCCATACCGATCTGGGTGAGCTTTCCGGCAGTACCGGAACCCGTCAACGGTGTGACCAAAAACGAACCAGATACCTCGCTTTGTGACCAGAATGAGCCCGTATTAGTCCGTGCCAGCACGTACACTAGACCCATGAAAATCGCGGAAATCCGCGGGATTCCGCCCCAGTTGCGGGGGAGTGGCACAGCCGAGATCGCTATCATTTGTTCTTGGTTCGAGTCCAGGTACCCCAGCAGTAACAAAACCCCCGATCACTCGGGGGTTTTTTCGTTTCGGCTCTCGGGTTGGCCGATATTCGAAAACCGCTAGATCGACGGATAAATTGGGCTTGCCTCTCATTCTTTATGCTGGTCAGTGGCAAATTATTGATTCTGCTCCTATGAGAAGCCTGAACGGAGACGAATACGAACGCGAGGTTCTTGGTTCGAGTCTTCCGACAAAGTGTCGTTCATCAGGGAATGCTGTGCCCGCGTAAAGAAGCCCCTTGGTTTGGCCCGACCGCGACAACCGCTATTCCGGGAGTTGCGTGACCACAAACGCACCATATTCAACTTCGGATGCTGGCGTCACTCTCGACCGTGGTCGTTAGCGTCTAGGGGTGCGTGTTCCGTGTTTGTTGTTCGGCGCATCCAGCGGATTGCCTCGTCATCCACCCTGGTTAGGGCCGCCCGCCGGAGCCGTCGTATCACTCAGGCGAGACTTGCCGAGTTGACCGGCATCGATCAGGCCAGCGTCTCTCATCATGAACGGGGCAGAGACGCCGCCTACAGCACAGTTGATCGGCTGCTCGCTGGCACCGGACATCGACTGTACGCCGCTCCCACACGACGGGACGACGCTGCCAGTTCGGCAGAGGCGATTCGTCAACATCTGCGCGCCGATGACACAGACCGGGCACTCCGGGCGCTCCTCCAGTTGAATGACAACCTCACTGCCGAACACGGACTGGTCCGAGGAATCCTGGGGCTGACGGAGCCGGAACGCACCGGGGATCGAGTGTGGGACGCGGCAATCGCGGCTCTGGTGCATGGAGACTCAACCAGGAAGACATCCCGCTCCCTGAATGGGTCGACAACCCCGATCGCGCACTGACGGTACCTGTCGTCTTCCGGGTCGACCCCGCCGACCCGGCGCCCGAGCGTGAAGACGTGCCGGACGAGTTCGCCGAACGCGGTGTCCTCGCTTGGGCCGATACGCTTCGCAAGCGTTTGATGACCGGCACTGCGCTTGATCGTGGCGGTATCATCCTCGGCCTTCGAGATCTCGTCGCCGACCTTCGCGATGCCGTTCGACCATCCGATCGGGTGGTCAAGCACATCCTCACGGTGGTCGCCGAGATCGCGCCCGTCTGCCCACGGGATGGTCGGGGCGTCATTTCGATCGTGCCGCGGTCGCCTGTCCGGACCGGACGACACAGTTGCTTATATTTCGTCAGGGCCTGACACGTAAACACCAGATGGGTACGGCCGCGGCTAGCGAGGAAGGAATCGCGGCGTACCCGAGCGGCCGAAGGGACAGGTTTCATGTTCCGGTATTCGCAGGTTCGAATCGTGCTGTCGCGTCGACTGACGAAGCCGCCTGATTCCTTAGCCTGCACGTGGCCAGCGTGGCGTAATGTGTGCTCGTGAATAAACCGCGTGAGTCTGCCACGAATCTGAAGTCATGGCTGTTGCAGGACAGCGGCGACCGGCAAGGCAACCGCGTCGGTCCCCACGCTGCCAAAGTCGAAAGAACACACTCCTGGTGGCGGGTGATGTGCCTGACAGGTGTCGACTATTTCTCCACCCTGGGATATCAGCCGGCTATTGCGGCCCTCGCGGCAGGGCTGCTGTCGCCTATTGCGACGATCGTGTTGGTGATCTTGACATTGCTGGGGGCGTTACCCGTGTATCGCCGGGTAGCTGAAGAGAGTTTTCGCGGTTCTGGCTCGATCCAGATGCTGGAAAAGCTGCTGCCGTGGTGGTCAGGCAAAATCTTCGTGCTGGTGCTGCTCGGATTCGCCGCCACCGACTTCATGATCACCATCACCTTGTCGGCAGCGGATGCCACGGCGCACGCTATCGAGAATCCGTTCGCGCCATCCTGGTTGCACGGCCAAGAGGTGCTCGTCACCCTGTTTCTGGTCACACTGCTGGGCATCGTGTTCCTCCGCGGCTTCAAGGAGGCCATCGGCATTGCTGTGGTGCTGGTCGCGGTCTACCTCTTCCTCAACCTGATCGTGATCGTGGTATCGATCGGGCACGTCGCCTCGAACGCGGCGCTGATCACTGATTGGTGGGCGGCATTGACCATGCAACACGGAAATCCACTTGTCATGGTGGGTATCGCTCTTCTCGTGTTCCCGAAACTGGCGTTGGGATTGTCTGGCTTCGAGACAGGCGTAGCCGTGATGCCCCAGGTGAAGGGTGGTGCCTCTGACACGGTGGACAACCCTGCGGGGCGGATCCGTGGCACGAAAAGGCTGCTCACCACGGCCGCGCTGATCATGAGCGGATTCCTTATCACCTCGAGTATCGTCACGACCCTGCTAATTCCGCAGGAGGCTTTCCAACCCGGCGGGCCCGCCAATGGCCGCGCGTTGGCGTACCTCGCCCACGAATACCTAGGGAACGCCTTCGGGTCCGTCTATGACATCAGCACCATTTGCATTCTCTGGTTCGCGGGCGCGTCGGCGATGGCTGGGCTTCTCAACCTCGTGCCGAGGTATCTGCCGCGGTATGGCATGGCCCCGCAATGGGCCCGTGCCGTGCGTCCACTTGTGTTGGTCTTCGTTGCAATAGCCTTCGTGATCACCATCGCCTTCCAGGCCAGCGTCGACGCCCAGGGCGGAGCATATGCGACGGGGGTCCTGGTATTAATGACGTCCGCGTCCGTTGCGGTGACGCTCTCCGCACGCCGAAAGCAGCAGCGCTGGCCGACTCTCGGGTTCGCAGCCATCGCGGTGATCCTGGTCTACACGACCATTGTCAATATTGTTGAACGCCCTGACGGCGTGCGCATTGCCGGGCTGTTCATCGTGGGCATCATGGTTATTTCGCTCGTATCTCGGGTGCGGCGTTCCTTCGAACTGCGGGCGACATCCGTCATTCTGGACCCGTCCGCACTCGACTTCGTCACGGGGGACGCCGAAGACTACGACGTAATCCGAATCATCTCGCACGAACCCGACGAAGACACCGAGGTCGAGTACCGGAACAAGAGCCGGGACGAACGCCGGTTCGGCAATATCCCGCCCGGCTCGCCGATCATCTTCCTCGAAGTGCTTCCCTCCGACTCCTCTGATTTTGAAGAGGACCTGATCGTACGCGGCGTGGCCAAGCACGGGTATCGAGTTCTCCAGGTCACCAGCGGCAACGTTCCGAACACGATCGCCGCTGTGCTGCTGGAGATCCGCGATCAGACCGGCCTGATCCCAGAGATCTACTTCGAATGGACTCAGGGCAATCCGCTCGCCAATATGTTCAAGTTCCTTTTCACCGGCCTCGGAGAAATTGCCCCCGTGACCCGAGAGGTGCTTCGCGAATCCGAGCCCAACGCCAAACGACGACCACACGTTCACGTCAGCTAAACCCATCACACCCCTTCGGCGCGAACTCGTCGCGTAGGAAGAGCGTATAAATCACCGGATCCTGCGCATGCGTTCCGTATAGATCCTCCAAGCGGTGAGGCGCCGGGAGGACGCTGGTGAGGTGAATAGTGCGCGAACGAGCAGTTCGGGAATCTTGCTCAACCGGTGGCTCTCCCCGGTCGTTGATGGGCGGTGCCGGTGGGGAAGTTACACCGTCGCGGTCGGACGGTACAGCAGCGTCGGATACCGGCTTGTCGTGTACCCGCCGGGAATATCGGTGCAGCAACGACGCCGAGTTCGACTCTGTCGCGGCTGGACGATCCTGGGACTCGTGGGCGTGCTGGGCGTGTTCGTAGCGATGGCTGAGGCTGGCGCCTCGAGGCTGGTCATCGTGATCGGCTGCGTCGCGTTTTATGCTCTCGGGGCTGTCATCGTGGCCCGTGCCGCAGGTCCGGTCCGGAAACAGGTCCTCGAGCTGACGGCAGCTAGATCCACCCTCGTGCCCGACACCCGGCGAACCGGCGAGTGCAGATACCTGGCTTCGTTGGCCGCGACTTTGGCGGCCGCGGACCAGGCGCTGCAGTTGGGCCTCTCAACGCCGGCGGAACACGAGGTGGTCTGGTCGGTCGTCTACTCAGACGCCGAGGAACACCTGGACGCGGCCCGGACCGCCCCGTAGCTGGCGGCTGGGGAATCAGCAGTATGCGGCGGTCTCCGACTGTGTCACGCAGGTGCGTGGGCTTCTCGACAACGAAGATAACGTGTTTGAGGTGGGGTAACCACACGCACAGTCGCCAGTACGATCGACGCCATGAGCGGAATCGACGAATCGTCCCAGGGCCCCAAGTGGCTCATTGACTTGAGCGGTCCCGTTCGCCAGAACATGAGAGATCCACGACTGGACAACGCTCGGGCGGCGCTCATCGAGGTGCAGCCGCAATTGATCGCTCTGGACGCAACCGTGAAGCAGGTGGAGACAGCCCTCCGAGACTGCGCAGAGGCCGGAATGAGTGCCGACGAAATTGCGGTCCAGATTTCTCTGTCGATGGACGTCGTCAAACGCGTGCTGAACGGCGGTTCCTTTCTGGGGTCCGACTACGGCTAATCCGTCTCGTATCCCATGGGTTAAGCGACGAGTCGGTTTCGAGGCACTTCCCGTTGAAGTCCAGATGCTTCATGCATCCGTGAACACAGGACTTTTAGATCTGGCCGACGCCGCCGCGGGGGGAACTCCTAGTTGGCGTGAAATGCGCCGAACGAGGGAAAGCGGATACGGTCACGCGTTTCGACGCGTCGCCACTGCGGGAGGCTTCACTGCGAGCCGGGCACCTCTGGCTTATCTCCTGAGCCGTACGCTGCGTTTCTTCGGACGCGCGTATCCGGACAGGTGGAGCAGGGGTATGGACAGGGCTGACAGGACGACGCCGAGTGCGGCGACGGCGACCATAGCGCCGCGCAATCCCGTCGCTTGTGACCAGATGCCGACGTAGACCGGTCCGAGGAGGAATCCGATGTAGGAAGCCGTGGTCACGATTGCGGTGGCTCTGCCTCGATACGCCTCATTCACCCCGCGGGACACGAGGCTGAGCATCGTTGGGTACAGTGCCGCTGTGCCCGCGGCGGCCACGATCAGCCCTACGATGGCGATCGGAACGGTTGGGGACGCAGCGAGGATCAGCGCGCCTGTGGCCGCTGCAAGGGATCCCAGAATCAACATAGGTCTCTCGTTGCCCTGTTGAATGCGCCCGAGCGCGAACCGAGTGACGGCGACGACACCGGCGAAGACGGCTGGCCCGACGGCGCTGAACCCGGGGCCGGCACCGAGCTGGTCCTCGAGGAAGACCGCGCCCCAGCTTTGGTGGGCGTTCTCACTCGCAAACGCGAGTGCGCCCAACACGCCGACAAGCAAGAGCGGCGTGTAGCGAAGGCGTAGGCCGAGGCCGGAATTAGGTTCAGACGCCCACGGGGCCGTGCGAGCCGGGTTGGCGGCGCCCTGCGGTGCGAGGGAGCGCAGAACGCTCGCGCTGGCGACAAGGGACAGGACAGCCACGGCCAGGAAAGGGGCGAATACTGGTGCGCCGATCCAGGAGGAGAGTCCTGTTGTGATGCTTGCCAGAACGACAAAGCTCGAGAACACGCCTCCGGCACGGATGATGATTGCCTTCCCCGACGCTTGCTCGGCACGGCCGGCGATCGAGTTCATCGCAACGTCGGTGGCCCCGCTAGCCAGGCCAACCACGGCGAGCCCCACACAGAGGGCAACGAACCCGTGTGCGGTCGCTGACACACCGAACCCGGCCAAACCGAGGGCGACGATCGCCGCCACCGCAAAGCGGAGCCCCCACCTGTCCAACGCCCGCCCCGTGACCAGCATGGCAGGCAGGGCGCCGGCACCAATGAAGAGAAGAGCGAGTCCCAACTGGCCATCATCGACATCTGCTTGCATCCGAAGACGAGGCACGCTCGCTCCCCACGCGCCCCAGAAGGAGCCGAAGGAAGCGGCAGCGAGATAGGTGGCAAACACCAGTTTGCGCAGGGGTAGCGATTCAGGAGGCATGTGTGTGACGTTACACAGCTAGACTGGGGTTATGCAATCACCCCCGCAGCGTCGCCCCACAATGAGCCAGGTTGCCGCGCGAGCCGGAGTGTCCGTGATGACGGTTTCCTACACGTACAACCGTGCTGAGAGAGTCTCGGCCGAGAGTCGCGACAAGGTATTGCAGGCTGCCGCCGAGTTGGGTTACGCGGGGCCCGATCCCGCGGCACGGTCCCTGCGCTACGGCAGCACCCGCACACTTGGAGTCATTCTCGGCGAGCACCTCACCTACGCGTTCGACAACCCGCAGGCAGTCACATTCCTGGCCGGCATCGCAGAGGTCTGTGCGGATCGAGGATACGGAATGCTGATCGTGCCCATTGCCGGAGGCGCCGAAGACAGTCTCCGAGTCAGCGAGGCCGCCGTCGACGCATTCATAATCTGGACGACGACCGACGACGACCCCGTGCTCGACGCAGTTTCAGGAAGCGGTCGGCCTGCGGTCATCCATGGAGGGCCCGCCCGCGCGGGTTTTAGGCTCGTGAGTATCGACAATCGAGCGGCCGCATTCGCAATGGGCATGAAGACCTTCGCCGGCGCCACCCGACCCGCAATCCTCAGCTTCCCCCTGGATTCCTCGCGAAAGACAGTGCTCGCTGCGGGCATCGACCCCGACACCGTGCGGTTCCCCGTGACCAGGCAGCGCCTCCTCGGGTACAGGGACGCAATCGAAGCGCTGGGGCTTGACTGGAACGACGTGATTGTCGGCGCCACGGCAACCAACAACGAGGGCGAAGCCAGCTCCCTCGCCGAGCGAATGTTCGCCCTCGAGCACCCCATCGATGCAATCGCGGCGATGAGCGATGACCTTGCAATCGGCGTCCTGGGCGCTGCGGTCAGCGCACAGCGCCCTGTCCCCGTGACTCTCTCCGTAAGCGGATGGGACGATTCACGAGCGGCCGCTCTCCATCAGCTGAGCTCGGTTGCCCAAGATCTGAGAGCCCAAGGGGCACGGGCGGCCAGGCTGGCTCTCGGTGAGGAATCCGTACCTGCCTCAGATGGCTGGTCAATAGTCGTCCGAGCGTCAACTGGACAGCCAGCGACTCGACGGCCAGACCCTGATTAGACGGATGGGCGCCAACTGTGAGCCGTTCTCAGCGGCAGCGTGTCCCCGATCCGCACGATACTGGGGTTGAGCCCCCTAATGTGACCAGCAGAATCGAAAGGAGCCTTTTGTCATTCATCGTTCAGACCGGCAGAGTAGTCGATCCGGGGCCGATTCAGGATGACTCCGGGTTCCTCCATCGGTGGGCCACCATCGTGTCTGCCGCGGAGAGTCTCGCCGAGTTCGAGGGCGAAATCTCCTATCGGGTACTGGTAACGGGCGACCACGCCACTGTTATTGGCAAGTTGACCGAATCGGGCGACCAGCCGATTCTGGTATTCGCGGGTCGGTACACCGCAGTGGCTGACGCGCATGGGCAGGTGACACACCAGGTCGACGCGAGCTATGTAGGCCTCTCGTTGAGTGACCCGGCTTTCGAAAGTACGGGGTCGAGCGCCGCTCCGCCATGGGATTGAGCTGCCCAGCTCGATGGCTCGAAAGGCATGGGATGCGGAGCGGCGAGGTTATGAGACACCCGCGTCGAAAACCAGGTCGATAGGAGCCGCTGCCCGGTCGGGCGCTGGCACACCGCTGAGAGTCGGAATGATTGGCCCGGCCAACGCGCCGTAATCCTGGAAGGACTCCCGGCCCTGGAGTTGTGGATTCAATCGGTGCATCGGCGCTGCAGGGCTTTTTCGGTGGATGTTGATGGGACTTAGTCGGCCTCTCAATCCATGGTCGAGGTGCGGCCTGCTGCCTGGTCTTGCGGGTGAGTTTGGTTTCCCAGCACTGCTGCGTGCCGCTCGAGCTCGGCCGCGGACTTGCGAAGATAGCGCTGGATCGCAAGTTGCTCGTCGGGGGTGAACTCCTGCGCGATATCGTCCAGTCCCTTGAACAGCGGTCCGAGCTCGCCCAGGATTCGGCCGACCGTCTTCGCTTGCGGAACGAGACGCACACGTCTCCTGTCCGATTCGCTGCGTATACGCGCAATGTGATCTGCGCGCTCGAGACGGTCCGCCAACTCGGTCGCGGAGCCGGTACTGATGCCGAGGCGTTGACCAAGCTCGGCGGGACCGAGCTCTGTTCCTTCGAGGTTCATGATGTGACCCATCGCCTCGTAGTCGAGCGGGCGGAGGCCGATTCTCGATGCCAGAGCATGGTCGAGTTCGGTCGCGGCGCGGTTCACCGAGCGAAGCGCCCAGGACACTTCCTCGGCAGACATACGACCACGCTCGACTGCTTCGGTGGGGTTCGGAGCGTTTTCTTCGGTCATAGTCACAGCATACTTGACAAGTGTCTCCGTCGCGGAGACACTCGTTTGCGGAGGTACTTACGTCTCGAGAGGAACGGGAACGCCATGCAACCAGCGCCATCATCAGTAGAGCCACGACACCCCCTCACACTCCGACAACTTCGCCTGCTCCTGATCGTGCTTTGCGGGGGCCTTGCCCTCGTCGTGGCAGGAAACTCGGCATTGGCGATCGCTTTGCCCAACATTGCCGCAGATCTTGCGGCGGACCAGACCGAACTCACCTGGATTATCGACGCCTACGCGCTGACCTTTGCCGCTCTGCTGCTTACGGCCGGCATTGCTGCCGACCGCGTGGGCCGCCGTACCGTGCTCGTGATCGGGTTGTTGATCTTCGGCGCGGCCAACGTGGCCTCGGCGTTCTCGCCCGATCCCGCCTGGTTCATTACCCTTCGGGCGCTTGCTGGGGTCGGGGCGGCGGCCGTCTTCCCCGTAACGCTCTCGGCACTTGTTGATGCGTACCCCGAAGAGCGTCGCACCTTCGCGATCGGGGTGTGGTCCGGGGTCAGTTCAATCGGGGCCGTCGCCGGCACGATCGTCGCCGGTGCGCTGCTTGAGGTGTTTTGGTGGGGCAGCGTGCAACTGCTGTTCGGAGGCGTGGCCCTCGCGATCATCATTCCGGTCCTGTTCCTGGTTTCTCAGAACCGCAACCCCCGCCTGTCACTCGATCCGCTTGGCGCGATCTGGTCAGTGGTGGCTCTAGCAGGGCTCGTCTTCGGTGTGGTCGAAGGCCCTCAACGCGGGTGGTTCGAGCCGATCACTCTCGTCTCAGTCGCCGTCGGTGTGTTGGGTTTCGTGGGCTTCGTGAGGCATCAGCTGCGGGCTCCTGTTCCGTCGCTCGATGTGAGGCTATTCCGCAATCGCGGCCTTGCGGCCGGCGCGGTGATCGTCACAATCCAGTTCTTCGCCTCGCTCGGGTTCTTCGTTCTCACGCCCCAGTACCTGCAGATTGTTCTCGAATACACACCCCTCGGTGCCGCCCTCGCGCTCCTCGTTGTGCCGATAGGCGTGGGTGCTGGCATCGGGGGCTCCGCCGCCCTGGTCAAGCAGTTCGGCGCACGCATTCCCGGATCACTCGGCCTGCTGCTCATGGGAATCGGCTTCGCGGTCTTCGCGACAGGCATCACTGGCGGGGTGGACGCCTCCGTCTGGGTGCTCGGGACAGGAGTGCTCGTGTTCGGCGTCGGTTTCGGAATGGGCATCACTCCCGGTACCCAGCTGATCATCGACGGACTCCCCGCGGAACGCCGCTCGGTCGCCAGCGCTGTCAACGACATCACCCGCGAGGTCGGGGGAGTGATCGGGATCGCCGTGCTGTCGAGCATTCTCCTGAGCTTCTATCGCGCCGACGTCACGCCTGCCCTGGAGGGTCTGCCTGATCAGGTGCGCGAGGTCGTCGATGCCGGGGCGGGTGCAGCAATCGGTATCGCGGAATCCTTTGGACCCCAGGGTGACACCCTCGCCCTCGCGGCACAGGAGGCCTTCGCTGTCGGGCTGAGCGCTTCGATGTTCGTTGGGTCGATCATTCTGGCCGTGGCATCCATCATCACCTTCATCGTCGCGCCGCCGCCGGTGACAGCATCAACTCTCGTAAATGAAAATCAGGAAGGGACAAACCAGAAATGACCACGTACACCGCAAACGTCACCGTTCCGGAATCGATCGATGACTCCTTCGCGTTCATCGCCGACCCCACTAAGGCTTATTTTGAGGCGAGGCGTTGAGCAACAACTAGCTCGAGTACCCTGGCCGTCATGAGTTACGAGTGGCCAGCCGTGGGCCCTGCCTTCGAGATCGACGGGTTCATAGAGCCGATGACGTGGGGCTCCTCGTCCTACACTGTTGTCCGCATGCCGGATGCTCTCGTCGCGTCGGCGCGGACTGCCGGGACGAGGCGCGTGGGAGGGCAGCTCGACGGGTTGGCGGTCAACCTCGCTCTGACCAGCGCCCCGGTCATCGATGGCACCTTTGTCTGGGCCGGGGCCTCGTTGCTGCGGCGAATGCGGCTCGAGGTCGGCGACCCCGTGCGTGGGAGCCTCGCTCCGGTCGATCCCGATCACGTGCCGGTCCCAGCAGATCTCGCCGACGCACTTTCTCAAAATGGTCAGCGCGACGCGTGGGATGCGCTGCCAGCGACCGGACGTCGTCGGAGACTCGTGCCGATCGAAGCAGCCGGCACCGAGATGACCCGAGCCCGACGCATCGCGTCATTGCTCGATGCGCTGGAAAAGGCTGATTAGCGTCGAAGACGCATAGCCGAGTCGCCAGCTCTTCGCACTCAAGATCGGCTATCGCTCGACGACAAACGTTCCTTGGTGGAAGCTCAGGTGCAGCCGCCCTCGGTCAAGCGGCCAGAACGATGAGTGTCGGCTGTCTCGATTGGCAGTACGAATGAAACGGGTGACCATGACGAAGGTGGGTGCCAGCTCGACGAACTCCATCGGAGCTGCCATCATCGCCGCTGAGACTTTCTTGCACGAAACCTGCGCGGTTCCAGAGCGCCGTCCCTGGGCCTCCTATGGCTCGGCTCAGTCGATGTGATCTTTGCCCGTGGACGGGAACGGCGACACGATGCGGCGAGGACTTGCGCCACTTTGTGCCCGTAGCGTCGTGAAAACCTGAGGCAATACGCCCTCAGCGATCGAGTGGTGAGCACCAGCTCAGTTGTCTCGGATCGCTGGCAGTACGTTGGTGACGAATGTCGCCGAGATGGCTGCGGCTCCGGCCCTGGCGACGACCTCGGCCGCGGCAGCGGTTCCCCACGAGCCGTGTTCGAGCTTCTTGCCGTTTTTGTAGACGGCCCCTGACCACGGAATTTCACGATCGAACTGAGGGAGTGTATCGGACGCTGACAACAGCGCCGCCAATGCCGCGGTGCGGGCGTCAGGTTCGGCGTCCTCGACCAGCACGGCCCGCACGGCGGCAATCAGTTCCGCGCGACGCGGTGTGTCGCCGTCTACGAGCGCGGTCGTGGGGAAGAGTCCAAGGAAGCGACGTTTTTCGCGACGCAGGTGTCCATTTCGGACCAGCCGCTCGACTGTCGGCTCGCGCAGGTGCGGACCTACCGTGGCGACCATCGTGTGCACCTCGTAAGGGTGCTGAGCGATGCGGTCCCAGGCATCGCGCAGCACGGGATCGGCCGGTGGATTGCCGGTCATCGCGTGCACCTCCTTGCCGTGGAGAATCCCCTTGTCGACGAGTTCGACGTTCTCGGCGAGGGTGAGGTCCACGAATGCCGCGCCTGCGAGAACGTTGAACAGCGTGGTGCCCTCGCCGCGGAAGACGCCCGACTTGGCGTCGAACAGCAGGAGTAGAAGGTCTTCGATGATGAGAGCCGTTGCCGTCTCGGGTGCTATGCGATCCTCGTCGGGCGGATTGGGTACGATCATGGATTTTCCTCAAGGGTTGGGAGGCGGTCGTCGGTCTCACCGGTGGCGTTCAGATGGGCGCGGTAGATCACTTCGAGCTGCGCCAGGTTGTAGAGGCCGGTGACGGTCTGGGTGACGGTGTCTTCGGTTTGCGCCACCGAACCGGCGGCCACGGACCCTGGGTCTTCCAACCAGGGATACTTCTCTCGCAGGCCGGCGAGCTCGAGCGCGAACACCTTGGCCAGCCGGATCTTGGTTGCCAGGTCGGCATCGACGGGCAGTGCCTCGAACTCGTCGTCGGCGTCGGTGCGCTTGACCTCCATTATCTGGCGCATGTCGCCCATTGCGTTGTCGTCGAAGATACGTGAGTAAATCATGACGAGTGAACGGTCGATTGAGTTCAGTTGGGGCGCGGCTTCGCTGAATCCGGGGGGCAGGTCGACGGGGGCACCGTGCTCCGCGATCGCGGCGAGCTCAGTGCGCATGCGCTGCAGGCGCTCGATAGTCACTGCGAGCTCCGCGTCGATTGCCCGAAATGCCTCGCGCGGATTGTCGTCGGCACCCTGCATGGAAGCGATCTGCGTGAGCGGTAGGCCTAGGTCGACCAGGCGACGGATCTGTAGGAGCCGTACTACGTGGTGAACCTCGTATTGCTTGTAGCCGTTCGTGCGACGCTCGGGCTGTGCGAGCAGTCCGAGCGCGTGATAGTGGCGCACGGCCTTCACGGTTGTTCCGGCCAGATTTGCCAGCTCACTTGTACTCCAGGCCATCCTGGTCTCCTCTCTCTAGTCTCTCTAGACGTGGGCGGCGTTGTTGAGGCTGCTTCGAGTTAAGACCATGACGTAGGGGCAGGGTCAAGCGCTCTCGGCAAAGTGGGAGCCGCTTCGCCCCGGCCGTGTTCGATTGGTCGGATTGTCAGAACGGGCCGGCAACAGCTGATCGATGCAGGCTTGGCGCTCGCTACCGTATGGACTCCATCGATTCGCTCGAATCGCCTTTTCGGTGTCTTCAGCCCGTACCGTAGTAGTGAGGCGCGAGACATCGCCGGTATCGGATGTGGATTGGGGGACACTTCAGGAGTCCGTTGAAGTTCCCTGAAACTGGGACCTCTTCATCGGACTCGTGATCGTTAGGCAACCTCCATGTTCTTGATCGCGCAGACTGCCAGCTGGTGCGCGCAACGATGGTCGTTGTGGTTCCACAGAGGCGTTCGGTGAAGGCGCTACCTCTACTGCGACCCATACCGCGGTATGGGGCGGCATCACCGCCGGCGTGATGACGAAGGGGTTCAATCCTGCGTAGTCTCAGGCAACTGTCAACCGAGGGAAGGACGCACGTCGTGAGCCATATCGACCGACTTGCGACGAGAGCTTTACAGGCCGTTGTTTGCAACGCTTCTTCAGAAGGCGGACCGATAGTGGCACCCAACCGGACCGCAGCAGGACAACTTCCACGTAAATCATCGTCCGTGCCACTTCCCTTCTGGGCATGGTGTGCCATCGCGTTGTGCTGTACGGCGTTATTCACTGCGGCAGTCCCCGTCACAGCCTCTGTGTACGACGTATCCGTTCCTGCAACGTTCGCGGTTGTGACACTCCAGTGCGGCTCGCTGATCCTCGTACTCGTCCGGCCCCGCACCGGTGTGGCGGTTCACCTCACATCGATCATCGCCTTGGGACTCCTCACCCGAGATGCGGATTCTGGTCCGTGGCCACTGCCCGTTACCGGTTTCATCTCGCTCGGCGCACTTATCTTGCTGGTCGGCATCCGAGAGCGCTGGCTTGTGTCGCTGACAACGTGGTGGTCGAGTATGGCCGCCCTTGTCCTCCTCGTTGGCGTGTCCCTAGACCGTGATGAGTTTCCTGATCGATGGGAAACGAATCTGACCATATATGCCTCGTACACCGTGATGGTATTGATTGCCGCGATAGCGATGGGACAGCGGGCCAGGATCCGAGCGGATCTGGCCAAGGCACGGCGGGACATCGAGCTTGAGCAAGCTCAACGGTTGCATATCGAGGAACGCGCCCGTATCGCCCGAGAACTGCACGATGTCGTCGCTCACAGCATGTCCCTGATCCACATGCGCGCCCTGTCCGCACCCTTTCGACTACCGGAAGCGACACAGGCAGTAAACGAGGAGTTCGATGGCATTGCCCGATCGGCCCGTTCCGCCCTCTCCGAGATGAGGCAGCTCCTCGGCGCGTTACGGTCAGAAAACGATGAGGCAGATCTTCTTCCCCAACCGACGCTGAGCGACGTCCCCGAATTGACGGATGCAACCTCAAGAGCCGGCAGCCCGGTGGACCTGCACATCGACGAAGCGGCAACGACAGCCAGCCCAATCGTGCAGCTGACCATCTACCGCGTCGTGCAAGAGGCGTTGAGCAACGTCGTGCGTCACGCCCAAGCAGCCCCGACGACTGTGACGATCCGATTGGAGAGCTCGTCGCTCCATGTCACAGTGCACAACACGCGGCCATCGGACGGCGCCATCTTTGCCGCAATCCCCACATCAGACCGTGGCGGGCAAGGCCTGCGAGGAATGCGAGAACGAGTACACCTCCTGGGCGGCCAGGTCACAACTAAACCGACTGTCGAAGGCGGATTCCTCGTCGACGCAATCATTCCCGCGTCCATCATGAACCAACCGGAGCTGCCATGACCATTCGCGTACTCATCGTCGACGACCAGCCCATGTACCGGGCAGGTCTCACCGCCATCCTCGGTGCCGAAACGGATATCACCGTCGTAGGCGAAGCCAATGACGGCGAAGAAGCGTTATCTCGCAACCGGGTCCTCCATCCGGACGTCGTCCTCATGGACGTCCGCATGCCCAATATGAACGGCATCGAAGCCACTAGGGTGCTGACTAGCCCCACTGGGGCCGCCAATGTCCCCCGAGTCATCATGCTCACCACCTTCGACATCGACGAGTACGTCTATGCCGCTCTGGAGGCCGGTGCGAGCGGATTCCTCCTCAAAGATGCCGACGCCCGTGAATTGGTCTCCGCTGTCCACGTGGTCGCCCAAGGCGACTCCCTGTTGTCCCCTCGAGTGACCCGTCGGCTTATCGAAAACTTCATCGCCAACAAGCCGAGAGGCCTCACCTCGGTAAGCGTCTTCAACGACCTCACCGACCGTGAACGTGAAGTCTTTCTTCTGATCGCCACCGGGAAATCGAACGCCGAAATCGGAAAAAGCCTCTTCATGGCGGAGCAGACGGCGAAAAGCCACTCGAGCAGGATCATGACCAAACTCCACCTTCGCGATCGTATCCACGCTGTAATGCTCGCCTACGACACCGGGTTAGTCACGCCCGGGTCATCTTCCAAATAACAGCCCCGCGAGCTCTGGCGTCGTGGCACGGGCACAAAGGCGCGGGGCCTGGCGCCGCGACGGCATTTAGACCGCCAAGAGGTACACCCATGTCTATTGCCAGTCTTCGACGACGTGCACCTTTGTTCTCACGGCGGCGACGCCCGTTGAGGCGTGTTCCGCTCGACATGCGTAAACCGCCCTACGGCGGTACGGCGGGACGCCATACCTGGGACGCAATGGCAGCACCCTCAGGGCGACGACGAGACAGATGGCTACCAGCGAAGGTTTGGTCGTCGCCGAAGAGGCGTCTACCGACTGTCATCCACAAGAGATTTCAGCGGTGCTCTGAGAGGAACAGATTCATGCCGAACAGCACCGAGACCACCAGCCGCCCGGACTCCGCAGCAGGTACCAGAACCAAGACCACCACCCTTCGCCAACGCATCGTGCGTCGAGTCGCGGTAGGCACCGCGTTGATTGTCACACCGGCGTTCCTGATCTCGGGCTTCGTGCTCCACCAGGCCTTCGTCGGAAGACCCGCCAACGCTCCGGATGCGCTCCGCGGCACCGCGGCGGTCGCCGAAGAGCGGGAGGTGCTCGTCGCAGCGGGGGCAAGCAACGTTCAGGGCACCAGCAGCGCCGATTGGGTGAGCGGACTGTACGACACTGACATGACCGTCGTGAATGCCGGCATCAACGGTCACACCACAGGGGATCTGCTGAACCGCCTCGACCGCGACGTGATCGATCTCAACCCCGACCATGTGGTTCTCCTGGTCGGAACAAACGACATCCGCGGCAGCATCGATCCGAATGAGTCGAAAGTCAACGTCACGAAAATCCTCGATCGACTTGAGGACAAGACAGACGCGAATATCGCCATCCAGTCGCTTTCGCCGCTCGGAGAGCAACCCGACAGCGACTTGAATGCCAAGGTAAATGCCTACAACGCGTTCTTGAAGTCCGAAGCCGACGCGCGCGAAGGACTCACGTACCTCGGCGTGAACGAAGTTATTACCCCGAGACTCACCGGAGACGCCCCGGACTTCACCTTCCCGATCGTGCAGACCGCCTTCGATCTGTTCCTCTTCGACAAGGAATTCATCGAGATCTCCGAATCCCACGGGCTCCAGTACCTTGTCGACAACGTTCACATGAACGAGCGCGGCGCGGCCATCGCCGGAGACCTCACCGCCGAGTGGCTCGAGCAGGTGCGATGACATCCGTTCATAAGACGGTTTCCACAACGGTGACCGCACGGACCTACATTCCCGCCAGCGACGCAATGGCGGGGGTACGCAGCGTAGATCCCGCCCTCACCTTCACAGGTTTCGGGCCTCTACCCGCCGTGGAGGCCACAAGCCACGGCGGCCCGTGGGATCGAACCGGAGACGTCCGCACGCTGACTTTCTCGGACGGGACCACCGCCCGCGAGACCATCACCTCGACCGGCGCGCCAGCCCACTACTCGTACCGGCTCGACGGGCTCAGCAATGTGCTGGGCCGACTCGTGCACCACGCGGAGAGCAGTTGGCGCTTCATCCCTGAAACGGAAGGCAGCCGTTGGGAGTGGACCTTCACCTTTGCAACCAAGCGCTATCGGACGACACTGCTCCGCGTGGCGATACTCCCGCTGTGGACTAGGTACATGACTCGAATCCTCGCGCGCACAGTGCGTGAGGTGAAGACTCGATTCAACGTCTAATCGGTCTCGACTTAACGTCTAATCGGTATTGCACGCGTTCTCCTGTCGTAAGTCCGGTTCAACGCCGTCCTCCCGGCAGGAGAACGCGTCAATCCCGCGTATCTTGCGCCCTGACAACCGGACGGAATCAGACGACCGAAATCATGCAGCCGGCACCCGGTCGAAAGGCCGACCCACGGCATCATCGGTGCCGACTTGCCGTCAGGAGCTGAGGGCAGCCGCCGGTGGAGTGCGCGCGGGATTGGCGCGGCCGAGACAGCGGTCATCTGTTCTTGGTTCGAGTCCAGATGCCCCAGCAGGAAAGAAACTTTTGGTCAAGAGTGGTTTTCTTGCTTACCGAACACCGCAGTCGACGTCCGCAATTTGATAGGAATTCCGCAGTTAGTCTGCACGCGGGACTGTCGGTCACCTCGTCACCGCTGGGCCTGCGGGCCTAATCCTCAGGCCGTGGACTCCCTCGATGTGGCGCGGACGCTACACAGCGGGCCGCCACATCCCGGCGGGAGACATGAGCGGGATTGATTCGATGTTTGCGATCGCCACGAATCCGTGACGTTTATAGAGCTCCCGGTTGCGTTCGTTCGACGACTCCAAGTAGACGGGTGCGTGAGTCGCATCGATCATCTCGAGTCGCGAGCGCAGTAGTTCAGTACCCACGCCCGATTCGCGAGACTGAGCGCGGACCCCGATCTGCGCGAGGTACCAATGCGGTTCGACCGGTCGGTAGGACGCTAGGAGAGACTGAAGACGAGCGGCACGGGCCAGGCCGTCCCATCCGAGAGCTCGAATGAACGTCGGTAATTCGGTGAGTTGGTCGATGATGGAGGCGCGCTTGCCTGGGCGTTCCCAGACAGCGGCTCCGAGAATTTCCCTTCGGTTCTCGCTTCGGGCCAGATCTATCCGTCCCGTTTGCAGGGGACCGGACCGCATGAGCGCGCGGAATAGGGAAGCAGTTCGTCGATGTGAATCTGCGCCGGCGCGGATCAGGGACGAGATGACCGATCCACCCTGAAACGCGCCCGCGAGGACTTCAGCGGTTTCGGTGACGTCGGTAGGTGCAGCGGGTGTAATGGTAAACATTGTGGATCCTGCTTTCTCTGGTTTGCTGTGGTGGGTGTGTGGAGCGGGGAGAGGCCCTTATACGGAACTGCCGATCAGGGTGAGTGACCGAGAAATGAGAGCTTGGCGTTGGGCTGGGCTCACGGCCACGATGTTTGTCGCCTCTGCAATCCACAGGCCGTTCGTGGCCAGCCAAACAAGCAGCAGTGAGGCGGTGTCAGTCTCGCTGCCGAACTCGAACCACTCTCTGAGATATTCGAGCCAGGGTCCTGAGAGCGTGGGGCGTCTGACCGCTTCAGTGAAGACCACGAACTCGCCTCGGGTTGCTCCTCCGTTGGCTGCGAACTCGACGAAGGCGCGAACGCGTTCGGCGAGTGTGGACTCCTCAAAGGAGCGGCCAAGTGTGCCGCGGAGTTCGACCTTCCACCTGTCTATGACGTGCTCGATAACCGCGTACATCAGGTCGTCTTTTGATGGGAAGTGATACATCAGTCCGGCCTTGGACAAGCCGACCTCGCGGGCAACGGATTCGTAAGTGATATCGACGCCGCCAGCGGCGTCGACGACGCGCAACGCGGCAGCGAGGATGTCGGTTCGGGAGCTTGATCTCATGCCATAACTGTACCGTATGGATGGTTAAGTAACTCGAGACCTCGGTCAACTCTCAGTATCGCGTTGCGATTGAGACTGCGGTCAGAACTCAGCCATACGTATGGTACAGTAATGCAGCGAATGTGTTGGTGGGGCAGGTGTCGGAAGCCATTGATCGACATTCGATAAACGGCAAATCCTGCTGTCGCTCGCCGAGCCCGTCGGCAACTCATCGAGAGAGAGTCACACGTGTCGAGAAGTGCAGATCTAGAAAAACCCCGCTGGTACAGCGAAACATGGAAGTCGGCTTTTCTCGCTACAGCCGTCGTGCTCCTGGGCGCGCTTCTCGTCGGCGGGCTCACGAGTTTCGGGCAGCAGTACCTCCCGGACTGGCTGAGGTCACTGAGTAACTCCGCCGGCGGGTGGACCATGTTCAGCTTCCTGTTGGTGTGGCTGGGTCGTGCCCGACCGTTGCTGGGTGCCTTTCTCGGTATCGTCGCTTTCCAGGCGCTCAACGAGGCCTATGGGGCCGTATCTCTGCTGCGCGGCTACTTCTACGCGGAGCCGTTCAGCTCCAACTGGACATACATCGGGCTGGCGGCCGGTCCGATACTCGGCGTGTCCGCGGCTCTCACCAGGTATGGTCCACCTCTCTGGCGCGCCCTTGGTGTAACTCCGCTCGCGGCCGTGCTGCTTGGAGAAGGCATCTATGGCCTCCAGTTTGTCGCTGACACGACAAGTCCGATCTACTGGAGCCTCGAAATAGTCCTCTCCCTGCTCTTCGTGACCCTCGCGATCTTTCGGGGACGACTGCGTCTGCGCTCCGTCGCGCTCGCGCTGGGCGTGTGGCTAGTGGGGGCTTCCACCTTCTGGTTCTTCTACGCAGTGGTCCTGCAGTAGCCTGCGCGCAGCGACAGGGTGGCTATCCCACGAGGCGTCCCGCTAGAGGGTTAGGTGACGTAGGAGAGTGTCGACTAGTGCGGCTCGTTGGGCCTTGCTGAAAAGGAGCCGCCCGGACACTTCGTTCATCCACAAGCCGTCCAATGCCAGGAGCACCACTTGCTGGGCGTCTGTGAGACCCTCACCTGGTGCAGAGGTCCATCGCTCAACGAAACGGCGCCACTGAGTATTGATCTCCTCGGAGTGCGAGCCGTCAAGGAAGATAACCAATTCGCCCCCGTGTACCTCTGTCGCGGCACTCGCTATAACGTAAGCTTCCAGCCGCTGGATGAGTGAAGCCTGTTCGAAGGGCACGGGTAGTCGACGTTGAGCCTCTACCTCAGTGCGACGCCAGATGTCGGAGATGATCGCGTCCATCATCTCGTCCTTGTTGAAGTGATACTGCACGCCGCCTTTTGTCATGCCGGCTTCCTCGGCAACGGCTTCGATCGTCACACCACGGACGCCGTCTCTTTCGGCAAGTCGGACCGCGGCATCGATCACTCTTGATCTATTACTCGGTCGGGCCATGAGCTTCTCTCTGAGTTGACCGGATATTCCGGGGTGCTGAACGGACGAGTGTCTTCGGGCCAGGCGGGGGAGGCGGGCCCAAAGGCGGTCGCCTGTCGAGCAACACTTGGAGTTACTATACCGTCTGAATGGTGTAGTTACGATTTCGTCACAGGGTTGACCCTGAAACGTGAGGTCCCCTGGAAGCTGACCGTTCGGATCATCCGGTGGGATGAAGACGGCGCCTATCCACTCTGCGTTCAGTCGACGATGTAGACAACTCATCAGCGCTTCTTGGACTGCTCAGCTACCTCGGTATCGGTGTGGCCACCTTCATCGCCGCTTTCTCTTTGGCGATATCCGGGGTTGCTGCCGTGCTCGACCGCAAACGGGTGCTCGGCCTCCTTCGCCTCTTGGGAATGCCCGTCAGCGAGTTCCGCCGCATCGTGAGCTACGAAGCCGCCGTCCCACTCCTCGCGGTAGTTGCGCTCTCCAGCGGGCTGGGCCTTATCGTTGCCCAGCTGATTCTGGTGGGGCTCACAAACGGTTCGCGAACAATCGGCTGGCCCGATCCACTCTTCCTGGTGGCCCTCGTGATTAGTGCAGCGCTCGCCGTGTCCGCCGTGGTGACCACGTTCGGAGCAATTCGTCGCAAGACCGAGGTGACGTCCACGCGTTTCGAATAGTGCTCGGTCTGTTCTCTCCGGGAGCCCACCAGAACCGTGCTCACCTGCAAAGGCGCCACAAGGCCGAGCATGCCCACGATGATCAGGGCGGCGATACCGCTGGCGGTGGCGCCGTGGCCAGCGTCATCGATGCGTTGCAGGGTTCCAACTAGCTAGCCCTTGATCGACGAGGAGGCCTCGGTGATGTTCGGCGTGACATCAATAGTGCTGTTCAGCCGGTGCAAGCCGTTGCACAGCGACGGATGTGTCCGGGGTCCGGGCAGTGAGCGGCCAGGTTCCGGCGACGACATGTGCCTGATCAGCAAGGACGGCTCTGGCGCCGGCGCCTTTTCGCAGCTGGACGATACCGGCAGTGCCGCCCAGCGCTCGCAGCGTCAACTCAGTCACGCAGCCGGCCACGCTCCGGAAGAGACTTTGTGTTCTGTCGCGGCGAATCTCTGGATGGGGGTGGGCAGCTGGGCGGCCTCAGGCAGCCTATGCCCTCGGGCAGCCGCATCGGACTCGTTGACAACCTTGACGAGCTCATGCAGAACGACAACCAATCGAATTGCGCCGTGGGCGGCCAATAGCACGCTCCCTTCGAGAACCCACAGTGCGGGGCTGGTTGCACCGGCCGAAGCCATGGCGGAGGCAATGAGCGAACCGAACGCCGCCGCAAGCGGGGTGGTCACGACAGACATCCAGTTGCGTTGGATGCTCGAAGAAGCCGCCCGTCGTATCGTTCGAAAGCGTTCGTCGATACTGCTCAACCCGAAGAGGACCACCACCCCGGCGAACCCTCCCACCATCGCGGCGACACCCGCGACTCCCAACGATAAAGCGCTGACGGCAATCTCTCGCCGCTCTGTGCCGAGGTGGTCGAAGGGTGCGGTGACCGCAATCAGTGGGAACCACAAGGCCAAAACGAACTGGGCGATCACCGTCCCGATGAGGGAACTTGTGACGATACTCGGGTGATCGAATAGACAGCTGCCCAGGCGTTCTAACCAGCGCCTCGCACGAACAAGGACGCGGGCGCCGTCAACAGGAGCCGATGGCAGGTTCGCCGGTGTCGAAAATTCACTCATCTCACGAGGTTAGAAACGAACCCCGGCCCAGGCATCCGTGGAACTACGGAGAAGTGCGGCAGCCGTGCGAAGCAAACCAACAATTTCACACCGCGGCAGCGTCGGCCTCAACTTCGCCGGCCTCTTGAGCCTCGATGATGCACGCCCGGTAATGGATCTGCATATCGTTGAAGGTCCTGAGAACCGATGCGGAAACCTTTCGGGTCCTGGCTTGAGAGTTCCATCGCAGCCTTGGCTAACAGTGGGGGCTGCCCCCGACCCGAGCCGTAGGTGACCACGACTCTCAGGAGCTGCGCGCGGATCCGAACGATAGGACTGTCGACACCGTGGCGCAGCGCTTCAGCTGGGGCAACTGCGTCCTCGGTGTCGCTGAGAAGGGCACGCATGAAGAGTTCCTTCTTGCCGCCAAAAGCGTTGTACAGGCTCTGCCGGCCGAGTCCGGTTGCAGCGACGAGATCATCCACCGACGTATCGGCGCATCCGGTCTTGGCAAACGCCCGGCTCGCCGAGGCAACTACCTCCGTTTCGTCGAACTTTCGTGGTCGTGGCAGTTAGCGCGTTCCTTCGGCGGTGATGGCGACCCAGTTGTTGACCATCTAGTCAAATATGATCTACAGTTATTGACTATTCAGTCAGAAACGGTACCACTCGGCCAACGGGTCGACAAAGCCCATCGCACTGAGAGCGTGACGCGCTACAGGGTGCCGGGCGGATTGTGGGACTTCAGCGAACAGGAGCAGATCATGGGACGACTCGAAAACAAGGTGGCCTTGGTCACCGGCGGCACGCAGGGAATTGGCCTTGCTGCGGCGGAACGGTTCGCAGCCGAAGGGGCACACGTGTACGTGACCGGTCGGCGACAGAACCAGCTCGACCAAGCAGTCCAACAGATCGGCCACGGCGCAACCGGCGTGCTGGGAGACGTCAGCAGCGACACAGATCTGGACGTCCTCTTCGCCGCGGTGAAAGCGGGCGGGCGCGGATTGGATGTGCTCTTCGCCAATGCCGGAGGCGGCGAATTTGCTGCACTCGCGGACCTCACCCGTGATCATCTCGAGAGTACCTTCGCACGTAACGTCTTCGGGACCGTTTTCACCGTCCAGAAGGCACTGCCGTTGCTCAATCACGGTGCGTCCGTGATCTTGACCGGCTCCACCTCCGCCAGCAATGGCACCCCAGCCTTCACCGCTTACGCCGCGTCTAAAGCGGCCATCCGCTCCTTCGGTCGCACCTGGGCCGCCGAGCTTGCTAGCGCCGGTATCCGGGTCAACACCCTCGTCCCGGGATCTACCGAGACGCCAGGCCTCACGGACCTCGCTCCAGGGCCCACCGAGGCTGCTGCCATGCTGAAGGCGATGGCTGACGACTCGCCTATGGGTCGGCTCGGTCGTCCCGATGAGATTGCCGGCGTAGCGTTGTTCCTCGCTTCCGAGGACAGCACCTATATGACCGGGGCCGAAGTCTTTGTTGACGGCGGCAGCGAGCAGGTGTGACCCCAGACCCGCTGCAGGCTCTCGCCCACCGATTGGCGTGGCACTGCGCACGCCAAACGCCCGTTGCCTGAGTCGGGCTCATGAACATGGTCTTAGATGGTCATGACTACCAGGCCGGCACCCGGCAGGGGAGAACGGACGAACCATGCCATGGAGTACACGAGAGATCGCGGAGCTCGCCGGAACGTCGGTGAATACCGTGCGCTACTACCACCGCTCGGGTCTTCTCGATGAGCCGGGCCGGACGTCCAACGGCTACAAACAGTACGGCGCCAGGCATCTCGTTCGGTTGCTGCAGGTCCGGCGCTTGCGGGACCTGGGCGTGCCACTCGCGCAGATCGAAACCGTGGGCTTCGGAGGGGGACCTCCGACGGCTGCGCTTCTGGCGATCGATGCGGACCTCACCGCCAGCATCGAGCGACTGCAAAGGACACGCGCCGAGATCCGGGCCACCCTCGATGGATCCTCCGCCATCGACGTGCCGTCGGGCTTCGAGGACGTGGCATCGCGGCTATCCGATCCGGATCGTTCGCTCTTGCTCGTCTATTCGCGGCTCTACAACGAGTCAGCGATGACAGACGTCAAACGCATGATTGAGTCCGAGCCAGAGCCCGACGGTGCCAGTGCAGCATTCGACACACTGCCCGCAGACGCCGATGACGCGACGAGGCAGCTCGTCGCCGAGACGCTCGCGCCCAAGATCGCCCAGCACCTCGTGGACTACCCATGGGTGATGGAGCCGGTCGAGCATGTCTCGAAGGGTCAACGAGTCACCCGAGAGGCAGTGACCGAGGCCCTCAAAGAGCTGTACAACGCGGCACAGGTCGACGTGCTGGGGCGCGCGAGCGCCATCGCGCAGGAACGGCTGAACGTCGGTCAGTGACGAGTGTGCAGCGACGCGGACCGCCCGACCAGATTGACTGTGTGGCTGGTACATAGTGTTATCTGCTGGACATGAGGCAACGAGAACAAATATCCCCGCCAGTGGTTTCGGGGCACGGCAACAGCACATTAGCAAGACGGCGGGGGTTGACGGTGACGGCAGCTGTGGTCGCCCTCGGGGTCCTGCTCGTCGGGTGCGCACCGTCAGGTGGGGTGCCCGCGGACGATCCCCAGAACAAGCCGCTCGACCGGTACCACACCCAGGAACTGGTCTGGGAGAGTTGCGAGAGCTACGCCGTAACAGCCTTGGATGAGCAGTACTTCCCCCTCGCGCCCAATCAGCCGCAGTGCGCGCGGCTCGAGGTACCGATGGACTACGCCGACCCTGAGGGTGAGACGGCGTCGGTTGCGGTTGTCCGGATCGCCGCTCGGGGCGAGTCAATGGGATCGCTGCTGTACAACCCGGGCGGTCCAGGGGGAGCGGGGCTTCTCACAACGATGGGTGTGTCGGTGACGTTAGGGGAAAGCGCGATCACCGAACGCTTCGACCTGGTCGGATTCGACCCCCGAGGGGTCGGCGCCACCGAGCCGGCGGTCGACTGCTACTCGGAAGACAGCACAACCGAAGGCGACAAGGTGTTCGAACGCCTCGGCTCTATCGCGCCGGCGCTAACCGAAGCGGACACTCAGGCGCTCGTCGAGCGGTGCGCTGAAGGATCGGGCGGCATGAATGCCCTCGCTAACATGGGCAGTCGCACCACGGCGAAGGACATGGATGTGCTCCGCGAAGTGCTCGGCGAGGAGAAGCTCAACTTCCTGGGGCAGAGCTATGGCTCACGCCTCGGCTCGGTCTATGCCGAAGAGTTCCCTGAGAACGTGCGCGCCATGATTCTCGACGGGGCATTCGATCCCACCCTGCAGCTGCAGGATCGACTTCTCGCGTCCTACACCGGTTTCCAGGTGGCATTCGACGCAATGGCAGCCTCCTGCGCCGTACAGCAAGCCTGCCCGTTGGGTACCGACCCTGCTGGATGGACCGCAGCGTTCCAGGCCATCCTTCAGCCGTTGGGGGAGAACCCGGTGCCCGCGCTGGAGGAGGAAGAAGTCAATTTCGAGGTCGCACTCAGCGGCGTCATGGGCGGCCTGTACTCGCCCGACGCATGGCCACGCATCATTACCGGCCTGCAAGAGGTGCAGCAAGGCCGTGGGAACGAACTACTCGCACTCGCATACGGCATCAGCGGCTTCGAGGTCGACGGAGATACCTCCGACGGCAGCACCGAGGCACTCTTGGCGATCAACTGCGTCGACGAGGAGGAGCTGTCGGCCGACGACCTCGCCGCGCTGCGGACGGATGCCTACGAGCAGGCGCCGTTCATGGACCCGGGTACCGACATGAGGGAGGCCGCCCGCTCCCACTGCGCAGATTGGCCGAAGACCGGCGAGCTGGGTATCCCATACGCGCATGACATCGACGGGCTCCCCGCCACACTCGTCGTGTCGACTACAGGCGACCCGACCACCCCGCATTCGGGCGGCATCCGCCTCGCCGAATCGCTCGGCAGTGCCCTGCTGACAGTCGAGGGCGAGGGGCACACAGTCGTCTCGGGCGGCGCGAGCCCATGCGTCGACGAAATCGCCGCGGCATATCTCATCGACCTCGAATTGCCAGAGGGTGAGTTGGCCTGCACATTGTGATCCGCCGCCCGCCTTTCCGAAACGGCAACACAGCCACTCCGAAGGAGCACCACTATGCAACTGAATCATGATTCTCCGCCCCGCCTGATCGCTGTTGAGGAGTTCTTCGCGGATCCGTCGTTCTCCAATCCGTCGATTTCGCCCGACGGTTCGAAGATCGCCTACCTCGCACCTGCCCATGCACGACGCAATGTGTGGGTAAGGGGGGTCAACGCGGACCACGCCGACGCGGTGTGCGTCACCCACGACGACCGACGAGGCATTACTACCTACTACTGGAGTGACGACTCCCGCTGGCTGCTGTATCTGCAGGACACCGATGGCAACGAGGACTGGCACCTCTACCGGGTCGACCTCAGCAGACCAGACGAACCTGCAGTCGACCTCACTCCTCTGGCCCCGGGGTCACGTGTCTTCGGCGCCGAGCCGATGCCGTCGCACCCCGGCACCGTGCTCGTCGCGATGAACAAGCGACCGGTTGCGATCGATCTGTTCCTCATCGAAGTCGCAACCGGTGAGATTACCCTCCACCATGAGCAGACCGATCCGACGGAGAACGTACTGCTCGACCAGCACGGGTCGCCGGCGTTTTCCACCCGCATGACCGACGACGGAACAATGGAATTCTCGGCGATTGATCGTGGAACCGGTGCGCGCAAGCTGCTCCGACGCATGGGCGGCGCCGAGTACCCCGTGGGCGTGCAGCCTCAACTGGTCACCCCGGACGGGACGGGTCTACTGCTCGGCGCGTACGGCGACTCGGACCACCTCCGGCTGATCCGCATCGATCGAGACACCGGCGATGAGACCGTCGTTGCCGCCGCCGAGGGCTCCAGCCTCGACATCCTCGGGACAATGGCACCCGGCGTGCTCCCGCCCACGGTCTTCACAAGCCGCCGCACGGGCGAGGTCATCGCAGCGCGATTCATCGGTGACAGGCCACGCATCGAAGTGCTGGATGACAGCTTCGCCGAGGTTTTTGCAGCGCTGGCGAAGCTCTCCGACGGGGTGCTGGGCACTCTGTCCTCCGACCAGTCAGAGCGACGCTGGGTCGCAACATTCATTCATGACCGCGACCCCGCAACGACCTGGCTCTACGACCACACGACAGGGGAAGCCCACATCCTGTTCCGTCCTTATCCGCATCTCGAGCCGTCCCACCTCGCGCCGATGGAAGCGGTCGGATTCTCGGCTCGCGACGGGTTGCCGCTACGAGGCTTTCTCTCGCTTCCGGTCGGAGTCGCCCCCACGAACCTGCCCCTGGTGCTCCTGGTGCACGGTGGTCCTTGGCAGCACGACACCTGGGGATACAACCCGCAGGTGCAGCTGCTCGCCAACCGAGGGTATGCGGTGCTGCAGGTTAATTTCCGGGGCTCGACCGGCTACGGTCGACGTCACACCACCGCCGCGATCGGCGAGTTCGCGCGCGCGATGCACACCGACCTCATTGACGCCGTCGACTGGGCCGTGGCTCAGGGATATGTCGACCCACAACGCGTCGGCATCATGGGCGGATCCTATGGCGGTTACGCTGCGCTCATCGGTGCAGGGCTCTCGCCTGATCGGTTTTCTGCGGCAGTCGACTACGTAGGGGTGTCCGACCTCGTGAACTTCATGCGGTCGCTCCCGCCGTTCACCAGGCCCTATATGGCCAATAGCTGGTTCCGGTACGTCGGCGACCCCGATGACCCCGCCGCTGCGGAGGACATGCGCTCCCGATCGCCCATCGCCATGATCGATCAGATTGCGACCCCTCTGCTCGTCGCACAGGGAGCCAATGACGCCCGGGTCGTGCAGGCTGAGTCAGACAACATCATCACCCCGCTGAGGGAACGCGGCATCCCCGTCGAATACATTCTCGCCACCGACGAGGGCCACGGCTTCGACAACCCGGAGAATCAGATCCTCCTTCACCGTGCGATCGAGCGTCACTTCGAAGCGCATCTCGGCAGTCGCGGGTAACGGCTATCGGTACAAGAAGCCGCGGGCGGGTTGATGGGAGTGCAGCTGAGCCGGGCTTCCAGCTCAAAGCTTGGTTGCGCGAGTGGGCAGGGTGACTGTGTCGCCCGCCACGTCGATCGCGACTTTGCCGTGAAGCGCATATGACCGTCTGTTCTCCAAGAGCTCATGAGCCTCGCCCATTCGAGCGAGGGGCAGGGTTGCGCCGATGATCGGTCGCACGAGGCCGCGCTCGACCAGGTTGGTGAGGGCGTCCAGCTTGCCGCTGTTCTGCCGAGTGAAGACGAAATGGTAAGCGGCATTCTTGCCCCACGCCTCGATCAGGTTCTGCGGCTGCGCAATGTCAACGATGCTGACGACGCGTCCGAAGTCGGCGAGCGTCAGCGGGCTTCGTGTGAGCGTGTCGCCGCCAATCGTGTCGAGGACGACATCGACTCCCTTGCCTCGCGTCATCTCGGCCACCGCATCGACGTAGTCCGCCGAAGTGAAGTCGATCGCCTCATCGGCTCCGAGCGAGCGCACGAACTCGTGGTCGCCGGCTTTCGCAGTGGTGATCACACGTGCGCCCATCGCCTTCGCGACCTGGATGGCGATTGTGCCGACACCGCCTGCGCCGCCGTGGATGAGGATGCTCTCACCCACGGTGAGCTGAGCCCGTGTCACGAGGGCCTCCCACACCGTCCCGCCGACCAGCGTCAGGCTTGCCGCCTCGAGGTGGCTGACATTCGCCGGTTTCCGGCCGACGAGATCGACGTCGGCGACGTGCTGCTCGGCGTACGACCCGCTGCCGCCAAAGATCTTGGGTGTGTAGTAGACCTCGTCGCCTGCGCGGAACTCGGTCACGTGGGATCCGACTTCCTCGATCACGCCGGAGATGTCGTGTCCGATGATGGCGGGGAGAGGGACGTAATCTGCGTAGTCTCCGCGGCGGATCTGAATGTCGAGCGGGTTGACGGCGGTCGCATGGACGCGCACTCGCACCTGGCGGGGTTCGACCTTCGGTACGGGGACGGCGCGCAGCTCAAAAACGTCGGCAGCACCGAATCGGGCAAGGACAATGGCATTCATGGTGTCAGCAATGATCTGAATTCCTCATCTGGAGTGTCGGCGCGGCAGCGCCCGAACGGGTGTCACTTCAGTGTCTGGTACTGGGAACCGGCGCTCCAGTGGCGGGAATGCCATTATGTGTGAGGATAGTGACAATAGGGTGGTGATGTGATGCAACGACCCCATAGTGTGGTGGTCCTCGTGCTTGATGGTGCTCTTCCTCTGGACGTGGGGATCCCGGCGGAGGTGTTCCATCCGGAGACGGGGTTCCCCTATGAAGTCTCGGTCTGCGGGGTCGAGCCCGGAACTGTGCCGGCGCATGGGGGCTTCGGGTACGCCGTCTCCCGTGGGCTGGAGGCGCTGGCGGGAGCCGATACCATCATCGTCCCGGGCTACGCGCCGGCGGGTCGACAAGTGCCGGCAGAGGTGCAGGAAGCACTTCGGAGCGCGGCAGCGCGCGGCGTGCGGATCGCGTCGATCTGTTACGGTGCGTTCGCCCTCGCCGATGCCGGTCTGCTTGACGGTCTCCGTGCGACGACGCACTGGGACGCGGTGAAGCAGCTGGCGGAGCGACACCCTCAAATCACGGTCGAGCCGAACGTGCTCTTCGTCGACGAAGGACTTATCCTCACCTCGGCGGGTGCCGCCGCCGGCATCGACCTGTGCCTGCACATCGTGCGAAGCGACCTCGGGGTAAGCGCGGCGAACGAGATCGCCCGCAGCCTCGTGACCGCGCCCTACCGGAGCGGAGGGCAAGCCCAGTATCTGCCGAAGAACAGCTCCGTACCCCACGGTGACACTCTGGCAGGGACTCGCGAATGGGTCCTGCTGCGGCTCGACCAACACCTCACCATCGACGGTCTCGCGGCGCACGCGCGGATGTCGCCGCGCACGTTCCTGCGCCGCTTCGCCGACGAGACCGGCAACACCCCGTTGCAGTGGATCCTGCGCGCTCGAGTCGACGCCGCCAGAGAACTCCTGGAGGGCACGCGGCTTTCCATCGACCAGATCGCGGATCAGGTCGGCCTGGGAACCGGATCGAACCTGCGGCTGCACTTTCGCAGGATTGTGGATGTGACCCCCTCCGAGTATCGGGCCACCTTTGCTGGGGGGAGCGGTCATGCCGGAGTTGGCTCAGGTCAGTTCCCCGCGCTGTCGAGCCAGCTGTAGCGAAGGCGGAGTGCCCGATCCGTGCTGGCGGCAAGCGCCGCCAATCCGAGCCCGATGTTGAGCCACAAGGGCAAACGGATAGGTGATTCGAAGGTCCCGATGTATTCCGCGAACTGGGGGATCGCGGAAATCGGTTCGGCAATCTGCAGGAGCAGAAGCAGCGTCCCGATGACGAGGAACAGGACCGACAGGAAGCCCAACAAGCGGCTCAGTGTGGGATGCACACGTTCCAGCCGGGAGCGCCGACCTTCCGCCGATTTCGGATCGGGTGAGAGTTGCCTATCCTCGCCGTCAGCGCTGACGTAGTGACAACGTTTGACGCCGAACGCACTCGTTGCCACCTCGATAGTGCCGTCGCAGACGGGGAAAGCGGTGGGTAACTTGGACTCGGCAAGGTGTTTGCCGTTCAGATAGAGATGCGCTTTCGATTTGCCGTCGTCATAACCTGGGTGCCGTTTGCTGGGGATGTCGACGGAGTAGACCATCAGATGGCCGTCTCTGTTGTAGAACTGGGCATGGAAGAGAGCGCGGCCCGGGAGTTGCCACCATCGAAATGGTCTCAGCGCCCGTCCGTTTCCGGGTTTCACGCGCTTCGCAGCACGCCCGCGCTTCCACTCTTGGCTCATGATCTCACGCGGGTTTCGCTGGAATCCGGGCTGACCCGTCGTGGAATACGCAAAGTCCTATCCCTCCTCTGTCAGGTGTCATCGCCGGATCTGACGACTGACTATGGACAGTCCAACCCGTGCCCTTGGGGCAGAGTCAACTCGCGGCTGACGTCTGCCCGGTAGTGACGCTGTGTCATGGATCTCGGTGACACGGCGGTACTACAGCCAGAGCGCAGGGTCGAGTGCAATTGAAGGTATGACAGACCACGTGCGGTTCTACCGCAAACCTTTCCAGATCATCCGAGCAGATCTCCGCGTCTTCCTCATCATCAACGCGATCGTGTTCGGCTTCTTCATCCTCGGTCTCGTCGCGGCGATGGTGTTCCCGGAACTGGGAGCGCAGAAGGCGGCTTCCTTGGAAGCGGACGGGACGAATGGCATGGTGCGCTCTCTCTTCGAGAATCCGTGGTTGTTCGCGTTGGTCATCCTGGCAGTGAATCTCTTCAGTGCCGCCGCAGCGTGGATTGTGCTCCCGTCCCTGATCGTGCCTTTCGCCGCTATTCCTCTCTTCGCCTACAAGGCGTTCACCCTCGGATCAGGCCTGTTCCCGACCACCGAGATGGCCGCCGTCGGTTGGATTCCACATTCGTTGACCGCGTTGATCGAATTCCACGCGTACTCAATCCTGGTCTTCGGCGCCTACCTCCTGGGCCGGTCATGGCTGCGACCCGCGACCATCGGCGCACCCACCCGCCGACAGGGTTACCTTCGCGGACTTGGACAGTTCGGATGGCTCGGCCTTCTGGCACTGGGCTGGTTCATTGTGGGCGCGATCTGGGAGGCATACTCCCTCCGCTACCTCGTTCACCCGCTCAGCGAACTACTGCTCTAACAGCGGTCCCCGCCATCTCGCATCTCCGATGCCGGGAACCGTTAGCCCCCCCCCAACTTCAACCTGAAAGAGGCAATCTATGTCCAATCCAGTCGCTGATCTCGTCGCCGGCTTCCAAGAGCTCGTCGGACAGGTACCCGACTTCTTGCAGCCGCTCATCGTCGCCGCAGCCGGGGCCGTTCCCTTCATCGAAGGTGAAATCTCCGCCCTCATCGGAATACTCGGCGGGCTACACCCGCTCGTCGCCATGTCTGCCGGTGTTCTGGGAAACCTGACCTCGGTCGTGCTGGTCGTTCTGCTCGGCTCTCGTATTCGGTCGGGTGTGGTGGCCCGCCGTTCACGGAATGCTCCGGTCCCAATGATGGCGTATGCCGGGGCCGTGGAAACGGGGCCGGTCAACGAAGAGGACACCGCAGTCGCACCCGAGGAGGTCAAGCCAGAGTCGAAGGGGCGGCAGAAGATCCGCCAGTGGCTGATCCGATTCGGAGTGCCTGGCGCCAGCATCCTGGGACCTCTCGCGATCCCGACTCACTTCACCGCCGCCATTTTTGTCGCCTCCGGCATCAGCAAGGGCAGGGTCATCTTGTGGCAGGCCGTTGCTATCGTGATTTGGACGGGGATCACCACCGTCTCTGCCACACTCGCCACCCTGGTCATCGGGACCTAGAACCAGCACCAGCGGGACGCCATCCCCCGTGCAACCCTCCTGCTGAGCCCCCGGAAACGGGGGTTCAGCAGTTCGTCGTTGCATCCCTGAACTGTGTCGGCGACGCTATGCGGGTTCGGCCAGCCCCGTGTCGTAGGCGAAGATCACAGCCTGCACCCGGTCGCGGGCACCGATTTTTGCCAGAATCTTGCCGACGTGTGTCTTCACCGTCTGCTCGGCGATGAACAGCGATGCGCCGATCTCCCTGTTTGACTTGCCCGCACCGATGAGCACGAGCACTTCGCGCTCACGATCGGTGAGGTCTGCAAGCGGTGCCGAGGTGCGCGGTTTGTGGAGCTTCTGGGCAGCGAACCGGGCGATCATCCGCCGGGTAACGCTCGGGGCCAAAAGTGCGTCGCCCGCGGCGACGACGCGGACCGCATGCACCAGTTCCTCCGGCAAGGCGTCCTTGAGGATGAAACCGCTCGCGCCCGCCTGAAGCGCGTCATAGACGTAGTCGTCGATGTCGAACGTGGTGAGCATGAGGATGCGTGGCACGTGCGCTGCTGGGTAGGTGGAGCCCAGGATCCGCTGGGTCGCTTGGATCCCGTCGAGCTGCGGCATCCGGACGTCCATGAGGATCACATCGGGGTCGAGCCGGGCGGAGAGGTTCACGGCCGCAGCACCGTCGGCGGCCTGGCCCACGACGCGGATGCCGTCGTGTGCGTCCAAGAGTGCCGCGAAGCCGGCGCGCACCATCGCCTGGTCGTCGACGATCAGTACGCTAATTGTCACGGTTCCTCCTATTTCGTACCGGGCTCAGGATGCCACTGAAGCACTGCGTCGACGGTCCAACCACCGTCAGCATCAGAGCCGGCCTCAAAGGTCCCGTCGAGGAGCGCGACGCGTTCACGCATCCCTGTCAGTCCATGGCCTTCGCCCTGTACTGTCGGCATGCCGGAAGCGATGTTGTGCACGCGCAGTCGGAGCATCCAGGGCTCCGTCCGGACATGGACGGATACAGAGGCGCCCGGCGCGTGGCGGACCGCGTTGCTCAGCGACTCCTGGACGATGCGGAACGCCGCGATCTGCACGGTTGCCGGCACGTCGGGGGTCAGGGCGATGAGCTCGAGTGCAACGTCCACGCCGGTGCGCCGGGTGCTGTCGATCAGGGCGGGAATGTCCTCGATGCCCTGTTGCGGGGCGAGTTCCGCGGTCTGGTCGTCGGTGCGCAGCACGCCGAGAAGTCGGCGCATCTCGGTGAGGGATCCGCGGGCCGTGGTCGCAATGTCCGCCAGTTCTTTGGCGGCGTTGTCGGCGAGATCGGGCACACGGTACCGTGCGGTGGACGCCTGTACCTGGATGAGGGACAGGCTGTGAGCCACGACATCGTGCAGTTCGCGGGCGATGCGGTTGCGTTCCTCGATGAGGACACGGCGGGACTGCTCCTGCGCGGTGAGATCTCGCTCGCTGGTGAGTTCCTTCATGGCGCGGATGCGTCCGGCCAGGAGTGTGGCGACTATATATGCGACAACGCTCATCGACGCGGCGACGATGAGATCGGCTGTCGGCGGGTTCGCCGCTGCAACCTCGGGTTGCAGCAGAGGAGCCGCGAGCGAACCAGCATTGCCGACGAGCAGTGGGGTGAGGCCCATTCTCCAGCCGTGCAGGAAGGTGATCACGCCGACGAATGCGACGAACGTGATCAGCGCAGGTACCGTCCATGGCCACGGACCGACACTTTCCGGAATCACGAACAGAGGGAGCAGGAATGCCGCGAGCGAGAACAGCCCGATGGCAATCCGGGGGCTGGGGATGGCGACGAGCAGGGAGCCAGTGAGCATGATGCCGAGCAGGAGCGACACCGGAACAGCAGTACCGTAGATGGCGGCGTGGACGGGGACGAGCACGGCCGCCAGCGCGACGGCGGCGAGCACCAGGAGGATCAGTTGAACTGCGCCCCTCCTGTTGTGTCGCACGGTGCCATCCATGTCGGTCATCTTGTCACGCTCGGCTGGCGAGCCTCGGCCACGGTAATCGTCTCAACGCGTGTGAGGGTACGGGCGAGGCTGTGGCGTCGACGGAAGTCCATCAGCCGATCGATGACCAGGCCGATGACGAGGGCGAGTACGATGCCGAGAAGCGCGCTCAGCAGCGGCTGGTCTTCAAGCCACTGGCCGGCTACGAGACCGAGGCCCGCGCTGTACGCCGCCCACGCAACTCCGGCGACAACGCTGAGTGGGAGGAACCACCGCCAGGGGTAGCCCACGGCACCCGCTGACATGTTGACGGCTACCCGTCCAATCGGGATGAAGCGTCCAGCGACGATCAGGCCCGCGCCGCTGTCTCGAAGACGTCGCTGCGCCCACTCGAAGCTCGCCGCCACTCGCGGTCGCCGCATCCAGCGGAAGCGGGTGCTCCCGACGCCGCGACCGATCGTGTATCCGATGTTGTCGCCGATCATCGCGCCGAGGGCCGCCACGGCACCGAGGACGAGTAGGTTCGGGCCGCCGGCGGATACCGCGACGGCCGCGGCGGCAACGAGCACAGTCTCGCTGGGGATCGGAGGGAAGAACCCGTCGACAATCGCTACCGCGAACATGACGAGGTAGAGCCACGGGGAGGCGACCGCCACAGTGATGAGCTCATTGATGAAATCCATAGCCTCGACGCTACGAAGAGTGGTGATGCCAGGGCATCACTCGGAGGTATCCGCGCACCCATACCGCGGAGCTGTCTTGCTCGTTCACCACGCATGTCGCCACACGATCAACGAGTGTTCGCTCTGACCGCCGCAGCAATCGGCATCGACCCAGCGTTGAGTTCGAGAATCTGCCTGCCGATGCCTGGAGTGTGGAGGAGCTGCGCGAGAGTGCGGGCAACGTCCTCACGAGCGATCTGGTCATGCAACTCTGCTGGACCGAGGGATACGGTGCCGATACCGGGCTCGTCAACGAGTAGCGACGGGCGAAGAATCAACCAATTGAGACCGCTCCGGCTGAGCGCAACATCCGCCGCCTTCTTCACAGCGAAGTAGTACTCGACATCATCGCCGAGGTCGCGCTCGCGCCAGGACTCTGGGAGCACCGACACCAGGGTGAAACGCTCGATACCCGCGATCTGTGCTGCGTCGATTGCTTTTTTGACACCGTCTCCGTCGATTGCTTTCGACGCGGCTCTGCTCCCACCGTTCGAGCCCGCGCTGAAGACGATCGCATCGGCATCACCGAAAACCACCGCAAGGTCGTCCGCCGACAAACTCTCCAAGTCGCCAACCTGCGCTTGGATGCCGCGAAGCTCCAGCACGGCGCGCTGGTCCGGTTGGCGAACCAGCCCTCGGACTGCATCCCCACGTCCGCGGAGCTCATCAGCCAGCAGGCTGCCGACCCCGCCAGAGATTCCGATGATGAATATCTTCATTGTGAATGTTCCAGACACCTATTCGTGCTTCGGCACCGTGACCCTTGTGAAGGAGCTCGGCAAGTTATTGACTATTTAGACAAATTCTACGCCATCGACCGGTGGAATTGGGGCCGTGCGGGCTAGCATGAATGCATGGCCCGCCCGCGTAAGTTCAAAGAGGAAGACGTTGTCGCTGCCGCTTCCGCAGTATTCGCGTCCAAGGGGTACGCGGGTACCACGATGGACGACCTCGCTGCAGCTACGGGTTTGGGCAAGCAGAGCATCTACAACTCGTTCGGGGGCAAGCTGGAACTGTTCATCCGCGCCTTCCAAGCCGATGGGGCGGATGCTGTGGCGATTGCAGAAGCTGCGCTTGACGATTCCGAGGGAACTCCTCTGCAGAAGATTCACGCTCACGTGATCATGACCGCGGTGACGGCTTCCACGAAGGCTGGAACCAGTTCACTGTTCACAAAGGGAACATCAGAGCTCTCGGCGTCCTTGTCCGAAGTGGCCGGAGCCGCTCTGAAGGTGTACTCCGATCTGGAGACTGTCTATCGGGGCTGCTTGGTCGATGCGCAGGAGTACGGCGAAATCGACCCGGCATCGGATGCTGAAGCCCTCGCGACCTTTTTTGTCAGCTTCCTGCGTGGGATCGAAGCCCTCGGATCGGCTGGAGTCTCACGCGACCGCCTCTTGGCGGCGGCGCTCACGGCGATCAACTCCCTGCCGCTCACGGAGCACGGTCAATCTGTCGTGGCCAGCGATTCCATGGCGCCGGAAGCGACGATGCCCGTCTAAGCCATAGAGGCGACCGAGTTTGGATCGACAATCCTTCGGTGCCCCCGGATGCTTATTCCACCTTGTCGAGCAAACGGGAGATCCGCGTCTCCGGCCGGGCGACGATCTTCAACCTACAGATCGGGCTCGACGACTACACGATCTCGACGGGCATCATCAGTGACGACCTCGACCCGGAGATTGTCTCCGTCCCACTCGATGTTGACGAACGCATCGAGATCGGCTGGATCGGCCATTTCGCGATCCCCCTCACCGAACAGGCACAGCGAGACCTCGCTGAAGCATACGTGGAACCACCAAGATGTGAGGCACGTGGGGGAGGGACACGGAGAGCACCTCCATACCGCGGCCGAGATGACAGAACGACTCACTAAGGTGGGTCGAACCGGAGAAAACGCGACCACAACCAGAAAGCCGAAACGATGACCAGAACGCAGCTTCTGGCAGAGATCGTCGGGTTGCCTCACGGGCGGGCGCGACAGATCCTGGTGACTGGTGAGGCCGGCATGGGGAAATCGACCGTGATTGGCGACGCCGCTGTTGGTTTTGCGAGGGCGGGCTTCATCGTCCTGCGGGCTGCGCCGTCGTTCGCCGAGCGTTACACGTCATACAGCATGCTGTGGGACCTGTTGGCGCCGCTGGATTGGACCTCGTTCACCAGCGTGCCGGCGGAATACCGGTCGTTCCTGGAAATCGCACTGGGTCGCCGACCCGCCGCTGCCGAGTTGCCGTCGCTCGCGACAGCTATCGCGTTCGAGGGGATCCTGGCCGAAATCTCGGCGAGAACACCGGTTGCGATCGTGATCGACGATGCCCAGTGGGCGGATGCCGAATCCCGGGCAACGGTCGAACGCGCTTTCAGGCGATCGGCCAGCCACCGCGTTTACCTTGTCGCAGCGAGTCGGCCGACCGCCGATTCCCCCAGCAGAGCCCTCGATCTTGGATTCGACCTCGGTGATGAACGCGTTCTTGAAGGTCTGTCGGTGGAGGAACTCGACGGTGTGATCCGTCCAGGTTGGCCGTCGACCCTGACCCGGGCCCAAGTGGTGTCCCTGCGCGAGCATACGGGTGGCAACCCGCTCTGGGCGCTTGAGCTGATGAGCCGTGGTTCCATCGCGGACATCGGTGCCCGCATGCTCGGCACGGTGGCGGTACCCCCGTCGCTTGCGGGGACTATCGCTGAACGGTTGGGCGGCTTGGGTGCAGAGGCCAGCGAGGTTGTGTCGATTGTCGCGTTGCTGGGGCATCCGAAACTGGATCTTCTGGCAACCGTGCTCTCCTTCGCCGGAATCCCCCATGACGCCGTCGACGCCGCGGAGGCCGCCGGCTTCCTGTCCTTGACCACGGAGACTGCACGGACCCGGCATCCCCTTCATGCTTCGGCCGCGGCTGCCAGGCTCACCCCCGGCCGTCGGCGAGACCTCCATCGATTTATCGCCGATGCGGTGCACGATCCCGTCGTCAAAGCGCAACATCTTCACCTATCGAGGCCAAGTGGGCCCGACGAGCTGATCGCCGCGGCCCTCTCGGAAGCGGCGGTCGTCATGCGCCAGCGAGGAGCCCGACTTCGTGCGGCGCACTTCGCTGCCCAGGCGGTCGGGCGCACGGATCCTGCTTCCGACCGCTACCCGGCTCGAGTGCTCAGTCAGGCGCAGCAACTCTCCTCGGCCGGTGACCTGGCTGCGTGCCTGAGCGCCCTCGAGCAGCTGAATGCGAACCGTCTTGATCTGCACCAATATGACGCTCTCCTGGCGCTGTCGACCAGTGCCCTCGCATCCATCCGTGGCAGGGACCCAACGACAGCTTTCCTGCGCCAGCGCGAACTCGAGGCTGTGGGCGATCCAGAGCGGCTGGCTGTTGTGCAGGCACACATGGTTGCTGACGATCTGATGACGGTCACCGAGCGCGGTGAACTCTCCAGTGCGTCATTCAACCGGCTCACTGGAGTCGACACGCCGAACGCCGTCCACCGTGCACTCCGGGGCACCATTCGGTCTCAACTCGATGCCGGAGGTGGCCTCAACTCCGACCTTGTCGAGGACTGTACCCGACGTCAAGGTATCCAGATCGTCTCGGGCCTCGAGGACACGGGCCTGGCCGCGACCGGTTTCCTGGCCCATCTCACCGACGACGTGGCCAGGTCGCGGGTGGCGCTGAATGAACTCGTCGCCTGGGCGAAGCGGGAGGGGAAAGACGGGATTGAGCGAGTCTTTCTCGCCCACGCCGCGCATGTCGAGCTGACCGGTGGCAACGCCGGGGAGGCGAGGATTCTCCTGGCCGAGTCCGGTCACGCTGCCGAGGCGGCTAGGCTGCCCGCAAGCGTGTTGCCGATAGTGGGCCTGATGCTGGTGACCGATGCCAAGCACGATGCACTGCGGCAGCTGATCGAGCGGTGGCAGCATTCAGATGTCGGCACGGGCCAGTTCGTTGAACTCATCGTTCCAGCCCTGCGCGGGTTCTCGGCCTTCGCCCTGCGCGACTGGCCGGCTGCCGTGGACCTGCTCAGGCACGCCGCGGCAGTCGCGGATTCGCTGCAATTGGTCGAACCCGGCAGTCGGTTCCGCATCGACCTGCCCTTGATCGAGGCACTCGTCATGACGGGGAACAACGATGAGGCGCGGGATCGCCTCGCCATCCTCCGCTCGTTCCTCGAAACGAGGAACCGTCCGCTGTCCCAGATTGGCCTGCACAGGCTCAGTTCGATGGAACTCGCGGCGGCCGGACGGCTTGAGGACGCACTCACTGAAGCGGGGCTTGCGGTCGACGCTGCTGTCCGGGCCGACCGGTCGGACGAAGAGGCGCGGTGTCGCCTCCAGCGGGCGCGGGTACTGACGCGACTGCGCAAGGTAACGCTCAGCAGACGAGAGCTCCAGGTTGCGTCAGAGCGCGCGGAAGAGAGCGGGAGCGCAGGTGTGCGCGAGCAGGTCGAGTGGGCAGTGGCTGCATCTCGCAGGTCCAGGCCGGGCACAGAGCTCACCGCGGCTGAGCAGCGAGTGCTGGTGGCGCTGGTGGCGGGACAGACCAACAAAGAGATCGCGGCCGAGCTGTTCGTGAGCATCCGTACGGTCGAATCGCATGTCTCGGCGATCCTGCGCAAGACCGGAGCCACGTCCAGGTCCAAGCTCAGAATTCCGCGCTGACCCGTCGCGCCAGAACGCGGGGCCCCGACGGCTCGGCCTGGCCGACTCGCCGGGTATCCGTGGCGATGTCAAGGAGCGCGCCTGAGCCGGCACTCGGACGTGGCTGACGAAAGGTGCTTAGCGCTTGATGAGTTCAGCCGCGCGTTCAGCGATGGCGTACACCGTGGCGTTCGTGTTAGCCGAGACGGGAGACGGCATGATGGATGCGTCTGCCACTCGAAGGCCCCGGATGCCCCGGACACGAAGCTCAGGGTCGACCACGGCGAGCTCGTCGGTACCCACCCGGCAGGTGCCGGCGTAGTGGAAGTAGACCAGCAGGCTCTCCTTGAGATAGTCGTGCACGTCATCCTCGTCAGCCAGCGGTCGCCCGGGCTGGGCCTCGTTCCCACGCCACGCGGACAGAGCCTCAGCGCGACCGATGGCTCGGGCGACTCGGAGCCCTTCCTTCATGACCTCGACGTCGCGAGGGTCCGAGAGGTAGCGGGGGTCGATGAGCGGCCGATCGGCAGGATCGGCGCTCCGCAAGCGCACCGATCCTCGACTGCGCGGAAGCATCGCCGAGAAGCCGATGGCGTACCCGTTATCGGGGCCGGACAGGGTCTGGGCCCGGTAGGGCTGGCTGATCAGGAGGATCTGAAGATCAGGTCCGGCAGCCGAAGGGTCGGTGTGAACCAGTCCGATCCCCTGACCCCAGACGTTGCTTGGATTGGTCTCGAGCGGGGATGCTGCCTCGTAGAGCACCGTCGACATCGGGTGATCATGAAGATTGGTGCCGACACCGGGAAGGTCCAGCGCGAGGTCGATGCCCAGCTCGGCCAGATGATCGGCCGGACCAACACCCGAGAGCAGCAGCAGCTGAGCGGAGCCGATCGCCCCCGCGGTGAGGATGACCTCCCGGTGGGCAGTCGCGGTCACCGATCCTCCTGCGAGGGTGTATTCGACCCCGGTGCACACGCCGTCGGAAATCACCAGACGATTCACTGTCGCCTCGGTGACGACGTCGAGGTTAGGCCGTCCCAACGCGGGACGAAGGTACGCATCGGCGGCGCTCTGGCGAACGCCGTGGTGTACGTTCACGTCCGCCAGCCCGAAGCCGGTCTCGAGTCCACCGCTGATGTCTTCGGCCGGCGCGTAGCCGAGCTCCGCGGCGGCGGCCAAGCCAGCGATGACAACGGGGCTCGGATCAGGGGTGGGGCCGACCGTCAGCGGGCCGTCGGTACCGCGGAGGGATCCGTCGCGCTCGACAGCGGACTCGCTGCGCCGGAAATAGGGGAGTAGGTCGTCAAAACCCCAGCCCTCTGCGCCCTGCTGCGCCCAGGAGTCGTAGCTGGACCGGTGTCCGCGAGCATAGGTCAGCCCGTTGATGCTTGACGAGCCGCCCAGGGCGCGTCCTCGCGGTGCAGCGATGGTCCGGCCCGTGAATTCCTGCACGACAGTAGTGTCGCCCCAACTTGCAGACGATCCGAGGAGCATGGGCCACACGACCGGAGTCGCCATGTCGGGCAGCGGAGTGCTTGCTCCGGCCTCGAGCAGGAGGACACGGATGCGAGGGTCCTCGGTCAGTCGTGTGGCGATGACGCTGCCGGCGGTGCCGGCCCCCACCACGACGTAGTCGTAGGGGGTCTGTGAGAGTGCGTGGTTGGTTGTGGCTGACTGAATGGTGGTTGACATGGGTCTCCGTTGGTAGGGGCGGAATGTCGACGCGACATCCTTCCCTTACGAAGTTAGGGATTTCCGGCAGCGATTCCATCGGTGAAAACACTGACCTGTCACCCCCTCAACTCCCTCGAGACAGAACTCGGTAGTTCCACGGGTGCCTGAACAATCCGAGGCTCCTAACTTGGGTGTTCCAACCGAAACCCAACCGAAAGTTCTCGATGGCCCCCTGCAGTCCCAGGAACAGATCCAATTTCATGAGCCGGGCGACTCCGCTCACAATCGACATGGTCGCCGTGCAAAGGCGAACCGTCGCGGTTCTCGTCGCCGGTCAAATCCTCGGCGGCCTGGGGATAGGGGCGACGCTCTCGCTCGGTTCGGTGCTTGCAGCAGATGTGAGCGGGAACGACGCCTTCGCGGGTGCTGCTGCCACCCTCAGTACCCTCGGAGCCGGATTGGCCGCGCTCCCGCTCGCCAGGCTCACCGAGCGATTCGGTCGCCACACGTCGCTCGCCGTCGGCACGATGATCTCCGTCCTCGGCACGATACTGAGCGTGCTCGCAACGGCGCTGGTTGTGTTCCCCCTCCTGCTGCTCGGATTCACCTTCCTCGGCGCCGGAGCCGCCGTGGGCCTGCAGTCACGCTTCGCGGCGACGGATGTGGCCAGCACCCGGCACCGCAGCCGAGACCTATCGATCGTGGTCTGGTCTGCGACTATCGGGTCTGTGGCGGGACCAAATCTGGTCGGTCCCGGTGAGGTCGTCGCGGCCTGGGTAGGGATGCCCACACTCACTGGTTCATTCTTGATCGGGGTGGCTGCTCAATTGGTGGCCGCGATCGTGTATTTCGCGGCGCTGCGTCCTGATCCCTACTTCTTGGGCCGCGCAGGCACGGACCAACTCGAAATAACCCAGCCCGAGGTTGCCAGCCGTAATCGTGGCCGGGTGCTCCTGGCCATCTCCGTGCTGGCGATCAGCCATGCCGTCATGGTGTCCGTGATGTCGATGACTCCAGTGCATTTGATGCATCACGGCGCGCCACTGGCTGAGATCGGCGCGACATTGAGTGTTCATATCGCGGGAATGTACGGGCTCTCCCCGATATTCGGTTGGCTGAGTGATCGGGTCGGTTACCCAGCCGTCATCCTGGGGGGACAGATCCTCCTCGGACTTGCTCTTGCCGTCATCTCTCAAGGCAGCGTCGGGATCGGTCTCGTGTTGCTCGGGCTCGGCTGGAGCGCGTCGACGGTGGCCGCCTCTGCGATGCTCAGTAGCCTGCTCTCGGGAACCGCGCGTGCCCGGGTTCAAGGGCGTAGCGACCTGGTGATGAACCTGGCGGGCGCGCTGGGCGGAGCGATCGCTGGTCCGGTGCTGGCGACTGCCGGTTATGAGGGCCTTTCAGCAGTGGCCGCGATCCCCGTGGTCATGGTTGTGGTTGCGGTCACTATCGATGCACTTAGGGCAACCCAACCATCCCCCCTACGACTGAGATGAGACGCCATGCCGAACCCCCACATCAGAATCGCGAATGCACCTGGGCTCCTCTCGAGGCGCCCCACCAAGCACCCTGGAGAAATCATGAGATCTAAGAAGCGCATTGTCATCACCGGGGCCAGTGACGGTATCGGCGCGGCGGCTGCCCGCCGGTTCCGAGAAAATGGACACGATGTCGTCGTCGTCGGACGTTCGCCGAACAAGACCCGCGCTGTTGCCGAGGCGATCGACGCACCGTACTTTCTTGCCGACTACTCACGTCTGGACGACGTGCGGTCGCTTGCTGCGTCGCTGGCGGAGGCGTATGGCCGGATCGACGTTCTGGCCAACAACGCCGGCGGGGTCTTCGGGGCGAAGACGACAACCATCGATGGCTTCGAAACGACCTTGCAGGTCAACTATCTTGCGCCGTATCTTCTCACCAACCTCCTCCTCGACACGCTGATCCGGAGTGAGGCGACCGTCATTCAGACCTCAAGTGTGGCGGCTCGGTTGTTCGGAAACGTTGATCTGAGTGACTTGAACAACGATCGGCGCTACACGCCACACAAGGCATACGGCGACGCCAAACTGCTCAATATCTTGTTCACACGCGAACTCCACAACCGATTCCAGCGTGTTGGGGTGAGCGCCGCCGCGTTCCATCCCGGATTCATCAGGACTGGGTTTGCTGCGGAGTCGAGCAGCATCATCATGCGGCTGGTTTACAGAAACCCCCTGGTGAAGGGTTTTCTTGGCACTTCCGAGAGGGGTGCGGACCAGCTCGCGTGGCTCGCGGAGGCACTGCCACATGACGAGTGGGTGCCGGGGAACTATTTCGAAGCGCACGCGGTGGCACGGCGAATCAATCCGCAAGGGGCCGACGATGACATGGCTCGTTCCCTCTGGACCGCCAGTGCCGAAATGCTCGGGCTTGGCACCGGGGTCCGGCATTTGGGCTGAAGACGAGCGGTGGTGAGGCACGTTCGCGTTCGTCCGTGGTTCCACGGATGCAGGCTCCCGCTGCTTTTTCTAATCTCAACAGATGACTACACCATCAACATCAAACGAAACTTCAATCACACCAGGGGGAGTAGTGCTCATCTCGGGTGCGTCATCAGGCATCGGTATGGCTTCGGCGTTGGCGCTCGCTCAAGCGGGATGGAGGACTATCGCGACAGTGCGCGACCCCAACGGATCGCGGAAGCTGCTTATCGCTGCAGAGGCCCAGGGAGTGGCGCTCGACGTGCAGCACCTTGACGTCACTGACCCGGAGTCGGTTGAGAAGGTCCGGAGCTACGTCGACGATACCTATGGGCGACTGGACGCCGTCGTCAACAACGCTGGTTCAGCGGGCCTGGGCACTATCGAGCTGATGACGATGCAGAATTTTCGCGCCTGTATGGAGGTCAATTTCTTCGGCGCGGTCACAATCACGAAATCAATGTTCCCGCTATTGCGTGCATCGCGCGGTCGGATACTCAGCATCAGTAGCATCGCCGGCGCCCTGGGGCAGCCGTTCAACGAAGCGTACTGTTCGTCCAAGTTCGCCCTCGAGGGCTTCATGGAGAGCCTGCACCCTGTGGCGAGAACCGTCGGAGTGACGGTGTGCCTTGTCGAACCGGCGGCCGTCGCCAGCGCCTTCGTCGCGAATGCGGACGTCGACATCCCGGGAATGCTGGACGACGCCGGCCCCTACCGTGCGGCAATGGAGAAGTCGCTCGCTCGCACTCAACGCCAATTCGAGCCGTCCAAGGCGGAGACGTCAGAAGCGGTGGCTGCCGTAGTGGTCGACCTGCTCGAGTCGGCGGAGCCACCTCTGAGAACCCAGACGACACCGAATGCTCGTGCGATCGTTGCCTTGAAGATCGCCGATCTGGACGGGAGCCGGGTGACTGAGCTTACGCACTCCTGGCTGGCCGACCCGGTACGAGAGCCGGCGAGGGTCGCTGGCCTGCGTCCGCAAGGCGCCTCCCCGCTTCCTGAACCGGCTCCAATCTGGCCCTGACGGATACCGTGACGACCGCCCGGCTCGGAGGGGTCAGGGTGTGCCCCGCCTCGCCCTTGACCGGAAGTGGCTCGCGGGCGGGGCGGGGACTTGGGCGGATCAGCGACCCGCGGAATGGTCCAGAGCTGGAATGCCGGGGTCTGTGAACAGAGGTTGGCCGTCCTCTGAGCCGGTGTGCTCACCGTGCTCGTCGAGCGGCAACCATGATTCGAACACTGACGCTTCCAACGGGAGGGGACGGGCGCCCGTGACGGTGATGGCACCCGGTCGGTCACCGCCCGCGAGGAACTCCGACACCACAGTGTCGACGCCGTCAGTGCCGTACGGGAAGGCGCCGTGCGCTCCTTCGTTGTCGATGAGGAGGAGGCTGGTGTTCGGTAGCTCCGTGCCGGTGGTTCGACCGCTCTCCAGGGGGGTGAGCGCGTCGAGTTCACTCTGAATAACCAGCGTCTCGGGGAAGTCCGCCGGCGGGTCCGGCATACTTAGCTCGCTCGGCCACCACGCGCACAGTGGCGGCGCGTCGAGTCGGCCCAGTTGCTTGGTGAACGGTGCGACGGCGGCGGTCTTCGCGTTCTCGGCAGTCCAATACTCCGCCCCCTGCGTCCACTGACCGTCGTTGCAATAGACGAAGTCAACGGTGCTGGCGAAGGTGCGCGTCTCCGGCTCTGCGGGAGCGGGCTGTGATTGAAGAGCGATCTGTGTGCGTGCGGCATCGACAAGTGCGGTGGGAATAACCTCCGGGTCGAGTCGGTCCAGGATTCGGGAGGCCGCGCTTGCAGAATCGACTGTCGGGGCTGCCGGGCTGTCGGCGTCCGACTCGCCCTCGGCGATGATCTTTTGCACGAGTTCGGCCGCGACGGGGTAGGCGACATTCTTGTTGAACGTGATCAACGCTCCCGTGTTGGTCCAGACGAGCCCGGCCGCTTTCGAAAACGCCGGTTGCTCGGTGGCCGCGAAGTATCGCGTCCAGATTGCTTCGGGATCGTCCCCGAGACCGTAGACGGCGTCGTTGCGAGCGATCCAATTCATGAGGTGGAGGCGGAACTGTCGATCGAAGCCGGTGTATTGCGCCGACAGGAAATGCTCCATCGAGTCTTGGGTGACATCCAGGGCAGAATCGAAGACCATCCGGTCGATGTTCTCAGGAAAGAGCGACCCGAACCACGTGCCGAGCCAGGTGCCATACGACGAGCCGAAGTAGGTCACCGAGGGCGCTCCGACCAGATGGCGGATGAAGTCCATGTCGTAGGCGGTCTGTTCGGAGGTGACGGTGCGCACGTCGGGGTCGTCGGAGCAGGCCGTGGCGATCGCCTCGAGCTCACCCTCCTCGCCCGCTGCCGGGTCGTACCGGTACTCGCACTCCACGATGCTGCTCTGGCCGATGCCGCGCTGGTCGAAGCTCACGAAGTTGGTGGTCGCTCTCAGGTCGGGCGTTCCTTGCTGGATCTGCGCGGCGAAGGGTAGCCCGGGCGCAGCCGGACCACCCGGGTGGATGAGCACCGTGGAGTTGTAATCGGGATCGTCGGTCTCGATGTTCTTTGCTTGCGAGATGCGCAGGTCCCAGGTCTTTGTGGGGTCGGGGTTGTTCCAATTCCGAGGCACCTTGATCGTGGCGCACTGCACATTGCTGATGTCGGTGTCTGCGGGATCGAGCGCGCCCACGTACTCGCAGTCATCCCACGAGAGTTCCTGGTCGGCGAGCGGGCCGGCGAGTGCGGCGACGTCGGGCATTTTGGTGTGCTCGCTTTCGGCAGCGGTAGGGCTGCAGGCGCTCAGCAGCCCCATGCTGACCACAGCGAGCACGGCGATCAAGGGCCTCGCTCCGGATCGATTGTTGGCGGTCGATGTCATGCAAATCTCCTTGTATCGGCGTGAGATTCCATCACACGCTATGACCTTGGGCCCAGGTCAAGCCGGGCCTCAACACGCTCCATAAGATTCAATTTCCTCGACCGATCGGCGACGTGACCTCACGCCCGCTTGACCGTCGCGGTGGGGTGTGGCCGTCGCGCTGCATCCTGAGAGCAGCACGGTCAGCGAGACTGCTGCCGTAGTGCCACCGCGTCACCGGGATCCATGACACGGTGTCACTACCGTCACAACCGGGCGGCGAGGAGAGTTGCAGACTATGAAACTTCTCAATCTCGCCCTCAACGGAGTCACGGCGCTCTCCGGCACAATCTTCATCGCCTACTTCGGGCTGCGCAACAACAATGGGGTACTCGCATCCTTGCCCGATAACATCTCGGAGATCTTCATTCAGAATGAGGGCATCCAGTTTGTGGCCCTTGCCATGGTCGTAGCGGCGCTCGCGGCCAAGGTTCCGGTAATGAGGGTGCTGAAGCGCAAAGAATCAGAGAGCCGGATGTGACCAACACCGACCGCGGGACCGGAGACGCAGCGACAACACGACGCATGCGTCGAATCGCGATGCTCACAGCGATCGTCGCGATCGCCCCTCTGAGCATTGTCGGAGTCGTACTCACTGCCCAGTCCTGGTGGGAAGGGCTCATTGTCGTTGCTGGGCTCCTCATCTTCCTCGTCGTGTTGAAGGAATGGAGCCTCGATGGGTACCCGCGCCGCGCGGTCTTCGTCCTGATCTACGCCGGCTGCGCTTGGCTGGTCGGTGCCCTGACGTTGGCGGGCCCGTTGGGGTTTGTCCCGTTTGCGCTCATCGGTGCGCTGCTGATGGCGCGGCTGCCGAATCATCGGTTACTCATGACCATCGCGTTTTCTCTCGGCGTCGGGCTCGTCGGTGCCACGGCTCTCATCACACGTCCGCCCGCGCTGGACCTCGTCGACTCGTATATCCTCCTGCCCATTGCCGGCTCGCTCTTCATCGCCGGTGTCGTCGCTGTGAGCGAACGCTCATGGCTGGTCGTGCGTCGTCTTGAACGGGCAAAACAGGCCGAGGCGGAGCTCGGGATCGCTCAAGAGCGAATGCGGTTCGCCGGGGATCTGCACGATATCCAAGGACACACCCTGCACGTCATCAAACTGAAGACGGCGCTCGCGCAGCGGCTCGTTGTGATCGACCCGGACAGGGCGCAGAGCGAACTTGGGGAGATTCGCCGGCTCGTCGACGACACGATCCGGAAGACCAGGGAGCTGGCATACGCCCGGCACGAGATTGAGTTTTCGGCCGAACTCGAAAACGCGCGACGGCTGTGCGAAGCCGCGGGGATCGACGTGCAGGTACGTCAGAACAGCGGTCCAGCCATCGCGGTTCATCCGCTGCTTTCACACCTCTTGCGCGAGGCCACGACGAATCTGCTGCGCCATGCCAGCCCGCGCCACGTGTCGATCACGGTGTCGCCGGGTCGTGTCGAGATAGAGAACGACGGAGTCGCCGACGGCCACGAATCCGAATTGAGGGGACTCGCCCGCCTGCGTGCACGCATTGAGCTCGCAAACGGCGAACTTCATACCCGCCGGTCGCCCGGTCGGTTTACCGTTTGGGCAATCCTCGATGCCGAAGACAACAACGATTCTCCTCGCCCGACCGCTGAAGCCGGGGGAGTACCACGATGACGGGCGACAAGATCAGTGTTGTGCTCGCGGACGACGAGCAATTGCTCCGATCGGCGATGGCGGCCCTGCTTCCTCTCAGCGGCGCGATCGAGATCGTTGCCGAGGCAGAAGACGGGGCCGCAGCCGTCGAAGCGACTCTGCGATGCCGGCCACACGTACTTGTCATCGACCTCGAAATGCCCCGGATGGATGGTCTCGAGGCCGTCGAATTGATCCTGCGTGACCTGCCCACGCAGACGATTCTCATGCTCACCCGCCACGCCAGACCCGGTGTCCTCCGTCGTGCCCTGAAGCTCGGAGTGCGCGGGTTCATGAGCAAGGCGGCCGACCCCGAAGAAATCGCCGACGTCATCCGGCATCTGCACGAGGGTGGGCGCTGGATCGCACACGATGTGCTTGAGGCTTCCGTCGTTGACGACAACCCGCTCACCGATCGCGAGGTCGACGTCCTGCGCGAGACGAGCGACGGGTACTCCGTGAAGGACATTGCCAAACGGCTGCATCTGGCATCGGGTACGGTTCGCAACTACCTCTCGAGCAGCATGCAGAAGACCGGGACTTCCACTCGCTACGACGCCGCCCGCCTGTCCCGCGAACGCGGCTGGCTCTAATTACAGGGTGGCGTCCGGTTCTACCGGATACGCCCTGCTTCGTACGAGGCGAACAGCGAGCCAAGCCGCACGTCAGAAGGCGAGCATCGGTGTCCGGTAGTGACGCTGTGTCATAGGTCTCGGTGACACGGCGGTACTACAGCCAGGTCGCAGGGTCGAGTGCAATTGAAGGTATGACAGACCAGGCGCGGTTCCACCGCAAGCCTTTCCAGACCACCGTGGAAATCTCCGTGCCTTTCTCATCCTCAACGCGATCGTGTTCGGCTTCGCACTGCGTCGAATCAGGCTTGTTCACGGCCGAGAAGAACGGAGAAAAACAGCATGGCATGGAGCACTAGCCAACTAGCAGAACTCGCGGGCACAACGATCAAGTCCGTCAGGCACTATCACAAGGTCGGGCTCCTGGACGTGCCTGAGCGAAAGCCGAATGGATACAAACAGTACGGAGTCGCCGACCTCCTGCGCCTGCTGCAGATCACGCGGCTCGCCGAACTGGGTGTGCCATTGGCGCAGATCTCCGCCCTTGGCCGCTCCGACGAATACGCCGACGGTGTGATCATTGTGCTTGAAGCTGAGCTTGAGGCCACGATCCAACGCCTGCAACGTGCCCGCAGCGAACTTGCGCTGATCCTCCGGCACAAAGCGCCCCCGGAACTCCCGGTGCAGTTCAGCGATGTCGCTGTCGATCTTTCCCCGGTCGACCGCGCGATGATCATGGTGTTCTCGAGGATCTCTAACGAATCGGCCATGAGCGAACTGGCAAGCATGATACGTGACGAGCCGCGTACTGAATCAAGTGCTGAGTTCGAGGGACTCGCGGGGGACGCCGATCGGGCCACCCGTCAGCGTCTGGGCGCGGCTCTTGCCCCAGCCCTGCGCCGTGCAGTCGAGGAGTATCCGAGGCTCATGAATCTTGCTTCCATGGGATCGCGCGGCACCGTGTTCACCAGGAACACCCTGGCCGCGGCTGCTCAGGACCTGTACAACTCCGCGCAGCTCGAAGTGCTGTACCGCGCTCATCTCATCGCCACGGAGGATGCGAAACTGCTCGCTGACCTGGAAGCGGCTCTCGACGCGAAGGCGGCAGCGGGGGGCTCAGTCGTGTAGGTAAGGCCCGGCTGTTACCGGGCAGCCCGATTTTTCCCCCCACGAAGTACGACCAGGAGTACCAAATGACCACTTTCATCGATGACCAGCTCGTTGTACGACAAAAAACCACGCCGGGATGGCCCGAACTTGTCGCCGGCGCGGCGGCCTTCGCCGCGTCGTATGCCCTCGTCGCGGTGGCCTTACCCCTCATCGAGGATGACGCGACCGCGGGTGTCGTCGGGCTGGTAGTTTCCGGACTGATGGGCATGATCGCGTTGGCGGCCGCCGTCGTTATTCGCATCAGGGGACTGTCCGCCTTCGGAATTCGCCGCGCGAAAAAACGACACCTGATCGTCGGCGCTGCGCTGGGAATTGTCGTCTGCGCCGTGGGATCAATTGGCAGCGGACTCTACATAGTGATGAGCGGCGATGCTCAGAACATTCAAACGACCTACCAGGCCGGAGCAGCGGGAGGTCTGATGTCGCTCCTAGTCACCTTCGTGGCCGGTTCGATCATCACCCCGATCGGAGAAGAAGCGTTCTTCCGCGGCGTAGTCGCGAACACGCTGCTCGCCCGCTTGGGCCCATGGGTCGGCATCATCGGGAGTGCTGCCGTTTTTGCGGTCGCACACGGAATCAATCCGGTCATGGTCGCAGCATTCCTCGTCGGAATTGTCACTGCCATCCTGTTCCGCTGGTCCGGCTCGATCTGGCCCGGCGTAGTGCTGCACGGTGTCAACAACACAGCGGCCCTCATACTTCCCGTCATCATCGCCGCCGCCATCAACTGACCAGACACGGCAACACGAGGGGAATCGAAATGACCATGTTCAGAACCACAGGAACGCTGCTGCTCGCCATCGGTTTTGCGATGCTCACACTCGCGTGGGTCATCACAGACCCGTACGCCAACGACGCGAATATCGGCGCCGGCGGGTTGAACTTCTTCGGCCGACCGGCGGCGGGGAGCGGTATCGTGATTCTCGTGGCCGATGCGGTCCTCAGGGCCAGGCGCAAACGCCGGGTGGCGCGACCGAGCGTTAGTTGATGGTTGGACACGTGTTCTCAGAAAGAATGGTCAGCGGAGCCCGCCGTGCCCTCGGTGCAGTGCTGGCGGGGATGCTCGTTGTCGGCGTGAGCGGATGCGTGGGCCAGCGACCGGATGTCGCTGAAGAATTCACGGCCCAACGTGCCGTGCCTTCAGACACGCCCTCAGCGGTCCCGATCCCCGCTCCTGAGCGTTCCAACGCCGACGCCCAGCTCTTCCACCCCGAGGTAGGCCAATGCGTCGATGTGAGGAAAGACGGTCCGACTGGTCCAGAGTCCGTCGTTCCCTGCAACGAAACACATGACGATGAGGCCTATGCACACGTCACGCTAGACGGAAGCGACGGCGCTGAGTATCCCGGTGAGGCCACCACCCAAGAGCTCGCTAACAGTCTGTGCCGACAGGAATTCGCGGACTTCGTCGGCGTCCGCTACGAAGACTCGGTGTTCGAGTTCCTACCGATGTACCCGTCCGAGAGCAGCTGGAACCTGCACGCGGACAGGAGGGTCACCTGCTTGATCTGGAACCCCTCGGACAGCTTGACCGTGTCGCTTCGGGGTGCGGGTTACTAGGGCCATGCGGGCCGTGACCCTTGCGGAAGTGGAAGCAAGCTGGAGAGCAAAACCATCAGGCTTTCGACCAATTCTCGGGAGGCCCGTTCAGGATCCGAGGTATTGGCGATCCACAGGGAGCCGAGCAGGGCTGCTCCGCTAATCAGGTGCGACATCGCTTCAGCGTTGACGGTGCGTATCGAGCCTTCCTCCATCAATTGTTGAAGGTTGCCCATCGTCATCTGCAGGCAGGTCAGTTGACGCGGCCAGTGCGATGGATCGCCCAAAACGGCCGGACCATCCAAGAGTACGACGCGCTGAATCTCGGGCTCAGTGGCCATCTCGACGTAGGCAACGAGTTCGTTGGTGAATCCTTCCCAGCGTGACTCTGACTGATCAAAGATCTCCAGGAGTCGCTCGGTCATCTCCGCGTCAATCTGGTCGATGACGGCTTCGAGCAGGCCGCGCTTGCCGTCGAAATGATGGTAGAGCGCACCGCGGGTCAGGCCCGCCTCCGCAGTCAACTCCTCTAGTGAGGTAGCGGCGTATCCCTTCGCAGCGAAGGTTCTTCGCCCTGCTGAGATGAGCTTGGCCCGTGTCTCGATGATCATGTCGGCTCGCGTACGTCCCATAGTCCCGTTCCTCTTGACATACATCATGTATGTCAACTATGAATTGATATACACAATGTACGCCAAACTACGACGGGCGCCACGCCAGATCGGGTGACTTGACCAAAGTGACGACTCAAATACTTGAGAATCGACAAGAAATCACCGTCGGCCTGATTATCAATCCTGTTGCTGGCATGGGTGGACGCGTAGGGCTGAAGGGGTCGGACGGTGCCGCGACGGTTCAAGAAGCCAGGCGCCGTGGAGCGCAGCCGCAGGCGTCAGAGAGGGCGCACATTGCGCTGTCCCGGTTGGCCGCCGCAATGCCAGGACTGCGGGTTCTCACCGCAGGCGAAGACATGGGTGAGACTGCTGCTCGTGCCGTCGGCTTCACGCCTCTGGTGGTCCACCGGCCCGAAGAGGTCGACACGGTCAGCGCGGACACGCAGGTGTCTGTCGCCGCGATGTCGAAAGCGGGCGTTGATCTCATTCTCTTCGTCGGCGGAGACGGGACTGCGCGTGACGTCCTCGCTTCCAAAGCGCAGCATATTCCCATGCTCGGTATTCCGGCCGGAGTGAAGATGCACTCGGCGGTTTTCGGAACGAGCCCGCAAAACGCCGGACAACTTGCCGCGTTGCATCTGGCCCGAGATTCGGCCGCGGCGGTTCGAGAAGCTGAGGTCATGGATCTTGACGAAGACGCAATCCGTGAGGATCGGGTTTCGGCCCGGCTCTACGGCTACGCCCTCAGCCCCTACGAACGGCGCCTGTCCCAGAACGCGAAGGCCGGCGCGGGACCCGGCGAGGAGGCGACGCTAGACGCGATCGCCCGGAAGGTGGCGGCACGGATGCGCTCAGGTGTTCTGTATGTTCTCGGACCGGGGACAACGACGCGGCGGGTCTCCACATCCCTTGGTCTTCCGTCCACCCTGCTGGGTGTGGATGCTGTTCTTGACGGCCGGCTTGTCGGGCGGGATCTCGACGAGCAGGGACTCCTGCGCCTCATGGCGGACCGGGAATCGTACCTCGTAGTCGGAGTCCTCGGGGGACAGGGCAGCCTCTTCGGCCGCGGCAATCAGCAGATCAGCGCGGAAGTCATTCGGCGCACCGGCCGGGACCACATCATCGTCGTCGCCGCTCTGGAGAAACTGATTTCCCTCGACGGTGAGCCACTACGCGTGGATACCGGTGATGCGGAAGTCGACACGATGCTTACCGGACACATCAGAGTTCGGACCGGTCTGGAACAGGACACGGTTTACCGGGTGCAGGCATGAGGCCTGTGTCCCTTCGTGACAAAAACAAGGAGATAGATATTCGATGAGCGTTCCCACCCCGCATCCCTACATGGCGAACTCAGTTCCCGCGCTACAACGCGAGATGCTGGATTCAATCGGCGTCGACAGCGTGGAGGAGCTGTTTGTGCAAATCCCCGAAGATCATCGCCTGCAGCGGCCGCTCAACCTGCCGCCGAGGCTGAGCGAAAACGAGCTTCGTCGCCACTTGATCCGCACACTGTCCAAGAACACGACCGCGGAAACCAATCTCAGTTTCCTGGGCGCAGGCATCTGGCAACATCATGTCCCTGCTGCAGTCGACGAGATCGTTCGCCGCAACGAGTGGCTCACCTCAGTCTTTGGGGAGCCCAGCTCCGATCACGGGCGCAACCAGGCCTGGTTTGAGTTTTGCAGTCAGCTCGGAGAGCTCCTCAATATGGATCTCGTCGGCCTACCTGTGCGCAGCTGGGGAACAGCGGCCGGCCACGCACTGCGCATGGCTGCTCGGCTGACGGGGCGCAACGAGGTCGTCATCGTGCGTGCGATCGATCCGGAGCGACTTTCCGTCATCCGCAATTTTTGTGAGCCACCAGAAATGGCGAGCCACATCGGAATCCGGCTTGTCGACTTCGATGCCGCGACCGGACAAATCGATATGGAAGATCTTCACCAGGCTGTCGGACCCCAGACGGCCGCCGTCTATTTCGAGGTTCCTTCCTATCTCGGTGTGATCGAGAGCCGAGGCTCGGAGATCGCTGCCATTGCACACGCCGCCGGCGCGCAGACAATCGTCGGCGTCGATCCGATCTCACTGGGCGTGCTGTCCGCACCTGCCGATTATGGTGCAGATATCGTCGTGGGCACGATCCAGACGCTCGGCGTACGCATGCACGCCGGTGGCGGCGCCGGCGGATTCATAGCCTCGAGCGACGACCCGCGTTACGCGGCCGAATATCCCGCACTGCTCATCAGTATTTCCGAAACACTCGTGGCGGGTGAGCACGGCTTTGGTCTCAGCCTGTTTCATCAGTCCTCCTACGGGCTGCGGGACAAAGGCAACGACTGGACCGGACACTCGGTGTACATGTGGGCGATCGCTGCGACCGCATATATGGCGATGATGGGACCGCGCGGTTTCGAGGAAATCGGCGCGCAGATCTTGCAACGAGCCCATTACGCATCGCAGTTACTTTCCGAGATCGACGGGGTGGACGTGCACTTTCCTGCCGGGTTCTTCAAGGAATTCGTCGTCAGCTTCAATGCGACTGACAAGAGCGTCGCCGAGGTCAACCGCACACTGCTCGACGACGGCATTTTTGGTGGCAAAGACCTATCGACCGAATTTCCCGAGCTCGGCCAGAGCGCGCTCTATAGCGTTACCGAAATTCACACTCTTGCAGACATCGAGCGCCTGTCAGGCGCGCTGAGGAAGGCGATCGCATAATGACCGAGAAATTGAAGGAGTATCACGCTCCTGTCTGGAACGAATCCAGCATCATGGAGTTGGGATATCCAGGTCGCCGCGGTCTCCTGTTCTCCGAAGCCGAGCCGAACATACGCGAACGGTTTCCGGAACCAGAGGCTCTCATTCCAGCCTCCATGCGTCGCCGCAGTGCCCCGGCATTGCCCGAGATGACGGAGCCGGAAGTGCTGTATCACTACCTCCGCCTGTCGCAGCAGACACTCGGCATGATGGGGATGAGCATCTTCGGAACGTGCACAATGAAGTACAACGCACAGATCAATGAAGCCATGGCTTGGCGGCCGGAGGTCACCGAGCTTCACCCACTTCAGCATGAAGATACCCTTCAGGGGGCGCTCGAGGTCGTATATGGCATGGACACCATTCTGCGAGAGCTTTCGGGCATGGACCAGTTTGTCTTTCAGGCCGGTGGCGGGGCGGACGCGGCGTACACCAGTGCGGTGATCACCCGGGCTTACCACGCTGCCCGCGGCGAATTGGCGCAGCGCGATGAGATCATCACGACGATCCAGACTCACCCCAGCAGCGCAGCCACCGCTGCCGCGGCGGGCTTCAAGGTGATTACCCTCATGCTGGACGAAAACGGCTATCCGTCGCTCGACGCGTTGAAGGCAGCCGTGTCGGATCGCACTGCGGCGCTGATGGTCAACAACCCCGACGACATGGGGGTGTACAACCCGGAGATGAAGGAATGGGTTCGCATCGTCCATGAAGCAGGTGGTTTGGCCTTCTACGATCACGCGAACTTCAATGGCGCGATGTCAAAACTGCGTGCGCGAGAGATCGGCTTCGATGCGTGCATGTTCATGCTCCACAAGACCTTCGGCGCACCGAAAAGCGGCGTCGGCGGCCCGGCAGTTGGTGCCTATGGCTGCTCGGAGGAGCTGGCGCGTTACCTGCCGGCACCGGTCGTGACTTACGACGGTGATCGATACCACCTGGACTACGACCGCCCGCACACCATAGGCAAGATCCGCGAGTTCTGGGGTAACCTCCCCGTCATCGTGAAGGCCTATGCCTGGTCACGCTCGATGGGTGCAGAAGGGATCGCACAGGCATCGGATATCTCCGTTCTCGCCAACAACTACATGGAGAAAGGCCTGCTCGCGATTCGTGGGGTCACTCGCTCGCACCCGAATGCTTCGACGCCGCGCCTCGAGATGACGCGCTATTCACTTCAACAGCTCAAAGAGGACACCGGCGTTGATGTGCACGATGTTCAAAACCGGATGACGGACTTCGGCATTGATGCCATGTGGACAAGTCACGAGCCATGGCTCGTGCCTGAGCCTTTCACCCCAGAAGCAGGGGAGATGTACGGCAAGGAGGCGCTCGATCGCTGGATCGCAGTGCTGGCTCAAATCTCAGATGAGGCCTACTCCGATCCCGGCTTGGTCAAGACTTCCCCCCACAATCAGGCGATTCATCGGCTGAAGGCGGGCATGACCGATGATCCTTCCAGCCGAGCCATGACCTGGCGCGCGTTCCTGAAGAAGCGCAACAACGGAGCGTTAGGCGCCGGGCCGCACGACCCGGCTTCGTAGAGCCGCTGCGGACGGCCGCAGCACGCCAGCCGACGGCGCACCGACCGTGACCACCACGGCCGGTGCGCCGAGGCTCGCGCTGAAGTCGCCAATGGAGCGGACCTCCTGGGGTGACCGAGCATTCGACTAGCGTTCAAGGAGCACGGCTGCACGGTGCACATGCACCAGTAGAGTCCTGGGAGGAGTCCGTCGTTGGGCGGGCAGAGATGGAACCAATGAAAGCTCGACTAGCGCGATCGGCCATTTTGTTTCTTCACGGGCTCACCTCCTCGGGGAATACTTGGGCGCCCCTCGCCCGAATGGCTTCCGAACACGGCGCGATTGTCACGGCGCCTGATCTGCGCGGGCATGGTGAAGACCCGAGTTCGAGTGGCTTCAGAATCGACGATTACGCCACAGACGTCTTGGCCATCGCCGCTCCAGCGGGCGGCTGGGACTTGGTCGTGGCGCACTCGCTCGGGGGAACTATCGCAGTGCGAATCGCGTCAAGCAACCCGCATTGGGCGAAACGGATGCTGCTGCTCGATCCTGTGATCGAGCTTGCCCAGGCCGCCGCCGAGGATGCCCTCGCCGACAATCTCGGCGCGCTCAGTAATGTCGTGGTTGACGACGTGATGCGGCACAACCCGCTGTGGTCGCGGGAGACCGCTGAGCTGAAGGTGCGCGACGTTCAGCAGGTCACCGCCGACGTCGTACGGCAGTCGATCGAGGCCAACTTGCCGTGGAGCTTGTCGCCCGAACTCGCTCTGGTGAGTGCGACTACGCTGATCATCGGCGCCGACCCAGCCATGGGGGCTCCGTCTGTGGGCCCCGATGACGGCCCGATCCTAGCGGGGTCCATGCCTCACGGGCGGTACGAGATGGCCCAAGGCACCTCGCATTCCGTGCACCGCGACAGGCCTGACATCGTGTTCACAGCAATCACAGAATTACTGCACAGGTGACTTGTTTTGCGGCACTCGTCGCCGAAGGCTACGCCGACTGTCGTCGTCGCAGCCGGATTGAGCGCCGGTGGGAGACGCTGCCCTCGAATCCACAACGGGGCCGGCGTTAGCCGTCCCCGCCTGGCAATTTGTGGCTGACGGCCGCCGCGGCTCGTCCCCGGTCACTACGAGACGGCTGAGGACACCTACAGGAGCATCTGAATGAGCGGGTGCACGAAGTACCGAAGCGAGTACGCCTCCCATACCGCGCCGACGATGAGAAGCACCAACGCGGGGAGCGCCAGAAGACCGATCTGCTTCAGGCCTAGAACGTAGCCCCTGCGGCGACTCTGGGCTCCGATCCTGCGCGGGAACAGCCAACTCGTTCCCAGGCGGTATGCGCCGAGGGCCACGAGAATATAGGCCTGGACTTCGATGACGAAGGTCAGGGAATGGGGGATGAGCGCCACCCACCCTTGCGAGGAGGTCGGCACGAGTGTGATGCCTATCTGGAATGCCCAGTATCCGAAAAACGCGAGCCCCGCGAAAGGCACGATGAGCGACGGCAGCACGATGGTCAGCAGGCTGAGCCGAAAGACATTGACTCCGAGGATCACCAGGGCGAACAGTGGCGGGATGTTCACCAGCCAGCTCACGAGTTCGACGGTGCCGTCTTCAACCAGCGCCTCGCCTTTGGCCGCAGTGAGCGCAGGAAATGCGAGTCCGATCAGGAAGCCGATGATAGCCAAGCCGTACGTGGCGAGGTTGATAATCAGGTAGACACGCATGTTCTCGCGGACGATTGCAAAGGGGCGCCGCCAGAGCGGCGGACGCTCGGTAGTTGCGTTGGAATCAGGTAGTGATGTCATGTGTCCCATCACACCCCAGCATCCAGCGCGGGTGCAGTGGCGAGACGTCATCACAATGATGTGACACTGCATCACTACCGTCGGCACTCCGCCTACGCGATCGTGGAGTTCATGAAACTCCTCGATCTGGCGCTAAACGCCATCATTGTCCTCGGCGCAACCGTCTTCCTTGCCTACGTCGGCTTCTTTTACTTCGACTTCGGCCTCTTCATGACCCTTCCGACGAACATCGTGGACATATTCCTCCGGAACGGGGCGTTACAGTACGTAGGCCTTGGGTTCGCCATCGCGGCATTGATCGCGAAACGCCCCGTCGGCCGCGAGATCAAGCGGCAGGACGCCGGGAACTGGAGCTAACCATCGACGACCGCGCACAGGGCGAGGCGCCCAGCATCACGCGAATGCGTCGGGTGGCGATGGTATCGGCTGTCGTTGCCATCGCGCCCCTGAGCATTATCGGTATCGCGCTCACCGCGACTTCCTGGTCGGAAGGGTTGACCGTTGTTCTAGGGTTCGTGGTCACCCTCGCACTGCTGCGCAAATGGAGCTTAGATGGGTACCCGCGCCTGGCAATCCTTGCGTTCATGTTCACCGCTGCGTCGTGGATCATCGGGGCGCTGACAACCTCGAGCCCGATCGGTTTCGTGCCGATGGCGCTCATCGGCGCGCTCCTGCTCGCGCGTACACGCAGACGCCGGTTATGGATCGCGGTATTCGCGCTCGCGGTCGCGACGATCGGGGCGAGCTCATTCGTCTTCCAGCCCGCGAGTTGGGCTCTCGCCGCCGAGTACGTTGCGCTACCCGCTCTCGGGACGTTATTCATCATCGCGGTGATCTTGCTCAGCGAGCAGGCCTGGCAGGTCGTGCGGCGGCTCGAACGCGCGCAGGAAACAGAGGCAGAGCTTGCGGTCGCGCGTGAGCGGATGCGCTTCGCAGGTGACCTCCATGACATCCAGGGCCATTCACTGCATGTCATCAAACTCAAAGCCGCACTCGGCCGACGTGTGGTTCGTGCCGATCCCGACCGAGCCGAGACGGAGTTCAGAGAGATCCGCCGACTCGTCGACGACACGATCGCGGAAACGAGAGCGCTGACATATGCGCGCTATGAGTTGAATCTGGTGGCCGAAATCGAGAACGCCAAGCAGCTCGTTGAGGCTGCGAATGTGGCCGTCGAGGTGAAATTCGATGACACAGGCGCGAGTGCCGCACATCCCCTGCTGGCACAGGTATTGCGGGAAGCCACGACCAACCTGCTTCGCCATGCGCGTCCGACCATTGTCACGATCACCGCATCGCCGCGGTCTGTGGAGGTCGCCAACGACGGCGCGGTTGATACGGGCGTCTCCCCGCTGAGGGGACTCGCACACCTTCGGGAACGCGTGGAGAGCGCCGGCGGCGCGCTACTGGTCGAACGATCACCGGGTAGGTTTGTCGTGTCCGCTCGGATCGATCCCGAGATCATAAGCAGTGGGACCGGGGGCAACAGATGAGTGAGGCGGATCCGATCAGGATCATTCTGGCCGATGACGAGCACCTGTTACGGGCGGCCCTGTCGGCGGTCCTCACTCTCGACGGCACCATCGATGTCGTGGCGCAGGCGGAGAACGGCAAAGAGGCCGTGACCGCGACGCGTCAGTTCTATCCGGATGTGCTTGTCATTGACCTCGAGATGCCTGAGATGGACGGCCTCGAGGCAGTCAAGTCGATCCTCCTTGAGACCCCCGAGCAACGCGTGCTGATGCTCACCCGGCACGCGCGACAGGGTGTCCTCCGGCGCGCGCTCAAGCTCGGGGTGCAGGCCTTCATGAGCAAGGGCGCTGACCCGGAGGAGATCGCCGAGGTCATCCGCAAGGTGAACAATGGTCAGCGCTGGATTGCACACGATGTCCTCGAGGCCTCGGTCGTCGACGACTCGCCACTGACTGAACGCGAGGCCGAAGTCCTACGGGAGACGCGCGAAGGGTACTCGGTCAAGGACATCGCCAGGCGATTGCACCTCGCACCTGGCACCGTTCGAAACTACCTCTCGTATGCAACCCAGAAGACCGCGACCACAACCAGGCACGACGCAGCGAGGGCAGCCCGCGATCGCGGCTGGCTGTGACCGTCAGCGCTCCTTCATCGACCTGACGATGACGCGCAATGCTACTCCGGGTCGTCTGACGTAATGCTCTCATCCTGTAGCAGTGCGTCGGCGAGGAATGCGGCTCGCTGCAGTACATCGAGCTGCACCGGGCTGTACAGCGCGAGCACCGCCTCGACCATTGTCTGTTCGTCTGCCTGTGTGGACTTCGATAGGCGGGCCTTCGGGTCTTTCAACCAGGGATAGTCGATTAGATTTCGTGCATGAGTTGGCGCGAGTTTCTCGGCCAGTCGTTGCTTGGTCGTTTCGTCTGCATCGGCCGGAAGGGAGTTCAGCTCGTCATTGATCGCGTAATCGTCGGACTCGACCATTTTCCGCAGGTCAGCGAGAGTGTCCGCGTCATAGACCTGCGTGTAGATGTGAATGATCGAGCTGTCGGCTTCCGAAAGTCGAGAGGCAACCGACGCGAAACCCGGTGGCGCGTCCGCGGGCGCGCCGTCTCGGAGGACGGCGGCGATTTCGGCGCGCGCGCTCTGCAGATCCGCGATGCTTGCGGCGAGGCCCGCGTCGACGTCCCGAAGCGTATCCGGAGTTATCTCGGCGCTGGAGCTCCCCTCGCCGATCTGCGCGAGTGGAACTCCCAGGTCGACGAGCCGCCGGATCCGAAGGAGGCGCACGAGGTCTAATACCCCGTACTCCTTGTACCCGTTGTACCGACGTTCCGGCTCACCGAGGAGCCCGAGATTGTGATAATGACGGATTGTGTTGACCGTAGTTCCCGCCAATCCCGCGAGTTGTCGTGTACTCCACGTCATGTCAGCTCCTAGTTGTGATTTCACCGAGCGATGGTGGGTGGCGACTCGATCGTACGCATGGGCTGCGCCATCCTCAGGATGTCGTCGGTCGTGGTGGCAGGGCGGAGTGGGCGACGCTCACCCTCGCCACCGATCAACAGAGGTCCATGGCCGTGATGCGACCATACAGGTGCTGCGTTGGCGTCCGTGAACATTACGTAGATGGTAATCGCTCCACCTGCACCGCGTTCTGCCCGAGCGCTCCCGGGCCGCGGGCATGACGCTCGCTAACGGTGTGACGATCGACTGGGTCGCCACCGAAGGCGACGAAGCCGTCGCGCATGCGTCGGACGACGCATTTTTCCACCATGGTGCCCCGTGTGAAGTTCTCAAGAGCTGAGCTGACTAGGTAGCGTACGAGCAACGAGGGCGGGTCGACTCGCGCCCGGTCATGATTCCGTACGCTGCGATCCTCACCAGCCGAGGAGCGCTAGGGCGCCGGACGCAACGATCGCGATAAGAGCTGTCCACAGGACGATCGCGATGACTTGCCACATGACGACCCACCCTTTCGGGACGCCTGAAGCAACGAAGAACGCGGCGGTCAGCATCGTAGGCAGGGCGAGAGGGGCGAGGATGCTCGCGCCGGGGACTCCGAACTTGACCATCCAGCGGCGGAGCCGCGCCCGGCCCTTCGCACGACCGGTCGGCTTCGCGGCGGTGTCGGTGGCGGCGTCGGGGGCGTCTGCGGGCAAGTCGAGTCCACCGGCAGCAACCAGCACGGGCTTCGTCGCACGCCGCGCAACGACGCCCTCACGGATGCGTGACCCCAAGAACACCACGACAAGGACGCAGAGGATGTTGCCGGTCGCGCCTGCGATCGCGGCCACAACGGGGTTGATTCCTGCGAGGATTCCAAACGCCGTCGCGCCCTCGCCCTCGATATACGGGATCGCGCCGGCGAGAGCGACGATCAACGGTTGGAGGATGTCGGGCACCTGCTCGATCGCGCTCCGCAACCACTCGTAGGGATTGTCCATGTCATACCTTTCTCAAGAGTCCCTATCCGTGCCGGCCGTGCGGCCGGCGGCGTGAGACAGATCTAGTGAAGACCATGTTCCCGCCACATGGTCAAGCGACCCCTCCCCACAGCGGGCGCCCTTGACCACGTGGCGGGAACACCGTCTTCACTAGATGTCACTAGTCGAGCCGGTGATCCCGGAGGCTACCCAACGAATGGAGTCTGTGATGGCGTGGAGCACACGCGAGGTGGCAGATCTTGCCGGAACGACGGTGAACACGGTCCGTCATTACCACCAGTCCGGGCTGCTCGAGCAGCCAGAGCGCAGGTCAAACGGGTACAAACAGTACGGTGCCCGCCATCTCGTGAGGCTGCTGCAGATCCGGCGGCTCCGCGACCTCGATCTTCCACTCGCGCAGATCGAGTCATTGGGTCTCGGCGGAGAGACACGGTCGGCGGCCTTGCTGGCAGTCGACGCGGACCTGAGCGTGAGCATCGACCGACTTATTCGTGCGCGCACCGAGATCCGGGCGATCCTGGACGGGACTACGGCCACCGGTGTGCCGCCGGGATTTGCGCACCTCGCCGGCAGGCTGTCCAAGCCGGAGCGCGCCCTCATGCTTGTGTTGTCGCAGCTTTACGACGAGTCAGCGATGGCCGACCTGAAAAAGATGGTCGAGGCGGAGGCGGAGGATGCCGGCGTCGAATTCGATTCGCTGCCTCCCGACGCTGACTCCGCCACCCGGCAACAACTCGCCGAGGCGCTTGCCCCGCAGCTGGCTCAACACATCACCGACTGTCGATGGCTGGTCGACCCGGCGATGCATCATCCGAGGGGTTCGCGCATCACCCAAGAGACACTCCTTGAAACAGCAGTGGAGCTGTACAGCGAGTCGCAGTTGGACGTCCTCGCCCGCGCGAGCGTTATCGCAACCGAGCTGGCCGCCGAGAGCAGTGACCCGACGTCGAACACTCTCGATCGTGGAGACCACGATGATCGATGATCCCGGAAAAGCGATAGCGCTTCTGCATCACGACGTGCCGGCCAGCCCGCCGGGGCACACCCCGTCGAGCTCAGTTGGTTGTGCAAATGGAGCATTCAACGACGTCCTCGCCGCCCTCCCCAGCTCCTAACCCATCAGTTCACCCGATTCGAAAGAGGCTTATGCCAACCATGACCATCCGTCCACCCCGTACTGCCCTGATCACAGGTTCAACCAGCGGAATCGGTCGAGCGACCGCGCTCGCTCTCGCCAGGACTGGTGTGCACGTGGTCGTGCACGGTCGAGACGCGACTCGTGGCGAGGCCGTCTGCGATGAAGTTCGAGCTGCCGGCGGAGGAGCCACCTTGCTCTTGGCGGATCTCGCCGATCCACGGCAAGTGTCGCAGTTGGCTTTGGACGCCGAGGCGATAACCGGCGGGTTGGACGTCCTGGTGAACAACGCTTTCCAGGCCCAGTCGTACACTCCGAGCGCGGACAACTCTGCCGCGGAAATCGATCTTGTATTCGCCGTCAACGTGCGCGCTCCATACCTATTGGCCGCGGGCATCGCTCCCCGGATGGCGGAACGGGGTCACGGGTCGATCGTCAACGTGTCGATGGCGGCCGCACGCAAGGCCGTGCCCGGAATCGCGTTGACCAGCGCATCGAAGGCCGCATTGGAGTCGCTGACCCGCGGCTGGACCGCGGAATACGCATCGTCCGGCGTGCGGGTGAACACGGTCAGCCCCGGGGTTGTTCTGACACCGGCGAATGAGCACCTCAGGGGCCAGATGGAAACGTTCGCTCAGTCGACTCCATCGACGCGGCCGGCCACAGCGAACGAAATCGCCGACGTGATCGTCTTCCTTTCGTCGCCAGCTTCGGCGTCGGTGTTCGGGGCCAATCTTGCAGCCGATGGCGGCATGGTCATCTCCTAGGTGCGCGCCGATGCGCGGCGCAGAGGTCAGTGTGATCTCATGGTCCTCGGGCAGCGACCTCCACGTCCTGCTTCTCCACAGGAACCGCTCAGTAAAATGGGAACTCTTCTCATTTGGACACACCTCGAAAGGCGTTGACCGCTACTGTGGGCTCACCAGCCTTGGCCCTTCGGGCCATTGACCGGCCATGCACGACTTCACTTCGAACGCGAGAGCTTCGATCGCCGAGTGGTGGGGTGACGTTCTCATGATCGAAACCCTGCTCCTCTTACTGCTCGGCATCGTGATCACCCTGGTGATCATCGCGGCCAACGGCTACTTCGTGGCCCAGGAGTTTGCCTACATGTCGGTGGACCGCAACCGGCTCGGTGCCCGAGCGGCGGCGGGGGACGCTTCGGCTGTCCGCGCCCTCGCCGTCACCAAGCGCACGTCGTTCATGCTCTCCGGAGCGCAACTGGGCATCACCGTCACCGGCTTACTCGTCGGCTTCGTCGCGCAGCCGCTTATCGGCGAATCCCTCGGCACTCTCCTGGGCGGGGTCGGCGTGTCCATGGCGGTCAGTGTCACCCTCGGGACTGTCGTCGCCCTGGTGCTCGCGACAGTCGTGCAGATGATCTTCGGTGAGCTGTACCCCAAGAACCTCGCCATCGCGAACCCTGAACCCCTGGCGCGCGGCCTGGCCCGGTCGACGACCATCTACCTGGCAGTCTTCGGATGGCTGATCGCCGTCTTCGATTTCGCGGCCAATGCCCTGCTGCGTTTGCTACGCATCGAACCCGTGCACGATGTGGACTCCAGCGCCACGGCTCAGGACCTCGAACGCATCGTCTCGGACTCCCGCGACAGTGGTCACCTGCCCGCGGAACTGTCCTTGATGCTTGACCGGATCCTCGAGTTCCCCGAGCAGGACGTGGAACACGCGATGATTCCCCGTTCGCTCGTCGCCACGGTGCGCCCCGACACCACCATCGGTGAGGTGCGCCAGTTGATGGCGCGTGCGCACACCCGCTACCCGGTCGTGGACGATGAGAGCCAGCCGTTGGGCGTGGTGCAACTCGCCGACGTGCTCGGTACAACTCTTTCCGTGGACGCCCCCGTGACACAACTCATGCAGCCTGCTGTCGTACTGTCCACGCTGACCAAGCTGCCGGATGCCCTCGCCGAGATCACCCGTGCACACAACGAACTCGCCTGCGTGATCGACGAGTACGGCGGATTCGCCGGAGTGCTCACCCTCGAAGACCTCGCGGAGGAAGTCGTCGGCGAGATCACCGATGAGCACGATGAGACCTCCGCTCCATCCGTCGACCCCGACGGCGACTCCGTCTGGCTCATGAGCGGCGACGTCCACGTCGACGAAATGCACCGCGCCATCGGCTACGAGCTGCCCGAGGGCGACTTCGAGACCGTCGCCGGACTCCTCATCGCCGAACGCGGCGGCCTGCCCCTCGCCGGAGACACCATCCACGTCCCGCTGCCCGACGACCCCGCCGACTTGGTGCGGGACGACGAAGTACATAGGTCCCTGGAGATCGAGATCCTCACCATCGAACGCCACGTACCGCACGAAGTACGCGTGACCCTGATCGAGACCCTGGGCGACGACAAGAGTCCCGAACGGGATGCCGATGACACCACGGAGGTTGACCGATGAGCGATGGACTTGTCGTCACGATCGCCACCGTCCTACTGATCGCGCTCAGTGCGTTCTTCGTCATCATCGAATTCGCCCTACTGGGCGCACGCCGCCACCGTCTCGAGGCCACCGCGGCGACGAATCGCTCGGCCCGCGCCGCACTCAAGGGCGTGAACGAACTGACCCTGATGCTCGCCGGCGCACAGCTGGGCATCACTGTATGTACCTTCGCGCTCGGCGCCGTCACCAAGCCCGCGCTCGACTACTGGCTCGGGCCGATCTTCTCGGCCTGGGGGATGCCTGAGTGGGCAGCTGGCGTACTCGCCTTCTCCCTCTCACTCCTGATCGTGACTTTCCTCCACCTCGTGGTGGGCGAGATGGCACCGAAATCGTGGGCCATTGCGCACCCCGAGACCGCGGCGAAGGTGATCGGGATCCCGTCCCGCATCTTCATCTGGCCCTTCCGCCCTTTGCTGCATTGGGTGAACAGCATCGCCAACAAGCTGGTGGCCGCATCCGGTGTCGTGCCGGTGGAGAGTGCCGCCGTCGGCGGACAGAACGCTGAGACTATTCGTCACCTCGTGGAGCTGTCGGCCCGCACGGGCATGCTCGACAGTTCGTTCCAGAACCAGCTGGAAGGCGCGATCGAACTCGAGACATTGCGCCTCGACGAGCTCGTCGACGTCACCGTCACTCCCACCGTCGTGTCCCGCGAGGCAACGGTCGCCGACGTGCAGCGTGCTGCTGCTCAGTCTGGCCACATGCGCATCCTCGTCGGCGACCTCGCCGCCGGCATCCCCGGCGTCATCCATGTTCGGGACACCTTGGTCGACGCCCTGGATGCCCCTGCCGCTCCGTTCGTACGATCCGCCCTGGCACTGCCGGGGGAGACCCCGGTGTACGAGGTCCTCGCCCAGATGCGAGCGACGAGCCAGCAGCTCGTTGTTGTGGTCGACGCCGGTGCTTTCCGGGGGATCGTGACCCTGTCCGACGTGCTCCCGCGGCTGCTCCCTCGCACCGACGGAACGGCGGCGGTGACGGTCGGCTAACCGAGTGCCTAGAAGGCCTGGCGCCACTCGATAATAGTGTCAGCCACCTGATCCAGGTCGGATTCGAGCAGGAAATGGCCACCGTCGACGAGTTCGATCCGAGCGTGCGGGGCATCGCGGCTGAATGCCTCGGCGCCGGCCGCGGCGAAGATCTCGTCATTCCGGCCCCAAATCGCCAGAACGGGCACACTGGATGATCGCAGCCACTCGTGGAGTGCGGGGTACAGTGCGCGGTTGCTCGCGTAGTCCCTGAAGAGTGCAAGCTGCACGAGGTCCAGTCCCGGCCGGCCCAGAAGTGCGAGGTCGTGTTCCCAGGCATCGGGGTCAACGGTCGTGGGGTCGGGGACGCCGTGCAGGTACTGCCACTCGACGGCCGTGCGCTCAAGGGCTGGACGTAGTGCATCCCGTGTTTCCGTCGTCTGTTCGGCCGCGTCGGCCCAGATCGCGTCCCAGAACTCGGGGACGAAGCCCTCTTCGTAGGCGTTGCCATTCTGGGAGATGACACCCTCAACGGCTGTGGGATCGGCGAGAGTGAGGCGCCAGCCGATCGGGGCACCGTAGTCCTGCACGTAGATCGTGTACTTCTGCACGCCTATCGTTTTGAGAAACCTCTGTGTCACAGCGGTCAGCGCGTCGAAGGTGTAGTCGAAATTGGCGACGGACGGTGCTGACGAGCGGCCGAAGCCGATGTGATCGGGAGCGATGACTCTGTAGCGGTCGGCCAGCAGTGGGATGAGGTGGCGGAACATGTGTGAGCTCGTCGGGTATCCGTGCAGCAGGAGGATTACCGGGGCATCGGTCGGACCGGCCTCGCGCCAGAAGACGTCGAGACCATCGATCGAGACAGTGCGGTGGTGGACAGCAACCATGAGTAACCCCTTTGGATTGTTTTAGTGGTTATTGAGACGGTAGCATAGGTGCAGCGCAGTGGACAGGATGGATGATGGAGAGTGACCGTGACCGATGAGGACCTGTTACTGGCAGTGCTGAACAGCGCGCCGGTTGTCGATGGTTCGGTCATCGACGAGCTTGATGGCGTTGCCGGTGGCACCTTTGCCCGCCGCCTGGGAGGCTCAGGCTCGCAGCCTGAGGTCTCTCAACTTCGCCGGGTGCGAGCGGCGGTGCACGCAGTGATTCGGGACCCTGCGAACTCCGGTGTCGCTGCGCTGGCCGCGGTACTGAGCCAGGTCGTGCGCACTCCCGAGGTCACTCTCTCCGGGGTCAGGTGGGAGGTGCGTGCACCTGCGGATGATCTGCTCGCTGTCCGGGTCGTGCTCGCCTGGTCAGATAGCGTCGAGAGGCACCCCGGTCGCTTGCGGCCGTGCGCCAATGTCGAATGCAACCTCTTCCTCGTGGATCACAGCCGTCCGGGCAGCGCGAAATGGTGCTCTATGACCACCTGTGGCAATCGGATGAAAGCGCGCGCGTACGCAAGCCGCACGCGGTCGGCCTGAGCGACTCGGATCATCCGCTGGGAGGATGACGGTAGCTATACACTCTGCGTATAGTCGGGATCGTGGACAACTCAACAACTCTCCTGGGACTCCTCAGCGTCCAACCCAGCTACGGGTACGACCTCAAGTACACCTACGACCGCTATTTCGGTTCGCACAAACCTCTGGCTTTCGGGCAGGTGTATTCCACACTCGCGCGGATGGCGAGCAGCGGTCAGATCGTCGCCCTTGGAGGCGAAGCCGGGGGCGGTCCAGACCGTAAGAAGTACGAGGTCACTGGCGAAGGGCGACAACGGGTGTCCGACTGGATGTTCACCCCCGATGTGCCGTCGGCGGCGCTGCAGAGCAACCTGTTTGCAAAGACCATCGTCGCGCTGCTTGTCGACGATGACGCTCAGGTCCTCCTTGATGCCCAGCGGACCGAACACATGGCACGCATGCGTGCCCTCACTCGGGAGAAGCACGGCGCCACCCTGGCGCACGTCTTGCGGTGCGATCACGCGCTGTTCCACATCGAGGCAGACCTTCGCTGGATAGACCTAACGGGTGCGCGGCTCGCGCAGCTGAAGAAGGAGATTGCAACACTGTGACGAATCCAGCCGTATTTGCCCAGCCGGCTAGCGCTGGCGGGGCCGCACCGATTATTCAGGCCCGCGGTCTTGTGAAGACATTCGGACAGACCCAAGCGCTCCGGGGCATCGATCTTGACATTGACCGCGGTGAGGTCGTGGCGATCATGGGACCGTCTGGCTCAGGCAAATCGACATTGCTGCACGCCCTCGCCGGGGTCATCGTTCCCGACGCCGGCACTGTGACCGTGGACTCGAGAGTGATCAGCGTCCTGCGAGAGCCGGAACGCGCCGCTTTGCGCCTGCGAAAGTTCGGCTTCGTCTTTCAGTTCGGACAGTTGCTCCCTGACCTGACAGCACTCGACAACGTCACCATTCCGCTGCTACTCGCGGGGAGAAAGCGAGCTGACGCCATCCGTCAATCGTCCGCCTGGCTCGACAGGCTCGGGTTGGCTGGAGAGGCTCGGCAGCTGCCGGGAGAGCTGTCCGGCGGTCAGGCGCAGAGGGTGGCCATAGCGCGCGCACTGGTGATGAAACCGATGGTGTTGTTCGCGGACGAACCTACCGGGTCCCTCGACTCGTTGGCCGCCGAAAACGTGCTGACCGCGATGCTGGATCTTGTGCGTGAGGAAGGAACCACCGTGGTGATGATCACGCACGACCCCCGCACGGCGGCCTATGCCGACCGCGAGGTTATCGTCCGCGACGGCCAGCTCTCCGCTGCCCACGCACCGCAGACACTTACGTCGGCGACACCATGAGTGGAGCGGTGAATCCTGCGATCCTGCGCCTTGCGTTGCTCGGCAGTCGCGGCTCGTGGCGCAGGCTGGTCGGCATCGCCGCAGGGGTCATGCTGGGGGTGACGCTGTTCCTCCTGCTCTGGGGGGCGTATCAGGGCCTCGCTGCGAGGGACACAAGAACGTCGTGGATGAACCTGAACGGCTCATATTCGGACGATCTCGCTGCGAGTTTTGAACCGAGCGATTCGCAGGCGCTCGTCACCCAGGAGAGCGATTCCTACCGCGGTCGATCCATAACGCTGATGAACATCGCCGCGCCACCCACCACATCCCTCAACATCGATGGGCTGCAGTCCACACCGCGGTCCGGCGAGTACTACGCCTCACCCGCGCTGCGCAGCCTCGTCGCCTCGGCACCTGCGGATGCGCTCGGGGATCGTTACGGCAAGATGATCGGGGTCATTCCCAACGCGTTGTTGGCCAGCCCCGACTCGCTCACGGCCGTGGCCGGCCGACCGGCCGGCACGCTGGTCGAGCGCAGCAACGTGATGCTGGTGAATGATCTCGACGGCCGGGCGTATCCCTTGAGCGGCAACTACCAAACCGTGACCGTGATCGGAGGGATCGCGGTTCTCCTGCCAGTCCTGCTTTTGGTGAGCATTGTGACCCAGCTCGGTGCTGCGCAAAGGCGCGAACGCTTCGCCACTCTGCGGTTGATTGGCGCGGGGCCACGGGTGGTCACGACGATCACGGCGTGGGAGACAGCCGCGACGTCGCTGATCGGAGGAGTGGCCGGCGTAGTTCTGGCTTGGTTGCTGCGGCCGCTCGCGGCGCTGGTGAACGTCAACCAAGGGACATTTTTCGCCTCAGACCTGACAGTGTCGGTGCCGATATCGGTGACCGTGGTTCTCGCGACTGTTGTCGCGTCGACCCTCACCGCGATCTTTCGGATTCGCTCGACCCAGATCGGACCGTTGGGCGCCACGCGACAGATCGCGGAACGTCGCCCCACCTGGGTGCGGTTAGTGCCCCTCTCAGCGGGCATGGGAACGCTGCTCTCGACCACGCTTGGTGTTCTGTTGGGGGTGCCCATTCCGATGGTCAGCATGCTGATGATCGGCGGGTTCGTGCTGACGGCATTGGGGTTGATCGTTGCCGGCCCGTACCTCACGCTATTCGCCAGCCGGGTGATGGCTCGGTTCAGCAGGTCAGCAGAGGGAGTCATCGCTGCTAACCGTATCCGGCGCACACCTGCCGCCACCTTCCGCGCGGTGAGCGGCCTCGTCATCGCTGTCTTCATGGTCTCGGTCTTCGCAGGAGCCGCCACCACCGGGACCCCACCGGCTGCGGTGGCCGGTTCCGTGCCCAGCAGCACCCTCATCCAGAACATCACGGGTGAACTCGGACCTGCCCAGAAGCTCGACAACGACATGGATGCAGCCCTCGCCACCGTCGAACGGGTGCCGGGAGTAACCAAGGTCGCCACGTTGTTCACCACCGATGGTTCCGACCGGTCGCTTGATGGCATGTTCGTCCTATCGGCGGGGTCTGCCCAAGCACTCGGCTTTGACAACCTGCCCTCGGGAGAGTTCTTCGGCCTCCCATACGGATATACGTCCGCCGTCGACGGACCAGCAGCATATGAACCAGTGCTCGCAGACACCGTGACCGGCGAGAGCCTGTTGTTCGCGAGTGTGGTCCTGGTCGGCACCGACGGAACCATGGCTGCCCTGGAGCGAGCTCGTACGGCGCTGACGCTCTCGTCACTCGGCCCGATCGCACAGGGGACCTCGGGTACAGTCGCTGAGCTTCACGCCGCAGGTTTCGACAAGATGGCCGCCAGCTATGCAGGCCTCGCCTATTTGGGGATCGGTGTCGCCACCTTCATCGCGGCGTTCTCCTTGGCGATCTCCGCGGTTGCTGCCGTGCTCGACCGCAAGCGGGTTCTTGGTCTCCTTCGGCTTCTGGGCATGCCCGTCAGCTCACTTCGCCGCATCGTGAGTTACGAGGCCGCCGTTCCGCTGCTCGCGGTCGTTGCGCTCTCCATCGGGCTGGGCTTTGCCGTTGCCCAGCTGATTTTGGTGGGACTCACAAACGGTACGCGAACGATTGGCTGGCCCGATCCACTCTTCCTGGTGGCCCTGGTGGCCAGTGCCGCGCTCGCCGCGGCAGCCGTGGTGACAACCTTCGGCGCCATTCGTCGCAATACCGAGGTCACATCCACCCGTTTCGAATAATCGATAGCAGCGTCTTAGTCCGGACGCGCCAGCGTGGCCAAAGTCGTCGCGAACGCAGTGGACACGACCTGCGCGACGAGGGAGGCCACGATGATGTCCGAAGCGGCCTTCGCGCCCCACTCGCCGCGTTCGAACTCCTTGCCCCGAGTGTAGATGCCACCGGACCACGGGATGTCGGCGTGCATCGCGGGGAGGCTATTGCTCGCCGAGAGCAGCGCGATGAGCGCAGCTGTGCGGCCATCCGCCGCGGCGCCGTCTACCAGCGCCGCCCGAACGGGGCCGAGCAGGCGTTCCCGTGTATCGGTGTCGCCGCCTTCAAGTGCATGAGTCGGAAAGAGCCCCAGAAAACGGTGCGGAACCCGGCGGATCTCCCCCCGGTCCACGAGCCGGTTCAACGTGGTTTCCCGCGACCGCGTGCCGATATCCACTACGAGCGATCTCATGCCTCTCGCAGTAGACGGTATGCGATCCCAGGCTCCTCCCAGAAGCGGATCCGCCGGAGCGTCCCCGACAGCGCGCACGCTGCGCTTACCGTCGAGTTCGATGTTCTTTCGAAGAGCGAGTTCGGTGAGCATCGCTCCGCCGAGGGTATACATCAGTGGCAGCCCCTCACCGGCGATGGTGCCGTCCCGGGGGTTGAACAGAAGCAGCATGAGTGCCTCGGGCAGGGTCGCCTCGGCAGCTGGGTTGACAGCCGTGCCATCCGACGGGACGTGCGCAGCATCGTCGCTCACTTCATCCCTCCGTCGACGGCGATCTGAGCATGCAAACGTCTCGTCCCCAGCATTGTGTCCTCCACTTTCGGTAGAGAACACAGTAAAGACCATGCCCTAGGGGCACAGTCAAGCCCGATCGTGAGCCTTCGCCCAAGACAGCGACTCTCCACCGCCGTTGGGGCGCGGGGTCGGTGTCGTCAGGTCATTTGACTCTGCCCCTAGGGCATGGCGTTGACTGTGGGCAGTTCCACTCGGCGGTTGCGAGGGGGATCGACCGATCCGGCGAGACTCGGCACGCCCACTGAAGACTGGAAGCAGACACGATGAGCAGGACCTCCGACAACGGGGCACGCGGCGAGAATTCCGCCCAGGCTTCGCCTACCGGCCGGCGGCCGAGGCGAACCCTCGCCATCGGGCTCGCCGCGGCCCTCATCGTGGCGTTGGCCGCGGCCGGCGCGGTGTGGAAAGTGACAGCTGCAACGACTGATGACGATCTCCAGTCACTGGTGGATGGACTCGTAGACGGAGGGTATCCTGCGGCTGTGGCTACCCGGACCGACGCGGATGGCACCGCCCACGAGGTGCGCGCCGGCGTCGGCGACCTAGCCAGCCGCGTCCCCGTACCGGCAGACGGTGAAGTGCGAATCGGCAGTGCGTCCAAGACATTCACCGCTGCGGTGGTCCTTCAGCTCGTCGAGGAGGGCAGCGTTGACCTCGACACTCCCATCGATCACTATCTACCCGGGGTTGTGACAGGCCCAAGCGTGGAGCCCTCAGCCATCACCGTGAGGCAGCTGCTCCAACACACCAGTGGTCTGCCGGAATATGCGGACCTCATCGCCGCCGACGCGTTCGCGGTTCGCAACACCTACCGGTCGCCACGCAGCATGCTCGATATCGCCGCCCAGCGGCCGGTGAGCTTCGCGGCGGGCGAACGATACGAGTACAGCAACACCGGCTATCTCGTGCTCGGGCTGCTCGTCGAGGCGATTTCGGAGCGTCCGCTCTTCGAACAGATCGACACCCGGATCGTCGCACCGCTTGGTCTTGAGCACACCTACCTGCCCACCCAGGGCGAACGGGAAATCCGGGACAGCCACCCCAAGGGGTATCACGTCGATACAGGCGGGGACCTTCGAGACATTTCCCAGGCCGACCCGTCCTGGACATGGGCGGCTGGAGCCATGGTGTCGACCCCGAGCGAGCTGAACGGCTTCATGCGGGCACTGCTGAACGGCGAGCTCCTCGGTCAGGCCACAATGAAGCAGATGCTGACGGGTGTTCCGACGGGCGAGGAACTGTTGCCCGGATCACAGTACGGACTGGGAATCGAGAGCACTGAACTGAGCTGCGGAACCGCATGGGGCCACTCGGGGGACATTCCCGGATTCCAGACCCGCAACGCGGTTGCGGCCGACGGCACGGCGTTCACCGTCACCGTGACCGCCTTGCCGTGGGCAATCTTCGACGGTCCTGACGATGAACTGCTCAAGCGATATTTGGTGGTCATCGACACGATCGACACGGCCCTCTGCGACCCTGCCTCGCGCCCTTAGCGCCTGGAATTCAGGGATGAGCGCCGAGTGTGCGCTCCTCTCGGAGCACATTCAGCGCCCCCAGTCGGCCGACCGCGCCTGTCTCTTAGTCGTTCGCGGCGTCGAGGGCGACCATTGCGGCAGCAGCGGCTTCGGCTATGAGTCTGTCGTCGGACTCGGCATCCGGCTCGGCTTTGCTCGACATGACCGAGATGATGATGGGTGCCCGACCGGGCGGGCGGATGAGGGCAAGATCATTGCGGGTACCGTAGCCGCCCGAACCGGATTTGTCGCCAACTACCCAGTCCGTTGGTAGGTCGGCGCGGACCAGGGTGTCGCCGGTCTGAGTGCCTGTCAGCCACGTCTCCAGTTGTGCTTTCTCCCCGCCGCTCAGGTGCTCTCCGAACAGGTATTCGTTGAGGTTCGTGGCGAACGCTCTCGGCGTGGTCGTGTCCCGATCGTCCCCAGGCACCGCCTCGTTCAGGTCCGGTTCGATTCGGGACACAACGGTGGTGTCGTCGCCGAGGTTGCTCAGGTCAACGTCGAGGGCGGTGGGTCCGTCAAGTGCCTCGAACATGAGGTTCGCCGCGGTGTTGTCGCTGACGGTCATCGCGGCGTGAGCGATTTCACCCAGTGTCATCGAGCCGCCGACCCGGGGCTCGGTGACCGGGGAGTACGGCACGATGTCCGACTCTTCGATCGGCACCGGGGTCGCCAATCCGGCCAGCCCCACCGTGTCGAGGAGAGCAGCAGCGGCCATGGCCTTGATAGTGGACGCGTACGCAAATCGTTCATCGTCTCTCCAGGAGATCTCGCTGCCCGTTCCGGTGTCCAATGCATAGACGCCCAGGCGTGCATCATAGGTCGCCTCCAGTGTCGTGAATTCCGCGGCGCCGTCGACGGGCTGTGCCGGGGGCGCGGACGGCGGCACCGAGCTCGCGTCCGTTGACGGGGAGGCCGATGCGCATCCGGTGAGCACCAGCCCTGCAAGAGCGACAATCGTGAACTGTGCCCGCATGTATCGGGAAATCGGAGAGGTCATTCGCCAATCCAAACCCATGTCCTAGGGACAGGGTCAAATTGGAGAGGAGACTTCCGGCTTCAGTTTCTCGGCTGTGGCGCGCCACCGCCCCGGCGCCGCGGCCGACTGAGTGCGCATTCATCATGGTTGCATCCGTGGGTCTTCTGTCGGATCGAAGTACTTGGGCGGGCAGCCGGATGTGATGGCATCGGGACGGTATTCGAAGTGCCACGCCTCGTTGTCGTAGATCTGGCATAGACCGTACCTGGCGCCGTGTTCCGATAACCAGACCACTGCGTCGAACGAGCCGACGTCGACCGCGTCACCGGAGACGTGTGGCGACGTCTCGGCGGTGGCCACCCAACGAGACGCCTCCTCGACCGATCCGTACTCGGCGACTCCATCACTACGCAGGCGCTCTTGCTCCTCAGCCGAGCGCCAGCCGCTGTTCACTTGGAAGAACACATCATCTTTCTCAGCATCGGCGGCTGACCTCTGCAGGGCATCGCGAAGTTGCGGTTCAAGCTTCGCAACCGTGGGATTGTCGTCATCGAACGCCGTGACGACCTCCGAATCGGGCCCGACCAGCGAGTCGTCTGGGCCTAGTGGCGCCACCAGCACGAGGTACAGGCCGACGACTCCGACAAGCGCGACAACAATGAGGGTCAACGCAATGACAAGCATGCGCTGGGAGCGTCGGTCCGATACTCGGGGCGAGGTTCGATAGGTCATGTGCCGAGCAAAGCCAACCTGCCGTTGCCTCGTCGTATGCGTTTACCGATACGCCGAGGATAGGTCGCGGCTCGTACTATGAGGGCATGCGTGTGCTGATCGTCGAGGACGAGCCCTATCTGGCCGAGGCCATCCGCGACGGTCTGCGCCTGGAGGCGATCGCGGGAGACATTGCGGGTGACGGCGACGCCGCGCTCGAACTCCTCAGCATCAACTCCTACGACATAGCGGTCCTGGACCGCGACATACCGGGTCCATCCGGTGACGAGGTCGCTGAGAGCATTGTCGCTTCGGGCAGCGGCATGCCCATCCTTATGCTCACAGCCGCGCACCTTCTCGACGACAAGGCCTCGGGATTCGAGGTCGGAGCCGACGATTACCTCACCAAGCCGTTCGACCTGCGCGAGCTGGTCCTCCGGCTGCGGGCGCTCGACCGCCGACGAGGCCGGAACAGGCCGCCCGTGCGGGAGATCGCCAACCTGCGGCTTGACCCGTTCCGCCGCGAGGTCTATCGCGACGGCCGTTACGTCGCTCTCACGCGCAAGCAGTTTGCCGTGCTCGAGGTGATCATGAGCGCCGACGGGGGAGTCGTCAGCGCCGAGGAGTTGTTGGAGCGAGCATGGGATGAAAATGCCGACCCGTTCACAAACGCGGTGCGCATCACTGTCTCGACCTTGCGCAAGCGGCTGGGTGAGCCCTGGCTGATCGTCACCGTGGCGGGAGTCGGATACCGGATTGAAGACCCCTCCAGTCCCGCCGGCACCACCGTGATTGCGCCGCCCGCTCGCCCGGAGGAGGGCCACCCTGACTAGGGCGCCGGGACTGAGCGTACGGCTCAAGCTCACCCTGAGCTATGCCGGCCTCGTGGTGCTGGCCGGGGGTCTGCTGCTTGGGGTCGTTTGGGTTTTCCTGCTCCGCTACGTGCCGGAAGAACCGATCACTGGGACGGCCGGGTTCGCCCCGAACCGCTCAGACCTGGTGGAGGCTTTCCTGCCGGCTGTAGCGGCCGTGCTGATCTTCTTGCTCGCCTTCGGACTAGTGGGCGGTTGGGTGCTCGCGGGAGCGTTGCTCGCACCCCTGGTCCGTGTGACTGATGCCGCGCGCAAGGCAACGGCAGGGTCGCTCTCCCATCGCGTCCAACTCCCCGGTCGTCAGGATGAGTTCCGCGAACTCGCCGACAGTTTCGACACGATGCTCTCTCGGCTCGAGGCACATGTAGCCGAGCAACAGCGTTTCGCGGCCAACGCCTCTCATGAACTCCGTACGCCATTGGCAATCACCAGAACGCTGCTCGAAGTTGGGAGCATCGATCCGAACCGCAACACGGACGAGCTGATCAGCCGTCTTCGCGTCGTCAACACTCGGGCGATCGACCTCACGGAGGCACTGCTTCTGCTCAGTCGCGCAGACCGTCGCTCGTTCGCTCGTGAATGCGTCGATCTCTCGCTCGTGGCGGAAGAGGCAGCCGAGACGCTCCTGCCACTCGCTGAGGAACGCGGGGTGGCCGTCGAGCTCGAGAGCGAGATCGCCTCGGTTCTGGGATCCCAGGCGCTTCTGTTGCAGCTGGCGACGAACCTCCTACACAACGCGATCGTCCACAACCTTCCGACGTCTGGTTCGGTCTGGCTGAGCGCTGCCGTGCGGCCGAGCACCGTCACGCTTATTGTCGAGAACACCGGCGCAGAGCTGTCCCCTGACCTGGTTGCAACGCTGACAGAGCCATTCCAGCGCGGTAGCGGGAGAATCCGCAACCACGATGCGGGACTGGGACTGGGCCTGGCGATCGCGAAGAGCATCGTTGAGGCTCACGACGGCCGGCTCACCCTCACCCCGCGTCCGGGCGGTGGGCTGAGCATACGCGTCGAGCTGCCCGCGGTTGGCGCCGATGTCCACCAGCGCGAGTCCGGGCTGCCCTAGCCAACCGGTCTGGCGTACTCGTGAATCGGTTGACTATGCCCCAGGGGCATGGTCTTGACTGTAAGTTGTCAGCCACGCGGCCGTAGCGAAGGGAACAACCGAGATGACGTGGAGTACGAAGCAGCTCGCTGAACTTGCTGGATCAACGGTGAAAGCCGTGAGGCATTATCACGCGATCGGGCTCCTCGACACTCCGGAACGGGCATCGAATGGCTACAAATTATACGGCGTGGATCACCTCGTGAGGTTGCTGCAGATCAAGAGACTGTCCGACCTCGGCATGCCCCTCGCTCAGATCGCCGCCATGAGCGAGCCGGACGCAAGCCCGGACGACGCATTGCGCGTGATCGACACGGATGTTGCGGAGAGCATCGAGCGGCTCCAGCGAGTCAGAGCCGAACTGGCTCTCATTCTGCGCCATCAGACCCCGACCGACCTTCCTGCGGGATTCGGCGAGGGCGCTTCCGAACTCAGCGACGCGGATCGCGCACTGCTCCTCATCTACTCGCGAGTCTTCACCACTACGGCGATGGAAGACCTCCGCGAGATGGTGCAGGACAAAAAGCGCAGGCCCATCGATGCGGAGTTCGACTCGCTGCCGTCGACCGCGGACGAGGCCACACGGCAGGAACTGGCGGAACGCTACGCGCCGTACATGCAGGAACTCACCGCCACCTATCCCTGGTTGAGCGAACCAGGCAAACGCGCGCCCGGCGGCAGAGTATTCGCGGGAAGCGTGGTCGGCGAGGCGATCACGGCTTTGTACAATCCGGCGCAGATGGACGTACTCGGGCGCGCGCATGCCGTCTTGCAGGCCGCCACAAACGACTGAGACGGACACGCGGAACATGCCGGCCCTCGATCATCACCTGGCCGGCGGGGCGGATGGACCACGGTTGGAAAGTATGACGGCGAGTTCGTGGCGGATGCGGCGAAGCCGCCGGACCTTAGCCTCGAGTTCGGCGTCCAGTAAGCGGAGCGCGGCGTCAGGAGCCTGATCGGCGCGGTCGCTCGGGGCGATCTGGCCGAGCGGGATGCCGAGGTCGGCAAGCCGAGTGATCTGCAGCAGGCGCACGAGATGCGGGACCTGATATTGCTTGTAGCCGTTCGCGAGACGATCAGGCTCATCGAGAAGACCGAGCTTGTGATAGTGGCGCACGGCCTTGACGGTCGTGCCGGCAAGTTCTGCGATTTGGCTGGTGCTCCAGGCCACGGCTGCTCCTTTCCGTCAATGAGCGGGGCTGTCACCAAGTTCACTATCTGCCCTAGGGGCAGAGTCAAGGCCGGCATCTGCAGTGCCACCTTTCCGCCCGCCGTCCGGTCATGGTCTTGTGGGCGAGGGCTTGAGTGTGCCCCGGGGTCACGGTGTGTCATGAGGGATCAGCACGACACAGTCAACCCAAAGGCACACAAATGTCCACTGGAAAAACCCGGCTCCGCGCCGGTGTACTCGTCGCCGGCTTGCCGGTGATTCTCGGCCTGGCCGCGTGTGCGGCGGCACCTCCGGCCACGGCCCTGGTCGCCACCGACACGGAATCTGTCACCCACGCCGGTAACGGCAGGGTGCCGGAGGGCGCGGAGTGGACCCAACACTACTTCCCGTCATCCGACGGGTCCGATACCGATCTGCACGCCGATGTCCTCTTACCCGAAGGACTGGCGGAAGACGAGCAGGTTCCCGTCATCGTTTCGGTCGGCGCGTACTTCGGACACTCCGGGGAGGCGCTGGTCGCCGGCGATGAAGAACACACGGGCCCATCCGATCGGTTCGGTGACCTCATCGAGGGCGGGGAGCTTTTCGACCGGGGGTATGCATTGGTCATGGTCGACCTGCGGGGCTTCGGCGGCTCCTCCGGATGCCTGGACTTCATGGGCCCAGGTGAACAGGCAGACGTGAAGGCTGCGATCGAGTGGGCGGAGAGCCAGCCGTGGTCGACGGGGTCGGTCGGTATGTACGGCAAGTCGTATGACGCGATCACGGGGCTGGTGGGTAACAACCTCAAGCTCGACGCTCTCGATGCGGTCGTCGCCCAGGCGCCGATGTGGGATCTGCACCGGAGCGTTCGATCCAACGGTGTCCCGCGAGCGCCGATGGTCGACACGGCGCGCAGCTACAACGAAACAGCGAAGATCCCAGCTCTGCCTGATGATGACGATCGCTACCGGGCCAACGCAGCATACGAACTCGAGGTGCCGGAATGCGAGGTCATGAACTCATTCGGTTACAAGACGGCCAACCCCGACTCGGAGTTTTGGGCGACCCGCGACCTGGCAGCACAGGCGGCCGGCACCGACACACCCCTGTTCTTCACTCAGGGACTCCTCGAGTCGGTGACTGCTCCCGAGGGGATGCAGGAGTTTCTTGCCAACCACACCGGCCCACAGCGCGGCTGGCTTGGACCGTGGGAGCATATCCGCGGCAATGACCGCGACGGCGAGGGGACACTGAAGGCTGGCCGTGAAGGGTGGTTCGACGAAGTCATGGCCTTCTACGACGAGCATCTCAAGGGGAAAGAACCCGCTGTCGACGTGCCGGCGTTCTCCATCCAGGACAGTACTGGCAGCTGGCGAGCCCAGGACACCTGGCCCGTCGTCGAACGCGACGCAAACATTGTTCTGAGCCCCGGCTCGTACGTCGACGATGGCGCCGAGGGTGACCTTACGGTCCAAACCGGCAACAGCTACATCCAGTTCTCGCAGCCGCTCGAGCAGGAAATCCGCATCACCGGTACCCCGCGCATCACCTTCGACGCCACCGGGCATGGGAACGTCATGGTCAAACTGCACGATGTCGCCCCCGACGGGAATGCCGTGCTGTTCGACGAACACGTCTCCGTGGTGAAGCCGGGCACAACAACGTTCGACCTCAAGTCCACCGACTGGACCCTGCCCGCGGGCCACGTCTTGGCCGTGGAGATCGGCACGATCGAGTCCGGGGTCTTCAGCAACTGGATCGACACCCCATCAAACGAGACGATCGCGGTCACCAACGCGCAACTCGATCTCGCGCTCGACGACCCAGCTGATGACCTGTCGACGCCGGGTGAGCAGGCCCTCTACCTTGACCTGTATGTCGAGGTGTCGAAGCAGGAGATTCCCATCGGTCCGCCCGTGTTCTCGGTACCGGCCATCAGCGAACCGTCCTCCGAGAACTGACTGGTGAGCACGGCGGGCGGCGGCACCACGAGCAGGGCGTCGCGCCCCTTTCAGAGCAGAGCGGATGCCGCTTGCTGCGAAAGCCACATCTCGGCGTCGTCCCACGACCAGGAAAGCTTGCGCAGCTCTCGCCAGGGGCGAAAGCCGAAGTAGAACCAGAGCACGTCTGAAGCGCGGCCGGCATCCAGGGGCGCGTGCAATGCGGCCACCCGGGCGGCCGCGACCCCGAGCCGTGCGCGGTACTGCGCTTCGGAAGCCGCGATTGTCTGCGTGAACTCCTCACTCGTGGCCGCATTGTCATAGAGCTCGCCGAGGGCCCACGAGTGGCGTTCGAAAATCACCCTGGTGCCGTGCGCGATGTGCGCGATGATGCGGAGTGGCGAGTCTTCAGATTCCACTCCGGCCAGTGTGGAGTCGATGTCCGCATCGCTGGTCGCCTCCTCAAAGATGGCCAGGAGCAACTGGGGCTTCTTGCCGACGCTCACGTAGATCGTGTTGAGGGACACCTGGGCTTTCGCCGCGATCTCGGCCAGGCTCGCCGCGGTGTAGCCCTTGTCCTCGAAGACGTCCAGGGCGGCTCGAAGAATGGCACGGCGGGTCTCAGCCGCGCCCTGGGCGCGACGCGGAGAGGCGTAGGTCCGTGTCGTCATGGTGTGATCGTACAGGCTTCCGCACGGTCCTTATTCCGCCGGGTGGCTGACCTTGCATTAATTCATTGTGTGACCGTACTATGAATAAATGAACCCTTATCAGAATGCTCACGCACTCACTGCCCGGCAGGTCTTCGAGGTCCTTGCGACGGGGGATTTGCGACTCGCCCAGCAAGTAGCTCACCCGGAGTTTTGCAACCGGGAAGCCGCCGTGGCCCCCTCCGCGGCCTCGAACCCGGGCCCCGGTGGCCTCCTCGCCTCCAGTGCTTGGATGCGCCACGCCTTTTCCGACCTCCACTTCACGATCATCGATTCCGCCGAAAACCACGACTTCGTCTGGCTCCGGCTACGGATGACGGGAGTACAAACGGGTGCCTTCGTGCAGTACACCGGGGGCGAGCTGGCCCAAGCCATACCGCCGACCGGGCGAACGATCGACGTCGAACAAATCCACGTGCTCGAGATGCGTGACGGGCTGGTGATCGGCCATGAGGCGGTGCGTGACGATGTCACCATGCTCGGGCAGCTCGGGGTCTTCCCGCCCAGCCCCGCAGCGGGGTTACGGATGCTCGGCTGGAGCCTTGTCGGTTTCGCCCGCCGGGAGGCCCGCGCGGTGAGCGCCGAGGCCGACCGTGCCGCTTCGATGATCGTTGGCCGAGCCGATGTCTGACGGTGCGGCCGTGGGGGTCGGAGACCGAATACTCCTGGACCCTGGCCATACCGGCCTGGCCGCGCTGGTGTGGGCCGAGGTCGAGATCGTTGCCTTCGTTCCCAACCCGACGACCCTGCCCTGGAACACGGGGTGTGACTTCCCGTATCGCGTGGGGTATTCGATCCCACGGGAACCAGGCGATGCAGCACCGCCGCAGCGTGGGACTCTCTGGCTCTCCCGCGTGGGAAGCGACCTCGAACGCGCAGTGCGCCGGATCGAGCATCAGCCGAGCTGACGGGCGGCAGGTCAGGCGTCAGCGGCGGGGGAGCGTCTCAGAGGAACACAGGGTACCGACTTCAGTGGGCGAGCGAGTAGACGCCCACGGCTCCGGCCGCGGACAAGGCCACGGCAGTGCCGACCGCGTAGCCGTCCGGATGGGCGGTCATGAGGTCGAAGGTCAGCACCGAGTCGGTGGGTGCGCCGGGACCGGTCAGCCGAAGGTCAAGTCGCACGGTCGAACCGCTGAACGACGACCGCACGATCACCGCGTTGGTGCGGTCAGGGTTCAAATCGAGACTCAGCTGTGTCGGACGCAGCAGGGCGCGGGCCTCGCCTCCGCCGGCGCGGTGGTCGTAGGCGACGTGCAGCCGGCCCAGCGCACTCTCGGCAATCGTCCCCTGCACCTGGCACGGCACGAAAATGGCGTCGCCGAGAAAGTCGGCGGTCTGGGGGCTGGACGGATTCTGGAACACCTGGATGGGCGAGCCCGCCTGGTCGATTCGGCCGCCGGAGATCACGGCGATCTGCTGACCGAACGACAGCGCCTCGGCCTGGTCGTGGGTGACGAGCACCGTGGTGGTGCCGGTGCGTTCGACCGCCTCCACGACTGCATGCCGGGTCTGGTTGCGCAATCCGGAGTCCAGGGCGCTGAACGGTTCGTCCAGCAGCAGGATCCGCGGTCCCGGTGCCAGCGCCCGGGCCAGCGCCACGCGCTGTTGCTGGCCCCCGGAAAGCTCATGGGGGTAGCGCTTCAGCAGGCGCACATCGAGTCCGACGAGCTCGGCTGCGGCATCCGCCTCGTGGCCCCGGCGTTGACGGCCTCGAAGGCCGAAATGGATGTTCTGCGCCACGGTGAGGTGCGGGAAGAGAGCGCCATCCTGGGCGACGTAGCCGATGCCGCGGCGATGCGCCGGCACGAACACGGCGTCATCGGAGACAAGGGAATCGTCGATGCGCACGCTGCCGCTGTCAGGCCTGTCGAAGCCGGCGATCAGTCGGAGCAGGGTGCTCTTGCCGCTTCCCGATGCGCCCACCACAGCCAGCCGGCTGCCGGCCTCCAGCGACAGTGACACGGCGCGCAGAACGGGCAATCCGCCGAGGTCCTTGGAGATCTGTTCGATGGTGAGGGACGTCATCCGCGCTCCCGCTTTCTGGACTGGGTGAAGAGAATCGCTACGGCCGGTGCGGCGAGCAGGATGAGCAGGACCGCGTATGGTGCGGCGTTCGCATAGGCCACGGCGGAGCTGGCCGACCAGAATTGCGTCGCCAGCGTTCTGGTGCCGTTGGGCGCCAGGAGGAGGGTGGCGGTGAGTTCGTTTGCCGCGCCGAGTCCGACCAGCGCCGCGCCGGCGCCGATGGCCGGCAGGATGAGCGGAAGGGTGACGTGCATGCGGGCGACCATCGGCGAGCGCCCCAGCGCCCTCGCGGCCTCCTCGAGAGCGATCGGCGCCTGCGCCAGCCCGGACCTGAGGCTGACCAGTGCTCGCGGCATGAAGATGATCACATACGCGAAGACAACCGTCCAGGTTGTCTGATAGAGCGCCGGCACCGTCCGCAGGGTCACGGTGACCAGGGCCAGCGCCACGATGATGGCCGGCAAGCTGCTGGACACGTAGGTGGCGCCCTCGAGGGTGCGGGCGATGCGTCCGGGATGGCGCACCGCGAGCCAGGCCACCGGCATCGCCACGGCGATTGCCGCCGCCGCGCCGCCTCCGGCGAGGAGCATCGTCTGCACGACGGCGGTGCCCAGCTCCGGCTGGGACCAGGCGGCGGCCCCTCCGGCGATCAGCCACCGCCCGAGGCTGGCCAGTGGAACGCCCAACGACAGCATGACCAGCACGCCGAGGGCCGCCACGGCGACGGGCGCAAATGGGCCGAGGGGGAGGCGCATGCCCGGCCGGCCGCTTCCCGAGCCGACCTTGGCGTAGCGGGCGTGACCCCGGGTGGATGCTTCGAGAACCAGAAGCACCAGGCAGATCATCGCCAGCACGACGCCGAGCGCGCTGGCCGCCGGCCCGGCGAACGTCGACTGATACTGAACCACGATCGCGGTGGTGAAGGTGTCGAACCGGATCAGGGCAAACGCACCGTACTCCGACAGAAGGTGCAAGGCCACGACGAGCCCGCCGCCCCAGATCGCCAAACGCAGTTGCGGAAGCACCACGGTGAAGAACACACCCCAGGAGCCGTGCCCCAGGCTGCGCGCTGTTTCCTCAAGAGACGGGTCGAGACGGCGGATGGTCGCGGCAGCCGGCAGGTAGACGAGGGGGAAATATGCCAGCGTGGCCACCAGCAAGCCCCCGCTCAGACCCCCGAGCGACGGCACGGCGCTGACCCAGCCGTAGCTGCTCACGAAGGCCGGCACAGCCAGGGGCGCGGCGAGCAGAACCGCCCAGAGTCGTCGTCCCGGCAGGATCGTGCGCTCCACCAGCCATGCCCCGCCGACCCCTATGGTCACGCAGAGGGGAACTCCGATCACCACCAGGAGAACCGAGTTGACGAGGAGTTCGCCCACCTTGGGCCGGAAGATCAAGGGCGCCAAGGTGGGCCAACCGACCTGGGCGACGACGGACGCGACAAAGCCAACGGGAACGAGCACCGCGACGGCGATCACGCAGACGAGAGCGAGCAGCAGGGCGGAGGGCCTCGAGCCGGGGCTCGCGATCCGTTGCCGCTGCCCCCGTGGGGCCGTCGACGTGGTCACGTTGTCCATCCTCTCGCCGGAACGAGGTTACCCGATCGGGGTCAGAGGATCCCGGCCTCGGTCATCAGGTCGGTGACCTTGGTGCTGTTCAGGGTGGCCGGGTCCACCACCGGAGCGTCCAGTGTGTCCAGCGCGGGCAACGCCGGATTCGGTGTCACGTCGCTGGCAACCGGGTACTCGAAACTGGTTCCGGTCTGGAGGATGCTCTGTCCGGTCTTGCTCGTGATGAACTTGACGAAGGCCTGGGCGGCCGCCTGGTTCTTGCTGGATCCGAGCACACCGCCACCGGAGACGCTGACAAACGCTCCAGGGTCTTGGTTCTTCAGGTAGTGCAGCGCCGTGTTGGCACTGTTCTCCTTCGTTCCGGCCTGGTCGATGTACCAGTAATAGTGGTAAATCACGCCCATCGGGATCTCGCCGGCGTTGACTGCCTTCATGACCGTGCTGTTGCCCTTGTATTCGACCGAGTTGGCCTTCATGGCCGTGAGCCACTCCGACGTGGCGTCTGCGCCCTTCAGCTCGAGCATGGCCGACACGATGGCCTGGAAGTCCGCGCCGCTCGGCGACGCGGCCCAACGGCCCTTCCAGGCCGGGTCCGCGAGATCCTCCAGCGATGCCGGCAACTCCGCCTCACTGATCAAGGCGGGGTTGTACACCACCACGGTGGAGCGGGCGGCGATGCCTGTCCACGTTCCGGTGGACGGTTTGTAGGCATCCGGCACCTGGTCGAGAACGTCGCTGTCCAGGTCGGCGAAGAGGCCGGCGTTGTCGACGAGCGACATCGCCGGGGAGTTTTCGGTGAGGAACACGTCGGCCGGGGAGGCTGCGCCTTCCGCGATGATCTGGTTGCCCAGTTCGGAGTCCGACCCGTTCCGAAGAGTGATGGTGACCCCGGTCTCCGCGCTGAATTCGTCGGCCCATTCCTGGGTCAACTCTTCGTGTTGTGCGTTGTAGACGGTCAGGCTGGAGCCGTCCAGCGAATCGATCGCCGCCGGCGACGAGGACGTTGTTCCGGCAGAACCGGCGCACCCCGACAGGGCAAGGACGACTGAGGTCGCTGCGGCAGTGAGGAGGATCGTGGAGGGCAGAATTCTCATGGGTCCCTTGGTGACGAGGCGAAAGCGAACAGTAGGAAAGCCTACCCTAAGTAATCGCGTCGTGCCCGGGACCATCGTCGGGCTACTCGGTCGCGGTGACCTCCTCGACCGCTTCGCGGGCACGCCTCATCTGGACTAAAGCACGCACCGGGAGTCCCATTCATACTCAGCGAAGGATGAAGCCTCGGAGTAGCTGAGCTCGCGGGGGAGCGTGATCGTGTGCATGCGCCCCTGCAGGTAAGCGACGGTTTCGAGCGTGTCCGGTTCGCCGGCCGTGGACTCTTCTGGAACGCTGATGAGCTCACTACCCGGTCCGACCACGACCTGCACGACCATCTCATCCCCGTCGCTGTTGACCGCGGGCAGTTCGAGCAACTCGGAATCGTGGCCGTCCGGCAACGCGACGACCAACGCCAAGAGTGCATCCGCGGCCCCATCGGTGGTCAGGAACGAATCTCCGCAATACGAAATTCTCTTCATGGACTAACCGCTTCCCTGCGTTGTCGGCGCGAGCCCGCCGAGCGAGGGCAACCTGACGCGGATGCCCCGGACGGACCGACTGTCGATGCGTCACGGTATCAGGGTGAGGCCGTTGGCCGCAGTCGGCGCAAAAGGGGACCTCCCCGATTTCGGTCGGGCTGGGTGCCCTTCCATTGCGGGTGGGCTGATCCTTGTGGTCCCGATGTCGGGCCGTGACGAAGGTCCCGGCTCAGCCCGCGTAGCGTGGTCCCCAGCGAGAAGCATGACGATGTGATGGGCAGGTCGCCCACACGCCTGGTCCGCCCGTGAGGAGATACGCGCATGACATCCGCCCCGCGGCAGACCAGCCGCGACACCGGCCGGGCCCCGCTCAGCAGCCTCGGCATCCCGTTCGGGCTTGCCGGCCTCGCCGGCACCTGGACCATGGCCGCCGTCACGTCGCTCGCGCCGCCGTTCATCGCCGAGGGGCTCTGGATGCTCGCGGCCGCGGCATGGATCGCCGTTGTCGCGAACTACCTCTGGCGTTCCCGCAACCGCGGTGGAAGCATCCTTGACGACCTGCGCGACCCGGTGCAGGGGGCGTTCGCCTCGCTCGCCCCGACGTCGGCAATGCTCATCTGCACGCACTACGCGCAGCAGCTCCCGCTGGCCGGCCGCATCATCACGGGCGTGTTCATGGTCATCGGCCTCCTCTACGGCGCCTGGTTTCTCGCCCAGCTGGCGCTTCGCGAGCGAAGCATCGATGCCATCCACGCCGGGTACCTGTTGCCCACCGTGGCGGCTGCCTTCATCGTCGGGCAGAGTGCAGGCACCTTCGGCTGGACGCTGCTGGGTGAGGCCGCCATCGCAGTGGGCATCCTCTTCTGGCTGGTGCTCGGCACGATCATCCTGGCGCGGATGGCGTTCCGCCCGGCTCCGCCTGCCGCCCTCCTGCCGACCTTCGCGATCTTCTCCGCACCACCCGCCGTCGCCGGCAACGCCTGGTTCGCGCTGAACGGCGGCCGCATCGATCTGGTGGAGACGATGCTGCTAGGCACCTTTGTCGTGCTGATACTCGTGCAGCTGATGCTGCTGGGCACGTACTGGCGGCTGCCCTTCACCCTGGGGTTCTGGGCCTTCACCTTCACTGCTGCATCCAGCGGAACATATACGGTGCATTGGCTCGCGCTGTGGGGCGGCCCCGGACACGTGGTGGGGGCGTGGCTCGCCATCGCGCTGGTCACGCTGCTGATCGGGAGCATCGCCGTGCGATCCGTCGTCCTGCTCGTCGCCCGCAGCCGAACCGGCGCGCCGGGTGTCGCGTTGTCAGCAGAGCGGCGCTGAGTCGAAGTTCGTGTCTAGCGCCCGGCGGCTGACGGGTCGATGATGGCCCGGTGGTGCTCTTCACGGATCGTGTCGACGCCGGCCGTCAGCTGGCCCGGCAACTCCTCTACCTGCGCGAGCAGGATGTCGTCGTGCTCGGTATTCCGCGCGGGGGAGTGCCGGTGGCGTTCGAGGTGGCTGCGGCGCTCGGCGCGCCGCTCGACGTCATCGTGGTGCGGAAGCTCGGCGTGCCGTTCCAACCCGAGTTCGCCATGGGGGCCATCGGCGAGGGCGGCGAGGAACTCGTCGACGAATCTGTGGTGGCGTTGACCGGGGTGACCGATGCCGAGGTGAGCGCCGTCGAAGCCCGCGAGCGCGTGACCCTCGACGAACGCGTCGAACGGTTGCGGCCGGGGCGCAGCCGGCTCCCGCTCGACGGGCGCACTGTCGTGATCGTGGATGACGGTGTGGCCACAGGGGCGACCGCCCGGGTGGCCTGCGACGTGGCCCGGCGGTTCGGCGCCGAGACGGTGATCCTCGCCGTGCCGGTGATCGCAGCCGAGACCCTGGCCGAGATGACCGGTGCTGACGACATCGTGTATCTGTCGGCGCCGGAGGAATTCTGGGCGGTGGGACAGTTCTATACAGACTTTTCGGCCACCACCGACGACGAGGTCGCCCGGCTGCTCGACGAGGCGGCCCGTCGGGTCGCCGGCCAGGACACCGTCACCGCAACCGATCCCGACAACGACGCCGATGTCGAGGTTGAGATTCCCGTCGACACCGTGACCCTGCACGGCCACCTGCACCTGCCCGCGTCACCGACCGGCGTGGTGCTCTTCGCCCACGGCAGCGGCAGCAGCCGGCACAGCCCCCGCAACCAGTTCGTCGCCGACCTGATGTTTCAGGCCGGGCTGGGCACCCTCCTGTTCGACCTGCTCACCCCGGCCGAAGAGCTGGACCGCAGCAACGTCTTCAACATCGAACTGCTCGGGCGGCGACTGGCCGCGGTCACCCGGTGGCTGACCGATCGCGCCGATGCCTCCGAATGCCGCGTCGGATACTTCGGCGCCAGCACCGGAGCCGCCGCGGCGCTGTGGGCGGCCGGCGAGCCGGGCGTGCAGATCGCCGCCGTCGTGTCGCGGGGCGGCCGACCGGATCTGGCCGGCGCGAGACTGCCTCAGGTCACCGCGCCCACCCTGCTCATCGTCGGCGGTGCCGATGCGACGGTGCTGGAGCTCAATCGCGAGGCGCAGCGCCTCCTGTCCGGCGAGACCCGGCTGGCCGTGGTACCGGGGGCCACCCATCTGTTCGAGGAACCGGGTGCCTTGGGCGCCGTTGCCGAGCTCGCCGCCGACTGGTTCACCCGCCACCTGCTGCCGCCTGACATCGAGGCACCCGCCTAGGCCCACAGAAGTCGCCCGATCTCCACGGATATCTCGCTATGAGGAAAAAGTGAGATCAGAAGGACGGGATTGGAAAAAGCATCCTCGGTAGCGGCCGATTTCCTTACATTCGTTCGTGGTGCTTCTGTGTCTGCGCCGTTGGGATTCGCCGCGGTGGGGTGAGCTCAGCTCTCGCCGCGCCAGCGTCCGTCGTGGAAGGCCAGCGCCGCCGGTCGCACCTCGACGACACCGTAGAGCGCCGCCGGGCATTTTTCGGCCCAGTCCAGTGCGGTGGCCCGGTTAGGCACGTCGATCACGAAGCAGCCGGAGAGCGATTCGACCGCGTCTATGTACGGTCCGTCACGCACCTCCCGGCTGCCGCCGCGAAGCGTCACCGTGGTGGACTCCGCGGCGGGCCGGAAAATGTCTGCCGCAATGAGCGCGCCCACCTCCTGCAGCGAGGCCGCATACGCATCGAACAGCTCCCGGAATGGCGGCAGCTCCTCTTCGGAGATGTCGCCTTCCCTGGTCTCGGCCTTGATGATGAGCAACGAGAAGCGCATGAGATCTCCTTTGATTCAGGCGGTGCGTGGTTCAGATAGTGCGGTTACAGGTCGAGCGATTCGTGAGGTTCGAGCGGGAAGAAGGTGCCGCCGTTCTGCTCGGTGGCAGCCTTGATGCGAGAGTTGGCGAGGTCCTTGCCGCTGCGCGACAGTCCCATCTCGTGGGTGGGGAAGCTGCGCACCGGTTTGACCGCGAGCACATAGTCGATGACCTCGCTGATCTTCAGCCACGGCGCTCCCGCAGGTACAGCCAGGGTCTTCACGGCGACACCCTCGGGAACGGTGAACGCGTCACCCGGATAGAAGAGCTCATCGTTCACGAGCACGCCCACGTTGTCGATCACCGGGATCGAGGAGTGGATAACCGCATGCTTCTCGCCGAAGAATCTCAGCGTGAACGGCCCGGCGCTCACGGTGTCACCCTCGGTGACCACGGTCACAGCGATGTCGCCCGCAGCCGCGGCCACCCCGGCCGGCCCGTAGATGGGTACGCCGGGGTTCATGGCGATCACGCGGTTCAGCTGCTCGGGCGTCCAGTGGTCGGGGTGCTCATGGGTGATCACGATAGCGGCCGCGTTCGCTGTCTCGGTCAAAGCAGTAGTGAACGATCCGGGATCGACGAAAAGCTTCTGCCCCGAGGCTTCGATCACGAGTGCGGCATGTTCCAGTTTGGTCAACTTCATGTCTCGAGCTAATACCCAAATCAGACCACGGGCAACGCGCGACACGCGCATCCTGTGAGCACCCGCAGCCGGTCCCGGCATCCCGGCGGGTGCAGCGGATGCCCCGAGCGACGCGCGGACGACGCACTCGATTTGAACTCGGTATCAAGCCTGTGGCATACTCGTGAAGTTGCAAAAACGGCCCCATCGTTTAGCGGCCTAGGACACCGCCCTCTCACGGCGGTAACACCGGTTCGAATCCGGTTGGGGTCACAAACGCCCGGTCTCCTTCTTCACGAAGGAGGCCGGGCTTTTTTCTTTTGGGACGTTAGGCCCTGTCATTGCTGAAAAAGGGCTGGGAGTCTTGAATTCACAGTCCAGTATCAGACGACACGGGGCTTCGAATTCGACACAGAGGAAACCATCCCATGGCCAGCACCACCACCCGCGGGGCAGCGGTCACCGCCCCCGCCGCGACGACCGGCACCACCCTGCTCCAGCGTCGCACCCTTGCGGTGCTGCGCCTGGCCACCGGATTCATCTTCCTGTGGGCCTTCCTTGACAAGACCTTCGGCCTGGGCTTCTCCACTCCCGCCGAGCGTGCCTGGCTCAATGGCGGCACCCCGGCGCAGGGCTTCCTGAACAGCCCCGGCGTCACCGGACCGCTGCAGCCGTTCTTCGTCGGCATCGCCAGCCCGCTCGTCGACTTCCTCTTCATGCTCGGCATGATCGCCGTGGGACTTGCCGTCATGCTCGGCGTCGGCCTGCGCATCAGCGCCGCCGCCGGCAGCCTCATCATGGTCTTCATGTACCTGGCCGAGTGGCCCTTCACCGCCGGCGCTGCATCGACGAACCCGCTCGTCGACTACCACATCATCTACGCGCTCGCGCTGATCGTCGTCGCCGTCTTCTCGGCCGGTGACACCTGGGGCTTCGGAAAGACCTGGAAGGCCCTGCCGATCGTGCAGAAGTACACCTGGCTGGTCTAGCCAGCGCCAGCATCACCCGGCCGGCCGCCCTTCGGGGCGGCCGGTTCTACATGTGCCGGTCCGGCGTCAGCCCTGCCCGCCGCGCTGGTCACGGCGGGTGAGCCGGCTCACTTCTTCGTCGCTGGCTTGCTCGGTGACACCGCAGAAATTCCAGAAGTCCCGGCGTGCCTTGAGCCTTTTCGTAGCGAGTTTTCGGAGTTCTTCGTCATTCATATCGCGAGGCTATCGCCGCCGTGCTGCCGCGGCCATCCCCTAGCCGGTTGACAGCGGCCTTCGTCTTCTCGCCGGCCCGCGCGGAAGCGGGAAGCGCGCGAGGAGTAGCATTGAGGGGCGTAGGGGAGCATCCCTCTGGGGCCCCGCGTGGCCCACTGCCGCGGGTGTCAACGCCCAGCATTCGCCGCATCTCCGAAAGGCCCCTTTTTCGTGAATCTTGAGCTGCCGATCGCCTTCGAAGTGATCTCGCTGGTCGCCCTGACCCTGGTGCTCGTCGCCGACCTGCTGATCGTCTACAAACGCCCGCACGTGCCGTCTATCCGGGAAGCTACTCTCTGGGTGGTCTTCTACGTCGGCCTGGCGCTGGTTTTCGCGCTGCTGATGCTGATCTTCGGCGGCGGCGAACACGCCGGGCAGTTCCTGGCCGGCTGGCTCACCGAATACAGTCTGTCGATCGACAACCTCTTCGTTTTCGTCATCATCATGGCGAGGTTCTCGGTGCCGCGAAAGTACCAGCAGGAAGTGCTGATGATCGGCATCATCATCGCCCTCGTTCTACGCGGCATCTTCATCCTGCTCGGCGCCCAGCTGATCGAGAACTTCAGCTGGATCTTCTACATCTTCGGTGCTTTCCTGCTCTACACGGCCATCCACCAGGCGTTCGCCAAGGAAGGCGGCGAGGACGACGCGGAGAACTCTCTGGTGCGCTACCTGCGTCGTCACATCCGCATTTCGCCCGGCTTCGACGGCGCGAAGATCCGCACCACCATCGACGGCCGTCGACTCTTCACGCCCATGCTGATCGTGCTGATCGCTATCGGAACCACCGACCTGATCTTCGCACTGGATTCGATCCCGGCCATCTTCGGTATCACCCAGAGCCCGTTCATCGTCTTCACCGCCAATGTGTTCGCCCTGATGGGCCTGCGCCAGCTGTACTTCTTGCTCGGCGGGCTGCTCGAGCGCCTGGAATACCTCAAGTACGGCATCGCATTCATCCTCTTCTTCATCGGTGTCAAGCTGGTCTTCCACGCCCTGCACAACAACGAGGTGCCGTTCCTCAACGGCGGCGAGGGCTTCACCTGGGCGCCGGAGATCGACACCTGGACTTCACTGGCCGTGATCATCGTGTCGATGGCCGTCGCGACCATCGCCAGCCTGATCAAGACCCGTAGGGATGCACGCCGCGAGCGGAATGCCGCCGTTGACGAGCCCGTTCCCACAACCGGTGAATGACCCGGTCAGACTGCGCCTGAACGAGCCCGGGGAATTGGTACGGTGGTAGCTCCACTTCCCCCGAACGGGGCGGGAGCGCTTCGAGTCGGAGCATGGACGGGACTTTCGGGGTGCACATGGCGGTGAACGGTGAGAGTGCGATCACGCTCGGCAACTCGAGCGTGCATTTCAGTTTCAGTGCCGGCAGCGACGTCGGACGCGTACGCAAGGTCAACGAGGACAGCTACCTGGCGCAGTCGCCCGTGTTCTTCGTCGCTGATGGCATGGGCGGCCATGCCCACGGTGATGCCGCCAGCCAGACCGTCATCAGGGTTTTCAACGATCACATCGAACAAGACGTACCGTCGACCCCCGAGCGGATCCTCGATGCGATCCACTCGTCCAACGACGCTGTGCGGGATCTCAGCGCAGCCGACGACTTCGGCACGGCCGTCTCCGGCACCACCCTGGCCGGTGTCGCGTTCGTTGACGCCGGCGATGACGTCGGCTTCCACTGGATGGCCTTCAACATCGGTGACTCGCGCATCTACACCTGGGACGGCCGCACCCTCGAACAACTCAGCGTCGACCATTCTGCGGTGCAGGAGATGGTGGATGCCGGCCTGATCAAGGCGACGGATGCCGAAAAGCACCCGGACCGCAATGTCATCACCCGCGCCATCGGTGCCGACGAGTTCGTCGACGCGGATGTCTGGCTGCTGCCCGCGACAGGACGGCACTCCTTCCTGATCTGCTCCGACGGCCTCACCAAGGAGCTGTCGGTGGTCGAGATCGCCGAACTGTTGGCCTCGCACACCGTGCCGGAGGACCTGGGGTCTTTGGCCGATGTGCTTGTCGCCGCCGCCCTGGCCAAGGGCGGCCGGGACAACGTCACCGTCGTCATCGTCGAGTCGACCTGGGGTGACCCCGGCCATGACACCGATGTGACCCGCGAACGACCGGCCGGGATGCACGAGCACCTCGAAGACACTCGGCCGCGCAACACGAATCCGTAGGTACGAACAAGGCAATGGGGGGATCTGTGCTTTCGTACGACGACGACAATCGGGGCGGATGGCTGGCAGGCGCCACGGGCGACCGTCTGGTGCTGTTTCCTGCCGCCGAACCCGCTGCCACGGCCAGGGTCTGGGAGAGCCTGACCGGCCCGGTCCCCGCCGAGCAGGCCGCACGCGCCGTGCTCGACGAACTCACCGCGGGGGGACTGTCCAAGACCCCGCCCTTTGCGCTCCTGTCCTGGGACACAGCGGCACCGGCGACCGTGCGGGTTTTCGTGCGCGGGGACGTCGTGGTGAGTCTGGCCACCGCCGCCGGCCACGTGTCGATCGGCGGCCTGGGCATCTCGACCTGGGTGGAACGCTCCGTGACGGACGTCACCGGGGTGGACATCACCGCCGCGCCGGTGAGCGCTGCGCCCGGCACCGAGCCGCTGGCTGCCGACCTGACCGATACGGACGATCATGCCGCCCTGTCGCCGGGAACGGGCCTTCCCCTCGAGTCGGGCATAGTGCGCACCCGCCGCCTCCATGTGACGGTCGACAGCGCCCGTGCGGCTCAGCCCGTTCGGGCGGACGCGCCGCTACACATCGTTCCGCCGCTGCACATCGTGCCGCCCGTCGCACCAGCTGCCGCGCCAGCGACCGCACCGGCGCCGCTGCCGGTGCCCAAACGCACGATCTCCGAACCCGCCAGCGAACAGACCATCGCCGAGCAGCCCATGGCCGAGCAGACCATCTCTGACATCACCGCCGTAGAACCGGCTGCCGACCCGGTTGTCGAGAACGACGCCGACCTCACCGGCGGCTACGACCACCTGTTCGGAGCGACCGTGATGCGCGGCGTCGAACAGGCGGCCGTTCGGCCCGACGCCGAGGACGACGACGCCAGCGCGAGCGCCGCGGACCCGGTCGACGTCGCCGACGTTCCCGGCGACCACGACGGCCACACGGTGATGAGCGGTGATATCAGGAAACTGCGCGACTCGCGCCGCCGCAACCCTGCCGGGTCTGACTCCGACGCGCCGGCACCCGCCTCCGCACCGCGGCTCTACCTGCTGCTGCCCAGCGGGGTGCGGGAACCGCTGAACCAGCCCATCCGGGTGGGCCGGGCGCCGAGCGTCAGCAAGATGTCCGGCGACCTGGTGCCCCGCCTGGTGAGTCTGGGCGGTGCCGATCAAGATGTCTCGCGCAACCACGTGCATTTCACCGTCGAGGGGGACACCGTGGTGGTCACCGATCTGCACTCGCGCAACGGCACTCTCGTAGCCCTGCCCGGCAAGCCCGCCCAGAAACTGCGCCAGGGTGAGCCCACCGCGGTCATCGTCGGCACCGTCATCGACCTCGGCAGCGGCATCACCATCACGGTCGGGCAGGAGTGATGCGCCGCCCGCCCTCCGTCGCCCCCGAACTGCCCGGCTACGAATTCCTTTCCATCCTCGGCTCCGGCGGGTTCTCCGACGTATTCCTCTATCAGCAACGACTGCCCCGTCGCCGGGTCGCGGTGAAGGTGCTGCTCACCGAGCAGCTGAACCCCTCGACCCAGGCGCAGTTCGTCGACGAAGCGAACCTGATGGCGCAACTGTCGACCCACCCGTACATTGTCACGATCTACCACGCCGACGTCGCCGGCGACGGACGACCGTACTTCGTGATGGAGCATTGCTCGGGCCCGAGCCTGGCCGAGCGGTACAAGCGGGAGAAGTTCGGCGTCGAGGACGCCCTGCGCACCGGGGTACGCCTGGCCGGCGCGATAGCCACCGCTCATTCCGCAGGCATCCTGCACCGCGACATCAAACCGGCCAATGTGCTCACCAACGACTTCGGCTGGCCGGCCCTCACCGACTTCGGCATCTCGTCGAGCCTTGACGAGGAACTGCCCGTGCAGACCAGCACCGGCGGCCACCGCCGGCCCGGACCAGAATCCACCGGCACCGGAGAGAGCCAGTCGGTAGGCATGAGCGTGCCCTGGTCGCCGCCGGAGATGTTCGAGGACGACCCCCGGCCAGACGTACGCAGCGATGTCTTCTCGCTGGCCGCCACCATCCACACCCTGCTGGCCGGCCAGACACCGTTCGAGATCCACGGACGCTCCAACGGCACCCTGGACCTCGTCGGGCGCATCGAACGCGGCGCCATCACTCCCATCGGCCGCGACGACGTGCCGCGCGCGCTCGTGGCGGTGCTGGCCAAGGCCATGGCGACCCGGCGCGACGACAGATTCGCCACGGCCGTGGACTTCGCCCGCGCCCTGCAACGGGTGGAGTTGGAACTGGGCTACGCACCGACGGGCATCGATATCCCCACCGGCGCGGGTGTGCAGCACGTCAAGCCGGATGCGCCGGCCGGCGACGACGAGACCCGGGCCAGGTCGGTGGTGTCGATCGCCGCCCAAGCGCCGGCGGCCGCGCCTGCTCGCCCGGCACCCGAAGTCGCGCCGGAAGAACCGAGCTCAGCCGACGCCACCCGGGTGCGTGGCGCCCGAGTCATCGAGCCGGTCAGGGAGCGCACTGTGGTGCGTCCCCGCGGCGCCGTGCGCCCGGCGGCCGCGCCCGTGCCGGACGCAGTCCCGGCATCCGTCGACGAGCCGGCCGCCCCCGTCGAGAACCATCCGCGGCGACGCCCGTTGCTGCTGATCGGCTCCATCGTGGCCGGTGCCCTGCTTGTCGGCGCCGTCGCCACCGCTGTGGTGCTCACAGGCGCCGACGGTTCGGCCCTGACTCCCACAAAATCCCCGGCGCCGGCCGACCCCGGCGGCGCCAACGTCGCCGCCGGGGTGCCGGCCCCGGTGCTCGACGGCACGGCGACCTCGGTGGACGGCACCCAGGTCACCTTCACCGTGAGCAACCCCAGCCCGGAGGAGGGCGACGTCTACCGGTGGGCCCGCGCTGAGAACCCGGCACAGCCCTCCCTGAGCACGACGGCGGACATCACCGTGGACGGAATCGTCCCCGGTACCACCGTGTGCCTGGACATCTACCTGCAACGAGCCGACGGCAAGGTCTCGGAGGCCAATCGTGCCTGCAACCGTTGAGACCGGCGCCGCCGCGACCGGCGCCGTGAAACCGCTCCGGATCGAGTTCTGCGGTGAGTGGTACTCCGTCGAGCCCGGCGCGGCGTTCTCGATCGGGCGGGAATCCGACCTCACCATCGACGACAATCCCTACCTGCACCGCACGTTCCTGCGCCTCTACGAGGACTTCGGGATGTGGTGGATCGCCAACGTCGGCAACCTGCTCTCAGCAACCGTGTCGGACACGACAGGGTCCGTGCAGGCCTGGCTGGCGCCCGGAGCGAAACTGCCCATCGTATTCCAGACCATGCACGTCATGTTCAGCGCCGGATCGTCGACCTATGACTTCACGATCCACGCAGAAGACGATTTCTACAACACCTCGCTGTCCGCATCGCACGAAAGCGGCACCACCACCATCCTTCCGGTGACCCTCACCACCAGTCAGCGGCTGTTGATCGTGGCCCTGTCCGAGAGCATCCTCACCCAGGCCGTGCCCGGCCGCGGGGTCATTCCCAGCTCGGCCGAGGCCGCGGCCAGGGTGGGGTGGAGCATGACCACCTTCAACCGCAAGCTCGACAACGTCTGCAGCAAGCTCGACAAGCTCGGTGTCGCCGGGCTTCGCGGTGGCACCGGCCACCTGGCCACCAACCGGCGCGCCCGACTGGTCGAATACGCCGTGGCTACCCGGCTGGTCAGCGTGGACGATGTTGTGCTGCTGGACCGGGCGGCCGAGGAGTCTCGCAAGGGGGAGGAGTCCCCGTAGTGGTGGCACCCCTTCGCGTGTTAGCGTAAGAGCCGATCAGGAGGCAGTGCCAAACGTCCCGCGGTAGCGGATGACGCGCACGGTCCTGCAGCCGGAGCCGTTTCGTACGGCGACTGCTACACGCGAGGGGAAAACGGGTGGGGACCCTCAGTTCGTGGTTGCGTGGCCGGCGGGTATCGGCATCCGTCGTGGTCCTGTCGGTGTTGGCCGGGGTGCCGTTGACGTTCGCCGTGCTGCACGAGGGCTTCCCGGTGACGGATGTGGACCTCGCGGCCCGTGACGTGTGGGTGACGAACGGTAAGCAGTTGTTGGCGGGCCGGTTGAATCGGCAGATCGAGGAGTTGAACGGGTCGGTCAATGCCGCCTCGAGTGCGTTCGATGTGTTGCAGGACGGTGATGATGTCTTCCTGATCGACGGCAGTGTCGGTTCGATCGAGCGGGTCGATCCGGCGTTCACCACCCTGGGTGAACGGGTGGATGTGGCGCCCGGGTCCGAGGTCATCTATGGCGGCGATTCGCTGGCGGTGATGGCGCCCACGGGTGAGGTATGGGTGATCAACGCCGCGGGAGAGTTGAGCTTCGACCCTCAGACCACTGACCCGGTTCTGAAGCTGGGCAAGGGCGGCCACATCGCCGTGTCGCCGGCCGGCGTGGTGTTCGGTGCCTCATCGACCGACAAGACCCTGTTCACCTACGACCCGGCCTCCGAAGACGCGGTCGAGCCCGTCACGAGCGAGTTGCCCACGCTCGGCGAGTTCCAGATCGCCGCGGTGGGGGAGAAGGCCGTGCTCCTCGACACCGAGAACGACCGCGTCGTCGTCGACGGTGAGTCCCTCGACATTCCGGCCGGCGCCCTCAAGCTGCAGCAGTCCGGTGCCGAGAACGACAGCGTGCTCGTCGCCACGGGTGCCGCGCTGCTCCAGGTTCCCTTCGACGGCGGCACGGTCGTCACCGTTGACGCGTCGATGGAGAATCCGGTCACGGAGCCGGCAGGTGTGTCCTCACCGGTGTGGTTGAACGGCTGCGCGCACGGGGCCTGGGCCGGCGCGCAACGCTACATCGCTGCGTGTGAGGGTTCTGCTGTGTTGACCGAGTCGATCGAGCAGCCGACGCGGGGGTCGGTGTTGGAGTTCCGGGTGAACCGGGACGTGATCGCGTTGAACAATCTCTCCAATGGCAATGTGTGGTTGGTTGATTCGAATATGCGCCTGGTGGAGAACTGGGAAGAGGTGACTCCTCCGGAGGAGGAGGAAGCTGAGGACGGTACCGAGAAGGCCGCGCAGCAGTCCTTCGAAGACACCCTGGCGGAGCGCACGAATGTGAACCGGGCGCCGTTGGCCCGTGATGATGATTACGGGGTGCGGCCGGGTAAGACCACGGTGTTGCCGGTGTTGGAGAATGACACGGACCCCGATGGGGATGTGTTGACGGTGACGAATGTGAGTGGTTTTTCGGAGTCGCAGGGCAGTCTGGATTTCATCGATGGTGGCCGGGCGTTGCAGTTCACCCCCGCGGAGGCGGTGGCCGGGACGGTGTCGTTCCGCTACACGGTGGCCGATGGGCGCGGTGCGGTGGCCGAGGCGCAGGTGAACGTGACCATGCGGCCGTTGGATCAGAATTTGGCTCCGGTGTCGAACCGGGTCGGTGCGATCAGTGTGGAGCAGGGCCAGATCGTGAGTTACAACGTGCTCTCGGACTGGATCGATCCCGACGGTGACGATATCTACCTGGTGTCGGCGTCGCCGACCACGGGCGACGGGGTGCGGTTTGGCCCGGAGGGTTTTGTGACGTTCGAGTCCAAGACCGCCGAGCTGGGGGTCAAAGAGGTGCAGTTCGTCGTCTCCGACGGCACCCTCACCGCCACCGGTGTGCTCACCGTGGACGTCAAAGCTGCCGGCACCTTGAACCCGGTGGGCACGCCGGATTTCACCACCGTGTTCGTGGGCGAGACGGCGTTGATCGAACCGTTGAAGAACGACGTCACCCCCTCGGGCGCCCCGCTCGCGTTGATCGGCGTGAACGAGGTGCCCAAGGACCTCACCGCCGTGGCCAACCTGGAGCGCGGCACCATCGCGGTGTCGTCGGGCAAGGCCGGCAGCTACGTCTTCACCTACAGCCTCGGCGCCGGCGCGAGTTCCAGCGTGGGCCTGATCCGTGTTGATGTCGTCGAAAGCCCCACCCAGATTCTGCCGCCGATCGCGGTCAAGGACACCGCCTACCTCCGCGCAGCGGAACCCGTGACGATCCCGGTTCTCGACAATGACGTCTCGCCGAGCGGCCGGGTGCTGGCCGTGCAGTCGGTGGACCTCAGCACGACGGACGATCTGGTGACGGTGGAGATCCTCACCAACACGGTGCTGCGGGTCACGGCATCCGCTGCTCTCACGCAGCAGGTGCAGTTCACCTATACGATCAGCGACGGTGAGGGCACGGCCACGGCGGGCGTCACTGTCGTGCCGGTGCCCCCGCTGATCAAGCACCAGCCGCCCGTCGCTGTCGACGACTCCGTCAGTGTGCGCGCCGGCGACATCGTCAGCGTGCCGGTGCTCGACAACGACTACCACCCCGACTCCGCCACCATGAGTGTGCTGCCCGAGCTCGCCGACACGTCCAGCGCCGGTGGACTCGCCTTTGTCACGGGTAATCAGGTGCGCTTCCAGGCTCCCGCCGAGGCGGGTGCCTACAGCGTGGCGTACACGATCACGGATGCCTTCCAGGAGGCCGCGACAGCCACCGTGCGGTTCACCGTGATCGGAGTGAACGCGGCCGATAATCAGGCGCCTACTCCGCTGCCGTTGACCATGCGCACCTTCGCCGAATCGACCATCAAGGTGCAGGTGCCGTTGGACGGCATCGACCCCGACGGTGACTCCGTCTACCTCACCGCCGTCACATCGGCTCCGTCCCTGGGCCGTATTGTCGATCAGGGCAGTGACTTCTTCATCTATGAGGCCTACCCGGGCACGGCCGGTACCGACTCGTTCACGTACCAGGTCGCGGACACCTTCGGGGCGACGGCCGAGGGCACGGTTCGGATCGGCGTGATTCCGCGCCCGGTGGAGTTGCTGGCCCCGAACGCGGTTGATGACGCCATCGAGATCAAGCCCGGCCGCTCCGGGTCGATCCCGGTGGTGTTGAACGACTCGGACCCCAACGGGTACAAGCTGACCCTCTCGAAGAAGTTGCCTGAGGTGGACCCCGGGATCATGGCCACCGTCGACGGTAGCCGGGTCATCGTGAAGGCTCCGGCCGAAGAGGGCACGTACACGCTGCGGTACGAGATCACCAACGGGCATGGCGGTGCCGATACGGCGTTCGTGCAGGTGAAGGTGACCGAGGACGCCAAGGCGCAGTACCCGGTCGCGATCGACCATTTCGTCGAACCGGAGGAGGTCCTGGCCGGCACGCCGATCGACGTGGCGGTGCTGGACGGTGCCGAGAACCCCAGTGGTCTGATCGAGGACCTGGTGATCACCCTCGAGGGTCCCAATGCCGATAACGGTGTGCTGCAGACCGACGGCACCGTGCGGGTCAGACCGTCCGAGGAGCGCCAGGCCATCGCATACCGGCTCACCAACGAACTCGACGAGCTCAGCGCCACGGCGTTCATCATCGTGCCCCCGCAACCCAAACCCGAACCGTCGAACCAGCCCTCCACCGCGCCCACGCCCGAGGAGGAGCAGTTCCCGCCGCCGTTCCTGAAAGACATCGGCCCGCAGGTCGTGAAGATGAACGGCTCGAAGTCGTGGACCCTCGGCGACATCGTCGAGGTGCCGTCGGGCCGTCCGGCGCTGCTGCTCAGCGCCAGCGCCACCAACAGCGACGGCTCGAGGGTGGCCGGCGGTTCCACGTTGAGTTTCGTCGCGGCGAGGGACTACCGGGGCCCGGCGTCGGTGACCTTCGTCGTCACCGACGGCACCGGCGCGGACGACCCGAAGGGGAGGCAGGCTACCCTGACCATCCCGATCACCGTCGGTGACCCCGACTTCGAGGACGTCGCTCCCACCTTTACCCCGCCCAAGGTCACCGTTGAGGCCGGCGAAGCCGCGGCCGCGGTGAACCTGCGTTCGTCCTGCGGGCATCCGAACCCCGCCATCATCGAGCAGCTCAGTTACGGTTCGCTCGGCGGCGCGACGGCGGATGTGGCCGCGTCGATCTCAGGAGGCACGCTTACGGTCTCGTCACCGCTGGGCACCCAGCCGGGCACCAAGGTGCGGCTGACCTTCTCGGTCACGTACAAGGAGTTCACCGTTCCCGGCGCGGTGGACGTCACCGTCGTGTCGTCGACCCGAGCCGTGCCGCAAGCCGTCGACGATGCCGGACCCAACGGCGCCGGCATCGAAACCACCCCGAGCTCGGTCGTGCAGGTGCCCGTGCTCGACAACGACTACAACCCGTTCGCTCAGGACGGTAAACCGCTCACGGTGGTGGCCGCCACCATCGAACAGCAGGTCGGCACCGCCTCGGTCAGCAACACCGCCAGCGGAGTCACCGTCAAAACCGGCTCCGGCGCCACGGGCACGCTCACTGTCGTCTATCGCATCCAGGACGCCACCCGCGACCCTGCCCGGCAGACCCAGGCCCGCATCACCTTCGTGATCCGCAACAACCCCGATGCGCCCAAACAACCCCAGGCAGTGGAGGGCGACGCCAGCGCCAGCGTCACCTTCACCGCCCCGTCGTCCAACAACTCCCCGATCACGGGCTACACGATCAGCTGGACCGGCGGCGGGAACAGAAGCGTGTCCAGCGCCGGCACTCACGACATCACCGGGCTCACCAACGGGCAGAGCTACGCGTTCCAGGTGACGGCCCAGAACGCCAAGGGCACCTCGGATACTTCGGCGTACAGCAACACCATCACGCCCTACGGCGTTCCCGGTGCACCCGCCAGCGCCAACCTCACCGCATCGTCCACCGGCAACGGTGCGCTCAGCCTCAGCTGGGCCGCACCGGGCAGCACGGGCGGGCGCGGCGTCAGCAGCTACAAGTACGAGTGGGTCGCCGGCGGCGCCGCAAACGGCTCGACCAACGGCGCGAGAACCGCCTCGGCCACCGGCACCGCCAACACCCAGTACCAGTACCGGGTGCAGGCCTGCAACCCGCGCGGTTGCGGGGAATGGACCCCCTCGAACGCCGCAACGCCTACCACCCCGCCGCCGCCGCCACCGCCCTGGGCGCCGACCCACTACGGCTACCAGGTCACCCAGCAGGCCTGCCCCGAACCAGACTCCACCTATGGGCAGACCGTCACCAACGGCAACTCGGGCTGCACCATGAACGCCCGCGGCTACCTGCAGCCCGGAACCGTGATCGACGCGATCTGCCTCTCCGTGCGCAACGGCAAGAACTGGTACTACTTCCAGATCGAAGACCGCAGCTACGACGGCTGGTTCATCCGGATCTCGGACACCAACGGCACGACCATTCCGAACTGCTGATGAACAGGCAGGCATGGGCAGCGCTCCCCATCTGGGTGGCCCCTGTTTGCGTGTTAGCGTAAGAGCCGGTCAGAGGGCAGTGCCCAAAATCACAGCGCAGCCAGCACGATATGAATTCTCGACAGACACGTTCGAACAGCACAGGTGGGGGAGTACGGGTGGGGACCCTCAGTTCGTGGTTGCGGGGCCGACGGGTATCGGCATCCGTCGTGGCCCTGTCGGTGCTGGCCGGGGTGCCGTTGACGTTCGCCGTGTTGCACGAGGGGTTCCCGGTCACGGATGTGGACCTCGCGGCCCGCGATGTGTGGGTGACGAACGGTAAGCAGTTGTTGGCGGGCCGGTTGAATCGGCAGATCGAGGAGTTGAACGGGTCGGTCAATGCCGCCTCGAGTGCGTTCGATGTGTTGCAGGACGGTGATGATGTCTTCCTGATCGACGGCAGTGTCGGTTCGATCGAGCGGGTCGATCCGGCGTTCACGACGCTGGGTGAACGGGTGGATGTGGCGCCCGGGTCCGAGGTCGTCTACGGCGGCGATTCGCTGGCGGTGATGGCGCCCACGGGTGAGGTGTGGGTGATCAACGCTGCGGGGGAGTTGAGCTTCGACCCTCAGACCACTGACCCGGTTCTGAAGCTGGGCAAGGGCGGCCACATCGCCGTATCGCCGGCCGGCGTCGTATTCGGAGCCTCCCCGAAAGACAAGAGCCTCAGCACCTACGATCCCACGGCTGAGGAACCCACAGCCGCCACGAGCGACCTGCCCAAGCTGGGCGAGTTCCAGATCGCTGCGGTCGGGGAGAAACCCGTGCTCCTCGACACCGAGAACGGGCGGCTGATCGTGGACGGCGCCGGCACGAAACTGCCGACAGGCACGCTCAAGCTGCAACAGACCAGTGCCGAGAACGACAACGTCCTCGTCGCCACCGGCGCAGCCCTACTCCAGATCCCCCTGGACGGCTCCGACGACGGATCCGACATCATCACGATCGACGCCAAGGTCTCCACCGTCGTCACCGAGCCGGCGGATGTGTCGTCGCCGGTGTGGCTGAACGGGTGCGCGCACGGGGCCTGGGCCGGTGCGCAACGCTATCTGGCGGCCTGCGACGGCGCCGAGATCCTGCGCGAAACCATCGAGCAGCCGACGCGGGGGTCGGTGTTGGAGTTCCGGGTGAACCGGGACGTGATCGCGTTGAACAATCTCTCCAATGGCAATGTGTGGTTGGTTGATTCGAATATGCGCCTGGTGGAGAACTGGGAAGAGGTGACTCCTCCGGAGGAGGAGGAAGCTGAGGACGGCACCGAGAAGGCCGCGCAGCAGTCCTTTGAGGACACCCTGGCGGAGCGCACGAATGTGAACCGGGCGCCGTTGGCGCGGGATGATGATTACGGGGTGCGGCCGGGTAAGACCACGGTGTTGCCGGTGTTGGAGAATGACACGGACCCCGATGGGGATGTGCTCACGGTGACGAATGTGAGTGGTTTTTCGGAGTCGCAGGGCAGCCTGGATTTCATCGATGGTGGCCGGGCGTTGCAGTTCACCCCGGCGGAGGCGGTGGCCGGGACGGTGTCGTTCAGGTACACGGTGGCCGATGGGCGTGGTGCGGTGGCTGAGGCGCAGGTGAATGTGACGATGCGGCCGTTGGATCAGAATTTGGCGCCGGTGTCGAATCGGGTCGGTGCGATCAGTGTGGAGCAGGGCCAGATCGTGAGTTACAACGTGCTCTCGGACTGGATCGATCCCGACGGTGACGACATTTACCTGGTGTCGGCGTCGCCGACCACGGGCGACGGGGTGCGGTTTGGCCCGGAGGGTTTTGTGACGTTCGAGTCCAAGACCGCCGAGCTGGGGGTCAAAGAGGTGCAGTTCGTCGTCTCCGACGGCACGCTGACGGCAACGGGTGTGCTCACGGTGGACGTCAAGGCTGCCGGCACCCTGAATCCGGTGGGCACGCCGGACTTCACCACCGTGTTCGTGGGCGAGACGGCGTTGATCGAACCGTTGAAGAATGACGTCACCCCCTCGGGCGCCCCGCTCGCGTTGATCGGCGTGAACGAGGTGCCCAAGGACCTCACCGCCGTGGCCAACCTGGAGCGCGGCACCATCGCGGTGTCGTCGGGCAAGGCCGGCAGCTACGTCTTCACCTACAGCCTCGGCGCCGGCGCCACCTCCAGCGTCGGCCTCATCCGCGTCGACGTCGTCGAAAGCCCGGACAACATCCTGCCGCCCATCGCGGTGAAAGACACCGCCTACCTGCGCGCGGCCGAACCTGTCACGATCCCCGTGCTCGACAACGACGTCTCGCCCAGCGGCCGGGTCCTCGCCGTGCAATCGGTCGACCTCAGCAGCACTGACGACCTCGTCACCGTCGAGATCCTCACCAACACTGTGCTGCGGGTCACTGCATCCGCCGCCCTCACCCAACAGGTGCAGTTCACCTACACGATCAGTGACGGCGAGGGCACCTCCACCGCCGGCGTCACCGTCGTGCCGGTGCCCCCGCTGATCAAGCACCAACCGCCTGTCGCCGTCGACGACTCCGTCAGCGTGCGCGCCGGAGACATCGTCAGCGTGCCGGTGCTCGACAACGACTACCACCCCGACTCCGCCACCATGTCGGTCGTCCCCGATCTCTCGGCTTCCGAGAACGTGGGCGGCCTGGCCTTCGTCACCGGCAATCAGGTGCGCTTCCAGGCGCCCGACCAGCCCGGTGCCTACAGTGTGGCCTACACGATCACGGATTCTTTCCAGGAGACCGCGACCGCGACCGTGCGATTCACGGTGATCGGCATCGATAACGCAAGCAACCGCCCGCCCACTCCGCTGCCGCTCACTATGCGCACCTTCGCCGAATCGACCATCAAGGTGCAGGTGCCCCTGGACGGCATCGACCCTGACGGCGACTCGGTCTACCTCACCGCCGTCACCAGCAGCCCCGAACTCGGCCGTATCGTCGATCAGGGCAGCGATTTCTTCATCTATGAGGCGTACCCGGGCACGGCCGGCACCGACTCGTTCACCTATCAGGTCGCGGACACCATTGGGGCGACCGCAGAGGGCACCGTTCGGATCGGCGTGATTCCGCGACCGGCCGAGCTGCTGGCCCCGAACGCTGTCGATGACGCCATCGAGATCAAGCCCGGCCGCAACGGGTCGATCCCGGTCGTGCTGAACGACTCGGACCCCAACGGGTACAAACTGACCCTGTCCAAGAAGCTGCCTGAGGTGGACCCGGGCATCACGGCCACGGTTGACGGCAGCCGGGTCATCGTGAAGGCTCCGGCCGAAGAGGGCACCTACACGCTGCGGTACGAGATCACCAACGGGCATGGCGGCGCCGACACGGCGTTCGTGCAGGTGAAGGTGACCGAGGACGCCAAGGCGCAGTACCCGGTCGCGATCGACCATTTCGTCGAACCCGAGGAGGTCCTGGCCGGCACGCCGATCGACGTGGCGGTGCTGGACGGTGCCGAGAATCCCAGTGGTCTGATCGAGGACCTGGTGATCACCCTCGAGGGTCCCAACGCCGACAACGGTGCACTGCAGACCAACGGCACCGTGCGGGTCAGACCGTCCGAGGAACGCCAGGCCATCGCGTACCGCCTCACCAACGAGCTCGACGAGCTCAGCGCCACGGCGTTCATCATCGTGCCCCCGCAACCCCAAGCCGTCGAACCCGAAAACCAACCCTCCACCGAACCCACACCCGAAGAGGAACAGTTCCCGCCGCCGTTCCTGAAAGACATCGGCCCGCAGGTCGTCAAGATGAACGGCTCCAAGTCCTGGACCCTCGGCGACATCGTCGAGGTGCCGTCCGGCCGGCCGGCGCTGCTGCTCAGCGCCACCGCCACCAACAGCGACGGCTCCAACGCCATGACCGGTGCCACCGGGCTGAGCTTCGTGGCTGCCAAGGACTATCGCGGCCCCGCCTCCCTCACCTTCGTCGTCACCGACGGCACCGGCGCCGACGACCCCAAGGGCAACCAGGCCACCCTCACCATCCCGATCACCGTCGGCGACCCCAACTTCGAAGACGTCGCCCCCACCTTCACCCCACCCAAAGCCACAGTGCAGGCCGGCGAGGCCGCGACGGTCGTGAACCTGCGCTCCTCCAGCGGGCACCCCAACCCTGCGATCATCGAACAACTCAGCTACGGTTCGCTCGGTGGCACGACGGCGGATGTCGCCGCGTCGATCTCGGGAGGCAACCTCACAGTCTCCTCCCCGCTCGGCACCCAGCCGGGCACCAAGGTGCGGCTGACCTTCACGGTCACCTACAAGGAATTCACCATCCCCGGCTCGGTGGACGTGAGCGTGGTCTCCTCGACCCGGCCGGTGCCGCAAGCGGTCGACGATGCCGGACCCAACGGCGCCGGCATCGAAACCCGGCCGAGCACCTCGATCACCGTGCCCGTGCTCGACAACGATTACAACCCGTTCGCCCAGGACGGAAAACCACTCACGGTGCTCTCCGCCACCATCGAACAGCAGGTCGGCACCGCCTCGGTCAGCAACACCGCCAGCGGAGTCACCGTCAAAACCGGCTCCGGCGCCACCGGCACGCTCACTGTCGTCTATCGCATCCAGGACGCCACCCGCGACCCTGCCCGGCAGACCCAGGCCCGCATCACCTTCGTGATCCGCAACAACCCGGATGCGCCCAAACAACCCCAGGCCGTGGAGGGCGACGCCAGCGCCAGCGTCACCTTCACCGCCCCCTCCTCCAACAACTCGGAAATCCTCGACTACACGATCAGCTGGACCGGGGGCAGCAAGACTGTCACCAGTGCCGGCACGCATGCGATCACGGGCTTGAAGAACGGCACCAGCTATGCCTTCACGGTGACCGCTCGGAATGCCCTGGGGGACTCGGCAGTGTCGGCCGCCAGCAACACCATCACGCCTTACGGGCGGCCCGGGGCTCCGGCATCCGCCACCCTCAAGGCGCCCGGCCAGGGCACCGGCGCGCTCAGCCTGAGCTGGGCAGCGCCCGGCAGCGACGGCGGTCGCGGCGTGAGCAGTTACGAGTACCAGTGGATCAAGGGCAGGGCGGCCGACGGGTCGACCAACGGTGCGCGGACGGCGTCGGCCACCGGCAACGTCGACGAGCAATACCAGTACAAGGTCCGGGCCTGCAACCCGCGCGGATGTGGCGACTGGACCTCGTCGGATGCCGCAACCCCGCAGCCGACCCCGCCGCCCCCGGCGCCGAGCGCGACCATCTTCAAGGGTGGGGCAGCGCCGTACTGCGTCGGATGCCACTACGTCGGCGTCGACTACCGCAATTTCAATCCCGGTAACTATCGGGTATCGACTTTCGTCAACGGCAGCAACTCTGGCCTGACCGAGGTGGTCTACAGCATCGGGGCGAACGGGTCCCTTGTAATCCAGAACGGTTTGGGCAAACGCAACGGCGACTCGATTCGAGTTCGGCTCGTGTCCGTGGGCAGCGGGGAAGTCTTCTGGTCGGACACGATAACCAACTGGGACTCGCTTCCCGTACGCGGGGGAACACCGTAATGAATTCAATGGATCTGAACAAGGAGCACACATGGCAGTGACACAAGAACAGGCAGACTGGTTCGCGGAGGCGTTCGGCAAGCTCGCCGGCAACGTCGAGCAGGCCATCCTGGGCAAGGAACACGTGATCCGACTGGTGGTGGCCGCGATGCTCACCAACGGGCACGTGCTGCTGGAGGATTTCCCCGGTACCGGCAAGACCGTGCTCGCCAAGGCCCTGGCCAATACCCTGGACGGCACTCACTCGCGCATCCAGTTCACCCCGGACCTGCTGCCCTCCGACGTCACCGGTGTCACGATCTACGACCAGGGCAAGGGCCTGTTCGAGTTCCACAAGGGACCGATCTTCGCCTCCATCGTGCTCGCCGACGAGATCAACCGGGCCAGCCCCAAGACTCAGTCGGCGCTCCTGGAGGTCATGGAAGAGGGCCGGGTCACGGTGGACGGTGTCAGCCACGAGGTCGGCAGCCCGTTCATGGTGATCGCCACCCAGAACCCCGTCGAGCAGGCCGGCACCTACACGCTCCCCGAGGCCCAGCTGGACCGCTTCCTGTTCAAGACGTCGCTCGGCTACCCCGACCACGACACCGCGGTCACCCTGCTTCTCGACTCGTCGAACCGGGCCAGGGATGCCGGCATCACGCCCATCATCGCGTCCAGCTCCGTGGTCACCATGGCCCAGCTCGCCTCCGAGGTGTTTGTGGACGCCGCCGTGCTCGGCTACCTCAACGAGATCGTCACCGCCACCCGCACCGACGTGTCCTCCACCCTCGGAGTCAGCATGCGCGGCGCCCTGGCCCTCGCCCGAGCCTCCAAGACCTGGGCGTTGTCACAGGGACGTACCTTCGTCACCCCCGACGACATCCGTGACCTCGCCGTGCCCGTGCTCGCCCACCGCATCATGGTCGACCCGGAAGCCGACTTCGCCGGCGTCACCGCCGAGGACATCGTCAACCGCATCCTGGTCGAGGTCGCACCGCCCGCATTCCGCGCCGCATGAAACCCCGCCCCGAACGCGCAGCCCGCAGAACCTCACCGGCCGAACACGCCCTGAGGTCGCTGGGGCGCGCGCTCGGCGCCGCGGCGCAGAACGCCTGGCGCCTGCTGCGCCAGGTGCTGGCCGTCGCCTGGCAACGTGTCCGTCCGGTCACCGATGTGATCGGCCCGGCAGGCCGGCTCGTGCTTTTGGGTGCCGTGCTGTCGTACGGACTCAGCATCACCTTCGGCTGGGTCGAATTCACCTATCTCGCCACCACCCTGCTCGCCGCGGTGCTGGTGGCCGTGCCCTTCATCGTGGGCCGGGCCACCTATACCGTGGACCTGCAACTCAATCCGCACCGGGTCGTGGCCGGCGGTCGTGCGCTCGGTCAGATGACCGTCACCAACTCGGGGGAGCGCGCCCTGTTGCCCGCCCGCATGGAACTGCCGGTCGGCAGCGGCCTGGCGGAGTTCGTGATCCCCGGGCTGGCCGCCGCCGCCCAACACGACGAGCTCTTCGCCGTACCCACCCACCGCCGCGCCGTGATCATTGCCGGCCCCGCCGTCTCGGTGCGTGGCGACCAGCTGGGGCTGCTGCGCCGCATCGTGCGCTGGACCGAGGCCGTGGAACTGTTCGTGCACCCGGTGACCACCCGGATCGCCTCATCGGCCGCCGGTCTGATGCGCGACCTCGAGGGTGAGATCACCAAGAAGATCACCAGCGACGACATCTCCTTCCACGCCCTGCGCGCCTACGAACCCGGCGACGCCCTGCGCAATGTGCACTGGCGCACCTCCGCGCGCACCGGTCAGCTGATGGTGCGGCAATTCGAGGAGACCCGGCGCACCCAACTCACCATCGTGCACACCGCGGACTCCCGCTACTACGCCTCCGAGGACGAGTTCGAACTGGCCTTGTCCGTGACGGCGTCTCTGGCCCTCCAGGTGATCAGGGACGGTACCGGAATCAGCGTGGTCTCCGAGAAGCTGGCCCTGCGCACGGCGACGCCGGTGGCTCTGCTCGACGACTCGTCCCGCATCGAAGCGGTCAGCGACGTGTTCCCGACCCTGCGTGAATTCGCCCGCACCGCGACCAGGCGCCTGCCGCCGCCGAGCGTGGTGATGGTGGTCGCCGGGTCCCTGATCGACCTCACCGAGTTCCGCGCCGCACAGACCCTGTTCGGCAAGGACACCACGACCATCGCCTTCCGTATCGAACCCGGGGCCCAGTCCCGGCTGTCCACGGTGTCCGGCCTCACGGTCCTCACCCTCGGCGATCTCGCCGACCTGCCCAAACTCCTTCGACGGGTCCACCGATGAGCCGCTTCACTCGCACCGCCCGCACCTCCGCAGAGCCGGGCCGCGCCGACGGCCCCGCGGCGGACACGACCGCGGCCACCACCGCTCGCCCGGCGCTCCGGCGATTCCCTCGCACCGGCTGGACCGACGTCGCCGTTCTGTCGTTGCTCTCCCTGCTCGGTGTGCTCGGGCTGGAGACCTCCTTCGGCGATTACAACTTCCTGGTGGCCGGCCTGGGCGGGCTGCTCGTCGGCACCGGTGCCGCCGTGCTCGGCTACATGCTGCGGCTCGGCGTGGTCACCAACGTGCTCGCCGCGATCCTGCTCTATTTCCTGCTCGGCACCCCGTTCACCATGCCGGGGGAGGCGCTGATCGGCGTGCTGCCCAGCATCGCCTCCACCGCCGGGCTCGCGCTCGGTGCGGTCTTCGGCTGGGCCGATATCGTGACCCTCGGCACGCCCGTCGAGGCGCCCTATTACATGCCGGTGCTGCCGTACTTCGCCGCCTGGCTGGTGGCCCTGGTGGGCACCATGCTGGCCAGCCGCTGGCTGCCCGGGCGTCGCCGCACTGCCTGGCGCACCGGCATCCTGCTGATCGGACCGGTGCTGCTGTACCTGACCGGCATCCTGATGGGCACCGACAAGACCTACTTCGCGGGCCTGCGCGGAGTGGCCTTCGCCGTGGTCGCCATCGTCTGGGTCGGCTGGCGCCGCACCAGCGTGCAAGGCGCGGACGCCGCGGGCCGCAGCCGGCTCCTGCGCCGCAAACTCCTGGGCACCGCAACGGTGATGCTGGGCGCCATCCTGATCGGCGCCCTCGTCGGCGGCGTGCTCGCTCCCAACCCGAAGGACCGCTTCGTCCTGCGCGAGGAGATCCAGCCGCCCTTCGACCCCCTCGAGTTCTCCAGCCCGCTGTCCGGCTTCCGGCAGTACACCAAGACTCTCGCGGACACCCCACTGTTCACGGTCACCGGCCTGCAGCCTGATGAAGTCGTGCGCCTGGCCAGCATGGATGCCTACGACGGCAAACTCTGGAACGTGGCCGCCGCCGAGAGCGTCGCCAACGGGTCCGGCAGCTTCCGCCTCGTCGGCCGCACCATCCCTGAACCGCCGTTGGTCACCAGCGCCCAGAACAGCACCGTGACCGTCGACGTGGTCGGCTACGAAGACGTCTGGCTGCCCGGGGTGGGGTACCCCAGCACGGTCGACTTCGACGACGCGGACAGCCAGGCCGAATCGGAGAACCTGCGCTACAACGCCGACAGCGGCACCTCCGTGCTCACCAACGGGGTGCATCCGGGGTACGAGTACACGATGTCCGCCATGTTGCAGCAGACCTACCGGGACGAAGACCTCGCCGACGTTCCCGTCGCCGATGTGACCCTGCCGAGCGTTCAGAACATCCCCGATGTCGTCGTGGCCAAGGCCATCGAGTACTCCGGCGGCACCGATACGCCCATCGACAGCCTGCGCGCCATCGAGCAGGCGCTGAAGACCAAGGGCTTCCTCAGCCACGGGCTCGCGTCCGACGGCATCCCGTCCCGCGCCGGTCACGGAGCCGACCGGCTCAACGAGCTCTTCACCCGCACCCAGATGGTCGGTGACGAGGAGCAGTACGCGGCCGCCATGGCGCTGATGGCGCGCAGCCTCAACTACCCGGCGCGGGTCGTCATGGGCTTCGCGCCCGAGGTGCCCGAAGACGCGACCAGTGTCGAGGTCACCGGAACAGACGTGACTGCCTGGGTCGAGGTCGCCTTCGACGGCATCGGTTGGGTCGCGTTCTACCCCACCCCCGAGCAGACCGACGTGCCCCAGGACCAGACTCCCAAGCCCAAAACAGTGCCGCAGCCGCAGGTGCGCCAGCCCCCGCGGATGGACAACGAGGCCGACGACCTGCTCACGGCGGTGGAGATCGACGACACCAAGAACGAAAGCAAGGACAAGGACTTCGTGCTGCCCGGTTGGGCGTGGGCGATCATCGGGGTTGTGGGCATCCCACTGCTCGTGCTCGGTGTGCCGTTGCTCATCGTCGCCGCCCTCAAGGCCCGACGCCGGCGCCGCCGCAGAACCCTGGGCACCGGTGATCGGCGTGCCGCCGGCGCTTGGTCCGAGCTGACCGACGGATTCGCGGAGCTCGGCTTCGACGTGCCGAGGGACTCGACCCGCCGTCAGGTCGCTCTCAGCCTGGACGCTCAGCTGGCCGCTCAGCTGGCCGGCCAGCCCGAACCCAAAAAACCGCGCAGCCGGGTCGCCGGGACCGAGACGGCACCGGGACCCGACACTGGTGCGCCCGAATCCGTTGAGCTTGCCCCGCCGATCGAGGTCGTCGACACGGCCGCGTTCGTGGCCGCGCACCGCCTAGTGCCGGTCGCCGACGCCGTTGACAGCGCCGTATTCGGCGGCACCGACGTCGACGACGAGGTCGTGGAGAACACCTGGATCCAGGCCGAGGAGTCTCTCGCTACCGCGAAAACCTCCGCCGGGCGTCTGCGGCGCCTGTTCAGCCGGTTCCGGCTGCGGTCCAAGCGGGACTGGAACCAAGTGAACGTGCGCGGCAGCCGTGCCGCCGCCCGAGGCCGCGGCTAGGCTTGATCAGCGGATACGCGAGCCCGGGAATCCACCCGGACCCAAGAGGGATCACAGTGGTTAGGACGCACAGTGGATAAGCCGGGTTTCATCGTTCCCCCACCGGGGATGTTCCCGTCCAGCGACGAAAGCGACGAGGTGACGGCACGAGTTCCCCACGCCGAGCCGCTCGTCGTGGTGCCGCCCGTGCGGAACGCCCCGGCGGCGACGCAGCCGGAAGACGCGGCACCGCCCACGGGTCCGTCACCGGCGGTCTTGGCCATCCCCGCGTTCGTGCCCGCCACGCTGGGCACCACGCCCGTGCCGCCGCGCCCGCCCATCGGTGCCGTGCCCGTCAGCGCCGTGCCCGCCAGCGCCATGCCCGTCAGTGCCGCCTTGGTCAGTGCACCCCTGGGCGATGCTGCGCCGGCTCAGACCGTGACCGGCTGGCAGCTGCGACTGGCCGACGGCCAACGGATGCCGGTGACCGGATCGCTCGTCTTCGGCCGTGACCCCTCGCCCGTGACCCGCCGGCCATCCACCATGGTCAGCGTCGTCGACCCGGCCCGGTCGGTCTCCAAGTCGCACGCGCTCGTGGAGCTGTCCGCCGAGGACGACCTGTCGGTCACCGATCTGCACTCCACCAATGGCGTGAGCCTGATCGGCGCCGACGGGAGCAGGGTGGAACTCGAACCCGGCATCCGCACCCCGGTTTCAGCCAACACTCGACTGATGCTCGGCGAATTCGCCGTCGAGGTCACCCGGGCCTGACCGGTGCCGAATCGGACATGTGCGCCCGGCGCACCGGGCACAAAAGTCCGAACGGGCGACAGTTGCGCCTAGTCCTCGTTCTTCTTCGCGGGCGACCCGGCCCGTGTCGAGGTGCTCGCCAACGGCGGTGTTCTCGGCAGCCGCAGGGCGGCGCCGAAACCGAGGAGACCGGCCAGCGCCAGTCCGGCATAGACCACCGTCAGCGAGGTCTGCCTCGCCTCGGCATTGATCTCGATCATCGCCTCCTGCTGATCTGACGGGTACTCCGAGATCGCGGTGCTGAGCTGGGCGTCGCTGATGATCTGCGCCTTCTCGGTGACTGCCGAGTCAAGTTGTGATTGCTCCGTCGCAGTGAACGCCGCACTGTCGTCGATCAGGCTCGTGGCGGTGAGAACGAACACCGACAGGATCAGTGCCCCCGCCAGCGATGTACCGAGGGACGCCCCGATATTCTGCGCGGTGTTGATCACCCCCGACGTCTCATTGGATCGTTGCGGTTTCACCGACGACATGATGAGGTTCTGGTTCTGGGAGGCGATGGTTCCCGCCCCGAACCCGACCAGCGCCAGCCCCAGAATGAACTGGGTGCCGCTCGTCGCATCCCGGGCCAACAGCCCCATCGTTGCGGCCCCGAGCACGATGATGGCGAAGCCGGCGAGAATGACCGAGCGCGGGGCGAACCGGCGGCTGAAAATCCGCCCGCTGACCGCGGCCGAGAGCAGCACGGCCAGGGACAGCGGCAGCAGGGTGAGCCCGCTCTGGATGGCTGAGTAGTTCAGTTCCATCTGCACATAGAGCGACAACGCGAAGATCGACCCGGTCAGCACGAGGTACTGCAGCAGCTGCACTGACGTTCCGGATGAGACGGCCCGGATGCTGAAGAGACTCAGATCGAGAAGGGTGTCGCGGTGGTGCCGGTCGCGGCTCCGCTCCACCAGGATGAAGACGATCAGGACGAGCAGTCCGATGGACACGAGGATCACGGTGGGGGAGATCTGGCCGGCTGTGAGCACTACCTGCCCGAACACCTCCACGTCGACACGGCTGACGAACAGGCCGTACGCCGAGGCCATCACGATGCCGAGGACCACGGTGATGAGCCCGGCGGAGCTGAGGATGAATCCAGTCCAGTCGAAGCGCGGTTTGCGGCCGAGGAACGGCGCATCCTTGATGATCTTCAGCTGCGTGAAGATGTACAGCGCCACGAGAAGTTCGCTGGCGAAGGCCAGCCGCCAGGACAGGTACGAGGTGAACAGACCGCCGATGATCGGTCCGATCCCCGCCGCGATGCCCGCGATGGCGGCAAAACCGGCATAGGCCTTCGCGCGGGCGGGACCTGCGGGGAAGTTCGACACGATCAGGGACATCATCGCGGGGAGCATCATGGCCGCGCCGAGACCCTCGAGGATCGACCAGCCCAGAATGAAGACACCCAGGCTGGGGGAGAGGGCGGTGGTGGTCGTGCCCACCGAGTACACGGTGAGTCCGATCACGAAGGCGCGTTTGCGGCCGATGATGTCGCCCACCTTGGCGCCCGCGATCATGAACGCCGCCATCACCAGGGTGTACAACGTGATGGCGTTCTGGATGCCGGTGACGGTGGTGTCGAAATCCGCCACGAGCGTGGACAGCGACACGTTCATGAACGTCGAGTCGACGACGATGATGAACTGGGCCAGCAGGATCACCACCAGCACCCTGCCTGTCTTCTGCCCAGCCGCCACCGTTGTCATGCGCACACCATACGTCGGCCGTCCCGCTATGGCCAGCGCCCACCGCCGAGCACGCGGCCCGAGCATCCGCGAACCGAGAGTCAGCACCAGGATGCGCCACTTCTAAGTGCAAAGCTCACAGTTCGCGGGCTTGAGATCGCGGCTGCAGTGTTAGCCTGAGGTGTGCTGCAACGTCGACTTCTTCTTCTGTGCCGCGACGAGTCTCGTATCTAACAAGGCCCACTCGTCGCGGAGTTTGTCGTTGGCTGACCACCGTTCCCGAGGAAGACGCACGAACATGACTAACGCAGTGAACACGGACTCACCCACGGAGATCCGTCCCCGCACCCTGGCCGAGAAGGTCTGGGACAAGCACCTGGTGGCCAAGGGCGAGAACGGCACCCCCGACCTCATCTACATCGACCTGCACCTCGTGCACGAGGTCACCAGCCCGCAGGCCTTCGACGGTCTGCGCCTGGCCGGTCGCCCCGTCCGCCGGCCGGACCTCACGATCGCGACCGAGGACCACAACACGCCGACCCTGGCGATCGACCGGCCCATCGCCGACCTCACCAGCCGCACCCAGATCGAGACCCTGCGCAAGAACTGCGCCGAGTTCGGCATCCGGCTGCACTCGCTGGGCGACATCGAACAGGGCATCGTGCACGTCGTCGGCCCCCAGCTGGGCCTGACGCAGCCGGGCATCACCGTGGTCTGCGGCGACTCGCACACCTCCACCCACGGAGCCTTCGGCGCCATGGCGCTGGGCATCGGCACCAGCGAGGTGGAGCACGTCATGGCCACCCAGACGCTGCCGCTCAAGCCGTTCAAGACCATGGCCATCACCGTGAACGGTGCCCTGCGCCCCGGCGTCACCGCCAAAGACATCATTCTGGCCGTGATCGCCAAGATCGGCACCGGCGGCGGCCAAGGTTACGTGCTCGAATACCGCGGCAGCGCCATCCGCGCCCTCTCCATGGAGGGCCGAATGACCATCTGCAACATGTCGATCGAGGCGGGTGCCCGCGCCGGCATGGTCGCTCCGGATGCCACCACCTATGCCTACCTCGAAGGCCGCGCACACGCGCCGCAGGGCGCCGACTGGGATGCCGCCGTCGAGTACTGGGACACCCTGGCCACCGATGAGGGCGCCACCTTCGACGCCGAGGTCATCCTCGACGCCGACACCCTGGAACCCTTCGTGACCTGGGGTACCAACCCCGGCCAGGGCGTCTCCCTCAGCGACACCGTGCCCAACCCCGCCGACATCGACGACGCCAACGAGCGCAGCGCCGCCGAGCGCGCCCTCGAATACATGGACCTGGCCGCAGGGACAGCCATGAAGGACATCCGTGTCGACACCGTCTTCCTCGGCTCCTGCACCAACAGCCGGGTCGAAGACCTGCGTGCCGCCGCCGACATCATCAAGGGCAAGGCCATCGCCGACGGCGTGCGGATGCTCGTGGTACCCGGCTCCGCGCGCGTGCGGATCGAAGCCGAGGCCGAGGGCCTCGACAAGATCTTCCTCGCATTCGGCGCCGAGTGGCGCTTCGCCGGCTGCTCGATGTGCCTGGGCATGAACCCCGACCAGCTCGCCCCCGGGGAGCGTTGCGCCTCCACCAGCAACCGCAACTTCGAGGGACGGCAGGGCAAGGGCGGACGCACCCACCTGGTCTCCCCGCTCGTGGCCGCAGCCACGGCCATCCGAGGCACCCTGTCCAGCCCCTGGGACCTCGTGCAGGACGGCACCATCCCGGCCAGCGCTGTGCCCGCCGATCTCACGACCGCGAAGCTGTAGGAGCGCCCGACATGCAGAAATTCACCACCGTCACCGGCGTTGCCGTCCCCATGCGCCGGTCCAACGTCGACACCGACCAGATCATCCCCGCGGTGTTCCTCAAACGTGTCACCAAGACCGGGTTCGAAGACGCCCTCTTCTACGGATGGCGCCAGGATCCTGAGTTCATTCTCAACCAATCTGCCTACCAGAACCCCCGGGTCCTCGTGGTCGGCGCCGACTTCGGCACCGGATCCTCACGGGAACACGCCGTCTGGGCGCTTCGCGATTTCGGCTTCGATGTTGTGCTCAGCCCCCGGTTCGGCGACATCTTCCGCGGCAACTCCGGCAAGCAGGGACTGCTCGCCGGCCAGATCAGCGAGGCCGACGCGGAGACCCTGTGGCGAGTTCTCGAAGCCGACCCCGGAATAGAACTGACCGTGGATCTGGTTGCCTGTACTGCCAGTGTCGGCGACCTCACAGTCTCATTCGAGGTCGACGAATACACTAGATGGCGACTGCTGGAAGGGCTTGACGATATCGGCCTCACCCTGCGCGATGAAGCGCGAATCGCAGAATTCGAATCCCACCGGGAGCCCTGGCGCCCCCGCACTCTCCCCGCAAGGCAGGTAAATTTGTGATCATCGTCGGAGACACCAATCAGGTCCGCGAAAACGTTCAAGACAACTCAGAGCGTGGTAACGCGCAAAGCCATGGAGCCAATGTGGGCCTGGTAGGCGACAAGATCACCATCCGCGGCGGACGCCCGCTGATCGGCCGCATCGAGGTCAAGGGTGCCAAGAACCTGGTCACCAAGGCCATGGTCGCCGCCCTCCTCGGTGAGACGCCCAGCATCCTGCGCGACGTGCCGAACATCAGCGACGTGCGCATCGTGCGCGGCCTGCTCGAGGCGCACGGCGTCAAGGTGACCGAGGGCGACGAGCCCGGCAGCCTGATGCTCGACCCGGTGGACGTGGAGAGCGCCCACTACGCCGACATCGACGCCCACGCCGGCTCCTCCCGCATCCCGATCCTGTTCTGCGGCCCGCTGCTGCACCGCCTCGGCGAAGCCTTCATCCCCGACCTGGGCGGCTGCCGCATCGGCGACCGTCCCATCGACTACCACCTCGAGGTTCTGCGCAAGTTCGGCGCCGTCGTCGAGAAGCAGCCCAACGGCATCCGCATGTCCGCGCCGAACGGCCTCAAGGGCACCAAGGTGGAGCTGCCCTACCCGAGCGTGGGCGCCACCGAGCAGGTCCTGCTCACCGCCGTGCGCGCCGAGGGCATCACCGAGCTGAAGAACGCGGCCATCGAGCCCGAGATCATGGATCTCATCAACATCCTGCAGAAGATGGGCGCCATCATCACGGTCGACACCGACCGAGTGATCCGCATCGAGGGTGTCGACAGCCTGCAGGGCTACCAGCACCGCGCCCTGTTCGACCGCAACGAGGCCGCCAGCTGGGCCGCGGCCGCGCTGGCCACCGACGGCGACATCTTCGTCGGCGGCGCCAAGCAGGCCGAGATGCTCACCTTCCTCAACGTCTTCCGCAAGGTCGGCGGCGCGTTCGACATCCACGACGACGGCATCCGGTTCTACCACCCGGGCGGCGACCTCAAGCCCGTCATCATTGAAACGGATGTCCACCCCGGCTTCATGACCGACTGGCAGCAGCCGCTCGTGATCGCACTGACCCACGCCCACGGCGTGTCGATCGTGCACGAGACCGTCTACGAGCAGCGCTTCGGCTTCGTCGACGCTCTGGTCGAGATGGGCGCGACCATCCAGATCCACCGCGAATGCCTCGGCGGGCACCCGTGCCGGTTCGGCCAGCGCAACTTCAACCACTCCGCCGTCATCGCCGGGCCCACCAAGCTCGTCGGCGCCGACATCGAGGTTCCTGACCTGCGCGGTGGCTTCAGCCACCTCATCGCGGCCCTCACGGCCGAGGGCACCTCCACCGTGAGCAACGTGGGCATCATCAGCCGTGGGTACGAGAACTTCATCACCAAGCTGCGTCTACTGGGAGCTGACTTCGATCTCGCAGGATAATGGCACTGTGCCAGATTCAAACGTGCCAGATTCCACTCCGTCGACGGTGACGACCAGCCGCAGGTCCCGCTCCGAGAAGAGCAAACCCTCGATCTTCTGGCTGCTGGCCGTGCTGGTGGTCCCGGCGATGAACGTGGCCGCCCGGTACAAGATCGTCGACGGTCATAAGTTCCCGCGTCAGGGCGCGTTCGTGTTCTCGCCCAATCACTACAGCGAGATCGACCCGATCGTGATGGGCATGGTCAGCTGGAAGCTCGGCCGGCTGCCGAGGTTCCTGGCCAAGGCGTCGCTGTTCAAGCTGCCCGTCGCCGGCTGGCTGCTGACGAAGTCGGGTCAGATTCCGGTGCAGCGCGGCGGTTCGGTACGCGGCAGCGAGCCCGTCAAGGCCGCCCGTCGCCTGGTCGAGCGCGGCCAGATGGTGGTGGTCTACCCGGAAGGCTCGCTCACCCGTGACCCGGAGCTGTGGCCCATGCGCGGCAAGAGCGGCGCCGTGCGCATCGCCCTGGAGCAGGGCATCCCCATCGTGCCCGCAGCGCACTGGGGCACCCAGCAGCTGATGGAGCGTTACTCCAAGAAGCTGCACCTGTTCCCGCGCAAGACCATCCTGGTGAAGATCGGCGACCCGATCGACCTGGCCGAGTTCCGCGGCCGCAACCTTGACACGGCCACGCTGAACGAGGCGACCGCCGTGGTGATGGACGCCATCACCGCACTGCTCGAAGACCTGCGCAACGAGACCGCACCGGCCAAACGCTGGAACCCCTCTGAGCACGACCAGAAAGAGACCGGCCGTTTTGAAGCCTAAAGTCCAGCCAGGCACCCGAGTCGCCGTACTCGGCGCGGGAAGCTGGGGCACCACGTTTGCGAAGATCCTCACCGACGGGGGAGCGGATGTGGTCCTCTGGGCCCGCCGCCCCGAGCTGGCCAGGGAGATCACCGAAGGGCGCCGCAACAGCGACTACCTGCCCGGCATCAACCTTCCCGTGGGCCTCCGCGCCACCTCCAGGCTCGACCTGACCCTGGCCGGCGCCGAGCAGGTCTTCGTGTCGGTGCCAAGCCAGTCCCTGCGCGAGAACCTCATCCAGGCGGAGCCGTTCCTGGCTCCTGGCGCCATCATCGTGTCGCTGATGAAGGGCGTCGAACGCTCCTCCGGGTTGCGGATGAGCGAGATCATCGAGCAGGTCCTGCCGATCGATCCGTCCCGCATCGCCGCCATCTCCGGGCCCAACCTCGCCCTGGAGATCGCCAAGGAGCAGCCCACCGCCGCGGTGGTCTCCTCCTCGAGCCTGGAGACGGCGCACGCCGTCGCCCTCCTGGCCACGACCAAGTACTTCCGCTCGTATGTGAACACGGATGTCATCGGCACCGAGTTCGGCGGCGTCCTGAAGAACCTCATCGCCGTGGCGATCGGCATCGTCGACGGTGTCGGCTACGGCGAGAACACCAAGGCGTCGATCATCACCCGCGGCCTCGTGGAGATGACCGATTTCGCGGTGGCCTACGGCGCCCAGCCGGAGACCCTGGCGGGCCTGGCGGGCCTCGGCGACCTGATCGCCACCTGCCAGTCGCCGCTGTCCCGCAACAACACCGCCGGGCGACTGCTCGGCCAGGGCTACAGCTACAACGACGTCATCGCCCAGATGCAGCAGACCACGGAGGGTCTGGCATCCGTGAGCCCGATCCTCGAGCTGGCCCGCGCCAAGGGTGTCGACATGCCCATCGTCGAACAGGTACGCCAGGTGCTGGCAGGTACGCTGAAGCCGCGGGATATCGCGCCGCACCTCACCACTGACTCCGGCGCACCGCAGGGTGAAAGGACCATTGATGACGGACAAGCTCACGGTAGCGCTGCTGTTTGGGGGGCGTTCAAGCGAACATTCGATCAGCTGCGCCACAGCGGGCGGGGTACTCGCGGCAATTGACCGGGACCGTTACACGGTCATCCCGGTCGGCATCACCCGCGACGGCGCCTTCGTGCTCGAAGACGACGACCCGACCAAGTTCACGTTGTCTGCAGCGGCCTTGCCCGAGGTCACCGACAACGGCAGCCGGGTGCTCTGGCCAGACAGCGCAGCAAGCCGCGAACTGACCGTCGTCGACGGGTCCGGCCGCCGCAGCCTCGGCTCGGTCGACCTGGTCTTCCCCATCCTGCACGGCCCGTACGGCGAAGACGGCACTGTGCAGGGGATGCTCGAACTTGTCGATCTGCCGTTCGTGGGTTCCGGTGTCCTCGCGTCCGCCCTGGGCATGGACAAGCACTTCACCAAGACCGTTCTGCAGCACTCCGGGCTGGCCGTCGCGCCCTGGCACACCGTCACCGCGGACGACTGGGCCGAAACACCCGACCAGGCTTACGCGGCGCTGGCCGAGCTCGGGCTGCCCGCCTTCGTGAAGCCGGCCAGGGCCGGCTCCAGCGTGGGCGTGAGCCGGGTCGCCAGCCCCGACCAGCTGGCCGAGGCGATGGCCGTGGCCCTCGCCGAGGACGACAAGGTGCTCATCGAGGCCGGACTGGTGGGCCGCGAACTCGAGGTCGCCGTTCTGCAGGGCCGCCCCGGCGACCCCGCGCACGCCTCGGTGGCGGGAGAGGTCGTGGTCACCGGCCGCGACTTCTACGACTTTGCCGCCAAATACCTCGACGCTGCGGGCATCGAGCTGGTCTGCCCGGCGGACCTCGCCCCGGCCGATCTGGCCGAGATGCAGCGCATCGCCGTGCGGGCTTTCGAGGCCATCGACGCCGGCGGCCTGGCCAGGGTGGACTTCTTTCTCACTGCCGACGGCTGGGTGATCAACGAGATCAACACCATGCCCGGCTTCACGCCCATCTCGATGTTCCCCAGTTGCTGGCTGGCCAGCGGGTACACCTACCCCCAGCTGATCGACGAACTCATCGAGGTGGCACTGGCCCGAGCGGCGCACAAGCGCCGCCGCACCTCAGCCGTCGTCACGGAATAACCGGGCGGCTCAGGGCGCGGGGGTGTCCGTGGGCAGCGTGACGTCGGCGGCGCCGAGGCACTGCTTCGTGGCGGGGATGTTGGAGATGGCCGAGGACAGGTCGACCAGGGTGGTCGAGCCGCTGACCAGTTCGGAGTCGATGTACACCTCGGTGGCGGGCTCCCGGCCGTAGGTTGTGTAGCGGTACTTGGGCGCCTCGGAGTCGTCCTCGATCCAGTCGATGCCGTTGATGCTCACGCAGGGCAGCGTGGTGGGACCGGGCACCTCGACCCCGCAGGTGAGCAGCACCGCACTGGGGTCGCCCCAGGCGCCGGTGGCCTGCGCGTTGGTCTCCCGCTCGGGCTGGTCGGCCACGGTCGTGGGCAGGCGCACGATGACGTCGGCGCAGGCGGGGTTCACCGCATCCGCCGCCGGTTGCATGGGCACCGCGGCTGCGCAACCGGTGATCAGCACGGCGGAGACCGCCAGCAGCAGCGCTGTGGCGGAGCGTCGGCGGGAGACCGGGCCGGTGCGGCGACCGGGACGGCGCGGGTGGGTGAACTGGAGAGTCATCGCATTCAGGTTACCGTTTGAAGCATGACGAAAGCTCCCGACCGGGCCGCGCTCGACCACACCGCGCCGGACCAGACCCTGGCCGACCTCAGCGAGGGCGAGGTGCTGGCCCGCATCTTCCCCAGGCTGCCGCACGCCGACACCGAGCTCCTCGGCCCGGGAGATGACGCCGCGGTGCTGTCCGCCGCTGACGGTCGGTTCGTCGTGACCTGCGACATGATGATCCAGGGCCCGGACTTCAGACTGGCCTGGTCGACGCCGCACGACCTGGGTTGGAAGGCCGCCGCCACGAACCTGTCCGACGTCGCCGCGATGGGCGCCAGGCCCACGGCCCTCGTGGTCGCGATCGCCGCTCCGCCGTCGACGCCGATTTCTGTCATCCTCGGCATCGCCGACGGGTTGCGTGACGGCTGTGAGGCGCTGGCGCCGGGTTGCGGAGTGGTGGGCGGCGACCTGTCCGCCTCCGACGCCCTCACCCTGTCGATCACGGCGTTCGGCGACCTCGAGGGCCGGGCGCCCGTGCTGCGTTCGGGCGCCACGGCCGGTGACGTCGTCGCCCATGCCGGCCGGCTGGGTGATGCCGGCATCGGGCTCGGGCTGTTGTTCCGCTTCGGTGTGGACGCCGACGGTGTGCCAGACCGGGCGGCGGCCGACAACCTGAAGTTGCGCGAGCCCCGCTTCGTCGAGGCGCAGCTGGCGCCGGTTCCGCCGATCGGGTTGGGGCCGGTCGCGGCGGCGGCCGGAGCGACTGCCATGCTCGACGTGTCCGACGGCCTCGCCATCGACGCGGGACGGCTCGCGCGGGCCAGCGGCGTCGGCGTCGACTTCGATTCGGCAGCGCTCGGCGACCACCGTGAGCTGGCTTTGGGCGGGGGAGAGGACCATGGCCTGCTGGCCACCTTCCCAGCTGCCGCCGTGCTCCCCGCCGGATTCCGGCGCATCGGCACCGTCACCGATCAGCCCGGCATCGTGCTCGTCGACGGCGAGGCACACACCCAGGGCGGCTGGGACCCGTACCGGGGCTGGGACGGCGCCACCTCGTAGTCGCACCGCCCGAGCCGTGCCCCCGAGTGTGCCGGCGGGTGTCGGTCGGCTCAGCCGGCCTTCACCAGGCTGCGGGCGATCTCCCTGGCCCAGGCCTCGATCTCCGTCCAGTCCCTGAAGTCGCCGGCCGGGATCTTCTCCGCTGCCCCGGGGAATTTGCGGATCATCCGATGCGGCAGGCTCAACGCCTCGGGGTCGATGGCACCGAAGAACACCCGGTGGCCCACAGGGCGCACAGTGTTGGTGAACTCGGTGATTTCGGCGGGCACAGTGCTCTCCCTGATGTCGGCCCCGTCGGCATCCGTGGTCTCGGTGCCGAGCGGGCCGCTGCTGAACAGCCAGATCTGGTGTTCGAGCAGGGTCGGCTGATGGCGGCGCACGAAGGTGCTCGCATCCTTGAGCCAGTGGCCCATGTAGACCGCGCTGCCCACGACGAACGCGTCGAAACCCGCGACATCTTCGGCGTGCGGGGGTGAGGCGGCGTCGTAGACACGCGCATCGAGGCCGGCGAGGGCGAGTTCGGCGCCGATCCGTTCTGCGATGCCGCGCGTGGCGCCGTACTGGCTGGCACAAACTACCGCTACGCGCACGGGGTCGACCTTTCGGATGGGTGGACGACGATGCCCACACCCCAAACGTAGGCCGTCCATACCCGTTCTGACCAGCCCTCGTCAGGGGTAAGGCTCAGGGGCTCGGCGCAGCGGAACCCGACTACTGGGCCGGGTCGGCCACCCCGGCGTACCAGAGGGTGGTGTCGCCGTAGTTCTTGCGGCGCTCCAGCTCGAGTCCGGGTCCCCAGGCGGGTTCGGGTGACCGGGAGGAGCGCTCGACAACAACGAGGGCGTCAGGATCGAGCAACGGCGTCAGGGCGGCGAGGTTCGCGGCCAACTCCGTGTCGGCGAGGTCGTATGGCGGGTCGAGGAAGACCAGGTCGAAGCCGTCAGGGGTGCCGGCGAGGAAGGACTGCACGGCCTGGCTGGACACCGCGATGGAGAGCGCTGAGCCTTTCGGGGCGGCCTTCTGCACGGCGGCGGCGTTCTTGCGGCAGGTCTGGCTGGCGGCGAAGCCGTTCTCGACCAGGGTGACCACCCTGGCACCACGACTGGCCGCCTCCAGGCCCAGGGCGCCGGAACCCGCATACAGGTCGAGAACCCGGTAGTCGCGGATGGCGTCCCGCGCGTCGAGGGCCGAAAAGAGAGCCTCGCGCACCTGGTCGCTGGTGGGCCTGGTGCCCTTGGCCGGCACGGTGAGGGTGAGGGAGCCGGCGAACCCGGCGACAATTCGCGTCATTTGCCTTCGAGCCTAGCCGCCGCCGGCCATCCACAGCCTGCGCCGCGGACGCTGAGTGTCGGCGGTGACGTTTAGCATCGGAGTATGACCGGTTCGGATGCCGCCGCCACCCCGCGCGACCCCTTCGACGACCCCGCCCCGCTGACCCTGGACTCCCCGCTGCGCGTCGTGCTGCCCTCTGGCCCCGCCACAGTACTGGCCAAGGCCTTCGGCATGGCCACGGTCGGCGACCTGCTCAGCCACTATCCGCGCCGCTACGCGCGGCGCGGCGAGCTCACCACCCTGGCCGACCTGCCCCTCGACGAATCCGTCACCGTGCTGGCGGAGGTGATCTCGGTGAGCGTGCAGGACTACGGCCGCGCGCAGCCGGGCAAGAAAGCGCTACACCGCACCAAGGTCGTGATCTCCGACGGCCACGGCATGCTCCCGCTCACCTTCTTCAACAAGCCGTGGCTGATCAAGACCCTGCGCCCGGGCATGCGCGGGATGTTCTCCGGCAAGGTAACGGTCTTCAACAAGGCCCGTCAGCTCGCCCAGCCCGATTACCAGATCGTGCCCGGCAGCGATGACCCCATGGATGCCACGATCTCGCCGGCCGATGCAGCCCAGGCTCGGCTCTGGGGGCAGCGGCCCATCCCCATCTACCCGGCCACCGCGGCCATGACCAGCTGGCAGATCGCCAAGATCATCGTGGACGTGCTTGGGCAGCTCGGCCCGGTCGACGACCCGATCCCGGAGCACATGCGCCTGGAACGTTCCCTGCTCGGGCATCGCGACGCGCTCACACTCGTGCACCGCCCCGTCACCGACGAAGAATGGAACGCGGCCAGGACGACGTTGCGCTTCACCGAGGCGTTTGTCTTGCAGTGCGTGCTCGTGCAGCAGCACACCGAGCACCGTGCCCGCCGCACCAGGGCCCGGCTGCCGGTGCCGGGCGGCTACCTCGAACGATTCGACGCGGCCCTGCCGTTCGCCCTCACCGTGGACCAGGAAGTCACCGGGGCTGAAATCGGGCGCGACATGGGGCTGACCGCGCCGATGAACCGGCTCGTGCAGGGCGAGGTCGGCTCCGGCAAGACCGTGGTGGCCCTGCGCGCCATGCTCGCGGTGGCCGACTCCGGCGGCCAGGCGGCACTGCTCGCGCCGACCGAGGTGCTCGCCGGGCAACACCTGCGCTCGATGACGAACATCCTCGGACCCGACCTCGCGGCCGAGCTGATGCCCACCCTGGTGACCGGCCAGTTGCCCGTCGCTCTGCGCCGCAAGGCGCTGCTGCGCACGGTCTCCGGCCAGGCGCGCATCGTCATCGGCACGCACGCCCTGCTCAGCGACACCGTCAAGTTCTTCGACCTGGGCCTGGTCGTCATCGACGAGCAGCACCGGTTCGGCGTCGACCAGCGCGAGGCGCTGCGGCTGAAGGCCGACTTGCCGCCGCACGTGCTCGTGCTCACAGCCACGCCCATTCCCCGCACCATCGCCATGACCATTTTCGGCGACCTCGACGTGAGCACCATCGCCATGCTCCCGGCCGGACGGCCGGGCATCGAGAGCTTCGTTGTGCCGCTGGACGAGAAACCGGCCTGGGTGATGCGGGTCTGGCAACGCGTGTCGGAGGAGCTCGCGCTGGGCCGCCAGTGTTTCATCGTGTGCCCGGCGATCGCGCCGAAGAAACTCGAACAGGGCGAGGAGATCGACTTCGATGCCACCCCGATGACCAATGTGGAGGAGCTGCTCGCCAGCCTCCGCCGGCATCCGCTGCTCGCCACGGCCCGCATCGAACCCCTGCACGGCGCGATGAGCGCCGACGACAAGGACGCCACCATGCAGGCCTTCGCGGCCGGCGACATCCAGGTGCTTGTGGCCACCACCGTGATCGAGGTCGGTGTCGATGTGCCGAATGCATCGGCCATGGTCGTGATGGACGCTGACCGCTTCGGCGTCTCGCAGCTCCACCAGCTGCGCGGCCGGGTCGGCCGGGGCGGGGTCCCTGGCCTCTGCCTCCTCGTGACGAGCGCTCCGATCGGCACGCCGGCGAGGGAACGGATCGAGGCCGTCGCCAAGACCCTCGACGGTTTCGAGCTGGCGCAGGTCGACCTTGAGCAACGGCAGGAGGGCGATGTGCTCGGCCGCTTCCAGTCGGGCGGCCAGTCGTCGCTGCGCCTGCTCCGGGTGGCGACCGACGGCGATATCATCGCCGATGCCAGAACCGCCGCCCGGGAGCTCATCGGGGGAGATCCGGAGATCCGAACCATTCCGGCGCTCCGAGCGGCCGTGCGCCGCAGGCTCGACGACTCGGAGCGCGCCGCGCTGTCCAAGGGCTGAGCGGCTCCGGGGCCGGCCCTCCGACAGCCTCCCCGGCCGGCTCCTGAGGAAGGTGTCCCTGACAAAGGCCTAGACGTCTGGGAAATCCGGCCGGACCGGGCAGCGGGCGCTGCGCGCTGGCGCTAGGGTGAACCGTATGCGCAGGATCGCCGTCGTACCTGGTTCGTTCGACCCCGTCACACTGGGGCATCTGGACGTGATCCAACGGGCCGCCGGGCTCTACGACGAACTGCACGTGCTCGTGGTGCACAACCCGGGCAAGTCGGCGCTTCTCCCCATCACCCAACGGGTGTCCCTCATCGAACGGGCGATCCTCGAGGCCGACCTACCCGGGAACGTCATCGTCAGTTCCTGGAGCATGGGGCTGCTCGTGGACTACTGCGTCGACGTGGGCGCCAGCGTGCTGGTCAAGGGCATCCGCTCACAGATCGATGTGGCGTACGAGACGCCGATGGCGATCGTGAACCGCAACCTGGCCGGTGTCGAAACCATCTTCATGCTGCCCGATCCCGCGCACGCCCACGTGTCGAGTTCCCTGGTGCGCCAGGTCGCCGCCCTCGGCGGGGACATCGCCCCGTACGTGCCGCCCGCCGTCGCGGCCTTCCTGAATCGACCGCTCGCATGAACGCGTTCCCGGGACGCTGGGTCTCGGAGTCAACCGTCGCCGACGCGGCGACGGCCAGGGTGAACCCTCTCGGCGCCATCGACGTCGACAGCGAAACCGACGTGGCGTTGCCCGATGTGCAGGGCGCCGCCCTGGCGATCATGCGCAATGTCGAGTCCGTCATCGACGGCAAGCACTCCGCCGTGCAGATCGCCCTCACCGTGCTCCTGGCCGAGGGGCACCTCCTCATCGAGGACGTGCCGGGAGTGGGCAAGACCATGCTCGCCAAGGCTCTCGCGAAATCGGTGGATTGCAGCGTCAGCCGCATCCAGTTCACCCCGGACCTCCTGCCCTCGGACGTCACGGGGGTCTCGGTGTACAACCAGGCCGAACGACGGTTCGAGTTCAAGCCCGGCGCGATCTTCGCGAACATCGTGATCGGCGACGAGATCAACCGGGCCAGTCCCAAGACCCAGTCGGCGCTGCTGGAATGCATGGAGGAACGCCAGGTCACCGTCGATGGGCACAGTTACCCGCTGGCCCGCCCGTTCGCCGTCGTGGCCACGCAGAACCCCATCGAGATGGAGGGCACCTACGCACTGCCTGAGGCCCAGCGGGACCGGTTCATGGCACGCATTTCGATGGGGTATCCCGACCCGGCGTCCGAACTCGCCATGCTCGACTCCCGGGACCTGACCAGCCCGCTGGCACGGATCGACGCCGTGGTCACCGGCGCCCAACTGCGCGGCATGATGTCGGCCGCACGCAGCGTCTACGCCTCCGGGGCGGTCAAGGAATACGCGGTGGCCGTGGTGCGCGCCACCCGTGAGGACCGCGACCTGCGGCTGGGCGCGAGTCCGCGGGCGACGCTGCAGCTGATCAGGGCAGCGAAGGCCCAGGCGGCGCTGCACGGCCGGGAGTATGTGCTTCCCGACGACATCGATTCCCTCGCGGTCGCCGTGCTCGGTCACCGGTTGGTTCCCACCACCCGCGCCCTGGGCCACCGTTCCCAGGACAGCGCCATGCTCATCGAGGAGACGGTCAGGCGGATCCTGGCTGCCACACCCGTACCGACGGGTTCCCAGGGCCGGCTGTAGCGGCCGGCACGCGGTGGAGCCATCATGGGAATGCAAACGCAGGTGGACGTGACGCAGATGACCATGACGCAGAGCATGACCAGGAGCGACCTGACCGGAGCGACCCGCCGGGCCCACCGGATGGTCCGCCCCACGCTGCGCGGGGCCGTCTTCCTGGGTGTGGGGGCTGTGCTCTTCGTGCTCGCCTGGACCTACGACGAACGGGACCTCTTGTTCGTGGCGGGCCTGCTGCTGCTGGTGCCCCTGGCGGCACTCGGGTACGTCCTGGTGCATCCGCTTCGTGTGGAAGTCAGCCGCAGCTTCATGCCCGGTACCGTGTCGGCGGGGCTCAGCGCCACCGTGACGATCCAGATCCAGAACCTGGCCCCCGCGCCCCTCCTCGGGCTGCGCTGGCGCGACACGGCGGCCAGGGGAGTCGACGTGCCACCGAGTCAGCCGTTGCGGGGCCTCGCTCCGGCCCGGGTCCGCCGCCCGGGGGCGGCAGACACCGCGCGGGTCAGCTACCAGGTGCGACCGCCCCGGCGAGGCGTGTACCCGGTCGGCCCGCTCATGGTCGGCCGGACCGACCCCTTCGGTCTCGCCTACAGCGAGTGGCCCGCCGGTTCCCCGCACGACCTGACCGTGACGCCGACTGTCACACCGCTGCCGGGCAACGGTGTCTCGATCACTAGGGGCGAGGGGTCCCGCCACGAGCGCCTCAGCCATCTCAACAACGACTCCGACGAGCTGATCGCCAGGGAATACCGGCCGGGGGACCCGATGCGCAGGGTCAACTGGCCGGCCACCGCCCGGCACGGAGAGATCATGGTGCGGCAGGAAGAGCAGCGCAGCCACCCCGAGGCCCGCATCATTCTGGACACCACCCGCGGTGGGCGCGGAACCGGCCTCGGACACGACGCTGAATTCGAACGGGCCGTCGAACTGGCGGCATCCATCGCGGTGCATCTGCTCGACGGCGGCTTCCGGCTCGATGTCGTGGAGCTCGGGCCCTGCCAACTCCTGCCCGCCAGGACCCGCGCAGGAGATGCCCGGGTGCAACACGACCCCGATGACGGGCGTTGGGGTGGACTGCGCGGCGACGACCCGGTCTCCTTCACCGGTCCGGAGGGAGCCCTCGCGCTCATCGACGCGTTGGCGAGCGTGGTCCAGCGCGATCGTGTGGTGCACGCCACGGACGACACCCCCGGCTCCCGGCGGCCCGTCACGCTCGGCCGGCAGATCCCGGCGTTCGCCGTGCTTGTGGACATCGGATCCGCCGACACGACCGACCTGGTCGCCCTCCGAGGGCTTTGCCAGCCCGCTGTCGCGTTCGTTCTCGACACTGTCGACAGCTCAGCCGTCGAGCGCCTGAGCGACGCGGGTTGGCAATGCGTGCCGCTGACCGCCACGACGCCGGTAGATACCGCGTGGGCGCAGGCCGGCCAGGATCGGGCGGAGGCGCGGTGACCAGGACCGATGTGGCCGGCGCCGACCGTGCCGTGGCTGACCGGGCTCGGGCTGGTCAGGCCGATAGTGGCCGGGCGCGGACTGGTCAGGCCGGGGGTGGGTCCTCCGGTCGTGGGCCGACTACGGAGTCCCGCCGGCCGCCGGTGGTGCGCTGGCCGCTCACCCTGGCAGTGCTGGGCCTGCTGATGACCGGATGCACCGCCCTGGGCACTGTGCTCGCCGGGTCGGCCTGGTGGTTGGTGCTGTTGATAGTTGCAAGCGTCGTCCTGGCCGGCGCCGCCGGGCTGCGTCGGGCCAGGGTGCCCGCGGTGATCGTGCCAGTGCTGTCCGCCGGCGTGCTCGTCGTGGTGCTCACGCTGTTCTTCGGCGGCGGCACCGGACTGCTCTGGCTGGTCCCCACCGGAGACACCCTCGCCCGCTTCACCGAGCTGGCTACGGCCGGCGTCAGATCAATTCAGGTGCAGGGCACGCCCGCGGAGGTGCTGGACGGCATCCTGTTCCTCCTGGCCGGCGGGGTGGGCCTGCTGGCGATCCTGATGGACCTCGTGGCCATCGGGCTGCGCCGACCGGCGCTGGCCGGAATACCGGCCCTGGTGCCCCTCGCGGTGCCCGGCTTCGTGGTGTCCACCGGGGCGGACTGGATCGCCCTGGCCGCGACAGCGACCGCCTATCTACTCCTGCTCCGCATCGACGTACACCTGCGCGGCCTGCAGGTCAACCGCCAGGCCGGCGGACGCGGAACTGGAATCACCGGCGCGGCGGGCGCCGTGCGGGGCGCCATCGCCATCGGTGCCATCGGCATCATCGGTTCGCTCGTGTTCAGCTTCTCCGCGCCCGTGATCTCCGGTGGCGCATTCGGCTCGCGGCCCAACAGCGCGCTGTTCAACCGGGGGATCAGCCCGATGATCGACCTCGGCCAGGACCTGCGCCGGCCCCAGCCCGGTCCGGCCCTGCACTACCGCACGTCAGCCACTGAGCAGCCCTACCTCGCCGTGCTGACCCTCGATGAGATCAAGGGGACCAGCTGGCTGCCCAAGGCCAGCGAGGTCGACGAGGACCTCACCGCCGAGTCGATCCCCGCCCCACCGGGCCTGTCCGAGCCGGTGGACCGCACCGAGGCCAGCACGATCATCGTGATCGACGGCGTGGACACCCAGATGCTGCCTGTTCCCGTGCCGGCCACGCGGGTGGACGGGCTCACCGGGAGCTGGTACTGGAACGACGGGAACCGGTCGATCACTAGTACCGACAGCTCCACGATCGGCCAGCGCTACACAGTGACCTCCCTCGAAGTGCAACCGACCAGGGACCAGCTCCGTGAGGCCGGCGGCCGGTATCCGGTGTCCATCGAGCCAAGCCTGTCCCTGCCCGACGGCACGCCGGAGATCATCGGCGAGACGGCCCGCACGGTCAGCCAAGGCACGGATTCGTCCTATGACGCCGCGGTGGCCATTCAGGACTACCTGCGCGGAAACGACTTCACCTACGACACCGAGGCGCCGGTGGAGGACGGCTACGACGGCGGGGGAGCGGATGTCATCGCCACCTTCCTCGACGTGAAACGCGGCTACTGTGTGCACTTCGCCTCGGCGATGGCGTTGATGTCACGGAGCCTGGGCATACCGGCTCGGGTGACATTGGGCTACCTTCCCGGCACCCGCACGACAACTGTCGTCAACGACCAGAACCGCTACGACGTCGATTCCGACGATCTGCACGCCTGGCCGGAGCTCTACTTCGTCGGGGTCGGCTGGGTGCCCTTCGAACCGACACCCGGCCGGGGATCGGTACCGGACTATGCCCAACCCGAGAGCACCACGGCATCCGGTGCGCCATCCGCCGGCGAAGCGCAATCGGTCGTTCCCCGGCAAAACGACAATCCGGGGCTCGAGAGCGGACCCCTGGACAGCCTCGCCGCGCCGGAGGACGAGCTGCCCGGCACCCTGGCCCGGATCGGGCTCGTTGCGACGTTCGTCGTGATCCTCCTGCTCACCCCCGGTGGGATCCGGCTGGTCCGGCGGCGGCGGCGGCGGCGCCTGTTGGCGGCCGACCGGGGCGGCGCCGTGCTGGCCTGGCGTGAGCTGGCCGACACCGCGGTGGACCAGGGGCTGACCGTGTACGACACGCTCACCACCCGTGAGCTGGCCGACAGCATCCGCGACAAGGTCACCGTCGGCGCTGCGCCGGAGGTGCGAGAGGCGCTCGACCGACTCCTGGTGGCCACCGAGCAAGCACACTACGCCCGCCGCCAGGGTCCGGCGGCGAACCACGGCGCCGCCCTGCTGGGCGACCTCGACCTTCTCCTGGCCGCCCTGTGGCAGAGTTCCGGGCCCGCCCAGCGGGCCAGGGCCCTGATCATTCCGGCGTCCCTGACGTCGACGGCACTGCGCCGGATGGGCCTGGCCGCCGGCACCCCGGAGTGACCGGCGCACGCGACACACCGGCGCGGACCGACAACCCCCATTCGACGCGTAGAATTTTCCCTTGTGAATAAGTTCAAGAAGACCCCGTACAAGGTTGACGTCCGCGACGTCATCAACCGCCCGGGAACGATGTATGAGCGCAACATCGACATCGTCGTGCCCAACGACCTCGGTGAAGCGCTTGTTGCCGTGAAAGCCGGCTCCACCCTCGAAGCAGATCTGCGCCTGGAATGCATCCACGAGGGCATCCTGGTGACCGCGGATGTGACCGGAAAAGCCGCCGGAGAGTGCGGAAGATGCCTGATTGACATCGAATTGCCTGTCCGAGTTCATTTTGTGGAGCTTTTCGCGTACGATCTAGACGAAGCTTATGAGTGTGCGGTTCAAGATGACCACGTGGATCTTGAACCACTAATCAGGGATGCAGTGGTGTTGTCACTGCCGTTCCAGCCGGTTTGCCGGCGGGATTGCCCAGGTCTCGACCCAGAGACCGGGGAACGGCGTGCCACTTCCCCTGAACTTGAACCGAGTGACGTGCAGGATCCCCGCTGGTCCGCACTATTGGAATTCCAAGCTTCCGAAAGCATCAGCACGGATGACGACATCCAGGCTGTACCGGATAGAGAAGAGAAGTAGTCATGGCAGTCCCGAAGCGCAAGCAATCACGCTCCAACACCCGCTCACGCCGTTCCTGCTGGAAGGCCGAAGCCCCCACCCTGGTGAAGACCATGGAAAACGGCAAGGTCGTCTACAGCCTCCCGCACCGCGCGAAGGTTGTCACCGACGCTGCCGGCACCGCACTCTTCATGGAGTACAAGGGCCGCAAGGTCGCTGACGTCTAGTCAGAAGGTTTAGTCACAGGGGTGGTGCGCACAACCGTGTCAGGTTCTGACGCCGATCCCGGAACAGCCGATTCTCCTGCAGCGCTCCCTGCTGCAGGAGTTTCTGCTGCCCGGGAGCCGAGACAACCTGAGGATCCGATGGTGGCGCTGCAGGAGATCCTCGGCCTGCAGGTCGACGCCGGTCTGCTCGAATTGGCGTTGACGCACCGGTCCTACGCGTACGAACACGGTGGCCTGCCCACGAACGAGCGCCTGGAATTCCTTGGCGACTCGATTCTGGGCCAAGCGGTCACGGTGATGTTGTACCGCGACTACCCGCTGCTTCCGGAGGGTGACCTCGCCAAGCGCCGGGCCAGTCTGGTCTCAACGGCCGCGCTGTCCGAGATCGCCCGCGGCATCGGTCTGGGCGAATTCGTGCGCCTCGGCCGTGGGGAGACCCTCACCGGCGGTCGTGACAAGTCGTCGATCTTGGCCGACACCGTCGAGGCTCTCATCGGTGCCGTCTACCTCGACACCGGCGTAGAGTCCGCGACCCGGTTCGTGATGCGACTGTTGCAGCCCATGCTGGCCGATCCCGGTCACTTCGGTATCTCGATGGACCCCAAGACCAGCCTGCAGGAGGCCGCTTCCCGGCTCGGTGCCGGCGTTCCGGTCTACTCCGTCGCCGAAAGCGGGCCGGACCACTCGAAGGTCTTTGTCGCCACGGTGACCGTGGGAACCGCGGTCACAGCCACGGGCGAGGGCACCAGCAAGAAGCACGCCGAGATGGCCGCCGCCCTCGAGGCGTGGACGCGCCTGCGCGCACCCCGCCGCTGACCCGTGCCCGAGCTCCCCGAGGTCGAGGTCGTTCGCTCCGGCCTGGAAACCGCCGTCTCCGGCGCCGCCGTCACGGGTGTCGAGGTGTTCGACAACCGGTCCCTGCGCCGCCACGACGGATCGCTGGGCGATTTCGAAGTACTCCTCACCGGCGCCAGGATCGAGGCCGCCGTCCGGCGGGGCAAGTTCCTCTGGTTCCCCCTGAACGCTCCGGCGGGCGCGCCGGAGCACCTGGCCCTCGTCGCCCACCTCGGCATGAGCGGACAGGTGCTGCTTCGCACACCCGGCCAGGCCCCGGAGAAGCTGCTGCGCATCCGGTTGACCCTGCAGCACCCCGAGCACGGCGAACTGGCCCTGCACTTCGTGGACCAGCGCATCTTCGGCAGCATGGCCGTGGACAGGATGCGCGCCACCGCCGACGGCCTCCCGGCCGGCTATTCCGGTCCCGGCATGGCACCTGGCCGGCTCGTTTCGGCCGGTTCCGGGGCCGCCATCGGTTCCGGGCCGGCCTGGACGGGCCTCATTCCCGGCCAGGTGGCCCACATCGGCCGCGACCCGCTCGACCCGGCCTTCTCCGCCCCGGCGTTCTACCGGGCGTTGGCACGCACCAGGTCCGGCATCAAACGGGTGCTGCTCGACCAGCAGGTCGTCAGCGGGATCGGCAACATCTATGCCGACGAGGCTCTTTTCGACGCCAGGGTGCACTTCGACCAGCCGGCCGCGACACTGTCCGCGGCGAGCGCCCGCCGCCTGCTCGGCGCCATCCGTGAGATTCTGCTGAAGGCGCTGGCCGAGGGTGGCACCAGCTTCGACGCCCAATACGTGAACGTCAACGGCCAGTCCGGGTACTTCTCGCACAGCCTCAACGCCTACGGCCGGCAGGGCACGCCGTGCCCTCGCTGTGGAACCGATTTGGTGCGGGTCAAGTTCATGAACCGGTCCTCGCACTACTGCCCGCGCTGCCAGCGGCTGCGCTTACCTTCCGCCACGCTCCCTCGTACCCCATCGGTGTGAACCCAACCGCCTCATTGACGTCGAGCATGTAACGGTTCTCCTCGGCATTGAACGTGGTCACCGCTCGCTGCTCCGGATACCCCAGGGCGAGCTGCTTCAGGTTGGCCAGCTTCATCAGCATGCCCAGGCGGTGCCCGCGATGCTCTCGAAGCACCAGGGTGTCCTCTTGTGAGACGGCCCGGCCGGGATCGCCCGGCACCGAGAGCTCGGTGAAACCGACCAGCCGGCCGCTCGGCCGATGCAGCGCCGCGGTCACCACGGCCAGCCGTGGCCCGGTGGCGTAGACGTCCTGTTCGCGCCGGAGCCGCTCCACGGTCCAGACCTCCTCCGGCTCCTCCAGGCCCGCCGTCGGCGCATCCGTCGACATTCGGGTGTACAGCAGGGCCAGATCGGGCAACCATCGCTCCGGCGTACGCCCAGACCACGACAACACCGCATAGTCCTCCCCGGCTCTGGCTCCTGCCGCAGCGAGCTGGTCGGTGAGGAAGGCAGGGTCCACCGGCAACTGCAACCTGCTGCCGCGCTCCACCTGCTCGAGCCGGTAGCCCCGATTGAGGAGAAAACGCACCTCGGGGTTGGCGAGCGGAACCGACCCGAAGCCAGTGGGCGCCGCAACACGTTCGCCGGGTCCGGGCGGCGAGACCGCGTAGACCACGCGGCTGCTGCGCCGCTCGGCGTCGGCCAGTGACTCCAGAACCGTCGACAGTGCGGAGCCGATGCCCCGGCCACGCCATTCAGGCAGGACCTCCACGGTGAACCAGGCGAACTCCGACGCCGGGTCTGACTGCGTCTCGTAGAGGGCGCGGGCCACGATCGTCCCCGCGGCGCGCGCCACGAACAACCGTCTGGGGGAGTCCTCCGGCGTCAGGAACGCCGGGAGCAGCTCCTCTGCCGACTGGGCAAGCTCACCGGTGCCGTACGCGTGGGACTCCACCCGGTTGCGTACCTCGACGGCGGCAGCGAACTCCGCCCAGCCCGGACCTGCGGGCGACGCGGGAATGCTCAACTCGTCGATACTGAACGATCGACTCTCCATGCCCGCAGAGCCTAGACCCGGTAGCTCCAGAACGACAGGCTCTCGTGGATCTCGGGCGGGCCGATCCCAGTAAACGAGGGGCCGTCCGGTACCGTGGACTGATCACGACACTACTGAGGGAAGGACGGCCGGGTTGTACCTGAAGAGCCTCACCCTCAAGGGTTTCAAGTCCTTCGCACAATCGACGACCTTCGCCTTCGAACCCGGCGTCACCTGCGTCGTGGGTCCAAACGGCTCCGGCAAGTCCAATGTGGTCGATGCCCTGGCCTGGGTGATGGGCGAGCAGGGTGTGAAAACCCTCCGCGGCGGCAAGATGGAGGACGTCATCTTCGCCGGCACCTCCACCAGGGGGCCGCTGGGCCGGGCCGAGGTGATCCTGTCGATCGACAACAGCGACGGAGCATTGCCGATCGAGTACGCCGAAGTGACCATCTCGCGCACCCTGTTCCGCAACGGCGGCAGCGACTACGCCATCAACGGCCGCACCTGCCGGTTGCTCGACGTGCAAGAGTTGCTCAGCGACTCCGGGCTCGGCCGGGAAATGCACGTCATCGTCGGCCAGGGGCAGCTGGACGCTGTGCTGCGCGCCAGCCCGGAGGAACGCCGCGGCTTCATCGAGGAAGCCGCCGGAATCCTCAAGCACCGCCGCCGCAAGGAAAAGACCGTGCGCAAGCTCGAGGCGATGCAGACCAACCTCACCAGGCTCAGCGACCTGGCCGGCGAGATCCGCCGACAGCTCAAACCGCTCGGCCAGCAGGCGCAGGTAGCCAGGGAAGCCCAGCAGATCGCCGCCACCGTGCGCGATGCCCGAGCCCGGCTGCTCGCCGACGATGTGGTCTCCCTGCGCACCGCCCTCGACGCCCACGGGCAGACCGAGAGCGAACGGCACTCGGAGCGCATCGTCATCCAGGACCAGCTGGACCACAATCAGGTGCGGGTCCGCCGGCTCGAAGACGCCCAGGTCGGCGACGCCGTCGACGTCGCCAGGCGCACCGCCTTCGGTCTCGAATCCGCCCAGGAACGCCTCCGCAGCCTCTACACCCTGGCCAACCAGCGCCTCGCCCTCCTCGGTACGCAGGCCGAACCGGCCGAGCGAACCCCCTCGGTCACGCCGCAGCGGGTACAGGAAGCCGCCGCGGAGGTCGAACGGCTCCGGGCGGGCATCCTCGCCGCCGAGGACGCCTGGTCCCGCGCGCGGAGCAGTACGGCCACCGTGCGCCGCGACCTCGACGCCGTGGACGAGGAGATCGCCGCGCAATCCGCACTCGTCTCCAGGCACGACCTCCAGGTCTCCCACCTCGCCGGGCAGGCGGACACCGCGGCGTCCCGCCTGGCCGCGGTGCGCGGGGAAGTGCTGCGCCAGGAGAGCGCCCTCGATTCCGCCCGTGGCAGGTTGACCGACGCCCGCGGCCGGCTCGCGGAACTCGACGATGCCGACGATACCGAGGACACCGGCATCGACCTGGACGAGGTCGTGGAGGGCGCCGAAGGCCTGGTCGCCCAGGCGGAATCCGAGATCGAGCGGCTCCGCGAGCTCCTGCACGGCAACGAACGTGAGCGTGACGCCCTGGCCGCCCGAACCGGCGCCCTGTCCCTCGCCCTCGGCCAGAAGGACGGGTCGTCCGCCCTGATCGACGCCGACCTGCCCGGTATCGGCGGGTTGGTCGCCGAACTGATGACCGTGCAGACCGGCTTCGAGCGCGCGATCGCCGCCGCGCTGGGGTCCTTGGCCAACGCCGTCGTCGCCGCCGACCGGGAGGCCGCCATCGCCGCCGTGGCGCACGCCGACCTCGAGAGCCTCGGCCGGGTCGACCTGCTCCTCACCCAGGCCGCCGATGCGGCGCGCGTGTCGCCGCTCGATCTGACCGGACTGGCCGGCAGCCGGGCCGCGCACAGCGTCGTCGACGCCCCGGCCGGGGTGCTTGGCCTGCTCGCCGACACCGTGATCGTCGACGACCTCGCCGCCGCCGCTGCCGCCGCCGACGCCCTCTTGGCGGCCGGAGCGGCCGGCAGGGTCAAGCTCATCACCAGGGCGGGAGACGTGCTCACCGTGCACTCCGTGCAGGGCGGCGCCGGAGCCGCGCCGAGCAAACTCGAACTCGTCACCGAACGCGATGCCGCCGAGAACCGGCTGGCCGAGGTGACCTCCCAGCTCGAGCAGGTCTCCGGCGACCTCGGCGAGCAACGCGCCCTGCTGGCCACGGCGAAGGACCAGGCCCGGACGGCCAAGACCGCGCTGCGGGAGCACAGCAGCCGGCAGAACGCCCGCGCAGACCTGCGCAGCCGCCTGACCGTGCAGGTGGACGCCGCGGCGGCTGAATTCGACCGGTTGTCGGCCGCAGCCGATTTGGCTTCGGCGGGGGTCGCCGACGCCGAGCGGGCCGCGGCCACAAGCACGGCCGCGCTGGACACTCTGCGGTCCGCGCCCCGCCCCATCCTCGACGTCAGTGCCCGAGACGGGTTGTATGCCGAGCTGGAAGCGGCCAGGGAAACCGAGATCGAGGCGCGCCTGCAGGTCGACACGGCCAAGGAACGGGTGCGGAGCGGGGAGGCCAGGGCGGCGTCTCTGGCCCGGCAGCTCGAATCGGACCGGGCCGAGGCCGATGCCGCCGCCCGCCGTGCCGTGATCCGCCGGCGCCAGGTGGACGCCGCATCCGCCGTGGCCGACGCCCTACCCGCCGTGCTCGGGTCGATCGAGCGCGCCGTCGCCGAAGCCCGGCAACGGCTGGCCACCGCCGAAGCCGAACGAGCCAGCCAGAATCAGGAACTCAACCAGCTCCGCCGCGCCGAGAGCGATCTGCGCACCCGCCTGCAAGCCGTCACCGAGAACGTGCACGGGCTCGAGCTGGCGATCTACGAGAAGAAGCTGCAGCTGTCCGCGCTCCTGGAGCGCGCCGCCGGCGAGTTGGGTCTGGTCGAAGAGGTTCTTGTGACGGAGTACGGACCCGATCAGCCGGTGCCGGTCGGAGACGGTTCAGACGCTGAAGGCTTACGCGACTCCGGCTCGGACGACGGCTCCGGCCGGTCGGTCCCGTTCGACCGCGGCGCCCAGCAGGCACGCCTGGCCGCCGCCGAACGCAAATATGCGCGGCTGGGACGCATCAACCCCCTGGCCCTCGAGGAGTTCGCGGCGCTCGAACAGCGGCACTCCTTCCTCACCGAGCAGCTCACCGACCTCACCAACACCCGCGCGGACCTTCTCACCATCATCGACGACATCGACGACAAGATGGGGACTATCTTCGCCAGCGCCTTCGACGACACCCAAGCCGCGTTCGCAGAGGTTTTCCCGGTGCTGTTCCCCGGCGGCAGCGGCAGCATCCAGCTCACCGACCCGTCGGACATGCTGACCACGGGCATCGAGGTCTCGGTGAAACCGGCCGGGAAGAAGATCGAGCGGCTCTCCCTGCTCTCCGGCGGGGAACGCTCGCTGGCGGCGGTGGCCCTTCTCATCGCGATCTTCAAGGCCAGGCCCAGCCCGTTCTACATCATGGACGAGGTGGAGGCGGCGCTCGACGACGCCAACCTCGGCCGGCTGCTGACCATCTTCGAGGACCTTCGCACCACCAGCCAGCTCATCGTCATCACCCATCAGAAGCGCACCATGGAAATCGCCGACGCCCTCTACGGCGTCTCCATGCGGCAGGACGGCGTGTCCGCGGTCGTGGGGCAGCGCATCGTGCGCGGCGACGGCTCCGCGGCCCTTCGCGCCCCCGAGGTCGACGAGCGGGCGTCCTGACCGGAGCTCTCAGGGGAGCAGGTAGGCCGACGGGAGCGGACGGTTACTGCGGAACAGGTTCTCCGGGTCGATCGCCTGCTTGATCTCCCCGAGCCGCTCAAGGGCCTCCGGCGCCAGCGCGGCGCCGAGATCCTGCCCGGCCGAGAGCAGTGACGGAACGGTGCGGGGCGACCCGACGGCCTGCAGGGTATCCTCCAGCGGCTGGAAGAGGAGATGGCGCACGTCATCGGCCGGGACGGGCGCGCCGGGCGGCAGGATGGCCGCCGCGAAGAGTACGAACGCCGTGTCGAGATGCCCGGCCACGCCGTCGGCACCCACGCCCGCATCGACGATCACCCCGCCGAGCGGCCGGATCTGCAGCAGGGTCAGGCCCGCGTAGCTCCCGGTTCGGAAGGCTTCGAGAAGCTCGGCGATCGTCGCGGCATCAAGCTCGGTCACGGCCGTCGACCAATCGAGGGTCGCCGAGGGGTCCTGGGGCTCAGCCGACACGTCACCGAGCTGACCAATGGAGAATCCGTGGGTGAGGTCGGCGATCACGGGTGCGATGGTGCGCAGCGGGGCGAGCAGCGCCTGGCCCTCAGCTTCCGAACCGACGTAGACGGCGTCGACCTGGGTGAAGCTGCGCCCGCGCAGCAGCTCCGGCACCGTCGGGATGTCGGGCATATTGATCAGGCCCAAGAACAGGCTCAGCTCTGGCGGTGCATCCAGCAGGATGTCGAGAGCGGCACCGATGACCACCTCGGCGGACTCGGCCGGGAAGAGCAGCTTGCCGCCGAACAGCTCAGGTGCGGAGAACAGGTCGATTTCCAGGACGGTCACCACGCCGAACAGGCCGGCGGCGCCGCGGAGCGCCCAGAGCAGGTCAGGATCGCTCTCCCGGGTGACCCGGCGCAGCACCCCACCGGCGTCGACCATTTCGACGGCCCGGATCGAATGTGCAGCAAGGCCCTTCCACCGGCTGAACCAGGAGTGCCCGCCAGAAAGCAGGTACCCGGCCACACTCACGTCGGGATTCGATCCGGCCAGGGCGACCAGTCCCGTGCCGTCGAGCCGGTTGAGCAGGGTGCCCCACGGCACGCCGGCGCCGACACGGGCGAATCGGCCGACCACGTTCACCGTCACCTCGTCGAAGGCGGTGGTGCGCACCAGAATCGTGTCGGCCAGGCTCCCGTTCGCCCCGTGTCCGCGCGGCTGAACTGCCACGCCGATGCCGCTCTCCCTGGCGGCAACGATGATGTGGCGGATGTCCCTGACCGACCTTGGGCGCGCGATGGCGCGCGGCTGCTGGTCGACGCTGAGGTTCCAGGCCGCCCGGGCGTCGTCCCACCCGGCAGCGCCGGGCAGCAGCACGCTTCCCTCCAGTTGCGCATCCAGACCGGCCAGGGCATTCGTGGGCTGCGGAGACATCAGAGGTCCTTTCGAGGGGGAGGGCATCGGCGTTACCGGTGAAGATACCCAGCACCCCGGACTCCCCGCCACCCCGCGGCGTGCACGCGGCCGGTCCGCGCCGACTAGCCTTGACCCATGGCAGAACGCACCCCGTGGTCGCTCTCCGGCGCATTGCGCGGAGTGTTCGCGAAGAAGACGATCGACGCAGACACCTGGGAAGACCTCGAGGACTCGCTGATCCAGGCCGACTTCGGACCGGATATCACCGATGCGATCGTCGCCGAGCTCCGCGCCAAGGTATCCAGGTACAACACCACGGACCCCAAGGACCTGCACCGGATGCTCCGCGAGGGCATCGAGGAACGCCTGGCGAAGCTGGACTCCACCCTGAACCTGAGCGCCAGGCCCGCCGTGGTGCTCGTCGTCGGCGTGAACGGGGTCGGTAAGACCACCACCATCGGCAAGTTCGCCAAGTTCCTGCGGGTCTATGACCGCAGCGTGCTGATCGGCGCTGCCGACACCTTCCGGGCCGCCGCGGTGGAGCAGCTGGCGACCTGGGCAGAACGCGCGGGCGCCGACATCGTCAAGCCGCAGGCCCAGGGGCAGGACCCGGCCTCCGTCGCGTTCCAGACTGTGGAACGCGCCATCAACACGGGCACTGAAATCGTGATCATCGACACTGCCGGCCGGCTGCAGACCAAGGGCGGCCTGATGGACGAGCTCACCAAGATTCGCCGGGTGATCGAGAAGCAGACGCCTATCTCCGAGGTGCTTCTTGTCCTCGACGCGACCACGGGCCAGAACGGCCTCGCCCAGGCGGAGGCTTTCATCGAGCACGCCGGGGTGACCGGGCTCGTGCTCACCAAGCTCGACGGCTCGGCTAAGGGCGGTTTTGTGCTCGCCGTCCAGGAGAAGACCGGAATCCCCATCAAACTCGTCGGGCAGGGTGAGGGGATCAACGACCTCACAGGTTTCACCCCGCACGTTTTCGCGCAAAAACTCGTCGGATAGGACGTCCCATGACCATCGAACACGATTTCTTCGGAATTCTCGGCAGCGACGACGACAGCGGCGAGGTGTACTGGTCCGACACGGCCGAGCTCGGCGACCAGAACGTCGAGATCGACGTGAGCTCTCCCGACGAGGAGTCGGTGTCATCCGAGGCCCTCGACATCGTCGCCGCCATGATCAACGCCCTGGAAGACCTGGACTCGCAGGCCCGGGAGTCGCTCGTGGCCGACCTGAGCGCCGAGGTCTCAGTGACCAGCCAGTTCATCGTCGCGCAGTTCGAAGAACTCGACGCTGAGGTACTCGAAGACGCCTTGATCTGGGATTCGGGTGACAAGCAGATCGACTACCTGCGCTCCATTCAGCTGCAGCGCATCGGATTCCACCCGCACCATGTCGGCAATGACCAGCACTTCGCCGTGCTGGACTACTCGATCAGCCCGCACGAGACGGATGCCCTGCTCGTCGTGACCCTTGACGTGCACGGTGACACCATCGTGATCGCCACCGACAGCTGACACTCGCCACCGGCGCACGTTGACGGCGAAGGTGCACGACGAAGGCCCCCGGATCACTCCGGGGGCCTTCGTCGGTTTTCTGGGTCCCCTGTGGGGGTTTCGCCTAGCCCAGGTGCATGGCCGGTTCGGAGCCGAGCAGGTCCGAAGCCTTCGGGCGCACCATGAAGTAGGACACCGGTGCGGCCAGGAACACCCCGACGGCAGCCCAGAAGAACGCCGCCTGGTAGCCGTCGACGAACGCCTGCAGCTGAGCGACCGGGGTCCCGTCGCCGCCGGCCAGGGAGGCCGCGACGGCCGACGTGTACAGCACGGTGAACACCGCTGAGCCGATCGATCCGCCGATCTGCTGCACGGCGGTGACGGCGGCACTGGCCGCGCCGGCGTCATGGGCGTCGATGCCGGCCAGGGCCACGTTCTGCAGCGGCACGAAGATCATCGCCAGCCCCAATCCCATTAGGAGCAGGCCGGGCAGCACCTCGACGGCGTAGCTGCCGCCCACGGTGATGCGCGAGAGGTAGAGCAGGCCGGCCGCCACAACAACAGGACCAACGGTCATCGGCAGGCGCACGCCCACCCTGGGGAGGAACTTGGAGAGCACCGTGGCGCCCACCATGATCATCGCGGTCATCGGGAGCGAGGCCAGGCCGGACTCCAGCGGCGAGAAGCCGAGCACGATCTGCAGGTGGAAAGTGAGGAACAGCAGCCCACCCAGCAGTGCGGCACCGGTCAGGGTGCCGGTGATGAACGCGCCGCCGCGCACCTTGTCGGCCAGAATCCGCAGCGGCAGCAGCGGATGGTTGGACCGGCTCTCCACCAGAACGAAGAGGGCGAGCAACACGACGCCCAGCGGGATGAAGACGAGTACCTGCCAGGCGGACCAGCCGTTCTCGGCCTGCGCGAAACCGAAGACCAACGACCCGAGGCCCAGGGCCACCAGGATGGCGCCGGGCACGTCGTACCGGGTGTTTCCGTGCGCCTTGCTCTCCGTGATGATCGGGACGGCGGCGGCGATGGCCACGATCGCGATCGGCACGTTCACCAGGAGGCACCAGCGCCAGCTGGCGTATTCGGTGAGCACGCCGCCCAGCACCAGGCCCACGGCGGCACCACCACCGGCGATCGCACCGTAGACCGAGAAGGCCTTGATGCGGTCCTTGCCGCCGGGGAAGTTCACGGTGAGCAGCGCCAGCGAGGCCGGGGCCAGCAGGGCCGCGAACAGGCCCTGCAGGCCGCGGGCCGCCAGGAGCTCCCCGGTGCTCTGCGCCATGCCGCCCAGAGCGGAGGCGACGGCGAAACCGGCCATGCCCACGATGAAGGAACGCTTGCGGCCCCAGTAATCGGCGATGCGGCCGCCGAGCAGAAGCAACGCGCCGAAGACCAGCGCGTACAGGGTGACGACCCAGGTGCGGTCGCCGTCGCTCATGCCGAGGTCGCCCTGCGCGTGGGGGAGGGCGATGTTGACGATGGTGCCATCCAGCACCACGGTGAGTTGGGCCAGGGCGACGATGGCCAGCAGCCACCACCGGCGGGGGTGGTGGGCCGGAGCGTCGTAAGAGGAGTCGGGTGATAACGGGGTGGAAACCGGGGAAACGCCGGTCGCGCTCGATTGTGACATGCCGAGAACTCTACCAAACGAACTAGTTCGTTTTGCTACACTGGGGGCATGAACACCGACGAATCAACGTCCGGTCTGCCGTCGAAGGAGCCGGAACCGACCCGCCAGCGCATCCTCGAGGCCGCCCGGGTCGAATTCGCCGCCCACGGCCTCGCCGGCGCCCGCATCGACCGGATCGCCCGCAATGCCTCGGCCAGTAAGGAGCGGCTCTACGCCTATTACCGGCACAAGGCGGAGCTGTTCAGTGCGGTCCTGGAGCTGAACCTGATCGAGTTCGCGAGCGCGGTGCAGCAGAACGCGGGGGAGTCCCTGCCCGAATTCGCCGGCGCGCTCTACGACCACGCGGTCGCCCATCCGGAATACCTGCGGATGATCGACTGGGCCAATCTGGAGGGCCAGGAGGTCATCAACCCGCCCGTGAACCTCATCAACGAGTTCCACGCCGAACGGCTCCGCGGAGTCATCGCGCTGCAGGCGGCCGGCAGCGTCGACCCCTCCTGGGACCCTGACCACCTCAATGCCCTGGTCTTCGGGATCGTCTCCTGTTGGATCCACGAGCCGGCGTCGGCCCTGGCCGCCGGCCGGAAGCCGGACGCGGATGCGCTCGCCGCCCGGCGGGCCAGTGTGGTGCGGGCCGTGGAACGCCTGGTCGCCCCCGGGGCCTGACCAGTGCCGGATCGGGCGCCGAACTCCCCGGAATGCCGTGGGTGAGCCGACGCGGCCCGGATCCGGTTAAACTAGTACAACAATGGCTACTTTTGGAAACCTCTCAGATCGCCTCGCCGAGACGTTTAAAAATCTCCGCACCAAGGGCAAGCTCAGCGCCGCGGATGTCGACGGCACCGTCCGCGAGATCCGTCGCGCACTCCTCGACGCCGACGTGGCGCTCGAGGTGGTCAAGGATTTCACCGGCAAGGTTCGCGAACGTGCCCTCGGCGATGAGGTCAGTAAGGCGCTGAACCCGGCTCAGCAGGTCGTGCAGATCGTCAACGAGGAACTCATCCAGATCCTCGGCGGCCAGCAGCGCCGCCTCGAGTTCGCGAAGAAGCCGCCGACCATCATCATGCTCGCGGGCCTCCAGGGCGCCGGTAAGACCACCCTGGCCGGCAAGCTCGCCAAGTGGCTCGCGAAGGACGGCCACACGCCGATCCTCGTCGCCGCCGACCTGCAGCGGCCCAACGCCGTGACACAGCTCGAGGTCGTCGCGGCCCAGGCCGGCGTCGCGGTCTACGCCCCGGAGCCCGGCAACGGTGTCGGCAACCCGGTCAAGGTCGCCCGCGACGGCGTGAAGTTCGCCCAGCAGAAGCTGCACGACGTGGTCATCGTCGACACCGCCGGACGCCTCGGCGTCGACGCCGAGATGATGAAGCAGGCCGCGGACATCCGCAAGGCGATCGACCCCGACGAGGTGCTCTTCGTCATCGACGCCATGATCGGCCAGGACGCCGTGGCGACCGCCCGCGCCTTCCAGGACGGCGTCGACTTCACCGGTGTGGTGCTCTCCAAGCTCGACGGTGACGCGCGCGGTGGCGCCGCCCTGTCCGTGGCGTCGATCACGGGCCGCCCGATCATGTTCGCGTCCACCGGCGAGGGCCTGGACGACTTCGAGCCGTTCCACCCCGACCGGATGGCCAGCCGCATCCTCGACCTCGGTGACATCCTCACCCTGATCGAGCAGGCGCAGGGTGCCTTCGACGAGGAGGAGGCCCGCAAGATCGCGGAGAAGTTCTCCACCGATTCCTTCACCCTCGACGACTTCCTCGGCCAGATGCAGCAGCTGCGCAACATGGGCTCGATCAAGAAGATGATGGGCATGCTGCCCGGCGCCGGCGCCATGAAGCAGCAGCTGGAGAACTTCGACGAGCGTGAGATTGTGCGCACCGAGGCCATCATCCAGTCGATGACCAAGGCGGAGCGGGTCACCCCGAAGCTGCTCAACGGGTCACGTCGCCTGCGCATCGCCCGGGGCTCCGGGTCCAGCGTGACCGAGGTCAACCAGCTGGTGCAGCGGTTCGAACAGGCCGCGAAGATGATGAAGACCGTAGCCAAGGGCGGCATGCCGAACATCCCCGGCATGGGCCCGATCCCCGGCGGCATGGGCGGCAAGCGCCCCCAGGTGCAGCAGAAGAAGAAGGGCTCGAAGTCGGGCAACCCGGCCAAGCGCGCCGCAGAGAACGCCGCCATTGCCTCGGGTGAGAAGGTCGGTGGCGCGGTCGCTGGCGGCGGCTCGGGCTTCGGCCTGGGCGGCGGCGCCAAGACGGGCGCCGACGGGCCCTCCGCCGAGGAGATGGCGGCCCTGCAGAAGATGCTCGGCCGGTAGCGCCAGAGCCGGCCCGACTAGTACGGCCCGGCATTCGTGGCGCGCGCCGAGCCGGGCCTGGCCGGGATTAGGATTCTGCAATGACCACTCCTCAACCCCGCCCGGTGCGCCTCGGCGTCCAGATTGCACCACAGCACGCCGACTATACGTCGATCCGTAACACCGTCTCCGCCGTCGAAGCCCTCGGCGTGGACATCGCCTTCAACTGGGACCACTTCTACCCGCTCTCCGGCGACCCCGAGGGCCTGCATTTCGAGTCCTGGACTCTCCTGGCCGCCTGGGCCGAGCAGACCAGTGTGATCGAAATGGGCGCCCTGGTGAACTGCAACAGCTACCGCAACGCCGACCTGCAGGCCGATATGGCGCGCACCATCGACCACATCAGCGGTGGGCGGTTCATCTTCGGCACCGGCTCGGGCTGGTTCGAACGCGACTACGTCGAATACGGCTACGAGTTCGGCACTGTCGGCAGTCGGCTGGATGCCCTGGCCACCGATCTGCCCCGCATCGAGGCACGCTGGGCCAAGCTCAATCCCGCGCCCGTGCGGGACATCCCGGTACTGATCGGCGGTGGCGGCGAGAAGAAGACACTGCGCATCGTGGCGCAGCACGCCGACATCTGGCATTCGTTCTCCACCCCGGAGGTGCTCGCGCACAAGCTCGGTGTTCTGGGTACCTGGTGCGACACCGTGGGTCGCGACATCACCGAGATCGAGATCTCCACTGAACTGCGCGGCAGGACCACCGAGGAGGCCGACGAACTCTACGAACTCGGCACCACCCTCTTCACCATCGGCATCTCCGGCCCCGCCTACGACCTCGCTCCTGTCGAAGACTGGATCGCCTGGCGAGACGCCAAAAACGCCTAGCCCCCCCTCCGCGAACTGTGAGAAAAGCACCCAAAATCGCGAGATTAAGGTGCTTAGCTCACAGTTCGCGGGTTGGGAGGGCCAGGCCCTCGCGGAGTTCCCGGCTGAGGGCGGCGACGACGGCGGGGAGGTGGCCGTTGTGCGTGGCCGCGACGGCCAGCTGGCGCTGGTAGCTGGCGCCGTGGTCGAGGATCAGATTCAGCTGCATGAGCTCCGGTAGGCAGCCCAGCCGTTCGGCGGTGGGGGAGAGTACCTCGACCAGGCGACGCACTTCGTCGGTCACCATTCGTTCGGTGCCGGTGGAGTTCACGATGATCTCCGCCGCGAGGCCATACCGGGCCGCCCGCCACTTGTTCTCGCGCACGAACCACGGCTGCATGGTGGGAACCGGCCGTCCCTCGTCGATCTCCGTCGACATCCACTCGACCAGGCACTGGATGAGGGCGGCGATCGCTCCGAGCTCCTGGACCGTGGACACCCCGTCGCAGGCCCGGACCTCGATCGTGCCCCAGCGTGGCGACGGGCGGATGTCCCAGCGCACCTCGCTGGCATCCTCGATGATGCCCGTCACCGTCAGGTCGTTGACGTACGCCTCCCACGCTGCCCAGTCCTCGAGGCGCCAGGGCAACCCGGCGGTGGGCAGCTGCTGGAACATCTGCGCACGATTGGACGCATACCCCGTGTTCACGCCGGCCCAGAACGGGCTGGATGCGCTCAACGCCTGCAGGTGCGGCACGAAGCTCAGCAGCCCGTTCAAGATAGGAATGACCTTGTCGCGGTCTTCGATACCCACGTGCACGTGGATGCCCCAGATCATCATGTTGCGCCCCCACCACTGGGTGCGGTCGATGAGCTTGTGGTAGCGCTGTTTGTCGGTGACCTGCTGGTCGAACCATTGACCGAACGGATGCGATCCGCTGCAGATCGGGTCGACCCCCCGCGGGTCGGTGATGGCACGCACCTCGGCGACCTGGCCCGCCACGTCTGCGACCGCGCCGGCCACGGTGTGGTGCACCCCGGAGACGAGCTCCACGGTGTTCAGGAGGAGTTCACCGGTGATGTGCGGGTGCGGGGAGCCATCAGGTCCGCGCAGGGCGTCCAGGACCTCATCGGCAATCGACACCAGATCGCCGGTGGCCCGGTCTACCAGGGCAAGCTCCCACTCGATCCCGACCGTCGAACGCTCGGAGCGAGCGAATTCGATTCCCGCGGTTCCGGTTCCGGCCCTGCTTCCCACTGTTGTGCCCTTCGTGCGGTGTGCCCCGGTAGGGGCGATCTGGCCCAATCCTGACAGCTAATCCACCCGGATTCCGACTGCCGCGCTACACGGCGGCACGGATCGATTCGGGTTTTCTGCACAACTCAGAGTTCGATTATCACAAAGTGGTCGATGTCTGACACAATGATTAGTCGAGTTCCGTTGCGCCCGACCCTCTAATCCGGCGTAACACGAACCTTATTGAGCTTGTGCCGAGTGTGCCCCCACGCTCACGGCTGTCAGTTCGCCAAACATCTAAATCACAGGAGAATTGTGGCTGTCAAAATCCGTCTGAAGCGCATGGGCAAGATTCGTGCGCCGTACTACCGCATCGTTGTGGCCGACTCGCGCACCAAGCGCGATGGTCGTGTCATCGAAGAGATCGGTATCTACCACCCCACGCAGGAGCCTTCGGTCATCGAGGTCAAGTCCGAGCGTGCCCAGTACTGGCTCTCCGTCGGCGCCCAGCCGACCGAGCAGGTTGCGGCACTCCTCAAGCTGACCGGCGACTGGGGCATCTTCAAGGGTGACAAGAACGCCGTCTCCACCGTCAAGATCAAGGAGCCGAAGGCCCCCTTCGTCGCCGACGAGAAGAAGAAGCCGGTTCTGAAGCCCAAGGCCGACAAGCCCGCAGCCAAGGCCCCGACCGAAGACGTTGCCGCCGAGGCAACCGAAGAGGACAAGGCGTAATTTTGCTCGCTCCCGCGCTTGAGCACCTCGTCAAGGGAATCGTTGATCACCCGGACGACGTGCACGTTGTAGCCCAGAACTCACCCCGTGGCGAGGTGCTCGAGGTTCGTGTGAACCCCGAGGACCTCGGCCGGGTGATCGGCCGCGCCGGTCGCACCGCCAAGGCGCTGCGCACTCTCGTGGCCGCTCTGGCCGATGGCAAGCGCGTGCGGGTCGACGTTGTCGACACCGACTTCTGAAGCGGCGTGGACTAGCCCCTCATGAGTTTCGACAGCACGACCCCAGGCACCCAATTACGGGTGGGGCGCCTCACCAAGGCCCACGGCCTCAAGGGCGCCATCAAGCTGGAGCTGTTCACGGACGACCCGGGACGACGTTTCGTCCCGGGCGCCGTGTTCACCCTCCAGGTGCCGACCAGCTCACCCTGGCACGGCAAGACCATCGAACTCGTCGAGCTGCGCTGGTACAACCAGCACGCCGTCGGGTTCTTCAAGGGTGTCCCCGACCGCGAGGCTGCGGAGACCCTGGCCAAGGCCATCCTGTGGATCGACCAGGACTCCGCCGAACAGACGGATGAAGAAGACGCCTGGTACGACCACCAGCTGGTGGGACTCGCCGTCGTGCGCGACGGAGTGCAGATCGGCACGCTCACGCGCCTCGAACACCTGCCGGCCCAAGACCTCCTCATTGTGAAGACCGCCAACGGCGAGGTGATGATTCCCTTCGTCAAGGCGATCGTGCCCTCGGTGGACATCAAGGCCGGCGTCATCACGATTACCCCGCCGCCCGGGCTGCTCGAAGAGCTGCCGGACGAACCGGACACCGACGAACCCGATGCCGCTGAAGCCGACGCCGACGACCAGGCAACGGATCCCGAAACCCCCGAAGAACCGGCAGCGACGCCGACTCCAGACGGTCAGGACGCATAGCTGCGGCTGACCCAGTTCACGGGGAGAGGCGCGCCGCGCCACACCTACTTCACGTTCGTATAGATCGCGGCCGTTGAAGAGGAGTACCGTCGCATGTCCTACGTGAAACCGGACCAGCTGATTGATCAACTGGTCCACTCCGGAGTCGTCAAGACCAACCTCACCGCCCGCCAGATGTTCCTACGCGGCACGCTCTCTGGAGCGATCCTCGGTGCGGCGACGACCCTCGCGTTGACCGCGGCGGCCCAGACCGGTCTGCCGATCGTCGGCGCTCTGGTGTTCCCCGTCGGGTTCTGCGTGATCCTGATGCTCGGCCTCGAGCTGGTCACCGGCAGCTTCGCGCTCATCCCGCTGGCGATCCTCGAGGGCCGCACGACCATCGCCAAGGGCCTGAAGAACTTCGCCATCGTCATCCCCGCGCACATCTTCGGAGCGGGCCTCTACGCCGTGCTCTACGTGGGCGTCATCACGTACCTCGGCACGGACACGACCGACCCGATGATCCAGGCGATCATCCACATGGCCGAACACAAGGTCCTGCCCTACGCCGCCATCGGCGCCGGCGGCGTCCTGGTGGCCATCATCAAGGCCATGCTGTGCAACTGGATGGTCGCGCTCGGCACCATCATGTTCTACACGTCGACCTCCGCGTCGGGCAAGATCCTGGGCATGTGGCTGCCCGTGCTCACCTTCTTCGGCCTGGGCCTGGAGCACGCCGTGGTGAACATGTTCGTCATCCCGGCCGGCATGCTGCTCGGCGCAGACATCAGCTTCGGCGACTGGTGGGGGTGGAACACCGGCCCCGTCCTGATCGGCAACTTCCTGGGCGCCGTGCTTTTCACCGCCTTGCCGCTGTACTTCTCCCACCGCAACAAGGTCAACCGCGCCGCCGCCCTGCACGACGCCGACGCCGAGACCACGCCGGAGCTCGCCGCCAGCCACTCGTAGACTTGCCCCTATGCGCATCGACATCATCAGTATTTTTCCGGAGTTCTTCGGTGTGCTGGACATCTCCCTTCTTGGCCGCGCCCGGCAGTCCGGCCTGATCGACCTCGCCGTGCACAACCTGCGCGACTTCACCCACGACCGGCACAACACGGTCGACGACACGCCATACGGTGGCGGCGCCGGCATGGTGATGAAGCCGGAGCCCTGGGGGGAAGCACTGGACAGCATCCTGCCGGCCGCGCCTGAAACGGATGCGGCCGCACCGGATGCCTCCGGCGGCCCGGTGCTGATCTTCCCGTCGCCTGCGGGCGAGCAGTTCACCCAGGCGATGGCCCGCGATCTTGCCCAGGAGCCGCACCTGGTGTTCGGCTGCGGACGCTACGAGGGCATCGACCAGCGCGTCGTCGACCACTTCGCCGGTCGCGGCCAGGTGCGCCTGGTCAGCCTCGGCGACTACGTGCTCAACGGCGGCGAGGTGGCCGTCATGGCCATGATCGAAGCCATCGGCCGGCTCATCCCCGGCGTGGTGGGCAACCCGGAGAGCCTCGTCGAGGAGTCCCACGAGGACGGCCTGCTCGAATACCCCAGTTACACCAAGCCCGCCAGCTGGCGCGGCCTCGAGGTGCCGCCGGTGCTGCTCAGCGGCAACCACGGCGCCATCGCGACCTGGCGTCGGCAGCAGCAGATCGAACGCACCCGGAAGGTGCGCCCCGACCTGGGCGACGCCGCCGACGCCGCCGACGCAGCGCTTCTGCCTCCAGCGAACTCCAAGGCTCGGCGACGCACCCGCGAGTAACCTTGGGATTGTGATTCTCCGCAGGGTCTTCTACTACTGGCAGTTCGTAGCCGTCGGCGTGCTTCCGCTCTGGCTCATGGTCGCCGCGTCTATCTTCGGCAGCACCGCCTGGCAGGTTCTCGGTGCCACGTTCGGCGCTGTCGCCATCGGGTTCGGTCTGCTCGTGGTGAGCCTGCTCATCATCGCCCGCAGAGAGGTACGCGCCGCCAAAGCGGTGTCCTGGGCCGATGTGGGAGTGCTGACCCTCTGGCACGTTCTCATCGTGCTCATGGGGGTGTACTCGGTCACGGCTCCCTGGCTGTCGGTGCTCGTGGTTCTCGTCGGCCTCGGCGCCTTCTGGTTCGTACTGTGGGAGCTCTTCGATGCCGCCCGCAAACGGGTGCGCGAGGCCCTGGTCTACATCGACGAAACCGCCAGGTTCGGCACCGTGCCGACCGGCCAAAACCCCTTCCAGCCGATGACCGACAGCTCCACAGGGGGCCGGGACGCAGCCGACAAGGACGCGGCGCATCCGCCCGCTGACCCCTCCGTCATCATCATCCAGGAGAAACCGACCGACCGGTAGCGCCGGCGAAGGCACCGGGGTTTGGTGCGCGGCCTGGTTTAGTGGCAGAATAAGCGTTTGTGCCGCGGCATGTCTCTGCCACAGGGGAGCTGCATTTCTATCGGCACGCACACACTCAATTGGTCGCCACCACCTCACCCTCGGTGAGGGGGCGGGGCGCCACTAAAACGTCCTCGACCTGTGGCGGGTACAGAGAGCGAATAACATGCATATTCTCGACCAGGTGGACGCAGCATCGCTGCGTTCAGACATCCCGGAGTTCCGCGCCGGCGACACCGTCAAGGTCCACGTCAACATCGTTGAAGGCGCGCGTTCGCGTGTCCAGGTCTACCAGGGCGTCGTCATCGGCCGCTCCGGCGAAGGCGTTCGCGAGACCTTCTGCGTCCGTAAGGTCAGCTTCCAGGTCGGCGTCGAGCGTACCTTCCCGGTGCACTCCCCGGTGATCGACCACATCGAGGTCGTCACCCGCGGTGACGTGCGTCGCGCGAAGCTGTACTACCTGCGGGGGCTCCGCGGCAAGAAGGCCAAGATCAAGGAAAAGCGCGACTAAGCAGCGCCAGTCGCGGCGCGCTCGGGCAACTCCCTGAGCGTATTCGCAGCCCGCTGGATTTACCCCTGAGCTCCTCCCCGCTAAACTGGGCGAGGAGCTCAGGCGGTTAAATGACAGACAACACTCTGCCCTCGCGATCGCATCGCCTGGAACCAGATTCGTCGCGGAAGAAACGCGGCGTCGCGATATTCATTCGCGACCTTCTCATCATCTTCGTGGTGGCACTGCTCATCTCGTTCCTGATCAAGACGTTCCTCGTGCGCTCGTTCTACATCCCCTCAGGGTCGATGGAGAGCACGCTGCTGGTCAACGACCGCATCATCGTCAACCAGCTGGAGCCCGGCCTGGTGCCCGTCTCCCGCGGTGACGTCGTCGTCTTCCGCGATCCGGGCGGATGGCTGCCGCCGCAGGCGCCCATCGAACAGAACCCGATCGTCGCAGCCCTCGACTGGACCATGTCCGTGGTGGGCCTGTCCGCGCCGGACAGCAATGACCATCTGATCAAACGGATCATCGGCCTCCCCGGAGACCGCGTGGTCTGCTGCAACACTCTGGGTCAAATGAGCGTCAACGACATTCCGCTCAGCGAACCGTACGCACTGCTGCCCGAGGGGCAGACCAACGTGTCCAAGGACGCGTTCGACGTTGTCGTTCCCGAGAATTCCCTGTGGGTGATGGGAGACAATCGCTACGACTCCCTCGACTCCCGCTACCACCCGAACACCCCAGGCAAGGGCTTCGTGCCGATGGACAACGTGGTGGGCCGCGCCCTCGTGATCAGCTGGCCGCTGGACCGGTGGAGCTGGTTGGGCGACTACCCCGAGGTGTTCCGCGGGGTCGAGGACGCCGAGAAGTGACCCTCGTCGGCCTGACCGGACCTCGCCCATGATGATGGCCGTCGTCGAGCCCACCCTCGAGGTGGAGCTGGCGATGCTTGCCGCCGGCGCCAGCTGCGTGATCGGCTGCGACGAGGTCGGCCGCGGTGCCCTCGCCGGTCCCGTCGCCGTTGGCGTGGCCGTGGTGACCGCAGACGTCGGCGCGTTCCCGGTAGGGTTGCGCGACTCGAAGCTCCTGAGCGAACCACGCCGCGAACTGCTCGCGCCCCTCGCCGCTGCCTGGGTGAAGCACAGCGCGGTCGGACTGGCATCGGCGCAGGAGGTCGACGCTGTCGGCATCATCGCTGCGCTCGGCCTGGCCGGCAAACGCGCCCTGGCCCAGCTGCACGCCGACGGCGTCGACATCGTCGGCGGGGTGGTGCTGCTGGACGGCAACGACGACTGGTTGAACAAGGCCCTGGGCACCCCGCTGTCGGTCGTGACCCGCATCAAGGCCGACCAGGACTGCGCATCGGTCTCGGCCGCATCCGTGATCGCCAAAGTGCACCGCGACAAGCTGATGATCGCCGCGGACATCGCCACCCCCGGCTACGGCTGGACGGGCAACAAGGGCTACGGCAGCGCCGCGCACATGAGCGCGATCGGCGAACTGGGCGCGAGCCAGCACCACCGGTTGAGCTGGCTCAAAACTCCGGCCTAGCTTGTGCGCGTAAGATTGTCTCACCATGGAAGAAGAAGAGTTCGAGGACTACGACCGCGAGGTCGAGTTGGCCCTATACCGCGAGTATCGAGACGTTGTGGGGCAGTTCCAGTACGTTGTTGAAACCGAGCGCCGCTTCTACCTCGCGAACGAGGTTGAACTCGTTCGTCGTGACACCGAACACGACTTCTACTTCGAATTGACGATGAAGGATGTCTGGGTCTGGGACGTCTACCGCTCCGACCGTTTTGTGAAGTCGGTGCGGGTGCTGACGTTCAAGGACGTCAACGTGGAGGAGCTGGCCTCGAAGGAGTTCGAGCTGCCTAAGGAACTCGCACTCGACGAGTAACCCGTTCCAGGGGTGCGCCGGCTGCTAGCGTGTGCGGATGAGCGCACGCCACACCCCGTCCCGCGCCGCTGTCGCCGCTGTCGCCGGCACGGCGGCCCGTCACCGCGCCGCACCTGACCCGGTCGATGCCGCCCAGGCCACCGTTGCGGCGGCCCTCGACCTCGCCCCCTTGATCGACGGCCACAACGACTGGGCCTGGGAGTGCCGGGAGAACCGGGGCTATTCCGTCGAGGGCCTGGACGGACATCTCGACACCGATACCGATATCGCCCGGCTCCGTGCCGGCCGTGTGGGCGGCCAGTTCTGGTCGGTGTACGTCGAGGACACCCTGGTCGGTGCCGACGCCGTGCAGGGCACCCTTGAGCAGGTGGACTGGGTCTACCGGCTCGCCGCCCGGTACCCGGAGACCTTCGTGATCGCCACGAGCGCCGCCGGGGTGGAAGGTGCCCGCGCGAGTGGTCGCATCGCCTCGCTGCTGGGCGCCGAGGGCGCGCACTCGCTGAATGATTCACCCGCCGTGTTGCGGATGCTGGCCAGGCTCGGGGTGCGCTATCTCACGCTCACCCACGTGCACAACACCAGCTGGGCCGACTCCGGCACCGACGAACCCGTGCACAACGGCCTGAGCCCGCGCGGTGTGGAATACATCCGGGAGCTCAACCGGTTGGGCATGCTCGTGGACCTCTCGCATGTATCCGCGGCGACGGCGCACGCGGCGCTTGACGTCACTAGTGCCCCGGTGATCTTCAGCCACAGTTCCTGCCACGCCGTGACGGCCCACCCGCGCAACGTGCCTGACGACGTGCTCGCACGCCTGGCAGACAACGGTGGTGTGTTGATGGTGACATTCGTGCCGCAGTTCGTCTCGGCCGCGTATGCCGAGTGGTTCGGCGGCGACAAGAGCGCCCCAGCGCCCCGGGTGACCCTGGCGCAGGTGGCCGACCATGTGGAGCACGCGCGTGACGCGGCCGGCATCCGGCATATCGGACTTGGCGGTGATTTCGACGGCACCGACGAGTTCCCCGAACAGCTCGACGGTGTCGACGGCTATCCGGCTCTGCTGCTTGAGCTGGCCAGGCGCGGTTGGAGTGCCGCCGAGCTGGCCGCCCTGGCCGGCGCCAATGTGCTGCGCGTGCTGCGGGCGACGGATGCCGCATTCGGCGGCGACGACTCGGCGCTGACCCGACTGGTCCGCTGACCCGGCTGAGCTGCTGAGCCGGCGCCCGATCAGGGTGTGCGGGGCTCGCAGATGACCACCGGGATATCCCTGGTGGTCTTCTTCTGGTAGCCGGCATACCCCGAATAGGCACGCACGATCGCCGGCCACATGGCCGCCTTCTCCTCTTCGCTCGCCGTGCGGGCGTGCATCAGACGGGTATGCCCGTTCTCGGTGAGTTCCACGTCGGGCTGGGCGAGAAGGTTGAGATACCAGAAGGGGTTGCGGTCGTCGCCGCCCTTGGAGGCGATCAGCACCACCCGGTCCGGCTCGTGGATGGGGGCGGTGAGCAGCGTGGAACGCCGCTCGCCGGTCTTCCTACCGACGGTGTGCAGCTCTACAACGGGCATCGGCCCGATCTTCCAACCGAGCCGGCCGCGGGAGAGCACCTGCAGCGAACGGTGCGCGGCATTCATGGCTCGCATCGACAGGTCTCTCAGGCGGTCGGATGTCATGGGATCAGCCTACGACCGCGCCCGCGGCCGCCGCCGGTTGACACCCGGACGGGGGCTGGATACCGTCCCCTGCGACAGTGCTGAATCCCGTACCCCAGATGAACTAAGGAGTTTTTCATGTCCGACGAATCCGTCTTCCTCTACCTCGGTGTGTACCCCAACGCGGCAACCGCCGAGTCCGACCTCGAGGTTGTGCGTGAGCTCCACTCCAGCAAGGTGATCGGAACGTACGACGCCGCCGTCGCCACCAAGGAGGCCGACGGCTCGGTGCAGGTGCACCGCAAGACCAGCAAGCACGCCGGGTGGACCGGTGTCGCCGCCGGCGCCGTCGTCGGGTTGTTGTTCCCGCCGGCCATCATCGGTAGCGCGATCGTCGGCGGTGCGGCCGGCAGCGTTGTGGGTCACTTCTGGCGCAGCCTGGACCGCGGTGACATCAAAGAGCTCGGCGAGATGCTCGATTCCGGAGAGGCCGCGCTCATCGTTGTGGGCAAAGACCGTCTTGACGAGGAATTCCGCAAGGCCGGCCTCGTCGCCCAGAAGCACATTCAAAAGGAGCTCAAGGTCGACGCCAAGGAACTCGACAAGGAGCTCGCGCAGGCGTCCAAGGAAATGCAGACCGCGGAGCGCACCGACACGGTCTGAGCGTGACGATCTAAGCGAGACGGTCTCGTCTCCGGCGGCCGTCGAGAGCCCGCTCCTCCACAGGGAGCGGGCTCTCGCATGTGTGCACAGGCTCTGGGGCCGTTCGTCTGGCCGAAGCGGGTCCCCGCACGCTGGACGCGGAGGTGCTCGTGGCACGCAAAGACGAATTGGGCAGGCTGGGCGAAGACTGCGCCGCGGCGTTCCTGGTGGGGGCCGGTTACACCGTGGTGGAGCGCAACTGGCGCTGCCCGCAGGGTGAGATCGACCTGGTCGTGGCCAAGGACGGCGACATCGTCTTCGTCGAGGTGAAGACCCGGTCCGGAACCGGTTACGGGCATCCCTTCGAAGCCATCACAGGGGCCAAGCTGGCCCGGCTGCGTCGGTTGGCAGGCGCCTGGTGCGCGGAATTCGAGCCCAGGGCGCGGAGCATCCGAATCGACGCCGTCGCCGTGATCGCCCGTCCCGGCCTGCCGCCGGTGGTGGAACACCTCGAGGGCGTGTTCTGATGAGCCTGGCCCGCACCCACTCCGTCGCGCTCATCGGCCTCGCCGGGTCACTTGTCGAGGTGGAGGCCGACATCTCCAGCCAGTTGCCGGGGATGAGGCTGATAGGGCTGCCGGATGCGGCCCTGGCCGAGGCCGCCGAACGGGTGCGCGCCGCGGCCAAGAACTCCGGTTGTGCGCTGAACGGCCACAGGCTCACCGTGAACCTCTCACCCGCCGCCCTGCGCAAGCACGGTTCCGGCTTCGACCTGGCCATCGCACTGGCCTGCCTGGCCGCGGACAACGTCGTACCCGCCGCGTCGGTGGGCGCTGTCGTGCACATCGGCGAGCTTGCCCTGGACGGGCGGCTGCGGCCGACACCCGGCATGCTGCCGGCGGTGATCGCGGCGGCGCAGCTGGGCCACCGCACCGTGATGGTGCCGGCCGGCAACGCCGAGGAAGCAGCCCTGGTGCCGGGGATCCGGGTGGTGGGCGTGGCGTCGCTTCGCGACGCCCTGATCTGGCACGGCGCCCGGTTGGAGCCCCAGGAGGTGGAGGTGCTGTGCGCACCGGTCGAGGACGACCCGGCCGGCGAGAACCTCGACCTCATCGACGTGGTCGGCAACGACGAGGCTATCCTCGCCCTCCAGGTGGCCGCGGCCGGCGGCCACCACCTGTTCATGCTCGGACCTCCCGGGGCGGGCAAGACCATGCTCGCCGCCCGCCTGCCCGGCCTGCTGCCCGATCTGGGCCCGGCCGAATCCCTCGAGGTGAGCTCGCTGCGGTCTCTGAGCGGCCGCCCGGTGGGACGCTCGCTGATCACCCGGCCCCCGCTCGAGGCGCCGCACCACACCATCACCGCCGCCGCGATGGTCGGTGGCGGCAGCGGGCAGATCCGGCCCGGTGCCGCGGCACGCGCGTCCCACGGGGTCCTTTTCCTCGACGAGGCGCCGGAGTTCGCGGCCGCCGTGCTGGACGCCCTGCGGCAGCCTCTCGAATCCGGCCGGATCAGCATCCACCGGGCGAACGCGGTCGCCCATTTCCCGGCCAGATTCCAGCTTGTGCTGGCTGCCAACCCCTGCCCGTGCGGTCAATACGGCACCGGTGACCAGGAATGCACCTGCCCGCCGAACTCCCGGCGCCGCTACCTCGCCCGGATCTCCGGCCCGCTGCTGGACCGCATCGACATCCAGCTCACCGTGACCCGGGTGACCGCAGCGCAGTTGCGCATCGCCGCCGACGGCGGCCGGCTGTCCAGCGACGTGGCCAGGCACCGGGTTGCTGCTGCCAGGGCAACCGCCGCGACGCGTCTGGCCGGCACACCGTGGACGCTGAATTCGCAGGTGTCCGGACCCTGGTTGCGCAGCCCCGAGAGACGCCTGGATGCCCCGGTGACGGCGATGCTCGACCGGGCCCTTGAGCGCGGTGGGATCACCATGCGCGGGTACGACCGGATACTGCGGGTGGCATGGTCCGTGGCGGATTTAGCGGGAGTCGCCCGGCCCGGTTCAGACGAAGTAGGGCAGGCACTGTACCTGCGGAAGGGAATGGCATCATGACACTGTTCGGACTCGACGAGGCGGTGGTGACCTCGCTCATCGCGGGAGTACGTCCGGCAGTCGCAGCATCCGGTGAGGTGCAGCCCTCGGATGCGCGGCCCGCTGATGCCCAGCTCGCCGATACGCAGCTCGACCCACGGGAGGCTTTTGCCCGGGCGGCGTGGACCACCATCGCCGAACCCGGGGACGGGGTGGCCGGTGCGGTGGTGGACCTGCTCGGTGCGGCGGCGGCGCTCCGCTCGGTGGTCGAGTCGTGGCCGCCGGACCGGCTGGCCGGCACTCTCACCGACTCCGGTGACGCGTACGAGGCGGGTGACCCGGCCGGGCTCCGCCCGGAGCTGGAGCAGGCCCTAGCCCGGTGGCGACCGCGGTTGTCCTCGACCGAGGTGATCCGGTCGCTCCAACAGGCCCGGCGCACCGGAACGGCCCTGCTCCTGCCGAGCGACCCGCTCTGGCCGGCTCCGGTCAACGACCTGGATAGGCATGCCCCGCTGGCACTGTGGTGGCGGGGCCGATCCGAGGCGCTAGCGGCGCTGGGCCACTCCATCGCCCTGGTCGGTGCACGCGCCGCGACCGGGTACGGCGAACACGTGGCGATGGAGGCCGCGGCCGGGCTCGTCGACCGAGGGCTGGCCATTGTGTCCGGCGCGGCCTACGGCATCGACGGAATGGCGCACCGGTCGGCGTTGGCCAGCAACGGCACGACAGTCGCGTTCCTGGCCGGGGGAGTCGACCGGTTCTACCCCAGTGGGCACGACGCCCTGCTCACCCGCATCGTCGAGGCCGGCGCGGTGCTCTCTGAATTGCCCTGCGGTGCGCCGCCCACCAAGTGGAGATTCCTGCAACGCAACAGGCTGATCGCCGCCGCCAGCGGTGCCACCGTCGTGCTGGAAGCGGGCTGGCGCTCCGGATCGCTCAACACTGCCGGGCACGCGGCGGCGCTGGGCCGCCCGCTGGGCGCCGTGCCCGGACCGGTCACGTCGCCCACCTCGGCCGGCTGCCACCGGCTGCTCAGGGACTACGACGCCATCTGCGTCACCACGGCGGCCGAGATGGCCGAACTCATCGGCGTGGGCGTCGACCTGGAACTCGACCTGACCGGCGCGGTCGGCGGGGACGGTGGGGCGGGGCCACGCGAGCGCACGAGTGACCAGGTGCGGGTGTTCGACGCGCTCAGCGTGCGGGCGCCGCGGGTGCCCGCCGACATCGCCAGGCGGTCCGGTCTCTCGACCGCGGCGGTGCTTGGAGTCCTGGGGGCGCTTGACCTCGAAGGGGCGGTGCGGGAGCGTGCCACCGGCTGGGTGCGGGTGACGTGAGCCACCGGCCCAACTGCGTCCCGTGCGGACAATTGTTACCGGCACGCCGGCCGCAATTGTCCAGAGCGGCACCAGTTTGGGCATCCGGTCATGCCGGGTACGGTCGGTGGATGCGTTTAGGGTGATTCGTGACGGCGCGGCTGGTCAGGCGCGTCACGAGCATCTGCGAATGTGAGGTCAAGCATGACGGGAACAACACCGACCGAGGGGCTGAACACGGCTCTGTCGGGCCCCGCCCAGCAGAGTCCAACCGTACAGATGGGGCAATACCCGTCGGCCTCCCATCTGATTGCCCACCTCAGCGACACGCACTTCCTGGGGGCGGCCGCAGACGGCTCCGGGCGGCTGCTCTACGGCGCCGTGGACACGGACAGCACTGTGCATCGTGCGATGGATCAGCTGGAGGCTTCGGGGCTGGCCATCGACGCCCTCGTTTTCACCGGTGACATCGCCGATCGCGGTGAGCCGGATGCCTACCGCCGGGTGCGCGACATCGTCGAGGCGTCCGCCGAGCGGATGGGCGCCAGGTTGATCTGGGTGATGGGCAACCACGATGAACGTGCGGCGTTTCGCACCGAGCTGCTCCGCGTTGACGGCCACGATGCGCCCGTCGACGGGGTGATCGACGTGAACGGCCTGCGGGTGATCTCCCTGGACACCAGCGTGCCCGGCTACCACCACGGCGAGGTCTCGGCCGAGCAGCTCGCCTGGCTCCGCGAGGTGCTGAGCCAGCCATCCGAGCACGGGTCGCTGCTGGCCTTGCACCACCCGCCGGTACCCACCGCCCTGCCGCTGATGACGATCCTCGAACTCCGCGAACAGCAGGCGCTCGGCGAAGTCCTCCTCGGCAGCGATGTACGAGCGATTCTGGGCGGTCACCTGCACTATGCCACCACCGGGTTGTTCGCCGGGATCCCGGTGTCAGTCGCCGCGGCCACCTGCTACACGATCGACGCGGCCGCTCCGCCGCGTCAGCTCACCGGGCTCGGCGGCGGCCAGTCGATCAATCTCGTGCACGTCTACGCCGACCAGGTGGTGCACTCGAACGTTCCTCTGGGCAGCTTCGACGTGGTCACCAGATTCGACCCTGCCTACCTCGACCGGATGGAGGCGCTCAGCCCCGCGGATCGGCTGGCGGCTTTCTCTCGACACACCGCACCCGCAGCCCGATAGTCACACCCGGAGAATGGTCCGACGAGTGGGCCGCGGGGGAGAGGCACGAATGGCTGGTTTCGCCGAGTCGCTGCGGATATCCCACCCGGGGCGCGAGATGCTGGAGGCATGCACCTCGACCCGGCGATAGATGGCTTCGCCCGCTATCTCGCCGCCGAACGCGGCTTCTCCGCGAACACGGTACGGGCATACTGTGCCGACCTGTCCGGCTTGGCCACCTTCGCCGAGGGACAGGGGGTCGCCACCGTTGACGGGGTGACCCTGGAGCTCCTGCGCGACTGGCTGTGGGAGGGCACCCAGGCGGGCCTGGCACGGGCCACCATCGCCAGGCGCTCCGCGTCGGCCCGCGGGTTCACAGCCTGGCTCACCCGGGACGGCGTACTGCCCAGCGACCCCGCCGTGCGGTTGCGCTCGCCCAAACCCGGTCGCACCCTGCCGCGGGTGATCAACCGCACCCAGATGCAGGAATTGCTGGACAGGCTCGAGGCCGCCGCGACTACCGGCGATCCTGGCGCCGTGCGCGACCTGGCCATCATCGAATTGCTGTACGCGTCGGCCCTGCGGGTCTCGGAACTGGTGGGGCTCGACGTGCGGGACGTCGACCTGTCGCGTCTGACGGTGCGAGTCACCGGCAAGGGCGACAAACAACGCGTGGTGCCGTTCGGGGTGCCTGCGCAGAGCGCCATCGTGCGCTACCTGCAAGCGGCTCGTCCGGCGTTGGCCAGCGCGGGCCCGGCCGGCACGGACGGAGCGGGAGCGGACGGCTCACCCGCACGCCGGGCAGGCGGGGCGGACCCGGCCGCGTTGTTCCTGGGCAGCCAACGGCAACGCCTCGGGGTGAGGGCGGTCTACCGGCTGGTCGCTGCGTTGCTCGAGTCGATGCCGGGAAGCGGCCCTGCCGGTCCGCATGCCCTGCGCCACACCGCGGCAACGCATCTGCTCGACGGCGGTGCCGATCTGCGCGCGGTGCAGGAGATGCTCGGTCACGCCAGCCTCGGCACCACCCAGATCTACACCCACGTCTCGGCGGAGCGCCTGCAGCAGAGCTACAGTCTCGCCCACCCCCGCGCCTGAGCACATCCCCCGCGAACTGTGAGTTAAGCACCGAAATTTCGAGATTTTGAGTGCTTAACTCACGGTTCGCGGGACGCTCACCGGGGCACGGGGCCGGCCGGCGGGAGGGGAAGCAGGACCGCGCGCGCCAGAGCGCCCAGGAACAGCACCGGCGAGATGTACTGGCCGTGGCGACGCACCCCGAAGTGCACACACCGATCCGTGCAGTGTGCACCCGTCGCCACGATGCCGATCACCTGTCCGGCTTGCACCCGATCGCCTTCGCTCACCGTGGCGGTGACCGGCTCGAAGCTCGACAGCAGATCGTTGCCGTGCTGGATGGAGACAACCGGCCTGTCCACGACTGTGCCCACGAACGTCACCACACCGTCGGCGGGGGAGCGAACCGTGTCCCCCTCGCCAGCCACGAGGTCGATGCCGCGGTGGCCGGCCGCATACCGGCCGGCCGGCGCCTCGAAGGACCGCAACACGTCGCACGGTGGTCCGACCGGCCAGGTCCACGCTGCTGCCTGCGCCGGTGCTGCTGCCCAGGCCTGCGCCGCCGCCGCGGGCGTTGCTGTTCTCGCCGCTGCCGCCCCCGCTGGCTTTGTGGCCGCTGGGGCCGTGGCCGCCGTGGCCGCCGTGGTCGAAGCCGCTCGTGCCGCGGGCGGAGCCGGGACGGGGCCGACGGGCGCAGTGGGGCTGACCGCGAGCAGCGACGCCAGTATGGCGCAGGCGGGAAGCGCGACCAGGCGCGGCGGTGCTGGAGCAGAGCGGCGCCGGAATCGGCCGACGGCAGAGCGTGTTGAGGCGAGGGTGCCGGCGAAGCGTCGGGGGCGTCCTGTCACAGTCATGGGATCACCATCCGGCGACGAGCCGGTTGGGAGAGCGCCGGCCGCCAGACTGTGTACAACCAAGACCCGCGGGGACTGTGGAGGACTAACTGGAGGAGTGCCGGCCGGGCAGCAGGCGAGGGAGTGCAGCGCGCTCACGGTGGCCTGCCGGTGGTCAGCGGCAGGGGCCGGCCAGGTGCTAGAGTTCTCAGAGCAGCGCTTTGTGCGCTGACTACGCGTGCCCATTCGGCCAACACACCCATTCGGTCCCGCTTCTTACGAAGTCGGGCGGTTGTGCGCCGGGCACCAGGAGTAGTGATCATCCGATCACGACACAAACCGATAGGCGTTTTCTGCTGTGCAGATTCGTCAGATAAGGAGTACGGCTCATGGCCGTCGTAACCATTCGCCAGCTGCTCGACAGCGGCGTGCACTTCGGGCACCAGACCCGCCGTTGGAACCCGAAGATGAAGCGATTCATCTTCACCGAGCGTTCCGGCATCTACATCATCGACCTGCAGCAGTCGCTCGGGTTCGTTGACAAGGCCTATGACTTCGTCAAGGAGACCGTCGCCCACGGCGGCACCATCCTCTTCGTCGGCACCAAGAAGCAGGCGCAGGAATCGATTTCGGAGCAGGCGACGCGTGTCGGCCAGCCCTACGTCAACCAGCGCTGGCTCGGTGGCCTTCTCACCAACTTCCAGACCGTTTCCAAGCGTCTGGCTCGTATGAAGGAGCTCGAAGAGCTCGACTTCGAGGACACCGCCAAGAGCGGTTTCACGAAGAAGGAAATGCTCATCAAGAAGCGCGAGCTCGTCAAGCTGCACAAGAGCCTCGGCGGAATCCGCAACCTGACCAAGACGCCTTCCGCGCTCTGGGTTGTCGACACCAACAAGGAGCACCTCGCCATCGACGAGGCGCGCAAGCTCGGCATCCCCGTCATCGCGATCCTCGACACCAACTGCGACCCCGACGACGTGCAGTACCCGATCCCGGGCAACGACGACGCCATCCGCTCCGTTGGCCTGCTCACCCGCATCATCGCGGACGCCGCAGCCGAGGGCCTCATCCAGCGTCACCAGAAGCCGGAAGAGGGCGCCGAAGTCGAGCCCCTCGCCGCGTGGGAAGCCGAGCTGCTCGCAGCTCCGGCCGAGACCACCCCGGAGCAGTCCTCCGCTGAGACCGAGAAGGTTGCCGACGCCACCGTCGACGCCGAGCCGGTTGCAGAAGAGGCGCCCGTAGTTGAGACCGAAGCAGCAGAGCCCGCCGCGGCCGAAGCCGCAACCGAAGAGGTTGCAGCCGACGCTCCCGTAGCCGACACCAAGTAAGGACAACAGGTATGGCAAACTTCAACCTCGAATCCGTCAAGATCCTGCGCGAGCGCCTCGGCACCGGCATGGTCGACACCAAGAACGCACTCGTCGAAGCCGATGGCGACATCGAGCGCGCGGTCGAGATCCTGCGTCTCAAGGGTGCAAAGGGCAACGCCAAGCGCGCTGACCGCTCCACCTCTGAGGGCCTCGTCGCCGCCAAGGTGATCGGCAACACCGCGTACCTGCTGGAGCTCGCCTGCGAGACCGACTTCGTCGCCAAGGGCGAGAAGTTCGGCGCTCTCTCCGAGAAGGTTCTGGATGCGGTTTCCGCAGCCGGCGCCACCTCCGTCGAGGAGGCGCTTGCCGCTCCCGCCGACGGACAGACCGTGGGTGAGCTCATCAACGGCGAAGCCGCGATCATCGGCGAGAAGTTCGAACTTCGCCGTGTTGCCGCCGTCACCGGTGACAACTTCGAGATCTACCTGCACAAGACCAGCAAGGACCTGCCCCCGCAGGTCGGCGTTGTCCTGGGCTACACCGGTGAGGATGCCGCGACCGCTCGCAGCATCGCTCAGCACATCTCGTTCGCGAACCCGGAGTACCTGGCTCGCGAAGACGTTCCCGCGGAAGCCGTCGAGGCCGAGCGTCGCATCGTCACCGAGATCAGCGAGAACGAAGGCAAGCCGGCCGCCGCGCTGCCCAAGATCGTTGAAGGTCGCATTCAGGCCTACTTCAAGCAGGTTGCCCTGCTCGAGCAGGACTACGCCAAGGACAACAAGTTGTCCGTCAACAAGGTGCTCGCTGACGCGGGCCTGACCGTCACCGGCTTCGCCCGGTTCAAGGTCGGCGCGTAAGCCCGAAGTAACAGCATGAGACAGAAGGAGATCGGATCGCCTCGGCAATCCGGTCTCCTTCTTCTCTGCCCGCTCGCTGCCACGCTGCAGAGCGGGTAGGGCCCGCCGGTGCTCAACCGGTAGTTTTAGAACCACGATCCATAACGGAAGGACGCTCACGGGCATGTCAGATACGGGTACCAAGCGCAGAGTCCTCCTCAAACTGTCGGGCGAAGCATTCGGGGCGGGCAGCCTCGGTGTCAATCCCGATGTGATCAGCAGCCTGGCCCGGGAAATCGCCGAAGCTGCCAAGAGCGTCGAAATCGCCATCGTCGTGGGCGGCGGCAACTTCTTCCGCGGCGCCGAGTTGTCCCAGCGCGGCATGGACCGCGGCCGGGCCGACTACATGGGCATGTTGGGCACCGTGATGAACGCCCTGGCGCTGCAGGACTTCCTGGAGCAGGCCGGAGCCGAGACCCGCGTGCAGTCCGCCATCGCCATGACCCAGGTCGCCGAGCCGTACATCCCGCGCCGCGCCGAGCGCCACCTCGAGAAGGGCCGGGTTGTCATCTTCGGCGCCGGCGCCGGACTGCCCTACTTCTCCACCGACACCGTGGCCGCCCAGCGCGCCCTCGAGATCGGCGCCGAGGTTGTCCTGGTCGCCAAGAACGGCGTCGACGGCGTCTATTCTGACGACCCGCGCACCAACCCCGACGCACACAAGATCCACAGCATCACCTACCAGGATGCGCTCCAGCGCGGTCTCAAGGTCGTCGACTCGACGGCTTTCAGCCTGTGCATGGACAACAGCATGCCCATGCGGGTGTTCGGGATGGCTCCGCACGGCAACGTGACCGCCGCCATCCTCGGCGCCGAACTGGGAACCCTCGTCTCCAACTAGGATTATTGAAGCCACCGAAGAAGGAGTCACCGTGATTACGGATGTCCTGACCGACACCACCCAGCGCATGGACAAGGCCGTCGAGGCCGCGAAGGAAGACTTCGCCACCGTGCGAACCGGCCGTGCGAACCCCCAGATGTTCCAGAAGATTCTGGTCGACTACTACGGCACGCCGACGCCGCTCGGCCAGCTCGCCTCGCTGCAGAACCAGGAGGCCCGCACGCTCCTGATCACCCCGTACGACAAGAGCGCCCTGCGCGACATCGAGAACGCCATCCGGGACACCCCGAACCTCGGCGCGAACCTCGGCAACGACGGCATCGTCATCCGGGCATCCCTGCCCGAGTTGACGAACGACCGCCGCAAGGAATACGTCAAGATCGTCAAGACCAAGGGCGAGGACTCCAAGGTTTCGGTGCGCAACCTGCGCCGCAAGGCCAAGGACGAACTCGACGCGCTCAAGAGCGAGGTCGGCGACGACGACGTGGCCCGCGCCGAGAAGGAACTCGAGCAGATCACGAAGACTCACATCGACGCGATCGACGAGGCCCTCAAGCGCAAGGAAGCCGAACTCCTCGCCATCTAGGGGAGACCAGCCGATGACGGACGATCCAGGGCCCACCAAGCCACCCCAACGGGGTCGCGGCACCGGCCGCGCAGAGTTCCGGGCGCAGGTGCAGTCCACCAAGGCTGACATCGAACGCCAGGTACAGGCCACCAGGGCGCAGCTGGATGCGACGAACGAACGTATCGAAGCGCGCACAGGTCGGAACCTGATTCTGGCGACCCTGATCGGCCTGGGTCTCGGCGGTCTGATGTTGGTGAGCCTGATCTTCATCAAGTCGCTGTTCATGATCCTGGCGGTTGTGGTCGTCGCCTTCACCGCCCTCGAATTGGCGGAGGCATTGCGCCGGGCCGGGCGCAACGTTCCCCGGATTCCGGTGATCGTCTCCGCCGTAGCTGTGGTGCCTGCGGCGTTCTACCTGGGCGCAGGCGGGCAATGGCTTGCGATGATGGTCGGCATAGTCTTCATCACGCTCTGGCGCCTGGCCATGCTGATCATGCCCGCGCATCGGGTTCCAGCCCGGATCCTCCTCGGAGATATCGGGGCCGGCTTCCTCATCCAGGTCTACGTCGTCTTCCTCGCCAGTTTCGCGGTCCTCCTGGTAGCCCAACCCGACGGTGAGTGGTGGACCCTGTCCTTCTTGCTCCTGGTGATCTCGGCGGACACCGCCGCGTACGCCTCGGGTCTGTCGTTCGGCAAACACCCGATGGTGCCCACGATCAGCCCCAAGAAGACCTGGGAAGGCTTCGCCGGTGCTGCCCTGGCCACCACGGTGGTCGGCATTCTGCTGGCCGTGTTCATGCTGGACCAGCCCTGGTGGTTCGGGGCGGTCTTCGGCCTTGTGATCCTCGTCGCCGCCACGTTCGGTGACCTCGCCGAGTCGTTGATCAAGCGCGATCTCGGCATCAAGGACATGAGCTCCTGGCTGCCCGGCCACGGCGGATTCCTCGACAGGCTCGACTCGATCCTGCCGTCCGCCGCCGCCGCGTATGCGCTCTACCTGATCTTTGCCTGACCGCGTGGCTTTCGACACGCGGGCGCACGTGGGGCAGAATGAGGCGGTGAGCACTACGTTTCCCCGAACCAGCAAGAAGATGCTCGGCTACAACCTCAAGCAGGTCGAGGAGTTCCTCGAGTCGACACGCCAGGCGTACGACGATGCCGGCGGGACGGACCAGCTCACCGCTCGGGACATCCGGCACACCGCTTTCGCTATGCAGAAGGGCGGCTATTCGCCCTCCCACGTCGATGCGGCCCTCGAGCGCCTCGAGGATGCCTTCGCCCTGCGGGAACGCGAACGCGCTACCACCGAAGCCGGAACGGAGGCCTGGCTCGACGAGGCCCGCCAAACCGCACAGGTGCTCATCAACCGGCTCGGCCGCCCCGCCGGACACCGGTTCAGCCGCACGAGCATCTTCAGCACTGGCTACAACAGGGCAGAGGTGGACCGGCTCGCCACCAAACTGGTCAACTACTTCCAGGATGGCAAGCCAGTCACTGTCGACGACGTGCGCACGGCCGTGTTCCGGCCGCAGCGGGCCGGCTATCGCGAGGCTCAGGTAGACCTGGTCCTCGACAGCGTCGTCGATGTGATGCTCGCCGTTCGGTGACCGACTGCGTGTCGTTACCTGGCTGTTACACGCGAGATGAGTTAGGGTCGAAGAATCGTGGGTAGACATCTGAGTATTTCCGCGCCTGATTCAGGCGCATCGCCGGTGAGTAAACCGGCCACGCAACAACTTCGGGCACCGTTCGCACCCTTCGCACCGTTCGCACCTGTCGCCGTAACGGCGCCGTCCCGGCCGAGCCAGCGCAGCATGCACCGCCCGGCGTCGCGCAGTCACGTCGCGCTGTCGATGTTCGCCTTCACCGCCGCCGCCGCGTTTGTCCTCGTCACCGTGGTCGACCCGTACTCCGGGGCAACGGCGTCCCCCTACTTCCAAGTGCCCGGCGCCGCGTCCGACCGGTACGAGGGCGCGGCCGCCCAGTCCCTGCTCGTGGCCAGCACCGTCGCCAACGCCGTGAGCATCGACGGTTACACCATCAACGAACCCGAGCCGGAACCGGCGCCCGCCCCCGTGGCCGCAGCGTCGTCGTCGTCGTCCGGATCCGCCAGCGCCGCACCGGCCGCCGTCCCCGATCCGGGTTCCGCCCAGGCCTACGCCTACGGCGCTGTTGCGTCCCGCGGCTGGGGCGAAGACCAGTACAGCTGCCTGGTGTCGCTGTGGAACAAGGAGTCCGGCTGGCGGGTCAACGCGGCCAACTCCAGCAGCGGCGCCTACGGCATCCCGCAGGCCCTCCCCGGGTCGAAGATGGCCACGGCAGGATCCGACTGGGAGACAAACGCCGCCACCCAGGTCGAATGGGGCCTGGGCTACATCAGCGGCCGCTACGGCACCCCCTGCGGCGCCTGGGGCCACTCCGTCGACGTCGGCTGGTACTAGGTCACCCACCGGCGGGCCCCACTGGTCCGCACGGGCCAGGGTTAGACTTGCACCATGCCGCGCAGCAATCGCCCCAAGGGCCGCAGAACCGGCACCGGCGAAGACGAGAGCGACGACCTGTCTCGCATGCTCGCAGGATGGCGCCGCACCGAGATGAAACGCGACGGCGTCTGGCACGTTCAACCCATCAGCGCCGCGCAGGCGGCCAAGACCTACCTGTGCCCGGGCTGCCAGCTGGACATCAATCCCGGCGTGGCGCACATCGTCACCTGGCGTGGTGATGGAGTGACCGGCGACGCCGCGGACCTCGCTGCCAGGCGGCACTGGCACTTGCACTGCTGGAAAATCAAGTAACCGCAGCGAATCGCACGCGCACACCCCGACGAGGAGTACCACCATGGCCGGACCAGTCGAGATCCGCGGCGGCATCGACCTGCCCGCAACCCGGGAGCACATCGAGCTGCATACCGAGGACGGCCTCACTCTGGTGGGCGAACTTGCCACGCCGGTGGATCGGCCCGCCGTCGCCACCCTGGTCACACTGCATCCGCTGCCCACCCATGGCGGGTTCATGGACTCGCATATCCTGCGCAAGGCCGCCGGACGCCTGCCGGCACTTGCCGACCTGGCCGTGCTGCGGTTCAACACCCGCGGCACGACCTCGCCGCGGGGCACCAGCGAGGGTAGCTTCGGCCACGGCGATGCCGAACGCGCCGACGTCGCCGCCGCCATGGCCTTCGTAGCGCAGCGCGGACTGCCGGCGCCATGGCTGGTCGGTTGGTCGTTCGGTACCGAACTCGCGATCAAATACGGCCGCGACTACCCGATCCGCGGCGCCATCCTGTTGTCGCCGCCGTTACACAGGGCCACGGATGCCGAACTGGCGGCCTGGGCCGGCGACGAACGCGCACTCGTGGTGCTGGTGCCCGAGCACGACGACTACCTGCGGCCCGACGAGGCCCGCACCCGCTTCGCCAGCGTGCCGGGAGCCCGGCTGATCGCCGTCGACGGCGCGAAGCACCTGTGGGTGGGGGAAAGCCAGACCCGCCGGGTGCTCAACGAGATCGTCGCCGTCGTGAACCCCGCGGCAGCACCGTTGCCCGAGGAATGGCTCGGCGAGCTCTAACCGGCGCCCACGCCCTCGCCGAGGCCGTACTCGCCCCGGCTGCCCGTCGGAGCAGTCAGGGCTCCCTGCCGGGCCTACAGCTCGTTCTGGCGGGGTATCACGACCTGCTTGATGATCATGATCACCGACGCGGCCACGGGGATCGCGATGAGCGCTCCGAGGATGTTGAGCAGCGACCCGCCCGCCAGAGCGGCGACCACGACGACAGCACCGGGAACCGCGACGGCCCGGTTCATGATGTTCGGGCTCAGCACGTACGCCTCGATCTGCATGTACACCAGGTAGTAGATGCCGGCGACGAGCACGGTGAGCCAGGAGCTGCCGATGCCGGGAATCATGCAGGTGGCCACGATGAGGACGGACCCGGTGATGGTTCCGACCAGCGGGATGAGCGAGAACAGGAACGCGATCAGCGCCAGCAGGGCGGGGAACGGGGCGCCGATGATCGACAGGAAGATGAAGCTCAAGACACCGTTGCAGGCCGCGAGGGCACCCTGGCCCACGATGAAGCGGCCCACGGCAGTGGTGATCTGTTCGCTCAGGTCGGCGAAACGTTCCCGCTTGGAGGCAGGAATCAGCTGGTAGGTCGCACGCTTCATAGTGTTCAGTGACGCCGTGAAATACAGGGTCAGGATCAGGATGATGAGGCCGCCAAAGAGCCCGGACACCAGGGCGAATCCGGAGGCGACGATCGTGCCGGTGATCTCGGTGAGATTGCCGCCGAGATATTCGGTCACCGACTTCACAATGGCCTGCACATCCAGGGCAGGGAATTGTTTCTGAACGTCGACGAGGAAGGTCGCCGAGTTCACCGACCTGACCAGGGCAGGGATGCGATCTGACAGATTGGCGATCTGATCGGCAACGATGGGAACGATCGCGAAGACCACGCCGGTCAACCCGCCCAGCACGGCGACCAGCACCGTGAGGATGGCCGCCCACCGGGGGAACTTCTTCTTCTCCAGCCAGGACACCGCGGGGTCGAGGCCGAGGGAGAGGAACAGGGCGGCACCGATATAGGTGATGATGGTCGACAGCGAGATGATCGAATTGATGATCAGCAGGCCCAGACCAACGCCGAGGGTACCCACCAGGCCCAGACGGAAGGCGTTTTGAATTTTCACTGTGTCTCCACTTGCTCGTCCGGGCCGCTGAACTGACTAATCCTGGTCGGCGTTCACTTTCTCCGCCTGGGTCAGGACGCTGCGCAGGCTTTCGAAGTAACCTGCGACCGAGTCGCGCTCAATCCTAATCTGCGCCAAGCGGTCTTCAGCGTCCGTGACGAGTTCGCGCGTGCGTGTCTCGGCGGCGGCGATGAGAGCGGCCGCGCGATCCTCAGCATCACGAACGATGCGCTCGGCGTCATCGTCGGCCTTTGACTTCGCGGACTTGGCCTCGGCGCGGGCGCCGGCGTCCAGTTCTTCGTTCAGAGCCCGCAGCGACACTGTGCGAGCGTTGGTGTCGGCGAGCTGAGCGGAGGAGTCGTCGAGGAACTTCTGCGTCTGGGCGACGGCCGCCTGATGCCGGGCCAGGTGGTCCTGTTCGGCCTCGTCCCTGCGGGCCTTGAGCTCCACCTCGAGGTCGGCGCGAATCTGGTCGATCTCGCGGCGCAGCTTGGCCGCCTCGTGCTCGCCGCGCTTGCGGGTGGCGGTGAGGTGATTGTCCAGGTCGATCCTGGCCTGCTCGCTGTCGGCGTCGAAGTCTGCCTTGGTCTGCTCGAGCTCTCTGGCGAGGTCGGCCCTGGCCTGCTCGACCTCCGCGGCGAGGTCGGCGTGCGCCTTGTCGATGTCGCGGTTCACTGCGGCGCGGTCACGGTCCAGCTCCCGGTCGAGATCCGTATGGGCTTGCTCGCCCTCGATGGCGAGGTCGGCGCGGGCCTGTTCGATCTCCCTGGCCAGGTCGGTGCGGCCCTGTTCGATTTCCACAGACAGGTCGGAGCGGGCCTGTTCGGTCTCGTGAGCCAGGTCGATACGGGCCTGTTCGGTCTCCCTGGCCAGGTCGATGCGATCCTGTTCGGTCTCAGCGGCGAGGTCGATACGGGCCTGTTCGGTCTCCCGGGCGAGGTCGGCTCGCTGCTGGTCCAGCTCGTGGGCGACTTCGGCGCGGGTCAACTCGGTTTCCCGGGTCAGTCCCGCGGCGATCTCGCGTGCCTCTGTGGCTTCGCGCTGGGCGACGACACGCACCTCGGCTGCCTCACGTTCGGCCTCAGACCGGATGGCGGCAACCTCACGCTTGACCGTGGCGCGAAGCTCCGCGGCCTCGGTGGCAACGGCGCCGCGGATCGCGGCGGCCTCGTGCATGGCATCCTGGGTGAGTTGCTCGTGGGTCTCCCTCGCGCGGGTGAGCAGGTCGTCTGCCTCGGCCTCGGCGTCGCTGAGCAGCCGGCTGGCCTTGACGGTGGCGTCGGACACGCTCCGTTCGGCGTGCTCGGAGGCCTGGCGTTTGAGCGCGTCGATCTCGGCGGCCGCGGAGGCGCGCAGTTTCTCGGCGTCGATGTCGGCCTGGGCGATGACCCGGGTGGACTGTTCCTCTGCGACGCGGAGAGTGTTCTCAAGCTTCGTGCCCAGGCCGGAGAAGGTAGGGCTGCCGACCTCTTCGATCTCGGCGTTGAGGTCGTCGATGCGGGCACCGAGGCGTTTGACTTCCTTGGCCGACTCCGTGCTCTGCGCATTGGCTTGGATCAGGTCGCGGCGTAGCCCCTGGATCGCCTTGTCGACCTCGTCCTTGTCGTACCCCCGGAATACCTGGGTGAAGTCAGCTTCGTCGGTCGCCACGTTGTCTCCTCATAGATGGGGCCTGACCCCGCGTGCGGTACATGACGGAGCAGCCCGTGCAATTTTAGTGCCCGCAGCGCGTGCGCCCCATCCCGCCTTCAGGGGAGAGCAACCGCCTGGGCGGCGCCGAATCCGCCTCGGATGCCGCTATTAGGCACCTCTCAGGAGCGTCCACTATCGTAAGACGTCCGTGTCTGTTGCTTCCCGGCCCCGACAAGCGGTGGCAGGCGTTGTGATCTGCAGCCATCGGCAGGCAACACAGGAGGGTTTTACGTGCGTTTCGTCTTTGCCATTCTGGCATTCGTTCTCGCCGCGCTGATGATCGCATTCGGCATCGCGCAGCGAACAGTCTTTCTCGAACCTGCTTCCACGAGCATGAGCACGACCGTCGAGGACGGTTCCGCCTACGCCGTGATCGACGGCAGTGCGCTTGGCGCGTTCCCGGGCAGCCAGACCATCACGGTATCCGGCTCCGACAGTGTCTTCGTCGCGTACGCGCGCACCGCTGACATCCAGGCCTGGATCGGCGGCGACGAGTACTCAGCGGTGAGCCTCGACGCCGACACCAAGAGCCTCGCCGTGACCACGACGACCGGCACCGAGGTCGCGCCCGCCGAGGAAGCCGAGGCAGCACCGCTGCCGACCGACCCCGCCGGTTCCGACCTGTGGCTGGAAGAGGTCACCGGTGAGAAGACCCTGACGACTACGATCAGCGCACCGGAGGGCATCTCGGTGCTCGTGGCGTCCGATGGCACTGCCCCCGCCCCGACCGACATCACCGTGGCCTGGCCGACGGACAACGCGACGCCCTGGGCCGGACCGTTGATCGTCGGGGGAGCGCTCATGGCCCTGATCGGCTTCGTGATCTACCTGCTGGGCCTGCTGCACTTCCGTCGCTCGCGCCGTCCGCGGCGCAACGTGCCGCGCGGTCCGCGGATGCCCCGTCTGCCCCGGGTGCCCCGCCCCAAGACCATCAAGGCCAGCGAGATCACCGGCCCGCGCCGCTCGATCGGCCGGTCCATGATCGCCGTACCCCTGGTACTGGTCACCGGTCTGGCGCTCAGCGGATGCTCGCCGGAGTTCTGGCCGACCGCCGCGCCGGAAAGCACGGGCACCGCGACGGCTACGCCGGCTCCCAGCCCTGAGGACACCGAGGCGCCCGCCGTCGACGAGGCCCCGCAGCCCGCGGTGACCGTGCCGCAGCTCGAGCGCATCGTCGGCGACATCGTCGACCTCACCGCGGAGGCCGACGCCAACCTGGACGCCGACAGCATCGCCACCAGGTTCACCGGCCCGGCCCTCGAGCAGCGGCTGGCCAACTACAAAATCCGCACCGCCGACGCGTCGTTCGCGGCCACCACCGCGCTGCCGGACTCCCCATTGACCCTGACGCTGCCGCAGCAGACCGACACCTGGCCACGCGTGGTCATGACGGTGCTGCAGTCCACCGACGAGGCGTCCGTGCCGACCATGGCCCTCGTGCTCAAGCAGAAGTCACCGCGGGAGAACTACCTCGTGGAGTACGCGGTGCAGCTGGAGGCCTCGGCGAAGGTGCCCGGGGTCGCCCCCGCCACCATCGGCGCCCCGCTCATCGCACCGGACAACAAGTTCATGTCGATGGCGCCGAATGAGGTCGGACCGGCGTACGCCGACATCCTGCTGAACGGCGAGGCCAGCCCCTCGTTCCCGCTCTTCGAAGCGGAGGGCGACACCGCGCGCACCCAGCTGGGCGTGGACTACAAGGCGAAGCAGCTCGCCGAGCTCGAAGACACCGGCACGATGGAGTTCACCAACGCCGCCGGCAGCGGCGAGGTCATCGCCCTTGCGACCAACGACTCCGGCAGTATCGTGGCCGTGAGCGTCAACGAGATCACGACGGTCACCGCCGTGAACGGCAAGGCGACGATCACCCCCAAGGAAGGCCCGAGCAAGGCGCTCTCCGGTATCGAGAAGACGTCAAAGGGCATCCAGAGCACCTACGGCGAGCAGCTCCTGTTCCATGTGCCAGCCGCCAATTCAACCGACAAAATCGTCCTCCTTGGCTTCGCCCAGGGACTGATCAATTCCGTGGAGCTTCCATGACTGTTGTCCCCCCAGCCGGCGCCAACCTGCGCGGCGCCGTCGACCTGTCCTCGCTCGTGAACCGCCCGCCAGCGCCGGCGCCCGGCGTGAGCACAGGCAGCGCGCCGGGCGGCGCCGTCGCCGGCGTGGTCCCGGTGCCGAATCTGGTGCTCGAGGGCACCGACACCAACTTCGCCGAGCTGCTTGAGCTGTCCAAGATCGTGCCGGTCATCGTCGACCTCTGGGCCACCTGGAGCGAGCCGGCCACCCAGCTCACCCCGGTGATCGAGAACCTGATCCGGGAATTCAACGGCCGCTTCGTGCTCGCCACGGTGGATATCGACACGAACCCCCAGCTCGCGCAGGCGTTCCAGGCCACCTCGGTGCCCACGCTCGCCGCCGTCATCAACGGGCAGCCCGTGCAGCTCTTCGACGGGGTGCTGCCCGCAGCCCAGATCCGCGAGGTCCTCGAACGGGTCCTCGAACTCGCCGCCCAGCACGGGGTGACCGGGGTCGCCGAAGCCGCAGAGACGCCGGACGGCCCGCCGGCGGAGCCCGTCGAGCCCGAACTGCCGCCGCACCACCGTGAGGCGTACGAAGCCATCGAGCGCGGCGACTACACAACCGCCATCGACATCTACAAGCTGGCCCTGGCCCGTGACCCCCGCGACGCCATGGCCACAGCCGGCCTGGCCCAGGTGAGCCTGCTCGGACGCCTGCAGGGTAAGACCATCGCCGAGGTGCGTTCAGCGGCTGCCGACGACCCGGCTGACCTCGACGCGCAGCTCCTGGTCGCCGACCTCGACCTGTCCGGCGGGCACATCGAGGACGCCTTCGACAGGCTGCTCGGCCTGTTCCCCGGCCAGGACGCCGCGGGTAAGAATGCGATCCGCCAGCGGATGCTCGAGCTGTTCGAGGTTGTCGGCACCGACGACCCCCGTGTGCCGCCGGCCCGCAAACGCCTCACCGCGCTGCTCTACTAGATACGAGCCCAGGCGCGGCACGCGAAAGCGCCCGTGTGGTCCCCTCAGCGCACTGAGGTGACCACGCGGGCGCTTTCTTGGTCCCCGAGTGCGCTTAGCGGCGCAGGCGCAGCCAGAGGGCGCCGAGCGGCGGCAGGGTGAGGGTGGCGGATGCCGGGCGGCCGGCCCACGGCTCGGCGAACGCGTTCACCACACCGAGGTTGCCCACGCCCGAGCCGCCGAAGTTCTCGGCATCCGTGTTGAGGATCTCCTCCCACACGCCGGCCTGGGGCAGGCCCACCCGGTAGCCGGTGTGGGGTCGGCCGGAGAAGTTGAACAGGCAGGCCACCGGAGTACCGTCGTTGTCCCAGCGCACGAACGTGACCACGTTCTCCGCCGCGGCGCCGCCGTCGAGCAGTTCGAACCCGCCGGGATCGTTGTCACGGGCCCAGAGGCTGGGCGTGTCCCTGTACACGCGGTTGAGCTGGCCGACCAGGTTGAACAGGCCGCGATGGCCGGGCTGGTCGAGCATCCACCAGTCCAGGCCGCGCTCCTCGCTCCACTCCGAACGCTGGCCGAACTCCGAGCCCATGAACAGGAGCTGCTTGCCCGGGTGCGCCCACATGAAGGCCAGGTAGACCCGCACGTTGGCCAGCTGCTGCCACGGGTCGCCCGGCATCTTGGCGATCAGCGAACCCTTGCCGTGCACGACCTCGTCGTGGCTGATCGGCAGCAGGAAGTTCTCGCTGAACGCGTACACGAACGAGAAGGTGATCTCGTTGTGGTGGTAGCTGCGGTGCATCGGGTCTTCGCTCATGTACTCGAGCGAGTCGTGCATCCAGCCCATGTTCCATTTGAGCCCGAAGCCGAGTCCGCCGCCGGAGGTGGCCCCGGTGACGCCGGGCCAGTTGGTGGACTCCTCGGCGATCATGATCGTGCCGGGGTTGCGCTTGTACGCCGTCGCGGTGATCTCCTGCAACAGGCTGATCGCCTCGAGGTTCTCCCGGCCGCCGAACTTGTTCGGCTCCCACTCGCCGTCCTTCCGCGAGTAATCCAGGTACAGCATCGAGGCGACCGCGTCCACACGCAGCGCGTCGATGTGGAACTCTTCGAGCCAGTACAGCGCGTTGGCGACGAGGAAGTTACGCACCTGCATCTGACCGAAGTCGAAGACGTAGGTGCCCCAGTCCATTTGCTCGCCGCGGCGGGGGTCCGGGTGCTCGTACAGGGCCTGGCCGTCGAAGCGGGCCAGGGCGAACTCGTCCTTGGGGAAGTGGCCGGGGACCCAGTCCATGATCACGCCGATACCGGCCTGGTGCAGCCGGTCGATCAGGTAGCGCAGGTCGTCCGGGTGGCCGAACCGGCTCGTCGGGGCGTAGTAGCCGGTGACCTGGTAACCCCAGGAGCCGCCGAACGGATGCTCGGACAGCGGCATGAACTCCACGTGGGTGTACGCGAGCTCCTCGAGGTAGCCGATCAGTTCGTCGGCCAGTGCCCGGTAGCCCAGGCCGGGCCGCCAGGAGCCCACGTGCATCTCGTAGACGCTCATCGCCCGGTCGTGCGGGTCGGTGGCGCTGCGGGTGGCCAGCCATTCCGCGTCATTCCAGGTGTAGGCGGTCTCGCCGACCACCGAGGCGGTCAACGGGGGGACCTCGGTGTAGCGGGCCATCGGGTCGGCCTTCTGCACCCACTCACCGGCCTGCGTCAGGATCTCGAACTTGTAGTTGGACCCGGCCGCGAGGCCGGGCACGAACAGCTCCCAGACGCCGGTGCTGCCCATGTTGCGCATCGAGTGCAGAACGCCTGACCAGCTGTTGAAGTCACCGATGACCCGCACGGCGCGAGCGTGCGGAGCCCAGACCGAGAACGACGTGCCGCTGACAGGTTTGATGACCCCGGTGAAGGTGCGCACGTGGGCGCCGAGAACATCCCAGAGCCGTTCGTGCCGTCCCTCGCCGATCAGGTGCAGGTCGAGCTCGCCGAGAGTGGGCAGGTACCGGTACGGGTCGTCGCTGAGCCAGGCCGGTCCGCCCTCGTAGTGCGCTTCGATCTCATAGTCCTGCGGGCCGATGGTGCTCACGCCCTGCCAGATGCCATACCCCAGGTGGGCCAGTTCGACGCGGGCGCCGGTGGACAACACCGCGACGACCTCGATCGCCAGCGGCCGCAGGGCACGGATGACGGTGAGCGGGTCGGCGATATCGGGCAGGTTGAGCAGGTGCTGACCGAGGACCTCGTGCGGGTTGTAGTACGAGCCGACGGAAACCGTCTCGAGGATGTGCGCGGAGAAGGTGGGCAGTACGTCGGCGGGTCGGCCGGTGGCGTGTTTCATTCGGCCAGTCCGTTCTGGGTCGGTACCTGTGGGATCCGCACGTGCAGGATATGCACGGGTTCGGTGAAGGCGTCGAGGCGCACGAAGTTGTCCGCGGACCAGGTCCACACGGCACCGGTGACGAGGTCCTCCACCTCGAAATGGGAGCCGAGCGGAAGGCCGAACCTGCTCACATCCAGGTGCACCACGGTTTCACGCACGGAATGCGGGTCGACGTTGGCGACGATGATCAGCGCGTCGGTCCGACCGTCATCGGTGAATTCGCCGGACAGGTACTTGCTGTAGACCAGGATCGAATCGTCGTCGCTGGAGTGGATGTCGAGGTTGCGCAGCTGCCGCAGGGCCGGGTGCTCTGTACGGATGCGCCCCAGACGAGCCAGGAACGGAGCCAGCGACTTGCCGAGAGCTTCGGCCTTGGCGAAGTCGCGGGGCCGCAGCTCGTACTTCTCGTTGTCGATGTTCTCTTCGGCACCGGGGCGCGCGACGCTCTCGTAGAGTTCGAATCCGGCGTAGACGCCCCAGGTGGGTGCCGCCGTCGCGGCGAGAGCCGCCCGGATCTTGAACGCGGCTGGCCCGCCGAACTGCAGGTACTCCGAAAGGATGTCGGGGGTGTTGACGAACAGATTGGGCCGCAGGAAATCGGCGGTCTCGTGGGCGAGGCCCTCGAAGAACTCCTCCAGCTCCTCCTTGGTGTTGCGCCAGGTGAAGTAGGTGTACGACTGCTGGAAACCGACCTTGGCCAGCCCCTGCAACAGCGCGGGGCGGGTGAACGCCTCGGCCAGGAAGACCACGTCAGGCGACTCCTTGTTGATGGTGCCGATCAGCCATTCCCAGAAGTCCAACGGCTTGGTGTGCGGGTTGTCGACCCGGAAGATGTTCACGCCCACGCCGATCCAGTAGCGCACCAGGCGCAGTACCTCTGCACGGATGCCGGCCGGATCGTTGTCGAAGTTGATCGGGTAGATGTCCTGATACTTCTTCGGCGGGTTCTCGGCGTAGGCGATGGTGCCGTCGGGCAGGGTGGTGAACCACTCGGGGTGCTCGGTGACCCAGGGGTGATCGGGGGAGGCCTGCAGGGCCAGGTCGATGGCGACCTCGATGCCTTCCGTGCGGGCGGCATCCAGGAAGTAGCGGAAATCGTCGATGGTGCCCAGCTCGGGGTGGATGGCGTCGTGGCCGCCATCGGCCGAACCGATCGCCCACGGCGACCCCGGGTCGTTCTCGCCGGCGTCGAGGGTGTTGTTCGGGCCCTTGCGGAAGGACCGGCCGATCGGGTGGATCGGCGGCAGGTAGAGCACGTCGAAGCCCATCGCGGCGACGCCGGGCAGGCGTGCGGCGGCGGTGCGGAAGGTGCCGCTGTCCCAACTGCCGTCCGCCCGGCGTACGGCGCCCTCCGAGCGGGGAAAGAATTCGTACCAGGAGCCGACGCCGGCGCGGGTGCGTTCGACCCGTACCGTGCGCTCGGCCGAGAACGAGTCCAGGCTGGCCAGCGGGCGGATGGCGGCCGCCTGGGCCAGGGCAGGGTCGTGGACGACGGCGAGGCGGTCGGCCAGGGGGAGTTTGGTGTTGGCCAGGGTCTTCGCGGCGGCGGCGAACAGGCGACGCTCAGTGGCGGGGCGTTTGAGGTCCTTGCCGGCTGCGGCCAGCAGGGTCGAACCGATGAGGAACATCAGCTCGACGTCGATTCCGGCCGGGATCTTGATCGCGGCGTTGTGCACCCAGGTGCCGAAGTCATCCGCGTATGCGCGCACCCGGTAGGTGTATGACCCCTGCAGGTCCAGGCGCGCCTGCGTCTCGTACCTGTCGGTGCCCGGAGCGCCCAGGTGCATCGGATGCTGGGTCTGCGAGCCGTCCGGCGCCGTGAGATGGAGCATCACGCCGATGGCGTCGTGCCCCTCCCTGAACGCCGTCGCGGCAAACGGCACGACTTCGCCGGCGAAAGCCTTCGCCGGCCAGAGGTTGTCGTTCAGCTGCGGGGAAAGGTCGAGAACGGGGATGCGACCGACTCTGGTCGGAGTGTCCGCGATGCTCGGCGTTGAAAGGGCGGTACCGGTTCGTTTTGCTGTCTTAGCCACACAAAGACCGTAGCAAGAACGGGGGCCGAATCGGTGGGGGCACACGCACACGTTTGTTACCCGTAAGACACGTGCCGGCCGTAAGGTGAGATTCGTGAAGGCGATCCGTAAATTTACCGTCCGTGCCGTGCTGCCCGAGGCGTTGGCCGCGCTTGATGAGCTGGCCGGAAACCTGCGTTGGTCGTGGCATGAGCCCACCCGGCAGTTGTTCGAACACATCGCCCCCGAACTGTGGCGACAGATCGGCACCGACCCGGTCGCGCTGCTCGGCGCGGTCGACCCTGCCCGGCTGCAGGAACTCGCCCAGGATCACGACTACGTCTCCGGTGTGAACCTGGTGCGCGACGATCTGCGGGCCTATCTCGACGAGCCGCGCTGGTACCAGGGCCTGGAGGGGGACAAGCCCGCGTCGATCGCCTACTTCTCGCCTGAATTCGGCATCGCGGCCGCGCTGCCGCAGTACTCCGGCGGACTGGGCATCCTGGCCGGCGACCACCTCAAGAGCGCGTCTGACCTGGGTGTTCCATTGGTGGGCGTGGGCCTGTTCTATAAGGCGGGCTATTTCAGCCAGGCGATCTCCACCGACGGCTGGCAGTTGGAGAGCTACCCGCTGCTCGACCCCGACGGGCTGCCGCTGTCGGTGCTGCGCCGGGCCGACGGCTCGCCCGTGCAGGTATCCCTGGCGCTGCCGGAGGACCGCACCCTGCACGCCCGTGTCTGGGAGGCCAGGGTCGGCCGCATCCGCCTGCTGATGCTGGACACCGACATCCCGGAGAACACCGACGAGCTGCGCCAGGTGACCGACCGGCTCTACGGCGGCGGCGGCGAACACCGGCTGCTGCAGGAACTGCTGCTCGGCATCGGCGGGGCCAGGGCTGTTCGGCTGTGGAGCACCCTGAACGGTCGGCCGGAGCCCGAGGTATTCCACACCAACGAGGGACACGCCGGATTCCTCGGGCTGGAGCGCATCTCCAGCCTGATCGGTGAGGGACTGAGCTTCGCCGAGGCGCTGCAGGTGGCCAGGGCCGGCACCGTCTTCACCACGCACACCCCGGTCGCGGCGGGCATCGACAGGTTCGAGACCTCCCTCGTGCGCCGCTACTTCGAAACCGACCTGCTGCCCGGTGTTGCCGTGGACGACCTGCTGGGTCTCGGCGCGGAGAGCTACGAGGGCGGGTCGCCCGACGTGTTCAACATGGCCATCATGGGCCTCCGGCTCGGCCAGCACGCCAACGGCGTCTCCAAGTTGCACGGCGAGGTGAGCCGGCGAATGTTCAGCGGTCTGTGGCCGGGCTTCGATGCCAGTGAGGTGCCGATCACGTCGATCACCAACGGGGTGCACGCCCCCACTTGGACCGACCCGGCGCTCAAGGCCCTTGCCGCGAACCGGCTCGGCACCACCGACACCTCCACGGCCGACTGGGCCTCACCCGTGGTGAGCGACCAGGACCTCTGGGAGGTGCGCGGTGACATGCGCCGCCAGTTCGTTGAGGACGCCCGCCGCCGGATTGGGGCGGCCTGGCTGGTGCAGAACCCCGGCGGTATCGTGCCGTCCTGGATCAACCAGGTCTTCGACCCGAACGTGCTCACCATCGGGTTCGCCCGCCGGGTGCCCACCTACAAGCGCCTCACCCTGATGCTGCACGACCCGGAGCGTCTGCGCGCCCTGCTGCTGCACCCGGAGCACCCGGTGCAGATCGTCATCGCCGGCAAGTCCCATCCCGCCGACGAGGAGGGCAAGCGGCTGATCCAGCGGATCGTGCAATTCGCCGCGGAACCCGAACTGCGCACCCGCATCGCCTTTCTGCCCGATTACAACATCGGCATGGCCCAGCTGATGTACCCGGGCACGGACGTGTGGCTGAACAACCCGTTGCGCCCCTTGGAGGCCTGCGGTACCTCCGGCATGAAGGCTGCGCTGAACGGCGCCCTCAACCTGTCGATCCTGGACGGCTGGTGGCCGGAGTACTTCGACGGTCAGAACGGGTGGGCGATCCCGTCCGCCGACGCGAGCACCAACCCGTCCGAACGCGACCGGATCGAGGCCGAGGCGCTGTACGAGCTCATCGAGCACCAGGTGGCGCCGCCCTTCTACGACCGGAACGCCGACGGCGTGCCCGAACGATGGGTCGCCAACATCCGACAGACCCTGGTCGGGCTCTCACCCGAGCTGAACGCCGGACGGATGGTGCGCGAGTACGTGCAGAAGCTGTACCGGCCCGCCGGCGCCGCGGAGGCCAGGTTGTCGGCCAACAACTACCGGGCGGCCCGCGAACTGGCCCTCTGGAAGGCCAGGATCGTCGATGCCTGGCCCGGTGTGGCCGTTGCGCATGTCGAATCCGGCGGCGTGGCCCCGGTGCCGCAGGTGGGTGACGAGCTGCGCCTGCGAGCGCACGTGCATTTGAACGGTCTGGCGCCGGAGGATGTGACGGTGCAGGTGGTCTATGGCAAGAGTTCGGGCGGCGACGACCTCAGCGATGTCAGCACCCAGGCCCTCGTCCCGATCAACGATGCCCTCAGCCAGGACGCCCCCGAAACCCTGACGCCCGGCGCTCCGACCCTGTTCACCGGCACCGTCGAGTTGGACCGGGCCGGCGGGTTCGGTTACACGGTGCGGGTTGTGCCACGCAACGACCTGCTGATCAGCCCGGCCGAGATGGGGCTGGTCGCCGTCGCGAGCTGACCGGATCCGCCCGCGCCGGCTCGCACGTGCGCTACTTGGCGACGCAGATGGATTGGTATTCGATGAGGAGGCTGTCGGAGGTGATGGCGGTGTGCGCGTACACAGCCAGCCGCTCGATCGGACCGCCCGACACCCTCACCTGCGGGGGCAGACCGTCCACAGCGGTGTCCCCACGTAGACGGTGAGGCTCGTAGCCGGCAGCCCGCCAGTAGGCCTCCACATTGTCGAGGGCCAGAACGGATTGCGCGGGGGTGTAATACCGGTAGTCGTGGCTGACGATGGCCACGCCGGGGCCGCGATTGCTCAGCTCGCACGGCTCGGAGATGAGCCCGGGAGGATCCTGGCCAGCCGGTACGGCCGCGGGTACGGCGTCCGCCGACGCTGCCAGCTCCGCGATCAGGGTTTCGGCCTGGGCTCGAAGCTCGGCAGGGGTGAATTCGGCCTCGGTAACGGTGGGCGGACGGCTTCGGATGGCCGCATCCTCGATGATCTCCGCCGCTGAGCCGACCAGGGTGGGAACGACGGCCAACAGCCCGAGGGTCAGGCAGATGACCCCCCAGACGGTGGCCGCTCTGGCGGCCCCGCGGGTGCCTTCCCGGTGTCGGTGCCGACTGCCCAGGACCAGCAGGATGATCGGGAAGACGCTCACGATCAGGAGGTAGAAGCCGGAGGTCAGGACCAGGGTGACGAGGCTGATTTGTTGCAGATCCTCATAGAGGTAGGCCACGAAGGTTCCGAACGCACCGGCGACCAGCGCGACCAGGCTCAGCACGGTCATCGTGAGCAGAATGCGTCGGGCGCGGTGGGACGCCTCGTCCGGCACGAACTCAGCATCGATAGCGGCGAAGGTCGCGGCCATCGTGTCCTCTGTCGGGTCGGTGCCTCGAGGTGGGGTGGTCATCGGGTCCTCGCTATGGCGGCGATCGTAGCGCCGGTGACGGCAATGAGATCGGCGGGGGAGATCTCGATGTCGAAGCCACGGCGGCCGCCGGAGACGAAGACCGTGTCGTAGAGCTCGGCCGTCTCGTCGAGCACGGTCCTCAGTGTGGTCTTCTGGCCGATCGGGCTGATGCCGCCGAGCACGTAGCCGGTCTTCCGTTCGGCGATCGTGGGGTCGGCCATGGCCGCCTTCTTGGCGCCGACGGCCGCGGCGAGGGCCTTGAGATCCAGTGTGCCTGAGACCGGTACGACGGCCACGACCAGGGTGCCGTCGGCATCGGCCAGGAGCGTTTTGAACACCTGATCGGGGTCGAGGGCGAGCTTGTCTGCGGCCTCGAGTCCGTAGCCGCCCGCCGCACCGCTCTGACCGGCGTCGTGCGCGTACTGGTGGGCGATGAACCGGATGCCCGCGCGCACCAACGCCAGAGTGGCGGGGGTACCGCCGGCATCCGGCTTGGTCATGCCCGGGCTTCTTCGGCCCGCAGCAGCAGCATCGAGGTTGCGTGCATGGTGAGTCGGGCGCCGGGGGCGTAGGAGTTCTGCACCTCGCGGATGTCGTCGTGGCTGGAGTCCCACAGCACCGTGTAGCCGGAGACCCCGGAGTGCAGCGGCAGGGTCACATCGGTGGGAGTCTCCAGGCCGTGCACGATCAGCAGGATGCGGTTGAACGCTTCGTGCTCGGGTGTGCTCGCCGCCAGGTATTGCAGTGTGCGTTCCTGGGGAGAGTTCCAGTCGGCCTCAGACATCGACGCCCCGGCGGCGTTGTACCAGTCCATCTGACTGGCACTCGGAGTGATCTGCCCGGGGCGGCCGAACCGGACCGGGCGCAGCGCGGGATTCTCCCGGCGGAGCGCCAGCAGCTGCCGGCTCACCCGGTGCAGGTCCTGCTGCCAGTCGTCGAAATTCCAGTCCAGCCAGGTGAGCTCGCTGTCGTGGCAGTAGGCGTTGTTGTTGCCGCGCTGGCTCCGACCGAACTCGTCGCCGGCGGTGAGCATCGGGACCCCCGCGGAGAGCAGCAGGGTGCCGAGCAGGTTGCGCATCGCCCGGCGCCGGGTGCGCAGAATCGTGACGTCTCGGGTGGGACCCTCGACGCCGTGGTTGAAGGAGTTGTTCCCGTCGGTGCCGTCCCGGTTGGCCTCGCCGTTGCCGACGTTGTGTTTGACGTTGTACGCGGTGAGGTCGGCCATGGTGAAACCGTCGTGCGCGGTGATGAAGTTGAGCGAGGCGAGCGGGCCGCGCTCGAGCGAGAAGGTGTTGGCCGACCCGGCGAGGCGGGACGCGAACCGGCCGATTCCGCTGTCGGAGGTGGAGTTGTTGCGGACGGCCGCCACATCGGTCAGCCAGAAGGAACGCATCCGGTCGCGGTAGCGGTCGTTCCACTCCGACCAGCCGGACGGGAAGTTGCCGGTCTGCCAGCCGCCCATGCCCACATCCCATGGTTCGGCGATGAGCTTCACGCCGGCCAGGTCTGGATCGTCACGGATGGCGGTGAGCAGGGGGTGGTCCGGCGTGTAGTTGACATCTCCGTCCCGGCCGAGCGTGGCGGCCAGGTCGAACCTGAACCCGTCGATCTGCACCTCGTTGGCCCAATAACGCAGGGAGTCCAGGACAAGGCGCATGGGCACATCGTGACCGAAGTTGACGGTGTTGCCGCACCCGGTCACATCGATGTAGTGGCCTTTGGCGTTCTGCCGGTAGTAGGTGGCGTTGTCGATGCCGCGCAGGCTTGTGACCGGTCCGGCCGGGCCCTCTTCCGCGGTGTGGTTGTAGACCACATCGAGGATGACCTCCAGGCCGGCCTCGTGCAGCAGCTTGACCATGCCCTTGAACTCGCGGAGGACCGCCTCAGGTCCCTCCGACTGGGCGGCCTGAGTGGCGTAGTCGGCGTGCGGGGTGAAGAAGTTGAGGGTGTTGTACCCCCAGTAGTTCGACAGGCCCTGTTTGATCAGGCGCTGTTCGGAGACGAACGACTGCACGGGCAGCAGTTCCACCGCCGTCACGCCGAGGTTTTTGAGGTAGGCGATGGTGCTCTCGTGTGCCAGCCCGGCGTAGGTGCCGCGAAGCTCCACGGGCATGGCCGCGCTGAGCTTGGTCAATCCGCGCACGTGCGCCTCGTAGACCACGCTGTGATCCATCGGCGTGTTGGGCTTGACCGTTCCCGCCCAGTCGAAACCGCCGTCGACCATCGTGGACTGCCACTGGTCGGGGCCCACCCGGGCCAAGCCGCGCGCATACGGGTCGATCAGGGTTTTCTCCGGGTGGAAGGAGTGTGTCGGTCCGGCCGGGCCGGATACCCGGATGCCGTACCGGCGCCCGGCGGTGAGGGTGCGGGAACGGCCGACCCAGACGTTGTGGGAGTCACGAACCATGGCTACCGTGCGCACGATCCAGTTGGGATCGGTGTGGTCAAAAATGCACAGTTCGATGGCGTCGGCGTGTTCGGACCAGACGCGGAGTTCCCCGCCATTGCTCGTAGCGCGGACGCCCAGATTGCGGAGGGAGTCAGCTGGAGTCATGAGATCTAGAGTAATGAGTGCAGAGTATGCATAAGGACCAGCATCGGAACCCTCCGCCCTGGAGCGCTTTCGAATCAGCCGAGGAGGCGAGAAGATGTCGGCGCACTTTGACCACGCGTACCTCGACCACGCAGCGACGGCGCCCATGCTGCCGGCTGCCATCACCGCATACGCGGAGGCCATGGCGGTCGTGGGCAACCCCGCATCCATTCACAGCCAGGGGCAGAACGCCAAACGGATGCTCGAAGAGGCCCGCGAACGCGTCGCCGCGAGTGTGGGTTCTGACCCCATCGAGGTCGTCTTCACCGGCGGCGGCACCGAAGCGGTGAACCTGGGCATCAAGGGGCTGTACTGGGCCAGGGCCCCGCGCACCCGCATCCTGGTGCCCGGCGGAGAGCACCACGCCACCGTCGACACGGTGGAATGGCTCGCGCAGCAGGAAGGCGCAACGGTGCAGTGGATTCCGCTGGACGCGCTGGGCCGCATCGACCTGGACGCCCTGGCCGCCGCCATCGCCGCCAACCCCGACGACGTGGCCCTGATCACCCTGCTGGCGGCCAACAACGAAGTGGGCACGCTTCAACCGATCCGTCGGGTGGCGGCGCTCGCCGCGGCAGCGGGAATCCCCGTGCATGTGGACGCCATCTCGGCCTACGGCCACCTGCCAATCGACTTCGCCGCCCTGCACGCCAGCGGGGTGTCGGCGCTGAGCGTCTCGGCGCACAAGATCGGCGGGCCGGTGGGCATCGGCGCCCTGGTGCTCTCTCGCACGGCCCAGGTGGTTCCGTTGATCCACGGCGGCGGCCAGCAGCGCCAGGTGCGCAGCGGCACCCAGGATGTGGCGGCCGCGGTCTCCTTCGCCGTGGCAGCCACCGCTATGACGGCCGACCTGGAGAGCGAGAGTCGACGCCTCGAAGTGCTCCGCGACGCCGTGATCGCCGGAGTGCACGCCGCCGTGCCCTCCGCCGTGTACAACGGCGACCCCGACCCGGCCGGCCGACTGCCCGGTAACGCCCACTTCACCTTTCCCGGCTGCGAGGGCGACTCGCTGCTGTTCCTGCTTGACGTGGCCGGCGTCTCGGTGTCGACCGGATCGGCCTGCCAAGCCGGTATCCCCGAGCCCTCGCACGTGCTGCGCGCCATGGGCAGAAGCGAAGCCGAGGCCCGCAGTGCGCTGCGGATCACGCTCGGCCGCACTTCCACCCAGGCCGACATCGACGCCCTGCTTGCGGCCCTGCCGGCCGCTTGGGCGCAGGCCATCGGCGCGGGAATGGCCGACTCGGCGCCACGTGCGTACACTTAACCGGTGAAGATTCTTGCAGCTATGAGTGGTGGGGTGGATTCCGCCGTGGCCGCAGCCCGCGCGGTCGAGGCAGGGCACGAGGTGGTCGGGGTGCACCTGGCGCTCAGCCGGATGCCCGGCACGCTCCGCACCGGCAGCCGCGGCTGCTGCACCGTCGAAGACTCGATGGACGCCCAACGCGCGGCGAACATCATCGGCATTCCGTACTACGTGTGGGACTTCTCGGAGCGGTTCAAGCTCGACGTGGTCGACGACTTCATCGCCGAATACGCCGCTGGCCGCACGCCCAATCCGTGCATGCGCTGCAACGAGAAGATCAAGTTCGCCGCCCTGCTCGAGAAGGCCATCGCACTCGGCTTCGACGCCGTCTGCACCGGCCACTACGCGTCGATCGTGACGGATGCCGACGGCAACCGCGAACTCCACCGGGCCAGCGCCTGGGCCAAGGACCAGTCCTACGTGCTCGGAGTGCTCACCAAGGAGCAGCTCGCGCACTCGATGTTCCCGCTGGGCGCCACCCCGTCCAAGGCCGAGGTGCGCGCAGAGGCCGCCGAACGCGGCTTCTCGGTGGCGAACAAGCCAGACTCCTACGACATTTGCTTCATCCCCGACGGCGACACCCGCGGCTGGCTCGGCGAGCGGGTGCCCCCGGCGACCGGCGACATCCTGGACCGCGAGGGCAACACCCTCGGCCAGCACGAGGGCGCCGTGGCATTCACCGTGGGCCAGCGGAAGGGTCTCTCGATCGGCACACCGGCCGCCGACGGCAAGCCCCGCTTTGTGCTCGAGGTGCGCCCGATCACCAACACCGTGGTCGTGGGCCCCAAGGAGGCTCTGGCGATCAAGGAGATCGCCGGAACCAAGTTCACCTGGGCGGGCCTGGCCCCCGAACACCCCGAGATCGAATTCGCCTGCGACGTGCAGATCCGCGCACACGCCGATCCCGAGCCCGCTGTGGCTCAGGTCATCTCCGTGCCCGCCGACCCGACCGCGACCCCGCCGGTTGAGGCGCACACGGAGCTGCGCATCCTGCCGACCGAACCGCTGACCGGTGTGGCCCCCGGCCAGACCGCCGTGGTCTACGTGGGCACCCGGGTGCTCGGCCAGTGCACGATCGACCGCACGGTCAGTGCCGTTCCGGTCACGAGCGACAACGTTGCAGGCCCGGTTCCCGCCGACTCCGCGACGATCAATGCCTGACGCGACCGGAGCGTCACCCGCGGCCGCGCTGGCCGCCGCCGGCGAGGAGGCCGCCGGCCTGACCACGCGCATCCTCGAGGCCCGCGACGCGTACTACGAGCGCAACGAGGTCATCGTCTCCGACGCCGAGTACGACGGCCTGATTCATCGCCTCGAAGAACTCGAACGGCTCTTCCCTGAACTGGCCAGCCAGGACAGCCCCACCCAGACTGTGGGAGGCCGAGCCGAGACCACCCTGTTCGACCCGGTGCAGCATGCCGAACGGATGCTCAGCCTCGACAACGTGTTCTCCATCGAGGAGTTCGAGGCCTGGGCGGCCAAGGTACAGGTGAGCGCCAACCGGGCCGTGCACTACCTCTGCGAACTCAAGATCGACGGCCTCGCCATCAACCTCCGCTACGAGAACGGCGTGCTCGTCAGCGCCGCGACCCGCGGCGACGGGGTGGTCGGTGAGGACGTCACCGAGAACATCGCCCTCGTGCCTGGAATCCCGGCGCGCCTGACCGGCACCGGACATCCGCCGCTGATGGAGGTGCGCGGAGAGGTGTTCTTCCCCGTGGAGTCCTTCCGGGAACTGAACGCCGCCCAGAGCGCCGCGGGAGAACGGGTCTTCGCCAACCCGCGGAACGCCGCCAGCGGATCGCTCCGGCAGAAGGCCGAGGGCAAAAACCCCGAGCAGCTCGCCCTGATGACGGCCAGGCTCGGCCGGCTGCGGATGCTCGTGCACGGCATCGGCGCCTGGCAGGACCCCGGCGCCGACTCCCAGTCCGCCGTGTACGCCCTGCTGGCCGGATGGGGCCTGCCCACCAGCACCCACTACAAGGTCGTCGAGACGCCGGCTGAGGCATCCGCGTTCATCGAGTACTTCGGTGAGCACCGCGGCAGCGTGGAGCACGAGATCGACGGCATCGTGATCAAGGTCGACGAGCTCGCCCTGCACGACGAACTCGGCGCCACCAACCGGGCGCCGCGCTGGGCGATCGCCTACAAGTACCCGCCGGAGCAGGTGAACACCAAGCTGCTCGACATCGTCGTGAGCGTCGGCCGCACCGGCAGGGCCACCCCGTTCGCCGTGATGGAACCCGTGCGAGTCGCCGGTTCCGTGGTGCGCCAAGCCACCCTGCACAACCAGGACGTCGTGAAGGCCAAGGGTGTGCTGATCGGGGACACGGTTGTGCTGCGGAAGGCCGGCGACGTGATCCCGGAGGTTCTCGGCCCGGTCGTAGAGCTGCGGGACGGCACCGAACGCGAATTCGTGATGCCCCAGAACTGCCCGGTCTGTGGCACAGCGCTCAAGGCCGCCAAGGACGGCGACATCGACCTGCGCTGCCCCAACGCCCGCAGCTGCCCCGCCCAGGTGCGCGGCCGGGTCGAGCACATCGGCTCCCGCGGGGCGCTGGACATCGAGGTGCTCGGCGAGGTCACCGCGGCCGCGCTCACTCAGCCCACCGTGCCGGAAACCCCGCCACTGGACACAGAGGCGGGTCTGTTCGAGCTCACCATCGACGACCTGCTACCGATCACCGTCGTGGTCCGCGACGCCGAGACCGGTCTGCCGCGGGAAGACGAGGACGGCACGGTGCGCCAGCGCTCCCCGTTCCGCCGGAACCCGACCGCCGCCGAGAAGAAGGCCGGGCTGGAGGGCCCGCAGCCGTCCTCCAACGCCGTGAAGCTGATCAACGAGATCGAGCTGGCCAAGACCAAGCCGTTGGCGCGCATCCTGGTGGCGCTGAACATCCGTCACGTCGGGCCGGTGGCCGCACGTGCACTGGCGAACCACTTCGGGTCTCTGGAAGCGATTCGCGCGGCCTCCCGCGACGAGCTCGCCGAGGTCGACGGGGTCGGCGGCATCATCGCTGACGCCGTGATCGACTGGTTCGAGGTGGACTGGCACCGCGAGATCGTGGACCGCTGGGCCGCGGCCGGGGTGCAGTTCGCGACCCCCGGGCACCCGGGGCCCGGCGCCGCAGCCGCGGCAGGGGGAGTGCTCACCGGACTCACGGTCGTGGCAACCGGCTCTCTGGAGGGCTTCACCCGTGAGGGCGCCGCCGAGGCGATCATCGCCGCCGGCGGCAAGAACGCCTCCAGCGTGTCGAAGAAGACCGACTTCGTGGCCGCCGGCCCCGGCGCCGGCTCCAAATTGGCCAAGGCCGAGGCCCTCGGGGTGCGTATTATCAACGCCGACCAGTTCCGGGTGCTCCTCGAACACGGTCCGGACGGCCTGGCACCGGCGGCGGACGCCCCGGCTTCGGCCGAGGTGGAGGACGCGGCCACTGTGAGCACCGACACCGAATAGCCGTAGAGAACGGCCGGTGCGCCCGGCCGGTCTCTGTGCCCAGAGCGAACTGCCTTGCCGTGGGGAGCGCAGAGTGGGTTAGCTGGCCCCATGCGATTCCTGATTCTCGGCGGTACGGCCTGGCTCGGCAGCACCATCGCGACAGCGGCGATGCACCACGGCCACAAAGTCACCTGCCTGGCGCGCGGCGAATCCGGCCAGGTGCCGGTCGGCATCCGCTTCGTGCGGGGTGACCGCAGCCGGCCGGATGCGTATGCGCAGGTCGCTTCGGAGGACTGGGATGTGGTCGTGGATGTGTCCAGGCAGCCGGGACAGGTGACCGACGCCGTGCAGGCGCTCGGGGAGCGCGCCGGCTCGTACACCTTCGTGTCGTCGGGAAACGTGTACGCCGACGCCGCCACCCCCGGGCAGGACGAGCGCGGGCACCTGCTCGAGGCGCTGCCGGGCGACGTCATGGAGTCGATGGACTCCTACGGCGAGGCCAAGGTGGCCTGCGAAAACCGGGTGCTGGAGCGGTTCGGTGCCGGCAGGTCTCTGATCATCAGGTCGGGCCTGATCGGGGGCCCCGGCGACCTGTCCGACCGCAGCGGCTACTGGCCGTTGCGGTTCAGCGAACCCGCAGGCGCCGACGGGAGCGTGCTGGTTCCGGACACGCCGGGCCTTCTGGCGCAACTGATCGACGTGCGGGACCTGGCCGAGTGGATCGTCGATGCGGGCGAGGACGGCACCACCGGCATCTTCAATGCGACGGGCGAGACCGTGACGCTGGCCGAGCACCTCGCGGTGGCACGAGCCGTGGCCGGTCACACCGGCCCGATCGTCGGCGCCGCCGCCCAATGGCTGCTCGATCACAAGGTCGGGCCGTGGTCGGGGCCCCGATCCCTGCCGCTCTGGCTGCCGCTGCCCGACTACGCCGGCTTCAACGCCAGGGACAGCGCCGCGGCCCGTGCAGCGGGACTGGTCACCCGCCCGCTGGCCCAGACCCTGGCCGACACCCTGCGCTGGGAACGCCGCCGAGTGCCGGAGGGCCCCCGCCGGGCCGGGCTCGCCGACGCCGACGAGAGCGCGCTCCTCGCCGAACTCGCCGCCGGCTGACCTGCCCCCGCCCGCCCCCGACCCGTGGCAACCAGGCCGGGCCAACGCCCCATTACTAGGCTGAGGGCATGGATCCCATCAAGGACGATGACCGACCAACCGAGGAACCCGCCGCGCCCCAGCTCCTGGAGCCGCGCGAACCGCCGTTCCAGGCGCTGTTTCCCAACCTGGACCGGGTGTCACGATCAGCCTTCCGCCCTGGCACCGTCAGCCGGCGTCGCATCGGCCGGGCGACCGGCCTGCTGCTCGGAGTGGTCGTTCTGATCGCGGGCCTGATCGGGGTCAGCCTCATCCTCTGAACCCCTGAAATTCACCTCAAGGGTGCCGGATGGGCCCGAGCCGGAAACCTGCCGGAAACACTGGGCTGAAATCGGGCTCTCGGGCCCCCGATCACCCTGAATGAGGGGCATTGAGACCCCCTGCGGCTCGATAGGCTAAGAGGCGCAGGACTTACCAGTGGCGCTGAGTCTGCATGCTACTCATTCGTTCGGGAGGGGACGGGACGCGTCGTGCTATTCGAGGCCGCTGCACTGGTGACAGCCTCGCTCGCCCTGGCCGGGCTGAGCGGGCCCGTTTCCATGCCCGAATACACCCAGATCAGCGTGCACCAGACCGTGTCCACCCGAGTCTCGGACCGTCAGGGTGATGTGGGCGCCTCGCCCGCCTGGACCCAACTCGAGGTGCAGGCCGCCGCCGCCGTCGACATCGACGCCGCCAAACTGCGCACCATGGCCGGGTCGAACCTGCTCGTGGGCATGTCCCACCTCGCCCTGGCCGACCTGGCCGGATTCGCCGCCGAGTACCCCACCCACATTGACACGTTGCTCACCGCCCCGCCCGAAGCCAGCGTGGTGTCGGCCTGGTGGACGCTGCTGGATCCCATCCAGCGGGCCACCCTCGCCGCCGCGACACCGCGATTGGTCGGAAACCTCGACGGTGTGCCACTGGCCCAGCGCAGCCGCGCCAACGAGAACTACCTGCGCGAATCCCTCGTCGAGGCCAATCGGGCCCTCGAAGGCAACCTGTCGGATGCCGACGCAAACCGGCAGACCCGTCTGGTCGCCATGCTCACCCAGGTATCTCTGGCCCTGCACCCCAGCGATGGCGGACCCAAGCGCAGCCTGATCCTGCTCGACACGTCGGGGTCCGGCCGGGCGGCCATCGCCCTGGGCAACCCGGACACCGCCGACTACATCGGCTACCTGGTGCCGGGAATGAACTATCAGGTCGAGCCTCAAATGGTGAACTGGACCACCGTGGCCGACGACGTCTACCGCGAAGAGATGGCCGTGCTGGCCGTCCGCGACGGAGCCCCCGCATCCTCCGAGCCCGCGACCGCCCAGACCGCATCCGTCCACGCGCCCGTCACAGCCGCCGGCAGCAACCCGGTCAGGCTCGTGACCGGGTACCCGGATGCCGTGGCGACCCGCGCCACGACCGTCGCCACGATCGCCTGGATCGGCTACGAAGCGCCTGACCTGTTCTCCGTCGGAGGGCGCGACCGGGCGGTGGCCGGTGCCGGCTTCCTCGAAACCTCCTGGGCGGGTGTGCGCGCCAGCAGGGGAGGCGACCAGCCGTTCATCTCGGTGTTCGCGCACTCCTACGGCTCGACGGTGTCGCTCATGGCGCTGGCCAACGGCTCGGTGGAGGTCGACGCTCTTGTCGTCGTCGGATCACCGGGCAGCGAGATCCAGTCCGCCGACCGGCTCAAGGTCGCGGGCGGGAACGTCTTCGTCGGCAAGGCCGACTGGGATCCCGCCGTGAACTCGGCGTTCTTCGGCAGCGATCCCGGCGCGTCGTCCTACGGCGCCAGGGCCCTCGGCGTGAGCGGCGCGGCCGACGCTGTGACCGGTGACTGGCTCGACGGATCCATCGGTCACAACGACTATTTCAAGCCCGGAAGCGAGTCCCTGCACAACATGGCGCTGATCGGCACCGACAACGCGGACCTGGCCACCGACGGCATTGAATAGAATTGAGGCTTCCGCTTCGATTTTCTTGGGAGTTTCATGTCTGAAATCACGGCCGAGCAGGTTGCCCATCTGGCAAACCTCGCCCGGATCGACCTCAGCTCGGCAGAAATCGATCGCCTCACGGTCGAACTCGGCCAGATCGTCGACTCTGTCGCCAAGGTCGCCGAGGTCGCCACGCCCGACGTTCCCGCGACCAGCCACCCTATGCCGCTGACCAATGTGTTCCGCGACGACGTCGTCGTGCCGTCGCTCACCGTCGACCAGGCCCTGTCAGGCGCCCCCGACCGTGCCGGTGACAAGTTCCGCGTGCCCGCCATCCTGGACGAGGAGTAACCCCAGTGACCAACCTCATCAACCAGACCGCCGCCGCACTGGCCGGCCTGCTCGCCGACGGCTCGGTCAGCTCCGTCGACGTCACCCGCGCGCACCTGGACCACATCGACGCCGTCGACCCTGACGTGCACGCGTTCCTGCACGTGGCCCGCGATGCCGCCCTCGCCACCGCGGCCCGGGTCGACGCCCGCCGCGCCGCCGGCGAGAAGCTCGGCCCGCTGGCCGGTGTGCCCATCGCCATCAAGGACGTGCTCGCCACCCACGACATGCCCACCACCTCCGGATCGAAGATCCTGGAGGGCTGGATCCCGCCGTACGACGCCACCGTGGTCCGCCGCATCCGCGCCGCCGACCTGATCCCACTGGGCAAGACCAACATGGACGAGTTCGCGATGGGCTCCTCCACCGAGCACTCCGCCTACGGCCCCACCCACAACCCGTGGGACCTGGACCGGATCCCCGGGGGCTCAGGCGGTGGCTCCGCGGCCGCCGTCGCCGCGTTCGAGGCGCCGCTGGCGCTCGGCAGCGACACCGGCGGCTCGATCCGCCAGCCAGCCGCCGTCACCGGCTCCGTCGGCGTCAAGCCCACCTACGGTGGGGTGTCCCGCTACGGTGCGATCGCACTGGCCTCCTCGCTCGACCAGGTCGGCCCGGTCACCCGCACCGTTCTCGACGCGGCTCTGCTGCACGACGTGATCGGCGGCCACGACCCGCTCGACTCCACCTCGCTGACGGATGCCTGGCCGTCGATGGCCGCCGCCGCTCAGGCGGGGCTGAAGGACGGTGCCCTGACGGGCGTGCGAATCGGCGTGATCAAGGAACTCAACGGCGCGGGCTTCCAGGCCGGTGTCAAGCAGCGCTTCGAGGAAACCCTGGCCCTGCTCTCCGCCGCCGGCGCCATCGTCAGCGAGGTGAGCGCCCCGAACTTCGAGTACGCGGTGTCCGCCTACTACCTGATCCTGCCCGCCGAGGCCTCCAGCAACCTGGCCCGCTTCGACTCCGTGCGCTTCGGCATCCGGGTCAACCCCGAAGACGGCCCGCTCACCAGCGAGCGTGTCATGGCCGCCACCCGCGACGCCGGGTTCGGTGACGAGGTCAAGCGCCGCATCATCCTGGGCACCTACGCCCTCAGCGCCGGCTACTACGACGCCTACTACGGCAGCGCCCAGAAGGTGCGCACACTCATCCAGCGCGACTTCACGGCCGCGTTCGACAAGGTCGACCTGCTCGTCTCGCCCACCGCGCCCACCACGGCGTTCAAGTTCGGCGAGAAGATGGACGACCCGATGGCGATGTACCTCAACGACATCACCACCATCCCGGCCAACCTGGCCGGCATCCCCGGCATGAGCCTGCCGATGGGCCTCGCGCCCGAAGACGGCCTGCCGGTCGGCCTGCAGGTGATGGCCCCCGCCCGCGCGGATGCCCGCCTGTACACCTTCGGCGCCGCCGTCGAGCAGCTGCTCGAGGCGCACTGGGGGCACACCCTGCTCAGCCGGGCGCCCGCGCTGGCCAACACCGAAATGTTCGCAACCGAAGGGGGAGCCGTCTGATGGCGAAAGCCGAATTGATGGACTACGACAAGGCCCTCGAACTGTTCGAGCCGGTGCTCGGCTTCGAGGTGCACGTCGAACTCAACACCAAGACCAAGATGTTCTGCGGCTGTGCCAACGAATTCGGCTCAGGGGCCAACACCAACACCTGCCCCACCTGCCTGGGCCTGCCCGGCGGGCTACCCCAGGTGAACCGGCAGGCCATCGAGTCCTCGATCCGCTTAGGACTGGCCCTCGGCTGCGAGATCGCCGAGACCAGCCGGTTCGCCCGCAAGAACTACTTCTACCCCGACACCGCGAAGAACTTCCAGACCTCGCAGTACGACGAGCCGATCGCGTTCAACGGCCAGCTCACCATCGAGCTGGAGAGCGGCCGCCAGGTCACCGTGGACATCGAGCGCGCCCACATGGAGGACGACGCCGGCAAGCTCACCCACATGGGCGGCGCGGCCGGACGCATCCAGGGCGCCGACTACTCGCTGGTCGACTACAACCGCGGCGGCGTGCCGCTGGTGGAGATCGTCACCCAGATGATCGAGGGCGCCGAGGCCGACGCGCCGGAGATCGGCAAGACCTACGTCGCCGCCATCCGCGAGATCGTCAAGGCGCTCGGCGTCTCCAACGCGCGGATGGAAGAGGGCAACGTGCGCTGCGACGCGAACGTGTCGCTCCGCCCGCGCGGCTCCAACATCCTGGGCACCCGCACCGAGACCAAGAACGTCAACTCGCTGCGCAGCGTCGAACGTGCCGTGCGCTACGAGATCCAGCGCCAGGCGGCGCTGCTCACCGCGGGCGGCACCATCACGCAGGAGACCCGGCACTGGCACGAGGACACCGGCGTCACCAGCGCCGGCCGGCCCAAGAGCGACGCCGACGACTACCGCTACTTCCCCGAGCCCGACCTGGTGCCCGTCGCCCCGTCGCGCGCCTGGGTCGAAGAGCTGCGCGCCACCCTGCCCGAGCCGCCCGCGGCCCGCCGCAAGCGCCTGCAGGCCGACTGGGGCTTCGTGAACCTCGAGTTCCAGGACGTCGTCAACTCCGACCTCCTCGACGTCATGGAGGCCACCATCGCCGCGGGCGCGCCCGCTCAGGCCGCCCGCAAATGGTGGACCGGCGAGATCGCCCGCCTGGCCAACGCCGCCGGCGTCACCGCCGAGAGCCTCGTGACGCCGGCGCAGGTCGCCGCGCTGATCGCCCTGATCACCGACGGCACGCTCACCGACCGTCTGGCCCGCCAGGTGCTCGAGGGCGTCATCGCCGGCGAGGGCACGCCCAGCGAGGTCGTCGCCAGCCGCGGCCTGGCCGTGGTCAGCGACGACGGCCCCCTGATCGCGGCCATCGACGAGGCCCTTGCCTCCCAGCCCGACGTGCTCGCGAAGATCCGCGACGGCAAGGTGCAGGCCGCCGGTGCCGTCATCGGCGCGGTCATGAAGGCCATGCGCGGCCAGGCGGATGCCGCCAGGGTGCGCGAGCTCGTGCTCGAACGCGCCGGCAGCGCGCCCGTGGAGCAGGCACCCGCGGAACCGGCAGAGTAATGGCCCTCTTCAAGCGCCGCCCAGCGGACGCGCAGGCAGCCGCACCCACAGGGGCGGCCGGCGCGTTCGGCGTCGGGATGCAGGTGGTGGTGCGACTGGACCGCAGCCGCTACCCGGACTCTATGGTGGAGGACCCGATCGGGGTCATCACGGCGCCGGGTGAATTGGTCGGCTCGGCGCTCTACGCCCCCGTCGTGGGCAAGGAAGCGGTGTGGGTGGTGCACTTCGAGGAGCCGTTCTACGGCCTCGACGGCAGCGGCCCGCACGAGTCGGCCCGGGTGTCGCAGCGCTCGCTCGAGGCAGCTCCGGAATCGTGATCGCCGTGGCCGACCAGAACCAGCCGCCAGAGGCCGACATCCGTCGCTGGCGCCGGTATCTGGCCGATGAACAGGCCGAAGCCGCGGTCTACCGCGACCTGGCCGGGCGGCGGAGCGGTGAGGAACGCGAGATCCTACTCGCCCTCGCCGACGCCGAGGGCCGGCACGAAGCTCATTGGCGCGCCCTGCTCGGCGACAGGGTCGGAGCCCCCCGGAAGGGCGCCCTGCGCACCCGGGTGCTTGGGCTGCTGGCGCGCCGGTTCGGTTCGGTCTTCGTGCTCGCGCTCGCGCAGCGCGCCGAGGCCAGATCGCCCTACGACGGCGACGCCGACGCCACCAGCGCCATGGCCGCTGACGAGCGCATTCACGAGGAGGTCGTGCGCGGACTCGCCGCCCGCGGTCGCCAGCGCTTGTCCGGCACCTTCCGGGCAGCGGTGTTCGGCGTCAACGACGGCCTGGTGAGCAACCTCGCCCTGGTGCTGGGCATCGGCGCGACCGGTGTGCCCACCGCCACGATCCTCTTCACCGGCATCGCCGGCCTTTTGGCCGGCGCCCTGTCGATGGGTGCGGGGGAGTACGTGTCGGTGCGCTCGCAACGAGAACTCCTCGAGGCATCCACCCCGAACCCGGCCACCCGGAGCGTGCTCTCGCACCTTGACGAGGCCGCCAACGAGCTGACCCTGGTCTACCGCGCCCAGGGCATGACGCCGGAGGACGCCGAGGTGCACGCCCGCGAGGTGCTGCGCACCGTGGCTGTGGCCACCGGTGCGCTTGATGTGAGCCGGCTGAACGCAGCGGCGGCACCCACCGTCGACGAGCACGAGGCCATCGGCACCGGTGCGGGCGCCGCGATCTCCAGCTTCTGCTTCTTCGCCTCCGGGGCGTTGCTACCGGTGCTTCCCTACCTGTTCGGCATGCAGGGTGTCGCCGCGATCGTCGTCGCGGCCGTGCTCGTGGGCCTGGCGCTCCTGGCCACCGGCGCCGTTGTCGGGCTGCTCTCCGGCGGGCCGCCGCTCAAGCGGGCCCTGCGCCAACTCGTGATCGGCCTCGGCGCCGCCGGGGTGACCTACCTGCTCGGCCTGCTCTTCGGCACCACCGTCGCCTAGCCAGCGCGCCGGCCGATCCGGCCGCAACCGTTGCCGATGCGGACAATTGCGCCCGGTGTGCCCTGAGTGTCAGCCTGTGGTGAGACAGATCATCGTTTCATCATGGGCCGGCTCAGGGCGGGGAAAAGGACGTCCGCATGGACATTTC